>NZ_NSJY01000013.1:0-1647399 GCF_002289535.1 Bradyrhizobium sp. UFLA03-84 | reverse complement strand
CACCCCAACCCTCCCCCGCAAGCGGGAGAGGGAGCCCTGCCACCTCCCGTGTGTCAGTTGGCACAACGTTGTGCGCATCAGCTTGCGAGGCGATGTCCTGCGCGAGCTTGCGCTTGATGCGGTCGATGGGCAGGCGTGGCAGCCACAGGCTGAGGATACGCCGACGGTTCACTGAATTGGCACTCATCACATTTCCATTCCATGATCCATCGCCCGACCGGGCCATGACGATTGCGCACGAGTTCGGCCTCGACGCGCGGCGCGCCCCAAGGGCTCGCGGCATTGCCGGGTGGCGAATGCGCCGCGCGCACGATCCAGCGCGTCTCCGCGGTCGAGGGGATCGGAGTTGCCGCGATCCGCAGCACCAGCGCAGTGACGCCGGAGGCTTGCGCAGCCAATGTCAGCTTGCGGCTGGCGACGAGATCGAGCTGGCGCGCCTGGCCCCAGACCTCGAGCACCACGGCGCCGAGCGCATCGCAGGCCAACGCATCGGCCGCGGTGCGCAGAGCGCCGTCGACATCGGCGGCGCGCACCGTGACCAAGAGGCGCGGATCGAGGCCTAGCTCGGCAAGCCCGTGCATCGACAGCGCGCCGTTCTCGCGATCGGAAAAATCCTGCCGCACCCACACCAGCGGCTTGCGCGCCGATATGAGGCCGGCGAGCCCTGCGATGAAGCCGGTCGCAGCACCACTTTGATGGCCAGCGGCGAACACCTCATGCAGCGCGGCCGGCGCAAGTCCGCCGCGCAGCATCGCGTCCGCGCTCGCGTGGCCGAGCGCGATGCGGTTCGGCATCGCCGCCTCCGATGGCGCCTCGATGCGCGCGATGCTGCCGCGCAGAGACGCAAGCGTACCCGTGCGTGCGCCATTCATATGCGCCGCTCCTTCAACTTGAAAATTTGAGGCCGTCACTGCCTGAACAGAGAACCAGCGACTGGCTCAATTGTTCATGGTATGTTCTAATATAAAGCTAACAGACCCTGATGAGTCAATCGGATTGCGGACTTTTCTGATTCATTAGCAAAATCAAAAGGATTCACGATGGACGTGCAACGCAAGCTGGAGATCCTGGCGGATGCCGCGAAATACGACGCCTCCTGCGCGTCCTCGGGTACCGAGCAGCGGGATTCCAGCGACGGCAAGGGCCTCGGCTCGACCGCGCCAGGCATGGGCATCTGCCATTCCTACGCCCCGGACGGCCGCTGCATTTCACTGCTGAAGGTGCTGCTCACCAACGCCTGCAACTACGACTGCCTGTATTGCGTCAACCGCGCCTCCTCTAACGTGCCGCGTGCCCGCTTCACTGTCGACGAGGTGGTGAAACTGACGCTCGACTTCTACCGCCGCAACTACATCGAGGGACTGTTCCTCTCTTCCGGCATCATCCGCAGCGCCGACTACACCATGGAGCAAGTAGTCGCCGTCGCGCGCAAGCTGCGCGAGGAGCATCGCTTCCGCGGCTACATCCATCTGAAGACCATTCCGGAAGCCGACGACGCGCTGATTGCGGAAGCCGGCAGATATGCCGATCGCCTCTCCATCAACATCGAGATGCCGGAGGAGACCAGTCTCGCCAAGCTTGCGCCGGAGAAGGACGTCCGCGCGATCCGCCGCACGATGGGACGACTACGGCTGAAGCTCGACGAAGCCGCGGAAAAGCCTGCGACAAAAGCAAGGCCTGCCCGCTTTGCACCGGCCGGCCAGAGCACACAGATGATCGTGGGCGCAGATAGCGCAAGCGATCGGACCATCCTCAAGACCAGCGCCAACCTCTATGGCGCCTACCGGCTCAAGCGTGTCTATTACTCGGCATTCAGCCCGATCCCCGATGCCAGCCGCGCCCTGCCGCTGATCGCGCCGCCGCTGGTGCGCGAGCACAGGCTCTACCAAGCCGACTGGCTGATGCGGTTCTACGGTTTCGATGTCGGCGAGATCGTCGATGGACACGAAAGCGGCATGCTTCCGCTCGACATCGATCCGAAGCTCGCTTGGGCGCTACGCCACCGCGAGCGCTTTCCGCTCGACGTCTCCAGCGCCAGCCGCGAGGAATTGCTGCGCGTACCGGGCTTCGGCCGCAAGGCGGTCGACCGCATCATCGCGACACGCCGCGTCACCTCGATCCGCGTGGCCGATCTGGCGCGGCTGCACATCCCCAGGAACAAGGCGCTGCCGTTCATCGTTCTCAGCGACCATCGCCCGTCGGCACGCCTGCTCGATGCGGCCGGATTGGTAGAGCGGTTCAAGCCGAAGGCGACGCAACTCGGATTTGGGTTTTGATGCACACCATCATCCTCGACAGCGAAACCGACTTCAACGGTTGGCGACAAGCCGCACGGCGGCTGGCGCTGAACGAGGTGAAGCCGCAGGAAGTGACATGGACCGTGCGCAACGCCGAGCCGGAATTGTTTGCGGCGACGGAAGCTGACCATTTGCCCGATGTGCCGGAAGGCACCTTCAATGTACCGGCCAAATTCGTCGAGCTGGCGAAAGCGGCGATCCTGCATCGCAACTCCGAACGCTTCGCCCGGCTCTATCGCCTGCTGTGGCGGCTACGCAACCATCATGACCTCCTCAACGTCGCCACCGATCCCGATGTCGCCGAAATCAACGCGATGGCGCGTGCGGTGCATCGCGACGAACATAAAATGTATGCCTTCGTCCGCTTCCGCGAGGTCGGCCGCGTGAATACGCATTTCGTCGCCTGGTTCGAACCGGAGCATCATATTGTCGAGCTTGCTGCACCATTCTTCGCCAAGCGCTTTGCCGACATGCCCTGGTCGATCCTGACGCCCGACGTCTGCGCGCATTGGGACGGCCACGCGATCTCGATCACGCCGGGCGTCGCCAAATCCGAGGCGCCCGGCGAGGACCGGCTGGAGGAAACCTGGCGAAGCTATTACGCGGCGATCTTCAATCCGGCGCGGCTGAAGGTGAAAGCGATGCAGACCGAGATGCCGCAGAAATACTGGAGGAACCTGCCGGAGGCCTCGCTGATTAAGCCATTGATCGCGAGCGCGGAACGAACCGCCGTCGCGATGATCGCGAACGAGGCAACTGAACCGCACAAGCCGCAGAAGCGGCTGGATGAGCCGATGGCCCGCAAGCAAGCCCAGGATGCACGAGCCCACGACACCATCGCCGCCTTGCGCGACGAGGCCGCCGATTGCCGCGCCTGCCCGCTGTGGCAGGACGCGACGCAAACCGTGTTCGGCGAAGGGCCGCAAGGCGCGACGCTGATGCTGGTCGGCGAGCAGCCCGGCGACAAGGAGGATCTCGCCGGCCACCCCTTCGTCGGACCGGCCGGACAGATGCTCGATCGCGCGCTTGAGGACGCCGGCATCGATCGCGCCAGCGTCTACATCACCAATGCGGTGAAGCACTTCAAATTCGTGCAGCGCGGCAAGGTCCGGCTGCACCAGAAGCCGAACACAGCGGAGATCCGCGCCTGCCGGCAGTGGTACGCGCGCGAACTCGCCGCCATCAAGCCGGAGCTCGTGGTGGCGCTCGGCGCCACCGCAGCGCACAGCGTGCTTGGCAAGATCACCCCGATCAACAAGAACCGCGGCCACCTGATCGACCACGACGGAACCAAGGTGCTCGTCACCGTGCATCCGTCCTATCTGTTGCGGCTGCCCGACGAGAAAGCCAAGGCGCTGGAATATCAGCGCTTTATCGACGACCTGAAAATCGCCGCAGATCAGCTGCGCAATGCAGTCCGCGCAGCCTGAGTTCCACAAAATCAGTGGAACCGGAGTAACCACACTTCAACGTGAAATTGCTTCTAAACGCTGACAAATACCTACAACCTTTAATTGATCCGTGGTACTGTGACGTGTTCCGCAGGTATCGGGCGTCATGTTCACGCCATGACGTACCTTGAGGCGGGCGCGCTGCGCGGTTTGCTAGCCCCAATCGTGCGGCGCGCCACCTCATCATTCCACCCCATCCTGCTCCCTCGCTGCTTCCCACTCCGCGTCCCTTCCCGCGCTTCTCACCATCCGCGACCATACCGGCGACGTTTCCGGATTTCCGGTCGACAGAAATCCTGCCGTCAAGTACCCGCCGGCGAATTGCGCGGTCAGTGTGACTTCACCTGCACACAGTCTTGCCTTGCGAAACAAGTGCGGGCCTCTTCGCGGTCATCACTGACCTTCTGTTGCTGAAGATTGCCACGACGTCGCGAAGGCGCGTGAGCCTTCAATGCGTTGCACAAATATTCGGCTCGATCTCCGCCGGCCACGGATCACCGGCGCAATTCACGGCCGGATTTCAATTGCCTGTCACATGCATCGATCAAAATCGGCGGCATTGGGACAGGAGTTTACCATGAGCGATATGGCGTTACCCGGCTCGATCGAGCCCGCCCTGAAAAAGGGCCCGGATCTCGACAAGGGCTTCCACCCTATGACCGGAATTATCTATATGGGCGTGGTCGCGGCCGCGCTGCTGTTCGTTGCCTACAGCATTTATTCCGACGTCGACGCCACCGGCACGCGCGTCACGTCGTTCCTGCCCTACATCATGCTGTTTGTGGCGCTGCTGATCGCGCTCGGCTTCGAATTCGTCAACGGCTTCCATGACACCGCGAACGCGGTCGCCACGGTGATCTACACCCGCTCGCTGCCGGCGCATGTCGCCGTGGTGTGGTCGGGCATGTTCAACCTGTTCGGCGTCCTGCTCTCGAGTGGCGCCGTCGCGTTCGGCATCGTATCGCTGCTCCCGGTCGAGCTGATCCTGCAGGTCGGATCGAGCGCCGGCTTTGCGATGGTGTTCGCGCTGCTGATCGCCGCCATCCTCTGGAATCTAGGCACCTGGTGGCTCGGCCTGCCGGCCTCGAGCTCGCACACCCTGATCGGATCGATCATGGGCGTCGGCATCACCAACGCGCTGCTCCGCGGCCGTGACGGCACCTCGGGCGTTGACTGGACGCAGGCCGCCGGCATTGCCAAGGCGCTGCTGCTGTCGCCGCTGTTCGGCTTCGTGCTCGCGGCCGGCCTCCTCTACATCCTCAAGGCCGTACTGGCGCGCGCGACGCCGGCACTGTTCGGCGAGCCGGTCGGCAACCAGCCGCCGCCGTGGTGGATCCGTGGCATCCTGATCCTGACCTGCACGCTGGTCAGCTTCTTCCACGGCTCCAACGACGGCCAGAAGGGCATGGGCCTGATCATGCTGATACTGATCGGCACCGTGCCGACCGCCTATGCGCTGAACCGCGCGCTGCCGGCGAGCCAGATCGAGCACTTCGCCGCGCACTCGACCGCGGCCAGCAAGGTCATCGAAGGCAAGGCCGCCGGCTACAACGTGATCGGCAATCCGCGGCCGGCCGTGACCAACTATGTCGCGGAGCACCAGATCAACGAGGGCACCTATCCATCGCTGGCGGTGCTGGTGCGCGACATCGGCAAACAGGTTGCCGAGTACGGATCGCTGGCCAAATTCCCGGCTGACGCGGTCGGCAACACCCGTAACGACATGTACCTGGCGTCCGAGGCGATCCGCTTCCTGATGAAGGACAAGGAGGCCGAACTGACTGCCGCCGACGTCGCCACGCTGAACGAGTACAAGGGCTCGCTCGATGCCGCGACCAAGTTCATCCCGAGCTGGGTAAAGTTCGCCGTCGCCATTGCGCTCGGCCTCGGCACCATGGTCGGCTGGAAGCGCATCGTCGTCACCGTCGGCGAGAAGATCGGCAAGACCCATCTGACCTACGCGCAGGGCGCCTGCGCCGAGATCACGGCGGCAGCGACGATCGCGGCGGCCGATGGTTACGGCCTGCCGGTCTCGACCACGCATGTGCTGTCATCAGGCATCGCGGGCACAATGGCCGCCAACGGCTCCGGCCTGCAATGGTCGACCATCCGCAACATCGCGATGGCCTGGGTGCTGACCCTGCCGGCCGCGATGATCCTCTCGGGCATCCTTTACTACGTGTTCTACCACGTGTTCTGATGCGACATGGCTTCGGCGCGACCTGCGCCGGACAAAAGGCCCGCACCGTTGGTGCGGGCCTTTTGCTTTGAGATTTTCCGTCATTGCGAGGAGCGAAGCGACGAAGCAATCCACGCCTCCGCAAGGGTGAGAGGGATTGCTTCGCTCGCAATGACGAACGAGCTGGAAGCGTGTGACGAGGATTGTTCAGACGGCATCAGCCTTTCGCGGCGTAAGCCTTGGCGATCCCGGCCAGCAGGCCGCGCGCCCATTTGTGCAGGCCTGACTTGGCCGTCCTTGCGCTCCAGTACATGTCGATCGAGATCGGAACGCGGAACGGCAGCGCAGCGACATGCAGGGCGCCGCGCATTGCCCGCGCCAGATGATACGGGATGGTCGCGACCAGGCCGGTGCCCACGATGATACGCGCCAGACTGTCGTGGTTCGGCAGGCTGACGACGGGCTCGATCTCGACGTTCCTCGCCTTCAGCGCCTCGAGGTAGAGCGGCTGCCACTCGCCGCTGTGGGTGATGAAGACGTGCTCGGCCTTCGCATAGGCCGACAGCGCGATCCGGCCGCGCGCCAACGGATTGGTCCGATCCATCACGCAGACATAATGATCAGTGAGGACATGGCGCCGAAAGACGTTTTCGCCGACAACCCCGACTGGACCAAGCACGATGTCGCATTGGTTCTGCTTGAGATGGACGTCGCCATGACCCGCGGCATCGAGCAGGACAAGCCGGACCCTTGGGGCTCCCGCACGCAGCCGTGCGCTGAACTGCGGCATCAAGGTCTGGCGTTCGTGGTAGTTGCAGGAGATCGTGATGGTCCCCTGCGCCGTCGCCGGATCGAACTCGACCGGCGAGGCGAGCCCGTCGATCTCGCCGATCATGTCCCGCGCCCAGCCGACCAGCGCCGCGCAGCGCCCGGTGGCGGTCACGCCATTGCCGCTCCGAACGAACAGCGGATCATTGAGCGCGCCGCGCAGCCGCTCGATCGCATAGCTGATGGTGGACTGGTTGACGTCGAGGCGCTTGGCGGCCGTGGAGAACGACTGCAGGTCGTAGACCAGCACGAGCGTCCGCAAGGTCCCGATGTCGATCGGATCGATCGAGGAATTGGCCGCCACGCTGCACCTCCCGCATTGCCGGCAACCAGCCTAGCACAAGGCCATGTAATATTTCGATTGCCTATATCGATCCCATCGAATTGAGCGATCATCCCCGCAGGCGCTAGCCTCCCCAAAAAGCGCTCCGGGAGGACCAATGACCAGCGCCGTGCCCGTCGTCACCGACATCGCGTATCAGGATCTGCTCGATGACCCCTATCCGGTCTTCCGTCGCCTGCGCGAGATGGCGCCGGCGGTTTATGTCGAACCCGCGAAGCTGACGCTGGTGACGCGCTTCGACGACATCGTGCGGATCGAGCGCGATCCCGCGACCTACTCGGCCGACAATCCCTCTTCGCTGGTCAACAAGGTGATGGGGCCGACCTTCATGCGCAAGGACGGCGCCGAGCATGCGACCGGCCGCAAGGCGATCGAGCCCTCGTTCCGCCCGGCCACGATCAAGGAGCATTGGGCGCCGAAATTCACCGCGATCGCGCAAGCGCTGATCGATGACCTGTCGGCGGCCGACGAGGCCGATCTGTTCGGCGCGCTTGCCGCGCCGATGGCCTCGCTCAGCCTGATGGCGATGATCGGATTCCGGGACATGCAGTGGCAGACATTGGCCGACTGGTCGCAGGCGCTAATCGACGGTGCCGGCAATTACGCCGCCGATGCCGAGGTCGAGCGCAAGGCGATGCAGGCGAGCGCCGATGTCGATGCCGCGATCGACGCGGTGCTCGACGATCACCGCAGCAACCCGAATCCCTCGATCCTGTCGTCGATGATCAATGCCGACCCGCCGATGCCGATCGAGGGCATCCGCGCCAACATCAAGGTGATCATCGGCGGCGGGCTGAACGAGCCGCGCGATGCGATCCTGACCCTTGTGCTTGGTCTGCTGCAAGACCCGGCGCAAAAGGACAGCGTGCGGGCGAAGCCGGAGCTATGGCCGGCTGCGCTCGAGGAAGCGGTGCGCTGGATCTCGCCGATCGGCATGTATCCACGCCGCGTCACCCGCGACATCGATCTTTCCGGCACGACGCTGCCCGAGGGCCTTCAGATCGGGCTCTGCGTCGGCGCGGCGAACCGCGACGCCAACCGCTTCGCCGAGCCGGATCGCTTCGACGTGACGCGGCCGAAGCAATCGCATCTGGCGTTCGGCGCCGGGCCGCATTTCTGCGCCGGCACCTGGGTGTCGCGGCTCACCGTCGGCAAGATCGTGGTGCCGATGCTGTTCGATCGCCTGCGCAATCTGCGCCTCCGCGAGGAGGCGCCGCCCGTTGTTCGCGGCTGGGTGTTCCGCGGGCCGGTATCGCTGCCGGTCCGATGGGACGCGTGAGACTCACGCCGCCAGCGCGTCCTCCACGATCTTCACGAAGTACGACGTTCCGAAGACGATCGCCTCATCGTTGAAATTGTAGGCGGGGTGGTGCAGGCCCGCGCTGTCGCCGTTGCCGCAGAAGATGAAGGCGCCGGGCCGCGCTTCCAGCATGTACGAGAAATCCTCGCCGCCCATCAGCGGCGGCATCGTGTGCACGTTGCCGTCGCCGGCCACTTCCTTGGCGATACGGGTCGCGAATTCGGTCTGCGAGGCGTGATTGACGGTGACCGGATAGCCGCGCTTGTAGTCGAGATCGATCCGGGCGCCGGTCAGCTGGGCGACGCCCTTGACCACTTCGCCGATGCGCTTCTCGATCAGTTGCCGGACCTCCGGGGTCAGCGTGCGGACGGTGCCGCGCAACACCGCGGTCTGCGGAATCACGTTACGGGCATTGCCGGCGTGGAATTCGCAGATCGAGATCACGGCGGAATCGAGCGGATCGACGCTGCGCGACACGATCGACTGCAGCGCGGTGATCAGTTGCGCGCCGACCATCACCGAATCGATGCATTTGTGCGGCCGTGCGGCGTGGCCGCCGAGCCCCTCGATGTTGATATTGACCTCGTCGGTGGACGCCATGATCGGGCCGGAGCGGATCGCGAACGAGCCGATCGGAATCCCCGGACCGTTGTGCATGCCGTAGACCTGCTGGACGCCGAAGCGGTCCATCAAGCCGTCCTTGATCATGGCGGCAGCGCCAGCCCCACCCTCCTCGGCCGGCTGGAAGATCACGACCGCATCGCCGGCGAAATTGCGCGTCTCGGCGAGATAGCGTGCCGCGCCGAGCAGCATCGCGGTGTGGCCGTCATGGCCGCAGGCGTGCATCTTGCCTGGCGTCTTCGAGGCATAAGGCAGGTTGGTTTCCTCGTGGATCGGCAGCGCATCCATGTCGGCGCGCAGGCCGATCACCTTGACGTCGCCCTTGGCTGCGCCCTTCTTGCCCTTGATGACCCCGACCACGCCGGTCTTGCCGAGCCCGGTCACGACCTCGTCGCAGCCGAATTCCCGCAGCCGGTCCGCCACGAATGATGCAGTGCGGTGCACATCATAAAGCAGCTCGGGGTGTTCATGGATGTTGCGGCGCCAGGCCTGGATATCGGGTTGCAGATCGGCGACGCGGTTGACGATGGGCATGAGAATTCTGGCCTCGGAGGTTGAGCTTCAGTGCCTCTCTAGCATGCAAGAGCCGGTCCACCCAACAGATGTGGCATGCCGCCCGCTGGGGCCCGCATTCGCAAACGGGATACGACACGGTCCCCGGACACGCGTGACTTTGCACCAGCAGGCCATGGCCAAGGCTGATACGATCGCGTCCGACCAAAGCCCAATGGTGCCGGAAAACGCTCGCGCGGATACTACTTGAGGTTTCCGCACCAAAATCCTCTCGTCTTCAGAAAAAGGGGCGGCTGCAATGACGCCGAATCAAGCGGTCCTGTTCTCCACCATCATCCTGCTGGTGCCGATGGGCTATTTCCTGCTGGCGGCGCCCGCGTTCCTGCTTGTGAAGCTCGACGTCCCGCCCGTCACCCGCCTGCTGCGCGGCATGTTCAACGCCTACTTCCTGGTGCTGGCGACAGCCGGCGTGATCGGAACGCTCGCCTTTGCCGCCGCGGGCCGGCCGGCCACAGCGCTCGGCATCGCGTTGATCGCGGCATTCGCCGTGCTGGCGCGCCGCTGGTTCCTGCGCCGGCTCGATGCCGAGGCGGATGCGAGGGATCTGGGTGACCCCACCGCGGTGCGGCGGCTGCGCCGGCTGCATTGGGGCGGCATGCTGTGCAATGCGGTTCAGGTGTTCGCACTGGTCGCCAGCATTCCCTACATGGCACCGCTGCCCTAGACCTCGCCTTTCCGATGCGGATCGTATTTCGAAAGCACGTCCCTGAGGTAATCCCGGCTCTTCCATTCAGGTGCAGGCGGCTCGTATCCGGGCCGAGGGACGAAGGGATTCGCCGGAACATCTGTTGAAGCGCCCATCAGGTCTGGAATGTAGCGCGGGCAATTCGGAAAGATTTCGCATTTCACGCGCACGACAACCTTCGCGCCGTGATGCCGCGCAAGCGTGTCGGCATCGTCGTGGATTGTCGCCTTGCCTCGGATCCGCGTGCGAAACGTCTTGCCGTCGAGGCGCACGAACAGCAAGCCGACATTCGGGTTGCGATGAATATTGCCGAGCGTGCGGTACATGTTGTTGCCGTCGTATTCGGGGTACTCGAGCGTGTCCGGTCCGGTGATCCTCACGAAGCCGGGATCACCGGACCGCATCGAACAATCGACGTTATCCTGATAGCTCGTCGCAATGAAAAAGAACCGCGTCTCCTCGATGAGCTTGCGATCCTGTTCCCAGAATTCGAAATGGAGACGATGCTTCTCGAGGCCGTCGGCGACGCGACGGCCGTCGAAGCGGTCCTGCAACTCTCGCATTCCGTCATGATAGAAAGGGGCGCGGACGGGATCTGCCACGGGGCTCCTCCAGCAAGGTAAGCAATTGGTCTGCGAGTTCCGGCGCGGTGTCTTGCGCGCGCGACCGACGCAGACGGCTATTTTTCCGGCGCCTGCCGGTCGAACGCGCTCAGCACGGCAAGCGTCATGGCCGCGACACCGGTCTTGATCGTCGGCTCCGGCACCGGCGCGAACAGCGGCGAGTGGTTGGACGGCAATGGCGGACCGTTGCCTTCGCGGGCGGCGGCGACGCGTTCCGGCTCGTAGACACCGATATTGAAGAACATCGAGGGCACCCCGGCGTTGACGAATTCCGAATAGTCCTCGCTGGGTGTGCCCGGCGGTGACGGTGCGAGCTTGTCGCCAAACGCAGCCTTCAGCACCTTTTCCGCGGTGCCAACTACGTCGGGGTCGTTGATCACGGCCTTGGTCCCTTCGCCGATGTTGATCTCAGGCTCCGGCGCATTCGACATCGCGGCGACCGCCTTTGCCGTCCGCTCGATGCCTGCCAGCATCTTGGCGCGCACCTCAGGCTTGAAGGTGCGAATGGTGCCGAACAGCACCACGTCGTCAGGAATGATGTTCGACGCGGTGCCACCGTGAATTGAGCCAATGCTGACGACGCCAAATTCGGTCGGGTCCTTTTCGCGGCTGATCACGCTCTGGACATCGACGACAAAGCGCGCAGCCATCATCACGGGGTCAATCGTCGCCTGCGGCACCGCACCGTGCCCGCCGCGGCCACGGAATTTGATATAGAGGCCATCGGCGGCGGATGAGCCGATGCCGACGCGATAGCGTAGCGTTCCGTAGGCGAACGGGCCATCGTGCAGGGCGAAGCCGACATTCGGCTTTGGAAATCGCGTGAACAGGCCGTCCGCCAGCATCGCCTTGGCGCCCGAGACGATTTCCTCGGCCGGCTGGGCGATGAACATCAGCGTGCCGTGCCACTGGTCTTTCAGGTCGACCAGCGTCTTCGCCGTCCCCACCCAGCTCGCCATGTGGACGTCGTGGCCGCAGCTGTGGGCCACGAAGGTTTCCCGTCCCTGCCACGTCGTCTTGTCGTGGCTCGCATAGGGAAGTCCGGTCTTTTCCTCCATCGGCAGCGCATCGAGCTCGGTGCGCACCATGACGGTGGGGCCCTCGCCATTCCTGTAGAGCGCGACCAGCCCGGTCTTGCCGACATGCTCCGTCACCTCGAAGCCAAGCGCCCGCATTTCGGCAGCCAGCTTGGCCGCGGTCTTCTCCTCCTGAAAGGCGATTTCGGGATGGGCGTGAATATCCTTGTAGAGCGCGTCGAGTTTCGGATAGTCGGCCTCGACCGACTTCTCGATCGCGCCCTTCAGCCTTGCGACATCAAGCTCGGCATTCGCCCGGCACGGCAGTGACGCGCAGAGCGCAGCGGACGCGAGCAGCGTGAGAACCATTTTGGTCATGGCAATCGCTCCAGCTGAAGTTCGGACACGGCGTGCCGAATGCCCATTACATCACCAAGCCGGGCTCGGCGGCCTGATCTAAGCAGGCAACGCGATCGGAAACAACGGCCTGGCGAGCTAGCCCGACGTCAGCATCTGGCTGCGGATCTCTTGCGCGGTGCGGCGCAGCGGCAGCAGGAATTTCTTGCGCGCAGCGGCCTCACTGACCGTGCCCGAGATCGTGTTGACGCTGAGCGCCGCGACCACGGAGCCTGCGGGATCACGCAGTGGCACCGCGATGCCGCAGATCGCGGGATCGAGCTCGCCGTCGACCCAGGCATAGCCGTCGCTCTCGACCCGCACCAGCAATTCACCGAGCCGCTCCGGATCGGTCACCGTGCGCGGCGTGACCTGCTTGAAGCCGCCGGTCGCAAGATAGGCCTCGCGGGTGCCGGGCGGCAGCGCCGCGAGCATGACGCGGCCGAGCGACACCAGATGCGCGGGCAAGCGGCTGCCGACACCGAGATTGGCAGAAAGAATCCGCCGTGCCGGCAGGCGTAGCGCATAGACGATCTCGTCCTCGTCGAGCACTGCCATGGCGCAGGACTCGCCGATCTCGTTGCGGAGATTTTCCAGCGCACGCTGCGCATGGCCCCAATATGGCAGCGCATTGAGGTAGGACAGGCCGAGCCCGAGCGCGCGCGGCCGCAGGCTGAAATAGCGTCCGTCGGAAGCGCAGTATTTCAGCGCCACCAGGGTCGCGAGAATGCGGCGCGCGGTGGCGCGGTTGAGCCCCGCAATGTCGGCGGCCTCGGCCAGCGTGTGCCGCCCGGGCGGCTTGCCGAGCGCCTCGATGATCGAGAAGCCGCGCGCAATCGCGCGCACGAAGCCGTCACTCTCTTTGCTCATCGCGTTTTGCTCATGGCGCCGCTTTGCGGGGGACGTTGGTTCTACTCACGACATCGCAGCCCGCATGGCCGCCTGCACATGACACGACACTGCCCGCTTGCCAGGGGCTCCCGACCGCGCTAGCGTCAATTCACACAGCGAATAAAATGTTCGCCTGGCGAACTGAATAGCAGGAGGATGCCCGATGGCGCAAGCAGAAAGTTCTGCGGCCACCCCGTTCGAGACCGATTTCTGGAAGGACGCGAAGCTGCGCAAGATGTGGGACGACATCGTCCCCGGCGAGCCGCGCAAGACGCTGCCCTACAAGCTGACGCAGGAAGCGATCGCGCTGTACTGCCGTGCGGTCGGCGAGACCAACCCGCTCTATCTGGACGCAGCGGCGGCGAAGGCCGGGCCCTATGGCGGGCTGATCGCGCCGCCCGCGATCCACATTCTCCTGATGTTCGCGTGCACGCCCGCCGATGACTGGATGCGCTCGCCGGGCACCGTCAATGCCGGACAATCGTGGAGCTACAACATCCCTGCCCGTCCCGGCGACACCATCACCCTGCAGGCCCGCGCGCTCGACAAGTTCATCAAGCGCGAGCGGCTGTTCGTGGTGCACGACAACGTCTTCTTCAACCAGCATGGCGACGTGATCTGCTCGGGTCGCGGCCAGACCATCCGTCCGATGTAAGGAGGATCAGCATGACATCCGTGAATTTCGATGCTCTCAAGGCCGGCGACACCATCGACGGTCCCGCCTTCGCGGTCTCGCGCGAATCGATCCGCCTGTTCTGCGATGCATCGCTCGACTACAACCCGCTGCATCTCGACGACAACTACATGAAGGGCGATTTCGGCAAGACCAATTTCGGCGGCATCATCATGCATGGCATGAACAATTTCGGCCTGATCTCGCGCATGCTGACCGACTGGGCGCTTCCCGCCGGCGCAATCCATCGCAGGCTCGAGACGCGCTGGCTGAAGCCGGTGAAGCCCGGCGACACCATCCGCCCCGCCGGCACCATCAAGGCCAAGCAAACCACCGCGAAATCGCGTTGGGTGCTGGTCGACGTCGCCGTGCAGAACCAGCGTGGCGAGACGGTCGCGGCCGGTGAAGCGATGCTGGAATTTCCTGCGAGCGCCAAGGCGGGCTAACCGCGCGTACGACCAGCACAAGGCTCCACTTCGCCTCGCCCCGCCTGCAGGGAGAGGCCGGAATGCATCGTCAGATGCATTCCGGGTGAAGGGGAGCCTCCGCAGGCTCAACTCTCTCCGTCTATGCGGACGCAGCCCCTCACCCCACCCCTCTCCCCGCAAGAGCGGGGCGAGGGAGCGCAGTGCCGTCGCGGCACGATTCGACTCAACAAATCAAAAAGAAATACTTGGAGGTTTCGATGCAGGATGCGGCCCAATCGCGGCTCTATGGACGGATCGCCTGGCGCCTGATCCCGTTCCTGCTGGCGTGCTACACGGTTGCGATCATCGATCGCTTCAATATCGGCTTTGCCAAGCTGCAATTCCTGCATGATCTGAACATCGACGACGCGGTGTTCGGGCTTGCCGCCGGCATCTTCTCGGTCGGTTATGTCGCGCTCGAAGTGCCGAGCAATCTGCTGCTGGTCAGGATCGGCGTCCGCAAGACGCTGCTGCGGATCATGGTGCTGTGGGGCACCGTCACCGTGCTGCTGGCGCTGGTGCAGAACCAGTATCATCTCTATCTGCTGCGCTTCCTGCTCGGCGCCGCCGAGGGCGGATTCTTCCCCGGCATCCTGTATTACCTGACGCTGTGGTTTCCGGACCGCGTGCGCGGCCGCATGACGAGCCTGTTCGTGATGGCGGTGCCGCTCGGCGGCGTCATCGCAGGTCCGTTGTCGGGCCTGATCATGGACCACATGCAGGACGTCCACGGCCTGCATGGCTGGCAGTGGCTGTTCGTCCTCGAAGGCGTTCCTGCGGTGCTGCTCGGCATTGCCGCCTATCTCACGCTCGCCGACGGACCTCAGGCCGCGAGCTGGCTCAGCCCCAACGAGCGACGACAGGTGGCCGGCGATCTCGCCCGCGACCGTGCCGCCACGCCTGGCACGACGCGCAGCTTCGCGGCCGCGCTGCGCGAGCCGCGCGTCTATCTGCTGTCGTTCATCTACTTCGCGTTCTTCTGCTCGCTCAACACCATCCTGTTGTGGACGCCGACGCTGCTGAAGCGCGTCGGCGTCGCGACCACCACCGAGATCGGCTGGCTGAGCGGCGCGATCTCGGTCGCCTCGGCGATCGGCATGGTCGCGATCGGCTATAGTTCCGATCGCACTCGGGAACGGCGCTGGCACGTGGTCGCTTGCGGGCTCGTCGCGGCAGCGTGCTTCATCGCCCTGCAAGCCGCGCAGGGCAGCGTGCTCCTGACCGTGACGCTGCTCGCCATTGCCTCGGTCGGCATCTTCGCGATCCTGTCGCTGTTCTGGACCATTCCGAATGCGATGCTCGAGGGCGGCGCCGCCGCCGGCGGGATCGCGCTGATCAGCGCGATCGGCTCGTTCGGCGGCGCCGTCTGCCCTGCCCTGATCGGCTGGATGAATGTCGCGACCGGGAGCATCTACGCACCGCTCGCCCTCGTCGGCGCGCTGCTCGCGATCGGTATGCTGACGCTGATCGTCTGCGTTCCCCGAGCGAGACATCAGGTCACATTGGCCGAACCGAGCCGTCCCTGATCATCCGGCGCACGCCCGGTATCCACCGCCGGGCTTGTCTCGACCGGCTGCGTCTGACTAATAGTCAGCAACAAAAGACGCTT
Organism: Bradyrhizobium sp. UFLA03-84; assembly: GCF_002289535.1. Taxonomy (NCBI): domain Bacteria; kingdom Pseudomonadati; phylum Pseudomonadota; class Alphaproteobacteria; order Hyphomicrobiales; family Nitrobacteraceae; genus Bradyrhizobium; species Bradyrhizobium sp. UFLA03-84. Next base: position 1,631,447 of record NZ_NSJY01000013.1, on the reverse strand, counting down.
GCCGGGAACGAGGACATGCCGCGAAGGCTCGAGGGTGATTTCGACTACATTATCGTCGGCGCGGGCACGGCGGGCTGCATCATGGCCAACCGCCTGTCGGCCGATCCGACGAAGCGCGTGCTGCTGCTGGAAGCCGGCGGCAAGGACAACTGGATCTGGTTTCACATCCCGGTCGGCTATCTCTTCGCGATCGGCAATCCGCGCTCGGACTGGATGTTCAAGACCGAGGCCGAACCCGGCCTCAACGGCCGCGCGCTGGCCTATCCGCGCGGCAAGGTGATCGGTGGCTCGTCGGCGATCAACGCCATGATCTCGATGCGCGGCCAGGCCGCGGACTATGATCATTGGCGGCAACTCGGCCTCACCGGCTGGAGCTACGACGACGTGCTGCCGGCATTCAAGAAGCTGGAGGATCATTTCCTCGGTGCAAGCGAGCATCACGGTGTCGGAGGCGGCTGGCGCATCGAGGCGCCGCGGCTGTCTTGGCAGATCCTCGATGCGGTCGGCGATGCCGCCGAGGAAATGGGCATCAAGCGGATCCCGGATTTCAACACCGGTGATAATGAAGGCACCAGCTATTTCCACGTCAACCAGAAGCGCGGCCGGCGCTGGTCGTCGGCGCGTGGCTTCCTCAAGCCGGTGCTGAACCGCAGCAACCTCAGGCTCGAGACCGAGGTGTTGGTCGACCGCCTGATCATCGAGAGCGGCCGCGCTGCCGGCGTGCTGTTCCGCCAGGGCAACGGGCAAGACAGTGAGGCGGTCGAGGCACGCGCCAAGGGCGAGGTGATTCTCTGTGCCGGCTCGATCGGCACCACGCAGGTGCTGCACCGCTCCGGCATCGGCCCGGCCGAATGGCTGTCGCCGCTCGGCGTCGACATCGTGGCCGACGTGCAGGGCATCGGCCACAATTTGCAGGACCATCTGCAGCAGCGCGCGATCTACAAGGTGTCGGGCGTGCGCACGCTGAACGAGACCTATTACAATCTCGTGCGCCGCGGCCTGATGGGGCTCGACTACGCGTTCCGCCGCCGCGGGCCGCTGACCATGGCGCCGTCGCAGCTCGGCATCTTCACCCGGTCGGATGCGACGCGCTCGCGCGCCAACATCCAGTTCCATGTGCAGCCGCTGTCGCTCGACAAGTTCGGCGATCCCCTGCATCGTTTCCCCGCGATCACGGTGAGCGCCTGCAATCTGCAGCCGACCTCGCGCGGCACGGTGCGGATCAAATCGACCGCGCCCGATGACAAGCCGTCAATCGCGCCGAATTACCTCTCGACCGACGACGACCGCCAAGTCGCGGCCGACGCGATCCGCACCACGCGCAGACTGATGAAGCAGAAGGCGCTGGAGAAGTATCATCCGGAAGAGTTCCTGCCCGGTCCTTCGGTCGGCGATGACGACGCCTCGCTCGCCAAGGCCGCCGGCGACATCGGCACCACGATCTTCCATCCCGTCGGCACCGCCAAGATGGGAACGGCGAACGACCCGATGGCCGTGGTCGACGAGCGGCTGCGCTTCTACGGCCTGCACGGCCTGCGCATCGCGGATGCTTCCGTGATGCCGACCATCACCTCCGGCAACACCAACACGCCGACCGCGATGATCGCCGAGAAGGCCGCCGAAATGATCCTCAGGGATGCGCGATAGCAGCCCATGACGCAGCCGCAGCGGATCTTCGTTGGCGATGCCGGATCGCAGATCGCGCTGGCACGCTGGGGCGAGCCGGTCTCCGGCAAGCGTGTGGCGCTGCTTCTACACGGCACCGGCTTCGTCGCCGAAGTGTGGACCGAGGTCGCGGAGGCGCTGGCCTCCGACTACACAGTCTATGCAATCGACCGCCGCGGCCATGGCCTCAGCCACAAGCCAGCGGCCGATCGTTATCACTTCCGGGATTTCGCCGACGATATCCGCATGGTGGTCGAGCGCCTCGACCTCTACGACATCTGCGGCATCGGCCACAGCGCCGGCGCGACCGACATGCTGCTGGCCACCAAGCTGCTGCCGGACCGCTTCACGCGGCTGTTCGTGACGGAGCCGACCGCGATGGATCCGCGCAGGCAGCGGACCGGCGGTCTCAGCAACATCGCGACCGCGTCGGTGCAAGGCGTGCTGCGCCGCCGCGCCGAATTCGACAATGCCGATGATCTGTTCCAGCGATTGCGTGCCGCGCCGGCCTTCGCACCATGGACCGAACCGTCGCTATGGGCCTACGTCAATCACGGCTTTGCGCGGCTCGACGACGGCCGCATGCGGCTGCGCTGCACACCCGAGATCGAGTCGGCCCTGCTGGGTCCGATCTTCCAGGCCATGGAGCAGATCTATGCCGGCGATTCCCGCGGCAATCCGTTCCCGTGGTTCGCCGAGATCGCCTGCCCGGTCCGCATCGCCACCGCCGAACAGTCATGGCCGATCTACAAGGAGATGGCCGACCGCGCCGCGGCACTGATCCCGCACGCCAGCCGCTGGACCTTCGATGGTGTCGGCCATTGCGTCGCGCAGGAAGCGCCGGAACTGATGATTGCTGCGCTCATGACGTTCGCGGCGGGTGCGGACTAACGCAGTCGTCACGTACGGCGCCGCAAAAAGAAATCGCCGCCCCCTCGCGGGGACGGCGGAAGCCACTCACGCAGTACTGGAACTGATATTAGTGCTTGCCGCGGTGCTCGGCAGCTTCGCGGTGATAACGCGCCGCGTGCTCGTGATGCTCAACGCCTGCGTGGTCGCTCACGATGATCTCTCGGTCTGGCGAGTGAAGTCCGCCATCCTAAGCAGGAGCGCTGACATTATGCTGACGGCTGCAAGACAGCTTTGTTGCGGCTGTTCATCGCCGCGGTATTGTGGCGCCAACGCCATAACGGCCGGAAATCGATCCGCGGCGCGGCCGGGCCGCTACATATCATCTTTTTTGCGTTGTGGCCGAATTCTAAATTCTTACTTCGGTGTGTGGCTGTGTTCGACCTGGAGCAGGTGGTTTTGGAGGAGATTGATTTGGCAGAGCCGAAATATCGTCTCCCAGCTTGGATTCAGACCCTTTGGGTGATTGTCCTCGCGCCCATTTTTGTTCTCGCGCTCATACCTAGCCTGAGCAAATTGGTGTTAGGCCCAATTGCAATCCTTGCGATTGCTGCATTACTCACGGTTACTGCGGCGTACAACAAAACCAAAACGGGAATGTGGTTGCCCGGAGCCAAGAAAGATCGTTAGGCCCTTGTGGCGTTTGCACCATAGTAGCGCATCGATGTTGCAGCGCGTTTCCATGTTGCGGGGCGCATGGTGTCCGGCGCGTTCATCGGCCATCTGTCATTCCGTCGGCGGAAAGCGATCGAAGGCCGGCAGTTCATGCGCGGTTTCCATCCAGCGCAGCCGCTCCGCCACCTGGATGTGCATGGTGGCCGGTATCGCGCCGGGATCGTCATAGGTGCCGCTCTGGATGTCGATGAAGCCGGGCAACATGTTGCCGTTGGTGTAGAAAAGCCCGCTGCCGCAATTCGCACAGAAGTGCCGCCGGCCGTGTTCCGAGGATCGGTAGATCCTGGGCTCGCCCTTGGTCACCTTGAGGGCGTCCTCAGCGACCATCACCCAGCCGACCATCGGCGCGCCGGCATGGCGCCGGCAATCGGTGCAGTGACACAGCGCATGGACGACCGGTTCCCCGGTCACCTCATAGCGAATCTCGCCGCAATGACAGCCTCCGGTCACGTTGCCCATGGTTTCCTCCAACCGATCAGGGGTTTGCCGGGTGGATAGCGTCGCATGCGCGGCGCCTTCAATGGCGCATCTTGCCCTTGCGGCCAGCTGTCGCGCGCGGGCCTCTTGGCTGGCCTGGTACGGCGGGCCGCCGGGCTCTCACGAAATCGTCATCCCTGCCCTCAAGCCCCTCCAAAGCCCCGGGAATAAACCCCAGGGCCTGCCGATCACCTTCCCGGAAACCCAATCCCTGGGACCACGGGAGACTTGTCATGAGCGGACACGATCACAATCACCACGATGAGGAAAAAGGCGTCAGCCGACGCAAGGTGCTGGAGTGCATGACCTGGGCCGGTACCGGCGTGCTGTGGACCGTCACCGGCGGCGTGCCGCATTCGCTCGGCATCGTCGGCTCGGCCGCCGCTGCCGAAGCCACCACCGGCATGACCTTCATGCAGATCAGCGACAGCCATGTCGGCTTCGACAAGCCGGCCAACCCGAACGCCATCGGTACGCTGGAGGAGGCGATCAACAAGGTCAAGGCGATGCAGGCCAAGCCGTCCTTCATGATCCACACCGGCGACATCACGCATCTGTCGAAGGCGTCCGAATTCGACGACGCCGATCGCATCATCTCGCAGGCCAAGCTCGACGTGCACTACGTGCCGGGCGAGCACGACTTCATCGACGAAGAGGTCAAGCTCTACAAGGAGCGCTACGGCAAGGGCACCAAGGGCCCGGGCTACTACTCCTTCGACGCCGGCGGCGTGCATTTTGTCGGCCTCGTCAACGTCGTCGATCTCAAGGGCGGCGGCCTCGGCAATCTCGGCAACGAGCAGCTGGAATGGCTCGAGAACGACCTCAAGGGCCGTTCCAAGTCGACCCCGATCGTGCTGTTCGCCCACATCCCGCTGTGGACCGTCTATCCGCAATGGGGCTGGGGCACCGAGGACGGCGCCCGCGCGCTGGAATACGTCAAGGGCTTCGGCTCGGTCACGGTGCTCAACGGCCACATCCACCAGGTGATGCAGAAGGTCGAGGGCAACGTCACCTTCCACACCGCGCGTTCGACCGCCTTCCCGCAGCCGGCGCCGGGTGCTGCGCCCTCGCCCGGCCCGATGAAGGTCGAGGATGCCAAGCTGCGCAGCATGCTCGGCGTCGCCAGCATCAACTTCAAGCAGAACAGCCAGCCGCTGGCGATCATCGACACGCCGCTGCAGGGTTAAGGGAAGACACCGATGAGTTCGATCAATCGACGCGACTTCGGGATCGCCGTGGTCGCGGTCATGCTGCTGCCTGTCACCGCGGCCCGCGCCGAAGACGTCGCGGTCCACATCGACAACTTCTCGTTCGCGCCGAACCCGCTCGACGTGAAGGTCGGCACCACCGTGACCTGGACCAACCGCGACGACATTCCGCACACCGTGGTGTGCGCGGGAAAATTCCGTTCCAAGACCATGGATACCGACGGCACCTTCTCGTTCACCTTCACGGAGCCCGGCGAGTACAAGTATTTCTGCTCGCTGCATCCGCACATGACAGGCAGTATCAAGGTTGGGTAACGTGACCAGCCATATAATCACAGCCATGCCCGGCCGGTGGCCCTCAGCCCCTGGCCGGGCACAAGCCGTCTCTCGACATGCCGGGCAGGACACGATGGTTGTCAAAGCGTCGCAAGACGATCCCGAAAAGGCACGGCGCTTCCGCGAAGCCGCGCTGCCCTACCTTGACGACGCCTATACGCTGGCGCGCTATTTGCTGCGCGATGCCGCCGATGCCGAGGACGCAGTGCAGGAATGCTACCTGCGCGCCTATAAGCATTTCGACAGCTACCGGGGACCTGCGATGAAGCCGTGGCTGTTCGCGATCCTGCGCAATGTCTGCCGCGCCGAATATGCGCGCCGCAAGACCGCCCCCACGGCGGTCGAGGAGCTGCCCGAGGGCGGCGACCAGACCCCGATGTGGAATGAAGCCCCGGAGACACCGGAAAAGCAGATGCTGCGCCGCTTCGACGGCGACACCGTGCGCAAGCTGGTCGCGGCGCTCGCCGAGCCGTTCCGCGAGACCTTTGTGCTCAGGGAAATCCAGAATCTTTCATACCGCGAGATCGCCGATGTCGCCGCCGTGCCGGTCGGCACCGTGATGTCCCGCCTCGCGCGCGCCCGCGCCATGCTGCGATCAGCCTGGCTCGCGGAACAGGAGCAAGCGAAATGACCTGCGAGGAAGCCGAAGTGCTGGTCCACGCGCTGATCGACGGCGAACTCGACGCCGGCCATGCACGCGAAGTGGAAGCCCATATCGAGGGGTGCGCACATTGCGCCGCCCTGATGAAGGAATATCAGGAGATCCGCCAGGCGATCGCCGAGAGCGACGTCAGCTACAAGGCGCCGCTCGAGCTGCGCCGCAAGATCGAGAAGGCATTGCCGCAGCAGCAGGCCGCGCCGAGCCGGCGCTCGGTGCTGCGCGGCTTCGCGATGGGCTCGGCGGTATCGGCGATGGCGGCGACGGGCCTCATCGCGATCGTGCTGCGCAACGACGACGAGCAGCGCATCGAGAACGAGGTGGTGTCGGCGCATTTGCGCTCGCTGCAGGCCGGTCATCTGATCGACGTGGTCTCGACCGATCAGCATACGGTCAAGCCCTGGTTCAACGGCAAGCTCGACGTCTCGCCGCCGGTGATCGACCTGACCGCGCAGGGCTTTACGCTGATCGGCGGCCGGCTCGACTACGTCAACGCCCGCGAGATCGGCGCCGTGGTCTACAAGCGGCGCCAGCACGTGATCAATTTGTTCGTGGCGCAGACCGCGAATACCGAACGCAAGACCGCGCAGATCTCGACCTTGCAGGGCTTCAATATCCGGCGCTGGAGCGACCGCGGCCTGAATTACTGGGCGGTCAGCGATCTCGGCGCCGACGAGCTCAGCGAGTTCGGCGACAAGTTCGAGAGTGCGATGCACGCGAACAAGGAGGGGTGATTTGCAGGCGGATTGGCCGAAGGCGTAATCCGCCAATCTCCCGCAAACCTGCGGCGGGTTACGGCTTCGCCTAACCCGCCCTACGCAGCTACGGTATCTTCAGGCTTACGCCGACTTGCGCACTGCGTTGTCGACCAGCGTCTTGCCGAGCGACCAGATCGCGCCGGGCACCTTGTGGCTGCCGGCGATCACGTCGTCGAACGACTTCTCGATCCAGCTGCAATCCTGTTCCGTGATCATCAGCGGCGGCAGCAGCTTGATGGTGTGGAGGCCATGGCCGGCCACCTGGGTCAGGATCTTGTGATCCTTGAACAGCGGCACCGTGATGAGCTGGCAGAACAGGCCCTTGTTGGCGGTCTCGAGCAGATTCCACGACGCCTTCAGCCGCAGCGATTTCGGCGGACCGAACTCGACGCCGATCATCAGGCCCTTGCCGCGGACTTCCTTCATCAACTCATAACCCGGCACCATGCGCGTCAGCGCAAGGCGAAGCTCGGCGCCGCGCTTGGCAGCGTTCTCGACGAGCTTCTCGGCCTTGATGACATCGAGCGTCGCAATGCCGGCGGCCATCGCCAGATCGTTCTTGGCGAAGGTCGAACCGTGCACGACCGCACGGTCCATCTGGTTGAAGATCTTGTCGAAGATGTGCTTGCGTGTCAGCAGCGCGCCGATCGGCACGTGGCCACCGGACAGCGCCTTCGCGAGCAGCACCATGTCGGGCTCGATGCCCCAATGCTCGATCGCGAGGAATTTTCCGGTGCGGCCGATGCCGGTCTGGATCTCGTCGGCGATGAACAGCGTGCCGTATTTGCGGCACAGCGCCAGCGCGCCGGGCAGGAACTCGTCGGTGGGCATATTGACGCCCTTGCCCTGGATCGGCTCGACGATGAACGCACCGACCTGCCGCGACGACAGCGCCTTCTCCAGCGCCTCGAGATCGTTGTAGGGGATCGGGGTGCAACCCGGCAGCAGCGGCTCGAAGCCGCTGCGGAAATTCGTATCATCGGTCAGCGACAGGGCGCCGTAGGACAGGCCGTGGAATGAATGCCCGCAATAGACGATGCCCGGCCGGCCGGTCGCGCCACGCGCGAACTTGATCGCCGCTTCGACGGTTTCGGCGCCGGAATTGGCGAAAAACACCTTGTCCAGATATGGAACATGCTCCAGAAGCCGTTCCGCGAGCACACCGGCGAGGGTCGAGACATCTAGCTGCACGAGATTGGGCAGATCGGCGTCGAGCACGCTCTTCAGCGCCTTGCGCAGGTCAGGATGATTGCGGCCAATCGCAAAAACGCCAAATCCGCTCAATAGATCGAGGTAACGAGCCCCCTGACGATCGAAGAGGTATTGGCCTTGCCCCTTCTGGAAGCCGACGTCATAGCCGATGGTCTTGAGGACGCGAACGAGCTGCTCATTGAGGTGACGCGTGTGCATGGCACCGCGCTGCCCCTCCCGCTCCACAAAAATCTCGGAAACGTCTAAATTGGAACTTACCATTCGTTACATACGTCGGTTGATGGCCATCTCGTCAACTTAAAACGCTCGCTAGCGGCGTTTTGACCCCTGCTCGGATCGTCTAGTTAAGCACAGGTTTGGACCATGTTGCACTGCCCAAGAACTTTCGCGCGTACAATAGCCTTTTCAGGTTTATTTTTGGCCACCGTATTATCACCGGCACTTGCAGCGGACCCGACCGGCGACTGGAAGGTCGCAGATGGTGTCGCCACCATCCGCGTCGCCCAGTGTAATGGCAACATGTGGGGTGCGGTGTCATGGGAAAAAACCCCCGGCGGCAAGGATAAGAACAATCCTGATCCGGCGAAGCAGAGCAGGCCTACACTCGGCATGCCGATCCTGATCGACATGAAGAAGAAGGCCGGCGCCGACGCGTGGGAAGGCCAAGTCTACAACGCGAAGGACGGCCAGCTCTACAGCTCGACCATCAAGCCGGTCGGGACTGATCAGCTCGAGATCCAGGGCTGCGTGCTCGGCTTCCTGTGCGGCGGCGAGACCTGGACCCGCGTCGGTCCGCCGATCCCGGTGAGTGCCGCAGGCAATCCGGCCGCTGCCCCGACCGCGAAGGGCGCCGCTCCCAAATCGGCTGCGCCGCAGAAGACCACCGGCGCCGTGGCGCCTGCCACCAAGCCCGGTCAGAAGCAGGCGGCAGGTACTCCGGGCGCCGCCAATGCGTCCGCTGACACCGTCGGCGATATCTGCCTGCTCCCGGACATCGCGCGCCCTACGCACTGATACCGTCGCGCGAGTCCCGCTCGGCGACGAATCGCGGCTCGGCGGCGCCTGCCGCCAAGCCGGATCGACAGCGGATCGCCAACGCGTCAGGTGACGTCGTTGGCGATATCCTCTTCCTTGAGGGTTTCGCGTGGTTTGCCCATCAGCGCCGGCTGGAACAGCAGCACCGCCGCGAGCGTGGTGACGAGCGAGAGCGCAAGCAGCTTGCCCATGCTCGCGGTGCCGGGATGACTGGATAGCCACAGGCTGCCGAACGCGGTCGCGGTGGTCAGCGCGCTGAAAAAGATCGCGCGCGTCAGGCTCGATTGCAGCAGATTCGTCCTGCCCTGCCGCCATGCCGTGACATAGTAGATCTTGAACGCCACGCCGACGCCGAGCAGCAGCGGCAATGCGACGATATTGGCGAAGTTGAGCGGCAGCCCGATCAGCACGCAGATCTCCAGCGTGACGATGCCGGCGACCAACAGCGGAACCAGCGTCATCAGCACGTCGACGACCCGGCGCAGTGCCAGCCACAGCAGCAGGCTGATCGTGACCAGCGCCAGGATGCCGGCGTGGATGAACGCATTCACGATGACATCGCCCGACTTCAGGATCGACACCGGTCCGCCGATCGCGGTCGGCTCGGCGGCGAGCACGGCGTCGGCGAAGCGGCGCAGATTGTCGTTGTCGTTCGGATCGCCCTTCGGCTCGACCTCGACACGCATCAGGCCGTCCTTGGTCTTCCAGCTCTCGACCAATTCCGGCGGCAGGTTCTGCAGCGTGACGGTCTGGGCCTGCAGCGTATTGCGAAGCTGGTCGAACACGATCTTCATCGGCGCGACGAAGACGTCCTGCGCCTTGTCGCGGGTTGCCTGGTTCGAATCGGCGAGCTTCTGCAGGGCGTCGGCAAGCCGGCGCGCGGCAACCGCACCCGGCCCTTTGCTGTCGCCTGCGGTCCTGCGCAGGCTGTCGACCGAGCTCTTCAGCGACTCGACATTCTCCTGATCCGACGGCGCCGGATCGACCGAGTCGGGGTTGAGCGCCGGGCCGAGCGTCTTGGCCGCCTGTGCGATGAGCTTCAGCTTGGCCGGCTGGTCCTCCGGCACGAAGCTGTCGAGCGACATCACGCGCGAAACTTCCGGCAGCTTCTCGAGCTTGGCCTCGATCTTCTTGGCGTCGGCATCCGAGCGCGTCATCACATTGATGGCGTTGGCGCCGGTGTTCGGGTCCTTCCTCAGGTCCAGGAAGGTGGCGATCGATTCCGCCTGCTTGTTGCGCAGATTGATCGGGTTGAAGTCGAACTTCATGTAGTGCAGCAGCGGCAAGCCCGCGACCGTGACCAGCAGCGTGCCGACGATGATCGGAACGCGGTGCTTCTCCAGGAAGTGGTCGAGCGGCGCCAGGAAGGCGTAGCCGACCGGCTCCTTCTCGCCGGGCGGGTTGAGCAGGTCGAGCAGCGCCGGCAGCACCGTGATGCTGGTGACGAAGGCCACCAACATGCCGGCGCCGGCGATCTTGCCGAGCTCGGAGATGCCCTTGTAGTCGGTCGGCAGGAAGCACAGGAAGCCGGCCGCGGTCGCCATCGCCGCGAGCGACAGCGGCACCGCCGAGCGGCGCGCGGCGTTTTCCAGCGCCAACGTCAGATTGTCGTTCTTGTAGCGCTCGGAACGGTAGCGCACGCTGAACTGGATGCCGAAGTCGACGCCGAGACCGACGAACAAGACCGCAAAGGCGATCGAGAGCAGGTTCAGCGATCCGACCATCATCAGGCCGACTGCCGTGGTGATGGCAAGGCCGATGAACAGGTTGACGAATACGGCGAAGATGATCTTGCCGGAATGCAGCGCCAGCCAGAGGATAATCAGCACGATCACCACGGTGCCGATGCCGTTGGTGATCGCACCGTCCTGCACGGTGGCATATTCCTCGTTGGCGATCGGCACTGGTCCGGTCAGGCGCACGCGCGCGTGGTATTCGGTGGGGAATTTCAGGTCGGCCGCAGCCTGCCGGATCGCGTCGGTCGCGGCCTTGCCGGGCTCCAGCGCCGAGTAGTCGATGATCGGCTTGATCTCGATGAAGGCGCGCTTGTCCGAATCGGTCAGTGGCTTGTCGCTGGTGAGCTCCCGCCAGGAGAAGGTCGCGTTGCCCTTGGCGAGGACGGTCTCGACGGTCTCGGAGATCAGGTTGAAGGGAGGCGCGGCATTGTCGAGCTTGACCTGTCCGCGCTTGACGCCGGCAAGGCCGGTCTCGAGCGCACCGGTTAGGCCGCGAATCGAAGGGTCGCCTGCCATGATCTCGATCAACGGCGCGGCCGATTCGAGCTGGCCGGTGACCTTGCCGACTTCCTCGGTCGGCAGGAACAAAAGGCCGTTCTTCTCGAAGAACTCACCGGAGCCGAGCGCGGTGATCGCCTCGAAGTTCTTCTTGTCGGCTTGCAGCTTCGCGGTGAGCGCTTTGGCGGCCGAGCTGGTCAGCTCGGGCGTCGCAGCCTCGACGACCGCCAGGATCAGCCGCTCGCGATCAAAGGCTTCCTCGAACTGGTTGTCGCGCTTGCGCCAATCGAGATCCGGCGAGATCAGCTTGTTGATGTCGGTGTTGATCGAGAAATTGCGGGCCGTGTAGAAGCCGGCACCGATCGACAGCAGCACAGAGATAATGACAACCGGAAGGGCAAAACGCGTACAGGTCCTAACAACGGAGACGACAATATTTGTCAGCACTTCGTTTCTTTCTAATCTCGGGGAAGCATGGCCGAAAACGCCCGCTCTGTAGCGGAGTTCCCGGGACCGATCTAATGTTGTTTTGGTTATCTTCCTCGACGAGATGGCGAGGAGGTTCCAAACCACAGGATCGGCCATGAGTGCCGGTATAAACCGCATCAGTGGGCGATAAAGTGACGAACAAGTGAGGGAGACGGACGGTCGCAGGACCTGAAATCCACACTATATTACCTCAAATTCCCCTCCTTGCCGGCCGCCCACCCGCTCGAAGCGCTACCTTTTTGCCACAAATCCCTGTATTTCCATGCCCTTGAGGGCGCGGATCACGTGCAGGACCTGAGATGGTGCGGACATTGCAACTGACGTTGCGAGGTCCGACCTGGCGGAGTGCGTTGCCGAAAAGGCCGCAGGGCTTGGAAGCAGGACTTGGAAGCAAGGCTTGGAATGAGGCTGGTGCAATTTGCGTAACGGACGACCGATGGAAGTGTTTCTTGCTCAGCCGCGCGGCTTCTGCGCGGGCGTCGTGCGCGCGATCGAAATCGTCGAACGCGCGCTCGCGAAGTATGGCCCGCCGGTCTACGTCCGCCACGAGATCGTTCACAACAAGCACGTGGTGGAAAGCCTGAAGAAGAAGGGCGCGATCTTCGTCGAGGACCTGTCGGAGGTGCCGGCCAAGGCGGTGACCGTCTTCAGTGCCCATGGCGTCGCCAGGAGCGTCGAGGAGGAGGCGGAAGCCCGCGACCTGCCCGTGCTCAATGCCACCTGCCCGCTCGTCACCAAGGTCCACAACCAGGGCAAACGCTATATCTCGAAGGGCCGCGCCCTGATCCTGATCGGGCATGCCGGTCACCCCGAGGTCGAGGGCACCATGGGCCAGGTTCCGGGACCGGTCCTGCTGGTCCAGAGCGTCCAGGATGTGGCGGAATTGCGGCTGCCGACCGATACTCCGGTCGCCTACATCACCCAGACCACCCTGTCCGTGGACGACACCAGGGACATCATCGCGGCCCTTCAGGCAAAATTTACAGATATTCAAGGCCCGGACATCAGGGATATCTGCTATGCGACACAGAACCGCCAATCTGCGGTAAGGGACCTGAGCAAGCTGGTGGACGTCATTTTGGTGGTGGGGGCCGCCAATAGTTCCAACTCGAACAGGCTTCGTGAAATCGGCACCGAGGTCGGCGTCGCGAGTTATCTCATTGCCGATGGGAGCGAGCTCAACCCGGACTGGCTGAAGGATGCCAAGGCCGTCGGCATTACGGCGGGTGCGTCGGCACCCGAAGTTCTGGTCGACGATGTGATTGAGGCCCTGCGGCGCATCGGACCGGTCTCGGTCTCGGTTGTTCCGGGCCGCGAAGAGAATATCGAATTCCGGCTGCCAGCCGAACTGACTGCGGGCTGATCTGAACCCACTTCCCTTTGATAAGTGCAGAAAGAAAATCGTCTAATGGCTATACCGTTCTTCAAGGAAATGCGTATCGGCGGTTATCTGATCAAGCAGAAGCTGCTTGGCCGCAAACGCTATCCGCTCGTGCTGATGCTCGAACCCTTGTTCCGCTGCAACCTCGCCTGCGTCGGCTGCGGCAAGATCGACTATCCCGATGCGATCCTCAATCGCCGCATGACCGCGCAGGAATGCTGGGACGCGGCCGATGAATGCGGCGCGCCGATGGTGGCGATCCCCGGCGGCGAGCCGCTGATCCACAAGGAGATCGGCGAGATCGTGCGCGGCCTCGTGGCGCGCAAGAAGTTCGTCTCGCTGTGCACCAATGCGCTGCTGCTCGAGAAGAAGCTCGACCTGTTCGAGCCGTCGCCCTACCTGTTCTTCTCGGTGCATCTCGACGGCCTGAAGGACCATCACGACAAGGCGGTGTCGCAGAAGGGCGTGTTCGATCGCGCCGTCTCCGCGATCAAGGCGGCGAAGGCGCGCGGCTTCACGGTCAACGTCAACGCCACCATCTTCGACGGCCACCCGGCCGAGGAGATCGCCAAGTTCCTCGACTTCACGACCGAGCTCGGCGTCGGCGTCTCGATGTCGCCGGGTTACGCCTATGAGCGCGCGCCCGACCAGGAGCACTTCCTCAACCGCACCAAGACCAAGAAGCTGTTCCGCGACGTCTTTGCGCTCGGCAAGGGCAAGAAGTGGAACTTCATGCATTCCGGGCTCTTTTTGGACTTCCTCGCCGGCAACCAGGAATACGAGTGCACGCCCTGGGGCATGCCGGCGCGCAACATCTTCGGCTGGCAGAAGCCCTGCTATTTGCTCGGTGAAGGCTACGCCAAGACCTTCAAGGAGCTGATGGACACCACCGATTGGGACACCTACGGCACCGGCAAGTACGAGAAGTGCGCCGACTGTATGGCCCATTGCGGCTACGAGCCGACTGCGGCCACCGCTGCGATCAACAATCCGCTGAAGGCGATGTGGGTCGCGCTGCGCGGCATCAAGACCTCGGGTCCGATGGCGCCGGAGATCGACATGTCGAAGCAGCGCCCGGCGCAGTACATCTTCGCCGAGCAGGTCGAGAAGAAGCTCTCTGAGATCCGCCGCGACGAGGCTGCAGCTGCCAAGCAGCAGCAGAAGGCTTCCACGGCCGCGTAAAGCGCGTCGCCCGGCACACCAAAGCAAAAGGCCCGATCGCGATGCGATCGGGCCTTTGTTTTTGAGCTTGCTTTGGAGCCTGGCGGGACGAGCTCCCGACCCGGGACGGCGGCTTAGGCTGCCTTCGCCGTGATCAGCACATCGTCCACCGGCATCAGCACCTCGTTGCCGAGCAGGAAGCCGCGGCAGCTGCGCAGCGAGCGCAGCGCGCGGTTGAAGTCGATCCCGGTCGACACCAGCGCCCGCAACGTGCGCGGATTGCGCGCGATGCCGCGCAGCACCTTGCGCAGGTCGATGTCGCCGTTCGGCTTCACCGCGGATTTCGCCAGTTCCGGCAGCGCCCGGTGCGCGGGATCGCTGATCACGCGCAGCGCGGCGAACGGAATGCCCGCTTTGGCGGCATAGGCTGCCGCGATATGGCTCTCCATATCGACTGCAGCGGCGCCCGTCATCGAGCGCAGCGCGGCCTTGCAGGCCTTTGCCGCGATCACCTCTTCCACGCCGGCGAGGCCGCCACGGACGATCCTGCGCCGCTTCAGCGCGGCGCTGGCGATCATCTCCTCATTCAGGGCCGATGCGGCCAGGAAGCGCGTATCGCCCGACATCACCTCAGTCGCGACCACGACGTCGCCCGACTTGAGCGACGGGTCGAGTCCGCCGGCCACGCCGAACGAAATCACGCCACGGAAAGTCTTCGGATCCAGCGTTGCCAGCAGTTCACGCAGTTGCTGCGAGTCGCTCGAGCTGCAAATCACAATCATGCCGGGGCCTGCCGCGATCCGGGCCTCCTGCACCAATCCAGTCACAATCAGTACCGGCCGAGGATCAATTCTGCCCACGGACTCGGCGGCCCCCGCCTCAACAATCACATCCCGACCCCTACCACCCTGCTATTGGTGCTTCTCAGATTCCGATACCGCGCCAGCGCCCAGAGCGGAAAGAACTTCGAGTAGCCATGATATCGCAAGTAAAATACCCGCGGAAACCCCGTAGCGGTGTATCGCTGCTCGTCCCACAGCCCTTTTTCCGTCTGTGTTGCCTTTAGGTACTCCACCCCCCGCGCAACGGCGGGGTTTTCGACCTCTCCAGCCGCCATCAATCCAAGCAAGGCCCATGCCGTTTGCGAGGAGGTCGATGGCGCAACTTCGTAGCCCTTGTAGTCCAGCCGGTAGCTGACGGCGTCCTCGCCCCAGCCGCCGTCCTGATTCTGGACCGACGCCAGCCAATCGACCGCCCTCCGGACCATCGGGTCGTTGCGGTCGATCCCTGCGACATTTAGCGCCGAGAGCACCGACCAGGTGCCGTAGACGTAGTTCAGGCCCCAGCGGCCGTACCAGGAGCCCTCGGCCAGCTGGGTGCGGCGCAGATAGGCAATGCCGTCGGCCATCGCCTTGCTGCTCTCGGCGGTCTCGCCGAGCTGGCCCAGCATCGAGATACAGCGCGCGGTGACGTCCTCGGTCGGCGGATCGAGCAATGCGCCGTGATCCGAGAACGGGATGTTGTTGAGGTAATATTCGAGGTTGTTGGCGTCGAACGCCGCCCAGCCGCCGTCGCGGCTCTGCAGGCCCTCGATCCATTCGCGGCCGCGCGCGATCGCCTCGTCATATTCGCGGGTACCGGTGTGACGCCGCACGCGATCCATCGCCATCACCACCACGGCGGTATCGTCGAGATCGGGATAGTGGTCGTTGTTGTACTGGAACGCCCAGCCGCCGGGACGGACGCCCGGCGCCTTGACCGCCCAGTCGCCCTTCAGCTCCAGCACCTGGCGCGGCTTCAGCCAGTCGAGACCCTGCTTGGCCTTGGCGAAGGTGTCGTCGCCGCCCGCTTCCTGCAGCGCGTGGCAGGTCAACGCGGTGTCCCACACCGGCGAGACGCAGGGCTGGCAGTAGGCCTCGTCGTCGCCGATCACGAGCAGCTTGTCGATGCCGCGGCGGGTGATCGCGCGCGGCGGGAAACTCTCGTCCTTGCCGAGCGCCTCGTACATCATGACGATGTTGGCCATCGGCGGATAGATCGCGCCCATGCCGTCTTCGCCGTTCAGCCGCTCTTCGGTGAAGGCGAGCGCGGCGTCGATCGCGCGCTGGCGCAGACTCTTCGGAAACATCGGCTCGATCACGCGCAGCACGGCGTCGAGCGAGCGGAACAGATAGAACCAGCTCGCGCTCTGATGCGGCGCCTTCGGCGCCATGCGGACCGATTTCGGATCTTCCAGGAAGAGTTCGTCGATGCCGACGCCCTTCGGATTCTTCGCGCGCGGCTTCAGCGCGGCGAGCACCATCAGCGGCACCATCGTGGTGCGCGCCCAGTAGGAGATCTTGTTGATGTGGAACGGCGACCACATCGGCAGCAGCATGATCTCGATCGGCAGCACCGGCGTCGCGCGCCAGGTGACGACGCCATAGAGCGCGAGCAGGAAGCGCGTGAACACGTTGCTGCCCGAAGCGCCGCCGCGGGAGCGGATCACCTCGCGCGCCCGCACCATGTGCGGCGCGTCGACGGAATCGCCGATCATCTTCAGCGCGAAGTACGACTTCACGCTGGCGCTCATGTCGAACGGGCCGTCATGCACCAGCGGCCAGCCGCCATGCGCACCCTGGACGCGGCGCAGATAGTTGCCGATCTTGGCCTCGAGGGCGGCATCGACGGGTTCGGCGAGATAGTGACGCAGCAGGACGTACTCGGCCGGAATGGTGCTGTCGGCCTCGAGCTCGAACACCCAGTGCCCGTCGGACTGGCGATAGCCGAGCAGCGCTTCGGTTGCCTTGGAGATGCTCTTCTCCAGCGCGACCGGGTCGACTGCAACGCCGTGATCTCTCGAAAGCATTTCGCTCGATATCCTCTTCATCGCGGACCGGCTGATCGAAAGCCGCATCCGCTTCCGAGCATGATCCGATTGAATCGGATCAGGCTCTCATCCATTTGCTTGGTCGCATTTTCCTGATGCGCACCAGTAACCGCGGCGCCCGAAAATGCTCCAACGGGTCGAATCTATCGCCTGGCCAGAACCAGATCTGCGGCGCGATCACCGGATCGCACCGATCCCTCGATGGTTGCCGGCAACCCGGTAGCAGTCCAATCGCCGGCAAGGAACAGGTTTTTTTGCGCCGTTACGGCCCCCGGACGCAGTGCGTTCTGCTCCGGCGTCGCCTCAAATGTGGCACGGCGCTCGCGCACGATCTGCCAGGGCGGCAGGTCGCCGGACACGCCCGAAGCCTTGCAGATATCCCGCCAGATTGCCTGCGCGAGTTCCTCTCGCGGCATGTCGACCAGGCGGTCGCCGTTCGAAATCGTCACCGACAGCCGTTGCGGGAATGCGAACAGCCACTCCACGAGGCCGCCGACGACGCCGAGAATGGCCGCGGCGTCGCGCGGCGGATCGACGCGGAAATGCGCGTTCACGATGGCGCGGAATTTGGTCGGCGTCTTCAAACCGGGCAGCAGCGAGGCCGCAGCGCGCGGCGGCACCGCCAGCACGACAGCATCGCCGGCCGCCAGCGCGATCTTGTCGCCGCCGCCAAAATCGAGCTCCGTGACACGATCACCGGACATGCCGAGCGTACGCAATTCGTGACTGAACTGGACGCTGTGGCCACGGTCCTGCAGCAGCTTCACGGCCGGCTCGATCAGGACCGAGCTCAGGCCGTCGCGTGCGATCAGCGGACGGCAGGCCTGGCCGCCCGCGAGCAGCGTCTCGCGCACGATGGCGCCGGCAAGCCCGGCCGAGCCCTCCGGCGGATCGACGTTCAGCGCGGCAAGCAGCAGCGGCTGCACCAGGCGGTCGTACAGCGTGCCCTTGCAGGGAATGGTGTTGCCGACCAGCGCCTCGGTGCCGGCCCAGGCCAGCGGCGCCAATGCGAGGTAGTCGCGCAAGGTCGTGTCGGGGACGCGGCGCGCCTCGTCGAATACCCACAGCGGCAGGCGGGAGTCGCCGAGATCGAGCTGCCAGCGCTGGCCCGAGGCCAGATCGACGAATGGAAACTGCGCGCGCGCAGGCCCCACGAGGCCGGCCTCGGTGCCGATCGAACGCGCATAGCTCAGCGCGTGGCGATTGCCCGACAGCAGCAGGTGGTTGCCATTGTCGATGGTGAGATTGGTGGCGGCGTCGAAATAGGAGCGGCAGCGGCCGCCGGCCTGCTGCGTCGCCTCGTGGACGGCGACCTTGTAGCCGGCATTGGCGAGCCGCACGGCGGCGGAGAGGCCGGAAATACCGGCACCGATGATATGAACGGTCTTTTGCATCAGATGATCGCGTAACGAAGAAGAATGCCGATCTTGGCCGCCTTGGACACACGCACCGGCGCACGCGGGGCGGCGAAGCCGCGCGCAATCAACAGATCGAGGATCGCGCGGTAGTATTTCGACATGATCCGCGGCGCGCGCACGGCGCGGCGCGAATTGCGCTTCATGATCTCGTCGGACTTCTGGAAATGCATCTTGGCGCGCTCGGCGAGCGGCGCACACACCTTCGGCAGCGCGCGGTCGGCGGTGACGCGGGCCGGGTCGTTGTTGGTGATGCCGGCATGCCAGAGCCATTCGCGCGGCAAATAGAGCCGGCCGAGACCGGCATCCTCGTCGATGTCGCGCAGGATGTTGGTGAGCTGCAACGCGCGGCCGAGGTGATAGGCGAGCTGGATGCCGTCCTCCTCGGGGAGGCCGAACACGCGCACCGATAGCCGGCCGACCGCGCTCGCGACGCGATCGCAATACAGGTCGAGCGTCGCAAGATCCGGCGCGCGGATGTCCTGCGGCACGTCCATCTCCATGCCGTCGACGATCGCGACGAAATCCTCGCGCTTCAGGCCGAAGGTCTTCACCGAGCCGACATAGTCCTTGAGGCGTTCCGGCGGACGGCCGGCATAGAGCGCGTCAATATCGTCGCGCCACTGCTGCAACGCGGCCAGGCGCTCCGGCCGCGGGCCGTCGGAATCGGCGATGTCGTCGACCTGCCGGCAGAAGCTGTAGATCTGGAACATCGCCTCGCGCTGCGCGTGCGGCAGGATGCGCATCGCGGCATAGAACGAGCTGCCCGACGCAGTGCTTCCGTAGTTCGCGTTGGCCGCCGCCTCAGCACTCATGCGCCTGCCGCCGTCTTGGAGACCGCACGCCGTCCGGTCGCGCGCTGCGCGGTCTCGCCGGCAACGCCGCCAAGGCTCTGCAGCAGCAGTTCAACCTTGCTCAAATGCACGCGCTCGCTGAGCGGATCGCGCACCTTCAGCATGTTGACGATCTTGTCGGCGAACGCCTGGATCACGGAAATTTCCAGCCCGAGCCTGAAGTCCTTCACCTGGGCGGCAAGTGACTTGCTTTGCACAAGCAGCGTCTCGGTGCGCACCGCGAGCGCCTGCAGGCATTTGAGCAGCGCCGGCTGTGACTTCGCCTCGCCGAGCATCTCGACCGTTGCGCCCGCGACGGCAAGCGCATCGCGCGGCAGGTAGACGCGGTTCAGGTTGCGGTAGTCCTTGCCGCAGTCCTGCAGATGATTGTTGATCTGCAAGGCGGCGCAGAGCGCATCCGATGCGGCCCAGGTCGAGGTATCTTCGCCATGCACGTCGAGCATGAACCGCCCGACCGGCATCGCCGAGTAGCGGCAATAGTCGATCACGTCGTCCCAATTTTCATAGCGCAGCTTGGTGACGTCGAGGCGGAACGCCACCAGCACGTCGAGCGCATGCCGCGGCGGCATACCGCGCTCGGCGAGGGCCCGGCGCAGGCTGACGGCTTCCTTCTGGCTGTCGCCATTGCCGAGCAGCTCGGCCTCCATGAGGTCGAGATAGCGCAGCTTCTCCTCAGGCGGCAGCGTGGCGTGATCGGCGATATCGTCAGCAGTGCGGACGAAATTATAGAAGGCCAGGATCAGGGCGCGATGCCGCGGATGAATGATCCACGACGCGACGGGAAAATTCTCGTCGCGGTGGGTCTTTCCGGATCGCAGGTCGCTCGCGGTGGTCATGGGAAATTTGGGCTACACTGGTCATGGCACGACGCAGGCGCGAACCGTCTGGGCGCATGCGGGGGATTTGCGAGCCCCATATAGGGGAATACGCCACCAAAACCAATGCCATCTGTGACCGCCAGCATATGTGGCCGCGGCCGGCATGGCTGCCAGCCGCGGTGTCGATAGCGGTCCCTTGAGACCTGAATTCGGTCTTATTGGCCGTGGGTCTTCAGCACCTGGTCGCAGGCGGCGCTGATCTTGCTGCGGTTCTGCTGCAGGCAGGCGAGAATGGTGAAGTCGCCCTGATCGATGACGGAGCGGCAGTGACGCTGCACGTCGCGCGTGCAGGCCTTCTGCTCATCGGGTGTACCGCGTCCCTGCTGCTGCTGGGCGACGGCGCTGGACGCGAGCGGGATCGACAACAGGGCAAGTGCCAAGAGAAATTTACGCATCGTATTCCTTCATTTCCGACAGCAGAAAATCTGTTCCCGAAAGCGTTTCGGCATGGCCGGGACGGATTTTGGGGATTGCAGACGCCACGTAACGCGGCAACGGATTGACGACAAGCACTGCTAAATGCGGCTAAATTTACGGCGCTGTAAACCCCCACTTAAGCTATTGATAAACAAGATAAATTCGCACTATCACTTTGTCGCGTTTGGCTATTGCGGATGATACTCGCGCAAAGCTAGATGCCATGATGAGGTCAACGGTTTCTGATTCTGTTCGATGATGAAAAGGCGTCGCGCGCGTCGCCTCTGTCGTTTGAACCTAACATTCTTGGGTGACACTAAACCTTCGATGCGGCGAGACGCTTTCTTGCAAAGGAGGCGTTGATTTTGATGGGAAATTCACAATGAAACTGTTTGGTTCCAGCCTTTATGGCCAGGCCCTCCGCGCTATCGGCGTCGGCGCCGCTCTGATGCTGTCTGCCTCCGCGGTCCATGCCCAGGCCAGCGGTCCGTTTGCCGGTTTTGCCGGCTCCTGGACCGGAACGGGCACGGTGGCGTTGTCCAACGGCACGACCGAACGCATTCGTTGCAAGGCGGACTACAAGGTCGCGCCATCCGGCATGAGCCTGAAGCAATCGCTGCATTGCGCCAGCGACAGCTACAAGTTCGACCTCTCCAGCGACGTCACCAGCCAGGGCGACCGGATCTCCGGCAACTGGAGCGAGGCGAGCCGCAACATCTTCGGCAATCTGCAGGGTACCGCGGGCGGCGGGCGGATCGACGTGTTCGTCGAGGCATCCGGCTTCGCCGCGAACCTGAACCTGCAGACCAACGGCTCCAAGCAGGTCGTGCAGATCGACTCCAAGGGCGAGATCCGCGGCGTCACGATCACCATGACCAAGACCTGACGCTCCCGATCGATTTCGCTAACAAACAGAAAGGCCCGGTTCCGAGCACTTCGGAACCGGGCCTTTTTTACGTTTTTGCTGTCGGTCGATCAGGCCTTTTCGATCGGCGCCGGCTGCCCGCCCTTGCCGCGGAGCTTTTGCGACAGGTTGATCAGGAACATCGAGGTCGGCCGCAGGATAAAGAGGTCCGCGACCAGGGCCGCCACCATCGAGAATGCGCTGAGCCAGCCGAACAGGCGCAGTGACGGCAGGTCGGAGAACACCGTGACCACGAGACCGCAGGCCAGCACCACCGTGGTCAGGATCAGTGCGGGACCGACCAGGACGGTGGCGCGCTCCACCGCGAGCTCCGGCGTCACACCCGGCTTGGTTTCGAGCCGCAGCCGGTTGAGGAAGTGGATGGTGGCGGAGAGGCCAAGGCCGAACGACACGGTCAATGCCACGACGCTTGCGAATTGTAGCCCCTCCCCGAGCAGCCACAGCACGGTGCCTGACAGCACCACCGGGAAAATGCCCGGCAGGATGCAGGAGAACATCACCACCACGGAGCGGAACGCGAGCCCGATGAAGATCGCGACCAGCAAGAACTCGATGGTGAGGCCGTGGTTGAGTTTCTCGATCATGTTGGCGCTGTTGCGCGCGGCGATCACCGACAGGCCGGTCACCGCGATCTCGTAACCGGGATGCTCGGCACGCACCTTGTCGAGCGAGTGATCGAGCTTGTTCACGACCGGAAGCAACTGGCTCGAGTCCAGATCCGGAACGCGGCCCGACACCACGACCGCGTCCTGATTCTTGTCGATGAACCGCCGCACCAGATGCTCGGGGATCAGGTCGACATATTCCTTCAGCGTCGCGACGTCGTTGCTGCCGGCCTTTTCGGCAAGCCAGCGCCGCAGGGTTTCCAGCGACCAGACGTTGCCGACGCCGGCAGACTCCTCGACCATCGCATGCACGTCGGCGATCGTTTTCAACGTCTCCGGCGAGTAGAGCGATTGCCCCTTGGGGAATTCGATCAGCACATCGACCGGATTGGCGCCGGTCAGCTTGGCGTCGAGCCGATTCGACGCCGCGACCGCCTGCCGCTTGTCCGGCACCTGGTCGGCGAGCCGGTAACGCGGCTCGAGGTTGGCATAGATTATGCCGAGGCCGCCGACGACGATCAGCGCAAGCAGGCTGAACAGCCCGGGACGGCCGACCATGCGCACCGCGATCCAGTAGCAGAAATTGCGCAGCGCCTGCACGCCGGCATCGGCGCTCTGGAACTTGACCGCAAACAGCTTCTCGTTGCGCACCAGCAGGATGCCGAACACCGGCACCAGTGACAGCACCGCAACCAGCGCGATGATGGTGGCAGCAAGCCCGGCCTCGCCGAATTTGCGGATCAGGTCGGAATCCGAGAACTGCAGCGCGATGAAGGAAATGCCGGCCGTTCCGTGCGTCAGCACGCAGGCCGGCCCGACCACCAGCACGGCGTTCTTGAAGGCGGTGAACTTGTCTTGCCCCGCAATCAGCCGGTCGCGCGCCGCGAATGTCAGCTGCATCGAGTCGGAGAAGCTGATCACCATGATGAGCGGCGTCATCACGTTGAGGAACATGTTGAGATTGAAATTGGCCCAGCCGAGGCCACCGAGCGCGAGCAGGATCGCGATCATCGGCGGGAACGCCGCCGCCACCATGAAGGAGATCTTCCGGAAGAAGATGATGGCGATGATACAGCCGGCGAGGATGCCGAGAATATTATAGGTCAGGCCGTCGCGCTCGACCGCGTTGCGGATCTCGAGCTGCATGACCGGCACGCCGGACAGCTGGGCATTGAGCCCGCTGCCGCCGAGATCGTCGGCCATGATCTTCCTGATGTCACCGATCACCTTGCCGAGCTTGTTGCTGCCGACCACCTCGGGCTCGAGCGACAGCACGATCAGCGCAAGCGTGCCGTCCTCCGACAACAACTTGCCGCGGATGATCTCGTTGCTTTTGACGGTCTCGACGAACTTGTCGTAGGCCGCGCCCTCCGGAAGCTCGTTCGGGAACAGCGCCGCCGGCAGCTTGCCGCGCTCCGGCGCCTGGCGCGCCGAGAACAGCGAGACCAGGCCGCGCACGCCGTCGACGAGCTGCAGATCGGTGACCATGTCGCGCAGCTTGCCGAGGTTGTCGCGCTCAAGCAGCGTCTTGCCTTCGACCACGACGAGGACGTCGAACTCGGTCGCCGGGAAACGCTTGGTCACCGCCTCGTATTGCTTGTAGTCCTTGGAGTTGGACCGGAACAGCTGCGACAACGAATCGTCGATCTTGATCCGATGCACGCCGAACACGGCGCCGACCAGCAGCAGAACGAGCACGATGCAGGACAGGATCGGCGCCCGCATCGGGATCAGGCCGAGACGCTCGATCCCGAACGCGATGCTGGGACCCGACCGCGGCTCTTCGACCTTCTCGACGTGGACCTGACTTTCGGAATTCTTCTCGAGCATGCCCTGTCCAGTTCTGAAACGGCTCAATCTGTCTAGCTTGGGTCTAGGGGCGCGAATGAGGCGGGTGAGCGCAACTGATCGGCGCTAGTCCTTGAAAACACGCGAATATTGACCGGCGCCGGTTTTACCCGTCTGCCCTCTTGGTCGCAAGCGCGAGCGTCGAGACAAATCGACGGGGAACCGGCGATCGCCACCACTAAGTATCCGATTTGCCACACCCTGTGAGCGCATTCTGTGACGATCCACCGCCGCTTTCATCCTTCAACGCGACCCCGGTGATCTGGCGGGCCAGCCCCTCGCGCACAAGCCAAGCGATCCTGAATGCGGCTTCCGCATAGCTCAGTCCGGCACGGTGGATGTTGGAGACGCAGTTGCGATCGGCATCGGTGAGGCCGATCCGCGGTGCAAAGGTGAGATAGGCGCCCAGACTGTCCGGCGCGGAAAGACCGGGCCGTTCGCCGATCAGCATCACCAACATGCGCGCGCCGAGGATTGCGCCGATCTCGTCGCCGAGCGCAACGCGCGCACCGGACGCCACGATCGCAGCACCGGCATCGATCTTGTCGGCCGCAAGCCGCGGCAGGAGATGCCGGATCAATTCGACGGCGTGCACATTGACCGCGGTCGGCGACAGGCCGTCTCCGATCACGATGGCGCAGGAGCAGGCGGTGATGCCGCTGCTCTCCAGCGATCGCCGCGACGCGGAGTCCAGCATGCGCCCGCGATCCGGCCGGCGCAGATAGTCACGCCGGTCGTGCGCCTGGCTCGAGACCTCGCGGGCCGTGATGCCGAGGCCGGCAAG
This sequence comes from Bradyrhizobium sp. UFLA03-84, assembly GCF_002289535.1. Lineage (NCBI taxonomy): Bacteria > Pseudomonadati > Pseudomonadota > Alphaproteobacteria > Hyphomicrobiales > Nitrobacteraceae > Bradyrhizobium > Bradyrhizobium sp. UFLA03-84. The sequence continues at coordinate 1,606,654 of NZ_NSJY01000013.1, read as the reverse complement.
ACCGGCCGCAATGCTGCTGATCTCGAACGCCGCGTGAACGGCGTCGCGCGCGCGGGCGTGGTCGAGCGTGAACGAGAGCAGCGCGTCGGTCGGCAGGCTTGCTCCGGAGCGGCCGAGGCCGACGCGCGCCGGCGTGAGGTCACGCAAATCGGGTAGCGAAGGGGACGATGGCGCCGGCGGTGTCGTCATGCTGTCATTCGGCGGGAACGGAAGCCTCGCGCAGCCGGATCGAGTAGTTCGAAGCATTCTGCCGGCCGCTGGAGGCTGCGCGCGCAAACGTGATCAGATGGTGCGCAACCAGCGTCGCCGAGATCAGCCCCTCGATATCGCCGCGCTTGAGCCTGCCGAGCGCAAACTTCCAGAACACGCGCCTGTAGTCGCCGAGCACGCCGACCTTCCAGAAGATGTTGCGCAGCATGATGAGGCCGCGGCGGATGTTGGCCCAGCTCTTCATCTCCGGGCTGACCGGCACTTTGATGCGGTTGGCATAGGTAAAGTTGCATTGATGCAGATAGCGCTCGAACAGCTTCTTCGGCTCGTAGGCGATCTCCATGCATTTGCGCCAGGAACTCACCACGTCCTCATAGGGCAGCAGGAACTCGACATTGGAGTCGCGGCCATCGTCATGGACCAGCCGCCCTGCCTTTTCGAGCCGATCCCACAGCGGCGTCTTCGGCAATGCCTGCAGCAGATTGATCGTGAGCAGCGGAATCCGCGACTCTTCGACGAAGGAGATCAGCGCGTCACCGGTCTGGGGCTTGTCGGTGTCGAGCCCCATGATGATGCCGGAGACGACCTCCATGCCGAAGGAGTTGATGGTGCGCACACCCTCCAGGATCGGAACCATCATGTTCTGATCCTTGTGCATGGCTTTCAGCGCGTCGGGATCAGGCGTCTCGATGCCAACGAAGATCGTCACGAAGAACGCTTCGCGCATCTTCTCCAGGATCTCGGGCCGCTTGGCGATGTTGAGCGTCGCCTCGCAGGCGAGGCGCGTGACATAACCGGTCCGCTTCTGCCATTCGATCAGATGCGGCAGCAGCTCGCTCGCCGCCTTGCGGTTGCCGATGAAATTGTCATCGACGAAATAGACGGTGTCGGTCGCACCACATGCGCGCAGCTTGTCGAGCTCGGCGATGATCTGCTGCGGCGACTTCAGCCGCGGATTGCGGCCATAGAGCCCGGGAATGTCGCAGAACTCGCACTGATAGGGGCAACCAGAGGAGAACTGGATGCTGCCGAGGAAGTACTTCTTGGTTTCGGCAAGCTCATAGGCCGGCAGCGGGAAATCCGTCATCGGCAGCCGGTCGAGGGTCGTCAGCACCACCTGCTGGTCGGGACGCCTTGTGTCTTCCGCGAGGCGCCTGATCAGCTCGTTGGTCGCATCGCCGAGCTCGCCGACATGAAGGTAGTCGAATGAGGGATAATAGTCCGGGCACGCGCTGACGGACGGCCCGCCGATCGCGACCACGAGATCATGGTCATGCGCGCGGTGGCAGATGTCGTTCATCTGCTGGCGCTGGATGTGCATACCGCTGACGAACACCGCGTCCGCCCACTCGAAATCTTCCGTCGTGGCCGGACGCAGGTTCTCGTCGACGAAACGGACCGGCCAATTCTCGGGGAGGTATGCGGCAATCAGCAGCAGACCCTGCGGCGGCATGAACGCCTTGACGCCGTCGGTCAGGGGGTAGGCGTGCTCGAAGGTGCCAAACGACGACGTATAGCGCGGAAAGACGCAGAGGATACGTCGTACTGTCTCTATGCCCTCAGCTCTCATCAATCGACCCCGAAGCACCCGCAAATCTAACCATGGCGTGGAACGCTGGGCCAGAAATTCTTCAACATTGTGGCACTTACCAACGTCACAACGCCGAGATAGTTGCTCTGCAGAATTTTGCTATCCCGTCAGGTCAGGAGCCGGGCAGCGAGGTCGGGCAGCTGCCCCGTATCGCCGGCGAGGCGGTAGTCCTGCCCGGCAAGGCCTGCGCGCACCAGCCAGTCGTCGAATTCCGGCGCCCGCTTCAGGCCGAACACGTCGCGGATGTAGAGCGCATCGTGAAACGATGTCGACTGATAGTTCAGCATCACGTCATCGGCGCCCGGCACACCCATGATGAAGTTCACGCCGGCGGCGGCAAGCAGCGTCAGGAGATTGTCCATGTCGTCCTGATCGGCCTCGGCGTGATTGGTGTAGCAGACGTCGATCCCGAGCGGCAGGCCGAGCAGCTTGCCGCAGAAATGATCCTCCAGCCCGGCGCGGATGATTTCCTTGCCGTCATAGAGGTATTCGGGACCGATGAAGCCGACCACGCTGTTGACGAGCAACGGATCAAACGCACGCGCCACCGCATAGGCCCGCGCCTCGCAGGTCTGCTGGTCGACCTGGTGATGGGCGTTGGCCGACAGCGCCGAGCCCTGCCCGGTCTCGAAATACATCACATTGTCGCCGACGGTGCCGCGCCGGAGCGACAGCCCGGCTTCCCGCGCCTCCCGCAACAGCGAGAGGTCGACGCCGAAACTGCGATTGGCGGCCTCGGTGCCGGCGATCGACTGGAACACGAGATCGACCGGCACGCCCTGCCCGATCAGTCCGAGCGTGGTCGTGACGTGAGTGAGCACGCAGCCCTGCGTCGGAATCCCGAGCCGGGTGATGACATCGTCCAACAGCCGCAGCAGGCTGCCGATGACGTTAGGATCGTCGCTCGCCGGATTGATGCCGATGCAGGCATCGCCGGATCCGAGCAGCAGCCCGTCGAGAATCGAGGCGGTGATGCCCTTGGCATCGTCGAAAGGATGGTTCGGCTGCAGCCGCGTGCTCATGCGCCCGCGCAGGCCTATAGTGTTGCGGAAGCGGGTCGTGACCTCGCATTTCCTGGCGACCAGAATCAAATCCTGATTGCGCATCAGCTTCGACACCGCGGCCACCATCTCCGGCGTGATGCCGCGCGAGATCCGGCTGATCGCGTCACCGGTGGCGGCATCCGACAGCAGCCAGTCGCGAAAGCCGCCGACGGTGAGCGACGACACCGGCAGGAAGCCGGCGACGTCGTGGCTGTCGAGGATCAGGCGGGTGACTTCGTCGTCCTCATAGGGGATGACCGGCTCGTCGAGGAATTGCTTGAGCGGAACGTTGGCGAGCGCGAGCCGCGCGGCGATCATCTCCGCGGCACTATCGGCCGCGATGCCGGCCAGCCGGTCGCCCGACCGTGGCGGCGAGGCCTTGGCAAGCAGGATGCGCAAATCGTCGAATGCGTAGTTGGTGGCGTCGATGGTGTGACGATAGAGCATGGGGGAAAGTCGCGGGGGCTGGGGCAATGTAACCTAGCACCTCTTTGCGAAAGTCGTGCCATCAGCTTTCGCGCTGGGTGCCGGGGATGTTGATGAATGATGATGATGGCGGCGCGTCATTCAACACAGCCGCCGACCGCTGGAACCCGGCGGACGCAGGGGCCTCATAAGACATTGTGATTATTTGGGGATTTTAGCAGCTGCAGCCGCGTCAGGCTCGCCCGTTAAGAAATTATCCATGAACATTTTGCATAAGCTTTAATCGGCCGATGGTACTCCCCGGCCTCTTGGAGTGCCCTCAATGCCTGCCCCCGCCACATCCCCCATCTCCATGTCCCGGCCTCCAATGGCGTCCCGATTCTCGCTTGCTGCCAGGCTGTACTCGACCTTTGCGCTGATTGCGGTGCTGACCGCGGCCATCACCGTCCTGTCCGACTACAACGCGCGGCGCAACGCCGAGCTGACCGCGGCCGTCGACCTCGCAAGCCGCGCCGCGCTCAATGTCGAGCGGGTCAACTCGCTGGTCTATGCCGTGGTGATGGAATCCCGCGGCATCTACATGTCGACCGAGCCGGCGGCGGTGAAGAAGTACGGCGACGGGCTGCTGGCGTTCAACGAGCGCATCCGCGGCGTGGTCAAGAACTGGGAAACCCTGGTGCAGGCCGACGACGCCGCTCAGTTCGCGGTGTTCAAGCAGCGCATCGAGCAGTTCATCGAGTTCCGCAAGGAGCTGGTTCGGCGCGGCATCGAGATCGGTGCGGCGGCGGGCCGTGAGTGGGGTGACAACGACGCCAACCGCGACGTGCGCACCGCGCTGAACAAGGATCTCGAGGCGCTCTCCAAGGTCTATGCCGAGCGCAGCAAGAAGCTGGCGCAGCAGACCGACACCAACCGCGAGCTGGCGCTGTTGCTGACCGGGCTCGGCGCCGCCGCCCTGATCGTGGTGGTGCTCGGCGTCTTGATCATCGCCCGCTCGGTGGCCCGGCCGCTGTCGCAGATCACCACCACCATCAAGCGCGTCGCCGAGGGCGACGACCATGTCGAGGTGCCCCATGTCGGGCGCGGCGACGAGATCGGCGCGCTGGCGCGCGCCATCAAGGTCTTCCAGGAGGCGATGGATCGCAATCGCAGCCTCAATGCCCAGGTCGTGCAGGACTCCGAGGCCCGCGACGCCCGCGGCCGGCATATCGAGAGCTTCGTCGAGACGTTCCGCGGCACCATCAGTGAGGTGCTCCGCGCGGTGCACGACAACGCTGCGACGATGCGTCAAACCGCGCAGACCATCGCGACCGTCGCATCGGATGCCAACGGCCGGGCGGTTGCGGCGGCAGGCGCGACCGAACAGGCCTCGAGCAACGTCTCCGCGGTCGCGGGCGCAGCCGAAGAGCTCTCCGCCTCGGTCGAGGAGATCGGCCGTCAGGTCAAGCAGTCGTCCGGCGCGGTCGATCAGGCCGGCGCGCGCACCGACCGGTCGATCACCGAGATCGAGAGCCTCGCCGCCACCACCCAGCGCATCGACGGCGTCTTGAGCCTGATCCAGGCGATCGCCGAGCAGACAAATCTGCTCGCGCTCAACGCCACTATCGAAGCCGCTCGCGCCGGGGACGCCGGCCGCGGCTTCGCGGTGGTCGCGCACGAGGTCAAGGCGCTGGCCGGGCAGACCGCGAAGGCAACCGCCGAGATCAGCGAGAATGTCGGCCTGATCCAGGCTTCGACCCGCAACTCGGTGGCCGCCGTCCGCGAGATCGGCCAGGCCGTGCGCGAGATCAGCAACGTCACCGCCAACATCGCAAGTGCGATCGGCCAGCAGGACGCCGCCACGCGCGAAATCTCCGCGAACGCGCAGATGGCCGCGCAGGGCAACGAAACGCTGGTCACAAACGTCGGCTCGCTCCGCGACGACATGGACCAGACCAGCAAGGCGGCAGAATCCGTGCTCGCGGCGTCGAACGATCTGACCGCAACGGCCGATACGCTGTCGCGCGAGGTCGAGCAGTTCTTCCGCAACCTGCGCGTCGACGCGGCAGACGGCATGCGCCGGACTGGAACCTGAACGGATCGCTCGATCTGTCGAGGACCCGCGACGGGTCCCGGCCGAGCCGGATGGTTAAAACTCCCCCAACGCATGCGCATAAATTGCCAGCGCTTCAGGTCGCCTTTCTCAATTTGATGCCCCCATAGAAAACGTCAAAGCGCGGGGGCGCGGGGGGAAGTGGAAGCGAGCAATGAACGGGCCTCTGCCAAAGCCGAAGGCGGTGCCGACCAAACGGCTGCTCGCGCTCGGGATCGGCCTCGTTTTGGGCTTTTCGGCGATCTGCGCATCGATCCTCTGGGAGATGGCGGACAAGGACTATCGGCATGCCAAGGAAGGCGCGACCAACCTCGTCGCCTCCATTGCCAGCGAGATCGACCGCAACATCGAGCTCTATGACCTCTCGCTGCAGGCGGTCGCCGACGGCGTCAAGCTGCCGGAGCTCGGCAAGGTCAGCCCGGAGCTTCGCCAGGTCGTGCTGTTCGACCGCGCGGCCACGGCCAAGGATCTCGGCTCGATCCTCGTGCTGAATGTCGCTGGAGACGTCACGCTGGATTCCCGGACATTGACGCCACGAACCGCAAATTTCGCCGATCGGGATTTCTTCCAGGTGCATCGGACGCGAGCCGACCGCGGCCTGTTCATCAGCGCTCCCTGGGTCACGCCGGAGGGCGAATATCTGATCAGCCTGAGCCGCCGCATCAGCACTGAGGACGGATCCTTTGCAGGCGTGGTCGCGGGCAGCATGCGGCTCAGCTATTTCCACAACCTGTTTCGCAAGCTGAATTTCGGCCTCGGCGACAGCATGGCTCTGTTCAACACCGATGGCGTCATGCTGATGCGAGCGCCGTTCGAGATCGGCAAGATCGGGCAGAGCATCAAGGACTCCCAGGTCTTCAAGCAGTATCCGGCGCGGCAATCCGGCTCCTACATGACGAAATCACTCGTCGATCATGTCAGGCGGCTCTATGTCTTCCAGGCGGTTGGCAACCATCACCTGATCATCGCCGAAGGTCTCTCGCTCGACGGCATCTATGCCGATTGGTGGCAGCAGGTCTGGCTGATCGGCAGCGTGGTGGCCGCGCTGTGCGGCTTCTCGATCGTCCTGATGTTCTATCTGCTCGCCGCTCTCAAGCGGCGGGCCGCCGCCGAACGCCGGCTCGCGCACCTTGCGAGCACCGATGCGCTGACCGGCCTCGCCAACCGCCGCCGCCTCGACGATACGCTCGACATCGAATGGCGGCGCGGCATGCGCGCGAAGTCGTCGGTTTCGCTTCTGATGATCGACGTCGATCATTTCAAAGCCTTCAACGACACCTACGGGCATCAGGCTGGCGACGCCGTGCTCGCCACCGTGGGCCGATGCATCGCAGCCAGCGCCAAGCGCGTCACCGATCTCGGTGCGCGCTATGGCGGCGAGGAGTTCTCGGTGCTGCTGCCCGGCATCGGCAAGGCCGGCGCGTTGGAGGTCGCCGAACAGATTCGCGCGAAGCTGGCGGCTGCACGCGAATCCGAACACGAGTTGCCGACCGTCAGCATCGGGGTGTCTTGCCTCGTGCCCGACCACGAGCGCACGTCGCGCGATCTGCTCAAGGCCGCCGACCTTGCGCTCTATCAAGCCAAGGCTGAAGGCCGCGACCGCGTCATCGTCAGCCCGATCGGATGGGACAAGTCGGGCAAGCGGCACGTCGCCTGATCGGGTTTCCCGCCGCGCTCCGCTCACTCCACCGGCAGTACGTCGACCGCGACGCTGAGCTTTTGCTTGCGCGCACCGACAATCACGCCGTCGACCGGAGAGACGTCGGCGAAGTCGCGGCCGATGGCGAGGATGATGTGGTCGTTGGCGACCATCAGATCGTTGGTCGGATCGAATCCGACCCAGCCAAGCTCGCTGCCGCACCAGACCGAGACCCAGGCATGGGTCGCGTCGGCGCCCTGCAGCCGCGGCTGCCCCGGCGGCGGAATGGTGCGCAGATAACCGCTGACATAGGCCGCGGACAGGCCGAGACCACGCAGCCCGGCGATCATCACATGGGCAAAATCCTGGCAGACGCCGTGACGCTTCTCGAACACGTCGCGCAGCGGCGTCGAGATCACGGTCGCCTTGGGATCGTATTTGAAGTCGCTGCGGATGCGGCGCATCAGGTCGGCCGCACCGGCCAGGATACCACCGTCAGGCGAGAAGCTCGCGGAAGCGTAGGCCGTCACCGGCCGCAGCACCGGCACCAAGGCACTTGCAAAGACATAGCCGACCGGCGAGGCCGCATCGAGGCTCAGCGCCTCGAATGCGCTATCGCGGACGCTTTCCCAGGGCGGGCTGGCCGCATCACGCGCCGGCGGCTGCCGCGCCACCAAGACCCGCGAGCGGGAATCGATGCGAAGGCTGCGATGCGCGGTCTCGATCAGGACGCTCTCGGTCGACGTGCCGAAGAAATCGCGCCGCGCGGTGCGTTCGGCGGGCCTCGGACGAATCTCGACCGAATGGGAGATCAGCTCCTGCCCGTCGCCGCTGATCGGCTCCAGCCGCAGCGAGCAGCGGGCGAAGCTGACCTGAGTCTCGTAGCTGTAGGTCGTGACGTGACGGATGTCGTAGATCACGCCAGCCCCGTGAGCTTCTCCGGCCGGCTGGCATTCGGTCCGTGCGGGAAATAATGCAGCCCGACCGCGTCGGCGAGGTTGAGCAGGTCCTGCTCCAGCGCGAACAGCGTCTTGACGTCGAGGCTCGAAGCTTCGGCCGTCGTCAACATCGCCTCGACCGCGACCGCGAGCCGTTGCGGCCGCTCGATCAGGCCGTGCTCCTTCAGGCTCGGCAACGCGGCGATATGCTCGTTCAGCGCCGCGACCTGGAATGCGACCGAGCGCGGATTGTAGGGATCCAGCACCGCGAGATCGCGCACCGGCGTCAGCAGCGGCTGCACCAGATAGCGCGAGCGATAGGTGATCTGGCAGTCGACCAGCGTGAGCAGGACATCGAGATCCTCGTCACCGGCTTCGTCATAGGCGAACTGGCGGGCAAAGCGCGTGGTGTTGATGGCGCGCTCGGCGCGGCGGCCCATCTCGAGGAAGCGCCAGCCGGCGGCGCGGTTCATGTTCTCCTGCGCGAGGCCGGCGAAACTTGCGAGCTCCTGCAAGGTCAGCTCGGCGGCGCTGACCACGCCGTCATCATCATGAACCTCGATCGCGAGACGGTCGGCCATTTCGGTGATGACCTGCCAGGCGTCCGGCGACAGCCGCTCGCGAAGCGACGTCGCGGTGCGCTGCGCCGATCGCACCAGCGACAGCGCCGAACCGAACTTCTCCTCGTTCTGCAGCGCCTCGAGCGCGACCTTGGCGGGATTGGCGCGCGCCGTCTGCGAGGCCGCGCCCCAGGTCACCAGCAGGCGCTGGATGCGCTCGGCCGAATGCATCGCCGGCGCGTTGCCGTTCGAATTGCCGCGCGCCGGATCGCGCAGCGGCGTGCAGAGCGCACGGATCAGGCGAATGGTGGCCTCGGCGCGCTCGAGATAGCGGCCGAGCCAGAACAGGTTGTCGGCGGCGCGGCTCGGCAGCACGCCGGCGATGCGGCGGATGCGGACCGTGTCGACCGCCGGCAGCAGGGTCGAGGTCGCGACCGCCTTATCCGAGACCACCCAGACGTCGGCGGACACCGCGCCATCGCCCATCGACACCGCGCGCGCATCGGCCCGGTCGGCAATCCGGCAGAAGCCGCCGGGCAACACAGTCCAGCCGTTCGGCGTCGCCGCCGCGAACACCCGCAGTACGAACGGACGCGGCGCGATGCGGCCGTCTTCCCACACCGGCGTCGTGGAAAGGCGCACCAACTCCTGGCCGACATAGTCGATGCCGCGGTGGCTGATCGCATCCTTCAGGCGGTCGCGGTCCGCCGCCGATAATTCGCCGGGCAGCACCGGCCCGTGGCCGGGAAAATCCGCGACGCCGCGGCCATAGGCTCCCTCGATCGCAAATTCATCGAGCCGCGACAGCACCTGCTCGCGGGCGGACTTCTGGCCGCACCACCAGGTCGCGATGTGCGGCATCATCAGGTCTTCCGAGAGCAGGCGTCGACAGAGATTGGGCAGGAAACCCAGCAGCGCCCTCGCCTCCATCACGCCGGAGCCCGGCATGTTGGCGACCACGACGCCGCCCTTGCGCAGCACCTCGACGAGGCCGGGCACGCCGAGATAGGAGGACGCGTCGAGCTCGAGCGGATCGAGCATGTTGGAATCGACCCGGCGCAGCAGCACGTCGAGCCGCTTCAGCCCGGCGACGGTGCGGATGTGGATGCGGTCGCCGGAGACCGCGAGATCATCACCCTCGACCAGCAGGAAGCCGAGATAGCGCGCGAGCGTCGCGTGCTCGAAATAAGTCTCGCTGAACGCGCCCGGCGTCAGCAGGCCGATCCGCGGCTCGTCGCGATCGGCGCTGGCGCGCAGCGAATCGCGGAACGCTTCGAAGAACGGCGCGACGCGCTCGACATTCATCGATTTGTAGAGATTGGAAAATGCGCGCGACAGCACCAGGCGATTTTCCAGGGCATAGCCCGCGCCCGACGGCGCCTGCGTGCGATCGCCCAGCACCCACCAGCGGCCGTCAGGCCCGCGGCCGATATCGGCGGCATAGAGATGCAGATAGCGGCCGCCCGGCGGCTTGATGCCGCTGACCGAGCGCAGGTATTCGCTGCTGCCGGCGATCGCCGCTGCAGGGATGGCGCCGTCGGCGACGAGACGGCCCTCGCCGTAGAGATCGGCCAGCACCATTTCCAGGAGCTGCGCCCGCTGCGCGACGCCGGCGGCGAGTTGCCGCCAATCGGCTGCGTCGATGATCAGCGGCAGGTGGCTGAGCGGCCAGATCCGGTCGGAGGTATCGCCGGGCGCGCGGTAGGTAACGCCGGCCTCGCGCAGATGACGGTCGGCGCTGGCGAAGCGGCGCTCGATGTCGGCCGGCGACAGCCCGGCAAAGGCATCGAAGAAACGGGCCCAGGCCGGCCGCGGCGCGCCATTCTCGGCGATATATTCATCGGGAATGCCCGGAAGTCGGACATAGTCGCGGGTCCATTGCGCCATCCGGCGCTGCCCGGGCCGGGCCCGGCTCTCCTGACTGCTGCCTTGGCTGCTGCCCCGGCCACCCGACACCGTCATTGCACTTCCCCTGCACCCCAGTTCGCTGGAGAACGCTCCAATTAGTGCAGGAGCGGCGTCCGCAAGTCGAGGGTCAAGGGAAACTCAATTGTGCGTTCCTCCGGCGGCGTTTCGATCTTGCCGGGGGTGTGGCCGTGTTCCTGGAAGCGTGCCAGCCGCCGCGCCTCGGCCTCGTAGGAATTGACCGGCTTGGTCTCGTAGTTGCGGCCGCCGGGATGGGCGACATGATAGACGCAGCCGCCGAGCGAGCGGCCGTTCCAGGTGTCGATCAGGTCGAACGTCAAGGGCGCGTGCACGGGAATCGTGGGATGTAGGCCGGAGGCCGGTTGCCAGGCCTTGAAGCGGACGCCTGCAACCGCCTCGCCCGAGCGGCCGGTCTCGGTCATCGGCATTCGCCTGCCATTGCAGGTGACGACATGGCGGCCCTCCACGAAACCGGTGGCCTTCACCTGCAACCGTTCGACCGACGAATCGACATAGCGCACGGTGCCGCCCGAGGTGCCCTCCTCGCCCAGCACATGCCAGGGCTCGAGCGCCTGCCGCAGCTCAAGGCCGACGCCACCGTGATGGACCCGGCCGAAGGCGGGGAAGCGGAATTCGAGCTGCGCCTGATACCATTCCGGTTCGACGTCGTAGCCGAACTGCTTGAGCTCGGCGAGCACGCCCAGAAAATCCTCCCAGAGGAAATGCGGCAGCATGAAGCGGTCATGCAGCGCGGTACCCCACCGCACGAACTTCCCGTCCTGCGGCTCGCGCCACAGCTTCGCGATCAGTGCACGGATCAACAACTGCTGCGCCAGCGACATGCGCGGATCGGGCGGCATTTCGAGCGCGCGGAATTCGACCAGGCCAAGGCGGCCGGTCGGGCCGTCGGGCGAATAGAGCTTGTCGATGCAGATCTCGGCGCGATGGGTGTTGCCGGTGATGTCGACCAGGATGTGCCGAAACAGCCGGTCGACCAGCCATAGCGGCGCGTCCATGCCCGGCGGCGGCACGTGCGCCAGCGCGATCTCCAATTCATAGAGCCCGTCATGCCGCGCCTCGTCGATCCGCGGCGCCTGGCTGGTCGGGCCGATGAACATGCCGGAGAACAGATAGGACAGCGACGGATGCCGCTGCCAATACAGCACGAGGCTCTTCAGCAGATCGGGCCGGCGGAGGAACGGCGAATCTTCCGGCTTGCTGCCGCCGACCACGATGTGGTTGCCGCCGCCGGTGCCAGTGTGGCGGCCGTCGATCAGGAAGCGGTTGGCCCCTAACCGCGTCTTCGCGGAATCCTCGTAGAGGCCGAGCGTGATGTCGACGGCCTCGCGCCAGCTCTGCGCCGGCTGCACGTTGATCTCGATCACGCCCGGGTCCGGCGTCACCTTGATCACCTCGATGCGCGGATCGAACGGTGGCGCGTAGCCTTCGACGTGGACTGCGAGCTGCGTTTCCTCCGCGGTCGCCTCGATTGCCGTGATCAGTTCGAGATAATCCTCGACCTTCTCGACCGGCGGCATGAAGACACATATCACGCTGTCGCGGACTTCGATCGCCATTGCGGTACGCACCGGCAGCGGCTCGGGGATGTCCTTCAGCGCCTGCTTCAGCTCCGCGTCGGCGAGCGCCTCGCGCGGCGCCATCGGATCCTGCTCGACGATGTAGGGATAGTCCTCCGGCGGGACATGTTCGAGCGAGCCGATCGGCAGCCGCAGGCCGAGCGGCGAATCGCCGGGTGATGCGAACAGATGGCTGCGGCGGATCTTCCAATGCTCGCTGCGCCAGCGCGCAGGGATCTTGTCGGCAAGCGGCGTCCAACGCTGGATCGGCAGCACAAAGCCTTTCGGCGTCGTCAGTCCCGCGTCGAACACCCGCGCCAGCCGCGCGCGCTCTTCGGCATCCGTCAGCTTGGAGTTATCGGGCGTGACGTTGGCCGGCAGCCCGGCTTCACGCTGCAGCCAGAACGCCGGGTCCTCATAGGCCGGCATGACATGGTCGGCGCGGAGTCCGAGCTTCTTCGCAGTGCCGACGGCAAAGCGCTCAGCATCGGCAACCCTTGCCTTGCGCAGATTCTCGATCGACGCGATCAGGTCGGCGTTCTTCCAGATCGGCTTGCCGTCCTTGCGCCAATAGAGACCGAACGCCCAGCGCGGCAGGCTCTCGCCGGGATACCATTTGCCCTGGCCGTAATGCAGCAGGCCGCCCGGCGCGAACCGCGTGCGCAACTTACGGATCAACTCGTCGGCCAGCGCGCGCTTGGTCGGGCCGACCGCGGCAACGTTCCACTCTGGCGATTCCAGATCGTCGACCGAGACGAAGGTCGGCTCGCCGCCCATGGTCAGCCGCACGTCATGCCCTTCAAGATCGCTATCGACCAGCTCGCCGAGCTGGTCGAGCCGCGCCCAGGATGCATCCGAAAACGGTCTGGTGATCCGCGGCGCTTCGCGGATGCGCTTGACGCTCATCTCGAAGCCGAACTCGACATTGGCGGCGCCTGCGGTGCCGGTCACCGGCGAGGCCGAGCGGTAGTGCGGCGTGGCGCAGACCGGAATGTGGCCCTCGCCCGTCAACATGCCGGAAGTGACGTCGAACCCGATCCAGCCCGCGCCCGGAAGATAGACCTCGGCCCAGGCGTGCAGATCGGTGAAATCGTTCTCGACCTCGCGCGGCCCCTCGAGCGGATCGATATCGGGCCGCAGCTGGATGAGATATCCGGAGACGAAGCGCGCGGCGAGACCGAGATGCCGCAGCGTCTGGATCAAAAGCCAAGCCGAGTCGCGGCACGAGCCGGAGCAAGCGGCCAGCGTCTCCTCCGGCGTCTGGATGCCGGCCTCCATCCGGATCACGTAGCTGATCTTCTTCTGCAGCTGCGCGTTCAGCTCGACCAGGAAATTGACGGTGCTGTCAGCCTGGCGCGGAATGTCCTTCAGGTACGCCGCGAGCAACGGCCCGGGCTCCTCGGTCTCGAGATAGGGCGCGAGCTCGGTCTTGAGATCACCGGGATATTCGAATGGAAAACTGTTGGCATAGGGCTCGACGAAGAAGTCGAACGGATTGACCACCGTCATCTCAGCGGTGAAGTCGACCTCGACCTTGAGCTCGGTTGCCTTCTCCGGGAAGACGTAGCGCGCCAGCCAGTTGCCCTGTGGGTCCTGCTGCCAGTTCACGAAATGATTTGATGGCATGACCTTGAGCGAATAGCTCAGGATCGGCGTGCGGGTATGCGGCGCCGGCCGGAGCCGAATGGTCTGGGGCCCGAGATCGATCGGCCGGTCGTATTTGTAGTGCGTGACGTGATGCAGTGCGACGAAGATCGACACGGACCGAGGACTCCAGCAGCTTTTTTAAGCAGAACACTGGTTCCGGTATGGATCAAGCACTAACAACGGGCAGCGGTTGCCCAGGAATTGTCCGTGCGGTTGTCCCAATGGAAGTGACTGACGCGGCTGATTGGCCCCACCGGCTAGCGGCCGATCGCACCTGACACCTGCGACGCAAGCTGCTCGGCGAGCATGTGATAGCCTTCGGGGGTCAGGTGCACGCCATCGGGCTGATGCGGCAGTCCGCCCAACATCCCGTTGGCAAGCATGATCACGGTGATGCCGCGGGCGCTGAGGCGGCTTTGAATATCCGCTGTCCGGTCCGGGCGACCCTTGCGCCGGTCGTTGCCGCCGGGCTGCAGGATCACCGCGCGGGTGCCATTCGGGACCGCCCGGTCGAGGCGTTGCAGCATCCCTTCGGTGGTGTCGCCATTGATGCCGGCGTTCACGATACGGACGTTCAGCCCCTTCGCCCGCAGGATCGATTCGAGCTGCGCGGGATAGGCCTGGTTGCGCGCCACGCCCTTGCCGTAGGTGTTGCTCGCGCCAAGCGCGACGACGGTTGCGGCGTCACCCGAGGCGGCGCCGAGGATGAATGCGGCCAGAAATGCGAGGCATCCAATAAGTCCGAACCGAAGCGCGCGCATGCTTCCTCCGTTCAGTCGTAGCCTGGATGGAGCGTATCGTAATCCGTGGGGACAGCAAACTCGTCGTCCCGGCGAAGGCCGAGACCCATAACCACCGACCGTGGCGATGCGGAAGGTGTCTGCCACCGCCCTGAAACGATAGATCACGCGGTATGGGCACCGGCCTTCGCCGGGACGACAGCGAGAATGCGGCCTGTATTGCAGCTCCCAAGCGCTACATCGTCGCGCCAAGCACCCACGGCGCGAACTCGGCGCCGCCGAAATCAAAGCTCTCGCTCTTGGTCGGCTGGCCCGAGGCGGTCTTGAGGATGAGGTCGAAGATGCGCTGGCCGCATTCCTGCACGCTCTCCTCGCCGTCGAGGATGGTGCCGCAATTGACGTCCATGTCGTCCTGCATCCGCTTGTACATCGGCGTGTTGGTGGCGAGCTTGATCGACGGCGCGGGCTTGCAGCCGAACACGCTGCCGCGGCCGGTGGTGAAGCAGACCAGGTTGGCGCCGCCGGCGACCTGCCCAGTCGCAGCGACCGGGTCGTAGCCGGGCGTGTCCATGAACACGAAGCCCTTCTTGGTGACGGGCTCGGCGTAATGCAGCACGTCGACCAGGTTGGTGCTGCCGGCCTTGGCCATCGCACCGAGCGACTTCTCAAGGATCGTCGTGAGACCGCCCGCCTTGTTGCCGGGGCTCGGATTGGCGTTCATCTCGGCGCCCTCGCGCTGGGTGTATTCCTCCCACCAGCGCATCAGGCCGACCAATTTCTCGCCGACCTCGCGGCTGACGGCGCGACGCGTCAACAAATGCTCGGCGCCATAGGTTTCGGGCGTCTCCGACAGGATCACCGTGCCGCCGTGGCGCACCAAGAGATCGCTCGCCGCGCCCAGCGCGGGGTTGGCCGACACGCCGGAGTATCCATCCGAGCCGCCGCATTGCAGCGCCACGGTGAGCTCGCTCGCCGGCACCGCCTCGCGCTTGACCTTGTTGGCATCAGTGAGCGCCTCCTTCACGAAGGCAACTCCGGCTTCCACGGTCTTGCGGGTGCCGCCGACCTCCTGGATGTCCATCGCGCGCAGGCGGCCGGCGAGCTTCTGCTCCTGCATCAGGCCGCCGATCTGGTTCACCTCGCAGCCGAGGCCGAGCACGATGACGTTGGAGAAATTGACGTGGCGCGCATAGCCGCCGAGCGTGCGGCGAAGCAGCGCCAAGGGCTCGTCCTGGGTCATGCCGCAGCCGGTCTTGTGGGTCAGCGCGACGACGCCGTCGACATTCGGGTAGTCGGCGAGCGGATTGTCGCCGGTGAACGGATTCTTCTTGAACATGTCGGCGACGATGCCGGCGACGTGGGCGCTGCAATTCACCGAGGTGAGGATGCCGATATAGTTGCGCGTCGCGACGCGGCCGTCGGCGCGGCGGATGCCCTCGAAGGTCGCCGGCAGATCGAAATTCGGCACCGGCTTGACGTCGACGCCATAGGCATAGTCCTTCGCGAAATCGCCCATGCCGCAGTTCTGCGTGTGCACATGCTGGCCGGGCGCGATCGGCTGGGTCGCAAAGCCGATGATCTGACCGTAACGCCGGATCGGTTCGCCCATCGCGATCGGCTTGATCGCAACCTTGTGGCCGGCCGGAATGCGGTCGACCGTGGTGACGCCCTCGGTCACCTCAAGCCCCGGCGGCAGGCTCGCGCGCGCGATCAAAACGCTGTCGTCGGCGTGCAGGCGGATCACTTGTGCCGAGGCCATGGGAGTTCTCCTTTGGAGCGAATAGCGAATGGCGAGTAGCGAATAGAATTGGGAGTAGCGTCATTCGCTACTCCCTGTTCGCCATCCGCGAAGATGACTACGCCTTGCCGCCGGACTTCTCGCGGGTCGCGTTGACCTGCATCTTGGCGTAGACCTGCATCAGGCCGACTTCGTTCGACAGCGTCACGAGCTTGAAGCCCATGTTGATCGCGCGCACCGCGCCCTCGGCACCCGAGCAGTGGATGCCCGGGTTGAGGCCGCGCTTGCCGCACTCCTTGATGATCTTCTCGTAGATCTTGAGGATCTCCGGCTCGTCGCGATCGAGCTTCGGCACCAGACCGTAGGAGAAGCCGAGATCGGACGGACCGATATAGACGCCGTCGATGCCTTCGACATCGAGGATCGCTTCCATGTTCTCGACCGCGGTCTTGGTCTCCATCATCGGCAGCAGCACGATCTCGTCGTTGGCGGTCTGCTGATAGGTGCCGGCCGAGCCGTACATGCCGGCGCGGATCGGACCGTTGGAGCGCACGCCCTTCGGCGGATACTTCGCATAGGAGACGAGGTTCTTGGCTTCCTGCGGCGTGTTGACCATCGGGCAGATCACGCCATAGGCGCCGCCGTCCAGCACCTTGCCGATGATGCCGGGCTCATTCCAGGGCACGCGGACCATCGGCGTCACCGGATGGGCATGCATCGCCTGGAAGCATTGCACCATCGACTGATAATCCTGCACGCCGTGCTGCATGTCGACGGTGACGCTGTCGAAGCCGCATTGCGCGATCACTTCGGCCGAAAACCCGGAGGGGATCGCGAGCCACGCGTTGACCACCGCCTTGCCCGATGCCCAGACCTGCTTGACCTTGTTTGCCATTGATTGCGTTTCCTTTTGTGGTTCTCGGAGGTTTTCTTGGGAAGCGGACCTCAGCTGGTCGCCCGCTGGATCGAGACTTCGCTGACGCCGACTTCGCGCGCGGTATTCACTATCGCCGCCCAGGTGTCGTCAGGCAAGGGGATGCCGTTCTTGGTGCGATCGGCGCGGGTCTTGCGCTCAGGATCGCCCGGAACCAGCACGGAATCCGTGCCCGCGATCGGCTTGGTGGCGCGGATGAAGTCGGTGTAGCGGGTGATTTCGCCGTCGAAGAAGTTGCTGGTGTCGATCACCTTGGGATCGATGTAGAACGCCATCATGCCGTTGGCGAAACGGCGGTCCGACGACGTCGCGCCGGTGCCGGTCAGCGCACCGCCGAGCAGCTCGCAGATGAAGGCGAGGCCCGAGCCCTTGTGGTCGCCGAAGGCGCGGATCGCGCCGGTTCCCTTGGTGTGGTCGCGCGGCCCATCCGGCGTATACGGACCATACAGAACGTGCGGATCCTCGCTCAGCGTGCCGTCGGCATCGACCAGCGCGCCGATCGGCAGCTTCTTGCCGCCGCGGCTCGCCACCAGACACTTGCCCTCGGCGACGACCGAGGTCGCGAAATCCAGCACGATCGGGTCCTGGCCCTGGCGCGGAATGCCGACGCAATAGGGCGCGGTCGACAGCCGCTTCTCGACGCCGCCATAGGGCGCGACCAGCAGCGAGCCCGCCGCGGTGACGAAATGAATTGAAACAAGTCCCTCGGCGGCAGCCATCTCGGCCCAGTCGCCGACGCGGCCGAGGTGGCCGGAGTTGCGCAGCGCGACCGCCGCAAGCCCCGCCTTCTTGCACTTCTCGATGCCGAGCCTGACCGCAACCGGCGTGACGGTCTGGCCATAGCCGAACTTGCCGTCGACAACAGCGAGCGACGGCGTGTCGACCACCACTTCGGGGGTCTGGTTCGGCACGATCGAGCCCATCTTCTTCCACCTGACATACACGGGCACGCGGATCACGCCGTGGCTGTCATGCCCGGTGAGGTTCGCCGTCGTCAGATAGGTCGCGATGCGCTTCGCCTCTTCCGGAGAGGATTCCGAATGCGAAAACACCTCGGACACGAAGTTGATGAGATTATCGACCTTGATGGTGACCATGGAAATCCTGCTCGCTCAGTAAAGCACGGGACGTTGTCAGGCGTGGGTCTTGGCGTGGCCGCCGAGATAGGCCGCCGCGATGGCTTCATTGCCCCACAATTCGTCGGGCTTGCCGCCGAGCACGATACGCCCGGTTTCGAGAACAAAACCGTGATCGGCGACCGAAAGTCCCATGCGCGCATTTTGCTCGACGAGCAAGACCGTGGTGTCCTTCCTGATCTGCGAGATGATGCGGAACACCGCCTGCACGATCACGGGCGCCAGCCCGAGCGACGGTTCGTCGAGCAGTAGCAGCCGCGGCTTGGCCATCAGGCCCCGCGCCACCGCGACCATCTGCAATTGGCCGCCGGACAGCGTCCAGCCCAGCGCGTTGGAGAACGCGCGAATATCCGGGAACAGATCGAACATCGCGTCGGCCTCGCGCGAGATCTGCGACGCCGAAACCTTCCGGTTCGAGGCGCCGAGCATGATGTTCTCTTTCACGGTGAGGCCCGGGAACACGCGGCGGCCTTCCGGCACATGCGAGATGCCGAGCCGCACGATCGCTTCCGGCCCGAGGCCGGCGATCGAGTGACCGTCAAACAGGATGTCGCCGGAGGCGGGCTTGGCAAGGCCGGAGATCGCGCGCAGCGTGGTTGACTTGCCGGCACCGTTGGCACCGAGCAGCGTGACCACCTGCCCCTGCTCCACGGCGATGGTGACGCCGCGCAGCGCCTCGATCTCGCCGTAGCGGACCACGAGATTGCGGATTTCGAGCAGCGGCATCATTCGCTCCCGAGATAGGCGGAGACGACGTCGGGATGGCGCAGCACCGCCATCGACTCGCCATCCGCGATGCGGCGTCCGAAGTTCAGCACGGTGATGTGCTGGGCGGCTTCCGAGACCAGCGTCATGTCATGATCGATGATCAGGATGGTGAGGCCTTGCGCCGCGATGCGCTTGAGCAATTCATGCAGCTCGAGCTTCTCGGTCGAATTGAGGCCGGCAGCCGGCTCGTCGAGCAGCAGCAAAGTCGGGTTCGACGCCAGCGCCCGCGCGATCTCGATCAGGCGCTGGTGGCCGTAGGAGAAGCTCGAGATCAGCTCATTGGCGCGGCTGCCGAGGCCGACGAAGGTCAACGCCTCCATCGCCCGTTCGGTCAGCGCGTCGTCGCCCTTCCCGATCATGGTGTTGCCCGGCCGCTCGGCGCCGATCTCGACGTTTTCGAGCGCCGTCATCGAGCGGAACAGGCGGATGTTCTGGAAGGTGCGTCCGAGACCCGCGGCCGTGCGCTGATGTGGCGCCATGTTGGTGATGTCGGTGCCGTCGAGCACGATCTTGCCCGACGTCGCCTTGTAGAGACCGGACAGCACGTTCAGCGTCGTGGTCTTGCCGGAGCCGTTAGGGCCGATCAGCGCGTGCACGCTGCCGCGCTTTACCGCGATGTCGACGCCGTCGACCGCCTTGAGGCCGCCGAAATGCTTCGAGAGTCCGGTGACCTCGAGCACGACGTCGCCGCCTGACGTCGCGGGCTTGAGCTGCAGCGCTCCGGCAACGGGCGGCGCCTTGCTGTGCGCGCGCATCCGCGTGAACGCGTCGGACACGAAGCCCCAGATGCCGTCAGGCATGAAGCGGATGATCAGGATCACCGACAGGCCGTAGATCGCAAGGTAGAGGCCAGGCACGCTCTTGAGGAAGCGCAGCCATTCCGGGATCAGGATCAGGAGGCCGGTGCCGATCACCGAGCCGATTGGCGAGGCCACGCCGCCGAGCAGCGACATGGTCAGGAACTGGATCGACTCCGCAAACGAGAACTGGTCGGGGCTGACATAGGCGAAGCCGCCCGCGAACAGGCCGCCCGCGAGGCCGCCGAGCAACGCGCACAGCCCGAACGCGGAGACCTTGGTGCGGAACACGTCGATGCCGTTGACGCCGGCCGCGAGCTCATTGTCGCGCACCGCGCGCATGGCTCGGCCGAGCTTGGTGTCAGGCAGATGCCAGACCAGATAGCCGACGATCGCGAGCATCGCGACGCAGAAGGCCAGGTAGCTTTGCGAGGACTGGAACAGCTCGGGCCGGCGGATGTTGGCGACGCCGTCCGGCCCGTGGGTCAGCCAGATCGCGTTGATCATCACCAGCGTCACGATCTGCTGGAACGAGATCGTCACCATGGCAAGGTAGTGTCCGCCGAGCCGCAGCGTCGACATGCCCAGGACCGCACCGGCGACCAGCGTGATCGCGCAGCCGCCAACCAGGCAGAGCCAGAAGTTCAGATGCAGGTCGGCGGTCCCGAGGCCGACGGCATAGGCCCCGAAGCCGAAGAACGCGGCCTGCGCCAGATTGATCTGACCGCACAGGCCGAGCACGACCGACAGCCCGAACACCGCGATCGAGAAGGTCGTGGCCTGCAGCAGGATGTTGAGGATGTAGCCGTCGAACTGCATGCCGGCGGCGAGCGCCACCAGCACGGCCGCGCCGATGAAATACGGCAGATGGCGAATGATCAGCGGTTTCGAGCGCACGGCCGGCGCCGGAATCATGTTGTCGCTGGCGCTCATGCTTTCTCCGCGACACGTTCGCCGAAGATGCCCTGCGGCCGGAACACCAGGAAGGCGATCAGCACCAGGAAGGCAAAGCCGTCCTTGTACGGCACCGAGATGTAGGCCGCACCGAAGGTTTCGATCACACCGAGCGCGAGACCGCCGACGATCGCGCCGGCGACATCGCCGAAGCCGCCGATGATGGTCGCGGCAAACGCCTTCAGCGCGATCGTCGAGCCCATCTGGATCGAGACGAACAGCACCGGCGCCACCAGGATGCCGGCGAGGCCGCCGAGCACGGCCGAATAGATGAAGGTGATCATGATCATGGTGGAGACGGAAATGCCGAGCAGCGAGGCCATCTCCTTGTCCTGCGAGGTCGCCTGCAGCTTCTTGCCGAGCAGCGTCTTCTCAAAGAACCAGAAATTAAACAGCACCAGCAGGATCGTGACGCCGATGATCAGAAGATACTGGCTGTCGAGATAGACCGGTCCGAGCTGGATGCCGGGCGTGTCGAACCAGCCCTGCAGCACCTGCGGCTGCGGACCGTAGATCGCGAGCACCGAGTTCGACAGCAGGATCGAGGCGCCAATGGTGGCGATGATGACCGGCAGATAGGTGCGGTGGCGCAGCGGATAGTAGACGCCGAGATTGAAGATGACGCCGAGCAGCGCCATGCCGGCAAGCGCGATCACAAAGGACAGCCAGTAAGGTAGGCCGAGCTCGACGCAGACCACCATCAGATAGGCGGCCACCATCGAGAACTCGCCTTGCGCGAAGTTCACCACATTGGTGGCGCGGAAGATCAGCACGAAACCGAGCGCGACCAGCGCGTAGACCGCGCCGATGCCGATTCCGGTGAAGAGTAGCTGGAGAACCAGATCCATGACAGCGCTCGATCAGAACAGTGGACGCAGAAGATCGGCCTCGCCGTGCACGACGGCGAGGCCGAACCGCGATCAATCGTTGAAGTCGATGTGCTTGTCGTAGACGATCTTGCCCTTGTCGTTCTTCACGACGTTATAGCCGTGCAGACCGTCACCGTTCTTGTCGAAATTATATTCGCCTTCGGCGCCGGCGAATTTCTGCGTTGCCAGGATGGCGTCGCGGATCTTGTTCGGATCGGTCGAGCCGGCCTTGTTGATCGCCGCCGACAGGATGGTGATCGCGTCGTACGGCCAGGCGCTCTGGTTGTCGGGCGCGGTCTTGTAGGCATCGCGATAAGCCTTGCCGAACGCCTTCGCGGTGTCGCTGGAGTCCTCGGCAAAATCTGCGACACCATAGGTGCCGAACAGCGCAGGGCCGGCGAGCTTGGTCGAGGACACCGCCACCACCGAGGGTGAACCGACCCAGGGGATGTTGACGCCGAGCTGGCGCAGCTGGCGGGCAAAGATGCCGAGATCATTCTCGAAGGTGAAGTAGGTGCCGAGCACGTCGGCGCCGGACTGCTTCACGGCCAGCACGACCGGAGTAAAGTCCTGGCTCTGGTTGGCATAGCCTTGGTCAAGCACCGGCGGCGCGCCGAGCTTGGTCAGCGCCTCGGTGAGCGCTTTGCCGCCCGCGGTGCCGAACGCGTCGGTGGAATGGACGATCGCCCACTTCTTCTTGCCAAGCGTGGTGACGCCGAAGTCGGCGATCACGCGGCCGGAGTAATTGTCGTTCGGGCGGAAACGGAACAGCCAGGGATTGCCGGAATGGGTGAGATCGGGGTTGGTGCCGCCGATCATCACGGGCTTGCCGACCTTGATGACGTCGGGCGCCATCGCCTGCACCTGGGTCGAGCGGATCGAGCCGAGGAAGGCAACGATGTCGGATTGCGCGGCAAGCTTGGAGAAGGCCAGCACGATGCCGGGATTGGTGGTCTGGTCGTCCTCGATGACGAGCTCGACCTGCTTGCCGAGCACGCCGCCGGCCTTGTTGACCGCGGCAAGCGCCAACTTGGCGCCATTCTGGGCCCACAGCCCCTGCTCGGCTGCCGGTCCGGTCACCGGCACGCACATCCCGATCTTGATGGTTGCTCCCTGCGCCCAGGCGCTGCGCATCAGCGCAGGAGCAGCGAGACCTGCCGCCAAGCCGGCGGAAAACTCACGCCTCGTCAGTTTCATTCAATCCTCCCTGTCATGCGCCGAACTTGCATGTCGGCTGCGTTGAGACGAGCTGACGCGTCGATCTGCTGCCCAATCCGCAGCCATCGAGCGGCGCGGCGAACAAACATTGGCACCACTGCGGTGCAAAAGACGCGCAACAGCGGCCATCAATCTGGCGTTTGCCGCAGCTAAACATGATTGCACATTGCACGCAATAGCCAAAAATTCGCTGGTAACGGTGCGTAAATGCCTGCTACCTGCAACATGACGCGATCACATGGTAATGTGACGGCGGGCAGCCATCGATGTCGATTCCAAGAGCGAAATCGCAGACCAGACGGAAGCAACCGGCCTACGCGCTGATCAAGAGCGCGTTGGCAAAGCACATCCGGGCCGGTCACGTGCCTCCCGGCACGGTGCTCTCCGAGTCGGCGATCGCGACTTTGTTCGGCTCGAGCCGCTCCCCGGTGCGGCAGGCCTTCGAACAGCTGGAGCACGTCGGGCTGGTGCGCCGGTTCGACGGCCGCGGCGTCATCGCCGGCAAGCGCAAGGTCGAGCCACGGCGCGTCCCGATCACACCGGAGATGTTTGGGCTGACCGACGGCCCTGTCGACGCGGTGCGCAGCGATGCCTGGGACGCGCTCTATTACAAGCTCGAACGCGAAATCATCTACCGGTCGCTGTTCGGACGCTTCCGCGTCAGCGAGCTGGCACTGGCGCGGCATTTCCGGGTCGGACGCACCGTGGCGCGCAATCTGCTGCTCCGCGCGCAGGCGATCGGAATCCTTGAGAAAGGCGCCAAGGCGCATTGGTACGTGGTGCCGCTGGACGAGGATCGCCTGCGCGACATCTTCGAGGTGCGCGCAACCCTCGAGCCGCTGCTGCTCAAATCCGCGACGGCGAAGATTCCGACCGCGCTGCTTGACCGGATGGCGGAGCGGCTGCGCGAGGGAATTCAATTCCGCAGCCGCGTCGGCGTCGGCGAGCTCGACGAGATCGAGGGCGACCTTCATATCCGCTGCCTGGGTTACGGCGTCAATCGCGAGATGATCGAAGCACTCAAGCGCACCCACTGCGCCTTCGTGATCGGCAAGCACATTCAGGTGGCACTGACCGCGCCGCAGATCGATTCCTTCATGGACGAACATCTGGTGATCATCGAAGCCTTGCGCGCGCGCGACGGCGACGCGGCGGCCGAGATCTTGCGCCGCCATATCGAGTGGTCCCACTCGAAGGTCGCGGGCTGGATCGCCGAATTCCGCGCGATCAACGTGATCTCACGCGTGCCCTACATGGCCTGACGGCATCGCCGCGTCGCGCCTAGTCGTCGGCTTCGACCTCGGCGTCATCGGCCGAGCCCATTCCGGCGAGACTTGCCTCCAGCACACCCAGCATTTCGTGCAACTCGGCGAGCTTGCGCGCACCATATCGTCGTGTGATTTCGGCGTAGATCGCCTCCGACGTCGGCGCTACCGCCTCGATCAGCTTCAACCCCTTGGCGGAGATCGAGACCACCGCACGCCGCGCGTCGTTCTCCGCCGCCTTGCGCTCGATCAACGCACGCCCTTCGAGATCGCGCAGGATGCGCGACAGGCTCGGGCCGAGCAGGAACGCCACGCGGGCGAGCTCGGTGACCTCGATCTCGTCGACCGCGGTCAGCGCACGCAGGATCCGCCACTGCTGCTCGGTCAGCCCGTGGTTGCGCAGCGACGGGCGGAATTGCCGCATCACCGCTTCGCGGGCACGGAGCAGCGACATCGGCAGCGAACGCGAGAATTCGCGCATCGGGCCACGCCGCGACGACGCCGCATCGTCAGCCTGCCCCGCCCCTGTCTCATCCGACGATTTCTTGCGCGCCATGACCTAATCCGCCGCCGCAAACTTTTGCGCTGCAACATGCACTGATTCAGTTTGCGGGAAATCACTTAACATGTTAATCATCTCCCGACATCCACTTTCTGTGTATCACGCATGGCCCTCTCCAAGGACGATATCCGCGCTGCCGCCGAACGGCTCGACACTGCGGAAAAGACCCGCAAGCAGATCCGCCAGCTCTCGCTGGAATACCCAAGCATCACCCTCGAAGACGCCTACGCGATTCAGAAGGCCTGGGTCGAGATGAAGGTGGCGCAGGGCCGCCTCGTCAAGGGCCACAAGATCGGTCTGACCTCGAAGGCGATGCAGAGCGCGCTCAATATCGACGAGCCGGATTCCGGCATCCTGCTCGACGACATGTTCTTTGCCGACGGCGGCCTGGTGCCGACCGACCGCTTCATCGCAACCCGCGTCGAGGCCGAGCTCGCCTTCGTGATGAAGCATCGCCTGGCGGGCCCGAACTGCACGCTGTTCGACGTGCTCAACGCCACCGACTTCGTGGTGCCGGCGCTGGAGATCCTGGATACCAGGGTCGAGCGCGTCGACCCCGAGACCAAGGCGACGCGCAAGATCTTCGATACCATCGCCGACAACGCCGCCAATGCCGGTATCGTGCTCGGCGGCCGGCCGATCCGCCCGCTGGAGGCCGATCTGCGCTGGATCGGCGCGCTGTGCTTCCGCAACGGCCAGCTCGAGGAAACCGGTCTCGCCGCCGGCGTGTTGAATCATCCGGCGACCGCGGTGGCGTGGCTCGCCAACAAGATCGCGCCGAACGGGCTGGCGCTGGAGGCCGGACAGGTCGTGCTGGCGGGCTCCTTCATCCGCCCGATCGAGACCCGCAAGGGCGACACCATCCAGGCCGATTACGGACCCTACGGTTCCGTGAGCTGCTACTTCGCCTGACGCCATCAGCAGGAGCGCTGCATGCCGCATTTCACGATTGAATACTCCGCCAATCTCGACGGCCTCCTCGACATGGGCGCGACCGTCGAACTGGTCCGCAAGGTCGCGGTCGAGACCGGCATCTTCCCGCTCGGCGGCATCCGTGTTCGCGCCGTCAGATGCGAGCATTACGCGATCGCCGACGGCCGCAAGAATTACGGCTTCCTCGACATGGTGCTGCGGCTCGGCGAAGGCCGCGACCTCGCCACCCGCAAGCAGGCCGGCGAGCACATCTTCAAGGCGCTATCGGCCCATCTCGATCCGGTATTCGCCAACAGCAAGTTCGCTCTGTCGTTCGACATGCAGATCAACGACAAGGAAACCAGCTGGAAACGCAACAACATCCACGACGCACTGAAGGTGGAGACGGTCAATGGATAAAGCGACAGCGAAATCATCAGCCGACGTATTCCAGGCCAATCGCGATCGCGCCGGTCCCCTGCTCGCGAAGTTGAAGGCAGAAGGCATCGGCAATGTGATCGACGGCAAGGTCGTGCCGGCGGCCTCCGGCCAGACTTTCGAGACGAAATCGCCCGTTGACGGCACGGTGCTGGCGACGGTCGCACGCGGCAATGCGGAGGATATCGACCGCGCGGCAACCGCGGCGGCCAAAGCCTTCAAGGCCTGGCGCGACATGCCGGCGGCGCAGCGCCGCAAGCTGCTGCATCGCGTCGCGGACGCGATCGAGGAGCGCGCCGACGACATCGCCGTGCTCGAATGCATCGATACCGGCCAGGCGCACCGCTTCATGGCCAAGGCGGCGATCCGCGCGGCGGAGAATTTCCGCTTCTTCGCCGATAAATGCGGCGAAGCCCGCGACGGTCTCAACACGCCTTCGGACGAGCACTGGAACATCTCGACCCGCGTGCCGATCGGTCCGGTCGGCGTGATCACGCCGTGGAACACGCCCTTCATGCTCTCGACCTGGAAGATCGCGCCTGCACTGGCCGCCGGCTGCACGGTGGTGCACAAGCCGGCGGAATGGTCGCCGGTGACCGCCGATATGCTGGTCAAGCTCGCCAAGCAGGCCGGCCTTCCCGACGGCGTGCTCAACACCGTGCATGGTTTCGGCGAAGAGGCCGGCAAGGCGCTGACCGAGCACCCCGCCATCAAGGCGATCGGCTTCGTCGGCGAGAGCTCGACCGGCTCGGCCATCATGGCCCAGGGCGCGCCGACCCTGAAGCGGGTGCATTTCGAGCTCGGCGGCAAGAACCCGGTGATCGTGTTCGACGACGCCGATCTCGACCGCGCGCTCGATGCCGTCGTGTTCATGATCTACTCGCTCAACGGCGAGCGCTGCACGTCGTCGAGCCGGCTGCTGGTTCAGGAGAGCATTGCCGGCAAGTTCATCGAGAAGCTGACAGCGCGCGTCAAGGCGCTCAAGGTCGGCCATCCCCTCGATCCCGCGACCGAGATCGGGCCGCTGATCCATGAACGGCACCTCGCCAAGGTGTGCAGCTATTTCGACGTCGCAAAGAAGGACGGCGCGACGATCGCGGTCGGCGGCAAGCCGCATGACGGCCCCGGCGGTGGACACTATGTGCAGCCGACGCTGGTCACTGGCGCCAATGCAACCATGCGCGTCGCGCAGGAAGAGGTGTTCGGCCCGTTCCTGACCGTGATCCCGTTCAGGGACGAGGCTGACGCCATCGAGATCGCCAACGGCGTGCAATACGGCCTGACCGGCTACGTCTGGACCGGCGAGATGGGCCGCGCGCTGCGCGTTGCCGATGCGCTGGAAGCCGGCATGATCTGGCTCAACTCGGAAAACGTCCGTCACCTGCCGACCCCGTTCGGCGGCATGAAGTCGTCCGGCATCGGCCGCGACGGCGGCGACTACTCGTTCGACTTCTACATGGAAACCAAGCACGTCTCGCTCGCGCGCGGGACGCACAAGATCCAGAAACTGGGAACTTAACCAGCACAGTCATTGCAGGGCGACGCTTAGCGGCGAGCCCGGAATGACGCACCACAAATTGAGGAAACACCGATGCCCGCTCCGACCCACGTCTTCGATCCGCCGTTCAACATCATTCGCTGCAGCCATGCCGTGCTCGACGTCACGGATCTCGACAAGAGCGCCGCCTTCTATGAGAAGACGGTCGGCCTTCACATCGAGGACCGCGACGACAAATCGGTGTATCTGCGCGCCAGCGAAGAGCACCAGCATCACTCGGTGGTGCTGCGCAAGGCGGCGAAGGCCGCCTGCAACCGGCTCGGCTTCAAGGTCGGCAATGACGGCGATCTCGACAAGGCCGCGGCTTTCTGCTCCGAGAACGGCATCAGCTACGCCTTCGTCGACCAGCCGTTCCAGGGCCGCACGCTGCAATTCACCGATCCGTTCGGTTTCCAGATCGAGCTCTACGCCACGATGGAGAAGCGTCCGCATCTGCTGCGGCGTTACGATCTCTACAAGGGCTGCCATCCGCAGCGGCTCGACCATTTCAACGTGTTCGCCGCCGAGGTGCAGGACACTGTCGATTTCTACGCGCGGCTCGGCTTCCGCCTCACCGAATATGCCGAGGAGGACGGCGACAACGGCCGCATCGCCGCCGCCTGGATGCACCGCAAGGGCAACGTCCACGACTTCGCCATCACCAATGGCAAAGGTCCCCGCCTGCACCACATCGCCTATTGGGTGCCGACCGCGATGAACATCGTGCATCTCTGCGACGTGATGGCCTCCTCCGGTTTCCTCAAGAACATCGAGCGCGGCCCGGGCCGGCACGGCATCTCCAACGCCTTCTTCCTCTACATCCGCGATCCCGACGGCCACCGCATCGAGCTCTACACCAGCGATTATTTCACCGGCGACCACGACCATGAGCCGCTGCGCTGGTCGCTGCGCGATCCGCGCCGTCAGACCTTGTGGGGCGCGCCGGCGCCGCGCTCCTGGTTCGAGGAGGGCTCAACCTTCGCAGGCCAGGCGGTCCGCGAGCCGCGCTTCGTCGCCGACGTGCTGGTTGCGGACTGATACGAGATACTGTTCACCTGTCGTCCCTGCGAAAGCAGGGACCCATAACCACCGGCCGCGCTGTTGCGAAGATCGTCACCCCGCGTGCCATAATGTGAAGCCTGTGGTTATGGGTCCCGGCTCGCGCTTCGCTTGGCCGGGACGACACCACCAATTGGATTGCTCATGCCCCCCCCTCGCCTCGCCACCTATTCCGTCAACAGCGTCACGCACTATGGCGCCGTCACCGACACCGGTATCGTCGACCTCTCGTCGCGTTTCGCGAAGGATTATCCGACCCTGCGCGAGGCGATCGCCGCCGGCGCGCTGAGCGGGCTCGTGGAGGACGCCGCCAAGCGATCGCCCGACCACGCGCTCGACGCGGTCACCTGGCAGCCGCCGATCCCAACGCCGGACAAGATCATCTGCATCGGCGTCAACTACCCGGACCGCAACGCCGAGTACAAGGACGGCTCGGACGCGCCGAAATACCCCAGCATGTTCCTGCGGGTGCCGCGCTCCTTCGTCGGCCACAACACGCCGGTGGTGCGGCCGCGGGTCTCGCCGCAGCTCGACTATGAAGGCGAGCTGGTGCTGGTGATCGGCAAGGCGGGCCGACACATTCCGGAAAGCGCTGCGCTCGATCACATCGCCGCGATCACGCTGTGCAACGAGGGCACCATCCGCGACTGGGTGCGCCATGCCAAGTTCAACGTCACCCAGGGCAAGAACTTCGATTCCACCGGCAGTCTCGGCCCGTGGATCGTGCCATACACCAGTGAAGCGCAGATCGCCGATGTCAGGCTGACCACCAAGGTCAACGGCGAAGTCAGGCAGGACGACCGCACCTCGCGCTTGATCTTCGGCTTCCGCTACCTCATCAACTACATCTCGACCTTCACGACGCTGGTTCCCGGCGACATCATCGTCACGGGGACGCCGACCGGCGCGGGTGCGCGGTTCGATCCGCCGCGCTATCTGAAGCCCGGCGATGTCGTCGAGGTCGAGGCCGAGGGCGTCGGTATCCTGCGTAACGGCGTCGTCGACGAAGCCAACTAGACTCAACAAGCAAGTGGACAGTGCCATGACCTCAACATCCGGCGGCGAAGCGATCGTCAACGGCCTCGTCGACCACGGCGTCGACACCGTGTTCGGGTTGCCCGGCGCGCAGATCTACGGCCTGTTCGATGCTTTCCACCAGGCGCAGCTCAAGGTGATCGGCGCTCGCCACGAGCAGGCCTGCGGCTACATGGCGTTCGGCTATGCCCGCTCCTCGGGCAGGCCCGGCGTGTTCAGCGTGGTGCCCGGCCCCGGCGTGCTGAACGCCTCGGCGGCGCTGCTCACCGCCTTCGGCTGCAACGAGCCGGTGCTGTGCCTGACCGGCCAGGTGCCGACGCAATTCCTCGGCAAGGGCCGCGGCCACCTCCACGAGATGCCGGATCAGCTCGCGACGCTGCGCACCTTCGTCAAATGGGCCGAGCGGATCGAATACCCCGACAACGCGCCTGCGATGGTGTCGCGCGCGTTCCAGGAGATGCTGTCGGGCCGGCGCGGCCCCGCCTCGCTGGAAATGCCGTGGGACGTGTTCACTCAGCGCACCCAGGTTGCGGCCGTCAAGCCGTTCGATCCGTTGCCGGCGCCGCAGCCCGATCCCGACCGCATCAAGGCTGCCGCCGATCTGATCGCCGGCAGCAAGGCGCCGATGATCTTCGTCGGCAGCGGCGCGATCGAGGCGCGCGAGGAAATCCTCGAGTTGGCCGAGATGATCGACGCGCCTGTCGTCGCCTTCCGCAGCGGCCGCGGCATCGTCTCCAACGCGCATGAGCTCGGGCTCACCATGGCCTCCGCCTACAAGCTCTGGCCGAAGACCGACCTGATGATCGGCATTGGCACCCGCATGGAGCTGCCGACGATGTCGCGCTGGCCCTATCAGCCGGCCGGCCTGAAATGCGTGCGCATCGACATCGATCCGGTCGAGCTGCGGCGCTGGCCGGCCGACGCCGGCGTGATCGCCGACGCCAAGGCCGCGACCTTCGATCTCGTCGCGGCCGTGCGCAAGGTGGGCTACAGCAAAACGTCAGGCCGCCGCGCCGCGATCCGCGAGGCGACCGCGGCCACCGAGCAGGAGATCCAGCGCATCCAGCCGCAGATGGCGTACCTTAAGATCCTGCGCGAGGTGCTGCCGGCCAACGCCATCGTCACCGACGAGCTGTCGCAGGTCGGCTTCGCCTCCTGGTACGGCTTTCCGATCTACGAACCGCGCACCTTCGTCACCTCGGGCTATCAGGGCACGCTCGGCTCAGGCTTCCCGACCGCGCTCGGCGCCAAGGTCGCCAACCCGAACAAGCCGGTGGTCGCGATAACAGGCGACGGCGGCTTCATGTTCGGCGTGCAGGAGCTCGCCACCGCCGTGCAGTTCAAGATCGGCGTGGTGACGCTGGTGTTCAACAACAATGCTTACGGCAACGTCCGTCGCGACCAGCGCGAGCGCTTCGACGGCCGCGTCGTCGCCTCCGACCTGGTCAATCCGGATTTCGTCAAGCTCGCGGAGTCCTTCGGCGCCGGCGCCGCCCGCGTCACCTCGCCCGATCACTTCCGCCCGGTGCTGGAGAAGGCGCTGGCCGATGGCGGGCCCTATGTGATCTCGGTGGAAGTGCCGACGGATTCGGAAGTCTCGCCCTGGGCCTTCATCCATCCGGCGAGAAACAACTAGAGCGTTTTCAAGCGAACTGGGTACCGGTTCGCGTGAAGAAAACGCGTCAAAATAAGAAGCCCTAGGCTGCCTTCGCGCCACGTTGCAGCCGCGACGCGGCGATCACGAGCAGGCCGGCGCCGGCGACCGACCAGCAGGCGACCGGCGCCCAGTGCACCAGCGGCGCGTAGTCCGGCAGCTTCTGCAGGCCGCCTGCGACCGCCGCCATCCGCGCGAAGGTCGCAAGCGCGAGCGCCGAGAACACGAGGCCGGTGACCTTGCCCTCGGCACCGGTCTCCCCGATCGCAAGCGCTGCGGACACCGCGCTCATCAGCATGCAGCCCCAAGCCGCGCCCGCCATGAACTGCGCTGCGATCAGGACATTGAGGCTGCCGGCGATCTCCGCGGCAATGATGGCGAACGCGCCGAGCAGCCCCGCCGCTCCCATCACGATCAGCCCGCCGCGATGCTTGACGACGATGCTGGCCGGAAACATCGCGATGTTGAAGCCGATCCAGAACACCGGCATCAGCCATTGCAGATCGTCCGGCCTCGCAAAGCGCAAATAGAACGGGGCGCTGTTGATGTTGAAGTGCAGCTGGTAGCCGAGCGACAGCAGCACCATCGACCCGATCAGGAACATCGGCACCGCGCCGAGCCGCCTTGCCGGCGGTGCAAGCCGCTCGGGCTGCACCTCCTCGGCGACGCGGCGCTCGATCCCCGAGAGGGCCAGCGCGGTCAGCAGCAGCACCGCGCCGGACAGCACGAACGGCAGCCGCGCATCCTGGTCGCGCAGCACGACGGCGAGATAGGGCGAGACCGCGCCCGCGATGCCGTAGCCGAGCATCGCCAGCGCGGCGAGGAACGGGACCGAGGGTTGTGCGCGATACTTGCCGAGCAGCGTCAGCGGCGGCGCACGCAACGCTGACGATGTGACGGCCCAGATCACGATCAGGGCGATCAGCCACATCTTTGCACCGGGTCCAGTGCCCGCCACATAGGGCAGCGCGACGAAGGCGGCGCAGGAGATCGCGGCAAGGATGCCGACGAACACGCCGAGACGGCCGACCAGGATCGAGATCCTGTCGGCCGCCATGCCCATCGCCGTATCCGTGATGGTGAAGATGGCCTGGTCCATCATCAGGATCAGGATGACAGTTGATGGCGCGATGCCGACTTCGGCGCACAGCTTGGGCAGGTAGATCAGGTAGGTGGTCCAGCCCAGCGTGAAGACGAGCTGCAGCACGGCGAGATAGACGCCGGTGCAATTGACGGCGCGGTCGGCCTTGATGGTCATCAGCTCAGTTTAGACCAGCTCTCCCATTTGCGGGAGGCCTTTGGCCTGACGGAAGCGACGAAGCAGAGGTACGAGCAGCCCAAAATATCGAAAACAACCCCATGCAAAGGAGCCGGCGTTCCGCCGGCACTCGGAAAAGCGCTTGACCCGTCGGGCAACTCAGTCGCATACTTCCATTATTCCGAAATACGGCCACCCGCCGCCGCGCAATAGCTAGC
The DNA here is from genome assembly GCF_002289535.1 of Bradyrhizobium sp. UFLA03-84. Taxonomy (NCBI): domain Bacteria; kingdom Pseudomonadati; phylum Pseudomonadota; class Alphaproteobacteria; order Hyphomicrobiales; family Nitrobacteraceae; genus Bradyrhizobium; species Bradyrhizobium sp. UFLA03-84. The sequence continues at coordinate 1,573,913 of NZ_NSJY01000013.1, read as the reverse complement.
GCACCTTGCGGAAGGTCAGATTGATGCGCTGGCGGCCGAGCACGCCGTGCTCGCCATCGGCTAGCGGCACCACACCGTGATAAAATAACCGTGACGGCCCACCCCACACCGCAACATCGCCATGTTCGAGCCGGTAGCGGCGCGGCGTGTCGCTGCGCTTCAGGCCGCCGAACAGGAAGACCGCCGGCAGCCCGAGCGAGATCGAGACGATCGGCGCGCCGTAATCGAGCTCGTCCTTGTCCTGATGCAGCGACAGTCTTGCACCGGGGACATAGCGATTGATCAGGCAGGCCTGCGGAGCGAAGTCGTTGAAGCCGGCTGCGGCCGCGGCGTCGGCGGCCAGCCTGAGCAGCACGTCCGGCATAACAGGCCAATTCAGTCCCGTATCAGGATCAATCGGGTCATAGCGATAGCCGCTGGGATCGGAGACCCAGCCGACACTGCCGCAATTGGTCATCGCGACTGACATCCGGTGTCCGCCCGGCGTGATCAGATGCCGGAACGGCGCCTGCTTGACGATCACCCGCAAGGCCGGGATCAGCTCCGCCTCGAACGGCCGGACAAAGCCGCGCAGCAGCACCGCACCGTCTGCGATCGTCTCGCGCGGCGGCCGTGCGTCGCCAATTGCCTCGAACAGATCAGCGGCCACGCCTCTGCACACTCACTTCGCGTCGTGGAAGATCACACCGACGGTGTGGCGATGGCCGGACCTGATCCGGCTGACGCCGTGGCGCAGATTGACACGATACGGCCCGCGTGTCCCCTGCACTGGACGATGATGCACGGCAAAGGCCACAGCATCGCCCTTGGCGAGCGGCACCACCTCGGGCCGCGACTGCATCCGCGGCCGCTGCTCGGTCAGCACGAACTCGCCGCCGGTGAAATCGCGCCCCGGCTGCGATAGCAGGATCGCGACCTGGATCGGAAACACGTGCTCGCCATAGAGATCCTGATGCAGGCAGTTGTAGTCGCCCTCGCCATATTGCAGCAGCAGCGGCGTCGGCCGCGTCTGCCCGGCGTCATGGCAGCGCTTCAGGAATGCCGCGTGCGACGAGGGATAGCTGATCTCGATTCCCATCGTCTGGTTCCAGCGATTGGCGGTCGCGGTCAGCCTCGCATACAACGCCGGCCGCAGTTCCGCGATCAGGTCCGGCAGCGGATAGGAGAAATACTTGTACTCGCCGCGGCCGAAGCCGTGGCGGCCCATCACGACCCGGCTGCGGAACCGGCTGTCGTCGGGATAGAGCGCGGCGATGGCGTCGCATTCCTCTGGTGTCAGCAGGCCGCTAAGGACGGCGCATCCCTGCCCGTCGAGGTCGGCCGTGATCTGGTCCCAAGGGAGTGCGTCGACGCGGGCGAGGCTGCTAGTGGATGGGCGGGGGAGAGTTTTGGCTGTCGCTGTCATGAGGCGGAATCTGGCCCATGATGGCGGTCGGCGCCACCCGATTTCCGATCCGGATATGTCGAGAACGCCACCCAGTCACGCTGTCGTCCCTGCGAAAGCAGGGACCCATAGCCACTGTCATCAGTTGTACGAGAGGGCTGGGGCCACAGCGTGCCGACCACAAAATCCTGTGGTTATGGGTCCCTGCTTTCGCAGGGACGACCCGTGGAGAGTGCCGGTCGCCCGTCGAAGGAACGACGCACGGAAAGATCTTAGCCCCGCACCGGCAGCGTCGCCACGTCGTAGCCGTGGCTGATCTTGCGCTTCAGCACCGGGTCTTCCAGCTCGAACTCGAACCGGCTGGCCGGGCGGATGCCGCCCTTGGCGGCGAAGGTGCCGCCGAACATGGCGCAGCCGTCGGGCAGCTTGCCGCCATCGAAACCGCGCGCGATCAGGTCCCTGACCGGCAGCATGTGATCGAGCGTGCCCTCCTGGTAGAGCACGCGCTGGCCGCCGATTGTGGCCCAGGAGCGCAGGACGAGCTGGTCCCAGTGGCCAATGACATCTTCGAGCTCCCAGAGTTCGGAAGCCATCGGCTTGTCGCACATCTGCTTCGAGACGGTGACGCTGTAGCTCTCGACCTTGCGGTCGGTATGGTCCGAGCCGCAGCCGACGAAGATGCGGCCCTGCCAGCCGATCAGGACGAACTCCACTTCGCCGCTGGAGTCCTCGCCGCAGACCTCGATGGTATCGGCGAAGGTGATCCGGCGCGCCGAGCAGCGATAATAGATCGGCGTCGTCGCGGGCCGCGCGATGCCGAGTGCTTCGAGCTCGGCGATGTGCTTGTCGCGGGCCACCGGGTCGCGCCCGGTCCAGCCGGCGATCACCGCCTGCCGGATTTCGAGCGTCAGCGGCGTCGCGGCGCCCTTGTCGTCGACCTTGAAGGTGAGATCAAACACGGATGACGGTCTCCATTCCGGCCGCAAGCTCGAAGATGCGGCGATCCGAACCGCCCGCGGCGGCGAGCATCAGGCCGACCGGCGCCTCGCCCTCGCGATGCGCGGGCAACGAGATGGCGCAGCCATCGAGCACGTTGATCAGCGAAGGATTGCGCAGCGCACGCAAATTCTCGGTGGCGAATGCCTTGTCGTCGGCGAGGCTTGCGATGCTCGGTGGCAGGTTTGCGGTGGTCGGCAGCACCAGCGCGTCATAGGGCGCGATCCGCGCCTCGGTGCGTGCGATGAAGGAGCGGCGCGCATTGACGATGTCGATATAGTCGGCCGCCAGGAACCCTTCGCCGCGCTGGATGCGTACGGCGACGCGCGGATCGTAGATGTCGCCCTTGCTCGCGAGCAGGAAGCGGTGCCAGGCATAGCTCTCGGCCGCGGAGAACCCGCCCTTGGTGTTCATGACGCCGACATCAAGAAACTCAGGCACCTCGATGCGCTCGATCAAGGCGCCGGCGCGCGACAACGACGCCAGCGTGCGCTCGAAGGTCTTTGCAACGGCATCGTCGAGATCATCGAGCGCGACCGTGGTCGGCACCGCGAGCCGCATGCCCTTGACCGGGCGCGGCGGGATCGGCGTCACCGGCTCGTCGGCCAGCACGGCGTCGAGCACCGCGCAGCAGGCCACTGAATTGGCGAGCGGGCCGTAGCTATCCAGGGTGAACGACAGCGGCACGCCGCCGGCAAGCGGAATCCGGCGCTGCGTCGGCTTGTAGCCGACGATGCCGTTGAAGGCGGCCGGGATCCGGCAGGAGCCGCCGGTGTCGGTGCCGAGCGCGCCGAACGCCATGCCGTCGGCGATCGAGACCGCAGCCCCCGAGGACGAGCCGCCGGGCACATGGCCCACGCTCCGGTTCCAGGCGCTCTTGGGTGTGCCGTAATGCGGATTGATGCCGATGCCCGAATAGGCGAACTCGGTCATGTTGGTGCGGCCGATCACAACGAAGCCGGCGCGCTTGAGCCGCGCTACGGCGGGCGCATCGGCATCCGCCGGCGCGGAATCCTCCAGCGCCCGGGAGCCGGCGCGCGTCACCTGCCCCTTGATGTCGAACAGGTCCTTGATCGACACCGGAATGCCGGCAAAGGGCGACGGCGCAGCGTTGGCCTTGCGCAGCCGATCCATCGCATCGGCGGCTTCCAGCGCCGCGTCGCGATCGACATGGATGAAGGTGCGCTGACCCTCGCCCGCCGGATCGGCGATCCTGGCGATGCATTGCTCGACGAGCTTGCGGGCAGAGGTCGCGCCGCCGGCGAGATCGGCGGCAAGGGAGGCGAGTGTCGGATTGTTCGGCATGGCTTTCACTTCACGGCTGGCACTTGATGGCTTCAGCTGATTGTCGCGCGAACCGGGGCTGATTTCCAGTGCGTCGGCCCCCAGCCCCGCATCACTATCACTTCAGCCCGAAATAAGCCCGGTGCAGATCTTCATTGCCGCTCATCTCGGCAACCGTGCCGGAGAAGCGGATGCGCCCGCCTTCCAGCACGAAGACGCGGGTGGCGATCTCAAGAAAACCGATATTTTGCTCGGCGATCAAGAGCGCCAATCCGCGGCCCTGCAGGCTCGACAGGGCGCGCAGCACTTCCTTGACGAACAACGGCGACAGCCCGGCCGAGGGCTCGTCCATGACCAGCAGCTTCGGCTCGGCCGACAGCGCCTTGGCGATGCCGAGCATCTTGCGCTGGCCGCCGGACAGGCTGGAGGCCGGGTCGCGGCGCTTGTCGCGCAACACCGGAAACAGGCCGTAGAGCTCGTCGACCCGCGCGCCGGGATTGGCATGGCCCAGCGCCTGCGCGCCGACGCGGATGTTCTCCTCGATCGACAGATCGGGGAACACCGCAAGCTCCGACATGTAGGTCATGCCGCGCTTCATGCGATCCGAGGATCGCATCCTGGTGATATCCTCGCCGCCGAGCTTGATGTGGCCGCTGCGGGCTTCGATCAGGCCGACCAGCGATTTCAGGAAGGTGGTCTTGCCCGCCCCATTGGCGCCGAGCAACAGCACGGTCTCGCCGGGACGGACGTCGAGATCGACGCCCCACAACACCTGCATGGTGCCGTAGCCGGCATCGACGCCGCTGGCGTCGAGAAGCGGGGCTGCATCAGTGGGCATGCTCGCCTCCCAGGAACACTTCGATCACCTGCGGCTCGCGCACCGCGGTGGCGAGCGTGCCTTCAAAGATCTCCTTGCCCGCGTTGAGCACGATCACGCGGTCGGTGATCTGTTCGATGAAGCCCATCAGATGCTCGACCACGATGATCGCCATGCCGGTCGCAGCCAGCGCCTTGATGCGGCCCGCAATCCAGTCGAGCTCCGCCGGGTTGAGACCCGCGGCGAGTTCGTCGAGCAGCAATAGCCGCGGCCGCGTCGCGAGCGCACGGGTGAGGTCGAGCATCTTCTGCTGCGCGCTGTTGAGATCGGCGGCCGGACGGTCGGCGACCTCCTTCAGCCGGTACTCTTCAAGCAGTTCAGCAATCGACGGCGCGTCGGTCGCGCCGCCATAGGCCAGCGCCACCTGGATGTTCTCGCGCACGCTGAGCGACAGGAACGGCTTCGGCACCTGGAAGGTGCGGTTGATGCCGCGATGGACGAGCTTGTGCGAGGCGACGCCGCCGGACGATACATTGTCGAACACGACCTCGCCGCCATCGGGGGCATAGAGGCCGGAGATGACGTTGATCGCCGTGGTCTTGCCGGAACCGTTCGGGCCGACAAGGCCGAGGATTTCGCCCGGCACGACGTGGAAGCTCAGGCCGTCGAGCGCGTGGAAACCGCCGAAGCGCTTGACCAGCTTCGAGACCTCGAGGATGGGGGTTTTCTCAGGGGACATGCCACCCCCTGCGCGTTGCCAGCGACACCAGCCCTGCGGGCAGGAACAACACCAGTCCCATGATCAACAGGCCGTAGATCAGCTGGAAATATTGCGGCGTGGTGAAGCCGATCAGATTGTAGATGCCATAGAGGATCAGCACGCCGACGATCGGTCCGGTAATGGTGGCGACGCCGCCGAACAGCGCGAACACGATCGCGAAGATCGAGAACTCGCCGGAGAACACGTTGTCCGGATAGAACACCGAGACGTACCAGGCGTAGATACCGCCGGCGAGGCCCGCGACCAGCGCCGAGGCGAGCCAGGCGATCACCCGCATCTTGATGATGTTGACACCGGCCATCGAGGCCGACACCGCATCCTCGCGCACGGCCTGCAACGCAAGGCCGAACGGCGAGTTCTTCAGATACACCACCGCCCCGACCGTCAGCGCCATCACGACGACAGCCGCGTAATAGGCATGGGTCGGGTTGAACGTGCCGGTGAGCGACACGCCGTAGGGACCCTTGGTGATCCCCTCCAGCGCCGGGTTGGCGACGAAATGCAGCACCGCGAGCGAAGCCGCGAGGTTCGCGATCGCGAAATACGCGCCCGACAACCGCAACAGCGGCGTCAGCAGCAGGCCGAGCACGACCGCGACGGCGCCGCCGACCAGCACCGCGAGCGGCGCCGGCGTCTGCAAATGCATCACCATGATCGCGAAGCCGTAGGCGCCGGCACCGAAGAAGCCGACATAGCCGAACGGCAGATAGCCGGTGAAGCCGTAGATGATGTTCACGCCCTGCGCGAGGATCAGGAAGATCACGAAGTTGAACAGCAGCAGATGGTTTTGATAGACGCCGGGCAGCAGTGCGAACACCACCACCAGCGGCGCCAGGATGAACAGCAGGTGTTTCGAGGCGTTATGCAACGCGCACCCGCCTTCCGAGCAGACCGCTCGGGCGCAACAACAGGATCACGATCAACAACACATAGGGCAGCAAGTCGGCCCAGGAACTGAGATAGGTCTGCACCAGCATGTAGCACAGGCCGTAGACGACACCGCCGAGCGCGGTGCCCAAGGGATTGCCGAGCGAACCCAGCACGACGATCGCAAACGACGTCACGGTCGCATCGGCGCCGAAGGCGGGCGTCACGGAGCCGAACATGAAGGGGGCGAACACACCGGCAACCGCCGCGATTCCGAGCCCGATGCCGAACGCCGCCGCCGAGACGCGGTCGACATCGATGCCGGTCGCCAGCGCCTCGTCACGGCGTGACATCACCGCACGCGTCAGGGTGCCGAGCCGCGTGTGGTAGAGATAGAGGTAGACCAGCCCGATCGCGATCAGGCTGGTGATGGCCGCGATCACCCAGGGCGCGGGAAAGCCCTGGCCGAAGATCTGGATCGGCCCTGCCCCACCGGGCTTGCCGCCGAACAGCTTGACCTTGATGGTCGAGAACACGGTGCCGAGCAGTCGGCTCTGGATCGAGCGCTCGCTGGTGCCGGCGAAGATCGTGGTGACGGCTTCGATCACCTGCGACAGGCCGAAAAACAGGATGATCGACAGCATTTCCGGATTGGCCGAGCCCTGCAGCCGCGGTACCAGCACCCAGTACAGCAGCACGCCTGCCAGCACGAAGACCATGAAGGCCAGCGGCACCGCGAACAGCGGATCGATGCCGGCAATGCCGACCACGCCGAGCGCGATGAAGGCGCCGAGCATCAGGATGTCGCCATGCGCAAGATTGACGATGCGCATGACGCCGAACACGAGATTGAGGCCGATGCCGACCAGGCTGAAATACAGCCCGAACAGCACGCCGGCAACGAGCGCATAGGTCATGCTATCGCTCGCAGCCGAAGGTTGCGCCTGCCGCCCTCACCTGCATCACGGCGCCGGATAGACCGGCTTGCCGGTGGCGGTCTCGTGCGGGTAGATCGAGACGAACTTGATGTGATCGTGCTCGTCGACCGTGAGCTGGCCGAGCGGCGTCAGCTCGCCGATCTGGCCGCCGGTCTCATCCAGCGCGAAGGTGCCGTCCAGCGTCTTGAGCTGGCCGCTGAGCGAGAACACGGCACGGCGCAGCTCCATCTGCTCGAGGCTGGTCGCGACCGACAGCGTCTTCTCGATCACCAGCGCCGTGGTGTAGCCGGCGACCGCGTTGAAGCCGAACTCCATCTTGCCGTCGTTGTACTTCTTGGTCCAGGCGGCGCGGAAATCCTTCATGTTCATCCCGAAATTGACGGGATAATCCAGCTCGGACGGCGGCACATAGGTCCAGACGTGCTCGAGGCCCTTGGCGCCGACATTCTTCTCCAGCAGCTCGGTCTCGAGACCGGCATAGATCGCGAACAGCATCTTGAACTTGGTGCCGACGTCCTGGACGTTGCGCAGGAAGGCGATGTCGTTCGGCGCATAGCCGAAATGAATCACCGCGTCGGGATTGGCGTTGCTGATATTGTTGATGATGACGTTGTAGTTGGTGGTCTCGGTCGGAACGCCCTGGTCGTAGACGATCTCGATCGGCGCGCCGGACTCCTTGACGAACTTGCGGAACGCGTTGGCCTGGGTGCCGGTGAACTCGTTGGTCGCATAGAGGATCGCGACCTTCTTGATGCCGAGGCCCGGGCCATCATGGCTGATGAAGTCGGCGACCGGCTTCGGCCAGATCGTCGACACCGGGTCGGCCATCAGCGCGATATAGGGATTGTCCTTGGAGAAGAAGCTCGCGCCGGTGCCGGTCTGGTCGAACAGGAACATCTTGTGGTCGCGCGCGATCGCGACCGCAGGCGCCGTCAGCACCGATCCGGAATCGGCGACCAGGAGATCGACCTTATCCTGGGTGATGAGCTGGTTATAAAGCGTCGAGGCGGTCGCGGTGTTGCTCTGGTCGTCATAGGACACGAGCTTGATCGGGATCTTCTTGTCGAACGCCTTCACGAAGACGCCGCCCTCGGCGTTCTTCTGCTCGACCCACAATTTCAGCGAGCTGTAGACCGGCATCGAGATCGAGGCGTAACGCCCCGAGGACGCATACAGCGTGCCGATCTTGATCTCCGACGGTGCGTCGGCGGCCATCACCTGCGTGGCAAATGCGAGGCTGGCAGCGAGTGCCGCGCCGATGATCCTCAGCATGATGTTATTCCTCCCGGTATCTTGGACGTGTCTTGGACGTGTCCTGAGCCTGTCTTGGACGCGGCCCTTCTACGCGCCGGATCGAAGCGACACAAGCATCGCGGCCTTAGCAATTGTGCGAGGGGCGGAATATGCGGCATGCGCCGGACACAGGCCGCTGCGCGCGGCATGGATGGACCGTTGACGGGCCTTGGTCCGATGGCGCATCAAGACTGTAACGATTTCGGGAGGAGACATCAGACATGGCCGAGCCCGCGCGCGCGAAACCAAAACCGACACCGGAAACCCAGCATTTCTGGGATGGCACCAAGGCCGGCGAGCTGCGCCTGCAGCGCTGCGACGCCTGCGCCAATGTCTACTTTCCGCCGCGGCCGTTCTGCCCCTCCTGCGCCTCGCGCAAGGTCTCGGTGTTCAAGGCCAGCGGCAAGGGCAAGCTGTACAGCTACGTCATCAACCATCGCCCCGCCGCACCCGGCTTCACGCCGCCTTACGCGATCGCCATCGTCGAACTCGACGAGGGCCCGCGCATGATGAGCAACATCATCGATTGCCCGCAGACGCCGGAAGCGCTCGAGCTCGACATGCCGCTCGAGGTCGCCTTCGAGGCGCTCGACGACAAGATCACCCTTCCCTTGTTCCGTCCGGCAAAGGGCTAACACGATGCGCAGGAACCACGTTGCCGTCGTCGGTGCGGCCGAAACCACCGAGCTCGGCGTCATCCCGAACATGTCGCAGATCCAGCTGCACGCGGACGCGGCGCTGAATGCGATCGCGGACGCCGGTCTGAAGCTGTCCGACATCGACGGCTTCGCCACCGCGGTCGAGACCCCGCAGCAGATGGCGCATTATCTCGGCATCACGCCGACCTGGGTCGACGGCACCTCGGTCGGCGGCTGCTCCTTCATGCTGCATGTCCGCCACGCCGCCGCGGCGATCGAGGCCGGCCTGTGCAAGACCGTGCTGATCACCCATGCCGAGAGCGGCAAGTCGATGATCGGCAAGCAGCCGCGCTTCACCGCGCCCGACAGCTTGAACGGCCAGTTCGAATCGCCGTTCGGCGTCTACGGCCCGCCGAGCATGTTCCCGATTCCGGTGCTGCGTTTCATGAAGACCCACGGCATCACGCATGAGCAGCTGGCGATGGTCGCCGTGGTGCAGCGCGAATGGGCGGCGAAGAACCCGCGCGCCACCATGAAGGATCCGATCACGGTCGCCGACGTGCTGAATTCGCGGATGATCGCCTATCCGTTCCGGCTGCTGCAATGCTGCCTCGTCACCGATGGCGGCGGCGCGCTGATCCTGACCTCGGCCGACCGCGCCAAGGATTTCCCGCAGAAGCCGGTCTACATCCTCGGCACCGGCGAGAGCGTCGAAACCCCGATGGTCAGCCAGATGAAGACCTTTGATAGCTCGCGCGCTTTCAAGGTCGCGGGCCCGCTCGCCTTCAAGGAGGCCGGCATCACCCACAAGGACGTCGATCATCTGATGATCTACGACGCCTTCGCGCATCTGCCGCTCTACGGCCTCGGCGACCTCGGCTTCATGCCACATGAGGAGACCGGCAAGTTCATCGCCGACGGCAACACCCGCCCCGGCGGCAAGCTGCCGCTCAACACCAATGGCGGCGGCCTGAGCTACATGCACTCCGGCATGTACGGCATGTATGCGTTGCAGGAGAGCGTGCGGCAGATGCGCGGCATCGCGCCGGCGCAGGTGCCGAATGCGAAGATCTCGGTCTGCCACGGCGTCGGCGGCATGTTCGCCGCAAGCGGCACGATCATCTTTACGAACGAGAAATGAGCAAGCTGCTCGCCTCCCCCTTTCCCCGTCCTTACGGAGAGAGGGTTGGGGTGAGGGGCTGCCTCCACACACTCGGACTCGCGGAAAGTCCCCCTCACCCGGATCGCATCTGCGATGCGATCCGACCTCTCCCCGCAAGCGGGGCGACGTAAGCAAGGCACCAAGAGAACCCACATGGCAAAATCACTGCAGGATAAAGTCATCATCGTCACCGGTGCGGGCCGCGGCATCGGCCGCGAGATCGCGCTGCTTTGCGCTGCGGAAGGCGCCAAGGTCGTGGTCAACGATCCCGGCGGCGCGGCCGACGGCGGCGGCTCGAGCGCGGCGCCCGCCGAGGAGGTGGTCGAGGAGATCAAGAAGCGCGGCGGCACGGCCGTTGCCAATTTCGAGTCGGTGGCGGAAGCCATTCCGGCCAGCAAGATCGTCAAGACCGCGACCGATCATTTCGGCCGGCTCGACGGCGTCGTCAACAATGCCGGCATCCTGCGCGACATGATCTTCCACAAGATGAGCGTGGAAGCCTTCGAGGCCGTCATCAAGGTGCATCTGATGGGCTCGTTCTATGTCAGCCACGCCGCGGCGCGCATCTATCGCGAGCAGGAGTCGGGCTCGTTCGTGCACTTCACCTCGACCTCCGGCCTGATCGGCAATTACGGCCAGGCCAACTACGCCGCGGCCAAGCTCGGCATCGTCGGCCTGTCGAAGTCGATCGCGCTCGACATGGGCCGCTTCAACGTGCGCTCGAACTGCGTGTCGCCGTTCGCCTGGACCCGCATGATCGGCACCATCCCGACCGAGACCGATGCCGAGAAGGCGCGCGTCGAGAAGATCAAGCAGATGGGCCCGGAGAAGATCGCGCCGGTCTGCGCCTATCTGCTCTCGGACGCCGCCAAGGACGTCACCGGGCAGATCTTCGGCGTGCGCATGAACGAGATCTTCCTGTTCGGCCAGCATCGTCCGGTGCGCTCGGTGCATCGCGGCGAAGGCTGGACGCCGGAGACCATTGCCGAGCACGGCATGCCGGCGCTGAAGGGATCGTTCGCCAAGCTCGACCGCTCGGCCGACGTCTTCACGTGGGATCCGATCTGATCCTGCGATCCGATCCGATCTGACAGTTTTATGAAAAAGTCGCCTCCGCGAAGCCACGGAGGCGACACACTCTTTGGTTGTTTCTTCATGGCGTGCCCGCATTGTGCCAGAATTGCGGGCGCATGATCGTCCTCCCCATAACAAAAAAGCCTGGGAGGACTTCGTGACAAATCCAAGCAACACAGAGCAACACGAGGCCGACGGAACGAAGGCGTTCGACCGTCGAACCATTTTGCGCGGCGCAACCGCGCTTGCTGCAACCGCGATGGCGGCGTCAGATGCATCCGCTCGCGACTACGGCCGCAATGCGGAGCCGCAGCGTTATCCCGATCCCGACATCGTCGTGATCGACGACAAGCGCTTCAAGGCCAAGGTCGGCAACACCGCGATCAAGCGGCTCTACACCGGCTGCCTGTGGGCGGAAGGCCCGGCCTGGAACGCACAGGGCCAGTATCTGGTGTGGAGCGATATCCCGGCCAACCGGCAGTTGCGCTATCTCGACGATGACGGCCACATCTCCGAGCAGTTCCACAAGCCGTCGAACGAGGCCAACGGCTCGACCTTCGATTTCGAGGGCCGCCAGATCACGGCCGAACGCACGCGGCTGGTGCGCTACGAGCACGACGGAACCGTCACGTCATTGGCGGAGCAGGCCAACGGCAAGCAGCTCAACGGCCCGAACGACATGGTCGTGCACCCGAACGACAAGTCGATCTGGTTCACCGATCCCGGCTACGGCGCGATCTCGATCTATGAGGGCCAACGTGCCAACACCGGCTCGAACCAACCCTACCAGAAGGAGGCCGTCTACCGCATCGATGCGTCCACCGGCCAGATCACCAAGGTCTGCGACGAACCGTTCAAACCGAACGGCATCGCCTTCAGCCACGACTACAAGAAGGTCTACGTCTGCGACACCGGCATCACGCATTATCCGAACGCGAAGAACATCGTCTGGCAGTACGATCTCAACGGCGACAAGCTCTCCAACCCGCGCACGCTGATCGACATGACGCTGGACGGCAAGTCGGGCTTCCCGGACGGCATGCGGGTCGACATCGACGGCAACATCTGGGTCGGCGCCGGCTGGGTCGGACCAGGCTATGACGGCGTCCAGGTGTTCGCACCCGACGGTGCGCGCATCGGCCAGATCCTGCTGCCGGAGACTTGCGCCAACCTCACCTTCGGCGGCAAGAAGCGCAACCGTCTGTTCATGACCGCGAGCCAGTCGCTCTACGCGGTCTATGTGGAGACGAGAGGCGCGCACAACTGCTGAGATCACCGTCGTCCCGGCCTAGTGCGCAATTGCGCACTAGGCCGGGACGACACTGTGGCTGGCCGCTATTCCCCAATAACTAACCGCTATTCCGCAGCCCCGCCGAGATGCCGTTGATCGTGATCTGGATCCCGCGCAGCACCTGCTCGTCCGGGTTCTGCGCGCGGTGCTCCTTCAGCAGCTCGACCTGCACGTGGTTGAGCGGATCCATGTAGGGGAAGCGGTTGCGGATGCCGCGCTCCAGCAGCGGGTTGCCCTGCAGCAGCCGGTCATGGCCCATGATGTCGAGCAGCGTTTCGATCGACAGATGCCACTCGCGGCGGATCTCACCGAAGATTTTCTCGCGCAGCGCGACGTCGGGCACCAGCTCGGCATAACGCGAGGCGATCGCGATCGAGCTCTTTGCCAGCACCATGTCCATGTTGGACAATAGCGTGCGGAAGAACGGCCATTCCCGGTAGAGCTCCTGCAGCAACGGCATGCCCTGCTCCGGATGCTCAGCGATCCAGGTCTCGACAGCAGCGCCGAAGCCGTACCAGCCGGGCAGCATCAGCCGGCATTGCGCCCACGAGAACACCCAGGGAATGGCGCGCAGGTCTTCGATCTCGCGGGTTTTCTTGCGCGAGGCCGGACGGCTGCCGATGTTCAAGGTCGCGATCTCGTTGATCACGGTCGAGCCCCAGAAGTAGTCGGCAAACCCCGGAGTTTCATAGACGAGGCCGCGATAGGCCTTGAAGGCGAGCGCGGAAATTTCCTCCATCGCCTTGAGATATTCGGGGCGCGGCGCGCTCCGCCGCGGCTGCAACAGGCTGGTTTCCAGCGTCGCCGCGGCGAGGATCTCCAGATTGCTGCGGCCGACCTCGGCGTTGGAATACTTCGACGAGATGATCTCGCCCTGCTCGGTAATGCGGATCTGGCCGTTCACCGCGCCGCCGGGCTGCGCGATGATCGCGTCATAGCTCGGGCCGCCGCCGCGGCCGACCGAACCGCCGCGGCCGTGGAACAGGCGCAGCCGCACGCCGTGGCGCTCGAACACCTCGACGAGGCCGATCTCGGCCTTGTAGAGCTCCCAGCCCGAGGTGACGAAGCCGCCATCCTTGTTGCTGTCGGAGTAGCCGAGCATCACTTCCTGCACGCTGCCGAGACTGTCGACCAGCTTGCGGTAGTCGTGCAGCACCAGCATGCGGTCCATGATGCCGCTGGAGGCCTGCAGATCCTCGATGGTCTCGAACAGCGGCACGATGTTGACGGCGCTGCGGCCGGACGGATTGACCAGCCCGACCTCCTTCAAGAGCACCGCGACCTCGAGCATGTCGGACATGCCCTTGCACATCGAGATGATGCACTGGGAGATCACCTCGGGACCGAATTTGGCATGCGCTTCGGCCGCGGCGTGGAACACCGCGAGCTCGCTTTGGGTCTCCTCGGAATATTTGACGAAGGGCGAGGCCAGCGGCCGCGCGTTGCGCAGCTCCCCGAGCAGCAAATTGACGCGCGCGTCCTCGCCGAGTGCCAGATACGACATGCCGGGATTGGCGGTATCGAACAGTTCGGCGATGGTGCGCTCATGCACCGCCGAGTTCTGGCGGATGTCGAGCCGCGCCAGATGGAAGCCGAAGCAATCCACCGCGCGCCGCAGCTGCCGCAGCCGGCCGCGCGCGATCACACCGGAATTGTTCGCAATCAGCGAGCGGTTGAGCACATCGAGGTCGGCCTGGAACTCCCTGACGGTCGAATAAGGCTCGGCCTTGCCGACCGGCGGCCGGGTGGTCTCGACCTCGAGCCTCATGGCCGTGGCGGCGAGCCGCGCATAGATGCCGGAGACCGCCAGGCGATACGGCTCGCCGCTGCGATGCGGCGAGGTGTCGGGCGAACGCTCGGCAAGGATGCGCAGCTCGTCCGAGACGTCGGCGAGATGCGCCGCGAGCGACAGCTCGGCGCCGAGTGCATGCAGCTCCTCGAGATAGAAGCTGAGCACCCGGCTCGACTGCAGCCGAAGCGTGCCGCGCATCACCTCTGCGGTGACGAACGGATTGCCGTCGCGATCCCCGCCGATCCAGCTTCCCATCGTCAGGAACGAGGCGAGATCGCCGGCCTCACCGCCCTCCTTGTTCAGGCGGTCCTCCAGCGCGCAGTGCAGCCGCGGCACCTCCTGCAGGAAGGTGTAGTCATAGAACGACAGGCCGTTGGCGACCTCGTCGAGCACGGTTAGCTTGGTCCGGCGCAAGAGATTGGTCTGCCATAGCGTCACGACGGCGCGGCGAAGCTGCTCGTCGCTGGCTTCGCTCTCGTCCGGCGTCATCTGCAGCCGCTCGCGGCGGTCGAGCAGGTCCGCGATCTCCATCTCGCGGTCCATCGTGCTCTTGCGTCGGACCTCGGTCGGATGCGCGGTCAAGACCGGGCTGACCAGCGCGCTCTTGAAGAAGCTGCGCAAATCGGCCGGGCCGATGCCGGCCTGGCGGGCATGCACCAGCGTCTGCTCCAGCGTGCTCGGCCGCGGCGCCCCGCTCGGGCCGCGGCTGCGCATCTGGCGGATGTTGTTCTGGTCCTCGGCAATGTTGGCGAGGTGGGAGAAATAGCTGAAGGCGCGGACGATCCGGAGCGTCTCGGCGATCGACATGCTGTCGAGGATGCCTTCGAGCTCGCGCCGCGCCAACTTGTCCTCATCGCGATGGAACCGGACCGAGGTCTGCCGGATGCGCTCGACCAGGTCGAACACGTCGGCCCCTTCCTGGTCGCGCACGGTGTCGCCCAGCACGCGCCCCAGCAGGCGGATGTCGTTCCGGAGCCGTGCGTCCTCCTCCTGTGCCTGGACTTCCGCGGCGCGCTTGGCACGGATTTCGGTCTCGGAGGGCATGGTTTGGGGAGGCAAAGTCTGGGGAGACATGGCGTGGCTACTCCAGAGGCTGCCCGGCTCCTCCCGAGTGTGCGCTTTTTTTGCCGCAGCGCAAGATGAACTTGGGGGCGGTGCACCACCGCTGTCGTCCCTGCGGAAGCAGGGACCCATAACCACAGGGCCCTGTTATTGAACAAGGCGGTGGCCCCAGCTCGCTTCACCCCCACGTCCTGTGGTTATGGGTCCCGGGTCGCGCTTCGCTTGCCCGGGACGACGGGCCTGTGCGGCGCTAGATCCTCCGCCCCGCCCGCTCCCAATACGGGTCGCGCAGCCGGCGCTTGAAGATCTTTCCGGAGTCTTCGCGCGGCAGGTTGGTCTGGATCTCGATGTGCTTGGGCACCTTGTAGTCGGCAAGCGCGGTCTTGAGCTGGGCGCGGACCGAGGCGATGTCGAGCGTGACGCCCGGCTGCGGCTCGACCACCGCCATCAGCGCCTCGCCGAACTCGGCGTCGGGGATGCCGAATACCGCGCAGTCGTGCACGCCCGGCACCGCATGCAGCACGGCCTCGATCTCGGCCGGATAGATGTTGACACCGCCCGAGATCACCATGTCGCGCTTGCGGTCGCAGATGAAGACGTAGCCATCCGCGTCGATATAGCCGACGTCGCCCGACGTGATGAATCCCTGCCGGTCGATCTCGGCGCGCTTCTCGGACTTGTTGTGATAGGTGAAATCGGGATTGCCGGCGATCCGCGAATAGATCTCGCCGATCTCGCCCTGCGCGACCTCCTTGCCGTCGTCGCCGATGAAGCGAAGCTCGGCGCCGGGCGAGATCTTTCCGACCGTGCCGGGCTTCTTCAGCGCGTCCTCCGATGTCGCAAACGTCACCGCGCCCGACTCGGTCGAGCCGTAGAATTCGTAGATCACCGGCCCCCACCAATCGATCATGGCGCGCTTGACGTCGGCCGGGCACGGCGCGGCGGCGTGGATGATGTGGCGCAGCGACGACACATCATACTTCTTCCGCACCTCTTCCGGCAGCTTCATCAGGCGGATGAACATCGTCGGCACCATGAAGATGGTGTCGATCCTCTCGCGCTCGATCAGCGCCAGAAATTCCTCCGCGTCGAAGCGCGGCATCAGCACCAGCGCGCCGCCGAGCTTGCCGGAGCGAAGTCCGAAGGAATTCGGTGCCGAATGATAGAGCGGTCCGGGCAGGATCGCGCGCGCGCCGGGCTTCAGGCCGTAGATCATCGCCCGCATCGCTTCCGCGTTCGCGGTCTGCTCCGGCGTCGGCGCGAAGCGGCGCACGCCTTTCGGGTGGCCCGTCGTGCCTGAGGTGTAGATCATGTTCTGCGGCTGCGGCACGACAGGGCCATCATAGCGCGGGAATTGCGCCAGCCAGGATTCGAAATCGATCGCGAAGTCGGGCGTCGCGAGATGATCGGGATTGATCTTGTAATGGCTAAGGATTTCCGGCGGCGTCGGCACGCTGAGCACGGTGACGTCATCGGGGATCGCGCCGCGCAGCGGATGCAGCATGTCGGCATGGCCGATCAGGACGCGCGTGCCGGAATCCGTCAGCACGTAATTGATCTCCTCCGGCTTGAAGTGCCAGTTGACCGGCACGCCGTAAGCGCCGAGCCGCATCGCGGCATAGGCGGCCTCGATGAAGGCGATGTCGTTGCGCATCAGCATGCAGACGCTGTCGCCCGGCTTGACGCCGAGCTTACTCAGGCCGCTGGCGATGCGCTCGGTGCGCTCGGCGACCGCGGCGTGATCGCGCCGGCGCTCGCCGCTGATGACGCCGAGGAAGGGTTTGGACGTTTCCATTGTCGTTTTCCGATCTTTCGTCGGTTCGGAGTTAGGTCGTCATTCCGGGATGGTCCGAAGGACCAGACCCGGAATCTCGAGATTCCCCGATGCGCAATCGCGCATCTGTGGTTCGATGCTGCGCATCGCCCCGGAATGACGCTGGAGCCACTATCCAGCATCCGCGAATTTCGGCGCGCGCTTCTCCAGATTGGCGCGCACGGATTCGGTCTGGTTCGGGCTGCCGAGCAGCTTCTGCTGCTCGACGGATTCGGCAAGCAGCGCAGCCGCCGGATCGACTGACAGATTGTTCAGCATGCGCTTCGCGGCGCGGATCGCATCCGGGCTCTTGCCGGCGATCTCGCGCGCGACCTCGAGCGCGGCGGCACGCGGATCGTCGCAGACGCGGGTGGCGAGGCCATAGCTCTGGGCTTCCTGCGCAGAGAAGATGCGGCCGGTATAGGTGAGTTCGCGCAGGATATCGTCGCGCACAAGGCTCGCGAGGATCGGCGTACCCGCCATGTCGGGGACGAGGCCCCACTTGATCTCCATGATCGACATCCGCGCATCGGTTGAGAGGAAGCGCATGTCGGCACCGAGCGCGAGCTGGAAGCCGCCGCCGAACGCGACGCCATGGACCGCAGCGATCACGGGCACCGGGAGCTGGCGCCAGCCCCAGACTGCCTGCTGCGGAAAATTGGCCTTGCCATGGGTGCGGATCGTGAGATCGCGCTTCTCGCCGCCCGGCACTCCGTTACCACCATCCTTCATGGCGGCGAACCGGCCCATGTCGAGGCCGGCGCAAAACGCCCGGCCCTCGCCGGACAGCACAACGACCCGAACGCCTTTTTCCTTGGAAAGCCGGTCGGTTGCGGCGACCAATGCCTCGAACATCGCGGCATCGAGCGCGTTCATCTTGTCGGCCCGCACCAGGCGGACATCGGCGATACCGTCTGAAATCGATATCGAAACGCGATCTTCCATCATTCCCTCCGCTTTGTTCCTTGAGTTGGCGCTTTACAGAAAGGCCGTTGTCCGCTTTTAGTCAATCGACCAATTAACTGACAACCCCCGTGGAGGAAACGATGTTTAGCGATCAGCTTCTTGCCGGGCGGCGCATCCTGGTAACCGGTGGCGGCACCGGCCTTGGCAAGGCTATGGCCTCGCGGTTCCTCCAGCTCGGCGCCGAGGTGCATATCTGCGGCCGGCGCAAGAGCGTGTGCGACGAGACCGCCACCGAGCTGATGGCCGAGTATGGCGGACGCGTGGTCAGCCACGGCGTCGATATCCGCAATGCCATGGCGGTCGACGAGATGATCGACGCGATCTGGACCACTAGCGGTCCCCTCACCGATCTGATCAACAACGCCGCCGGCAATTTCATCTCGCGCTCGGAAGAGCTGTCCGCGCGAGGTTTTGATGCCGTGGCCAACATCGTGATGCACGGCACCTTCTACGTGACGCACGCGGTGGGTCGGCGCTGGATCGCCGGCGGCCATCGCGGCAACGTGGTGTCGATCACGGTGACCTGGGTGCGCAACGGCTCGCCCTATGTGGTGCCGTCGGCGATGAGCAAGTCGGCGATCCACGCCATGACCATGTCGCTCGCGGTCGAATGGGGTCGTCACGGCATCCGCCTCAACACAATCGCGCCTGGCGAGATTCCGACCGAAGGCATGAGCAAGCGCATCAAGCCCGGCGACGAGGCCGGTGCACGCACCAAGGCAATGAACCCGATGGGCCGCGTCGGCACCATGGAGGAACTGCAGAACCTCGCGGTGTTCCTGATCTCCGGCGGCTGCGACTGGATCAACGGCGAGACCATCGCCATGGACGGCGCGCAGGCGCTCGCCATGGGCGGCAATTTCTACCAGCTGCGCGACTGGAGCGACGACGACTGGACCAAGGCGCGCGAGTCGATCAAGGCCCAGAACGAGAAGGATCGCGCGGCGCGGGGCTAAAGCCCGCGCCTGCGCCTCACCCTCAGCTGTCGTCCCTGCGAAAGCAGGGACCCATAACCACCGCCTCGAAAACGTCGAGCACGCTGGGGCCACAGCGCGCCCCACGACTCAATCCTGTGGTTATGGGTCTCGGGTCGCGCTTCGCTTGCCCGGGACGACGGCGTGGACGCGTCCTGCACCATCCCCCGTATTGTTTTTCCCGCGCGATGCAGCCACACTCCGCGCAAACAAAACAAGACGTCACGGGGGAAACATGTCCGACGCGCCGAAACTGAGCAATCTTGCCGACATGGTGCGCGAGCGCGCCACGAGCCGCGGCGATGCGCTGGCCTATGAGTTCGAGGGCCGGCAAACCTCTTTCGCGGAATTCGACGTCAAGACCAACCGCGTCGCCAACGCGCTGATCGCGATGGGCGTCAGGAAGGGCGAGCGCATCGCCTATCTCGGCAAGAACAGCGATTTCTACTTCGAATTGCTGATGGGCGCGATGAAGGCCGGCGTGGTGATGGCGCCGGTGAACTGGCGTCTCGCCGGCCCCGAGGTCGCCTTCATCGTCGACGACTGCAAGGCGCCCGTGCTGTTCGTCGGTCCCGAATTCATCACCCAGGCCCGCAACATTGCCGACAAGCTGCCCAGCGTCCGCAGCATCATCACGACCGAGGGCGGCGCGCCGGAGTGGCCCGACTTCGTCGCCTGGCGCGACGCGCAGAGCGGCGACGACCCGCGCGTTGCGATCGAGCCGAAGGACATCGCGATCCAGCTCTACACCTCGGGCACGACCGGCAAGCCGAAGGGCGCGATGCTGTCGCATGCCAACTTCCTCAACCTCGTGCAGAGTGGCAACGAAGCCGACAAGCCGGAATGGAACCGGTGGACCACCGACGACGTCTCGCTGGTCGCGATGCCGATCTTCCACATCGGCGGCTCCGGCTGGGGCGTGATGGGGCTCTATCACGGCGCCCGCGGCGTGATCGCGCGCGAGTTCGACCCGACCAAGGTGCTCGACTTCTTCGAGCAGTCCGGCATCACCAAGCTGTTCATGGTGCCGGCGGCGATGCAGTTCGTGGTACGGCAGCCGCGCGCGCGGCAGGTCGACTTCTCCCGCCTGAAATACATGCTCTACGGCGCTTCGCCGATCCCGGCGGCGCTGCTGAAGGAGTGCATCGAGGTCTTCAAGTGCGGCTTCGTGCAGATGTACGGCATGACCGAGACCACCGGCACCATCGTCGCACTGCCGCCGGAAGATCACGTCGAAGGGCTCGAGCGGATGCGTTCAGCCGGCAAGGCGCTGGCCGGCGTCGAGCTCGCGATTCTCGACGAGAACGGCAAGCCGCTGCAGCCGCGCGAAGTCGGCGAGATCGCCACCCGCTCCGGCTCCAACATGACCGGCTACTGGAATCTGCCCGAAGCCACCGCAAAGACGATCGACGGCGACGGCTGGCTGCGCACCGGCGATGCCGGCTACATGGACGAGGATGGCTATCTCTACATCCACGACCGCATCAAGGACATGATCATCTCCGGCGGCGAGAACATCTATCCGGCCGAGGTCGAGAGCGCGCTGTGCGATCACCCTGATGTGGCGGAAGCCGCCGTGATCGGCATTCCCGACGACAAATGGGGCGAGGCCGTGAAGGCCGTGGTGGTGATGAAGCCGGGCAAGAACGCGACCGCGACCGACATCATCAACTTCACCCGCGAGCGCATCGCCGGCTACAAGACGCCGAAATCGGTCGACTTCATCCCGGCGCTGCCGCGCAACCCGTCGGGCAAGATCCTGCGGCGCAGCCTGCGCGAGCCGTATTGGGCGGGCAAGGACCGGCAGGTGAATTAGCTCCCTCCGTCGTCCCGGCCAAGCGAAGCGCGAGCCGGGACCCATAACCACCGTCGTTCGAGGTGGCAACACGCTGGGGCCGCAGCCTACCGCATCAACGACCTCTTGTGGTTATGGGTCCCTGCTTTCGCAGGGACGACCACAGAGAGAGTGGCCTGCATCAAGCCTTCTTCATCTTCTCCCGCAACACCCGCCAGCGCTCTTGCGCCTCCTGCGGCCAGACTTCCCTTCGCTCGTAATATTCGGCGAACACCTTTGCGCCCGGCGGGAACGTCACCCAGGGCTGCTTCGACGAGGTGAAGATGTGGACATCGGGCGGGCACTGGCTCGGATCATCCAGCGTGCCGACGCGGACGAAGCGCACGGCAGGTCCCGAGCCCGGATAATTGCTCCACACCGCGACCTTGCAGACCGGGCAGCGGGCGATCTTCTGCCCCTTGCCGCTCGTCGACGGCGTGTCGACGATCTCCGGCTCGGCTGCGATGTGCGCGACCCGCTCGGCCTCGTACATCGCGTTGAGCGCGTGCACGGTGCCGCTCTCGCGCTGGCACCAGGTGCAGTGGCAGGCGTGCACGATCATCGGCCTGCCGTCGAGGCGGTAGCGGACGTTTCTGCAGGTGCATCCGCCTTCCATGCTCGGCCTCCTCGTGCCGAAGTGTTAGTGCTTGCCGGCTCCCATGTAGCCGAACAGGAAGCCCGCCACCTTGCGCTTCTGGATCTCCTCGCTGCCCTCGGTGATGCGATAGCGGCGGTGATGGCGATAGATGTGCTCGAACGGCTTGTGGCGCGAATAGCCCATGCCGCCGTGCACCTGCATCGCGCGGTCGGCGGCTTCGCAGCACAGCCGGTTTGCCCAGAAATTGCACATCGAGACCCGGTCCGACAGCGTGTGCTCGACCTGGGCCTGGGTCAGTTGATCCATCTCCCAGGCGGTCTTGCGGATCAACAGCCGCAGCATCTCGGCCTGGGTCGCGAGTTCGACCAGCGGCCACTGGATCGCCTGGTTCTCGGCCAGGGCCTTGCCGAACGGCTTGCGCTCGCGCGCATACTTCACGCTCTCGTTGATGCAGTAGACGGCGGCGCCGAGCGAGCTGGCCGCCTGGCGGATGCGGTTCTCGTGCACGAAGCATTGCGCCAGCGACAGGCCGCGGCCGACCTCGCCGAACTGCGCGTCTTCGGGCACGAACACGTCGGTGAAGCTGACCCGCGGATGATCGGTCGGCATGTTGAAGGTCCACATGTACTCCTCGACCTTCACGCCCGGCGATTTCGCCGGCACCAGGAAGCAGCTGATGCCACGCGCGTCGCCGTCATTGCCCGAGGTGCGGGCAAACAGCGCGCAGTGCGTCGCGACATGCATGCCTGTCGTCCACATCTTCTCGCCGTTGATGATCCAGCCCTTGACGTTGTCGCGGGTCGCCTGCACCGCCTTGGTCTCCATATGCGTGGCGTCGGAGCCGTGCTCCGGCTCGGTCAGGCCGAACGTGATGCGGTACTTGCCGGTGATCGAGCCATCGATCATCGCCTTCTGCTCGTCGGTTCCGTAGCGGTCGAGCATCGTGACGATCGGTAGATTGCCGACGATCGAATGCTCGTTCTGCAGATCGTTGTGCAGGCCGAGCCCCTTCGAGGCGAAATGCTCGCGGATCACGGCCATCCAGAGATTGGAGCCGTCCTTGCCGCCATAGCGCTTCGGGATCGCAAAGCGCAGATGGCCGGCAGCATCAGCCAGGTTCTTGGCCTTGCGCAGCAGGAGCTCCCATTCATGGCGCGGCAGGCCGCCCTTGTCGAAATCGGTGCGCGCCCATTCGCGGCGATGATCGAAGAAGCGGATGTTGTCGTCAGCCGCTTCCAGCGGCTTGATCTCGCGTTCGATGAATTGGTCGAGCTCGGCGAGATAGGCTGTCAGGTCAGCCGGCAGGTTGAAATCCAAGGCGGTCTCTCCCGATGATCTTGTTGATTCTGGTTTTGCGTCTAGACGCTATCGCGCATCCGCATTCGGATCGATTAAGGTGAGAAGCACGCGGCCAAGTCAAGCAGGCCGGTGAGGCTTGCACGCGCGGTCGCGTTGCGTAATTGGATGGCACGGAACGGCGCGCAAGCGCTACGATATCGGCAATATTCTTCGCCGCAGAAAATCGACGGGAGCAAACATGGATCTGAAATTCTCCAAGGTGGCGCGCAAGGGTCCCATCACCATCGTGACGCTGTCGCGGCCCGAGGTCTACAACGCGCTGCACATCGACGCGCATTTCGAGCTCAACAAGGTGTTCGACGAGTTTTCCGCCGATCCCGAGCAGTGGGTCGCGATCGTCACCGGCGCCGGCGACAAGGCGTTCTGCGCCGGCAACGACCTGAAATGGCAGGCCGCCGGCGGCAAGCGCGGCTGGGACAAGGGCGGCTTTGCCGGCCTCACCACCCGCTTCGACTGCGACAAGCCGATCATCGCCGCCGTCAACGGCGTCGCGATGGGCGGCGGGTTCGAGGTCGCGCTGGCCTGCGACCTGATCATCGCCGCGGAGAATGCGACCTTCGCCCTGCCCGAGCCGCGCGTCGGCCTCGCCGCGCTCGCCGGCGGCCTGCAGCGGCTGCCGCGCCAGATCGGGCTGAAGCGCGCCATGGGCATGATCCTGACCGCGCGCCACGTCAGCGCCAAGGAAGGCCTCGAGCTCGGCTTCGTCAACGAGGTGGTGCCGCAGGGCGAGGCGCTGGCGGCCGCCGAGCGCTGGGCCGAGACCATCACCAAGAACTCGCCGATGTCGATCCGCGCCTCCAAGCAGGCGATCCAGAAGGGCCTCGAAGTCTCGCTCGAGCAGGCGATGACCGAGCAGCGCGAATATCCCGCGGTGAAGGCGATGGCTGCCTCGCAGGATTACATCGAGGGCCCGAAGGCGTTTTCAGAGAAGCGCCCGCCGAAGTGGCTCGGGCGGTAGCTGCTCTCTCCACTCGTCGTCCCGGCCGAGTGCGCAATTGCACACTCGGCCGGGACGGCGTTGGATGCATTGCGGCCAATTGAGCGCAGCGATACCCATCAGCGTCATCCGTGCGTCGTGATGGGTATGCTTGCGCTCTGCCTATCCTACTTTCCCGACTCCCTCTTGTAGGACGCGTAGTTCGGCTGATCGACAGCGAGCTTGTCCATCGTGGTCTGCCAGAGATGCTCCGGCAGGCCCGGAGTGTTCAGATCGACCTCGCCGCTTGCGATCTTCTCCGACAGCGCGCGGTTCAGCTCCATCAGCGAGCCGTCGGCGCCGAGCAGCGCCTTCAGCCGCGCGGCCTCCGTGGCATCGCCTGCTTCCGCGAGCGCGAGCTGCCGGGTCACCAGGTCGAGCGCGTTGATGCCGACGCGCAGCTTGAAGCCGTTGTGGCCCTTGATCACAGGCGCGATCTCGTTGCGCAGGAAATCGGCGACGGCCTTGATCAGTTCGGTGGGTGTCGGTTCGTCCTGCATGTCATTTGCTCTCTTTTTTGCGCATGATCGATTCCGAAAACCGGATGCCGCTTTTCGGGATCATGCGCGCGGAGCCAGCAACCGCAACAGATCGATCTCGGTCTCCGATGCGCGGCGGCCGATCATCGCCCGCTCCATCGAATGATCGGGGCCGGCGCGGAAGCGCTGCATCATGCCGCAGCACATCACGCCCCAGCGCAGCGTGCCCATCACTTCCCAGAACATGACGCGGTCCGGATCCGCCTTGCGTCCGGCCTCCGCGTAGCCCGCGAACAGGTCCTCGCGCGTGCCAAAGCCGCCGACCGGTTTGTCGATCTCGCCGAAGCGCCACGAATTGACGCAGATCCACCCCAGGTCTTCCATCGGGTCGCCGGTATGCGCGAGCTCCCAGTCGAGCACGGCGCGCACGCCATCGGGGCCGATGATCAGGTTGCCGTGGCGGAAATCGCCATGCACCAGCGTCACGTCGGACGACGGACCGGGATCGTGATCGCGCAGCCAGCGCAGCGCCAGCTCGAACACGGGCCGCGGCCAGTTGAAGCTATGATATTCGCGGGAGAGATCCTCGATCTCCCTGGTCGCCGTCAGGCTGCGCAGCTTCGGCAGCTTCGCCTGCGGCAGGCCATGGATGCCGGCGATGACGCGGCCGAGCTGGCGAGCCAGGAGCGGACGCGCGCCAGCATATTCCTCGTCGCGCAAAATTTTCCGCGCGATGGTCTCGCCTTCGACGCGCGCCATGATGAAGCCGCGGCCGAGGCCGTCCTCCGGCGTCAGCACATGCATCACCTTCGGCGACGGCAGGCCCGCGTCATGCGCGAGCTGCATCAGCGTGGCCTCGGCATCGAGGCCGGCGGCGCGGCCGGGCGCGGCACCGTAGCCGGGCGGCGCGCGGCGCAGGATCGCGCCGACATTGCCGTCCGGGTGCACGATGTCGAACGTCCAGGTCTCCTGGCTGGCGCCGCCGGAGAGCTTTGCCGCACCGGTGACGCCGGTCGCGCCCGGATGAAACGCGGCGACGCAGCGCCTGAGTTCGGTCTCGATCATTTGCCCTTGAACTTCGCCGGCCGCTTCTCGAGGAATGCGGTGACGCCTTCCTTGAAATCCTCGGCGCGGCCCGCGATCCGCTGCGACTCGCATTCCAGGTTGAGCTGATCTTCGAGGGTGTTTTCCGGGCTGTCCCAATAGAGCTTGCGGATCAGCGACAGCGCGATCGTCGGTCCGTTGGCGAGGTCGTGCGCAAGCTTCATGGTTTCCTCCATCAGCGCGGCGTCGTCATAGACGCGGTTGACGAGGCCCCATTCCAGCGCCTTCTCGGCCGGCAGCCGCTCGCCGAGCAGCGACAGCTCGACCGAGCGCGCCTTGCCGATCAGCCGCGGCAACAGCCAGGTCGAACCGCAATCCGGCACCAGGCCGATGCGGCGGAACGCCTGCAGGAAATAGGACGAACGCGCGCACAGGATCAGGTCGCCCATCAATGCAAAACTCATCCCGGCGCCGGCGGCCGGACCGTTCACCGCCGTGACGATCGGACAGTGCAGCTTACGCAATCGGCGCAAGAACGGATGGAACGCGGTCTCCAGCGCCGCGCCGGCGTTGCTCCTGCCAGGCTTAGCCTGCTGGTTGCGGCCCTGCAGATTGGCGCCGGTGCAGAAGGCGCGGCCCGCGCCCGTGATCACCAGGCAGCGCACCTCGTCGCGCTTGTCGTCGATCGCGTCGAGCGCCTCGGCAAGGCCGCCGAGCATGTCGATCGAGACCGCGTTCATGACTTCCTGATGGTCGAGTTTGAGGATCGCGACCGATCCGTCGAAGTCGAGCGTGACGTGCTTGAACTGCATGGTTTCCCCTTTACGTTGTCTTGCTTACGTTGTCTTGGCGGTTGGTACCGCGGTAGGTCGATGGGTCGACCTGTATTTGGACCCATATTTGATTTTTGTGCCGGGCTTGTCCATGGTCGACGGCAAGCCCATCCGTGAACGCGTGATTAGCGCGCACCAAACCAAATGGAAACCCCAATGAGTGGCATCTTCGATCTCACCGGCCGCGTCGCTGTCATCACCGGCGGCAATGGCGGCATCGGCCTCGGCATCGCGCAGGCGCTCAACGCTGCCGGCTGCAACGTCGCGATCTGGGGCCGCAACGCGGAAAAAAACGCCAACGCCGCCGCCTCGATGAAGGGTGGCCCCGGCAAGGTCGCCACCCAATTCTGCGACGTCAGCGATCCCGGCTCGGTCAAGACCGCGATGAAGGCGACGCTCGACACCTTCGGCCGCGTCGACGGCTGCTTCGCCAATGCCGGCATCGGCGGCGGCGGACGCCGCTCCTTCATCGACCGCACCGAGGAGGAATGGCGACGGATGTTCGCGACCAATCTCGACGGCGTGTTCCACGTATTCCAGGCTGCGGCACGCCACATGACCGAGCGTTCCGAGGCCGGCGACAAGTTCGGCCGGCTGGTCGCGACCTCGAGCCTCGCCTCGCTGTTCGGCACCGCGCGCAACGAGCACTATGCCGGCACCAAGGCCGCGCTGAACGCGCTGTGCCGCGCGCTCGCCGTCGAGCTCGCCCGCCACGGCGTCACCGCGAACGCGATCCTGCCCGGCTGGATCAAGAGCGACATGACCGCCGGCATCATGGCCAACGACAAGTTCGTCGCCAACGTGATGCCGCGCATCCCGGTGCGCCGCTTCGGCGAACCGAGCGATTTCGGCGGCATCGCCGTGTATCTGATGAGCAAGGCGTCGTCCTATCATACGGCGGACTGCTTTGTGATCGACGGCGGCTACACCGCGTTCTGATTGTCGCGGCTGCATCTTCAATTGTCGTCCCGACGAAGGCCGGGACGACACTAAGCCTGCTGCGCGAGATTGAGTCATACATCCGCATTCTCGCGACGCGGTGCCCGAGTCTTGCGTTGACCTGCTCCTCTGATTGAAAAGAAGGCGCAGGTCAGTCCTCTTGTCTTCCCGGCGCAGCCCGAAGGGCTGAGCCCGGAATCCATTGGGCCGCAACACCAGCGTTGGAATGGATTCCGGGTTCTCGCTTCGCGAGCCCCGGAATGACGAGTAAGGAGCGTCGCCGCGCGACGCAGCGTCGCTTCCGTCGCGCCGAAACTGCTGCTAAGCGTTCGGGCTGCAAGGACGCGCACGGCGGCTTTCATAACCAAGAGGGAGGATATTTCAGATGTTTTCACACGTGATGGTTGGCACCAACGATCTGGACAAGGCCAAGGCATTCTATGATGCGCTGCTTGGCACGCTCGACGTCCGGCCGGCCCGGGTCGACGGTCACCGCATCATGTACCTCACCAAGGCCGGCATCTTCATGGTTTCCAAGCCGATCAACGGAGAGCCGGCGACGCACGCCAATGGCGGCACGATCGGCTTTGCCTGCTCTTCGCCGGAGCAGGTCGAGGCCTGGCACGCGGCAGGCGTCGCCAATGGCGGCAAGCCCTGCGAGGACCCGCCGGGCGTGCGCGAAGGCAACGGCATCAAGCTCTATCTTGCCTATCTGCGCGATCTCGACGGCAACAAGATCTGCGCGATGCACCGGTTGCCCTGACGATCCGGCCAAGCAATCCACGAAGCGTCGCAAGCGGCGGCGTTCAAACAACGTTTGAAACGCCGTCGCGATATTCCGCGATGCGGTAGCAACGTAGCAAAAATCGGTGCTCGCGCTTCGCGCCGCACGCGTCTATTGTCCGCCGCGAAACGCGCCTTCGCGAGGGAGAAAAGACAATGAAACATGCCTATGTGCCGCGCACCACGAACTACACGCTCAATCCGGGCGACGAGCTCAACGACCTCAGGATGTCGGACAAGGTCCGCCCGCTCTACGACCATGTGAAGCAGTTCATCCGCGACACCGTCGACCCGATGTCGGTCGAGTTCTATCGCGCCGGCGAGAAGAAGACCAACCGCTGGAGCTTCACCGACGAGCAGCTCGCGATCCTGCAGAAGGCCAAGGACAAGGCCAAGGAAGTCGGTCTCTGGAACTTCTTCCTGCCCGACGCCGAAACCGGCGACGGCCTCAACAACCTCGACTACGCCTATATCGCCGCCGAGCTCGGCAAGAGCCCGCTGGCCTCGGAGACCATGAACTGCTCGGCGCCCGACACCGGCAACATGGAAGTGCTGGAACGCGTCGGCACCAAGGCGCAGAAGGAGAAGTGGCTGAAGCCGCTGCTCAACGGCGAGATCCGTTCGGCCTATGCGATGACCGAGCCGAACGTCGCCTCCTCCGACGCAAAGAACATCTCGACCACTGCCAAGCTGGTCGGCGACGAATGGGTGATCAACGGCGAGAAGTACTACATCTCCGGCGCCGGCGATCCGCGCTGCAAGATCATGATCGTGATGGTGAAGACCAATCCGGACGCGGCGCCGAGCAAGCAGCAGTCGCAGATCCTGGTGCCGATCGACACCCCCGGCGTCGAGATCCTCGGGCCCATGCACGTGTTCGGCCATGACCATGCGCCGCGCGGCCACATGCATCTGCGCTTCAACAATTGCAAGGTGCCGAAGGAGAACATGCTGCTCGGCGAAGGCCGCGGCTTCGAGATCTCGCAGGTCCGCCTCGGACCGGGCCGCATCCATCACTGCATGCGCACCATCGGCAAGGCCGAGAAGGCGCTCGACATGATGGTGCAGCGTGGCCTGACCCGCGAGGCGTTCGGCAAGAAGATCGCCCATCTCGGCGGCAACATGCAGATCATCGCCCAGGCGCGCTGCGAGATCGAGGCGATGCGGCTGATGGTGCTGAAGGCGGCCAAGGCGATGGACGTGCTCGGCAACAAGGAAGCCCGCGTCTGGGTCTCGATGGTCAAGGCCATGGTGCCCGAGCGCGCCTGCAAGGTGATCGACCAGGCGATCCAGATGCACGGCGCTACCGGCATCTCGCAGTGGTCGCCGCTCGGCGAGATGTACCAGGACGTCCGCCACCTCCGCTTCGCCGACGGTCCGGATGAGGTGCACTGGATGGTGGTCGGCCGCCACGAGCTGAGCATGCCGTAGGCATCGCTCCTCCCTCTCCCGCTCATCACGCAGAGGGGCGAACAGCAGAACCGCAAGGCGGGTTAGCGCAAGCTAGCCCGCCTTTTGCTTTGCGGCCGGGCGACGGCGGGTTACGCTCCGCCAACCCGCCCCGCGATTTCGGATCATCCCATGGAATATACACCAAGCGACCTCACCCAGCGCGAACGCTACAAGGTGCTGACCTCGTTCGTGTTGCCGCGGCCGATCGCCTGGGTGACCAGCATCGGGCCCGAGGGCGTGGTCAATGCCGCGCCGTTCTCGTTCTTCAACGCGTTCTGCGAGGACCCGCCGCTCTGCATGTTCGCGGT
Organism: Bradyrhizobium sp. UFLA03-84; assembly: GCF_002289535.1. Taxonomy (NCBI): domain Bacteria; kingdom Pseudomonadati; phylum Pseudomonadota; class Alphaproteobacteria; order Hyphomicrobiales; family Nitrobacteraceae; genus Bradyrhizobium; species Bradyrhizobium sp. UFLA03-84. The sequence continues at coordinate 1,544,176 of NZ_NSJY01000013.1, read as the reverse complement.
GAACCGAAGGCCCGACGGCCGCGAAAAGGACACGCTGGCCAACATCCAGCGTACGGGCGAGTTCGTGGTCCACCTGACCGACGAGCCGCTGGCGCGCGCCATGCACGAGAGTTCGGGCGACTTCCCGCCCGAGATAGGCGAGCCTGACTATCTCGGCTTGAAACTCGCGCCATCCCGCAAGATCGCGGTGCCGAGGCTCGCGGACGCGCCGTTCGCGATGGAGTGCAAGACCTGGAAGCTGATCGACGTCAACGGCGACCGCCAGCTCATCATGGGCGAAGGCATTCACTTCCACATCCGCGACGAATTGTGGGACCGCGGGGCGATGCGTGTCCACATGGATCGCTACCACCCGATCGGCCGTATGTTCGCCGACCGCTACTGCCGCACCGACGACCGCGTGGTGTTTCCCGCGGCCGAGGGCGCAAAGACGAAATAGGAGAGCTCACGATGACTGAAGCATTCCGCGACAACGCGGCACAGAGCCGGTTCGAGCTCGCCGTCGACGGCCACACCGCCTTCGTGGTCTACCGCAAGACGCCGGATACGATCACGCTGGTCCACACCGAAGTGCCGCCGGAGCTCGGCGGCCGCGGCATCGGCTCCAAGCTCGCCCGCGCCACGCTCGACGCGGTGCGCGCACAGAAGATCAAGCTCGTCGTGAAATGCGAGTTCATCCAGGGCTTCATGAAGAAGAACCCGGAGTATGACGATCTGCTGGCATGATGCTGGCGAGGAGCGCGGAACGCGTTCCTCATGACGGATCTATCATCGTCATTGCGAGCGAAGCGATGCAATCCATCGCGCCGCACAGGCGGAAGCATGGATTGCTTCGTTGCTTCGCTCCTCGCAATGACGACGGTTCAGAAACCTCTCGGGATGACGCGGGTCAAATTGATCGCGCAGACTACGACGCCGCCGGCTCGCCGATCTTGTCCTGCGTCCTGGTCTCGAAATCGCTGGCGTCATGGCGCTCGTGGAGCTGGCTCGACGGCTCGCCCCAGGTGCGGTTGACCATGCGGCCGCGCTTCACGGCGGGCCGGGCCGCGATCGCGTCGGTCCACCGCTGCACGTTCTTGTAGTCCTGCACCGAGAGGAATTCGCCGCCGCCGTAGAGCAGGCCCTTGGCCAGGCTGCCGTACCAGGGCCACACCGCCATGTCGGCGATGGTGTACACGTCGCCCGCGAGATATTCGTTGTCGGCAAGCCGGCGGTCGAGCACGTCGAGCTGGCGCTTCACCTCCATCGCAAAGCGGTCGATGGCGTATTCGATCTTGGTCGGCGCATAGGCGTAGAAATGCCCGAAGCCGCCGCCGAGATAGGGCGCCGAGCCCATCTGCCAGAACAGCCAGGAGAAGGTTTCAGCACGGGTCTTGACGTCGGTCGGCAGGAACGCGCCGAATTTTTCCGCCAGGTAGACCAGGATCGAGCCGGACTCGAACACCCTGATCGGCTCAGGCCCGCTACGGTCCATCAGCGCCGGGATCTTGGAGTTCGGGTTGACCGCGACGAAGCCGCTGCCGAACTGGTTGCCGTCGATCTTGATCAGCCAGGCGTCGTATTCGGCGCCCTTGTGACCCGCGGCGAGCAGCTCTTCCAGCATCACGGTGACCTTGACGCCGTTCGGCGTCGCCAATGAATAGAGCTGCAGTGGATGACGGCCGACCGGTAATTCCTTGTCATGGGTGGGACCCGCGATCGGCCGGTTGATGCCGGCGAAGCGCCCGCCGCTCTCCTTGTTCCAGGTCCAGACTTTCGGCGGCTCATAGGCAGAGGTGTCGTCAGTCACGTCGTTGGCTCCCGGTTTACGTTTTTCCATGGCACGGCAACCGCCGTGCCCATCCGCATATCCGCACTAGATGGTGGGCAAACTTCGCTTTGCCCACCCCGGCAGATCGCATTTTCTATCCAGCGGAATGCGCTGCGAGCGATGCAGCCAAGCGGCGCCTGCACACAAGTCGCCGCGGCCGAAACCCGCTTGGCTTCGTTGACCGTGATGCGCTAGCGTTGCAGGGGCTGATGCCAACAAGCACAAGAAGCGGCCGCCGGGAGAAAAACAACCCATGAAATCACCGATCTGCGACATGCTGGGGATCGAATTTCCCCTGCTCGCTTTCAGCCATTGCCGCGACGTGGTGGCGGCAGTCAGCCGCGCCGGCGGCTTCGGCGTGCTCGGCGCGACCGCGCATTCGCCGGAGACGCTAGAGCAGGAGCTGAAATGGATCGACGCGCATGTTGATGGCAAGCCCTATGGCATCGACGTGCTCATCCCGGAAAACATCTCGACTGCCGGCGAGAAGAACGTCACCTGGAAGAGCCTCGAGGCGCGCGTTTCGCAGGAGCATCGCGACTTCACCCGCAATCTCTTGAAGAAATACGACATCGAGCTGACCGGCCGGAATGTCGCCGACAACCAGCCCCAGCCGTTCGATGCCGAGACCGCGCTGCAATTGCTCGAGGTCTCGTTTCGCCACCCGATCCGCCTGATCGCGAACGCGCTCGGCGTGCCGCCGAAGGCAATGATCGAGATGGGCCGCCAGCACGGCGTGCCGGTGGCGGCGCTGGTCGGCTCCAAGGAGCACGCACTGCGCCAGGTCGCGGCCGGCGTCGACATCCTGGTCGCGCAGGGCACCGAGGCCGGCGGCCATTGCGGCGAGGTCTCGACCATGGTGCTGGTGCCGGAGGTGATCAAGGCGGTCAGAAAGATCCGCGACGTGCCGGTGCTCGCCGCCGGCGGCATCATGACCGGCAGCCAGATGGCGGCGTGCATGGCGATGGGCGCGGCCGGCGCCTGGACCGGCTCGGTGTGGCTTGCCACGGTGGAGTCGGAGACCTCGGAGATCTTTCGCGAGAAGATGATCGCGGCCTCCTCGCGCGACGCGATCCGCTCCAAGGGCCGCACCGGCAAGCCGGCGCGGCAGCTCCGTTCGGTCTGGACTGATGCCTGGGATCGCTCGCCGGACAGCCCCGGCGCGCTGCCGATGCCGCTGCAGAGCATCATCAGCCGCGACGCCTTCAACGCCATCGACCGCGCCGCTGCGGCCGGCAACGAGAAGGCGCGCGACCTCGTCAGCTACTTCGTCGGCCAGGGCGTTGGCCTGGTCGACAGCGTGAAGTCCGCCGGCGCCGTGGTGCAGGAGTTCAAGGAAGATTTCGTCGAGGCCGTCGAGCACATGAACGCGCTGGTGGCGGAGTGACGTGCTCTTCCGTCGTTGCGAGGAGCGAAGCGACGAAGCAATCCATCCATCGCCGGGTCGAGATATGGATTGCTTCGCTTCGCTCGCAATGACGCCCAGAACAACCATCGAGTCCAATTTCGCAGAGTGAACCAACAAAAATGTCGAACAGCATCCCCGAAGATCGCATTCCCGTCATTGTCGGCGTCGGCGAGATCGTCGATCGTCCGAAGGACATCGCCGCCGGCCTTGAACCGCTTACCCTGCTGGAAGAGGCGCTGAAGCGCGCCGAGACGGACAGCGGTGCAAAACTGCTCGCCGACGTGCAGTCGCTCGACGTCGTCAACTTCCTGAGCTGGCGCTACCGCGATCCCGAGAAGCAGCTCGCCGCACGGCTCGGCATTGCGCCTGCGCACCTCTATTACGGCCCGGTCGGCGGCGAGAGCCCGATCCGCTATCTGCACGAGGCGGCGCAGCGCATCGCGCGCGGCGAATGCAGCGTTGCCGCGGTGTGCGGCGCGGAGGCCCAGTCGACCGCGACCAAGGCGCAGCGCGCCGGCGTCGAGTTGCCATGGACGCCGTTCGCGCATGACGTCGAGGAGCCAAAGCGCGGCGCCGCATTCCAGAAACCGATGGCCGTGACGCTCGGCGTGTTCCGGCCGATCACCGTCTATCCGCTCTATGAGAGCGCGACCTCGGCGCATTGGGGCCAGACGCCGCGCGAGGCGCTGAAGGAATCCGGCGAGCTGTGGTCGACCTACGCGCGGGTTGCCGCCGACAATCCGAGCTCCTGGCTGAAGAAGAAGTTCACCGGCGACGAGATCACGACCGCGACGCCGGACAACCGGATGATCGCCTGGCCCTATACGAAACTGATGGTGGCGAACCCGACGGTGAACATGGGCGGCGCGCTGATCCTGACCAGCCTGGCGAAAGCGCGCGCGGCGGGCGTGCCGGAGGAGAAACTGATCTATCCGCTCGGCGGCGCCTCGGCGGAAGAGCCGCGCGACTACCTGACCCGCGACCAGTTCGTCGAAAGCCACGCACAGAATGCGGTGCTGAGGGCGGTGATGGATCTGGTCGGCGGCGACGGCAAAAAGTTCGACGCCATCGAGCTCTATAGCTGCTTCCCCTGCGTGCCGAAGATGGCGCGCCGGACGCTCGGCCTCGGTGCCGACGTGCAGCCCACGGTGACCGGCGGCCTGACGTTCTTCGGCGCGCCGCTCAACACCTACATGACGCATTCGGCCTGCGCGATGGTGCGCAAGCTGCGTAATGGCGGCACGCTCGGCCTGCTCTACGGCCAGGGCGGCTTCGTCACCAAGCACCATGGCCTCGTGCTGTCACGCGCGGCGCCGGCGGCGGCGCTGAAGCAGGAGACCTCCGTGCAGGCGGAGGCCGATCGCAACAGGCGCGATGTGCCCGAGTTCACCGACAAGGCCGGTGGCAAGGGCAAGGTCGAGGCCTTCACCGTGATCTATCGCGCCAATGGCGAGGTCGAGCACGGCGTCACCATGCTGCGCACCGAAGACGGCCGCCGCACGCTCGGCCGCATCCCGGCAAGCGATACGGCGACGCTGGCGTATTTGCAGGACCTCGACCGGGCGCCGGTCGGAACCACGGGCAACATCGTCACTGCCGGTGACGGCATGCTGGAATGGCGGGTGGGCTGAGGCTCTGAGCTCACTCGCCCCGCTCTTGCGGGGCGAGGCAAGAAAGAAGCTGCGCGCCCTACCCCTTCACGTCCTGCTTTTCGGATGCAGTCGTCGGCTTGCCCTTGGCGCCAGCGCCGGTGACGCGGACATGATCGCCGTCGGCAAGACCGTCCGGCGGGGCGGTGATGATGCGGTCGTCGGGCGCGAGGCCCGAGGCGATCTCGATCTCCTTGCCGAGGTCGCGGCCGATCTTCACGGTCTTGAACAGCACCTTGTCGTCAGGACTGACGGTCGCGACCCGCAGGCCGCTGCTGTTGAAGATCAGCGCGCTGGCTGGAATGCTGAGCGGCGTCGACTCCCGCTGCAGGTTCAGCTTTACGCTGGCATAGCTGCCCGGCATCAGCTCGCCGGAAGAATTGTCGAGCCCGAGCTGCATCCGCGTCGTGCCGGAGGCGACATCGACCGCCTGCGAGGAGGCTTCCACCGTCGCCTGGAAGGCGCGGTTCGGGTAATCCGGCAAGCTCAACGTGGCCTTGGCGCCGATCTTGATCGCCGGAACGTAGTTCTGCGGCACGTTGACATAGACGCGCAGCTTGGTGATGTCGGAGACCGTGAACATCGCCGGACCGGAGTTGCCGCCGGCATTGATCAGCGCGCCGACATCGGTGTCGCGCGAGGTCACCACGCCGTCGAACGGCGCGGTGATCTTCTTGTAGCCGGCGAGCGCTTCCAGCCGTTCGACATTGGCCTGGCCGGCCTTGACCGCGCCGTTCTTGTTGGAGAGGTCGGCGGTACGCTCGTCGATCTCCTGCGCCGAGACGAAGTTCGAGGCCACCAGCGTCTTGCGCCGGGCGAGCGTCGCCTCGGAGAGCTTGGCCGAGGCCTGGGCGCTGGCCAGATCGGCGCGCGCCTGCAGCAATTGCTGGTCGAGGTCGGGCGCCTCGATCTCGGCGATCACCTGGCCGGCCTTGACCCGGGCGCCGATGTCGGCGTCCCAGTTCTTCAGATAGCCGGACACCCGGGCATAGATCGGCGCGCGGGAATAGGCCTCGAGCCGGCCCGGCAGGTCGATCGTGGGGCTCAGCGCCTTGGCGTTGGGCAGCGCCACCGCGACGGTCGGAATGGCCTGGTCGTCGGTCCATTCCTTCAGCCGATTGTCCTGCTCCTCGCGGGCGCGAATCCCGGTGCCGACGATCAGCCCCGCGCCGACCAATGCAACCACGCCGAATATGCCCAATCTCCGGCCGGACACCGGTGGGCGCTGTTCAGTGGGCTGCATGCGGAATCTCCGATGAGGCGGCGGCTTTGGCGCCTTGCTTCTTGTGTACCATACTGAATACCACGGGAACAAACATCAGGGTCGCGAAGGTGGCGAAGATCAGGCCGCCGATCACGGCGCGGCCCAGCGGGGCGTTCTGCTCGCCGCCCTCGCCGAGCCCCAGCGCCATCGGCGCCATGCCGATGATCATGGCGAGCGCGGTCATCAGCACCGGGCGGAACCGGACGAAACCGGCTTCCAGCGCCGCCGCGATGGGGTCGCCGAGCTCCTCGTAGCGCTCGCGGGCGAAGCTGATCACCAGCACGCTGTTGGCCGTCGCGACGCCCATGCACATGATCGCGCCGGTGAGCGCCGGAACCGACAGCGTGGTCTCCGTCGTGAACAGCATCCAGACGATGCCGGCGAGCGCGGCGGGCAGCGCCGTGATGATCACGAACGGGTCCGACCAGGACTGGAAGTTCACGACGATCAGGAAGTAGATCAAGACGACGGCGCCGAGCAGGCCGAACAACAGGCCGGTGAAGGCCGAGTTCATGGTCTGGACCTGGCCGAGCAGCACCACGGACGAGCCCTTCGGCACCTCCTTGGCGGTATCCGCGATCAGCTGGCGCACGTCGGTGGCGACGCCGCCGAGATCGCGGCCCTGCGTCGTGGCGTAGATCTGCACCAGCGACTGGATGTCATACTGTGAGACCACCGCGCTCGAGGTCGCGCGCTTGATGTCGGCGATGCCGCCGAGGATCGGCGCCTGGGTGTTGCCGGTCGCGGTGATCGGCAGCGTCTGCAGCGCGCTCAGCGAGTCGATCTGGTATTGCGGCGTCTGCATCACGATCGAGTACGACACGCCGTTGTCGGGGTTGAGAAAATAGGTCGGCGCCACCTGCGACGAGCCGGCGAGGTTGACCACCAGCGAATTGGTGACGTCGCGCTCGGTCAGGCCGACATATTGCGCACGGGTGCGGTCGACATCGATGTTGAAGGTCGGGTTGTTCGGCGACTGCTGGATCCGCGCGTCGGCGATGCCGGGAATGCGCTTGATCTTCGCCAGCAGCTTGTTGGCATAGGCGTAGTTGGCCTCGAGATTGGCGCCGCGGATCTGCAGATCGATCGGCGCCGGCGCGCCGAAGTTCAGGATCTGGCTGACGATGTCGGCCGGCAGGAAGGAGAAGCTGGTGCCCGGGAACAGCCGCGGCAACTGCTCACGCAGCGTGCGGACGTGCTGCTCGGTCGGCTTGTGACCTTCCCTGAGCTTGATCTGGATGTCGGCATCCTGCGGCCCGATCACGCCGGTGTTGTTGTAGGTCAGGTTGATGCTGGAGATCGGCATGCCGATATTGTCGGTCATGGTCTCGATCTCGCCCGGGATCAGCTTGCGGATCGCCTTCTGCACATCCGCCATCTGGTTGGCGGTCTCCTCGACGCGGGTGCCGACCTGGGTGCGGACATGCATCAGGATGTTGCCGGCGTCGACAGCCGGGAAGAAGTTGCGGCCGAGGAACGGCACCAGCAGGAACGACACGGCGACCACGGCGAGAAATCCGCCGACGAACACCTTGCGGTGGCCGAGCGCCATCGCGAGCAGGCCATGGTAGCCGCCGCGGATGCGCTCGAACCGCGCTTCGAAGCCGCGCTGGAACCAGACGAAGGGATTGCGCGACTTTGGCGGCGCACCTTCGTGATGCACATGCGGCTGCAACAGATAGTTCGCCATCGTCGGCACCAAAGTGCGCGACAGGATGAACGACCAGATCATCGCGAACATGACCGCTTCGGCCATCGGCACGAACAGGAAGCGCGCGACGCCGGTGAGGAAGAACATCGGCACGAACACGATGCAGATACAGAGCAGCGAGACGAAGGCCGGCGTCACGATCTGGTTGGCGCCGTCGAGGATCGACTGCTCGACCGGCTTGCCCTGCTCGAGATGGTAGTTGATGTTCTCGATCGTCACCGTGGCGTCGTCGACCAGGATGCCGACCGCGAGCGCAAGGCCGCCGAGCGTCATGATGTTGAGCGTCTCGCCGATCAGCGACAGCATGATGATGGCGCCCAGCACCGACAGCGGGATCGACACCGCGATGATCACGGTCGAGCGCCAGCTGCCGAGGAACAGGAGGATCATCACGCTGGTCAGGAGCGCCGCAATCACGCCCTCGAAGGCGACGCCGGTGATGGCGCCACGGACGAACACCGACTGGTCGCCGACGAAGCCGATCTTGAGCGCGTCCGGCATCTGGTCCTTGACGTCGATCACCTTCTGCTTGATGCCGGCGATGATATCGAGCGTCGAAACCGCGCCGGCCTTCAGCACCATCATCAGCACCGAGCGATTGCCGTCGACGTGGACGATGTTGGTCTGCGGCGGGTTGCCGTCGCGGACCGTGGCGACGTCGCGTATATAGACCATGGCGCCGTTGACGGTCTTGATCGGCAGGTCGCCGAGCTCCTCGATCTTGAGCGGCGAGTTGTTCAGGTTGATGGTGTATTCGAAATTGCCGATCTTCTGGGTGCCGACCGGCGTGATCAGGTTCTGCGCAGCGAGCGCATTGGCGACGTCCTGGCCCGACAGGCCGCGCGCCTGCAGCGCGGTCGAATTGAGGTCGATCTGGATCTGGCGCTGCTTGCCGCCATACGGATAGGGGATCGCGGCGCCGGGCACCGTGACCAGCGGCGTGCGCAATTGGTTGATGCCGATGTCGGCGAGGTTCTGCTCGGTCAGGCCGTCGCCCGACAGCGCGACCTGGATGATCGGAACCGTCGAGGCGCTGTAGTTGAGGATCAGCGGCGGCGTCGCGCCCGGCGGCAGCTGCTTGAGCAGGGTCTGGGCGATCGCCGTGACCTGCGCGTTGGCGGTGCGGATGTCGACGGTCGGCTGGAAGAAGATCTTGACGATGCCGATGCCGTTATAGGAGTTCGCAACGATGTGCTCGATGTCGTTGACCGTCGTGGTCAACACACGCTCGAACGGACTTGTGATACGTCCCGACATCTGGTCCGGCGGCAGGCCGGTGTACTGCCAGGCCACGCCGATCACGGGAATACGGATCTCGGGAAAGATGTCGGTCGGCGTGCGCAGCGCCGCCAGCGGTCCGATAATCAACAGCAGGATCGCGAGCACGACGAAGGTATACGGCCGGCTCAGCGCGATACGGACCAGTGCGATCATAAAAGCAGCATTCCCGAAATGAAGCCCGCCCAGGCAGAGGAATCGACATTGCAAAAGCCATTCCGCAGCGGCCGATTTACCCGATGCCGGGCAAAACGCCAACCTGCGGAGCCGCGGCGGCCTTCACTTCCTTGGCATCCTTTGTGAGGCTCTGTGCCCGGTCCGGGCGCGCCGGGATGCCGTGCGGCCAATCGCGATCGCATCGTCATCAAAAAGAGACAGCCCTGCTTCAAAAGCGAGCGGGCTGAGGATGCGGTTTCGGCCGCCGCACGGCTAACGCATCGCTGCCCTGCAAAAATGCAAAACGTGGCGAGCCGGTCGGCCCACCACGCTTGGATCGGTCAGCCCGTGCGGACGGGAGGTCCCCGGCGGCCGGTCAGGCCGCTCGGACGGCGTTGAGGAACTTGCCGACCTCGAGCTTGAGGCGGCTGCTGTCGCCTGAGAGCGACTGTGCCGCCGACAGCACCTGGGTCGATGCCGAGCCGGTTTCGTTGGCGCCGTGCTGCACGTCGGTGATGTTGGCCGAGACCTGCTGGGTGCCCTGCGCGGCCTGCTGCACGTTGCGGGATATTTCCTGCGTCGCCGCGCCCTGCTCCTCGATCGCGGCAGCGATCGCCGACGAGATCTCCGACAGCCGCTCGATGGTCGAGCCGATGGCGCGGATCGCGCTCACGGAGTCCTCGGTCGCGGCCTGGATGCCGGAAATCTGCTGGCCGATCTCGCCGGTCGCCTTTGCGGTCTGCTCCGCGAGCGCCTTCACCTCGGATGCGACGACCGCGAAGCCGCGGCCGGCGTCACCGGCACGCGCCGCCTCGATGGTCGCATTCAGCGCCAGCAGATTGGTCTGGCCGGCGATGGTATTGATCAGCTCGACCACGTCGCCGATCCGGGCGGCGGCCTTCGACAGCTCCCCGACCCGGTCATTGGTGGCACGGGCCTGGCTGACGGCATCGCCCGCCATCCGCGCCGACTCCTGGACCTGGCGGCTGATCTCGTTGACCGAGGACGACAGTTCCTCGGTTGCGGACGCCACCGACTGGACGTTGGTGGTGGCTTCCTCCGAAGCGGCGGCGACTGTCGTCGCAAGATTCTGCGAGCGCTCGGCGGTCGAGGTCAGCGTGGTCGCGGACGCTTCGAGCTCGTGCGAGGCCGAGGCGACGGTTTCGACGATCTCGCCGACCGCGCGCTCGAAACCATCGGCAAGCTGAAGCATGTCGGTGCGGCGCTGGGCTGCGGCGCGCGCCTCCATTTCCTTCTGCTCGCGCTCCATCCTGACCTTGGCAAGGCCATTGTCCTTGAAGACGAGCGCGGTCCTGGCGACGTCGCCAACCTCGTCGCGGCGATCGGTGCCGTGCACCGCGATGTCGTAATTGCCGTTGGCAAGCTGCTGCAACAGCTCGACGACGGCACGGATCGGCTTCGCGACGCCGTATTGTCCGACCACGAAGCCAAACAGCAGCCCGAGCAGGACGCCGGAAGCGGCGAGCAGGATCAGCAGCTCCGAGGTCGACACGTACTCCTGCTCGTTGGCCTTCACGTTGTCCCTGACCCGCTGATCCTGGCGATCCGCGACGGCCCGAACCTTGGCCTGCAGCTCTTCCGCTGCCGCGCGGCTCTTCATCGCGGCATCCCGCAACGTCGCGGCCGAGTGAGTGAGATCGGCGGTCCGGGCGCCATCGACCGCATCGAGCGTCTGCTTCAGCTGCGCCTGGTAGGCGGACTGCGCGGAGCGTACGCCGGCCAGCAGCGCGATGGTCTGCGGATCCTGCGTCTTGCCGATCTCGACGAGGCGCTCGTCGAGCAATTTGAGCTGTTCGTCGATCACACTGCGCGCCGCGAGCCGGTTCTCGTCGCGAGGGTCGAGCGCGCTGCGAAACTCAGCGCGATTGATCGCGAGCACGTTCTGGTTGGCGCGCGCTGACAGCAAGGCACGTTCCGCGGCCCGCGCCGTGACGACACCGCGCTCGCTGAGCGACTTCAGCGAGGAAATCCCGAGATAGGCGAGCGCACCGGCGATGATCGAGAGACCGCCCACAATCGCCAGTATCTTCGTGAGAATGCGGAATCTCGCCAGGAACATCATCCGGGTGCCTCGTTTGGATTGGATTTCGCGATTCTTTGCGGGGAGCCGCATCGCTCTGCGACAAGTTACCTCGCGTGAAACTACGGTTCGTTAATCATGGCTTCCGTTGAACTACTGAGCGCCACACCAAGAAAAATGCCCGGCTTTCGGCCGGGCATTGTTCGATGTCAGATGTTGACTGGCGTCAGGCTGCCCGGACGGCGTCGAGGAACTTGCCGACCTCGAGCTTGAGGCGGTTGCTGTCACCCGAAAGCGACTGGGCCGCCGACAGCACCTGGCTCGAGGCCGAGCCGGTCTCGTTGGCGCCGTGCTGGACGTCGGTGATGTTGGCCGAGACCTGCTGGGTGCCCTGCGCGGCCTGCTGCACGTTGCGGGATATTTCCTGCGTCGCCGCGCCCTGCTCTTCGACAGCAGCAGCGATGGTGGACGAGATCTCCGACAGCTTCTCGATGGTCGAAGAGATCTCCTTGATCGCGCCGACCGACTCCTGGGTCGCGGTCTGGATGCCGGCGATCTGCTGGCCGATCTCGCCGGTCGCCTTGGCGGTCTGCTCGGCCAGCGCCTTCACCTCGGACGCCACGACCGCGAAGCCGCGGCCGGCCTCGCCGGCGCGCGCCGCCTCGATGGTGGCGTTCAGCGCCAAGAGGTTGGTCTGCCCGGCGATGGTGTTGATCAGCTCGACGACGTCGCCGATCCGCGCGGCGGCCTTCGACAGCTCGCTGACGCGATCGTTGGTGGTGCGCGCCTGGCCGACGGCGTCGCCCGCCATCCGCGCCGATTCCTGCACCTGGCGGCTGATCTCGGTGACCGACGACGATAGCTCTTCGGTCGCCGACGCCACCGACTGCACGTTGGTCGAAGCCTCCTCGGACGCCGCGGCAACCGAGGTGGTCAGTTCCTGCGAACGCCGCGCGGTCGACGACAGCGTCGAGGCGGAAGCTTCGAGCTGAGTCGAGGCCGACGACACGGTCTGCACGATCTCGCCGATCATCTGTTCGAAATTGCGGGTGATGGTGTCGACCCGGCGGCCGCGCTCGATCTTGGCTTCGGCATCGGCAGCCGCGGCTTCGTCGGCCGCCTTCTTGGCGACCAGGGCTTCCTTGAACACCTGCAACGTATCGGCCATGGCGCCGATCTCGGTCTTCTCGCCCTGGTGCGGCACGACGGCGGTGAGATCGCCGCGGCCCAGCGCCTGCATCGGGCTGACGATCGAGGCAATGCCGGTGGTGACGTCGCGAACCATCAGGAAGCTGATGCCGACGCCGATGAGGATGGCGCCGCCGAGAATAACCGCGAGCAGTATCAAGGCCGACGCATAGCTGTTCGCCGCATCCTGCGCCGCCTTGTCGGCACCGGCATTGTTGAGGTCGATATCCTTGCGCAGGATTTCGTCGGCCTCGAGGCCGATCTTGTTCACCGTCTTGGCGTTCAGCTCATGTGCGTCGTGCGGGATTTTGCCGGCGTCCTTGCGCGACAGCGCCATCACCTCCTCGGTGCCCTTCTTGTAGCGGGTCCAGGCATCAACCCATTGGTTGTAGAGCGCGCGCTCATCAGGGGAGGTAATCATCGGCTCATAAGCCGCCCGCGCCTTGAGGTTGGCCTCTACCACCGTCGCGAGGGTCTTTTCCTGCGCCAGCTTGTCCTCCAGCGCCTCGGACAGCATGTGCTCACGGATCACGTTGCGATAGGTGATGACCCCGGCGCGCAGCTCGCCGAGCACACGGACGCTGGGCAACCAGCTTGTCGTGATCTCGACAGTGTTGGCATTGATCGACCGCAAATTCATCACCGACAGCAGACCCATGCCGCTCAGGGCGACAAGCAGGAACGCAACCGCGGCAATGATCTTGGCGCGGATCGAGAATTTGGCGAACATCTTGGGGTCTCTTGGATATCGGGCTCGCGAAGCCCAATCGAATGGCTGGGGGCGCGGCGGTGCGCCAAAGACATCAAAGCCAGCCCCCCTCCTTAAGTAGGGTTAATTTGCATACCCGTTGAACTACGGAGATACCCGCCATTCCCGCGACATGATGCGCGAGAAACCCATCAGGATGCGCAAGCGGCGCGTCACGGCATTAACGCCAGCGCATCCGAGAAGAACTCCGGCCCGCCGAAATTGCCCGATTTCAGGGCAAGAACCATCTCGCCTGCGTCGGCACCGACCGCGCGCAGAACCGGCACGCCCGCCGCGATTTCCGCCCCGACCAGGAATCCCGGAATGCGCAGGCGATCGACCACGGCGCCCGACGTTTCACCACCGGCGACCACCAGCCTGTGAACGCCGGACTGCACCAACCCCTCCGCGAGGTCGGCCATGGCCTGCTCGATGGCATGTCCGGCTGCATCGCGGCCATGACGTGATTGCAGGGCTGCGACCTGATCCGGAGTCGAGCTGCTTGCGATCAGGACCGGCCCCGCCGCAAGCCGCTCCTTGGCCCAGGCGAGCGCGCGCTGCGCCTCGTCCTTGCCCGCGATCACCCGCTCGGGGTCGAGGTGCAGCACCGGCATCGCCTTCTCGGCGCTGGCGATCTGGCGCAGGGTCGCCTGCGAGCAGCTGCCGGCGAGGCAGGCCGCCGGCCCGCCGATCGCGGCCGTGGAGATCGCATTTCCGGCAGCCGATCCGGACTTGCCGACGGCGACCAGCGCTCGCGCCAGTCCAAGCCCGATGCCGGAGGCGCCGACCGACAGACGGTGATCCAGCGCCACCTGCCCGATCGTCTCGAGGTCGCGGTCGAACACCGCGTCGACGATCGCAGCGCCGATGCCGCCCTGCGCGAGTTCGCCCAGCCTGGCGCGCATCGCCTCCGCGCCGCGGGCGAGCGTCGCGAGATCGACCAGGCCGACCCTGGTCTTGCTCTGGCGCGCCAGCACACGGACCAGGTTGGAATCATGCATCGGGTTGAGCGGATGGTCCTTGAGCGGGCTCTCGTTCAGCGGCACGGAGCCTACGAACAGATTGCCCTGGTAGACGGTGCGGCCGGTTTCCGGAAACGCCGGCGTCACCAGCACGATGCTGTCCTTCGCGTCGGCGCGCAGCGCATCCATCACCGGGCCGATATTGCCCGCGTCGGTGGAATCGAAGGTCGAGCAGATCTTGAACAGGACATGCCCGGCACCGCGGCCGCGCAGCCAGGCCTCCGCCGCACGAGAGCGCGTCACAGCCAGGCCGGCCTCGATCGAGCGGCTCTTCAGCGACACCACGACAGCGTCGACCTCGGGCAGCGCGAGATCGTCCGCCGGCACGCCGATGGTCTGCACCGTGCGCAGGCCGGCGCGGGTCAGCGTGTTGGCGAGGTCGGAGGCGCCGGTATAGTCGTCGGCGATGCAGCCAAGAGCCAGCGTCACGATTTTGCTCCGGCATAGGGCTTGAACCAGTCAAGGCCGTCCGTGGTCTTGCCGCGCGGATTGTACTCGCAGCCGACGAAGCCGCCATAGCCGAGCCGATCCAGCTCGCCGAACAGGAACGGATAATTCAGCTCCTCGCCATCGGGCTCGTTGCGCGAGGGGATCGAGGCGATCTGGATGTGGCCGATGATCGGCATCATCTCGCGCAGCCGCATCGTGACGTCGCCATGGATGATCTGGCAGTGATAGATGTCGAACTGCAGCTTCAGGTTCGGGATCTTGAGTTCGCGGATCAACTCGTACGCGAAGTTGAAGTCGTTGAGGAAATAGCCCGGCACGTTGCGCGGATTGATCGGCTCGATCACGACGTCGAGGCCGTGCGGCGCGAAGAATTCCGCGGCGTAAGCGACCGATTTGTAGAAGGCTTCGACGGCGTGCCGATCATTGCGATCGGCGATCCCGGCCATCAGATGCAGCCGCTTGACGCCGGTCGCCTCTGCATAAGACAGTGCGGTCTTCAGGCTCGCCTGCAAATCGGCGAAGCGATCCGGCAGCGCGGCAAATCCCTTCTCGCCGGCATTCCAGTCGCCCGGCGGCAGGTTGAACAGCGCCTGCGTCAGCCCGGCGCGTTTCAGCCGCTTGCCGACCTCCTCGGCCGGATGGTCGTATGGAAACAGGAACTCGACCGCGGTGAAGCCCGCTTTTGCCGCGGCGTCGAAGCGGTCGAGGAACGGGACCTCGTTGAACATCATGGTGAGGTTGGCGGCAAAGCGGGGCATTTGCAGGATCCTCCTATTTCGCGCCGGGAAGCTTGGTGCCGGTGACCTGCGCATACATCCGCGCCACCGACGCATCGTCGTCGCGGCCCATGCCGGCGGCCGCCGTCATCAGGAACATCTGCAACGCTGCGGCCGAGACCGGCACCGGGAAGCGCGCATTGCGCGCCATATCCTGGATGATGCCGAGGTCTTTCACGAAAATCTCGACCGCGCTGCGCGGCGCATAGTCGCCGTCGAGCACATGCGGCATGCGGTTCTCGAACATCCAGGAATTGCCGGCGGAGGCCGTGATCACCTCGTAGACCTTCCGGATATCCAGGCCCTGCTTGGCGGCAAAGGCAATCGCCTCGGAAGCGGCCGCGATGTGCACGCCGGCCAGCAGCTGATTGATCATCTTGAATGCGGCGCCCTGCCCGGCCGCATCGCCGAGCTCGTAGAGCTTTGCCGCCATCGCATCCAGCGCCGGCCGCGCCTTCGCGAACGCTGCCGCGCTGCCGGAGGCGAGAATGGTCAGCTCGCCCTGCGCCGCGCGCTGCGCGCCGCCCGAGATCGGTGCGTCGAGATAGTGCCGGCCGGTCGCCTCAAGCTGTTTCGCGAGGCGCCGCGCGATATCGGGATCCATCGTCGCCGAGGAGATGAAGACCGCGTCCTTGGCCAGCGTCTCGGAAGCGCCGTCCTTGCCGAACAGGATAGCCTCGGTCTGTGCCGCGTTGACGACGACGCTGACGACGATGTCGGCATCCCTGGCCGCCTCGGCCGGCGTTTTCGCACCCTTGCCGCCATCGGCCACGAAGCGCGCGACGGCATCGGCCGAGACGTCGCAGCCGGTCACGACGAAGCCGGCGCGCCTCAGCGAGGTCGCCATGCCGTATCCCATCGAGCCCAGCCCGATGACGGCGACGTGCGGTGTTGCGGAACTGGACATAAGGCGATCCCTGAACATTTTTGGTTGTTTGAGCATTTTCGGAAAACCGGCTTTCACCTTCCCCGATCATGCGCGTTGCTGCTTGCCTATCACGGCTTGGCCGCGCTGCCAAAGCATGAGACAAAGCTGAAAACGGATGGCGGCAAAGATGGCGCCAAGAGCGAAACCGGAAGAGCGAAACCCGGATGTGCGAAACAAAGCTTCGTGAAGACATCTGCCGCTTCGGCCGCTCGCTGTTCGAGCGCGGGCTGACGCCGGGCTCATCGGGCAATATCAGCGTCCGGCTCGACGACGGCGGCTGGCTGGTGACGCCGACCAATGCCTCACTCGGCTTCCTCGATCCGGCGAAAATGTCGCGGCTCGACAGTGACGGCCGCCTCGTCTCTGGCGATGCCCCGACCAAGGAAGTGCCGTTGCACACCGCGCTCTACCAGACGCGCACGAGCGCCGGCGCCGTGGTGCACCTGCACTCGACACATTCGGTCGCACTGTCGATGCTGCCCGAGATCGATCCGCGCGCGGTGCTGCCGGCGATGACGGCCTATTACGTCATGAAGTGCGGCCAGACCGCGCTGGTGCCCTATTATCGCCCCGGCGATCCCGCCGTAGCCGACGCGATCAGGGGGCTCGCCGGGCAATATTCATCGGTGCTGCTCGCCAATCACGGCCCCGTCGTCTCCGGCGACACGCTGGAGGCGGCCGTGTTCGCGACCGAGGAGCTGGAAGAGACCGCAAAACTCTATCTGCTGCTGCGTGGGCTGAACCCGCGCTATCTCTCGCCCGAACAGGTAGCGGATTTAACCAGGACGTTCGGGCTCGTGCTGCCGGATCACCCTCACTAGATCAAGCAAAGGTGAGACATGCGGAGGACAGTCATGATGAGGTTCACGAACTTGGCACTCGCCGTCCTGTTCGCCGGCCACTTTGCGGGCTCAACCGCACGGGCCGAGCAGAGCTTGCAGGACCTGCTGGCGGTGCAGCTGCGCGCGCAGGGTTATGCCTGCGACAAGCCGCTCAAGGCCGAACGGGACGACAAGCTCTCGAAGCCCGACAATGAAGCCTGGACGCTGACCTGCAGCAACGCGACCTACCGCGTCAGCCGCGTGCCCGACCTCGCCGCCAAGGTCGAGAAGGTCGAAGAGAGCAAGGAACAGGGCAAGTAGGCTGCGTGGGCTGCGGAGCACTATCCTCCCCGTCATTGCGAGGAGCGAAGCGACGAAGCAATCCATCTTTCCCCGACTGGAGAGATGGATTGCTTCGCGAAGCCTGTCATCCGGCGGCGCTTCGCGCCGACCGGGTGGCTCGCAATGACGGCGGGGCTACAGTCCCAGATAGGCCTTGCGCACGTCCGGATTGCCGCTGATCTCGGCCGCGGTGCCCTGCATCAGCACGCGGCCGGTCTGCAGGATGTAGGCGCGATCGGCGATCTCCAAACATTCGGCCATCCGCTGCTCGACGATCAGGACCGTCATGCCGGCGTCGCGGATGCGCTTCACGGCCTGGAATATCTCGTCCACCAGCTTCGGCATGATGCCCTGCGAGGGCTCGTCGAGCATCAGGAGGCGCGGCCGCGTCATCAGCGCGCGGCCGATCGCGAGCATCTGCTGCTCGCCGCCGGACAAGGTCTCGGCGCGCTGCTCGAGCCGTTCGCCGAGCCGCGGGAACAGATTGAAGACCAGATCGAGCGGCGCATCGCGGTCGGACTGGCTGCGATAGAGATAGCTGCCGAGCCGCAGATTGTCGCTTACCGAAAGCCGCGGAAACAGCCGGCGGTTCTCCGGCACGAAGGCGATGCCGCCGGCCGTGATGACGTGCTGCGGCTGGCCGTCGATGCGCTTGCCGTCGAAGGTGACGGTGCCGGCGCGCGGACGCTCGGCCCCGGCGATCGATTTCAACAGCGTCGACTTGCCCGCGCCGTTGGCGCCGGCGACGCAGACGATCTCGCCCTTGGTGACGTCGATCGACACCGAGGAGATCGCGACCAGGCCCTGATAGGCGGTGGTGACTTCACGCACCGACAGCATGACGATCCCCGAGATAGGCGGAAATGACTTCCGGATTGCGGACGACTTCCGCGGGCTTGCCCTCGACCAGCACCTTGCCGAGATTGAGCACGATGGCGCGGTCGACCAGCGGCATCACGATCTCCATCACGTGCTCGACCATCAGCACGGTGACGCCGGTGGCGCGCACCTTGCGCACCAGTTCGACGCCGGTCTGGGCCTCGACCGGCGTGAGGCCAGTGAGGACTTCGTCGAGCAGCAGCAGCTTCGGCTCGGTGGCCAGCGCCCGCGCGACCTCGAGCCGGCGCTTCTCCGACGGCACGAGATCGGCCGCCAGCTTGTCGGCGCGCGCGGCAAGGCCGCAGAACTCCAGCACCTCATAGGCCTTCTGCCGCGCGATGCGCATCTTGGTGTTGCGGATCAGCGCGCCGACGATGACGTTGTCGATCACGGTCATGGTCTCGAAACTCTTGACCACCTGGAAGGTGCGCCCGACGCCGCGCTGGCAGCGTTCCGCCGCCGGCAGGCGGGTGACGTCCTCGCCGTCGAAGATGATCGTGCCCTGGGTCGGCGGCAAAACGCCCGCGATCAGGTTGAACAGCGTCGACTTGCCGGCGCCGTTGGGGCCGATCAGGCCGACGATCTCGCCGCGCCCGACCGAGATCGAGACATCGCTGTTGGCAACGAGGCCGCCGAAGCGCTGCCAGACGCCGCGGGTTTCGAGGAGTGCGGTCATCGCGCCGCCTCCTTGCGCCCGGTGAGCATGCTGAACACGCTGACCAGTCCCTTCGGTAATGCCAGCGAGATCGCAACGATCAGCGCGCCATAGACGATCAGGTCAACGCCGCGACCGGAGCCGCCGACGAAAGAGCGTGTCAGCTCGGTGAGCGGGATCAGGATGACGGCGCCGAGCACCGGGCCCCACAGCGTGCCGATGCCCCCGAGCACCGCGGGCAGCGCCATCAGCAGCGAGAACTGGAAGCCCATCACGCTTTCAGGATCGATGTAGGAGACGAATTGGGCGTAGAAGCTGCCGCCGACCGCAACCAGGAAGGCTGAGACCGCGGCCGCGCCCATCTTGGAATTGAACACGACCACGCCGAGGCTTTCGGCCGCGTCCGGATTGTCCTTCACCGCGCGCCACCAATAGCCCCATTTGGAATCTTCCAGCCACCAGGTGACGAGCCAGGCGATGCAGGCCAGCGCCAGCGCGAAATAGAAGTACGGCAGCTTCGAGCGTGTGAACTGGAATTTAAGCCAGCTGTCGCCGCGCACCGGGATGTCGATGCCGAGCGCCGCGCCCGCCCAATCCCAGTTCTGGATCAGCAGCAGCGCAATCTCGGCGATCACGATGGTCGCGATCACGAAGTAGTGCCCGCGCAGGCGGAAGCAGGGATAGCCCAGCGCCATCGCGATCACGGCCGAGATCGCCCCGCCCGCCACCATGCCGAACCACGGCAGCACGCCGAATTTGGTGAACAGCAGCGCCGTGGTGTAGGCCCCGAGCCCGAAATACAGCGCATGGCCGAGCGAGATCTGTCCGCAATAGCCGGACAGGATGTTCCAGCTCTGCGACAGCGCGGCATACATCAGGGTCAAGACCATGATGTTCTGGACGTAGACGTCCTTGACGAACAGCGGCACCAGCGCGGCGACCACCGCGAGGCAAGCCGCCATGATCAGGTCACGCCTGCGGCGTTGGGCGAACTGGGTGTCCATCACATCGATCCGAACAGGCCACGCGGGCGAATGAAGACGACCAGCAGATAGACGGCGTAGATGCCGACCGATTTCAGCGACGGCGGCAGGATCAGCGCGGTGGTCGCCTCGACCAGGCCGACGATGATGCCGCCGGCAAAGGCGCCGAACACGCTGCCGAAGCCGCCGAGCGCGACGGTGACGTAGGCGATGAGGGCAAAAGAGGCGCCGACGTCGGGGTAGATGTAGAAGAAGATCGCCATGATGGCACCGGCGAGGCCGACCAAGGCCGCGCCGAGCCCCCAGCCGAGCGCAAACACCCGGTTCTTGTCGATGCCGACGAGGGCCACCGCACCGGCGTCTTCACGCGTCGCTTCGAGCGCGCGGCCGAAATCGGTGCGATTGATGAAGAAGTAGAGCGCGACGAAGGCCGCGATCGACAGCATCGCGCCGATCAGCTGCGGCTCCGGCAGATAGATACCGGCGATCGACACCGTCTTGCCGCCGAGCCAGGAGTTGGTGACGCTGCGGTAGTCCGGCGTGAAGAAGAACTGCGCGAGGCCCCGCATCACGATCGCGAGGCCGAAGGTGGAGAAGATCTGCACCATGCCGGCATTGGCCTTGGCGCGCATCGCGAAGCGGACCACCAACAGATAGACCACCGCGCCGAACACGAACAATGCCGCGGCGACCAGCGGCGCCGCCAGCAAGGGATCGATCGCGAAGAACGCGAACAGGAAGAAGGTCGCGTACATCGCGATCATCAGGAACTCGCCGTGCGCGAAATTCACGACGTCCATCAATCCGAAGATCAATGCGAGGCCGGCGGCGATCAGTCCGTAGAGCAGCCCCATCAGGAGGCCGCTCGCCAAACTCTGGATAATGGTCTCGGCTGTCACCGCTGCGCCCCGATCAACGTATGGCCCCAACGTCGTCCTGGCGAAAGCCAGGACCCATTACCACAAATGCATCGGTAGGAGAGATAACAACCAATCATCGCAAAAACGCCTGCCTGGGGTAATGGGTCCCGGGTCGCGCTTCGCTTGCCCGGGACGACGAGAACGCGTCCGACCGATCAGCTGTTCATCGGCCAGATCGCCTCGGAGACGGCGGCCTGTTCCGGGAAGATCGTCACGAAGTTCTTCGCGGAATATTGCAACAGCACCGGATCGGCGAAGTTGTTCTGCCCCATCTCGTCGAACTTGACCCGCCGCCACGGCATGATGGTGACGTCGCCGGGCATGTCGGTCGCGACCAGCGCCTCGCGGATCTTTTCGCCGTCGGTCGACTTGGCGCGGTTGACGGCATCGGCCATGATGATGAGGCCCATGAACTGCCGCGACGTGTAGTCGTTGAAGTCCTTGCCCGACTTGGCGCGGTACATCTCGTTGATCAAACCGACCATCGGCCGCTTCTGCGCCAGGTCGAGCGAGAAGCTGCCGCGCGAGATCACGCCCTCTAGCTTGTCGCCCACCGCGTCATAAGTCGCCTTCTCCGAGAAGCCGGCATCCTGCGCCATGATGTTCTTCGGCTTGTAGCCGAGCTCGGCCATGGTCTTGACCAGCAGGATCGAGTCGGTGGTGTAGCTCGACGGCATCAGCACGTCGGCATTGGCCGCCTTGAGCTGTTGCACCTCGGCGGTCAGCGACGGCGAGTTGGCGCGATACTTGATGTCGGCCACGATCTTGTATCCGCGCTCGGCCGCGAGCTTGGTCTGGGCGTTCGCCGAATCGGTGCCGAAGATGGTGTCCTCGTGGAACAGCGCGAGCGTCTCGATCTTCTGGCCCTTCTTCTTCATCGCATCGAAGAAGTCGAACATCGCGGCCGAGAACATCTCGTCATGCGGCGAGGCCCGGAAATAGTATTTCAGGCCGCGGCGGTGCAGGCTCGGCGAGGAATTGTCGGCCGAGATGAACGGAACGCCGTAGCGCTCGCAGGTCTGGCTGACGGTGACGGCGACCGCGCTCTGATAGGTGCCGACGACGGCGCAGACCTTCTCCTGGGTGATCAGGCGCTCGGTCTCGGCGCGGCCCTTCTGCGGATCGGCCTGGTGGTCGGCGAACACCAGCTTGACCTTGGCGCCGCCGAGGCCGGACAGGCCTTCGCCCTTGGCGAGCGGCAGCGCGAAATCGTAGTTCTTGTTGATGATGTCGGCAGCGGTGTTGAAGGCATGCTGCGCGTCGACGCCGATCGCGGCACTGGAGCCGGACAGCGGATAGATCACGCCGATGGCCACTTCGCTTGTCTGCGCGCGTGCGGCGATCGGACCGAGCGCAGCGGCGGCAGTGGCACCCAGCAATACGTTACGGCGAGAGATCGTCATCGAAATTTCCCCTTCAGCTTTGTTCTTATCGATGTGACGCTTGTAGCGCGCAGTAAAGCCTCAATGAATTGCACGAATTGCCTATTCAGAGCACAGCGAGCTGCTTGTTCCTGAGATCGGTCACCAGCATCAGCCCCGGCGCATGCGTGATCGCGAACGGCAGCTTCGCAGCCGCGATCACCGATTGCGGCGTCACGCCACAGGCCCAGAACACCGGGATCTCGTCATCGGCCACCGGCACCGCGTCGCCGTAATCGGGCTTGGCGATATCCTTGATGCCGATCGCATGCGGATGGCCGAGATGCACCGGCGCGCCGTGCACCGACGGAAAACGCGAGGTGATCTGCACCGCGCGGATCGCATCCGCCGGCTTAAACGGGCGCATCGACACCACCATCGGTCCTTCGAACGGCCCCGACGGCTTGCAGGCAATATTGGTCCGGTACATTGGCACACGCAGGTTGCGCTCAATGTGACGGATCGGCAGCCCCTCATCGAGCAGCGCCTCCTCGAACGAGTAGGAGCAGCCGAGCACGAAGGTGACGAGATCGTCGCGCCAGTATTTGGTGATGTCGGTCGGCTCGTCCGCCACCTCGCCGTCGCGCCAGACCCGGTAGCGCGGCACGTCGGTGCGGATGTCGAGGTCGAGGCCGAGCGCCGGGATGCGGGGATCGCCGACGTCGGACATGCCGATGATCGGGCACGGTTTCGGATTGAGCTGGCAGAACCGGTGGAAGGCGCCGGCGAGCTTCTCCGGCAGGATCGCGAGATTGCCCTGGACGAAGCCGTTGGCGAGACCGGCCGTCGTCGCCGAGGCCATGCCATCACGGCAGGCGCGCCGCGCTTCGACGCTCGCCAGCCCCGGTTCCCCTTGAGATCGCTGCACTGCCGCAAAAACAGTCATGGGGTTCTCCTGCCCATAATCTCGACAAGGACAAACCAACACCAAGCGTGATATAATGTCTAATCGTCCTTTCTAATCAAAATCGATAAAATAGATTTATCGATCTGGGAAAATGCTTCCATGACGGACTTCCGCTCGATCGAAACATTTCTCTGGGTCGTCAAGCTCGGCAGCTTCCGCGGCGCCGCCCAGCGGCTCAACACCACCCAGCCGGCGATCTCACAGCGCATTGCCCAGCTCGAGCGCGAGATGGGCGTCAAGCTGCTCAACCGCGACCACAGGGTGGCCTCGCCGACGCCGAGCGGGCGGCTGATGCTGATCTATGCCGAGAAACTGATCGGCCTGCGTTCGGAAATGATGGCCGAGGTCGGTGACCGTTCGGCGATGCGCGGCGCGCTGCGGCTCGGTGTCGCGGAGACCATCGTGCACACCTGGCTGCCGCGGCTGGTCAAGAGCGTCAACGAGATCTACCCGAACCTGTCGCTCGAGATCGAGGTCGACATCACGCCCAATCTGACGCCGCGGCTGCTGGCGCAGGAGATCGAACTCGCCTTCGTGCTCGGACCGGTCTCCGCATCCGGCGCGCACAACCATGTGCTGTGCGATTATCCGATCGGTTTCCTGGCAAGCCCCTCGCTCGGCCTCGGCTCCGGCCCGGTTGCGCGGCAGGATCTGGCGCGGTTTCCGATCATCACCTTTCCGCGCAAGACCCAGCCCTACGAGACCGTACGCGCCTTGTTCAATGCACCCGATCTGCCGCCGATCCGGCTGCACGCCTCGACTTCGCTCGCGACCGTGATCCACATGGCCAATGAAGGGCTTGGCATCGCGGTGATTCCGTCGGCGATCGTCGAGAACGAGCTTGCCGACGGGCGCTTGCAACTGCTCGACACCGACCTCAAGCTGCCGCCCCTCACCTTCACCGCGAGCTGGCTCGCCTCCCCCGATGCGGTCGCCATCGAGCGCGTCGCCAATCTCGCCCGGCAGATCGCACAGACGAGCGTGGCGGTTGACGGCGCGAGAGTGGCGCGTCATTGACGATTGCCGGACAATCAACCGTCATTCCGGGGCGGCTCGAAGAGCCGAACCCGGAATCTCGAGAGTCCGGGTTCGATGCTGACGCATCGCCCCGGAATGACAGCTGGAATGGACTGACGACATGAGCCGAGCCGCCACCAACCTGCAGATCGATTCCGCCCGCCTCTGGGGCACCATCCACGAAACCGCACAGTTCGGTGCAACGCCAAAGGGCGGCGTGCGGCGGCTGACCCTCGGCGCCGAGGACAAGCAGGTGCGCGACTGGTTCCGCAAGGCTTGCGAGGACGCCGGCCTGGACGTGCATGTCGACGCGCTCGGTTCGATGTTCGGCCTGCGCAAGGGCCGGGACATGTCGAAGCCCCCGATCGGCGTCGGCTCGCACCTCGACACCCAGCCGACCGGCGGCAAATATGACGGCATCCTCGGCACGCTCGCCGGGCTCGAACTGGTCCGCACCTTGAACGATGCCGGGATCGAGACCGAGCTGCCGATCTGCATCTGCAACTGGACCAACGAGGAAGGCTCGCGCTTTGCGCCGGCGATGATGGCTTCGGCCGCCTATGTCGGCGACTTCACCACCGACGACATCCTGTCGCGCAAGGACGCCGAAGGCGTCACCGTGGCGCAGGCGCTGGATTCGATCGGCTATCGCGGCGATACCCCGGTCGGCCGGCAGAAATTCTCAGGCTTCGTCGAGCTGCATATCGAGCAGGGCCCGATCCTGGAGGCCGAGGGCAAGACCATCGGCGTGGTCGATTCCGGCCAGGGCGTGTTGTGGTACGACGGCAAGATCACGGGCTTCGAGAGCCACGCCGGCTCGACCCCGATGCCGCTGCGCCGCGATGCGCTGGCGACGCTGTCGGAGATCGTGCTGGCGATGGAGAGTATCGCGAAGAAGCACGGACCGAAGGCGGTCGGCACCATCGGCGAGGCGGTCATCGCAAGCCCCTCGCGCAACGTCATCCCCGGCGAAATCGCCTTCACGGTGGATTGCCGCAGCGCCGATGCAGGGATCATGGATGCGCTGGACCGTGACCTGCGTGCCGCCATCGTCGAGATCGCAGCAAAGCGCAAGGTCGAGGTGCAGCTCGACCTGGTCTGGCGCAAGGCACCGACGCATTTCGATCCGAAGCTGGTCGACGCGGTCGAGAATGCGGCAACCCAGCTCGGCTATTCGCATCGCCGCATCACCTCCGGCGCCGGACACGACGCCTGCAACCTCAACACGGTGATGCCGGCGGCGATGGTGTTCGTGCCCTGCAAGGACGGCATCAGCCACAATGAGCTGGAAGACGCCAAGCAGGCCGATTGCGCCGCCGGCGCCAACGTCCTGATGCACACGGTGCTGGCGCTCGCCGGCGTCGCATCCTGATCTTCATATCTCCCCTTCGATGGAGGCTTTCGTGCGCGCAGTGTTCGTCGACGCCAATGAATCGCTCGCTGTCATCACAGAGCGCCTGGAAAAACCCGGCGATCCCGCGATGCGGATCAACCGCAACCCGGACATCAAGCCCGAGGACTATCCGGCCGTGCTCGACGGCGCCGAGATCGCGGTGGTCGACCACACCGCGCTGCCGACCGACATCGCGAAGAAGTGCGCCGGCCTGAAGCATGTCGTGTTCCTCGGCACCGGCGCGCGCAGCTACATGAATCCGGAGGAGCTCGCCGAGCTCGGCATCGCCGTGCACCTGATCAAGGGCTATGGCGACACCGCGGTCGCGGAGTCCGCGATCGCGCTGATGTGGTCGTCGGCGCGGGTGATCGCGCAGATGGACCGCGAGATGCGCGCCGGCAACTGGCTGCGCGAAGACGGCATGCAGCTCACCGGCAAGACGCTTGGCCTCGTCGGCTTCGGCGGCATCGCCGCCGAGGTCGCCCGCATTGCGCTCGGCAGCGGCATGAAGGTGATCGCCTGGAACCGGTCGCCGAAGAGCCATCCGGGCGTGGAATTTGTCGATCTCGACACCGTGCTGGCAACGAGCGACGTGGTTTCGCTCCATCTGCTGCTCAACGACGAGACCCGCGGCATGATCACGCGCGACAAGATCGCGAAGATGAAGAAGGGCGTGGTGCTGATCAACACCGCGCGCGGCGCCATCGTCGACGAGCAGGCGATGATCGATGCGCTCAACTCCGGCCACATCCGCCACGCCGGCCTCGACGTCTACAACATCGAGCCGCTGCCGAAGGATCATCCGCTGACCAAGATTGCGAACGTGACTCTGTCGGCACACTCCGCCTTCCGCACGCCGGAGGCGAGCGAGAATTTGATCCACGCGGCATGGGAGCATTGCCGAAGGATCGTGAAGGGGTAACTCCGCCGTCGTCCCGGCCAAGCGAAGCGCGAGCCGGGACCCATAACCACCGCTTCACTTTGTTGCGAACGCTGGGGCCACAGCGAGCCCTAACAACACGGCCCTGTCGTTATGGGCCCCTGCTTTCGCAGGGACGACGGCACGGGGTTGGGCCACGAGCTACCCTCTCCCACAAGGGGAAGAGGGTCAGACCTAGCAAGCCAACACGCACACGGGGTAATGGGTCCTGGCTTTCGCCAGGACGACCCCGTGACTGGCAATGTGGCTTAATCCACCATCTCCGCCACCGCCTTGCCGCACGCCGTGGTGTCGGCGTTGCCGCCGAGATCCCTGGTGCGCAGCGTACGTTCGCCGAGCGTGCGCTCGATCGCGCCGACGATGGCGCTAGCAGCCTGCTTCTCGCCGAGATGCTCCAGCATCATCGCGCCCGACCAGATCATGCCGATCGGGTTGGCGATGCCCTGGCCTGCGATATCAGGCGCCGAGCCGTGCACCGGCTCGAACACCGAGGGGAAATTGCCCTCCGGATTGATGTTGCCCGACGGCGCGATGCCGATGGTGCCGGTGCAGGCCGGGCCGAGGTCGGAGAGGATGTCCCCGAACAGGTTGGAGCCGACCACGACGTCGAACCAGTCCGGATGCAGCACGAAGTTCGCGGTGAGGATGTCGATGTGGTACTTGTCCCACTTCACGCCGGGATACTTCTTGGCCATCGCCTCCACCCGCTCGTCCCAATAGGGCATGGTGATGGAGATGCCGTTCGACTTAGTCGCCGAGGTCAGATGCTTCTTCGGCCGCGACTGCGCGAGATCAAAGGCAAATTTCAGGATGCGATCGACGCCGGTGCGGGTCATCACGGTCTGCTGGGTGACGAATTCGCGGTCGGTGTCCGGGAACATGCGGCCGCCGACCGAGGAATATTCACCTTCGGTGTTCTCGCGCACCACCCAGAAGTCGATGTCGCCGGGCTTGCGGTTCGCCAGCGGCGACGGCACGCCGGGCATCAGCCGCACCGGGCGCAGATTGACGTACTGGTCGAACTCGCGCCGGAACTTGATCAGCGAGCCCCACAGCGAGATGTGGTCCGGGATCTTGGCCGGCCAGCCGACCGCGCCGAAATAGATCGCGTCATGCTTGCCGATCTTGTCCTTCCAGTCGGCCGGCATCATCTCGCCGTGCTTCTCGTAATAGTCGTAGGAGGCGAAGTCGAAATGGTCGAACTTGACGTCGACGCCATGCTTCTTCGCCGCCGCCTCGATGACGCGCAGGCCCTCCGGCATCACTTCCTTGCCGATGCCGTCGCCGGGAATGACCGCAATCCGATACTGCTTTTTGCTGCTCATCGAGAACACCCTTGTGATTTGCCCGGCCGGCAATGCCGCCTATCCTGATGGTCCTGCAATGGACCAAACTTCGCGCGAGCGCAACGCTGCAGTGCAGTGTTGACCGCGGCGCGACCCTGCCCCACCAATTTCGCCGACACCCACTCCTCATACCAAAGCGAGACATCCCATGGATCTGCATCTGCGCGGCAAGCGTGTCCTGATCACCGGCGCCTCCAAGGGCATTGGCGCGGCCGCCGCCGAAGCCTTCGCCGAGGAAGGCGCCAATCTGCTGCTCGCCGCCCGCAACGGCGACCAACTCAAGGCGCTGGCCGAACGGCTGCGTTCCGCGCACCAGATCGATGCCGCGATCAGCGTGGTCGACCTGCGCAAATCCGAAGACCTGGCGCGGTTGGCAAAGGAGGCTGCCGACATCGACATCCTGGTCAACAATGCCGGCGACATCCCGGGCGGCTCGATCGACAAGATCGACGAGGCGACCTGGCGGCACGCATGGGAGCTCAAGGTGTTCGGCTATGTCAATCTGACGCGCGCGATCTATGCCCAGATGAAGGCGCGCGGCGGCGGCGTGATCGTCAACGACATCGGCGCGGCCGGCGAGAAGTTCGACGCCAACTACATCTGCGGCAGCGCCGGCAATGCGGCGCTGATGTCGTTCACCCGCGCGCTCGGCGGCAAGAGCCTCGCCGACAACATCCGCGTCGTCGGCATCAACCCCGGCCCCGTCGGCACCGACCGCCACGTCACCCTGCTCAAGACCCGCGCCAAGAACCAGTTCGGCGACGAGAACCGCTACAAGGAATTCCAGAAAGGCCTGCCGCTCGGCCGCCCCGCGCATGCGCGCGAGATCGGCGACCTGATGGCGTTCCTCGCCTCCGATCGCGCGGGTTATACGTCGGGCGTGATCTACACGGTGGACGGCGGGCTGACGTCGGGGTGGGGCTAGGTCTTCTCCACGTCATTGCGAGCGAAGCGAAGCAATCCATCTCGCCGCTTGCGGAGCGATGGATTGCTTCGTCGCTTCGCTCCTCGCAATGACGGCTTAGGTCGCCGTTCGCTCGAACAATTGCCTGATCAGCGTCGTGATCCGGCCCTGCGGCGCCAGCATCTGGTTCATGATCGAGAAATGATCGGCGCCTTCGATCTCCTCATAGGTCACCGGCAAGCCGTAGCGGGCGCGATGGCCGGCGAAATCGGCGGTCTGCTTGCGCAGTAGCGGCAGCTCGGCACTGCCGACCACCAGCGACAGCGGCTTTGCGGTGCCGCCCTCCTGCGTCATCGGTGAATTGCGTCGCGAGGAGGCTTCGTCGAGCCTGAGCTTCTCGTTGAGGTAGGAATGCCTGATCGGCTCGAGGTCATAGATGCCCGAGATCGCCATGCCGGCCCGGACATGAGCGTTCGACAACGCCATCGATGTCAGATGGCCGCCGGCCGACCAGCCCGACACGACGATGCCGTTAGTAGCGGCGCCGAGCCTGGGCAACTGCCCGGCAAGAAAATCGATGCCGGCGTGAATCTCGGCGACGATGTCGTCGAGCGTCGCATCCGGCGCCAGCGTGTAGCCGATCAGCGCGACATTGATGCCATGCGCCATCGGCCCCTCTGCAAAGATCGTGAACACCTCCTTGGCGCGGGTCTGCCAATAGCCGCCATGGATGAACACCAGCGTCAGCGCGCCGTCGCCGGCTTTGAGGAAATCGATCCGGTTGCGTTCACGCGGGCCGTACCTAAGGTCCAGATGCTGCGGATGCCTTTGCCGCAGCACCGCGGAGCGCTGCTCCCAGCCGGCGGCGATCTCGGCGCTGCCCTTGACGGCCACGCCGTTGTTCAAGCCGAGGTCGCGCTCCTGCTGGCTCATCGCGCGCCAGTCCAGCGCAGAAAACAACGCTGCCATCCCTGCCCCTTCGGTTCTCGTCGCATTGCCACGACGGCAGGAAATGTTCTACAGCACAAGGAAACAGAACACATAGGAGCAACGACGCATGGCTGATCAGGGTTTGGTGAAGGAAACGGCGTGTGCCGTCGTCGACAAACTGAAAGCCGGTGACGTCACGCCGCTCGATCTGCTTGACGTGCTGGAGCAGCGCATCGCCGAGGTCGACGGCAAGGTCAACGCGCTGCCAACGCTCTGCTTCGATCGCGCCCGCGCCCATGCCAAGGCGCTGATGCAGAAGCCGGCCGGCGAGCGCGGCCTGCTCGCGGGCCTTCCCGTGCCGATCAAAGACCTCACCGCCGTCTCCGGCGTGCTGACCACGCTGGGCTCGCCGATCTACAAGGACAACGTCCCGGCGAAATCCGACATCCTGGTCGAGCGCCTCGAACAGAATGGCGGCGTGATCTACGCCAAGTCGAACACGCCTGAATTCGGCGCCGGCGCCAACACCTTCAACGAGGTGTTCGGCCCGACCCGCAATCCCTGGGACACGTCACGCTCGGCGGCCGGCTCCTCCGGCGGCGCTGCGGCGGCGCTCGCCAGCGGCACCGCATGGCTCGCGCACGGCTCCGACATGGGCGGCAGCCTGCGCAATCCGGCGAGCTTCTGCGGCATCGTCGGGCTGCGGCCGTCGATCGGCCGCGTCGCGCAGACACCGAAATTCGGCGTCGACCGCACGCTCGGCCAGCAGGGACCGATGGCGCGCAATGTCGAGGACCTCGCGCTGCTGCTGGACGCGATGAGCGGCGAGCACGCCGCCGATCCGCTGTCGCTGCCCACGCTGCCGACATCGTTCCTCTCTGCGGCGCGCTCCAACCAGAAGCCGAAGCGCATCGCCTATTCGCCCGATTTCGGCATCACGCCTGTTGATCCAGAGGTCAAGGCGGTGACGCGCAAGGCGGCCGAGCGTTTCGCGGAAGCCGGCGCGATCGTCGAGGAGGCGTCTCCCGACTTCAGCGAAGCCCATGAATGCTTCCACGTGCTGCGCGCGTTCGATTTCGCGATCACCAAGGCCGACTTGCTGCGCACCAAGCGCGACCTGCTCAAGCCCGAGGTGATCTGGAACATCGAGGAAGGGCTGAAGCTCACGGTCGAGAAGCTCGCGCGCGCCGAGGCGCAGCGCGTCGCGATCACTGCGCGTGCGCTCGAGTTCTTCGACAAGTATGACCTGCTGCTGGCACCCGCGACCATCGTGCCGCCGTTCCCGCTCGAGCACCGCTATGTCGCCGAATGCGACGGCAAGAAGTTCGACAATTACGTCGAATGGCTCGGCATCGTCTATGCGATCACGCTGGCTTGCTGCCCGGCGCTGTCGCTGCCCTGCGGCTTCACCGCGTCGGGCCTGCCGGTCGGCCTGCAGATGGTCGCCAAGCCGCGCGCCGAGGCGAAGCTTCTGGCCGGCGCGAAAGTGCTGGAGGATATTCTCGGCGTGCGCGGCTCCACCCCGATCGATCCGCGGCCGCCGCGATAAGGCGCCTTACGCCTTCTCTTCCGTCGCCTGCAGCGCGACCGACAGCGCGAGCTTGGTCTGCTCGACGATCTCGTCCATCAGCTCCTCGCGGCTGATCTGGGCGACCTCGCCGGTGAGCAGGCCCTGCTCTGCGAGCATCACGATGCCGTGCAGCCCGGCCCAGATCTTGAGCGCCTGCCGCTCGCGCAGCAGCCCCACCGCCGGCGCCTCGAACGACTCGATCAGCAGCGCCAGCGTTTCCATCGCCGCAACGTGCAGCTCGCTGCCGACCGGCGCGCAGGCCATGGTTCGGGACGCGAACATCAAGCGATAGATGCCGTGGCGCTCGAGCCCGAAGGCCAGCGCAGCCTGGGCAAAGCGCGACAGTTTCGAGCCCTTGCCGGGCTGCTCGATCGCCTCGCGCATGATGACGTTGAACTGCCGGAACGCCTCCGCGGTCACCGCCTCCAGCAGCGCCTCGCGGTCGGCAAAATGCCGGTACGGCGCTGGCTGCGAGACGCCGAGTTGCTTGGCTAGCGCCTTGATGCTGATCGCCTCGGGACCACCGAGCTCGACCTCGCGCAACGCGGCCTGGATCAGGGCCTCGCGGAGGTCGCCATGGTGGTAGGTCTTGAACGGCTTGCGAACGATTTGTCCCATTGCGGCAGGTTGGTGGGCTACGAAGTGAGTCTTGAGAAGGACAGAGTAGCGAAATCAAAGACTTACGTCACTCACTTATTTTGAAAACGCGAAGCCGATTTACCGTGGCCGCGAAGCTGCCCGGGCTGATCTCCAGCAGAAATTGCGGTGCTTTGAATGGATCTGCGCCAGAACTTTGGCGACGGTGCGATCGACCCCGGCCCCTCTATAGCAGTTTCGGATGTTGCCGGCTTCGTTTGCCGATCCAGGTGATGGATGTCGCAAACAGAACCAGCGCCACGACCCCTACGGCACTCACCACGAACTGTGCCGCGATGCTGTCGGACACCTTGATGAGATACAAATCCGCCAGCAGGGAAAGCACGACGGCCACACAGTAGGTTTCGAGCGAACGCTCGCCGCAACGAATTGCTCCTTTCAGAACGACCGTGCCAAATCCGCGCCAATTCGTCGGCACGAACCTCGCCACGACGATGGCGATCGCCAGGAAATGCAGCAGCCGCAGCGGGTCCAGATCGGGCTTGTTGATCGGATAGATCAACCGCTGGATGTAGTCGGGAATCGCGGCCGCCAGTGGCGCGATCTCCCAACTCAATGCGACCACCAGACTGAAACCGATGTACGCGATCGCGAGCAGAACGACGGGCCTCGCAACGATTACCTGCGAAAGTATCCGATGGCCTCGCGTGGCCCACCACGCCCCGATAACGACCAGGAACTGCCAGGCAAGCGGATTGAAGTACCATTGATTGGTCGGCCACTCCGGCAAGTTCCAGCCGTACAATCGGACCAGCACGTAGACGAGCGCGGAGAGCAGCAGAGACGCGTTGGGAAACTTCAACATTCCCCACAGGACAGGTGCAAACGATAGATGAAAGAGCACGAAGGTTGGCAGGGCATCCGTGTTCACTGGGCGGTACATCAGGATGGCGGCGTAGCTCAGGGCTGCGCCCGGATCTTGCAGCAGGACCTTCACGTTGGCTTGGTCCGCCAGGCTGTCGCTTCCCCAGCCGTACACGACCATGGCAAGAGCCACGGTCAGGATGAGAAAGGCGACATAGATCTCCCAGCTTCGCAGCAGCGTATGCGCGACGACTGAAGTCCATCCGTCGCGACGGCGGACATCGCCGTAGCTCAGTGCACAGGTCACGCCGGACACGAACATGAAGACTTCGGTCGCATCGCTGAAGCCATAGTGGTGCAGGGTCAACCAGCTGAAGACGTTGTTGGGAATGTGATCGAGGAAGATGCACCAGAGTGCAAGACCTCGGCACAGATCCAGCCGGAGATCGCGGTCCAGCGCCGCGCTGTCCTGCCTCCCCTGATGAAAGGTCGGCGATGCGGAATGCTGGCGGGAATTCCCGCTGTTCGAGCGACCAGTCACACAGTCGGAAAGCATTGGACTATTACCAACCGTCGTCGGCCACCCAGGCCCCAATTGCCTCTCACATCGCTGGCATATCAGCGCAATGCACGATCGTCCGGTTGATAAATATCAACAACGCTCGTCCTTTCCGGGAGTTAGCTGAACCATTAGCTCAAGTCGGAGGATCTACGCCGTGCGGGTAAGGGAGATCATGTCACGGAACGTCATCACAATCGATGCGGATGCATCGGTGAGCGATGCCATCAAGACGATGCTGTCTCACCACATCAGTGGCCTTCCTGTGGTCGATCAGAATGGCGCGCTCATCGGCATACTGTCCGACGGAGACTTCATTCGGCGCGTCGAGCTTGGAACCGAGAAGCGTCGCGGCCGCTGGCTCGCCATGCTTGCGGGCACGAGCCAAGTCGCACTCGATTTCGCCCGCCAGCATGGCCGCAAGGTCAACGAGATCATGTCGCCCGATCCGATCATCGTCGACGAGAACATGCCGCTCGAGCAAGTCGTTCAACTTATGGAATCGCACGGCGTCACACGGTTTCCGGTCATGCGCGACGGGAGCCTGGTCGGGATGGTGACGCGCGCGGACTTCATGACCGCGATCGG
Source organism: Bradyrhizobium sp. UFLA03-84 (assembly GCF_002289535.1). Classification (NCBI taxonomy): domain Bacteria; kingdom Pseudomonadati; phylum Pseudomonadota; class Alphaproteobacteria; order Hyphomicrobiales; family Nitrobacteraceae; genus Bradyrhizobium; species Bradyrhizobium sp. UFLA03-84. The sequence continues at coordinate 1,510,111 of NZ_NSJY01000013.1, read as the reverse complement.
AAACCTCGGCTTCGAACGAGTCTCCACTTCCGCCAACGACGATCAGATTCGCGCGGCGGTGATTGCCGCACTCGCGCATGCGTCCTGGCGCCCCGCGGCGCTGAACGTCAGCGTGCATGACGGGATCGTCAGCTTGCGCGGCAACATCCGGAGCGACAACGCGCGCAAAGCTACGACCGTCGCGGCGGAGAACGTTGCGGGTGTCAAGCGGGTCGAAGACCAGCTGGCGAAGATCACTTACCCACCGCCGGAGGAGGATTATGGCGGCGGCGACTTCGTCTCCGTGCAGGAAGAGCCTTCGACAGAGGATGATCAGCCCTTGTAGAGCCGATTGCGCTGCTTCGCGCCGTCGGATCCGGCGTTCATTTGCCGGCGGGATGGATTGCGGCAGTGTTCGCGAACATGACTCCGATGGACTTCTCGTCAGGATCTGCGACCGCGGCCCAAAGAAGCCGCCAGCTGGGCGGCAGCCGACAGCTTCAATGGGCTTACTGTGCGCAATTGGGGGATTTGCGCAGCTCAAGTAAAGCGAATTGCCGGGAGACGGATTTGACCTGCATCAAATCCGGCGTGCGACCCTCTGCCACGTCACGAGACGCAATATGTTTCGCCCTCGTCGCGCGCCAACAGCCTGACCGAACACCTCAAGATCGACCCGCGATCATGCGGGGGTTTAAGTCAATCTGACGAAGATGCGATCAATCGCATCCGAAGGGATTGCCAGGCCAAAGCCCCGCTCGGTCTCGCCGGTGGTGGCAACAACAATGCCGATCACCTCGCCCCGCAGATTGAACAGCGGTCCGCCCGAGCTGCCATGATCAAGCAAGGCGTCGGTCTGGATGAGATCCTGGCAGGGAATGCCGGCGCGCGAACGATGCAGAGCGCTGACAATGCCGAAACTGACGCCTTGAGCGAGTCCCGCCGTCCCCCCGACTGCAAGCACGAAATCGCCCGGCTCGGCATCGACCGATCGACCGACGGTAGCTGCGGTGAGGCCGGAGGCCGAAACCATCAGCATGGCCAGGTCATGGCGCTCGTCGGCCACCACGAACTTCGCCTCAAACCGGCGTCCGTCCGACAATTCGACCGAGAGTGACTTGGCGCCGTCGATCAGATGATTGCTCGTCACGATCAATCCGGACTCCGACTTGATGATGACGCCCGCACCAGACACCTCCTTCGTCATGGGAAGACCAGTGTTCACCGACCCGGAGGCTGCCGCCATTCCGGTACCGACCCTTATGCTGACGACAGTTCGGATGATCTTTCCAACCAGAGGCGCAAGCGTCTGCACGTCCCGGATTTCTCCCGCTTGCACCTGTCCGGCCCAGAGCAGCAGGAGACCCGACGTCACAACGACGATCAATGATGACAACAGATCAGCCCAGGGCCTCGCCAACGCGCGGCAGGCCCTTTGCGGGATCATCTCGCACTCGCCGCGCACTATTCGGCTGCGGCGATCGGCAGCGCGCCAGACCGCCGCTCCGCCGCGATGATTGCCTTCCATAATGCAGCAATACTGCCCTGGGTGGTTGGCAGAACCGAGCAATGCCCCGCGGCGTCAAAATCGCAGAACCTCGCCGCCGGATCCTCACATATCTCCGCAAACGCCTGATTGATGAGGTCGAGACATTCCAGCAGTCGGGTGATGTTTTCGAGACCGGCACGACGCTGAAGATCAAGCAGGCGAAACGTCACGACTGGCGGGTCGCCGTAGGAGATCTCGGGATGGGCAAGCCCGAAGAGCACCTCGACAGCGGATGGCACCTGTCTAATTCGATTGAGAAGGTTCGCAGCCTGGGCCTCTGTGCAGGCAGCCAGCCGCGGCGACGGCGCTCCGGTTACCGAGCTTGCAGCGAGAAGCGCCGATATCTGCTGCTCAAGCCAGAGACGAACGGGCGCCGGGGCGTTCTGAATTTGCTGGGCATCAAGCACTATGCCAGTCATCGTCGATCCTCCGCTTTCTGCAAGACCACTAGCGCCATTGCTTGCGATGGCCTTGATGAGAATCAATCAGGGACGCGTCCGCCTTGATGCGTATGTGACCGCGAGCGATCGGCTGCCACGGGCGAGCGCGGCGAGACGGTCATCCAAGTCGCCCTTGGCCGCTACTTCTGCTGGATGCCGTTCAGATAGTCGATCACGGCGAGGATCCGCGTTCGCACAACGACCTCCCGCAATTCCCGCGACGGATCGAGCGCATCGTAGGCCGGATCAACAGTGTGAGGCACGTTCATGATGGGGTTGAATCGTTCCCCCCAGATTGGCATTTCATGCGTGCCGTGAGCGGGAACTTTGTTGCGCCCATCGATGATTTGATAGACGGCACTCGTCGGAAAGACGCCGTTGTTGTTCTTGGCCAAGGCCGTCAGATCGGCCGGCGGCACCTTCAGCAGTTCCCTGACCGGTCCCTTACCCTTTCCATCCATACCATGGCAGGTTGCGCACGACGCCCGAAATTCCGCCTTTCCGACATCGGCGCCTTCGGCGTGAACGGGCGCAGCGAAAGCAACGGTCAGGCCGGCAATCATCAGCGACTTAAGGCAACGGGTCATCATATCGCGCCCCCCGGCTTCGGATGACTCTGTCTAGCTGTGTTGGGTTTCCTCCAGCTTGACGCAGATCAACGGACCCGGCGTGCGCGCCTTGCGGCGTAAGCAGCCAGCCGACACCTTGGCATCCAGGTGCGTAACGCCGCCGCAACGAGTGCACGCGTCGCCGTGGCGGGCAACGTCAGGCGTTGGCGCCGCCGTCGACGGTGAGGCCGGCACCATTGATCGAGCCCGCTTCGGGACCGGCAACAAACGCGACCAGGGCAGCGACGTCATCGGCCTTGCCGTAGCGCTTGATGGCCATGCGCGCGCGTTGCGCCTCGGCCTGCTCGCCATCAGCCGGGTTCATGTCGGTATTGGTCGAGCCGGGATGGACGATATTGACCGTGATGCCGCGGCCGCCGAGGTCACGGGCGAGACCCTGGGTCCAGGCAATCAACGCCGACTTGCTCATTGAATAGAGGCTCATGCCGGCATCGGGCACCCGGCTGGCAAGGTTGCTGCCGATATTGATGATGCGCCCGCCCTCGCCCATATGCGCGACCGCGGCCTGCGATGCGACCACCACCGCCCGCACGTTCACGGCCAGCGTGGCGTCGATATCCTCCAGCGTGACGGCGTCGATCGGTCCGCCGCCACGGAAGATGCCGGCATTGTTCACGAGGATGTCCAGACCGCCGAATTCCTTGGCGGCCGCGTTCACCGCGCCGCGCACGGCACTCGCGTCCGCGCTATCCGCCCGCAGCGCCAGCGCGCGGCGGCCCTGTTTCCTGATCTCCGCTCCGACGGCTTCGGCGCGGTCGGCCGAACGTTCATAGGTGATGGCGACGTCGGCGCCTTCGGCGGCAAGACGCCTGGCGATGGCGGCACCGATGCCGCGGCTGCCGCCGGTGACGAGGGCGCGTTTTCCTTGCAGGGATTGGGTCATGTTCAGCTCATCTCATATATGTAACGATCGACACAGAATTAGGAAGCTTGCGCCGACGCGTCAAGTCAATTATTTAGTGATCGACACAGAAATGGACGAACCGATGGCTGGGCGTGGCCGCCCCCGGAATTTCGACAAGGACGCCGCGCTGGCGCGCGCGATGGAGCTGTTCTGGCTGAAGGGTTACGAGGGCGCCTCGATGGCCGACCTCACCTCGGCAATGGGGATTGCGTCGCCCAGCCTGTACGCCGCCTTCGGCAGCAAGGAGGACCTGTTCCGCAAGGCGCTCGATTATTACGTGGCGAGCGAAGGTGGCTTGATCTGGGGTGCCGTGACCGAGACGCACACCGCCTACCAGGCCGTCGAAACCTTCCTCATGCAGACCGCGCGCGTCTTTACCCGCCGCTCACGCCCGCCGGGCTGCCTCGTGGTATTGTCGGCGCTGCATCCGAACGAACATTCCGAGACCGTGCGGCGCGAACTCGTGCAGCGGCGCGCGCAGGCGGTGACGGAGCTGCGCGAACGGCTGCGCCAGGGCGTTGCGCGCGGCGAGATCTCGCCCACGGCCGATCTCGACGCGATCGCCAAGTACTACATCACGGTGCAGCAGGGCATGTCGATCCAGGCGCGTGACGGCGCCACAAGGAAGCAGCTTGAGCAGATCGCCGCCGCCGCCCTCGCCGCCTGGGCCCCGCTCACAGCGCCAACGCCTACGGCGCATTAGGGGAACTGCCGCTTCGCGGGGCATCGGCCATCCTGTCGCGTGGCCGTCGCCGGATCCCCGTGGCCTACCCCGAGTTTTCGCTTGACGGCAAAGCGGGACGATAATGTAATATAGTATAACTTAGTGAGCCAGTTCAGACCGGCCGCCCAAAGCAAGCTAGAACTTGCATGATATGAAAAACGAGGAACCCGGCGCGCTCCGCAGCGCGCCAGAGCCGAGGGAGAGCGCTTGCATGTCCAAGCTCAAGATTCGCGTCGACCAGGACAAATGCCAGGGTCACGCCCGCTGCAAATCGCTCGCCCCCGAACTGTTCGAGCTCGACGAGTACGGCAACGCCCATGAGGTCGGCGACGGGACCGTCCCGGCCGGGCTCGAGGACAAGGCCTGGCTCGCGCAGTCCAACTGCCCGGAAATCGCGATCGAAGTCACCGAGGAATAGCAGCCGGCAGGGACGGCCGCGCGCCTCCCGTTGCGCCGACCCGCGTCTGATCGAACGAGAAGGAAACGAGCCGATGTCCGATTCCCCGTCCGCAAGCTATCTGCCCGAGCATCCCCCGGTGACCGATTGGGTCCATGATTTCGACCATACCGATCCGGTCTGGACCGACGACCCGTTCCCGATCTGGGAGACGCTACGCGCGGCCTCGCCCGTCGTGCACACCGAGCGCTTCCTCGGCTGTTACATGCCGACCACCTATCAGGCGGTGAAGGAGATCGCCTACGACACCGAGCATTTCTCCTCGCGCCGCGTCATCGTGCGCGACGTCCGCCCCGAGATCTCCGCCCGCGCGCCGCCGATCACCTCCGATCCGCCGGAGCACAAGCCCGCCAAGCAGGTGCTGCTGCCGCCGTTCACGCCGGATGCGATGAAGCGGCTGGAGCCGCGGGTACGCGCGATCTGCAACGAGCTGATCGACGAGTTCATCGCCGACGGCCATTGCGACGCCGCTGCGCGCTACACCAAGCACATCCCGGTGCGCGCCATCGCTCACATGCTGGGAATCCCCGAGAAGGACGGCGACCTCTTCATCAAATGGATCCACCAGATCCTCGAGCTCGGCATCAAGAGCGAAGAGGAGATGATGAACGGCGTGCGCGAGATGACCGGCTACTTCATGGCCCATCTCGAGCAACGCAAGCTCGCGCCGGGCGAAGATCTGATCTCGCAGCTGCTGCGATCCAAGGGCCCCGGCGGCCAGCCGCTCACCGACGAGCACGTGCTCGGCTCGCTGCGGCTGCTGCTGATCGCCGGCATCGACACCACCTGGAGCGCGATCGGCTCCTCGCTCTGGCACCTCGCCAGGACACCGGCCGATCGCGAACGCCTGATTGCGGAGCCGGCGCTGATCCCGACCGCGATCGAGGAATTCCTGCGCGCCTATTCGCCGGTCACGATGGCGCGCGAGGTGATGAAGGAGACCACGATCTCCGGCTGCCCGGTCAAGGCCGGCAACATGGTGCTGCTGTCCTTCCCGGCGGCCAACCGCGACCCCGCCATGTTCCCGGATGCGGACAAGGTTGTGATCGACCGCAAGGAGAACCGCCACGCCGCCTTCGGCCTCGGCATTCACCGCTGCGTCGGTTCCAATCTGGCGCGGATGGAGATGCAGGTCGCGATCGAGGAATGGCTGAAGCGGATCCCGGACTTCCGCCTCGACCCGGCCGGCAAGGTCACCTGGTCCGAAGGCACGGTGCGCGGCCCGCGTCAACTGCCGGTCCTGTTCGGCAAGAACGCCTGAAGAACAGGTCAGCAGTTACATCGCACCACGCAAATGAGTTAGGTTGCCCCGGAATCGTGCCAGAGAATCCGGGGAGGCCTGCCAATGTCCGAACAAACCGCTCAACCCGCGAGCGATCATCTCGACATCCATGACGTCGAGCGGCGGGTGAAGGCGATCTTCATCGGCTCGGTCGGCAATCTCGTCGAATGGTACGATTTCTACGCCTACACCGCGTTCGCGCTGTATTTCGCGCCGGCATTCTTCCCGCACAGCGATCCGGTGGTGCAGCAGCTCAACGCCGCCGTGCTGTTTGCCGCGACGTTCCTGATGCGCCCGCTCGGCGGCTGGCTGTTCGGCTTCATCGCCGACCGCTACGGCCGGCGGCTGTCGTTGACGCTGTCGGTGGTCTGCATGTGCTTCGGCTCGCTGATCATCGCGGTGACGCCGACCTATGCCACGATCGGCTTTGCGGCCCCGGCGATCCTCGCGCTCGCCCGCGTTATCGAGGGATTGAGCCTCGGCGGCGAATACGGCGCCAGCGCTACCTATCTCAGCGAGGTCGCCGATCCCAAGCACCGCGGCTTCTATTCCAGCTTCCAGTACGTCACGCTGATCGGCGGCCAACTCACCGCGATCATCGTGCTCTTGCTGCTGCAGAAGGTGTTCCTGACGCCCGACGAGCTGAAAGCCTGGGGCTGGCGGATTCCGTTCGTGATCGGCGCCCTGCTCGCGATCTTCGCCGCGGTGATGCGGCGCGGCCTGCATGAGACCGAGGCGTTCGAGGAGGCCAAGAAGGTCTCCAAGCCGACCGGCTCGATCGTCGGCCTCCTGAACTATCCCCGCGAATTGCTGCTGGTGGTCGGCCTCACCGCGGGCGGCACTGCGGCGTTCTACACCTTCACCACCTACATGCAGACCTTCGTGAAGCTGTCGGTCGGCCTCACCGAGGATCAGACCACCTTCGTGATCTTCGGCTCGCTGATCTTCGCAACCTTCCTGCAGCCGATTTATGGCGCGCTGTCCGACCGCATCGGCCGCAAGCCGCTCTTGATCTTCTTCGGTGTCGTCGGCACCATTGCCACGATCCCGATCCTGACCATGCTGAAGGAGACCAAGTCGCCCTTCATCGCCTTCCTGCTGATCTGCGGCGCGTGGATCTTCGTCGCCGGCTACACCTCGATCAATGCGATCGTGAAGGCCGAGCTGTTTCCGACCAACGTCCGGGCACTCGGCGTCGGCCTGCCCTACGCCATCACGGTGTCGATCTTCGGCGGCACCGCGCCCGCGGTCGCGCTCTATTTCAAGAGCATCGGGCATGAGGACTGGTTCTACTATTACCTCAGCGGCATGATCTTCCTGTCGCTGCTGATCTACTCGACCATGCGCGACACCAAGCACGACTCCGCGATGCATCGCCACGAGTGACGACCGACGCCATGACCGACGATAACGAACCGCCTGAGAGCAAGCTGACCCGCAGCAAGCAGCGCTGGGCGCGCGAAGGCAAGTTCCTCACCGGCAGGATCACCCGGCCGGAGGAGCAGCGCCTGCCGCCGGGCCAGCATCTGACCAAGGACTGGCCGGTGCTCGATCTCGGGATGCTGCCGAACATCACGCGGGAGCGCTGGCGGCTCGACGTCTACGGCGCGGTCGAGCAGACGCTCTACTGGGACTGGCCGCAATTCACGGCGCAGCCGCAGACACAGTTCGTCTCCGATATTCACTGCGTCACCACCTGGTCGCGCTACGACAACCAGTGGGAGGGGCTCGCGACCCGCGACCTGCTCGCGGCGTGCCAGCCGCGCGAGGATGCGCGGTTCGTCGTGCTGCATTCGTATGACGGCTATGCGACGAACCTGCCGATCGAGGATTTCGCCGCCGAGGACGCGCTGCTGGCGCATAGCTGGTCGGGCAAGCCGCTGGAGCAGGAGCATGGCGGCCCGGTGCGGCTGGTGGTGCCGCATCTCTATTTCTGGAAGAGCGCCAAATGGCTGCAGCGCATCGAATTTCTGACCGAAGATGCGCCGGGCTTCTGGGAGGTGCGCGGCTATCACAATCGCGGTGATCCCTGGGCCGAACAGCGCTATTCTGGCGACTGACAACCACCATAATGATGGAGCCTGGCCGTGCCGCATGAACGCTTTCAATTCACCGGTGTGGGCGGCCATCAGCTGGCCGCTGCACTCGATACGCCTGATGGCCCGATCAAGGCCTATGCGCTGTTCGCGCACTGCTTCACCTGCGGCAAGGATGTGCTGGCGGCCAAACGCATCGCGGTCGCTCTTGCGGCCAAGGGCATCGCCACGCTGCGCTTCGACTTCACCGGCCTCGGCTCCAGCGAGGGCGACTTCGCCAACTCGACCTTCTCGTCGAACGTCGCCGACTTGGTCCGCGCCGCCGACCATCTGCGCGAGACGCGCAAGGCGCCCGCGATCCTGATCGGCCACAGCCTCGGCGGCGCCGCGATCCTTGCGGCAGCAGGCCAGATCCCCGAGGCGAAAGCGGTCGCCACGATCGCGGCGCCGTCCGATCCGATCCATGTCACGCATCTGTTCAAGGATGGGATCGAGGACATCCGCGCGAAGGGCGAAGGCGAAGTGTCGCTCGCCGGCCGCCCATTCCGCATCAAGCGCGCATTCCTCGACGATGTCGCCGAGCAGAATTTAATGGCGCAGGTCAAGACGCTGCACAAGGCGCTGCTGGTCATGCATTCGCCGACCGACGACACCGTCGGCATCGACAACGCCACCAACATCTTCATCGCGGCCAAGCACCCCAAGAGCTTCGTCTCGCTTGCGGGCGCAGATCACCTCCTGAGCGGCAAGCAGGATGCCGCCTATGTCGCCGACGTGATCGGGGCCTGGGCCGAGCGCTACGTCGATCTCGTGGAACAGCCCGCGGCCGACACCGGCAGCGCGCCGCGCAACGTCGTGGTGCAGGAGACCCGCAACGGCAAGTTCCAGCAGATCGTCACCACCGGTCCGCACCGGTTGATCGCCGACGAACCGGTCGGCGTCGGCGGCGATGACAGCGGCCCCGGGCCGTACGATTTCCTGCTCACCGGGCTAGGCGCCTGCACCTCGATGACGATGCGGATGTATGCCGACCGGAAGTCGCTGCCGGTCGATCGCATCACCGTGACGCTCCAGCACAACAAGATCTATGCCAAGGATTGCGAGGAGTGCGAGACGCGCGAGGGCATGCTCGACCAGATCGAGCGTGTCATCAGGATCGAGGGCAATCTGGATGCCGATCAGCGCAAGCGGCTGATGGAGATCGCCGACAAATGTCCGGTGCACAAAACGCTGACGTCGGAGGTGCGGATCGTCACCAAGGCGGCGGAGTAGCTGTTGGTCGGTCGGAACCGGCTCGATTTGTAACAGCGCCGGAACGACGTCCCTCTCCCGCTTGCGGCCCGCCGCAAGCGGGGCTGCTAAAATATCGAAAACAACCCCATGCAAAGCAGCTGGCGGCGCCGGCGTTCGACCAGGCAGCTTGACATGTCGGGCAAATCAGAGATATATTTCCATTATTCCGAAATCACGCGTGATCCGCTCCCACGCACCTCCCCGGTGAAGGCGAGCAGGAGCTTGCTGAGTCGAACCGGCTGCTCCTGTTGGATCCAGTGACCGGCGCCGTCGATCAGTTCGATGCCACCCATCCTCGCCGCCGCCTTCGTCGTCATAAGATCGAGCGCGCCCGCAGACTGCGGGCCCGGAATGTCTGCTCTCGCGCTGCTGTGGGAGGGCGCGCAGACATTCGGGGAACTGCCCGAAAGGACGCTCACGACTCCAATCAGACATCGATCTCCACGTTCAAACGAGATATATTCTGATCCCACGCTGACTGGAACGCGTGTACAGCCGCAGCAACCTTGCCAGCCCAGCCCTTTCAAAGGTGGCGATACTTCTTTGAGTCGTCATCAGCTGTGCCAATGAGCAGGAATGGCGGTGAACCGCGGGAGCCTGTGATGGGAATAGCGAAGCTGGCTGAACTTCGTGCCGCGTTCACTCCGATGATGAAGCCGGCCGTCGTGATTCCAGAGGAACAGCCTTTCACCCTTGCAACCTCACCGCCCCGCCGAGCGCAGAAACGTCTTGCCCTCGCGGTCGCGCTTACCCTACTTGGCGGCGCTGTTTTTATAGTGGCAGGACAGCTCTCGAACATCCAGTTGAGGCGGATCGACGCCTTCATCCCGGCCTATGGCACCGCGATCCTCTTGAATGACGTGATGACCGCGGTCCTGCTGTTCAACCAGTTCGCCATTCTGCGCTCGCGTACCCTCCTCGCAATCTCAACTGGGTATCTCTTCACGGCGCTCATGATCATCCCGTGGATGCTGACCTTTCCGGGGGTGTTCACGCCAGACGGCCTACTTGACGCAGGCCTACAGAGCACGAATTCACTGGCCCTTCTGCGGTACGCCGGCTTTCCGACGTTCGTCATCGCGTATGCCCTTTTGAACGACGAGCGATGGTGGCAGGGCTCAGCCAGCGCCATCATCCTTTCGAACGTCGCGATGTCCGTAGCCGCCGTGTGCGCTGTGACAGCTCTTGTCGCAGCGGGCGATGCATACTTGCCCCACATTACAATCGATCCGGTCCACTTTTCCACCCACCTACTCTATATTGTCAGTTGTCTAATCCTGTGGAACGGACTTGCACTTGCTTTGCTCTGGGTCCGCCAGCGTTCGGTGCTCGATCTGTGGTTGATGGTGGTTGTTTGCGCGTCCGCAATTGAGCTCTATCTGATCTCGTTTCCAGTTCCGGTCCGGTTCAGCGCCGGCTGGTATGTCGGCCGGGTCTTCGGGCTTGTCTCCAGCATTCTGGTACTCTTTGCCCTGATGCACGAGATAACGACGCTTTACGCGCAATTGCTCCGCGCGGTCGTGGCGCAACGTCGCGAACGTGAGGCGCGGCTGATGACCGGTGACACGGTCTCGGCTTCAATTGCCCACGAAGTCAGACAGCCATTAACGGCGATCATAACGAGTGCCAACGCGGGACTGAATTGGCTTGATCATGGCACGCCTAACCTCGATAAGATCAGGGAAGCATTGCGGCGCGTCGTGACCATCGGACGCCGCGCGGAGGCCCTGATTGAGAATATCCGGGCGCAGTTCAAGACGGATGCACGGGCCCGGACTTCGCTTGATATCGACGATCTCATCCACGAAGCATTGGCCGTTGTTCGCGACCAACTGCAAGAAAATCGAGTCGCCGTTCGAGCCGACTCTGACAAAAAGCTTCCGCGGATCAGAGGCGAACAGGTTCAGCTCCAGCAAGTTCTGGTGAATTTAATGACGAACGCGATTGAATCCATGGCTGCGAAGAATGGCAATCGGGCGCTATCCATAAGGTCCGAAGTCCATCACTCCGGATATGTGATGGTGTCGGTGGAAGACACGGGGAAAGGCCTCGATCCCAGCGCCGTGGATCGGATATTCAACCCAATGTTCACGACCAAAACGCGCGGTATGGGCATGGGGCTGTCGATCTGCCGATCGATAATCGAGGCGCATGGAGGGCAATTGTGGGTGACTGCCGACAATGCTCACGGCGCCATTTTTCACTTCACCGTGCCCGTCGATCCGGGCCGCGCATCCTAGTTGGGCCGACTGTGTCACGACCGGCCGCAAGGGAAAATGACCCGGTTGCGAGTGGGTTGGTCACAAACTTGGCGAGGCAAGACGCCAATATCACTGGGGCGAGTGTTGATGCCGGACTGGAATTGCTTGGCGAACGTCTAAAGCGCGATGAGATCAGGTTGAAACGTCATCGCGCCTTAGCTCATTGTTTGAGCATGATCTTCTCGGAAAACCGCTTCGCACTTTTCCGGATCATGCTTTAGAGGTTTTTCGCGAGGCGGCGCGAAAACTCACCACGATGCGCGTGCTCATCGCTTCCTCCGGGCTGCCATTTTGGGCCTGCGCGCTTGCCGCTCAAGCAGTTCGCCATGATCCGCACCGCGGCCGCGATCTCGTTTTCGCGCCAGGCGGCGAAGCCGAGCAGCAGGCCGTGGTCGCGTGGCCGCTGCAGCGCGAGGCTCGACAGCGCGCGCACCTCGACGCCGGCCGCCACCAACCGCGAGACTGCATTTTGGTCTGGAGCGCCATCCTTGAAACGAGCAATCAGCTGCATCCCGCCTGGCGGGACCTCAGCGACGAGAACGCCACCGAGCAGCCGCGCCAGCGCCGCGGCAAGATGGTCGCGGCGCGCGCGGTAGATCCGCCGCATTCGCCTGACATGCGCCAGGAAATGCCCGTCGGCCATGAAGCCTGCCAGCGCCTCCTGGACGTGCACCGAAGCGATCAGCCCGAGGTGGCGCTGCGCGATCTCCATCGTCCGCGCCAGTTGCGGCGGCACCACCAGATAGCCGATCCGGATGTCGGCGGTCGTCGCCTTCGCGAACGTGCCGAGATAGAGCACGCGGCCCTCGCGATCGAGGCCCTGCAGCGCCGGCATCGGACGGCTGTCATAATGAAACTCGCCGTCGTAATCGTCTTCGACGATCCAGGTCTTGCCGGGCTCGGCCGCCGCCAACAATTCGGTGCGGCGTGCAACCGGCATCACCCGCCCGGTCGGGTGTTGATGCGACGGCGTGGTGAAGATGAGCCTAGGCGCGCGCGCCTCGCGCATCCGCATCATGCCCCATTGATCGAGCCTGACGCCGACGACGTCGGCACCCGCGGCGCGAAACGCCGCCGCGGCGCCGGGGTAACCGGGATCCTCGGTCCACACCGCATCGCCGGGCGTGATGACGGTCGCGGCGATCAGTGTCAGCGCCGCCTGCGCCGTCGGCAGGATCAGGATCTGCTCGGCCTCGGCGCGCACGCCTCTGTTGACCTCGAGGTAGTCGCGCAAGGCTTCGCGCAGGCCGGGCCGGTTGATCACGGTCTGGTCGTTGAAGCGGCGGCGCAATGCACTGCGCCGCAGGCAGCGCGCCCAGATGTCGTGCGGAAATTCGCGCGCATCCGCCAGCCCCGAACGCAGCGGCCGGAACTTCGCCTGGTATGACAGCGGCCAATCCGTGTCGGAGAGCTGCAAGGCCCAGGGCGACAACAGCGGTTTGCGGGCCGTCTCGCGCCTCGGCGCAGCCACAGGCTTGGCGAAGCGCGCCTCGATATCGTCTGACACCACCGGCCGCCGCCGCGCGGCGACGCGCAAATACCCCTCGGCTGCAAGCTGCTCAAAGGCATGCATCACCGTGTTGCGCGACACGTCGAGCTCGGCCGACAACGTGCGGCTCGACGGCAGCACGGCCCCGCTCCTGATCCGGCCGCTCGCCATCAGCGCACGGAGCTGCTGGGTCAGTTGCGCAGTCAACCCGGCATCATCAGTCCGCTTCAGCGCGAGCAATTCGGCGAGAATCAAACTGGCTCCTTCGTTCTATCAAATCTGGCTCTTTCGATGGAGCCAGTCTGATCCTATTCACGGGAAGTGTCACCTGCAAGGATTCTGTCGTGAACCAGTCACTCTCCCCCGCCAGAGCCGCCGCGCTGTTCATCGTCGTGGTGCTGGCCTGGGGCATCAACTGGTCGGTGACGAAATCGCTGGTCGAGGTGGTGCCGCCGCTGTGGACCGCGTCGATCCGCAGCTGGGTCGCCCTGATCGCCCTGCTGGTGATCCTGCGCGCCAGCGGCAATTTGATCATTCCGCGGATCGCCGATGTGCCTGTCGTGCTCAGCGTCGCGCTGCTGCACATGACGTTCTTCTCGACCCTGGTCGCCGCCGGCCTGCGCTATCTGCCGGCGAGCAAGGGCGTCGTGCTCGGTTACACCACGCCGCTCTGGGTCGCGCTTGCGGCTGGCGCCGCGCGAACCGAGCGGCTCGGCGCGCTGAAGCTCGTCGGCGTCGCGTCGGGGCTCGCCGGCCTCTGCGTGATCCTCAACCCGGCATCTTTGGACTGGAGCAATCTGCATGTCATCGCCGGCGCCGCCATGATCATCGTCGCGGCGATCTGCTGGGCCGCGAACATCATCTATATCCGCTCGCACCGCTGGATCGCGACGCCGCTGCAATTGCTGCTGTGGCAGGTGCTGGTCGCAACGGTGGTGCTGACCATGGCGGCGCTGATCACCGAGGGCCTGCCCACCGTGAAGTGGTCGCCGCACCTCGTGTTGCTGTTCCTCTATTCCGGCTTCATCGGCACGGCGCTGGCCTATTGGGCGATGTCGATGGTGAACAAGAGCCTGCCGGCGCTGACGACCTCGCTCGGCACCACCGCAACACCGATCGTCGGCATCGTGACCGCGGCGCTGCTGCTCGGCGAACCGATCGACCTCTCGCTGGCGATTGCCGCAACCCTGATCGTCGGCGGGATCGCGCTGAGCTCGCTCGCGGATGCGCCGGCGCGGGCCTAAAGCAGGATGAAGTTGAGTTGAAACGGTTTGACCACGGATTCGGTCTACCTCTCCTGACGGGAAGAGGTGAACATCCGTCGCGACTTTAGCTCAGCCCAATCTAGGGCGGTTCTTATGAATCCGGGATGCCGCTTTCGAGGGTAAAACCGACACGCGACCTCACCCTTGGGGAGGCCGGCTCGTGACGCGAAGCGGTCCTCGGTATCGGCCGGAGCAAACTAGCCGTGCGGATGCTCGCCTCTGGCGATCATCAGGTGATGCTCTTGGTGATGCATCCCCCGAGTCATAACGCCAATGAACCCGAGGGCCTTGAGCTTAGCGGCATCACTCTCCGGGACGCGAACTTCGAGTACCGCGCCTCCTTCGACGTTGGTGGCTTTGAATTGCCATCCTGTGTAGCCGTTCATCGTGGCAGCATGTGCCGTGATCATTCGCTGAACCGAGCCGACAACGGGGCCGGCTCCTGTAACGACGTATCGGATACCACCTTCGAAGGGCTCGGCCTTAACTTGCGCGGCCAACGTGACATTGCTCATGTCGACCAGATGCTCGCGTAGAGCATCGATATTCACCTTGGACCAATCGGTGCGCGGGTCCGCTTCAAGTATCTGCACAATCTCCTGAACGGCCGCAAAGGCATCCTGTCCCGGCTGCGTCGGTTCTTGGGTCATCTGGTGCTGAGACGCATGGCCGCCCTGCTGCATCATCATGTGGTGCTGATGATCCATTGGCATTGACCCGTGCTGTGGATGTTGCCCGCCCGATTGGGCATTGACGCTGATTGGAATGAGCAGCATCAGCGGGATGAGGAATTGGCGCATGTAATGGTCTCCTTTAGCGGTTGTCTTGCCACGGGAGATCGACTTGGGACATGATCGCTATCATGTCCGACGAACTTTACCTCACCTTCCGTGACCTCCCCGGACGCAAGCGTGAACTTGAACCCGGCGAGGCCCTTTTCCATCGGGGCGACACGGTTCGCCGAGTCTACTTTGTGATCAGGGGGGCAATCCATCTCGTTCGCCACCAAGCGTCTGGAACCTCTTTGGTCATTCAGCGAGCAGGCGCTGGCCAGATCATTGCCGAGGCATCGCTTTTCGCGACCAAGTACCACTGTCATGCGGTAGCAATGCTCCCGACCGCTGTTTGGAGCGTCGCGAAGTCCGAACTGCTTAGCCATATCTCAGGAGATCCGAACATCGGACTGACATTCGTGAAAGCCCTTGCTCACGAACTGCAACATTCGCGTTTCCAGGTAGAAGTCCTTTCCATGAAAACAGTCGCGGCCCGCCTCGACGCATGGATCGAATGGAGCGGGGGGCTGCCGCCAAAAGGAGAGTGGGTCAGCCTCGCCGCCGAGCTGGCCGTCAGCCCCGAGGCGCTTTATCGCGAAATTAGTCGCCGACGAGCTTAGCGGGCTGTTAGGAGTCCGGTTCTGGCCCTTGCCGACCTCCGGGGCCATCGCCGAAATATCCGAGTCCGAGAATACAGCGGACACCCGGTCCCGAGGCCCGGATGTCGGACTGTGACCCGTTGCGGACATTCCAAAGAATTGGCATCCTCACGCGATGATCAAAGATTGGCTTGCCGATATACGCACATGGGCTGCCTGTTTGATTGCTTATTGCGCTGCTTGCGCTGGCGCAGTGGCCTGTACGATGCCGGGTACACCAGCCTCATTAAGAGGTATCCTCTTCGAGCATGTCCCGACCGACATCGACGCACCGGTGGTCGTCGAAGCGACCATCTATGACGCAACGGATGTGAGCTACGCGCATGACGGCACTTTTTCACCTATCACACTAATGAAAGCGCGAGTGGATCGAGTGATCAAGGGATCAATCGATGCGAAGTATTTCAAGATATTCGTATACATCAATAGCTGCGCCCACGTTGGCGTCGGGCGGGGGATCGTTCTCGGAACGCTTCGAGACGACCCTCAGCGCGGCCTCATGTTGGAAGCAATCCAGAAGGCCGACATGCGCGACTGGTCCAAAGAGTTTTTCGCGAGACACGTAGCAATTCATGATGCCGCAAAGTGCGAGAAAAACGACTTCGGCGTCCGCGAGTGCCGCCTCCCCGGTATTGGTCTGGAATCAACTCAGCCTTGACGTTCGAAGCAAGTTCGCTGATGGCCTGTTGCTGACCATCGTGCGGTCGACCGTGACGTCAGGTTTGCAGGCTAGACCGGACCAACGCTTGCATGGGCGCAAGGTCGCAGTTTGACCCGAAACGGACGTTCGTGCGGAGTTCAGAAAATCCTCGCCGTCACGTCGTTATTTTTCTGCTATGATGCAACCAGCCGCTGGTTGTGGGGTCTAATAAACGTGCTGCTTAACACTTTCGCTGGTGTGGCGTTGGGCGACGTAATGTGTGTGGCGCTTGGCTTTAGCGCTCTGATGCAAAGCCGCATACGACGCAAGCTCAACATCACTGCCTCTCCGTCGTCATGGCTAGGCGTCTATAGCGTTTTCTCAGCTCGAGAATTCTATCTCACTCTCACGGCATTCGCTGTGATGGCCATCATCTTCGGTGTCGCCGCGTACTTGGGTTAGCCTCGTGCGAGCACGATTGCTTCTATCGACACTTACTTCCGATAGAGAATGGCGGCGATTCGCGGGCATATTCAGAGGATGAGCATCATCAAACCAACAGGGCTTCGTCCCGGCTGGCGGAAGTTTATGATCGCGGTTTACGTCGCGGTGACAACTACGCTGGCCTACGGGGTATGGATGTATCCAGATGCTCCGCTCCATAGGTGCAGCGCTGAGGCTGATACCTACTGCGGGAAACGAGGTAAAGTGCATACCCTGTCCGAGTACGAGGGCTTTCGCAGATGGGAGAACGCGCTCTTTATTGTGGGGCCGATCGGATTGGGCCTTCAGATCTTGGGCGGTCTTCTTGGCAGGCAGAAAAAATGAGCCCGACATGAGCGAGAACGGTGCCCCGCAGCACTAATTCATCCGGCGTTGCAGACTTCTGCTTCTGGCCCTGAGCAGACCTTTGACCGTTTTCCTTCGGGCCGGAGTTCCTATACGTGCTACTGTCTCCGTCTCTCTTGCCGTGATGAAGAGATTGCATGAAGTACTTGTTCTGTCAGGCTTGCGGTCGTTGGTTAGGCGCAAGGCGTGACAAATGCCCTGATTGCGGCACCGTTTCACAGTTCAATTGGAAGAATACCATTCTCTTCGACCTGCTAATCCAGTTTGCCATTGGCGCACTGGGGCTTTTTTCATTTTGGCTGTTCGGGCTTAAGTAGTCCCAAGGCTGAGATCGTATGCTGCGTCAGTTGGCGGCCTCTTTCATTTCACCGCGTTGACTTCCACTTCTGGCCCATACCGACGAAGCCGGAGGCTCAGTTGCATGTCGGCTGTCGGGGGGTAGACCGGACATAGTCAGTAAGCGCCACCCGCTCCCCCCCGAACAGCCGCCGCGGCAACGAGTAGCTGTTGGTGTTGATCTCGGCCTAGCGCAACGAGACTACTTCCGACTCGCCGGACCAGGGATCACACGCTCGACCCGGCCGACGATGTTGCCGAAAGGCACGTCACCTATCTGCATTGGCATCCGGCTGTCGACCGAATTGTCCCGATTGTCGCCGATGACGAAGAGTGCACCTGCCGCCACGGTGTGAACATTGTCGTTGTCGAGAGCCGACTGCGCCCGACAATCCAGCGTCTGGTAGCTGACACCGTTCGGCAACGTCTCGTGCCATTGCTTGACCGGAGCGACGCCCGGCACGCCGCAAAGACGCTCTCCGACGAAATCCTGCATCTTCTCCTGCTTCACCGGCTGGCCATTGATCCAGAGCTGCCCATCCCGCATCTGGATGCGATCGCCCGGCAATCCGACCACCCGCTTGAGGAACGGAGCCGAGGTGCCTGACTTGGGCGACGTCAACGCAACAACATCACCGCGCCCCGGAATCGTGCCAGCGGCATAGGCGACGATGCTGACGCTGTCGCCGACCAAAATTGTCGGGGCCATCGATGACGATTCGACCGCCAGCGGCTTCAGCAGGCTGGCGACGAGCGAGAGGATCAGGGCGGGAATGGACATCGAATGATAGGTTTGCGCAGAGGTTTTAGGCCCCCACCATAGGCCATTGATCATCGCGGGTGCAAAGGCAACCTGATCTCTCCGGCATCCAGGCTCAGCATGATGTCAATTACACCCGGTAACTTGCCACCGGGGTTGGCGGCTTTCCTTCATTCCATGTCTCCTTATGGCCGATTTTGTTGCAAAAGTCGGCTGCTCGTGATGGATCGTTCGGCCATCTCGCCAAGGACGACCGGCTTTGGTTCGCCGGCCCTGACGCTCTCTACGCAACTCTACGCGGTGTACACCGCGTGCGCCGGTGGCGGCCGCGCGACCAGGCTCGCGAGCCGCCGTAGGTTCTGAGCGATGGCGGCCAGAACAAACTCATCCTGGGCGCCTCGTGGGCCACGCAGTCGCAGTCGGCCGAGCCTCAGGATGCGCTTCAGGTGTGCGAACCGCATCTCAATCTTCTTTCGTTCACGTCGCGACTTTTCAAAGGCCTCGGTGCCAGCAAAGGAGCGTGCAACGTCTCGGGCGCGCTCATGGACGTCGCGCGGGATCTTGCGTGATGGCTCCTTTGGGCAGCACTGCGGTTTGAGCGGGCAAACATCGCAGTCGAGCTTGCTTGCGCGGTACAGGAGCGTCTTGCCCTCGTGTGCTGTGCCGCTCGTCCCGAGCCGCTTTCCGCCTGGGCAGTGGTAGACGTCGCCGGCCGGATCATATCGAAAGTCGTTGCGCGAGAAGGTGCCATCCTCGCGCATTGACTTGTCGATGACCGGAATGTGTGGCGCGATGTCCTTCTCGACCAGCCAGTTTAGCATCGGCGCCGATCCATAGGCGGTATCGGCCGCGAGCCGCTCCGGCTTGAGGCCAAAACGTTCCTCTGTTCGTTCGATCATTGTCTTTGCGGTACCGACTTCGGCTTGCCGAATGGCACGAGACGCCTCGACGTCCAAGATGACGCCGAACTTCATGTCGATGAGATAGTTGTCAGAGTAGGCGAAGAATGCCGCCCCTTTGCGCGCGCCGGTCCACTGGGCCGCGGGATCGGATGGCGAGACGAACTTCGGCACAATCTCCGTAGCGGCACCCCATGCCGTGTCTTCGAGAGTCTCCAGATACTCCTTCACGGCGCGGCTGGACCTCGCCGGATCGCGATCCCTGCGCCAATCCTGACCCGCAATCGAGCGCCGCTTGTTGGCGTCGGCAGCAATCAGGCTCGCATCAACTGCAAAGCCTTCACCACCAACCAGACCGGCCGCAATACACGCCTCGACGACCCGCTCAAACACATGGCGAAAAACATCTCCCTCGCGGAAACGCTCGTTGCGGGCACGCGAGAACGCTGAATGGTCGGGAATAGCATCTTCGATGCCAAGCCTGCAGAACCAGCGATAGGCGAGGTTCACCTGTACTTCGCGGCAGATCAATCGCTCCGAGCGGATCGCAAAGACATACCCCACCACCAGCATCCGGATCATCAGTTCAGGGTCGATCGACGGACGACCCATCGACGCATAGTGGGACGCAAGCTCGCCGCGAAGCCACGACAGATCGAGAGCAGCATCGATCTTCCGCACCAAATGATCTTCGGGGACCGCATCGCCAAGACGAAACTCGTAGAACAGTTGACCTTGGTCACTCTTCAGACGGCCCATCATGGATCGACCTCGCCGAGAATCGCGTCAACACAACGGAATCATCGTTCGAGGCCTCACTCAACCGACTTTTGCAACAAAATCGGCCCTCAGCGGACATTCACTTAGGCATCTTCAATGTCAGCTTTTGACCGCAATCCGGAAGCTCGCAATCCCCGCACGCAGGTACCCGATTCAGATTTGCACGCCCTAATCCCATCATGTTCCAAAGCATGATCCGAACAGCGAAGCGGTTTTCCCTCGCGACAAACGCGGAACGCGGTTGCGCGGAGATCATCGCTCTTTTGGCTTCACGCTGTTGCGAGTGGCCTGACCCGCAGCGCGCCGCGCAAGCCGGCGCCGGTGCCGAGCACGATTCCCGCGATGGCGACGAACGACGACAGCGACAGCGTCGACAATCCGGTCAGCCCCTGCCCGACCGAGCAGCCGAACGCCATCACGCCGCCCGCGCCCATCAGCGCAGCGCCGCTTGCCGAGCGCAGCATGTGCTGCGGCGAGCGGTAGCCTTCGAGCTGGAAGCGCCGGGTGGCAAGCGCCGTGATCAGGCTGCCGGCGAACACGCCGAACACGGTGACGATGCCGAAATTCAGCGTCGAGCCGGTCGACAGCATGACGTATTGCAAGGCGTCGGCGATCGGCGCGATGAAGGTCAGCGACGTCACCGGTATCGGATTGAAATCATCGGCGCCGAGATAGCCGGTTGCGTACCAGCCTCCCGCCACCAGCAGGCCGACGATCAGGCCGGCCGCGATCTGGCCCGGCGACTTTCGGAATGGCGCATGGGCAAAGGCGAAGATGATCAGGATGGCCGACAGCACCGCGGCCGCGACCATCCGCGCCGGCGCCGCGCCGAGGCCGCTGCCCGCCAGCAGCGCCGGCACCGAATTGGCTGATACCGTGGCCTGCGAGGCCTGCACCATCGCGATCCGTGCGGGCGCGGTCAGACCCTTCAGCGTCATCTCGGCGAAGATGCCGAGCACGATCACGACCACGAAGGAACGCAGGTTTCCGCGCCCGAGCAGCACCAGCGCCCGCGAGCCGCAGCCGTTCGACAGCACCATGCCGTAGCCGAACAGCAGCCCGCCGAGGAACATGACCGGCGCCGAGAACGACGGTTGCAGATAGATCGACTTGCCGAGATCGACGAGGCCTGCTGCTGCCAGCAGCTGCGAGGCCGCGATCGCAATCCCCATCGCCAGCGCGTAGGTGCGTGCCAGCCGGCCGTCGCCCTCGGCCCACCAGCCGCGCAGCCCGCTCATCATGCAGAAGCCGCTGAGCAGCCCGACCGAGCCATAGATCAGGCCGATGATCAGGGCGGCGAGGATAGCGATCGTGGCCGAGTCCATGGAAGTCCCTCAGGGTTCGTCATTGCGAGCGAAGCGAAGCAATCCATATCGCCGCGACAGGAGAGCGTGGATTGCTTCGTCGCTTCACTCCCCGCAATGACGGTAGCATCACGGCCGCAAGATCACGCGGTCGCGCGACGAGCCGGCGACGGCAACGAACGCCGCCCTGGCCTGTTCCAGCGGATAGATCGCACTCTGCTTGATCGGAAACGGCCTCAGATGTCCGCTGGCAAATCCGGGCGCGAGCTCGCGCAGCACCTCGCCGGTCGCCACCGACGACAACGCAAGCGTGTCGATGCCGACATAGGTGTGCTGGCCGCGGTAGAATTCGAGGATGTTGAACTGGACGATGCGGTCGACCGCCGCGATCAGGATCTGCCGGCCGCGCAGCGCCAGCGACTTGTGCGCGGCCTGGAAATAGGGATCGCCGACCGTGTTGTAGACGATGTCGGCGCCCTTGCCGCCGGTCAGCTCGCGCACCCGCGCAGCGACATCGGTGGCCGAGGCATCGATCACCTCGACCGGCGAATTGCTGTGGCCCTCATAGGGCTCGCTCTTGCGCACCACGCCGATCACGCGCGCCCCGCGCCAGCTCGCGATCTGCACCGCGGCCTGACCGACCTTGCCGTTGACGCCCATGACCAGCACGGTCTCGCCGGCCTTCGGCAGACCGGCGCGGCGCAGGCCTTCCATCGCGGTGACGAAGGGCACGCCGATCCCGGCGGCTTCGTCCCAGGAAATGCCGGCGGGCTTCTCCACCACGGCATCGGCCTCGACCACCAGATGCGTGGCGTGGGTACCGTCGCGGCGGATGCCGAGGTCGCCGGACGAGCCGAACACCTCGCGTCCGATCAGGCCGGACGGACCGTCGATCACGACGCCGGCGTAGTCGCGACCGGAGGTGCGCGGGAACACGGCATAGGGCATCAGTCCGGTCGCGGCCTTGACGTCGGACGGATTGACCGCCGCGGCCTTCACCTCGATCAGGACGTCGTCGTCGCCGCGCGACAGTGCATGGGTCTCCACCACCGGCGCCACCGACGCCGCGTTCTCCGCCTTCGCCAGCAGGCGGACGCAACGGGCATCGATGGGATGACGGTTTGCTTGCAGGGCCGGCGGCATGAGCAGTCCAGTGTTGATCATGAAATGGCGGCCTGACGGCCTCAGGCCATGACTAATGGACTGACCGATCAATTCAAGGGGCTTGTTGGGGCCGACGAAATCAGAGCTTCGGCGGCGGGGCGGTGCCCAGGATCGCCTCGATCGACAGGCCGAGGCCGAGCAGTCTTGTATCGCTGCCGACCGGACCATCGAGCTCGAGCCCGACCGGCAGCCCGCCGGGCGTCATGCCGGCGTAAAGTGACAGCCCGGGAAGACCGGCATTGCTGCCGGGATCGGTGTTGCGGATCATGGTGCCGAAGGTCGGCACCGGCTCGCCGCCATTGACCGACATCTCGCCGGACCCGGTCTTTTCGTCGATGAGCGGCGCAGGCGCGATCGTGGTCGGAAACAGGATGGCGTCCAGTTTGTTGTTCCCGAGATACGCGGCATAGATCGCCTGCAGCGCCGGCCGCTGCACCTTGATCGCATCGTCATAGGCGGCACCGAAGGCGTCCGCAGTGATCGCACCGAAGGCGCCGACGACGTCGGGACTGGCGACGCCGGCCGCGATGTCGGACAGCGTGATCCCTTCGATCCCGGAGGCGGCAAGCCAGGCCGGAATATCGGCGATCGGCTCGTGCAGCGCGACCACGAAGGACACCTTGTCGTTCTGCGCGAACAGGCCGGGCATATCGACGTCGACCAGCTCGGCGCCATCAGCCGTGAGCCGGGCACAAGCCGCGCGGGCGACAGCTTCGACATCGCGATCGAGGCCGCTCCAGAAACAGGCGGGAACGCCGAGACGCACGCCGCGCAGCGGAATGGCCGTGGCCTGCGGCGTGCCTGATATCACGGCATCGAGCAGCGCGACGTCGGCGACGGTGCGACCCATCGGGCCGACGGTGTCGCGGGTATGGCTGATCGGAACCACCTGGTTGTCGTCGTGATAGCGCCGCTCGGCACCGCCATTGCCGACCGAAGGCCTGAGGCCGACGGTGCCGGTCAGCGCCGCCGGCACGCGGGTCGAGCCGCCGGTGTCCGATCCGAGGCCGCAGGTCGCGATCCGCGCGGCGATCGCCGCCGACGTTCCGCCCGACGATCCGCCGGGAATCCGGCGCGTGTCGTAGGGATTGCGCACCGGTCCCGCGAACGGCGCGAGATTGGTGCTGGTGATGCCGAAGGCGAGCTCGTGCAGATTGGTCTTGCCGATGGCCACGGCGCCGGCGTCGAGCAGCTTCTGCAGCGACGGTGCGTTGCGCGCAGGCCGCGCGTGTTGCAGCGCCGGCGTGCCGCCCGATGTCGGCAGATCCGACGTGTTGATGTTGTCCTTGACGACGATCGGAAGCCCGGCCAGCACGCCGGTGCGTTTCCCCGCATCGACCTCGCGCGCCGCGGCCAGCGCGCCGTCGCGGTTCAGAAGGATGAAGGCGTTGAGGTGCTTGAGCCGCTCGGCACGATCGAGCGCCGCCTCGACGACGCTGACCGCGGTCACCTTGCCGTCGCGGATGTCGGCCACGATCGCCGCGGCGGTTGCTTCGTTGGTATCGGCCATGGAAACCCCGCGCCCTCTTGGATTGCGGGCGAGAGGCTATTCTTTCGGCCGCTTGTCGTAAACCCGTTTCGCCTTGCCGAGCGAACGTTCCAGTGTCTCGGGCGCGACGACGCGGATGCGGGTGGAGATGCCGATCGTGTTCTTGATGAAGGCCGAAACCTTCTCGGCATGCGCGGTCAGCCCTTCGCCATCCCAGCTTTCGGGCCGGGCTTCGGCGAGCACCGTCATCTCGTCCATGCGGCCTTCGCGGGTCAGCTCGATGACAAAGTGCCCGCCGCACCAATCGGTCGCCAGCAGGACTTCTTCAATCTGGGTCGGGAATACGTTGACCCCGCGCAGGATGATCATGTCGTCGGAGCGGCCGGTCACCTTCTCCATCCGCCGCATGCCGGGCCGCGCCGTGCCGTGCAACAGCCGCGTCAGGTCGCGGGTGCGGTAGCGGATGATCGGGAAGGCTTCCTTGGTGAGCGAGGTGAACACCAGTTCGCCCTTCTCGCCGTCAGGCAGCACCTTGCCGGTCAGGGGATCGATCACCTCCGGATAGAAGTGATCCTCCCAGATGTGCAGGCCGTCCTTGGTCTCCACGCATTCCTGCGCGACGCCGGGGCCGATCACCTCCGACAGGCCATAGATGTCGGTGGCGTCCATGTCGAAGGCCTGCTCGATCTCGACGCGCATCGCGTTGGTCCAGGGCTCGGCGCCGAAGATGCCGAACTTGAGCGACGATTTGCGCGGGTCCAGCCCCTGCCGCTTGAACTCGTCGAGGATCGCCAGCATGTAGCTCGGCGTCACCGTGATGATGTCGGGCCGGAAATCGTTGATGATCTGCACCTGCCGCTCGGTCATGCCGCCGGAGATCGGGATCACGGTGCAGCCGAGCCGCTCGGCGCCGTAATGCGCGCCGAGGCCGCCGGTGAACAGGCCGTAGCCATAGGCATTGTGCATCAGCATGCCCTTGCGGCCGCCGGCAGCGCGGATCGAGCGCGCCATGACATCCGCCCAGGTGTCGATGTCTCCCTTGGTGTAGCCGACCACGATCGGCTTGCCTGTCGTGCCCGAGGAGGCATGGACCCGCACCAGCTGCTCGCGCGGCACCGCGAACATGTTGAACGGATAATTGTCGCGCAGGTCGGTCTTCACCGTGAAGGGAAACCTGGCGAGATCGGAAAGCTGCTTGAAATCCGATGGGTGCACGCCCGCGGCGTCGAAGCTTTTCTTGTAGTGCGCGACATTGTCATAGGCATGCTTGAGCGACCAGGCGAGCCGCTTGGTCTGCAACGCCATGATCTCGTCGCGCGAGGCGCGTTCAGCCGCATCGAGCTCGGCGTGATAACCGCTATCCCTAACCCTGAGCTTTGCCGTTGCCATCGACGTTTCCCCCGAAACCTTATGCCTTGATGTCCGTGTCCGGCAGCCAGGTGCCCTGGATCACGCGCGAATGTCCGCGAAACTCGGCGATCACGCTGTCGCCGGTGGTGACGCGCACGTCGTAGATTCCAGAGCGGCCGCTGCGCGAGATCTCGCGCGCGGTCGCCACCAGCCGATCGCCGAGCTTGCCCGGCCGGATGAAGGTGACGTTGCCCTGCGCCGCCACCGCGCGATCGTTGCGGCTGTTGCAGGCAAAAGCGAAGGCTGAATCGGCGAGCGTGAAGATGTAGCCGCCATGGCAGATGCGCTGGCCGTTGACCATGTGCGGCTGCACGGTCATCGCCATCGTCGCCTGCCCCGGCTTGATCTCGAGGAGCTCCATGCCGAGACCCTTGCTGGCGTCGTCTTCCTTCCACATCGCGTCCGCGCAGGCGCGGGCGACATCCTCCGGCGATAGCGTGGCCTTCACGTTCACATCGAACTCCCTGTGCGCGGGCCCGTTGCGACGGGCCTCTTGGTGTCAGTGTTGGGCGCGACACCTCGGGTGTCAACGCGCGCGTAGAACTAGACGTGGTCGTAATCGACCACGACCTTGTCCGAGCACGGCTTGGCCTGGCAGGTGAGGATGAACCCCGCCTTCAGCTCCCACGGCTCCAGCGAATAGTTCAGATCCATCGGCGCCTCGCCTTCGACCAGCTTGGCGCGGCAGGTCGAACACATGCCGCCCTTGCAGGCGAACGGCAGGTCCATGCCGGCTCGCAGCGCGGCGTCGAGGATCGACTCGCCGTCGGCGACCGGAACCTCGCGGCGCTTGCCGTCGATGATCAGTCCGGCAATCGCCTTCGGCGGCGCGCCGGCGGGAACGACGACCTTCGCCCGTGGCTTGCCGCCGAATTCCGACACGAAGCGTTCGACATGGATGCGCTCGTCGGCAATGCCGATCTCGCGGCAGGTGGCCTCGATGGTCTCGCTCATCGCCGCCGGGCCGCAAACGAAGACGTGATCGACGGTCGCAGCCGGCACCAGCGAGCGCAGCAGCACCCGCACCTTGTCGCCGTCGAGCCGGCCGTGCAGGATCGGGATGTCCTGCTCCTCGCCGGAGATGACGTGGAACACCGACAGCCGCTGCATGAAGCGGTCCTTCAGCTCCTCCAGCGCCTCGCGGAACATGACGCCTTCGGTCGAGCGGTTGCCGTAGAACAGGAAGAAGCGGCTGGCCGGCTCGCGCGCCAGCACGCCCTTGATGATCGAGAGGATCGGCGTAATTCCACTGCCGGCAGCGAAGCCGACATAGGTCCGCGCCTCGCCGGGTGCGTGCGCGACGCCGAAACGGCCGGTCGGCGTCATCACGTCGAGCTCGTCGCCGGCCTTCAACTCGTCGGCGGCCCAGTTCGAGAACGCGCCGCCGTCGACCTTCTTCACCGCGATGCGCAGCTCGCCGTCGTCGGGGCCGGAGCAGATCGAATAGGAACGGCGGACTTCCTCGCCGTCCATCGTGGTGCGCAGCGTCAGATACTGGCCGGGCGTGAAACGGTAGTCGCCCTGCAGATCGGCTGGGATCGCGAAGGTCATCGAGATAGCGTCCGAGGCCTCGCGGCGCAGATCGCTGACGGACAGGCGGTGGAATCGTGGAGTCGACATGGTCAATGACACTTGAAGTAGTCGAAGGGTTCACGGCAGCTCTTGCAACGCCACAGTGCCTTGCAGGAGGTCGAGCCGAATTCGGACAGCAACTCGGTATCGCCAGACCCGCATTGCGGGCACGCGACCTGCTGCTCGCCGAACAGCGCGCGACGCGAGGAACCCGGCAGCGGCGGCGCGATGCCGTACTCCCTGAGCTTGCGGCGGCCGTCCTCGCTCATCCAGTCGGTGGTCCAGGCCGGCGACAGCACGGTGCGGACCTTCGGCGCATGAATGCCTTCGCGCTCCAGCGCGAGCTCGATCTCGAGCGCGATCATGCTCATCGCGGGACAGCCGGAATAGGTCGGCGTGATCGCGACCTCGACATGGCCGTCATGGACAGCGACGTCGCGCAGCACGCCGAGATCGGCGATGGTCAGCACCGGGATTTCGGGATCGACCACCTGCGCGGCCGCGCTCCAGGCGCGCCGGCGCAGATCGGCATCGCTGAGCGCTGCGGTCACCATGTTGCCCCCGGGAAGGTCCGCTGCAGGGACTGCAATTCGCTGAGCAGATGGCCGAGGTGCTCGCTATGGCTGCCGACGCGGCCGCCCTGCTGCATCCAGTCGCTCTTCGGCAGCGACAGCGTCGCCTCGTTGACGATACCGGTGACGGTCTTCAGCCAGCGCGACTTCAGCGTCGCCGGATCGATCGCGATGCCGGCATCGATCAGGCCGCGCTCGCCGTCGTCGACCGCGAACATCTCGCCGGTATAGGCCCAGAGGTCGTCGATCGCATTCTGCGCGCGGCGGTGACTCTCTTCGGTGCCATCGCCGAGGCGGACGATCCATTCCGACGAATGCCTGACATGATAGGCGCTCTCCTTCTCCGATTTCGCCGCGATCGCCGCGAGTGTCGGATCCGAGGACGTCATCATCGCGCGCCAGTAGAGATCGGCGAACGCCGCGTAGAAGAACTGCCGCACCATGGTGCGGGCGAAGTCGCCGTTCGGCTGCTCGACCAGCAGCAGGTTGCGATACTGCCTGACGTCGCGCAGATAGGCGAACTTGTCCTCGTCGTTGTCCTTGCCTTCGACCTTGGCGGCATAGGTGTAGAGCTCGCGGGCCTGACCGAGCAGGTCGAGCCCCATATTGGCGAGCGCCATGTCCTCTTCCATCGCGGGCGCATGGCCGCACCATTCGGACAGCCGATGGCCGAGAATCAGCGCATCGTCGGCGCGGCGCAGCGCGTAGAGCACCAGCGGCGTTTCGGAGACTTCGATGTTGGCGGTTGCCATCTAATCAACTCGCTGTTGAGGCGTCATTGCGAGGAGCGGAGCGACGAAGCAATCGATACGTGCTTCTTGCTTCGCGGCCCGATGGATTGCTTCGCTGTGCTCGCAACGACGAGCAGAGGCGCAGTCACATATGCCCGACTTCGTCGGGGACGTCGTAGAACGTCGGGTGGCGGTAGATCTTGGAGTCCGCCGGCTCGAACATCATGCCCTTCTCCGATGGATCGGACGCGGTGATCGCATTCGAGGGCACCACCCAGATCGACAGGCCCTCGCCGCGGCGGGTGTAGATGTCGCGAGCAGCCTGCAGCGCCAGCGTCGAGTCCGCCGCGTGCAGCGATCCAACATGCTTGTGCGCGAGGCCGTTGCGGCTGCGGATGAAGACTTCCCAGAGCGGAACGTTCGGCGTGGCCATCTCGGGCTCCCTTATTCTGCGGCTTGCGCGAGCTGGCGGCTCTTGCGCTTCTCGGCATAGGCCATCGCGGCCTCGCGCACCCAGGCGCCCTCCTCATGCGCCTTGCGGCGCGCGGCGAGGCGATCGCGGTTGCAGGGGCCGTTGCCGGCCAGCACCTGCTTGAACTCATCCCAGTCGATCGGGCTGTGCACCCAATTGCCGTTCTCGTTCTGCTTCATGCCGGGATCGGGAATCGTGAGCCCGAGGAATTCGGCCTGCGGCACGGTGGCGTCGATGAATTTCTGGCGCAGCTCGTCGTTGGAGAAGCGCTTGATCTTCCACTTGGTCGAGGTGTCGCTGTGCTGGCTCACCTGATCGGGGGGGCCGAACATCATCAGCACCGGCCACCACC
Source organism: Bradyrhizobium sp. UFLA03-84 (assembly GCF_002289535.1). NCBI lineage: Bacteria > Pseudomonadati > Pseudomonadota > Alphaproteobacteria > Hyphomicrobiales > Nitrobacteraceae > Bradyrhizobium > Bradyrhizobium sp. UFLA03-84. Next base: position 1,481,041 of record NZ_NSJY01000013.1, on the reverse strand, counting down.
AGCGATCGAGCGCGTTCTGCGCCATCGCCTTCTGCTCGGCGGTGCCGCGACACAGCGTCACCATGATCTCGAAACCCTGGCGCTGATGGAACGACTCTTCCTTGCAGACGCGGATCATCGCGCGCGCATAGGGGCCGTAGGAGCAGCGGCACAGCGGGATCTGGTTCATGATCGCCGCGCCATCGACCAGCCAGCCGATGGTGCCGATATCGGCCCAGGTCAGCGTCGGATAATTGAAGATCGATGAGTATTTCGCCTTGCCCGAGAGCATCGCGTCGACCAGCTCTTCGCGCGAGGTGCCGAGCGTCTCGGCGGCGGCATAGAGATAGAGCCCGTGGCCGCATTCGTCCTGCACCTTGGCGAGCAGCGCGGCCTTGCGGCGCAGCGACGGCGCGCGGGTGATCCAGTTGCCCTCGGGGAGCATGCCGACGATTTCGGAATGGGCGTGCTGGGAAATCTGCCGGGTCAGCGTCTTGCGATAGGCGGCGGGCATCCAGTCGTTCGGCTCGATGCGCTCGTCGGCATCGATGCGGGCCTGGAACTGACTGGCACGGGCAACATCCTCGACGCCGCGATCGTCGCCGTCGGATGAATTGAGCGCCTGCGTGTACATGGCCGACCTCCCGGTGTGTTGTTAGGCGGCAATATATAACACAATTTTCAATATGCAAGATATTTCTGTAATATGTTCAGATGCCCTCGAAACGGTGCGCGACGGCCCCGTCGGGCTTCGGCAACGGCCCGTCCTCATTGGTTGCGTGATCGTCAAGCCATTGTTCCGACGCAGGAAGCAGCCCGCGATAGATCTCACCGCAGAGCTTGCGCGCCGCCCTGCCCGGCCAATCTTTCGGCAGCAACGGTGCCGGCAGCAGCGGATCGCGCAGCACGACCCGGCGGTAATGGTGGATCAACAGGATGCGCGCGGTGAAGGCATCGGCGTCGCTCAGCGTCTCGCCTCTCATGATCCAGCCATGCAGCGGCTCGAACGTCTTCATGAACTTCAGATAGGCGTCCGCGGTGCGATCGAGCGGCCAGCTCTCGCTCAGCAGCCGGCGCCCGCTGTCGTCCTCCGCGGAGACTTCGAGGCGGATCGCGCGCGATGCTTCATCCGGGATCGGCACGCCTGACGGCGCGACCCACACGCCGGGCAGCGGGCTGCCGAAGCCGGCATTCTTCAGCGCCTCGCGCGCGGCGTCGCGGTCCTCGGCATTGCCGATCAACAGCAGCTCGAAGCGGCCGGTCCAGTCCGATGGCGGCGGATCGTAGATGTGCGTGGTCGCGGTGTCGAAGGTCTGCCGGCCCCGAGCGTTGAGCCGATAAAAACTGTTGCGGCCGACCTTGCTGCGCTCAAGCCAGCCGTCGGCGGCGAGCCGCGACATCGCGGTGCGCACCACATTGCCGTCGATGTCGAGCGACTTGAAGAATTCGAGCAGCGTGCCGAGCCACACCGAGCCGCCGCGCGGCACGATGGAATCACCGAACACGGTGATGATGATCGAGCCGGTGCGCGACGGTTCGCGCTTCAGCTGGTCGACGATGCGGGCAAGCGGCTGTGGCATGCCGCAACGCATAGCGCGTTTTGTCGATTCACGACAATGCGGGGGTCTTCTCCTTCTCCCCGCGTGCGGGGCCGAGACGAGCGAAGCTCGCTCTGAGAAGGTCGGGATGAGGGGGCTCTCCGCGTTCACGGTGAGAATTGTTCGCGCGGAGACTCCCCCTCACCCGGATTGCTTCGCAATCCGACCTCTCGCCGCAAGCGGGGCGAGGTGAAGAGACCTTTGCAGTGCTATCGATTGGGATCCGGATAGACGAAGCTTCGCCAGCCGCTGCGATCGAACGGCGCCCACTCGCCGTCCTTCTGCGCGAGGCGATCGGCGACAGCGTAGACGACGGCCGGGTGATGACCCATGCCGCAATGGCTGCTCTCGACTTCAATGCTGTCGGTCATCGACGAGTTCTGCTCGCGGCAGCCCTGCCAGGCGCAGACGCCGTCGGTGCGGCTGAAGACCGCGGTGGTCGGCACCGGCGGCGCGCTGGCGAGCGAGCCGCCGAAGCGCTGGTCCTCTTCGTCGGCGCGGCGGCCGCTGGCCATCTCGTAGACGCGCCAGGCGTTGGTCGACTTCGGGCCGGCGGCGAACGGGCTGCCGAGCGTGATCACCTGGCGCACGCGATCCGGCATCATCTTGGCAAGCTGACGCGCATAGAGGCCGCCGAGGCTCCAGCCGATCAGCGAGACCTTGCGGCCGCTGGTCTCGTTCATCTCCTGCAGCAGATCGACCATGCCGTCCTGCACGCCGGAACGCAGCCCGAGATTGCGGCCCTGACGCCAGCCGCTGACGGCGTAGCCCTTGCTCTTGAGGAAATCGCGCAGCGGCCGGGTCGACATGTCGGAGGCAATCAATCCGGGCAGCACCAGCACCGGATGCCCATCGCCGCGCGGCGCGAGGCTCAGCAGCGGCAATGCACCAAGGAAGGCACCAAGCTCATGAATGGCGCGGCCTTCCAGAAACATCAGCGTCCTGGACGGCGGGCGTAGCGTCTGCGCAGCAACGGACATTTCAACTCCTCTTCCGGCACCGTCTTGGCGGCCGGCAATGGGAATATCAGGAATGGGTCAACAGGATTGACGCAAACCCGGCGGAATCGTTCCGCAACGCAACAATCAACCTTGAAAAGCTAGGGAACCGATCACTTTCGTGCAAGCGGGCCAGGTCACACTTGCCACAACTATTGTGACGTCCGTGCCCAATCGGTCACAGCAGCCGCAGCACGTATTCCAGGGTGTAAAGCGCGAGCCCGGCAAGTCCGCCGATCAGCGAACCGTTGAAGCGGATGTATTGCAGGTCCTTGCCGACATTGACCTCGATCAGCGAGATCAATTGCTCCATGTCCCAGCTCTTCATCTGGTCGGCGATGAAACTCGAGACGCCGCTCTTCTGCTCGGCGACGACCGTGCGCAGGATCGCGACCAGACCCTGATTGATCTCGCCGCGCAGCTCGGCATCGCCATCGAGCGCATCGCCGGCCTCGACGAACATTCGGGCCAGCTGATGCTGCAGCACCTGCGACTCGCCCGAGGCGCTGCGCTCGATGAAGTCCTTGACGTTGGCCCAGATGGTGCGGCCGAGATTGGCAAGCTCCGGCCGCGCCAGCAGGTCGCGCTTCAGCCCGTCGATGCGATCGGCGAACGCCTTGTCGCTGCCGAGCCGGTCGACGAACGACAGCAGCATGCGGTCGAACTCGCCGCGGAACGGATGCTCAGGATCGTTGCGCACTTCCTCGAAGAATTTCGTGGCCGAGGCGATGATCCGGTTCACCACGAACTTGTCGGCACGGTAGAGTCTCAGCAGCGTCGGCATCTCCGCGCGGACCTTGTCGCGGATCACGGCCATGGTCTCCTGCTGCGTCAGCGTCTGGTGCAGCGCGCGCAAGAGATCGTCGAGCAGCCCCTCATGCTTGCCCTCCTGCACGAAGCCGCGCAGCGCGCCCGCCGCGAGCGGCGCAAGATCGACCGAAAGGATCTGCGTCGTGACGCGGCGGCTGATGAACTGCATCAAGCCTGAGCTTTCGGTCGCCGCGAACGCCTCGGGCAGCATCCGCAGCACGAAGCGGGCGAGATCCTCGGACCGCTTGCGGTCGCGCAGCCAGTCGGCGATGAACGTGGCGAAATCGATCTCGCGCAGCTTGGCCTCGACCGGCCCGGATTCCAGGAAATTGTTCTCGATGAACTCACCGAGCTTCTCGGCGATGCGCTCCTGGTTGCTCTGGATGATCGCGGTGTGCGGGATCGGCAGCCCCAGCGGCCGCTTGAACAGCGCGACGACCGCATACCAGTCGGCGAGCCCGCCGATGGTCGCGGCCTCGGCAAAGGCCGCGACGAAGCCGAAGGCGGGATGCACCGGCAGCAGCGCCTTCGCTGCAATGAAGATGATCAGGGTTGCCGCCAGCACGCCAGTCGCCAGCCATTTCACGCGGCGCAGCTCGGCTGCGCGTTCGGCATCGACGGGCGTTGCGATGAGGGCGGCGGGAAGGGTCATGGGGATCGAAGGGGCTCTCGCACTGGCGGGACACTAGCCGTCATTGCGGGCGGAGCGAAGCAATCCATTTCACCGCTTGCGGGGAAATGGATTGCTTCGTCGCTGTCGCTCCTCGCAATGACGGCAGCTGCGACATCAACGATGTATGAGAAGCACCGGCAAAAAAGAAGGCCCGCAAAATGGCGGGCCTTCGAAAAGGGCAGTCGGTCAGTGCAAGCGCGATCAGGCGGTCTTGCTGTAGACCTTGGCGAAGTTGTCCTGCGCGGTCTTCGCACCGTCGGTGACGAGCTTGCCGAGATACTCGGTGCTGGCCTTCGCCCGCGAGACGAGCAGCTCGCCACGCGCACGGACCAGGTCCGACTGGATCTGGGCAGCTTCGCTCAGCGACTTGGCGGACGCGAGCTTATCGATGCCGGCGAAGAACGCCTCGGCGTCCTGGTAGATCGCCTGCTGGATGTTGCGGCTGATCTTGGCGGCTTCGGTCACCGAACCGGCAACAGCGGACTCGATCACGTTGGTGACCTTCTCGGAGCCGGCATAAGCATCGGCGGCGCGGGTCTTGGCGGCCTCGGCCTGCTTCTTCACGAACTCACGGGCGGCTTCCGGAACTTCCAGGTTCTGGAGCTTGGTGAACGCCTCGGTGACGGGCGCGAAGGCTTCCTTGACGCTGTTCAGCACGGAATTGGTTTCGGTGGTCATTGGGGTCTCTCCATCCTCAGGTTTGAGCTATGGGCTCACCCCGTCCGGATTGGCCCGGGGCAACGGTGTTATGGCACACCTCATGGTGCGCCGCAACATCAATGTTGCAGCGCGATATCACGAGCCTGTGAATGGCACGAATATTTGGCAGGTTGCCTAACGCGTCGGCGACGAGAGGTTTCTAATTACCATTCACAGCGTCGGGCACCCCGTAAGCCTCCATTTGGGCCCGAACCTGCGCCACATTGTGCCCGAGCACGACGATGTCGTGGTTCTTGCCCTCGACATCGCGGACATGGTCGCGCAGCAGCGCCTCCGCCTTGAAGCCGAGGCTTTCGAACAGCGCGATCGCCGCCCGCTGGTCGACCGTCATCTGCACCGAGAACTTCTCCAGCCCGGCGCCAAGGGCAATAGCGAACGTCTCCTGCGACAACGCCCGGCCGACGCCCTGCCCGCGCACGTCGAGCGACACCACCATCCGGATCTCGCCGACATGCGGCGACCAGGAGTGCGGATCGCGCACCAGGGTGCCGCAGCCGACCACCGTGCCGTTCCTGACCGCGAGCAGGCTCGTGATGTCGCCGCGCTCGATCTCGTTGATCCACGCCGACAGCACCTTCGGCTGACTGATGTTGCGCGGCAGGAACAGCAAATCATGCGTCGGCAGCTTCTGCGCGAAGGCCAGCACCGCGGCCTCGTCCGCCCGCGTCATCAGCCGGAACTCGATATCGCCGGCCTCGGTCTTGACGTGGCGCGGATAGGAACGTTGTTCGGTCATGTCGATCTCTTGCCCAACCAGGAGTCCAGTTTCGGCCACAGCCGCTTGATTGCATTGGCGCCGGCGACCAGCGAGACGTGACCGCCTTTCAGCATCACCTCCTCCTTGTCCTCGGAGCCGATCTTGGTGATCAGGTGCTTCGCTGCATCATACGGCACGATGTGGTCGTGCTCGGCGACCGCATGCAGGATCGGCACCTTGATGTCGGCGAGCCTGGCCGGCCGGCCGCCGACCGTCATGGTGTCGTTGTAGAGCTTGTTGTCCCACATCAGGTCCTTGGTGATGGCACGGAAATACTCGCCGGCGAGCGGCAGCGTGTCGGTCGCCCAGCGGTCGAACATCCGGTACGATTTGACGAACTCGTCGTTCCAGATGTTGTCCCAGAGCTGGATCTGGCCGACGACGCGCGCGGCCGGCCGCAACATGTCGAACGATTGCAGGATCAGTTCGGGCGGCATGTTGCCGGTGCTGTCGATCAGGCGGTCGACGTCGAAATAACGGCGGTCGGCGAAATTCGAGAACAGCTTCATCTCGCGGAAATCGATCGGCGTGGTGAAGCAGATCAAATTCTTCATCGGCCCGTCGTTGAAGATCGAGCCATAGAGCAGCGACAGCACGCCGCCGAAGCAATAGCCTATCACCGAGACGTCCTTCTCGCCGGAATCCTGCTGCACCCGGCGCACGGACTCCGGAATGAAGTCGAGGACGTAGTCCTCCATGCGCAGCGACTTCTCCTCGGGCTTCGGCGCGCTCCAGTCCAGCATGTAGACGTCGAAGCCGCGCTTGAGCAGGAATTCGATGAAGCTCTGCCCGGGCACCAGATCGAGGATGTAGCCGCGGTTGGTGGTCGCCATCACGATCAGGACCGGCACGCGATAGACTTCGCTGGCCTGCGGCCGGTAGTGATAGAGGTTCATGGTGCCGCGCGAATACAGCACGTCCTTCGGTGTCTCGCCGAGCGTGGGTCCCGAGCTCGAGAAGTACTCGACACCCTTGATGCTGCGCTGGATCGCGCGCTGCACCTCGGACTGCACCCGCTCGGAGATCGAGGCGAGATCAAACCCGGTGGGAGCATTCATTTGCTGTCCCCCTCGGTTGGCGGGCGCTTGGTGCGCGGCGGCCGCGGCGTTGCGCCGTGGTCGTCGTCCGGTGCCAGCGAGTTGTGATGCACCTGCTGCAGCAGCGTCTTGATCTCGTTGAGCTGGTTCTCCATCGATTGCAGGCGTTCGGCCATGCCGACGAGCTGGGCGCGGCTCGGCAGGTTCATCGCGAGCAGATATTTCTCCATCAGCTCGCCGAGCTGCTTCTGCGCGCCGGCCGCGACGCCGCCGGCCTGGTTCATCACCTTGGAAAATTCAGGCGAGCTCATCAGCTGGTTGCCGAAGGAGTTGAACCCCTTCTCCATCTCGCCAATCATCGTCTGCCAGATCACGGCAGGGTCGTTGCCCTTGTCGGCCATGCGCGCTCCTCCACACCAATTCCGGGCGCTTGCCGCGCTTCCATTTGTTTGTGCCATACGACACTGTTGCCGCTGATCGGTCAACAGTGCGACGTGATCCGCGACGCCGGCACTCTTCTGCGCTGCGTCAATCCGTGGCATAGAGGTTCCTGACCGCGATACCAGCAGGGGATGCCCGTGACCACGCTTGCCCATCAGCCACCGCAGCTCGCCCGCGCCAACGGCATCGACATCTGCTACGAGGTTTTTGGCGACGCGAATGCCGAACCTCTGTTGCTGATCATGGGCCTCGGCGCCCAGATGATCCATTGGGACGACGAGTTCTGCCGCCAGCTCGCCGCGCGCAGCTTTCGCGTGATCCGATTCGACAACAGGGATATCGGAAAATCCTCCCGGATGAGCGGCGGCAAGCGGCTGACCGCGCTCGAACTCATCAAGCTGCGCTTGCTGAAGATCCCGGTCGCGGCGCCCTACAAACTGGCCGACATGGCACGGGACACGATCGGCCTGATGGACACGCTCGGCATCCGCAAGGCGCATCTGGTCGGCGCTTCGATGGGCGGCATGATCGCGCAGGAGGTTGCGATCACCTTTCCCGAGCGCATGCTCTCGCTGACGTCGATCATGTCCACCACAGGCAATCCAAAGATCCCCAGCCCGACCCGGGAGGCGACCGCGGTGCTGACGGCCCCGCCGCCCAAGAGCAAGGAAGAGTATTTCGTCCGTTACGGCCAAACCTGGAAGGTGTTGCGCAACGGCTCGTTCCCGGAGGATGAGGCGCTCGATCCCGAACGCGCGCGGCGCACCTTTGAGCGCGGCCTCAATCCGGAGGGCGTCGGCCGCCAGCTGCGCGCCATCCTCGCCTCCGGCAGCCGCAAGGAGCGCCTGCGCAGCGTCAAGGCGCCGACGCTGGTGATCCACGGCACCATCGATCCGCTGGTGCATCCCGAAGGCGGCAGGGACACCGCAGCCTCGATCCCGGGCGCGAAGCTCCTGATGATCGAGGGCATGGGCCACGCACTGCCGATCCCGATGTGGCCGCAGATCATCGACGCCGTCGACAAGCACGCGCATGGCGCCGCGGCGAAGGCGGCGTGAGGGCTGGTATCTCCCGGTAACCATGTGAGCCGGGAGTGCTCTCTTTCGGCCAACAGGCGGAGCCTGTAGAGAGCCAGCTGCAGCGCGGTTCAGCGCCGTCAGTCACCGGGAGCATCAAGATGAACTTCATTCTCCGGCCGAGGATCGTCGCCGCCGCACTTCTGCTTGCGCTCGCGTCTCCCGCCGCGATGGCCGCCACCAGCGAGGCCCAGCAGGAAGCCAACCGCAAGGCGGTGCTGGCCTTCTACGACAAGGGACTGAACCAGAAGGACGCCGATGCTGCGCTCGCCTATGTCGGCAACCGTTATGTGCAGCACAATCCCGGTGCCGCGGACGGCCCCGAAGGCTTCCGCAAGTTCATCGGCTTCCTGCGCGAGAAGTTTCCGAACTCGCACAGCGAGATCAAGCGTTCGTTCGTTGACGGCGACTACGTGATCCTGCACGTCCACGCCGTGCGCGAGCCCGGCACCCGCGGCAACGCGATCGTCGACATCTTCAAGCTCGAGGACGGCAAGATCGTCGAACATTGGGACGTGGTGCAGCCGATCCCGGAAAATCCGGCGAACAACAACACGATGTTCTGAGCGCAACGGCGCGATGAGATTGGGTTGAACCGGTCGGGCCGCAGAGCAGCTCACCTCTCCCGCTCGCGGGGGAGGTCGCATCGCATCGAAGATGCGATGCGGGTGGGGGCTCTCTCAACGATGCGACTCGTGGAGAAAGCCGCCACCCCGACCCTCCCCCGCAAGCGGGAGAGGGAGCACAGTACCCTCGCGGCACCATTCAACCCCTAGCCCATCATGCGCTAGCGGCTGCGGCCGAGCCAGCGCTGGGTCGGGAACAGCTGCCATTGCCAGCGGCGGGCCGCCGCGCCCCACACCCCTCGCGGCATGAACAGCATGATCAGGATCGCGAGCGTGCCGAGCACGACGAGGTAGAGGCTGCCGTACTGGGCGAGCCAGGTGACGAGCCCCCACAGCAGCAGCACGCCGACCATCGGACCCTCGATGGTGCGCACGCCGCCGATCACGACGATGAAGATCACATAGGCGGTCCAGTCGGTGACGCTGAAGGCGGCGTCGGGCGAGATGCGCGCTTTCTGCAGATAGACCACCGCGCCGACCATCCCGGTGGCGAACGCAACCGCGATCCACAGCACATGGCGGATCCGCGCGGTGCGGACGCCGACACTGCGCGCCGCCGCCGCATTGTCGCGGCTGGCCGCCAGCGCAAGGCCATGGCGCGAGCGCATGAAGGCGTAGATGCCGAGCGTGACCAGCACGGCGAGCAGCAACGCCAGCCAGTAGATCAGCACGTCGCGCGCCGCCGCCGGGCGCAGGCCGAGCAGCGCCTGCACCGCCTTCAGGCCGAACATCTGCGACAACTCGCTGGGCGAGATCGACATCCCGGTGCCGCCGCCGAGCGATTTGAACTGGGCGCAGATCAGCCGCAGCGCCTCGGCGGCGACCCAGCTGCCGATCGCGAAATATGGGCCTTCCAGCCGGAACAGCAGCGGCCCGAGCACGGCCGCGATCAGCGCCGCGAACAGCCCGGCCAGCGGGATCGCGGCCACGGGATCGAGCCCGGCCATCACGATGCCGGCGAACAGCGCATAGGCGCCGAGCCCGACAAAGGCCTGCTGCCCGACCGACACCAGTCCGCCCCATCCGGCCAGCACGTTCCAGAGCTGCGCCAATGTCAGCATGGTGAGGACGAAGATCAGGTCCTGGATCAGATTGCGCGATGCGATCGCGGGCAGCACGGCAAGCACCACGACCAGCACAATGCCGGCCACGGCCGCGATGCGCGACAGACGCGTGCCGACCCGGATCTGCCACACCGGCACATCTGCCGTGCGCTCTTCCCGGCTCGCCGGCATCTCGATGCTCTCGACGCTCATGTCCGCCTCGCCGGGAAGAGACCGCGCGGCCGCACCATCAGCACGGCCAGGAACGTGAGATGACCGGCGAGGATCTGCCACTCCGGATTGATCCGGCCCCCGATCGCCTGCGCAAGCCCGAGCACGATGCCGCCGGCCAGCGTGCCCCACAAGCTGCCGAGGCCGCCGATGATCACGGCCTCGAACGCATAGAGCAGCCGCGCAGGCCCGATCGACGGATCGAAGCTGGCACGGATGCCGAACACGACCGCGGCGATCACCGAGACCGCGAGCGACAGCCCGACCGCAATGGCATAGACGTTGCGCTCGTTGACGCCCATCAACTGCGCGATCGCGGGATTGTCGGCGGTGGCGCGGAAGGCGCGGCCGAGCGAGGTGCGATAGAAAATCAGCTGAAGCAGCGCGACGGCGGCGATCGCCGTCACCAGCGCCGTCAGCGGCGCGAGGCCAACGCTGAGGCCGGGCGCCAGCGTCACCGACGAGGATTCAAAGGCGCCGGCCTGCAGGCGGCGGCTGTCTGCGCCATAGCCGAGCAGCAGCCCGTTCTGGATCACGATCGACAGGCCGAAGGTGACGAGCAGCGGCGGCAGGATGTCGTCGCCGAGCACGCGCTCCAGCACCAGCCGCTGCAGCACGAAGCCGAGCACGAACATCGCAGCAACGACCAGCAGGGATGCGACCGCAAGCGGCACGCCGAGCGCCGTGGTGGCGCTGAGCACCAGATAGGCCGCGAGCAGGATCAGGTCGCCATGCGCCAGATTGACAAGGCGCATGATGCCGAAGATCAGCGACAGGCCGAGCGCGAACAGCGCATAGACGCCGCCGAGCAGCACGCCTTCGATGATGGTTTCGAATCCGCTCATCGCTCCCTCATGCTCCGAAATAGGCTGCGCGGATCGTGTCCTGATCCACGTCATCAGGCTTTCCGCTCAAGGTCACCCGCCCCTCCTGCAAACAGTAGAAACGATCGGCTGCGCGCAGCGCGCGGGCGATGTCCTGCTCGACCAGCACCACCGCGGTGCCGCCGGCCCGGATCTGCGGCAGCATGCGGTAGATGTCCTCGACCACGATCGGCGCGAGGCCGAGGCTGATCTCGTCGCACAGCAGGACCTGTGGGTTCGACATCAGCGCCCGGCCGATCGCCACCATCTGCTGCTGGCCGCCCGACAGCGCCGTGACGGCGCCGCGCCGGCGCTCCCTGAGCACCGGAAACATCCGGTAGACCGCCGCAAGATCCCACGGCGCGGTGCGCTCGCCGCCATAAGCGCCGATCAGGAGATTCTCCTCGACGCTGAGCGAGGGAAACAGCTGGCGTCCCTCGGGGACCAGCGCGAGCCCGAGCCGCACGATGCTGGCGGCGGACGCCTCGCCGATCGCGCGCCCGTTGAGACGGATCGCGTCGGAGCGGTTCTTCACGAGACCTGCGAGTGACTTCAGCATGGTCGACTTGCCGGCGCCATTGGCGCCGATTACCGCGACCGCTTCGCCTTGAGCGAGTTCGAAATCGATCCCGAACAGCGCCTGGAAGTCGCCATAGAACGCGTCGAGCGCGGAGACGTTGAGCAGCGCGGTCATGCCGGCACGCCCATGTAAATGGTCTCGACCTCGCGTGAGCGCATCACCTCGGTGGGCACGCCTTGGGCGACCACCTTGCCGAAATTGAGCACGACCAGCCGCTGCGCCACCGCAAGCAGCGCGTGCACCACATGCTCGATCCAGATGATGGCGACGCCTTCGGCATGGATGGTCCTGATCGTCTCGACCAGTTCGTGGCATTCGGCATCGGTGAGCCCGCCTGCGATCTCGTCGAGCAGCAGCGTGCGCGGCCTGGTGGCGAGCGCCCGCGCCAGCTCGAGCCGCTTGCGATCGAGCAACGGCAGGCTGCCGGCGAGCCGGTTGGCCTTGGCTTCGAGGCCAGTCAGATCAAGCATCCGGCCGCAGTGCTGCACGGCGTCAGCCTCCGACAATCCACCACCGAACTGAGCGGCGACCGCAAGGTTCTCGAACACCGAGAGGTGGTCGAACGGTTGCGGGATCTGGAACGAGCGCCCGATGCCGGTACGGCAGCGCGCCTCGGGCGAAAGATGTGTGATGTCGGCGCCATCGAGGACGATGCGGCCGGCATCCGGCCGCAGCAGGCCGGTGATCAGGTTGAACAGCGTCGACTTGCCGGCGCCGTTCGGTCCGATCACGCCGAGCGCCTCGCCGGACGAAAGGGTCAGCTCGATGGCATCGGCAACGACGATGGCGCCGAATCTCTTCGAGACGGAATGGAGTTCGAGCATGTCAGCTCACCGCGTGGATTTGCTGGGGGGAAGATGCGCGGGCGTGCCGCGCAGCTTCGATCGACAATTTTCCTGCGACGCGCTCGCTAGCTCAGCGCCTGCATATCGCCGCCGAGCGGGATCTGCGGCGCCAGCTTGTTGTCGGTGATCACCATGTCGTATTTGTCGCCGTTGAGCCGCCATTGGCCGCCGACCAGCGGCGTCTTGGCAATGTTCTTCGCCGCGAATGGCGGCACCGCGCTGGAGCCGAACGCGACCTGGCCGACGATGGTGTCGAGTTTCGTCGCTCCGATCGCCTTCGCCAGCGCCGTGCCGTCGCTCGGGTCGCCGGAGCGCTTGATCGCGTCGATCGCAACCTCGAACAGCGAATGCACGAAGCCGATCGGCTGGGTCCATTGCTTGCCGGAGGCCTGCTCATAGCCCTTGGCGAGATCGGCGGCGCTGACGCCGCTGAGGCTCGACTTGTAGGGATGCGTCGGTGTCCACCACACCTCGGTCGAGATGTTGTTGCCGCCCTTGCCGAGCGCCTGCACCGACGCCGGAAACAGCAGCGCCTTGGCGACCGACACGACCTTCGGCTTCAGTCCCTTCTGCCGTGACTGGTTCCAGAATGTGGTGAAGTCGGGCGGGATGATCACGCCGGTGATGATCTCGGCGTCGGCACCACGGAACGCGGCGATCTGCGAAGAGAAATCATCGGTGAGGTTCTGGAAGCGGCCGGAATCGGTGAGCTTGAAGCCCTGCTTGGCAAGCACCGGAGGGAAACCGATCGTGGTGTCGCCCCAGGCATTGCCGTCGGCGTCGTTCGGGAATAGCGCGCCGACCGATTTGTTGGTCGCGACCTGGCTCCACATGCTGGTGAAGACGCCGATCACGTCCTCGAGCCCCCAGAAATAGTGGAAGGTGTAGTCGAACGACTTCCAGCTCTTGGGATCGCCGGGATTGGCCTGCCGGCCGATGAAATTGGTCTGCCATGGCGCCACGGAGGAGATGCACGGCACCTGCTCCAGCTCGCACTGCGTCGCGACCGGGTTGTTGGTCTCGGGCGTGGCGCCGACCACGATCAGGCTGACATTGTCGCGGGTGATCAGCTCCTTGGCGACTTCGGCGGCGCGGTTCGGATTGGACTGGCTGTCTTTCGTCACCACTTCGACCGGATAGGTCTGCGATCCGACCTTGACGCCGTCCTTGATGAACTTGCGGAATTCGCCGAGCACGAAATCGTCGGCCTCGGCGAAGGCCGCCAACGGTCCGCTCTTCGGCGAGACGTAGCCGATCTTGATCGGCTTGTTGGTAGCCCGCACCGCCGGTGCGAATAGCGTCGTCGTGCCTGCTGCGGCGAACCCACCGGCGATACCTTGCAGCACGCGGCGGCGATCGAAAGACATTGCGCTCAACTGATCCTTGCTCATTTTCCCCTCCCTTGAGGCAAGCCGATTTTTCAAACCGGCTGCTGTTTCATTTCGTTCTGAAATACAATCGCCGGCGCCGCGCTACGCGGCGGCGACCGACTTCGCTTGCGCGCTGCGGCCGAGGATCTGGCCGAACACATCGAGCAGCACATCGCTGGCATCAGCCGCCGCCTCCCTGGCGCGCCAGGCGACATACATGTCGGGCCGCACCAGCACGCAGCCGTCCTCGTCGACCTCGCTCCGGCGATACCAGTCGGCATAGATGTCGAGCGCATCGCAGCCCTGCGGGCCGATCGTCACCACATCGACCGGCAGCCCATAGGCCTTCTCAACCGAAGCCGCGGCCGTCCTCCAGCCATCGCCGCCGATCCCGGTGAGCAGCGTAAAGCGGCCCTTGCCGGTGAGATCGAGCGTCGATTTGCGCTCGCCCCGATGCTCGACCCAGACATGCGGCAGATGCGCGCCGGGCCAGGTGGTCGCCTGGTAATAGAGCTCGTGATCCCTGGTGTAGGCCGGCATCGGCGTGCCGTCGGAGACCACAGCGGTCGAGCCGTAGCGCTGGTTCAGCTCGACGCCGTGGCAGTTGAACTCGTAGCTCTTGTTGGCGATGGCCTCATAGAGCTTCTTGCGGCGCGCCTTGCCCTCGGCGGTCGGCGCCTTGCGCGCGGCGATCGCCTTGCGCGCTTCCGCCGGATCGGTCGAGGCGACGAGGCCCACCGCCTCGAAGATCGGCGGGAAGTCGCCGATGCTCTTGTTGGCGCGGGTCACGATCTGCTTGCCGACCGGCTGGCGCTCGGCCGAATAGGTTTCGAGCAGCGACGGCGCGGCGTGGCCCTCGAGCACCAGCTTCAGCTTCCAGCAGAGATTGTAGGCGTCCTGGATCGAGGTGTTGGACCCGAGGCCGTTGGTCGGCGGATGGCGATGCACGGCGTCGCCGACGCAGAACACGCGGCCCGACGAATAGTGGCCGGCATACATCTCGTTCACGGTCCAGGTCGAGGTCGAGCGCACCTTGACCTCGAGCGTCTCGTCGCCGACCAGATTGCGCACGATCGAGATCGCCTCGTCATTGCTGAGTTTGCGCTCGCCCTGCTCGATGTCGTAGCCCCAGATGATCAGCCACTCGTTCCACGGCCGCACCATGCGGATCAGGCCGGCGCCGATGCCGCCGATCTCGGCGCCCGGCTGCAGCACCCAATACAGCACGCTCGGCCGATGCGCGACGTACTTGCTCAAGTCCGCCTGCACGATGATGTTCATGCTGCCGGCGCGGCCCATCTGGCCCTCCATCGGCAGGCCGATCACCTCGGCGACCCGGCTGCGGCCGCCATCGGCGCCGATCAGATATCTGGCGCGGATCTGGTAGGTCTCGCCGGACAGGCGATCCTTCACGGTCGCGGTGACGCCGTCGGCATCCTGCACCAGGTCGATGAACTCGGTGTTGAAGCACAGCGAGGTCCCGCGCTGGCCGGCCGCTTCGATCAGGATCGGCTCGAGGAAATTCTGCGGCAGGTCGCAGATCCGCGCCGGACTGGCGAGATCGTAATCCGCCTTGCGCGAGGGATGGTTGCCCCAGGAATAGAGCCGGCCGAACTCCTCGCCGGCGAGGCTCTCGCAGAACACGTTGTTGGCCATCAGATGCTGCGGCACTGCCTGCGCCACCGCCTTCTCCTCGAGGCCGAGATCGCGCAGCACCTCCATCGCACGCTGGTTGGTGATGTGGGCGCGCGGCGTGTCGGCCAGCCAGCCGTATTTCGTCACCAGGATGTGCTTGACGCCGTACATGCCGAGCAGCGCCGCGGCGGTCGCGCCGGCCGGGCCGCTGCCGACGACGAGGACGTCGGTCTCAACGGGTTTGCTGGTCATTGTCCTCTCCTTGGTCGTGTTGCTGGTAGTGATCGTCATTCCGCAGCCATCATCGGCTGCGGCACCAGGCCCGCGCCCGGCTTCATCTGGAAGTCGTAAGTCATCAGGTGCCACGGGCCGGCGACGCGCTCGCCGTTCGGCAGCACCGGTTCGCTCTTCGGCTCGACGCGGGCGACGAGCTCGTCCTTGACGCCGAACACCACGTCGCTGCGCAGATATTGGTCGCCATCCAGGAAGACGTGGGTGATCAGCGGCTCGAAGCCCTCGGCCTTGACCAGGAAGTGCACATGCGCCGGCCGCATCGGATGACGTTTCGTCGCGGTGATGAGATCGCCGACCGGACCGTCGGTCGGGATCGGATAGCTGCACGGCAGGATGGTGCGGAACGAGAAGCGGCCGTCGGCATCGGTGACGAAGCGTGCGCGCAGCGACGGGCCATGTGCGGCATAGTCAGCCTTTTGCGAATCGTAGAAGCCGTCGTCGTCGGCATGCCAGACGTCGATCTCGGCACCCGCGAGCGATTTGCCGGCCAGATCCGTGACGCGGCTCTGCACGAACATCACCTCGCCGTTGATCCCTTCGGAGATGTTGGCGCCGTGCGGCGTGACGCGGTGCTCGCCGACATAGAACGGCCCGAGCACCGTGGTCTCGGTGGCGCCTTCGCGCTCGCGGTGATTGACCGCATCGACCAGCATCGAGACGCCGAGCACGTCGGAGAGCAGGATGAACTCCTGGCGCAGCGGCGTGCAGGTCTGGCCGGTGCGGGTCAGAAATTCGATCGCCTGATTCCATTCCTCGAAGGTCAGCTCGGTGCGGCGCACCAGGTCGTGCAGCGACTTCACCGTCTCCTCGATCAGGAACTTGAGCCGCTTGTTCGGCGTGTTGGCGAAGCTGCGAAGGACTTCGTCGGTGAGATCATGTTCGTTGAAATTGACCATCATATTGTCCCTTGATCTTGAGATGTCAGTGCCGTGCGGGCGCATCGCCGCGCCATGCCGCCGCGATCAGGTCCTGGATCGCGACGCGCTCCACAGGTCTTGGATTGGCATAGGGGTTGCGCACCGCCATTTCGGCGGCGCGCGCGATGCCGTCCTCGGGCATTCCGATGTCGGCCAGCCGGCGCGGCAGCGCGAGCCGCTGCGCGAGGTCGAACAGACCTTGCGGCGCATCGTCCTTGCGCAACGCACGTGCAATCCGGGTCATGGCCTCCGACGCCGCGGCGGCGTTGTAGGCGGCTGCGTGCGGCAACACGATCGCGTGGGTTTCGGCATGCGGCAGGTTGAACATGCCGCCCAGCACGTGGCAGAGCTTGTGGTGCAGCGACATCCCGACCGCGCCGAGGCAGACGCCGCACAGCCAGGCGCCGTAGAGCGCGTCGCGCCGCGCGCCGGCATCGGCAGGCGCAGTCATGATGCGCGGCAGCGCGCGGGCGAGCGCCGCAATGCCGTCTTCCGCCATCAGCGAGGTCAATGGATTGGCGTCGGGCGCATAGAGCGCCTCGACCGCGTGCGCGATAGCATTGAGGCCGCTGGCGGCGGAGACCTGCGGCGGCAGGCTGACGGTGAGATCGACGTCGTAGATGACGGCGTCCGGCACCAGATCCTGGGAGTGCTGCGTGGTCTTGATGCCGTTGGTGGTTTCACCGAGGATCGGCGTCATCTCCGAGCCGGCATAGGTGGTCGGGACCGCGAGATGCGGCAGCCCGGTGCGCAGCGACAGCGCCTTGCCGAGCCCGACCGTGGAGCCGCCGCCGATCGCGATCAGCCCGTCGATGTCGCGGGATTCAACGATGCGAAGCGCTTCGTTGGTGACCTCGACCGGCGTATGCATGCGCGCGCCGGCAAACAGTGCCGCAAGCCGGTCGCCGAGGCCTGCGCCGAGTTGCCGTCCGAGGTCCTGCTGCTCGGGGGTGGTCAGCACCAGCGCCCGCTTGATGCCCAGGCGCTCCGCCTCCTCGCCGAGCCGCGCCGAGGTGCCGGCGCCGAACACCACGCGATATTGCTGCGAGCAATAGGCAAATGTACCGCTGCCGGCATTTCCGGCCGCCGCGATCGGCGGGCGTACGGCATCGGACGCTGCGACGCTCATGGCATTTCTCCCAGCCGGCGGACCGGCACATTTCGCTTTGTTGGGAGAAAGCTAGCGGCAGGCGGCGTTCGGGGGCCTGCACGAAACCGGACAGAATCTGCACAAAACCGGAAAAATCGTCAGCCGGGATACGGCGAGGCAGCGCCCTCGCCGTCCCGGCTCGCAGCGCGCTAGTGGCTGCGCCGGTATCGCCCCGGCGTCACGCCGGTGAAACGGCGGAACATGCGCGTAAAATGCTCCTGATGGGAAAAGCCGCAGGCCAGCGCAATGTCGGCGAGGCTCTGCGTCTCGTCGGCGAGCAGCGCCCTGGCGCGCTCGATGCGCAGGTTGAGCACGTATTGATAGGGCGAGACGCCGCTGGTCGCCTTGAACAGGCGAACGAAATATTCGGTGCTGCGGCCGCACAGCTCGGCCAGCTGGTCGAGCCGGATATCGGTATCGAGATTGGCGTCGACGAACTCGCGGATGCGCGCCATCTGCCTGTTGCTGAGCAGGTTGGGATGCTTTCCGGCCTCCACGCTCGGCTTGTGGAAATTGATCGCGACGAAGCGGTTGGCGATCGCCTGCGCGATCGGATCGACGAACAGCGACGATGCCGGCAGGCCGCCGGTGATGGTCTCGCCGATCGCCGCGGCGAGATGCTCCAGCACGGCATCCTGATCGCCGAGCATCGGCGCCAGCCCGCCGATCAGGCTGGCAGCTCCGTCCCGGCCCGCAAACAAATCGGAGCGCAGATAGATGTGGGTGGATTCCAGCGCCTCGCGCAGCACCACGTTGCAGGTGTGCCCCGCCGGCAGGAAGAACACGCCGCCACGCGGGATCTGCCGGGCCACCGACTTGCCGTCCATCACATAGGTGATCTCGACCGGACCGCCCCGATGCAGCACCATGAGATTGTCGGACAGCGCGTGGAAATGCCCGTCGAACGGCCGTTCGCGCTGGACCGAGGCAAACGCCGACGACCAGCCGAGCCCTTCGCTCGAGCCGCGGAAATCGGCCTGGAAGCGGTTCAGGATCCCGTGCGTCTCCTGCACCCCAAAATTCGACGTCGCCTGCATCCGGCAGTCCAAGGGCTCGAGGCTTCACGTGCCGCCGAGTGAAACCCAACGGCCTTGGATTTTCAATACAGTCAGAACCAGAGACGCAACGGCCTGCGAGCTTGCTGCATCGCAACAGCGGGCGACGCTACTCTTTCACCGCGATCCAGATGACATGGCGCACGCCGCGGCCCCTGCCGGTGGCGCGGACGGCAATTTCGTTGACGGCGAACCCGGCCCGCGACAGCGCTTTCGGGAACTTTGCGTTGGGACCGGACGACCAGACGGCGAGCACGCCGCCGCGCCGCAACGCGGTGTGTGCGAGCTTGAGGCCGGCGACGTCGTACAGCGCGTCATTGGCCTTGCGGGTCAAGCCTTCCGGGCCGTTATCGACATCGAGCAGGATGGCATCGAACGTGCGCGGATGGCGCTCGATCACATCGGCAACATCCACCTCCTCAATGCGCACGCGAGGATCACTCAGGCTGTCGCCGAATATCTCCGCCATCGGGCCTCGCGCCCAGGCGACGACGGCCGGCACCAGCTCGGCCACCGTGATCTGCGCATCGGCCCCGAGCACCTTGAGCGCCGCCCGCAGCGTGAAGCCCATGCCGAGACCGCCGATAAGAAAATGCGGCTTTGCGACCTGCTCGATCTTCCTCGCCGCGAGCGTCGCCAGCGCCTCCTCCGAGCCCGACAGGCGGCTGTTCATCAGCTCGTTGGTGCCGAGCATGATCGAGAATTCGCGGCCGCGCCGCATCAGGCGCAATTCACCTTCGGTGCCGGGAATCCGCGCGGTGTCGATCTTTTCCCAGGGAATCATGCGGCGGCTTGTAACATGGCTGTCGGGGCGGGCGAAGCTAGCGCTCAGAGAATGCGAAATAGTGACTCACGCATGGCGCAACAAACTCCGTGTCGTCCCTGCGAACGCAGGGACCCATAACCACCGAAGGTGATTGTTGCGCGACGCTGGGGCCACAGCTTGCTTCAACAACACAACCCTGTGGTTATGGGTCCCTGCGTTCGCAGGGACGACGATGGGGATGCATCACGGTCACCCCAGGCCGCAAGCCTATCCTCCGGCCCAGACGTCGAGCACGTAGCGGTTCCTGGTTCCCATGTCCTCGATCCAGCGCGCCGCGGCCTCTGCGTCGGCACCGGTGCGCTCGCGGTAGATCGACATCAACGTCGCCTTGACGTCGGGCTCCATCTTGCCGCCGTCGCCGCAGACATAGACGATCGCGCCCTTCCCGATCAGCTCCCAGACCCGGTCCTTCTGCGCGGCGACGAGGTGCTGCACATAGGTTTTCGGCCCCTCGGCGCGCGAGAAAGCGGTGTGGAGTTCGGTGACGCCATCGGCCGCGAACGCCTTCAGCTCATCCGCATAGATGAAGTCCTGCTCCGGATGGCGGCAGCCGAAGAACAGCATCGCAGGGCCCAGCGTCGCGCCTTTCGCCTTGCGCGCGGCTCGCTCCTGCAGGAAACCGCGGAACGGCGCAAGGCCGGTGCCCGGCCCGATCATGATGATCGGCACGGCATTGTCGTCGGGCAGGCGGAAGCCGGCCTTGGTCGCCTTGATGGTGGCGTGGACGGTGTCGCCGGCGCGGCGGCGCGCCAGATAGTTCGAGCAGACGCCTTTGTAGATGCCGTGCCCCGAACTCGCAGGTGCCTCGACCACGCCGACGGTGACGCTGCAGCGCTGCGCCTCGCCGGCCGGGGACGACGAGATCGAGTAATAGCGCGGCGCCAGCAGCGACAGCATTTCGAGGTAGAGATGGAACGGCAGCTCGCAGGCCGGATACTCCTCGAGCAGGTCGAACACCGATTTGCGCTTGGCCAGCACCTCGGTGCGATAGCGCTCGGCTGAAGCGTCGTCGTCGCCGACATAGGCCATCAGCTTCGGCTTGGTCACCGGGCAGCGGGTGTGCTCGGCCATGATCTGGATCTGCTTGCGGGTCGCGACCTGCTGCAGCTCGACGAACTCGGTGAGCAGCCGTCCGACCGACACGGCATTGCCGACCGGCAGTTGCGCGCGGCGGCCTTCGGAGACCTGCAGACGGATCTGATCGGCAGGCAGGAAGCCGAACCGGCGCGCAACGGAATCGACCAGGGTCGGATCGTTGCGCGGCACCACGCTGAGGTGATCGCCGACGCGATATTTCAGGCTAGCCGGCAGCTCGACCTCGATATGCCGGGTCGATCGCTCCGACGGATGCGCACCGTCCTTGGTCTGCAGCTCGTTGTTGGCGAGCACCTTCATCGGCACCGCGCCGCCCTGCGTCACGATGGTGTTGACCGCGCCCTGCGCCACCGGCTCGATCGCGTAGAGCGGCTCGTCCTCGGCGGTGCGGGTGAAATTCCAGTCGATGCCGAATTCCTTGGTCGCGACCTTGGCCGCCTCCGGAAACCATTTCTGGAACTGGCCGTCGAGATCGCTGCGTGCATCGCCCTCGCCGCGTGGATAGACCGCGCGCGCGCCATGCTTGGTCAGTTGCTCGTCGATCAAGCGCGGCACCGACTGATAGGTCGCCGCCCAGTCGCTGTTGCCGCAGCCGAACACCGCATAGCGCACCTTGGCGAAGGCGTCCTTCGGCAGGTCGCTTTCGAGCCATTTGACGAATTGCGTCGCATTGTCGGGCGCCGCGCCGTTGTAGGAGGCGCAGATGATCAGCACGCCGCCCTCCTCCGGCAGCTTGCCGACGTAGTCGTCCAGCGAGCCAAGCCGGGTGGCGAAGCCGTTGATCTCGGACAGGTCGGCCATGCGGGTCGCCAGTTCCTCGGCGGATCCGAGGTTGGAGCCGTAGAGCACCAGCATCGGCGTGTTGTGGCCGGGGCGCGTGGTCGGCGCGCGCTGCGGCTTCGGTGCGGCCGCAACCGCGCCGGCAGCACCGGCGAACGCGCCGCGATCCCTGTCGTCGCGCGGCCGCACCTTGATCCTGAAGCCGTCTGGCTTGACGGTCAGCGTCTCCTTCAGATGCATCTGGTAGCGATGCACGTCGAGCAGCTTGAAGCGCTGCAGGATCATCCCGATCGCGAGCGCCGCCTCGTGCATGGCGAAGCCGCGGCCGATGCAGGCGCGCTGGCCGTTGCCGAACGGCTTCCAGGCATTGATCGGGCGCTTGGCCTCCGCCTCGCGGCTGAAATTCTCGGGATCGAACACATCCGGGTTCGGGCCCCAGACGGAGGGATCGCGGTGCAGCGCCATCACCAGGATGGTGATGAAGGTGTTCTTCTTCAGCTTGTACTTGCCGCCGATCATCTCGTCGTTCAGCGGCGCGATGCCGTAGGCCGGTGCCGGCGGCCACAGCCGCAGCGCTTCCTTCAGGCATTGGGTGATGTAGGTGAGCTGCGTCACCTGCTGATAGGTCGGCCGCGCATCGACGTCGGGACCGAGGACGCGATCGACCTCCTCATAGGCCTTCTTCAGCACCTCGGGATGCTTCAGCAGCGCGTAGATCGTGCACGACAGCAGGCCAGAGGTGGTCTCGTGGCCGGCGATCAGGAAGGTGTTGATCTGGTAGCGGATGTTGACGTCGTCGAGCTGCTCGCCGGTGGCGCGGTCGACGCCGGTCATCATCGCGGCCAGCATGTCCTTCTTGTCGTCGGTCGCGGCGGTGTTGCCGCGGCGCTCGGCGATGATCTCGTCGACCATCTTGTTCATGAAGGCGACGTCGTCGGCGAGCGTCTTGCGCCGCTTCTGCATCCACAGGCCTTCGAGCGGCAGGCCGCGGGTCATCATGATGGTTTCGAGCGAGCGCACCAGCGATTCCACGAAAGGGTGGTAGTCGCGGCGATAGAACGAATTGAAGCGATAGTCGAAGCCGCACAGTCCGATGGTGTCGAGGGTCAGCGCCGTCATGTCGTGGACGACCTCGATCTCCTCGTCGGCGTTGAGGCGCTCCCATTTCTTGACCAGTTGCTCGGCGATATCGACCATGCTCGGGTGATACGACTGCATGGCGCGGTTGCCGAACGGCTGCATCAGGATGTTGTGCGCCTTGCTCCAGTTCGGCTCCTTGGTGTCGGCGGTGAACAGCCCGTCGCCGCCGACCGCGCGCACCCGGCGCAGCGAACCGCGCACCGCCTTGTCGAAGCGCTTCTCGTCGGAAAGCTCGTCGACCAGGTCATGGCCGGACACGATCACGAGCGGCGCGCCCATCATGTCGAGCCAGAAGATCGGTCCGAGCTCCTTGGAGAGCTTCACCAGATGCTGCACCGGCGCGGTCGAATCCAGCGACAGCATGTTGCCGACCACCGGTTTCGTCGGCGGATGCGGGATCGGACTCAGTCTGTTGCCGGACGCCATGTTGAGATTGCCCCCTTGTCTTTCCACCCGTCATTGCGAGGAGCGAAGCGACGAAGCAATCCATCGCTCCTCATATGCGGGCAGATGGATTGCTTCGCTTCGCTCGCAATGACGGCTCTACCGTAGCGTCGTCACCCAAACCGCTTTCTGCGCCATTCGATCAGCTTTGCGCTGACCTCGTCAGGCTTTTCCTGCTGCGTCCAATGGCCGCTGTCCTTGACCAGATATTTTTCGAGGTCCGGCACCAGCTTCTCCATGCCGTCGGCGGCGGAAGGCGGCAGCACCGCGTCGTTCTCGGCCATGATCATCAGCGACGGCACCCGGACGTGATGGTCGAGCCCGGCCGAACGCTCCCAGTTGCGGGTGAAATTGCGATACCAGTTGATGCCGCCGGTGAAGCCGGTTTTGGTGAAGGTGTCGACGAACACCTTCTTCTCCTCGGCCGACAGGATCGGCGTCCGCGGATCATGCTTGGCGTCGTAGTTCGCGATCATCTGCGGAAACGCCAGATTGAGCCGCGCCGAGGCGCCGACACCGGCGATCGGCTGTTCGGGCGGCGCATCCGCGGGACGCGGCGCCGGCTTGCGCATGAAGGCATCGAAGGTCTGCTCGACCCGGCTGCCGAAAATCCGGTCCGGCTCGCGCCCCGGATCCTGGAACTGGACGATGTACATGTGATCGCCGAAGCGCTGGCGGAACAGCGCGATCGGATCGACAGGCGCCCGGTCCCAATGCGGCGTGTTGACGCCGACGACGCCGGCGACCCTGGAGGGATGCCGGAGCGGCATCTGCCAGACGACGAAGCCGCCCCAGTCGTGACCGACGAAGATCGCCTTGTCGATCTTGAGATGGTCGAGCAGTCCGACCAGGTCATTGGTCAGGTGCTCCATGTCGTAGGCCTCGACCGGCTCGGGCCGGTCGGTCGCGCCATAGCCGCGCTGATCCGGTGCAATCACCCGGATCCCGGCATCGCCCAGCGCCTTGATCTGGTGACGCCAGGAGAATGCCAGTTCAGGCCAGCCGTGGCACAGCACCACGGGAGGCGCGTCGGTCCTGGGGCCGGCTTCGTAGAACCCCATGCGGATGCCGTTGGTCTCGGCGAACTGCAGCGGTGGCATTTCGATCATTGAAGCAATTCCTACTCGGCTGCGCCCTTGATGTCCGCAGGCGGGGGTGCGAACGCCGCCTCGAGTGCATCGAACTCGAGCGGCAGCATGTCGCACATCACCTGCACGTGGGGAATGATGTTGGCACCGACGATGAAGCCGAAATCGAGCTGATCGCGGTAGCTCTGCACGGTGATGTTAAGCGCAACGCCGTGGGTCGAGATCGAAACCGGGAAGATGTGCAGCAGCTCGGCGCCCGCCGCATACAGCGTCTGCCGCGGCCCCGGCACGTTCGAGACCGTGATGTTGGTCGCCGGCGGCAGCACGTTGGAGAGGTCGGAGCGGCTGTACAGCAGCGCCAGGATCTGCACCAGGATCGGCGCACCCAGCAGCGAGATGTTGGTCACCTGCGGCACCAAGGCCCGCAGCGGATGCGACATCTCCTTGGACTTGGTGGACTGCGCGATGATGGTTTCCAACCGCTTCTTGGGATCCTCGACGTCGGTGGCGATCGAGCAGATCATGCCGAACACCTGGTTGTTGGATTCGGCATTGCCCTCCTCGCGCAGCGAGATCGGCACGCCGGCGGTCAGCGATTTGTTGGGCAGCGCGCCCTGGCTGATCAGGTAGCGCCGCACCACGCCGGAGGCGAGCGCCAGCACGACGTCGTTGAGCTTGCCGCCGGACGCTTTCGCCAACGCCTTGGCGCGCGACAGCGAGATCGAGGTGCCGGCGAAGCTGCGTTCCGACGAGATCGCCTTGTTGAGGATGGTCGGCGGCGAGGACATCGCCTGCAGGTTCTCGCGCGACCTGGGATCGGCGATCTTGGCGACGACGTCGGACAGGCTCTTCATGACGGTCGGCATCGAGCCCGCGAACTTCACCGCGCTCTCGATCTGGAACATGGCGTTGTCGAACAGGATCGAGCCGAGGTCGCTCTTGCCGGAACGGGGAAGTTCGAGGCTCTTCTGCGCCGCGGCGGCGGCCTCGAACGGCTGGGTCCAGAGCTGCTGATAGGCGTCGATCAAATTGGCCGCGATATCGCGCGGCTCCTGCGCGACCTTCTTTGCGCTCGGCGGTTCGATCTCGCGCGGCACCGGTGTCAGGTCGTAGATCATGCTGGTCAGCGCAGCACCCGCGCCGCCGTCGATGCAAGCGTGATGCATCTTGGAATAGAGCCCGATCTCGTTGTCCTTCATGCCCTCGAAGACGTAGAACTCCCAGAGCGGGCGGGCGCGGTTCAAGAGCTTGGCGTGCATCCAGCCGACGATACGCTCCAGCGTGGCGCGGTCGTGCGGCGCCGGCAGGCTGCCGCGGAAGATGTGGCGGTCGATGTCGAACTGGTCGTCCTCCACCCAGGACGGATGATCGATGTCGAGCGGCGCCTTCTGCAGGCGCGCCTTGAGGATCGGCGCGATGTGCAGCCGCGAGGCGATCATCGCCTTGAACTCCTCGAAGAAGTCGCCCTTGTAGCCGTCGGGCAGCCGGAAGATCGCCATGCTGCCGACATGCATCGGCATTTCCGGCGTTTCCAGATACAGAAACGATGCGTCCAGCGAGGACAGCTTCTTGGCGTCGCTCATGATCTCCTCCCGAGAGCCAACTTACGCGGGCGCCTTGGCGGCGCTTCTCGTCGTTAGGATAGTGCCTGTTCTGCCGGCCCGTAGGCAATGGCAAAGGGGCCCGACCGGTCAAAATGCCGGAACTCACCCTCCGGCTGTGCCAGCCGGTCCGCGATCGCCCACAGGGCTGCGGGGTTGACGCCGAGACCGAGATGGCTGGCGAGATGCACCTCGATGTTCTCGGCGCGCTCCGACGGGCGCACCCGCGAGGTCCGCCAGTTCACGATGCCGTCGGTACGGGAATAGATCGAGGTGGTCGGCACCGGCATGTCGCCGGCGATGGCGGCGCGGATCTCGGGGATGTCGTCCACGCCCTCGCCGGACAACAACTCATAGAGCCGCGTCGCATTGGTGGCGCGGATGTCGTCGGCGAACGGGCTGCCCAGCGTGACGATGGAGCGCACCAGCTCCGGCATCTGCGAGGCCAGGTCGCGCGCATAGACGCCGCCGAGGCTCCAGCCGATGATCGAAACCTTGCGCCCCGACGCCTCATGGACCCGCTTCAGCAGGTCGCGCAACGCGGCGCGCCTGCTGGAAATCCCGCCGAAATTGCGGCCCATGTTCCAGGCATAGGCATCATAGCCGAGCTCCTTCAGATAACGCCGCATCGGCGCCATCGAAAGATCGCTGGCGAGGAAGCCCGGCAGCGCCAGCACCGGATGACCGTCGCCCTTCGGCGCCTGCATCAGCAAAGGCGACAGCAAGAGGCTCGAATTCAGCTCGAGCACGCCGCGCGCCTCCGCCAGCATCAGGAACAGGCTGGGTGGGCGCAACCGGCGTTCGGTCCCATCAACACTCCTGTCCATGTCGGTCACTATTTCTTCTTGCTCGTGCCGCCGAAGCCGGCCATCGCCACGAACATGTCCTGGAAGCGCTCGGCGAGCTTGGGATCGAAGGTGAACCAGCTCTGCATCAGCGATTCCGGCGAGATCTTCTCGATGTTGGACAGCATCTGCTGCTGCAGCTTGTCCATGACCGCGGTCTGCATCGGCTGCACATCGGGCAGGCCGAAGAATTGCCGCGCTTCGAGGGGCGTACAATCTACCTCGACGTTGACCTTCATATTCGCCTCCTCAAATGCGCCTTGACTGGCCCAGTATCGCCGGGACGGGGTCGCTCGCGCAAGCGAACCGTGCCGGCGCCGATGTATAGTCGGCCTCAATCATCCGTTATGGTCAACCAAACCGTCTGGAACGATGGCTCCAAACCGTTTGGAACGACGGCTCCAAACCGTCTGGAGCGACCGCCAAAGACTGGCCGCCGGCGATCATTCCCGTGACCGGCAAGCGGCACTCCCAAAGTCGAATGTCACGCGGCCACGCCGACCGCCTACTCTCGATTGCCATTCATTGCGCTGCACCCGCGCGAGCTGATTAACCCTTTGGGAAATCGCGCTTGCGCGGCCGGTAAACTCTGGCAACATGCATCAATAATACCAGCCGGACAAAGCAGCCGGCGGACAAAAACGGGGACGCGGGATCACATGTCGGTACGTTGGAGTTCGTTTGCGGCGACTGCCGTCGCGCTCATCGCCTTTGCCTTGCCGGCATCGGCCCAGACGCTGAGATATGCCAATCAGGGCGAGCTCAAGTCGCTGGATCCCTACACACTGAAGGAAACCACGACGATCGCGCACCACGCGCACGTCTACGAAGGCCTCACCACGCGCGACAAGGACCTCAAGATCATTCCGGCACTGGCGGAAAGCTGGGAGACGCTGACCCCGACCAAATGGCGCTTCCATCTGCGCAAGGGCGTGAAATTCCACAATGGCGATCCCTTCACCGCCGACGACGTGCTGTTCTCCGCCGACCGCGTCCGCGCCAAGGGCTCCAACTTCCTCAGCAACGTCCCGGCCGACGCCAAGTTCACCAAGGTCGACGACTACACCGTCGACGTGACGCTGGACTCGCCCAATCCCATCCTGATCTCGCAATGGGATAGCTGGTACATCATGGACAAGAAGTGGTGCGAGGAGAACAACTCGGTTGCACCGACGCCGGCCTCCGCGACCACCCCGAGCTACGCGGCGCTGCACGAGAACGGCACTGGCCCCTTCACGATCGAGAGCCATCAGCCCGGCGTGAAGACCGTGTTCAAGCCGTTTGCAGACTATTGGCGCAAGCCCGAGCATAATCTCAAGGAGATCATCTTCAGCCCGATCGGCTCCGACGCCACCCGCGTCGCCGCGTTGCTCTCGGGCGAGGTCGATGTCATCGAGCCGGTTCCGCTGCAGGACATCCAGCGCGTCAATTCCAGCGGCATCGCCACCGTGATGACCGCGCCGGAGATCCGCACCATCTTCATCGGCATGGACATGGCGCGCGACGAGCTGCTCTATTCCAACGTCAAGGGCAAGAATCCGTTCAAGGACATCCGCGTTCGCGAAGCCTTCTACAAGACGATCGACGTCGATCTGATCAAGACCCGCGTCATGCGCGGCATGTCGACCCCTTCGACGCTGATGATCGCGCCCGAGCTCTATCCGCTGTCGAAGGAGTTCACCCGGCCGAAACTTGATCCAGATGGCGCCAAGAAGCTGCTCGCCGAGGCCGGCTACCCGAACGGCTTCGAAGTCACGATGGATTGCCCGAACGACCGCTACGTCAACGACGCCGCGATCTGCCAGGCGGTGGTCGGCATGCTGGCCCGCATCGGCATCAAGGTGAACCTGCTGGCACAGCCGAAGGCGCAGTATTTCGCCAAGGTGCTGAAGCCCGGCGGCTACCAGACCTCACTCTTCATGCTGGGCTGGACGCCGGCGACATCGGACTCGCACAACGTGCTGCACGACATCCTCGGCTGCCGCGACGATCCGAAGGATTCCACCCGGGGCGAGGCCAATCTCGGTGGCTATTGCAACAAGGAAGTCGACGCGCTCACCGACAAGGTCCTGGTCGAGAGCGACACGGCCAAGCGCGACCAACTGATCAAGCAAGCCTACGAAATCGTCATCAAGGATTACGGCTACATTCCGCTGCACCAGCAGCCGCTGGTGTGGGGCGTGTCGAAAAAGGTCAAATTGACCCAGCGCGCGGACAACCAGGTGCTGCTCTACTGGGCGACCAAACAGGGTGAATAGTGGTTTCGGCGAATTGGGTCCCGGAAGCGCAGGCTTCCGGGACCTCTCGTTTTCCGGTCGCGCAAAGCCGCGCGCCACATGTCAAAAGCAGTGAAAGGTAGAGATGCTCGCTTTCACTCTTCGCCGCGTCCTGCAGGCGATCGGCGTCATGCTCGCCGTAGGCGTCATCGCGTTCGCGATGTTCCGCTTCGCCGGCGATCCGGTGAACCAGATGGTCTCGATCGATACCTCGGCGGCGCAGCGCGCTGAGATCCGGCATTCGCTCGGCCTGGACGATCCGGTGCTGGTGCAGTTCGGCCGCTACTTCATCAACGCGCTGCAATTCAAGTTCGGCGTGTCCTACCAGTTCCGTCTGCCGGTCTCCTCGCTGTTGGCGGAACGCATGCCGGCGACGCTGGAGCTCGCGATCGTCGCCACAATCCTTGCAATGGTGGCCGGCATCCTGATGGGGGTCTATTCGGCGCTGCGTCGCGACACCATCCTGGCCAGATTATTCCAGGCGATATCGCTGATCGGCATTTCGCTGCCGACCTTCCTGATCGGCATCCTGCTGATCTATCTGTTCGCGGTGACCCTGGGCTGGCTGCCGTCGTTCGGCCGCGGCGAAGTGGTGAAGCTCGGCTGGTGGTCGACCGGGCTGCTCACGGTCTCTGGCTGGAAGGCGATCATCATGCCGGCGATCACGCTCGGGCTGTTCCAGATGACCCTGATCATGCGGCTGGTGCGCGCCGAAATGCTGGAAGTGCTGCGAACCGACTATATCCGCTTCGCCCGCGCCCGCGGCCTGACCACGCGCGCGATCCATTTCGGCCATGCGCTGAAGAACACGCTGGTTCCGGTGATCACCGTGGCCGGCCTGCAATTTGGCTCGGTTATTGCTTTCTCGATCATCACCGAAACCGTGTTCCAATGGCCGGGCATGGGGCTTCTGTTCGTGCAGGCCGTGCAAAACGTCGATATCCCGATCATGGCCGCGTATCTCCTGATGGTCTCGCTGATCTTCGTCACCATCAATCTCGTGGTGGACATCCTCTACACCGTGGTCGATCCGCGCTTGCGCTCGACCGTCGGCCGCGCGGCGTGAGGGACCAACCGATGTCAGACGCCGTCGTCCCCCATCGCTCGCAAGACCATCAGCCAGCTGCCGGCTGGTTCAAACGCGCGCTCGACAGCGACATCTTCTATTCGTTCCGCCGTTCCCGCCTGACGATGGTCGCCGCCGCGATCACGCTGCTGTTCTTCCTGCTGGCCATCTCCGCCTCCTGGCTTGCCGTGCAGAACCCGTTCGATCCGGCGCAGCTGCAGCTGATCAACTCGCGGATCGCGCCGCTGTGGACCGCCGACGGCCAGAGCCCGTTCCTGCTCGGCACCGACGAGCAGGGCCGCGACATGCTCTCCGCGATCCTTTTCGGGCTGCGCATCTCGCTTGCGGTCGGCTTGGCCGGCGTCATCTTCGCGGGCGCGCTCGGCATCGCCCTCGGGCTGGTCGCCGGCTATTTCGGCGGCGCTGTGGACAGCGTGATCATGCGGATCGCCGACGTGCAGCTCACCTTCCCCGCGATCCTGATCGCGCTCCTCGTCAACGGCGTCGCCAAATCGCTGCTCGGCAACCGGCTCGACGAGATGAACACGCTCGGCGTGTTGATCGTCGCGATCGGGCTCAGCTTCTGGGTGCAGTATGCGCGCACCGTGCGCGGCTCGGTGATGGTCGAGAAGAACAAGGATTATGTGGCGGCGGCGCAGCTGATCGGCCTGCCGGCGCCGAAGATCCTGCTGCGCCACGTGCTGCCGAACACGATGGGCCCGATCCTCGTGATCGCCACCATCAACCTCGCGCTTGCCATCATCACCGAGGCGACGCTGTCGTTCCTCGGCGCCGGCATGCCCGATACCATGCCCTCGCTCGGCACCCTGATCCGGATCGGCAACAACTATCTGTTTGCCGGCGAATGGTGGATCGTCGCCTTCCCGGGCATCGCCCTGGCCGGCCTGATCCTCTCAATCAACCTGCTCGGCGACTGGCTGCGCGACGCCCTCAACCCGAAGCTCCGATGACCCAGCCTGTCCTTTCCGTGCGCAATCTCGAGGTGGAATTCGTCACCCGCCGCGCCACCTTGCGCGCCGTCAACGGCGTGTCGTTCGACATCGCCAAGGGCGAGGTGCTGGGCGTGGTCGGCGAGTCCGGCGCCGGCAAGTCGGTCACCGGCCTTGCGGTGATCGGGCTGATCGATCCGCCCGGCCGCATTTCCGCCGGCGAGATCGAGCTGTCGGGCAGCCGGATCGACCATCTTCCGCCGGAGGAGATCCGCCGCGTCAGGGGCAAGCGGATCGGCATGATCTTCCAGGATCCGCTGACCAGCCTCAATCCGCTGTACCGGATCGGCGACCAGATCGTCGAGACGATCCGCACCCACACCAACCTCAGCGAAAGCGCCGCGCGCCGGCGCGCCATCGACCTGTTGGCCGAGGTCGGCATCCCCGCACCGGAGAAGCGCATCGACGGCTATCCGCACGAATTCTCCGGCGGCATGCGCCAGCGCGTCGTGATCGCGCTCGCGATCTGCGCCGAGCCCGAGCTGATCATCGCCGACGAGCCGACCACCGCGCTCGACGTCTCGGTGCAGGCGCAGATCATCGCGCTGATCAAGCGGCTCGGCCGCGATCACGGCACCGCCGTGATGCTGGTGACCCACGACATGGGCGTGATCGCCGAGACCTGCGACCGCGTCGCGGTGATGTATTCGGGCCGCATCGCCGAGATCGGTCCGGTGCAGGAGGTGGTGCGCAACCCGCTGCATCCCTACGCCAAGGGCCTGATGGGCGCGATCCCGACGCTGGCCGGCGAGGACAAGCGCCTGGTGCAGATCCCCGGCTCGATGCCGCGGCTGTCGGCGATCCCGCCGGGCTGCCCGTTCAACCCGCGCTGCGCGTTTGCCTTCGATCGCTGCCGCGTCGAACGCCCCGAACCGATCCGGCAAGGCACGCAGTCGGTCGCCTGCCATCTGTTCGAGCCGGCGAAGGAGACCGCGGCATGAGCGGGACACTGATCGAGGTCAGGAATTTGCGCCGCGTCTTCGATGTCTCGAAGCCATGGCTCAACCGCGTGATCGAGGGCGGCCATCCCGAATTCCTCAAAGCCGTCGACGGCGTCTCTTTCGACATCAAGCGCGGCGAGACCTTTGCGTTGGTCGGCGAATCCGGCTCCGGCAAGACCACGGTCGCGCGCATGGTCGTCGGCCTGCTGCCGCCGAGCTCGGGCGAAGTCGTCATCGACGGCGTCTCGATGACCGATCCGCGGCAGGGCCAGGCGCGCCGCCGGCTGCGCCGGCGCATCCAGATGGTTTTCCAGGACCCTTATGCGAGCCTCAATCCGCGCTACCGGGTCGCCGCCATCGTCGCCGAGCCGATCCGCGCCTTCGACCTGATTCAGGGCGAGCGCGACATCAAGGCCCGGGTCGGCGAACTGCTCTCGCTGGTCGGCCTGCACCCCGACGACGGCCAGAAATTCCCGCACGAATTTTCCGGCGGCCAGCGCCAGCGCATCGCGATCGCCCGCGCGCTGGCCTCCGAAGCCGAGTTCATCGTCTGCGACGAGCCGACCTCGGCGCTCGACGTCTCCGTACAGGCGCAGATCCTCAATCTGATGCGCGACCTGCAGGACAAGTTCGGCCTGACCTATCTCTTCATCAGCCACAATCTCGCGGTCGTCCGCCACATGGCGAGCCGGATCGGCGTGATGTATCTCGGTCGCATCGTCGAGATCGCCGAGGGCCGGAAACTGTTCGAGAACCCGCGGATGCCCTACACCAGGATGCTGCTCGGCGCGGTTCCGGACCTTGCGATGTCCGGACGCCAGCGCATCCCGGTCAAGGGCGAGATTCCGAACCCGATCGATCCGCCGCGGGGCTGCGCGTTCAATCCGCGCTGTCCCCTCGCCTTCGATCTCTGCCGCGAGAAGACGCCGGAACTGATCGACGGCGTCGCCTGCCACGCCGTCAACAGCCCTGCCGCCGCCGTTCCGGCATGATCACGCGGATGGGAGCGGCCATGTCCACCAAGCGGTTGGCATACCAGCCCGGCTGTGATCAAGTGCGCGCGCAAAAAGCCCAACAAGCCGCCTAACGGTGAATAGCCATGAGCAACGTCAACCCCGATCCATTCACCACAAGGCCGGAGATCGAAGGCACATTCGGCGTCGTCACCTCGACCCACTGGATCGCCACCGCGGTCGGCATGGCAACGCTGGAAAAAGGCGGCAACGCATTTGACGCGGGCGTTGCAGCCGCCTTCACGCTGCAGGTGGTCGAGCCGCATCTGAACGGCCCCGGCGGCGACGTCCCGATCATCGTGCACGACGTCAAGCGCGGCAAAACCGAAGTGATCTGCGGCCAGGGCCCGGCGCCGGCGAAGGCAACGATTGCGCACTACCGCGGCGAAGGCCTGGAAATGGTGCCCGGCACCGGCCTGCTGGCCGCCTGCGTGCCCGGCACGTTCGAAACCTGGATGCTGCTGCTGCGCGACTACGGCACACTGAAGCTGCGCGACGTGCTGGAGCCCGCGATCGGCTATGCGCGTGACGGCCATCCGCTGGTCGAGCGCGCCTCCGCCACCATCAAGACCGTCGAGCAGCTGTTCCGGAAATACTGGACCACATCGGCCGACGTCTATCTGCCGAACGGCGAGGTGCCGAAGCCCGGCACGCTCTTCACCAACAAGAAGCTCGCGGAAACTTACACACGCATCCTCACCGAGGCGGAGAGCGCCGGCGGTGACCGCGTGGCGCAGATCGAGCGCGCCCGGCAGGCCTGGTCGAAGGGCTTCGTCGCCGAGGCGATCGACAAATTCTGCACCCAGGAGGTGATGGACGTCTCCGGCTCGCCGCATCGCGGCGTGCTCTCGGCCGACGACATGGCACGCTGGCAGCCGACCATCGAGGCGCCGCTGACCTATGATTACGGCCGTTACACCGTGCAGAAGTGCGGCGTCTGGAGCCAGGGTCCGGTGATGCTGCAGCAGCTCGCGCTGTTGAAGGGCTTTGAGCTTGACGGGCTCGACCCCGCCGGCCCCGACTTCATCCATTTGCAGATCGAAGCCGCCAAGCTCGCCTATGCCGATCGCGAGACGTTCTATGGCGACCCCAAGTTCACCGATATCCCGATCGAGACGCTGCTGTCCGATGCCTATAACAACGAGCGGCGCAAACTGATCTCGAAGGACAAGGCTTCGCTCGACTTCCGCCCCGGCTCGGTCACAGGTTTCGGCGGCGTCGTGAAGCTGCGACACGCCGAAGGGCATCGCGAAGCGGTCGGCGCCATGGGCGCCGGCGAGCCGACCGTCGGCCGGTTCGGCGAGGTGCGCGGCGACACCGTGCATTTCGACATCGTCGACAAGGCCGGCAACATGATCTCGGCGACGCCGTCCGGCGGCTGGCTGCAATCCTCGCCTGTGATTCCGGAGATCGGCTTCTGCCTCGGCAGCCGCGCCCAGATGTTCTGGCTGGAAGAAAACCACCCGGCCTCGCTCGCGCCGGGCAAGCGGCCGCGCACCACGCTGTCGCCGACCATGGCGCTGCGCGATGGCGAGCCGTATCTCTCCTGGGGCTCGCCGGGCGGCGACCAGCAGGACCAGTGGATCACGCAATTCTTCCTGCGCCACGTCCATGCGAAGCTGAATCTGCAGGAGGCGATCGACGCGCCGGCCTGGCACTCCGAGCATTTCCCGATCTCGTTCTGGCCGCGGACCTCGCGCCCCGGCGTGCTGGTGCTGGAAAACCGCGTGCCGAAATCGACCATCGACGAATTGAAACGCCGCGGCCACGTGGTGGAGATTGGACCGGATTGGTCGGAAGGCCGCCTCACCGCGGCTTCGAAGGTCGGCCCCCGCCGCCGCGCCGCCGCCAACCCGCGCGGCATGCAGGGTTACGCCGCAGGCCGCTAGAGGTTTCGGATGACCTGGTCGATCATCGCCCGCGACAGCGCCACCGGCCAGCTCGGCATCGCCGTCGCGACGCGGTTCTTCGCGGTCGGCGCGCTCGTGCCGCACATTGCACCCGGGATCGGCGCCATCGCGACGCAGGCGCTGGTCAATCCCTATTACGGCATCGATGGCCTCGCGCTGCTGCGCGAGGGAAAGAACCCGCACGAAATGATCGCGGCGCTGCTCGCGCCCGACGGCGGCCGCGAGAGCCGGCAGGTGCATGTCATCGATTCCAAGGGCCGCATCGCCGCGCATTCCGGCAAGGATTGCGTCGACTGGTTCGGCCATATCGCCGGCGACGGCTTTTCGATCGCGGGCAACATGCTGGCCGGGCCCGCGGTGCTCGACGAGACCGCGCGCGTCTATGCCGCGAATGAAGCGCTTCCATTCGCGGAGCGGCTGATCAAGGCGATGTTCGCCGGCGAGGCGGCCGGCGGCGACAAGCGCGGCAAGCAGTCGGCGGCACTCCTGATCCACGCCACCGAGGAATGGCCGTTGCTCGACCTGCGGGTCGACGACCACACCGATCCCCTGCGCGAGCTCGAACGGCTGGAAGCGGTCAGCCGCGAACACTGGGTGCCGTTCCGGACCTTCATGCCGACCCGCGGCAATCCTGCCGGAACCAGCGACCGCGCGGCGATCAACGCCGCAATCGCCGCGGCATCCACGAGCCGCGAATGACTACCGGCCCGCTGATCGAGATCGAAGGCCTGCGCGTCACCTTCCAGGGCGACGACGGCCGCGTCACGCATGCCGTCGACAGCGTCGATCTGTCCGTCGCCAACGGCGCCACACTCGGCCTGGTCGGCGAATCCGGCTGCGGCAAGAGCGTGACGTCGCTCGCGATCATGGGGCTTCTGCCGAAGCAGTCCGCCGCGGTCACCGGCACGATCCGCTTCGACGGCTTCGACCTGCTCGACGTGCCGGATGCGACGCTGCGCGACCTGCGCGGCAATCGCCTCGCGATGATCTTCCAGGAGCCCATGACCTCGCTCAACCCGAGCTTCACCATCGGTGACCAGATCACCGAGACGATCTTGCGCCACCGCGGCGGCTCCCGGCGCGCGGCGCGCGAGCGCACCATCGAGCTGCTGCGCCGGGTCCACATCCCCTCGCCCGAGAAGCGCATCGACGAGTATCCGCACAAGCTGTCCGGCGGCATGCGCCAGCGCGTGATGATCGCGATGGCGTTGGCCTGCGATCCGCAGCTGTTGATCGCCGACGAGCCGACCACCGCGCTCGACGTCACGCTGCAGGCGCAGATCCTCGATCTGATGCGCGAGCTGAAGGCCGCGAGCGGCGCCGCCATCATCCTGATCACCCATGATCTCGGCGTCGTCGCCGAGGTCTGCGACGAGGTCGCGGTGATGTATGCCGGCGAGATCGTGGAGCGCGCCCCGGTGGATGAGCTGTTTGCCAATCCGCAGCACCCCTACACGGTCGGCCTGCTCGGCTCGATCCCGCGGCTGGACCGCCGCACCAGCCATCTCGCGACCATCGAGGGCATGGTGCCGAACATGGCGAACCCGCCCGCCGGCTGCCGCTTCGCCGCGCGCTGTCCGTTCGTCGAGAACGCCTGCACAAGCTCGCCGCCGCCTCTCGCGATGCTGAGCGCAACCCACGCCTCGCGCTGCATCCGTGCGCCGCTGGAACGGCTGGTGTCATGACCGCGCTGCTCGAGGTCGAGGGACTGGTGAAGCATTTCGTCGCCGAACGTTCGGTGTTCGGACGGCCGACCGCCCATGTGAAGGCGGTCGACGGCGTCAGCTTCACGGTTGAGGCCGGCAAGACGCTGGCGCTGGTCGGCGAATCCGGCTGCGGCAAATCCACTGTCAGCCGGCTGGTGCTGCGACTGATCGAGCCGGACGCCGGACGTATCCGGTTCGAGGGCCGCGACATCGGCGCGCTCGATGCCGAACAGTTGCGCGCGTTCCGCCGCGACGCGCAGCTGATCTTCCAGGACCCCTATGCCTCGCTCAACCCGCGCATGACGGTGAGCCAGATCCTGACCGAGCCGCTGGCGTTGCACAATCTGGTGCCGCCCGCCCGACGCCGCGAGCGGGTCGATGAGCTGCTGCGGCTGGTCGGGCTCGAGCCGCGCTTTGCGCGCCGCTACCCGCACGAATTCTCCGGCGGCCAGCGCCAGCGCATCGCGATCGCCCGCGCGCTCGCGGTCGAGCCGAAGCTGATCATCTGCGACGAGCCGGTGTCGGCGCTCGATGTCTCGATCCGCTCGCAAATCCTGAATCTGCTGCGCGACCTGCAGGGTCGCCTGAAGCTCGCCTACATCTTCGTCTCGCACGATCTGGCCGTGGTGAAGCACATCGCCGACCGCGTCGCGGTGATGAATCTCGGCACCATCGTCGAGACCGCGGACGCGCAGGCACTCTTCGCCGCCCCGCGGCATCCCTACAGCCGCGCATTGCTGTCGGCGATCCCGGTGCCGAAGCCGCGCGCGAAGCGCAGCCGCATCGTGCTGGAGGGCGAGCTGCCGAGCGCGCTCAATCCGCCCTCCGGCTGCCGCTTCCATACCCGTTGCCCCTATGTGATCGCGCGCTGCCGCAGCGAAGTGCCGCAATTGCGCGAAGATGGCACCGGATATGCAACGGCCTGTCACCGGACGGGCGAGTTGCCCGGCGCGGAGGCAATCGTGCCGTCCGATGGCGGGTTCTCGCCGACACTGGAAAAGCTGGTGGCGGCGTTCAATACGGCGGAAGCCTCGGGGCGGCCCGGGGTTATTTCGTAAGGGAACAAAGTCGCAGGGAATAAGGGGTTGGCGATGAGATTTTGGCGCTTGGCGGTCCTGATGGCAGCCCTCGTGACCTGGTGCGGAACGAGCGCGCGTGCCGAGACTACGCTTCGCATCGGGCTCGCCGAAGACCCCGACATCCTCGATCCTTCAGTCGGACGCACCTATGTCGGCCGCATCGTCTTTTCGGCCTTCTGCGACAAGCTGTTCGACATTGACGAGAAGCTGAACATCGTTCCGCAGCTCGCGCTGTCCTACGAGAGTTCGGCCGACGGCAAGGAGATGACGATCAAGCTCCGGCCGGGCGTCAAGTTCCACGACGGTGAGCCATTCGACGCCGAAGCCGCCAAATTCTCGCTGGAGCGCCACCTCACGCTGCCGACCTCGTTTCGCAAACCGGAATTGGCCGCGCTCGACCATGTCGACGTCGTCGATCCCCTGACCATCAAGCTAGTGCTCAAGACGCCCTACTCGCCGCTGATCGCCCAGTTGACCGACCGCGCCGGCATGATGGTGTCGCCGAAGGCCGTGAAGGAAGCAGGCGACAAATTCGGCCTGCATCCGGTCTGCGCCGGCCCCTACAAGTTCGTCGAACGCGTGCAACAGGACCGCATGGTGTTCGAGAAATTCCAGGACTACTGGAACAAGGACAACGTCTTCATCGATCGCATCGTGTTCCTTCCGATCGTCGATGCCACGGTGCGGCTCGCCAACCTCAAATCCGGCGGGCTAGATCTGATCGAGCGCGTGCTCGCCACCGACATCAAGGACGTGCGCGCCGACAAGCGGCTCGTGCTGTCGACAGCGCCCGAACTCGGCTATCTCGGCCTCACCATCAACATCGGCAACGACAAGAACAAGGGGCCACTCAGCCAATCGGAAAAGGTGCGCCAGGCGCTCGATCTGTCGATTGACCGCGAGGCGCTCAACCAGGTCGTCTTCAACGGCGAGTTCACGCCGGGCAATCAATGGGTCAGCCCGACGCATCCCTACTATCAGAAGGCGTTTCCGGTTCGGGGACGCGACGTTGCCAAGGCTAAGGCACTGCTGAAGGAGGCCGGTGTCACGCTGCCCGTCGCCATCGACTACATGGTCCCCAAAGGGGCCGAGAACGAAGCCGTGGCCCAGGTTGTGCAGTCGATGGCGGCCGAGGCGGGCTTTGACATCAAGATCCGTGTGGTCGAATTCGCAACGACGTTCAAGCAGGCCCAGGCCGGCGAATTTCAGGTATTCCAGATCAACTGGAGCGGCCGGATCGATCCTGACGGCAATTCCTATGTCTTCCTGCATACCAAGGCGCCGCAGAACGACGGCGGCTATTCCAACGCGGAAGCGGACAAGTTGATGGAAGATGCGCGGCTGATCAACGATCCCGCCCAGCGCAAGGCGATCTACGAGAAGATGACCAAGATCGTGCTCAATGACGAGCCGATCATCTATCTCTATCACCGCACGCTGCTGATTGCACACTCCACCAAGGTCGAGGGATACCGGCAGATGCCGGATGGATTGGTGCGCGTGGTCGGGCTGAAATTGAAATGATCGCCACGGCGCAGGATACGCGGGGCCGACGATGCTGAACTTCCTCGCCAAGCGGCTGGCTCAGCTGGTCCCGACGCTGTTCTTCGTCTCGCTCCTGATCTTCTCGCTGCAACATTTGCTGCCCGGCGATCCGGCGCTGGTGATGGCCGGCGAGGAGCGCGATCCGGCTGTGATCGCGCAAATCCGCGCCCAGTACCATCTCGATCAACCGATTCCGGTGCAATACGCCTATTGGATCAAGGGCGTGCTCATGGGCGACTTCGGCGAGTCGCTGCGCAACAAGATGCCGGTGCTCGCCCTGATCGCACAGAAATTGCCGGTGACGATGCAGATCGCCGGCATGGCCATCGTCATCGCATTCCTGATCGGGATCCCCGCCGGCATCCTCTCCGCGGTGAAGAAGGGCACCGCCTGGGATTACGGCGCCAACCTGTTCGCGCTGTGGGGCATCTCGACGCCGAATTTCTGGCTTGGCATCATGCTGATCTTCCTGTTCTCCGTCGAGCTCGGCTGGCTGCCGGCCTCCGGCTACGTGCCGCTCGCCGAGAACTGGCGCGCCAGCCTCGCTGCCTCGATCATGCCGGCCTTCGTGCTCGGCAATGCGATCGCCGCGATCCTGATGCGGCACACACGAAGTGCCATGCTGCAGGTGCTGGAGAGCGACTATGTCCGTACCGCGCGTGCCAAGGGCCTGTCCGAGCGCACCGTGATCCTCAAGCATGCGATGCGCAACGCCCTGACGCCGATCATCACGCTCGGCGCGCTCGAGCTCGGCACGCTGCTGTCGGGCGCGGTGCTCACCGAGCAGATCTTCTCGATCCCCGGCTTCGGCAAGCTGATCGTCGACGCCGTGTTCAACCGCGACTATGCCGTCGTGCAGGGCGTGGTGCTGACCACGGCGACGATCTACATCACGCTCAACCTGATCGCCGACATCGCCTACATCCTGGTCAACCCGCGGCTGAGGGGCTGACCGGATGACGGACGCCACGCTCGGGACAGCCACTTCGCTTGTCGCTTCCGAAACGCTGGAGAGCCCGGCGCGGCGCGCCTGGCGGCGGCTGGTCAGGCGCAAGGGCGCAATGCTCGGCCTTGTCGTGATCGCGCTCTTCATCGTGCTCGCGGGGTTCGCACCTCTGATCGTGCCCTATGATCCGATCGCGGCGAGCTGGTCGCTGGTGCGCAAGGCGCCGTCGGCGCAGCACTGGTTCGGCACCGACGAACTCGGCCGCGACGTGCTCGCCCGCGTCGTGTTCGGCGCCCGCGCCTCGCTGCTCGCCGGCCTGATCTCGGTCAGCATCGCACTTGCGATCGGCGTGCCGCTCGGCCTCGTTGCCGGCTATCGCGGCGGCTTCATCGACGTGCTGATCAGCCGCATCACCGACGCAATGCTGGCCTGCCCGTTCCTGATCCTGGCGATCGCGCTCGCCGCGTTCCTCGGCCCGAGCCTCGGCAATGCGATGATCGCGATCGGCGTCTCGGCCACCCCGATCTTCATCCGCCTGACCCGTGGCCAGGTGATGAGCGTCAAGGTCGAGGACTATGTCGAGGCCGCGCGCGCGATGGGCAATCCGCGCTGGCGCATCGCGCTGGTCCACATCCTGCCCAACATCCTGCCGGCGCTCCTGGTGCAGGCCACGCTGTCGATCGCGGCCGCGATCATCGCCGAGGCCGCTTTGTCCTTCCTCGGCCTCGGCCAGCAGCCGCCGGCGCCGTCCTGGGGCAGCATGCTCAACGCCGCGCAACGCTTCCTGACCAGCGCGCCGTGGATGGCGATCTGGCCGGGACTTGCGATCTTCCTGGTCGTGCTGTCATTCAATCTGGTCGGCGACGGACTGCGCGACGCACTGGATCCGAAGGCGCGGTGACCGCAGGACCTATCAGACGTTCTCACCGCCACGCTGAGGCGGCAGCCATCAGCCCTACGATAAGTGCCGGTTGCCGTCATACCGTCGGCCTTCACGCAGACGGGACCGTGACGGCCATCGGGGACAACAAATGCGGTCAATGCGACGTCGGCATTTGGCGTGACGTCTCGGCGGTCGCGTCAGGCAACGTTCATATGGCCACGAACACCGGCAACGCCCACACGGTCGGCCTTCGACCGGATGGGACCGTCGTGGCTGCTGGGTGGAACAAACACGGTCAGTGCGAAGTCGACGGATGGCGCAACATCGTCGCGGTCGCGGCCGGATGGCGCCGCACCGTCGGTGTCAGGTCAGACGGCAGGGTTATTGCAGCGGGACGCAAGAGTGAGGGGGCGTGCGATGTGACCGACTGGCGCGATATCGTCGCGGTCGCGGCGGGCGACTGGCATACGGTCGGGCTGAAGTCCGACGGCACCGTGGTTGCGGTCGGCAACAACCAGTATAGCCAATGCAACGTATCGGAGTGGCAAGGCATAGTTCGTGTCGCAGCCGGTTATCTTCATACCGTCGGCCTTCGATCCGACGGCAGGCTATTGGCCACCGGCCGAAATGCACAAGGCCAGTG
The DNA here is from genome assembly GCF_002289535.1 of Bradyrhizobium sp. UFLA03-84. Lineage (NCBI taxonomy): Bacteria > Pseudomonadati > Pseudomonadota > Alphaproteobacteria > Hyphomicrobiales > Nitrobacteraceae > Bradyrhizobium > Bradyrhizobium sp. UFLA03-84. The sequence continues at coordinate 1,439,506 of NZ_NSJY01000013.1, read as the reverse complement.
CGACCTGGACGGTTGGCGCGACATTGTGGAGATCGCCACCGGCAGCAGTCATACCGTTGGGCTTGGATCCAACGGTACCGTGACCGCTGCAGGCTGGAATGAGCTCGGGCAATGCAACATCGGAGACTGGCGCGGGATCGTCGGCATTGCTGCGGGTTGCGCGCACACCCTGGCCATCGTGGCCGACGGGACTGTGGTCGCTGCGGGCGACAACAGATATGGCCAATGTGACGTGAGCGCGTGGCGTGGCATCAAGCTGCCCGCCGGCCGCGGCCCGGCGAGCATCGGTTCAGCCTAGATCACCACCTCCCGCAACACGCGCCGGCAATCCATCTCGTATTCGAGATCGACCACCGGCGGGCGGCAGAAGTGCCAGGTCAGGCCGGAGCGGGTGGCGCCGCGGCGGACCAGCTCGTCGACGATGACGGGATGGATGTCGTGCACGGTGTAGGCCTGCACCGCGGTCGTCTCCTGCCAGCCGAAGCTGAACTCCGCAAGACGGCGCTCCATCTCGCCGGCGGTGAAGCGGACCTTCTCGCGCCATGCGCCGGGACTGAGATCGCGATAGCAAACGATGCGGTCGGGATAGCTGGCCGTACCGCTGCGCGCCTCGGCGCCGCCCGCGATCACGAACGACGGCGACGTGGTGGTGCTCGGCCGCGTGAACGAGAATGCATGGAACGACGGTTCGGCCGGCGGATCGATCTCGGGACAGACGTTGCTGCGCGCGACCGGATTGATGGTGCCGTCGAACAGGCCCCATTCGGCCAGTGTCTTGACGTAGTGCTGGTTGAAGGCGCGGAAACCGTCCTCGGTGAAGGCGGCCGGCGAACGCAATTCGCAGGCGCAGAACGAGGTCAGCGGCCTGCCGGCATCCTTGATGTAGGCCGCGATCCGCGCAAAGCCCTCCGCAAGCGGCACCAGCCGATCGAAGCGGACCCGCTCGATCTCATAACCGGCGTTCGCCTGCGCGCCGCTTGAATACTGGAACACGGCCGAAATGAACCGGTAATTGCCCGCCGCAAACTCGCTCGCCATGCCTGTTTCCTCCAGATCTTGTGAGGCGGAGCATAACGTTTTCGAGCGAAGTGGTCTTCCGGTTCGCGTGAAGAAAACGCGTCAAACCAAACGGTCATCTGCCCGCCGTCGGCAAAGGCTATCACGGGACAAAGAAAAGGCGGCAGTGGCTTTTGCCAGTGCCGCCTTCCCTGCGAGCATGAGCCTGGAGGGCTCAGGTCGGTTTCAATGCGCCGCCACGGCCTTCGATCTCGTAGTCGGCGATCTGCTTGGCGCGGTCGGAACGGGCCGCGGCCTGGTGGTCGGTCGCGATCACCGTGTAGACCATCGGCAGCACGAACAGGGTGAACAGTGTGCCGATCGTCATGCCGGTGACGACCACGAGCCCGATCGAGAAACGGCTGGCGGCGCCGGCGCCCGAGGCGGTGAGCAGCGGCAGCAGGCCGGTGACCATGGCCGCCGTCGTCATCAGGATCGGGCGCAGACGAATCCGGGCCGACATCTCGATCGCCGAGCGGCGGTCCAGTCCTTCGTTGAGCTGCAGCTCGTTGGCGAACTCCACCATCAGGATGCCGTGCTTGGTGATCAGTCCGACCAGCGTCAGCAGGCCCACCTGGGTATATATGTTCATGGTGGCGACGCCGAAGAACAGCGGGATCAGGGCGCCGACGATCGCCATCGGCACCGAGATCATGATCACGAACGGATCGCGCAGGCTCTCGAACTGCGCCGCCAGCACCAGGAAGATGATGATGATGGCGAACGCGAAGGTGACCAGCAGCTGGTTGCCTTCATGGACGTATTGCCGGGAGTCGGCCAGGAAGTCATAGCTGAAGCCGGACGGCAGCTTCTTGGCTTCACCCTGCAGGAACTCCACCGCCTGGCCCATCGACACGCCGGGCATCGGCACGGCCTGGAAGGTCGACGAGTTGAGCTGGTTGTAGTGGGTCAGCGCGTTCGGATCGACGCCGGTCTCGACCGTCACCACCGTCGACAGCCGCACCAGCTGCCCGGTCGCGGTCGGGACGTAGTAGTTGTCGAACGACTCAGGCGCGAGCCGGCTGGCGCGCGGCACCTGCGGGATCACCTGATAGGAACGGCCTTCGAGGTTGAAGCGGTTGACGTAGTTGCCGCCGAGCAGCGTCGCCAAGGCTCCACCGATCGACTGCATGGTGATGCCGAGATCGCTCGCCTTGGAGCGATCGACCTTCACCCGCACCACCGGCTGGTTGAAGTCGAGGTCGCTGTCGGTGACGATGAACAGGCCGCTCTTGCGCGCGGCGTCCTTCAGCTTGCTCATCTGGTCGAACACCTGCTGGAAGCCGGCGGTCGAAGAGATCACCATCTGCACCGGTAGACCGCCGGGTCCGCCGGGCAGCGGCGGCAGGCTGAACGCGAACGCGCTGACGCCTTCGATCTTCGACAGCTCGTTCTGCACCAGCGGCTGCAGCGTCTGGGCCGAGCGCTTGCGCTCATCCCACGGCTTGAGCAGCATGCCGGCGAAGCCGCCCTGCGGACCGGTGATGCCGTTCAGGATGAACCGCAGGTCGGTCTCGGGAAACTTCTGGAACTCCTTGTCCATCTTGTCGCCGTAGAAATCGATGTAGTCGATGTTGGCGTATTTCGGCGCCTTGGTCACTGCGAACACGATGCCCTGGTCTTCCTGCGGCGCCAGCTCCTTCTGGATGTGCATGTAGAGGAAGCCGACCAGGCCGAGGATGGTCACGGCGAACAGCGCCGTGATCGGACGGTAGTCGAGCGAGCGGTCGAGCTGGCGGCCATAGGCGCGGGTCACCGCGCCGAACACGCGATTGACCAGCTTGGCGAAACGCCCCTCTTCCGCGCTCTTGAGGAACACCGAGCACATCATCGGCGACAGCGTCAGCGCGATCACGCCCGACACGATCACCGAGCCGGCCAGCGTGAAGGCGAATTCGCGGAACAGCGTACCGGTCACGCCGCCGAGGAATCCGATCGGCGCGTACACCGCCGCCAGCGTGATCGTCATCGAGACGACGGGGCCGACGATTTCGCGCGCGCCTTTTAGTGATGCCTGCACGGGTGGCAGGCCCTCCTCGAGATGTCGATGGATGTTCTCCACCACCACGATGGCGTCGTCGACCACGAGACCGATCGCGAGCACCATCGCCAGCAGCGTCAGCAGGTTGAAGCTGAAGCCGGCCGCCAGCATCAGGATGCAGACGCCGATCAGCGACAGCGGAATGGTGACGACGGGAATGATCACCGACCGCAGCGAGGCCAGGAACAGGAAGATGACGACGACGACGATCAAGACCGCTTCGGTCAGCGTCTTCTCGACCTCGTCGATCGACGATTGGATGAACTTGGTGGAGTCGTAGGCCACCTTCATCTTCATCGACGGCGGCAAATTGCGCTCGAGGTCGGGGAACAGCGCGCGCACGCCCTTCACCAGGGTCAGCGGGTTGCCCTGCGGCGTCGCCTTGATGCCGATGAAGATCGCATGCTCGCCGTTGAAGGCGACGCTGGCGTCGGTCGACTGCGCCGCGAGCTCCACCGTCGCGATGTCCTCGATGCGCACGAAGCCGCCGTCCTTCGCCTTCACGATCATTCGCTTGAACTGATCGATGTTCTGAAGGTCGGTATTGGCCGAGACGTTGGAGACGATGAAGAAGCCCTTGGTCTGGCCGGCCGCCGCCTGGAAGTTGTTGGCGGCGATCGCAGCCGCAACGTCGTTGGGCGAGACGCCGCGCCCGGCCATCCGGGTCGGATCGAGCCAGACGCGCATCGCAAAGGTCTGGCCGCCGAGGATGTCGGCCGAAGCGACGCCGTCGACCGTCGAGAGCACCGGCTGCACGACGCGGGTCAGATAGTCCGAGATCGCCGATCCGGTCAGCTCCTCGCTGGAGAAGCCGAGATACATCACGGCGATGGTGTCGCCGGTCGCCTTGGTCACGACCGGGTCGAAGGCTTCCTTCGGGATCAGGTATTTGACCGAGTTGACCTTGGCGAGCACCTCGGTGAGCGCCTGGTTCGGATCGTGATTGAGCTTGACGTAGACCTGGATCGTCGAGGTGCCGAGCACCGAGTTCGACGTCATGTAGTCGACGCCTTCGGCCGACGCGACGGCCTGCTCGATCGGCGTCGTGATGAAGCCGTTGATCAGCTCCGGCGACGCGCCGGGATATGACGTCGTAATCGTCACGACGGTGTTCGACAGATTCGGATATTGCCGGATCGGCAGCACCATCGCCGCGCGCAAGCCGATCAGAAGGATCAGCAGGCTGACGACGACCGACAGCACCGGGCGCTTGATGAAAATATCAGTGAAGGCCATCGCCAACTCGATTCGTGTTGTCTGCCGGTTGCGGCAACATGTGGCGGAGGGCCAGCAGGCCCTCCGAGTTCAGATGATCGGGATCAGTAGCGCGGCGGCTCGGCCGGGACCGGCGGCGCCGGGTCGGTCGAGATCGCAACCGCCATGCCCGACTGCAGCTTGATCTGGCCGACGGCCACGACCTTGTCGCCGGCCTTCAGGCCCTTGAGGATCTCGACCCGGCCCTCGACGCGATTGCCCGTCTTCACGAAGGTGCGGTCCGCGGTCAGGGTGGTCTTGCCGTCCTCGCCCTTCTTCTCGGTGATCAGGAATACCGAGTCGCCGTACAGCGTGTAGTCGACCGCGGTTTCAGGAACCGTGACGACCGGCGGCTTGTCCGGCAGCACGATCGTGGTGGTCGCGAACATGCCGGGCTTGAGGATGCTGTCCGGATTCTGGATCGTGGCCTGAACCCGGATGTTGCGGGTGTCGGTCGCGATCTGCGGCTCGATGGTCGTGATCTTGCCATCGAAGGTGCGGCCCGGATAGGCGTCGACCGCGATCCGCACGGCCTGACCGACCTTGATCTGCGAGCTCTGCTTTTCGGTCACGGTCAGGTTGGCATACAGCACCGACAGATCGGTCAGCGACACGATCTGCGTGCCGGCCGTCAGATACTGGCCGACTTCGACCTGGCGCACGCCGAGATCGCCTTCGAACGGTGCGCGCACCAGCTTCTGCGAGATCAGCGCCTCGGTCTTGGCGATGCCCGCCTTGGCCTGGTCGTAGGTCGCCTGCGCCGTATCGACTGTCGACTGCGGCCCGAACTGGCGCGACGCGAGCTGCTTGGCGCGGTCGAGCTGCTGCTCGCCCACGGTCGCCTGCGCCTTGAAGCTGGCGAGATCGCCCTGCTCCGGCGCGTCGAACAGCTGCACCAGCGGCGTGCCTGCCTTCACATGGCTACCGGCGGTGAACAGGATCTCGGTGATGCGGCCCGGCACGTCGGTCGTGACGTTGACCTGGTGCACGGCGACGAGATCGCCGACAGCGGTCAACAGATTCGGAATCACTTCCGTCTTCGCCTCGGCGGCCGTGACGTTCGACGGCGGCGGCTTATTGTTGGCGAAGAACTGCGCGATCATGTGGCTGCGGAAGGCGTTGAAACCGACCAGCGCGCCGACCAGCAGGGCCAGCAACAGGCCTACGATGATGAACCAGCGCACCATGCGGACGGGACGCTTGGCTTGTTTCTCCTTGATCGGTTGACCCGAGATGTGGCTTTCGGTCTGGATATTCATGTCATGCACTTTCTGCAGTTACCGACGGTCCTGCGCTCGGCGACGGCTGGCGGCTCAAATGAGTTGAAATTGCGGCTTCGGTAAGTCCGATACCGCGAAGAATGAACTGGCAAAGCTGCCGCTCCGCCGCAGCAGCATCGCCATAGGGGAGACAAGGTGTCGCAGGCAGCTGCGTCAGCGCACCCATAAGCACGGTGTGGTGCGCAAACCAGAACAGGTTGAGCGGCTCGTCGCCGATCCGTGTCGCCTCGCCGGCGGCGATCGCCCGCTCGAGCGAGGCGGCGAAGGTCGGACCGATCAGCTTGCCGACCTTGTCGTAGAGCAGCCGCGCGAACTCGCCGTCGTCGAGATGGCTCGTCACCATCAGCCGCATCCGCTGTGTCTCTTCCTGGTCCGGCGCATCGCGCAGTTGCATGAAGTGGCCGACCATGCCCTGCACCAGTTCGACCAGCGTCGCGGTCGACGGCTCCTGGCCGAGCAGATGCGCGAGATCGGGATCCGCCTCGCACTCCTCGGCAAGGATCTCGGCGTAGAGCGCGGCCTTCGACGGGAAGTGCTTGAACAGCAGCCCTTCCGAAATGGCAGCCGCGGCCGCCACGCTCTTTGTCGTGGTGCCGGCAAAGCCGTTGCGGGCGAAACACCGCTTTGCGGCGCTCAGGATCAACTGACGCCGCAAGTCACTCGTCATGCGTAAGGTAGACATTTGGGTCGTGAGTAATCACTCACTTTACCAAAAGTCAAGGTTCTATTGCACCGCGAAAGCTACTTTAAATTGGAGTGTGGCCGATCGATCCCCTGATGCGGTTCACGATGTAGGTGCCGTCCCGACTGGACAGCACGCGTTCCAGATTGGCCCCGTCGATCTTCGCGCTCGCGAACCGCGGCCCCGCCGTAACGTCTTGCAAAGACGAGGCAAATGCCTCGACCTCGGCCATCGTGCTGATCGAGCGGCTATCTCCAATTCCGCAGGCTCTGGCAACACCCACGAGGTCGGCGGTTCCACCGGTATGGCTGCTCTGGCCGCCGGTCTCCCCATAGGCCTCGTTGTCCAGCACGATGATCGAGAGGTTTTTCGGCTGCTGCAGCGCGACGGTCGCAAGGCTCCCCATCCCCATCAGCATCTCGCCGTCGCCGGTGATCACGACGACCGGCAGCGTCGGCTGCGCCAGCGCGAGGCCGAGCCCGATCATGACGGCGCCGCCCATGCCGCCCCAGAGATAGAAATTGCGGTCGTGGTCGCCGGCCGCAGCGATGTCATAGGTCGAGGCACCGAGACCGCCGACAGCGAAGGCGCCCTTGCGATCCCGCAGCAGTTCGGCAACCACGGCGCGGCGGTCGAGGAGATTGGCTTTGCTCATTTGGTGAAGACCTTTGCCCCGATCAGGCGCTGCGACAGCAGGACGGCGGTGGGCGTGCAGGCATTGTAGGCCTGCGCCGCGCCGGCCTCGACGACTTCGCGCACCTCGTCAGGCCGCGAGGCCCGCAATACCTTGATCCCCGACAATTCGAGAATGCCTTGCGTGTTCGAGCCCATCGGCACCTGCCACGGATTGAACTCGCCCCATTCGCCGCGCATCGTCACGAGGGTGAGGAACGGCAGGCGGAAGATCTGCACCAGCGACAGCATGTTGATGCAATTGCCGACCCCGCTCGACTGCATCAGCAGCACGCCGCGCTGGCCGCCGGCCCAGGCGCCAGCGAGCAGCGCCACGCCCTCTTCCTCGGTCGTCAGCGCAATGCCGCGCATCGATGACGACCCCAGCACGCGCTCGATCAGCTCCGAATGCCCGGCGTCCGGCACGTAGGGCACCTGGCGCACCTCGAAGCGCTGCAATATCGAAAAGATCTCCTCGGGCCAGGAGGCCACGGTGTCGGCACGGGCATGCATTGGCGTTTCCGGCTCTCTCTTGTTTGGCCGCGACTGTAGAGGGGCGCGCGCGCTTCATCAAAGCGCAAAACCGCATATGGCTCTGCGATTTGCAGGCATCGCGCGGCGCGGTGCGCTGTTCCGTCAGCTTGCAAATTGTGTTGCGCGGCCGCCGTCTGCGGCTTACGATAGTTGCAAATGAAACTAATAGGGGTTGGATATCCGCCATGGACGGGCACGCGCGCGAGCTGGCTGACGGCTTCGACCTGGAGAAGCTGACGGCCGACTTCTACGCCAACCCCTACCCGACCTATCGCGCGCTGCGCGAGCATGCGCCGGTCAAGCGGCTGCCGAACGGCTGCTATTTTCTCACCCGCTACGACGACCTGATCGCCGCCTACAAGAACACCAAGGTATTCTCCTCCGACAAGAAGAAGGAGTTCCTGCCGAAATACGGCGACTCGCTGCTCTACGAGCACCACACGACCAGCCTCGTCTTCAACGACCCGCCGGCGCACACCCGCGTGCGTCGGTTGATCATGGGCGCGTTGTCGCCGCGGGCGATCGCCAGCATGGAGCCGGACCTGATCGCTCTGGTCGACAGCCTGCTCGACCGGATCGCCGCCAAAGAGCGCTTCGAGCTGATCGAGGATTTCGCCTCGGCAATCCCGGTCGAGGTGATCGGCAATCTGCTCGACGTGCCGCATGACGAGCGCGAACCGCTGCGCGACTGGTCGCTGGCGATTTTGGGCGCGCTGGAGCCGGTGATCGGCAAGGACGCGTTCGACCGCGGCAACAACGCGGTGAAGGATTTCCTCGCCTATCTCGAAACCCTCGTCGAACGCCGCCGCGCAAGGCCCGGCAATCCCGAACGCGACGTGCTGACCCGGCTTATCCAGGGCGAGGACAATGGCGAGCGGCTGACCGCGAAGGAATTGCTGCACAACTGCATCTTCCTGCTCAACGCCGGCCACGAGACCACGACCAATCTGATCGGCAACGGGCTGGTGACGCTCACCCAATATCCAGATCAGAAGCAGCGGCTGCTCGCCCAGCCCGAGCTGATCAAGACCGCGGTCGAGGAGATGCTGCGCTACGAAAGCTCCAACCAGCTCGGCAACCGCATGATCGTGGAAGAGACCGAGCTTGCCGGCATCAAGCTGCCGGCCGGTACGCTGGTCACGCTGTGCATCGGCGCCGCCAACCGTGACCCCGCGCAATTTCCCAACCCCGAAGGCTTCGACGTCGCACGCACGCCGAACCGCCACCTCGCCTTCGGGACCGGCGCGCATCAATGCGCCGGGATGGCGCTGGCGCGGCTCGAAGGCGCGATCGCGATCTCGCGCTTCCTGGCCCGTTTCCCAAACTACGTGCTCGACAGCGAGCCGGTGCGCGGCGGCCGGGTGCGCTTCCGCGGCTTCCTCAGCGTGCCATGCCGACGCGGCGCGTGATCCGATGACCCCAGAGCAATTGCGCGAGCGCTGGGGCGATTCGCTGCTGACGGTGCTGACCGTGCTGCTGCTGGTCATGATGTTCGTGGTGGCGCCGTTGCAGGCGCTCGGCCTGTTCGAATTCCAGGTGTTCGAGCTGCTGCTTGCCATCTTCCTTGTCGGCGGCGTGTTCGTGATGTCGGGCAGCGCGATTGCCGTCGCCACCATGCTGGTCGCGCTCGCGATGATCGTCACCGGCGCGATCCTGCGGCTGCGCTCGCCCTCGATCCTCGACCTCAACCTGTTCGCCGCCTCCTGGCTCCTGGTCGGCCTCACGATGGCGGTGACGGTGGCGCGCGCGACCTTCGCGCCGGGACGCGTCACCTATCACCGTGTCATCGGCGCGGTCCTGCTCTATCTCACGGTGGCCGTGATCTTCGCGGCGCTCTACACGTTCATCGGCACGCTGGTGCCCGATGCGTTTGCCGGCATGAAGGTCGAGGACCGTCCGTCGCTCGCAAGCCAGCTGATCTATTTCTCTTTCGCCACGTTGACGACAACCGGCTATGGCGACGTCGCGCCATTGCATCCGATGGCGCGCAGCCTGTGCAATGTCGAGGCGATCTTCGGCCAGCTCTATCCGGCGACGCTGCTTGCCCGGCTCGTCACGCTCGAGATCGCGCACCGCGACCAGGATTCGTAGCGCAGCAGCGCTGACAGAATCCACCAAATTTGGTGCACAGCCATCCTTTAAGGCAGGCGGGCCGATCCCCAAATCAGCTATGATGTGATCGACCGACACCTCACCGTGTCAGTGCTGCACAACTGGAGTGACGAGCCATGCGTCCGCCAGTCTCCGATTTCATCGCCAGGGAAGCGCAGTTTGGCGCCCAGAACTACGCGCCGCTCGGCGTCGTGCTGTCGCGCGGCAAAGGCGTCTGGGTCTGGGATACCGACGGCAAACGCTACCTCGATTGTCTTTCGGCCTATTCGGCGGTCAACCAGGGCCACTGCCATCCAAAGATCCTCGCCGCCATGATCGAGCAGGCCGGCCGCCTGACGCTGACCTCGCGGGCCTTCCACAACGATCAGCTCGCACCGTTCTACGAGGAACTCGCCGGATTGACCGGCTCCCACAAGGTGCTGCCGATGAACAGCGGCGCGGAGGCGGTGGAGAGCGCGATCAAGTCGGTGCGCAAATGGGGCTACGAGGTCAAGGGCGTGCCTGACGGCAAGGCCGAGATCATCGTCTGCGCCGACAATTTCCACGGCCGCACGCTGGCGATCGTCGGCTTCAGCACCGACCCGGACACACGCGCGCATTTCGGTCCGTTCGCACCGGGCTTCAGGATCATTCCGTTCGGCCACGCCAGGGCGCTCGAGGAGGCGATCACGCCCAACACCGTTGCCTTCCTGGTCGAGCCGATCCAGGGCGAGGCCGGCGTCATCATTCCGCCTGCGGGCTATTTCGCCGAAGTCCGCGAGCTCTGCACGCGCAACAACATCATGCTGGTCTTCGACGAGATCCAGACCGGGCTCGGCCGCACCGGCAAGCTGCTGGCGGAACAGCACGAAGGAATCGAGGCCGACGTCACGCTGCTCGGCAAGGCGCTGTCCGGCGGCTTCTATCCGGTCTCGGCCGTGCTCTCCAACAACGAGGTGCTCGGCACCCTGAAGCCCGGCCAGCACGGCTCGACGTTCGGCGGCAATCCGCTCGCCTGCGCGGTTGCCCGCGCGGCGCTGCGCGCGCTGGTCGACGAAGGCATGATCGAGAACGCGGCCGTCCAGGGCGCGCGCTTCCTCGACGGCCTGCGCAGCATCCGCGCCAACACCGTTCGCGAGGTGCGCGGACGCGGGCTGATGCTGGCGGTCGAGCTTCACCCCGAGGCCGGTCCCGCGCGCCGCTATTGCGAGCTGCTGCGGGAGAAAGGCATCCTGGCCAAGGACACCCACGAGCACACCATCCGGGTCGCGCCGCCGCTGGTGATCACCGGCGACCAGGTCGATTGGGCGCTGGAGCAGATCGGCGCCGTGTTGACGCAGGATCTGACGTAACGGCTATCTGAACCGCAGGTTTGCGCGAGAAAGCTGGCTGATCGAGGAGCACCCCATCAGCCGCATGTCCCGCACCAGTTCGGCCTGCATGAGGCCGAGCGCCCGCTCAACTCCCGCCTGCCCGGCCGCCGCAAGCGGGTAGAGATAGAAGCGTCCGACGCCGACGGCCTTGGCGCCGAGCGACAGCGCCTTCAGCACATGGGTGCCGCGCTTGATGCCGCCGTCCATCATCACATCGATCTGGTCACCCACCGCATCGACGATCTCGGCGAGCTGATCGAACGCCGCCCGGGAGCCATCGAGCTGCCGGCCGCCGTGATTGGACAGGATGATGCCCGTGCAGCCGATCTCGACCGCGCGTTTGGCATCCTCGACCGACATGATGCCCTTCAGGCAAAATTGGCCATTCCACTCCCGGACCATCTTGGCGACGTCATCCCATGTCATGGCGGGATCGAGCATCTCCGTAAAATAACGTCCGATCGACATCGCGCCGCCGCTCATGTCGACATGCTCGTCGAGTTGCGGCAGCTTGAAGCTTTCATGGGTGACGTAATTGATGGCCCATGCCGGCTTGATGGCAAACTGCAGCATGCCGCCAAGCGTCAGCTTGAACGGGATCGAGAAGCCGGTGCGCAGATCGCGCTCGCGGTTGCCGCCGGTGATGCTGTCGACCGTCAACATCATGACGTTGACGCCGGCCTGCTTGGCGCGCTGCATCATCGCCGTGTTCAGGCCGCGATCCCGGTGGAAGTAGAACTGGTAGACCTGCGGCGTATCATACGCCTTGCGCAATTCCTCGAGGCTGACGGTGCCGAGCGAGGAGACGCCAAACATGGTGCCGTACTTCGCGGCCGCCGCCGCGACGGCGCGTTCACCCTGATGATGAAACAGGCGCTGCAGCGCGGTCGGTGAACAGTAGAATGGCGTCGCCAGCTTCTGGCCCATCACGGTGACCGAAAGATCGACATTCTCCACGCCGCGCAGGACGTTGGGCACCAGATCGCAGCACTCGAAGCTCGCCGTGTTCTGGCGAAGCGTCGCCTCATCGTCCGCGGCGCCGTCGATATAGTCGAAGATCGGCCCTGGAAGCCGCCGCCTCGCCAGCTCCCGGAAATCGTGGAAATTATGACAATCGCTCAGACGCATATCGTGCTCCGCAGACCCGGGTCGCGGCGCGCAACGGCGCTTCTGCACCGTGCACGCTCGGCACGAACCGGAATAACGGGCATGCCTCGCCTTGTCCACCGGACGAGGCTGGCGGGTCAGACCACCGTCCGGTGCCGTTCGATGCAGGTCCGCAGCACGTCGTCGAGCGGCCGGCCCCACCAGTCATTGGAGAATATCTCGATCTCCGAATAACCGGCAAAGCCCTGCGCCTCGACCAGCGCGCGCACCGACTTGATGTCGATCACGCCGTCGCCCATCATGCCGCGGTCGTTGAGGATGTCCCTGGTCGGCACCAGCCAGTCGCAGACATGGAATGCGAGCAGGCGATCCCTGCCGGCGCGCACGATCTGGCTCTTGAGTTCGGGATCCCACCAGATGTGATAGACGTCGAGCGCGACGCCGATCGCGCCGCTGCGGCCGGGATCGAGCGCGTCGCAGATGTCGAGCGCGTGCTTTGTCGTGTTCACGCAGGCGCGGTCGGCGGCATAGGCCGGATGCAGCGGCTCGATCGCCAGCGGCAGCTTCACCTGCTTGGCATATTCAAGCATCTCGGCGATGCCGTCATGCACCTGATGGCGCGCCGCCGCGATGTCCTTCGAGGCCGCACTGCCCGGCCGCGAATATTGCGGCAGGCCACCGACCACGAGCACGATGCAGGAGGCGCCGAGCGCCGCCGCCTCGTCGACTGCGCGGCGGTTGTCGTCGCGGGCCGCGGCGCGATGTGCGCTGTCGGCCGTGAACATGCCGCCGCGACAATAGCCCGAGAGATCGAGCCCGGCGTCCCTGACCGCGCGCACCGCACGGTCGAGGCCGACGGCAGCGACCTGGTCGCGCCAGGGATCGATGGCGCGGATGCCATGGCGCGCACAGGCGTCGATGATAGCGAGAAGATCGCCCTGCTTGCGGACTGTCGCCGTGTTCAGCGACAGCCAGCGGTGATCTCTGGAAAAGTCGCGCATCAGGCGTCGATGCCACGGGTGGCGAGGATCGTCGTCATCCGGCGCGTCGCGAGCTCCGGATCGGCGAGCAGCCCCGCCTGATCGGCAAGCCGGAACAGTTCGGCGAGATGCAGGGTCGAGCGCGCGCTCTCCTGCCCGCCTACCATCGTGAAGTGATCCTGGTGGCCGTTGAGGTACGCCATGAACACGATGCCGGTCTTGTAGAAGCGGGTCGGCGCCTTGAAGATATGGCGCGACAGCGGCACGGTCGGCCCCAGCACGTCATGGAATCCGGCCTCGTCGCCCGCCGCGAGCCGCGACAGCGCATAGGATGCCGCCGGCGCGATCGCATCGAAGATGCCGAGCAGCGCGTGGGAAAATCCCTTGTCGTCGCCGGCGATCAGTTCGGCGTAGTTGAAGTCGTCGCCGGTGTACATCTTCACACGTGGGTCGAGCCGCCGCCGCATGTCGATTTCGCGCTGCTTGTCGAGCAGCGAAACCTTGACGCCATCGACCTTGGCCGCATTGGCGTTGATGATCGCAACCGCGGTGTCCATCGCCCTGTCGAGATCGGCCGTGCCCCAGTAGCCTGACAACGCCGGATCGAACATGTCGCCGAGCCAGTGGATGATCACCGGCTCGCGGACCTGCGAAAGCACGCGGTCATAAACCCTAGCGTAATCGTCCGCGGTCTTGCCGAGCTTTGCCAGCGCGCGCGAGGCCATCAGGATGATGCGGCCGCCGGCTTTCTCCACCGCCGCGATCTGCTCCTCATAGGCGCGGATCACATCGTCGATCGACCTGGCGTCTTCCACAGCGAGATGATCGGTGCCGGCGCCCGAAAACACCAGCGCGTTGCCCCTCGCCTTCGCCGCCTTCACCGAGCGCTGGATCAATTCGAGCGAGGTCGCCCAATCCAGCCCCATGCCGCGCTGCGCGGTGTCCATCGCCTCGGCGACACCGAGCCCGAGGTCCCAGACATGCTCGCGGAATGCGATCGTCTTGTCCCAGTCGATCGCGGCCGTCAGCCAGGGATCCACGTCGGCGCGGGGATCGGCCACCACATGGGCCGCAGAGAACGCCACGCGGTTGAGCGTGCCCTCGAGCTTTGCCGGAAAGGTCCGCGACGCCGCCAGGCGATAGGTCTCAAGGCCGCCACCGGCGGTCGGCAGCTTCAATGACAGGGACGACATCGGCAGGACTGGCTTGTTCATGGCAAGGTCCCTTCTCAGACTGCGATCGGCGCGACGTCGATCCAGCGCCGCTCCTTCCAGCTCTTCAGCGCGCATTCGGCGAGCTGCACGCCCTTGGCGCCTTCGAGCAGGGTGTATTTGTAGGGCGCATCCTCGCAGACATGGCGGATGAACATCTCCCACTGCTCCTTGAAGCCGTTGTCGTAGACGACGTTCTCGGGGAGCTTCTGCCAGTCGGCATAGAAATCGTGCATGCGCTTCTCGTCCGGATTCCACACCGGCCGCGGCGTCGCCTGGCGCGCCTGGATCATGCAGTCGGTCAGGCCCGCGACCGCCGAGCCATGGGTGCCGTCGACCTGGAAGGTGACGAGGTCGTCACGGTAAACCCGCGTCACCCAGCTCATGTTGATATGCGCGATCACGCCGCCCTTCAGGCGGAAGGTGGCGTAAGCGGAATCGTCGGCGGTCGCCTGGTATTTCTTGCCCTTCTCGTCATAGCGCTCGGGAATATCGGTCGTGCCGATGCAGACCACGCTCTCGACTTCGCCGAACAGATTGTCGAGCACGTAGCGCCAGTGGCAGACCATATCCAGAATGATGCCGCCGCCGTCCTCGGCGCGGTAGTTCCATGACGGCCGCTGCGCTTCCTGCCAGCCGCCCTCAAACACCCAGTAGCCGAACTCGCCGCGCACCGAGAGCATCCGGCCGAAGAAGCCGGAGTCGCGCAGGAAGGCGAGCTTCTTCAGGCCGGGCAGGAACAGCTTGTCCTGCACCGTGCCGTGCTTGAGACCCTTGGAATTGGCCAGCTTCACGACCGCGACGGCTTCCTCGAGATTGGTCGCGATCGGCTTCTCGCAATAGACATGCTTGCCGGCATTGATCGCCTTGGTCAGCAGCGAGGGCCGCGCCTGCGTGGTCGCGGCATCGAAGAACACGGTGTCGTTCGTGTCGGCGAGCGCGCGATCGAGATCGGTGGTGTGACGCTCGATATTGTAGCGTTTGGCGAGGCCGGCGACCTTCTCGGCGTCGCGGCCGACCAGGATCGGATCGGGCATGATGCGGTCGCCGTTCGCGAGCTGCACGCCGCCCTGCTCGCGGATCGCGACGATCGAGCGGATCAGATGCTGGTTGAGTCCCATCCGGCCGGTGACGCCGTTCATGATCAGGCCGAGGCGTTTGGTCGTCATACTGTCTGCTCCTGCGAAACGCGTGGTGTTGGCCGCTTCAGCGGCTGCATGGTGGACCAGTCCGGATGGATCGAACTGGCAAAGCCCGAGGCGGCGGCGATCGATCCGGTCAGGAGATCGCCGTCATGGATCGCAAGGCGGACCTTGCCGCCGACGCGCGTGTAGAGGTCGGGATGCGCGGTGAGGAAGGCGTCGGCCTCGTCAGCCGGGGTGTCGGCAAAGCCGTCGACGTAGTGATGCCCGTTGCGCTCGGCATGGGGAATGCCGATCAGTGCTCCGAGCGCGAGATCCTGCTGCACGCCGAGCCCGGCCTGGCAGGTCAGGTCCTCGCCGCTGATGAAGTACCGATCGCCATCGGAACTCCACGTCGCCGCGCGCGTCGCATTGATGATCGACTTGTAGATGCCCTTGCACGATTTCGAGGAGATGCCGCGATAGCCGAGCGCCCGCGCCTGCGGGAATGCGTCGTAGGAATCGTCGGCCTCGTCGATGATGAAGTTGCGCGCCGCCAACGGCCCGAGCGGCGACGCCCTAGTGATATCGCGCGGCATCGGCTGTTCGATATAGAGCAGGTTCGCCGCGATCGGCCGCAATGCCGCGTCATGGTCGAGCCGCTCGGCCAGCGCATTCAGCGCGGCGAGGTCGGCATACTGCTCGTTGGCGTCGAGCGTCACCTTGATGGCATAAGGCAGCTTTGCAAGCTCGCCGCCGATCCGCTTTAGCCGCGCCGCATCGTGAGCAGGATCGCCGTTCAGCTTGAGCTTGAAATACCGCGCACCGGCATTCTCGTTACGGTCGGCGACACCGCCCTCGCCTTCGACCGTGTCGTCCATCCCGACCGTGTGCCTGACGGCGACACGATCGAGCCGCTGGCGCGTCGCAAGGAAGCGGGCGATCGCGGCGTCATCGAGATCGGGCGTCAGCCGCGCGTCGATACCAGCGATGTTGCCGGCCATGCCGTCGAAGAAATTGACGCCGGCCGCGCGCAGCAGCGCGTCCAGGATCGCCTTGTCGATCTCGGCCGGGCCGAAGCCGGCGGCGAGCGGCGGGATGTCCTCGGCGGCACAGGCCGCGACCTGTGCGCCGATACACCGGGCATGCAGGCCGAACGCGGTCTTAAAATCCCGGTTCGCCAGATAGAGCTCGCGTGCAATCGCGAGCGAGCGGCGCAGGCCGTCGAGCGACTGCACTTCCGTCAGATGCGGCCGCTTGTCGAACCATTTCGGCGCCAGCATTTCGGCGCCGGCGCCGGTCGCCCGGCCCTTGCCCTCCACCTCGATCTCGACCCGCACGAACAGCTGCGTCGACGCCGTGATCGTCACCGCGCCGAAGCGGAATGGCCGGGCGAAGGGCAGCGGCCGTTCGAAGAAGGCGATATCTTTGACTTTGAGGCGAAGCGGCATCGTAGGCTCGGTTCAGTCCAGCGACCCCTGCGTGAAGAAATGCTTGCGGATCCGCTGCACCAGTTCGGTGAAGACGGGATCGGACATCGTGTCGAGCGAGCGCGGCCGCGGCATCGGCACGTCGTAAATCGCCGCGATCGCGCCGGGCCGCTCGGTCATGACGAGCACGCGGTCGGCGAGGAACACGGCTTCGGGAATCGAGTGCGTGATCAGCAGCACCGTCTTGCCGGTCTCGCGCTGGATCCGCATCAGCTCGACGTTCATCCGCTCCCGCGTCATGGCATCGAGCGCGCCGAACGGCTCGTCCATCAGCATGATCTTGGGATCGTGCACCAGCGCGCGGCAAATCGAGGCGCGCTGCTGCATGCCGCCGGAGAGCTGCCAGGGCAGCTTCTTCTCGAAGCCTTCGAGGCCGACGAGCTTCAGGAGCTCCCTGGCGCGGGCGAGATATTTGTCGCGGGCGAGCTGCTTCATGTCGATCGGCAGCATCACGTTGGAAAGGATGTTGCGCCACGGCAGCAGCAGCGCGTTCTGGAACACGATGCCGACATTGCCGTGCGGCTTGGTCACCACCTCGCCGTCGACCAGCACCTCTCCTGATGTCGGCGGCAGCAGGCCCGAGATCATCTTCAGCAGCGTGGACTTGCCGCAGCCTGAGGGCCCGACCACGACAAAGAACTCGCCGTCATTGATGGTGAAGTCGAGCGGCCGCAGCGACGGCACGTCGCCATCGCGCGACCGGTAGGTCTTCGACACGCCCGACAGCTTGATGCCCGGCGCAGCGCCGGCCGCGCGGTCCGACACCAGCCGCAGATGCGCCGCGGGTTGGACGGCGTCAGCGGGTTTGGTTGCTGGATTCATCGCGATCCTCTCCACCCGTCGTCCCTGCGAAAGCAGGGACCCATACGCCGCGGCTTCTGGTTCGGGCACACGGGGAGAGACCTTCCGCAACAATTGACGCCGGTGGTTATGGGTCCCCGCTCCGTACGCAAGTGCGCACTCGGCAGGGACGACGGCTGATACAAGTGGTTCACGAATTACCCTTCGGCAGATAGTCGTTGGTGTAGAACGCCTTCGGATTGGCCTTCGCCTTGGCATCGAGGCCGCCATACTCGACCATGAGGTTGACCGACTCCGTCATGTTCTGGTCGGTGACCTGGAACGGCCGCTTGTCCTTGGTCTCCGGCGTGCGGTAGAGCGGGATCGTCAGCTCGAAGCCCTGGGTCAGCGTATCGATCTTGCCGCCCTTCGGGTTGGCGTCGAGGATCGCCTGCGCCGCGGCCTTCGAATCCTTCTCCGCGGCTTCCACCGCCTTTGTCGTCGCCGACATGAAGCGGCGGACCAGGTCGGCATTGGCCTTCACATAGTCGGAATTGGCGATGATGCCCGACGAGACCATATTGATGCCGTAGTCGGCGAACTTGATCGGATAGACGTCCTTACCGGTGGCGTCCTTGATCTTCATCGACTGGTCCATGACGTAGCCGAGCAGGAGATCGGCCTGGCCGTTGATCACGGCGTTGAGCTTGGTCTGGCCGTCGCCCGCAACTGTCTGGAAATCGCTTTCCTTCAGACCGGTCTTCTTCAGGAACAGCGGCCAGATCTGCGTCATGGAATCCGCGGGCGTGATCGCGACCGTCTTGCCCTTGATGTCCTCCGGCTTCTTGATGTTCTTGTCGACGAAGCCCATCGCCGACATCGGGCTGGTCTGCAGCAAGACGCCGGTTGCGATCACAGGCGCGCCCTTCACTGCGGCGCGCATCATGGTGGGCACGTCGACATAGCCGAAATCGGCGGTCTTGGCCGCGACCGCCTGCGTGGTCGCAGCCGAGCCGCGGCCTTCCTGGATCTCGAGGTCGATGCCCTCGGCGGCATAGATGCCCTTGGCCTTGCCGTAATAGAACGGCGCGTGCTCGCCATAGACGTACCAATTCAGCATCAGCACGACCTTGTCGGCTGCGGATGCCGGGGCCACCGCGAGCGCGGTCCATGCCAGTGCGGCGCCGGCGACCGCAATCAAACGCTTCATGGTTGTTCTCCCTTTATGATCCGGCCCTTGTATGGGCCGCTTGTTCGTTTGCTGCGCTAGGAAGCGAAGCTGATGTCGTCGCGCTGGCTGACGTGCCAGGGGATCACCAGCCGCTCGATGCGGTCGACGATCCAGAACAGGATGACGCCGAGCAGCGCCAGGATCACCAGCGCGGCGAACATCGTCGGCAGGTCGAAGGTACCGATCGAGCGCTGCATCACATAGCCGATGCCGGAATTGGAGCCGACGAATTCGCCGACCACGGCGCCGACGACGGCGAGCGTCACCGACACCTTCAGGCCGGAGAAGATCGCGGGCATCGCGTGCGGCAGGTTGACCGCGCAGAACACCTTGAAGCGGCTGCCCTGCATCGCCCGCGCGAGGTCGACCATGTCGGGATCGACCGACTTGAAGCCCTGCACCGCCGAGACCACGACGGGGAAGAAACCGAGCAGGAACGCCGAGATCACCTTGGGAATGATGCCGAAGCCGAACCACACCACGAACAGCGGCGCGATCGCGATCTTCGGCACCGACTGGGAGAACACCAGCAGCGGATAGACGTAGCTCTCGACCGTCTTCGAGCCCGCGATCAGCATCGCGACGGGAATGCCGAACAGCGCCGAGAGCAGGAAACCGCAGAGCGTCGCATAGGTGGTCGGCCAGGACTGCCGCAGCAGCTCCGGCCAGTCGCTCCACAACACTGCGACGACGTCGCCGGGCGACGGGATCTGATAGGCCGGAATGTGGAACAGGCGGATCGATAGATCCCAGGCCGCCACGATGACCACGAGGAACAGGAACGGGCGCAGCCACGCCGCATTCAGCACCTTCGACAGGCTTGAGGGGCTCTTTGCCTCCGCCACGTCACGCTCCCTTGCAGTTTCTCAGTTCGGCCAGAAATTAACCCGTTGGATAAATACTGTCCAGCCCCTCACACGCGGCAAAATCGCGCTGAAATCCCCTACTTTCGTCAGACGGATTTTTATCGATATGGGTTGCGGATGAACCGCGCCCCGTCACACCACGCGGTGTTCCGCGGCATGCCGCAGCGGCATCGCGCCGAATGCGGCCGCGGATTTTCCGGTCAGCGCCGCCAGCACCAGCGCGGTCATGTGCTCGAGGCGCTCGTCGCGAGCATCCTTCTTCAGGAGGTCGCGGCCGAAGATCACGCTCAGCGTCGCGCTGTTGGAGAGGTAGAAGAACGCGAGGCCCGCGATCGAGATGTAGAGTTGCACCGGATCGACCGCGACGCGGAAATCGCCGCTCTCGACCCCGCGCGTCACCACGGTACGGATCATCTCGACAAAGGGCGAGTGCATCGACTTGACTTTGGTCGAGCGCTTCAGATGCTTCGCCTTGGCGAGGTTTTCCGTATTCAGCAATGCCAGGAACTCGGGATTGCGCAGAAAATAGTTCCAGGTGAAGTCGATCAGGCGCCCGATCGCCTCGGGCGGATCAAGATGCTCGAGGTCGAGCGTGCGTTCCTCGGCGCGGATCTTCTCATAGGCGCCTTCCAGCACCTCGAGATAGAGATCCTCCTTGTTGCCGACATGGTAGTACAGCATGCGCTTGTTGGCGCCGGCATTGGCCGCGATGCGGTCGACCCGCGCGCCGGCGAGGCCATGGGCGGCGAATTCCTGCTTGGCCGCCTCCAGAATCCGCAGCCGCATCCCCTGGGGGTCGCGCTGCCATCTCTGTATTCGCTTTGCCTCGCCAAATCAATCGCCCGTGATGCTGAAACGATGAATGTAGCATGACGCGCGACGTTTGAGAACGAATGTTGTTGTGTCAGTTGTGCGGGAATTTTTGCACAATCGCCGCTTCGTCATTCCCCGGTGCGCAGTTGCGCACCTGAGGGCTCGCGAAGCGAGAGCCCGCAATCCACCCATCCACGGAACATGCGGCTCGATGGATTCCGGGTTCGTGCGTCGCACGCCCGGAATGACGATAAGACTTGCTCCACGCACGCTGCCGTGACGACGCGCGCACAACGCGCGGGCTAGTCTGGCTTTCCCTGCGAGGGCTGCACCAGAAGCGTCGGCACGCCGCACGTGCCGTTGCGCACCGTCGTGACGCGCGTGCCGGGCTTGCGGCCGGTGCGAATCTCGGAAACGTCGACGCCGGCGGCAATCAGCCGCGTCCGCGTGGCATCGATATCGGCGACGCGCCAGCAGATCCCGCGCAGCCGGTCCGGCGCGTCGGCCTCCGCCTTGTCGTTCCCCTTGCCCGGCCGGTGCGTGACCTCGACGACGAGATCGCCGCAGCGGAAGAACATCAGCCGGCCCCAATCGGGATGCGACCGGTCGAGCGCCATGTCGAGCCCGAGCCGCGCGCCGTAGAGCGCCGCGGCGCGTTCCGGGTCGGCGGTCGAGACCACCACATGATCCATCGCGGTGATCGAGGCCGGCGTGGTGCGGACCGAGAGCGGCCGCTCCTGCGCACGCTCGAGGAAGAACATCCGCACGCCCCGCGTCGCATCGGTCGCTGCACGCGTGCGCTTCCACGCCAGCGTGGCGCCGCTCGCCTCGTCACGGCTCTCGACCTCGGCGACCGGCTCGGGCTTCAGCGTCAGCCGGTCGAGCCTGCGGTGTGTCCTGGCGATATCGCTGGTGCGGAAGCAGAGGCTCGCGAGCCCCTCGCCTTGCGTCACGAGCGCGCCGCGGACGCGCTGTGCGGCGGCATCGTCGCCGCGCGGCGCCATCAACTCCAGCGTCGTGTTGTCGAGCGTGAACAGCACGCGGTCGGCGCCGTCGCCGCTGTTGCGCCAGGCCGGCGCCCGCGCGAACAGCGTCTCATAGGCTGCGCTGGCGGCGACAATGTCGCCGGTGAGGACGACGACGTGATCGAGACCGGTAATCATGGCCTTGGCCTCCCCAAATCTGCCGTCATGGTGCTTCTCCTTGCGAATCCCGGAACCACTGCCTGCCAGCGGCCGTTATGCCGCATACCAGAACGGGGCGGCGCATCCATCATCTCTACCTGCAAACCAAGCAGGGTTGCGAATAATTTCAGCGATATCGGCTGACCAGCAGTGCTAGTCTGATCATCGGCCGGGACCACACCAAGCGACGACGGGAAGCGAATGCAGGCTCTCTTCATTGGACAGACCTATATCGACGTCACCTTCATCACGGATCACATGCCTGTCGGCGACGAGAAGCACGTCGCGGACGCCTACGCCGTCTCGTTCGGCGGCAACGCGGTGACCGCGGCGTTCTGCTGCGCCAAGCTCGGCATCGAGCCGGACCTGATCGCCACCATGGCCAATGACTGGCTGGGACGAATGTTCTGGGACATGGCCGACCGCTACGGCATCTCGTTCCATCCCCGCAAGGTCAACTCCTCCTCGCTGTCCTTCATCATGCCCAATGACGGCAAGCGCGCCATCGTCCGCTGCCGCGACGACCAGCACATCCACCCCTTTCCGCTGCTGAACATCAAGGGCTGCCGCGCGCTCCACATCGACGGCCACCAGCCGGACGCCGCGATCCATTATGCCAAGCTCTGCCGCGAGGACGGCATCCTGACCTCGCTCGACGGCGGCGGCCTGCGCACCAACACGCATGAATTGCTCGCCTTCATCGACGTTGCGATCGTCGCCGAACGGCTGTGCGAACAGATGGACAAGACGCCGGAGCAGATGCTCGACTACCTCAAGAGCCGCGGCTGCAAGGTCGGCGGCGTCACCATGGGTGAGCGCGGCCTGCTCTGGTACGACGAGGCGGGTACGGTGCAGACGCTGCCGGCGTTTCCGATCCCGCGCAAGCGCGTGATCGACACCAACGGCGCCGGCGACGTCTTCCACGGTGCCTATATCTATTCCTATCTCGCCAATCCCGGAAAGGCCTGGCGCGAGCATTTCGAATTCGCGCGCGCGGCGTCGACCTTCAAGATCCAGAAGCTCGGCAACGAGGCCGGCCTGCCGACGCTCGCCGACATCGCCGCGGTGAAGCAGGAGTTTGGCGCCGCGGCTTGACGGGCTGAAAGGGAGTGGGCATGGGGCGCGTCTTCGTCGCGGGCAGCATCAACATGGACGTGGTGGCGACCGCCGGGCGCCATCCGAAGGTGGGCGAGACCGTGGCCGGCGAGGCCGTGCTCTATTTTCCCGGCGGCAAGGGCGCCAACCAGGCGGTGGCATCGGCCAAGCAGGGCGTGCCGACCACGCTGATCGGCCGGCTCGGCACTGATGCGTTCGGAAAGGAGCTGAGAACCTTTCTCGCCGCGCAAGGCGTCGATCTCTCCTTCGTCAAGGACACCGAAGGCACGCATTCAGGCACCGCGATCATCACGCTTGCCAATGCCGACAACACGATTGTGGTCGTACCGGGCGCCAACGGGCTGGTCGATGCCGATGATGTTGCAGCACCCGTGCTTGCGAAAGGTGACGTCGCGGTCAGCCAGTTCGAGATTCCGCTGCCGACGATCGCCGCATTCTTCCGCCGCGCCCGCGCCGCCGGCGCCACCACGATCCTCAACCCGGCGCCGGCGAGACAGGCGGACAAGGCGCTGCTCGATCTCGTCGACGTCCTGATCCTCAACGAGACCGAGCTCAGCCTCCTTGCGGGAGCCGAACTGCGCGACAGCGACGCTCCCTCCCGTTTTGCCGAGGCGGCGCGAACCTTGGGGCGCGGCAAGACCGTCTGCGTCACGCTCGGCAAGCGCGGCGTGCTGGCACTGGTCGATGACCAGCCGCTGCTGGTGCCCGGGCGCGAGGTCAAGGCTGTCGACACCACAGGAGCCGGCGACTGTTTCGTCGGTACCCTCGCCGCACAGCTCGCGATCGGCAGGCCGCTCGGCGACGCGCTGGCCTACGCCAACATCGCCGCCTCGATCTGCGTGCAACGGATGGGAGCTGCGCCGTCGATGCCGACAGCGGAGGAAGTTAGCGCCGTTCTTTCCGCGGGTCGTCCCGGCGAAGGCCGGGACCCATAACCACCGGCCTCAATTATCTTGAACTGAGGTCAACCCGCACCGCCTCAAATCGAGAGGCCGCGGCGTATGGGTCCCGGCTCCCGTGCGCAATTGCGCACTAGGCCGGGACGACAATGGTGCTAGGCCAGCGCACTCTTCAAATCGAAGCTCATATCCGCGGCCTGCTCCGGCGTGATCGAGCCGCCGGCGCCGAGCAGCCTGCGTCCGAACATGTGGTCGCCGGCGCGGTTGACCGACTCGATACCGAGCAATTTGTCGCCGCGATAACAGAACGCCGAGAACGCGCCCTGCGCGCGGTCGCCGCGCACCACGACGCGGTCGTAGCCGGTAGTCAGCCCCGCCATCTGCAGCTTGTCGGGGCCCTGGTCGCTCCAGAACCACGGCAGGCCGTCATAGACCTCGGTCTTGCCGGTCAGCCGCGACGCCACGCAGCGCGCATGGTCGGTGGCATTCTGCACCGACTCCAGCCGCAACGATGCACCGAAGCGCTTGCTGGTGTAGAGCGCGCAATCGCCGATCGCGGAGATATGGGGATCGGCGGTCAGAAGATGCTCGTCGACGATGATGCCGGACGCGACAGGAAGGCCGGCCTCCGCCGCGAGTTCGACATTCGGCAGCACGCCGACGCCGACCACGACGAGATCGGCCGGGATGTGCGTGCCGTTGCTCAGGCTGACCCCGGTGACCTTCGCACCATCGGCCTCGATCGCCGTGACCTGGACCCCGAGGTGAATCCGGATGCCGGCCGCAGCGTGGCGCGCCTGCGAGAATTCGGAAATCTCCGCGGTCACCGCGCGCGCCATCACCCGGGAGGCGAGCTCGACCACGTCGACCTCGAGACCCTTGGCCCGTGCGGTGGCGGCGAATTCGAGCCCGATGAAGCCCGCGCCGATCACGACGGCGCGCATGCCGGGCGCGATCAGGTCGCGCAGCGCCTGGCTCTCGTCGAGGGTGCGCAGGTAACGCACAGCATCCAGCTTGGCATTGGGAATATCGAGCAGCCGGTTTCGCGCACCGGTCGCGAGCACCAGATGGCCATAATCGAGCGACGCGCCGGAGCCAAGCGCTACCTTGCGCGCATTGCGGTCGATGGCGTGGGCACGATCGGTGATCAGCTCGATCTTGTTGTCCTGGTAAAATTTCTCGGGCCGGAACATTAGGGTCTCGGGCCCGCCGGTCCCCTTCAGATAGGCCTTCGACAAAGGCGGCCGTTGGTACGGCAAATGGCCTTCGTCATTGATCAGGGCGATGCGCTCAGAAAAGCCCGCTTGGCGCAGCGAGGCCGCGAGCTGGAAGCCGGCATGTCCCGCACCGACGATGATGACCGAGCCTGTCATCGGAACAACCCAAATACGCGCGAGCAGGAGCGACCCATGCCGTTTCCTCTTGTCGATGTTAGCTTGCTTGCCCCGTCCCCACAGCGCTCGTGTCTGTGTACCGAAGGCTGACGGGCATTTGGCCTCATGGCTCGCGCGGACGCAAGGGGGTCTCTGGCGAATCTCGGCACCCGAACACCGCCTCTGGGCGCCGGGCCGCATTGCCACGGCCTCCGCCAAGGCCTTAAATGTCCGGAACCAACAAGCCCAAGGTC
The DNA here is from genome assembly GCF_002289535.1 of Bradyrhizobium sp. UFLA03-84. Classification (NCBI taxonomy): domain Bacteria; kingdom Pseudomonadati; phylum Pseudomonadota; class Alphaproteobacteria; order Hyphomicrobiales; family Nitrobacteraceae; genus Bradyrhizobium; species Bradyrhizobium sp. UFLA03-84. The sequence goes on along the minus strand of NZ_NSJY01000013.1, from coordinate 1,414,098 downwards.
CCTAGAGATGCCCGATCCCGCCTCCGCCAACGACCCCGCCTTGCTCCGCATCGACGGCGCCATCGCGACCATCACGCTGAACCGCCCGGCCGCATTCAACGCGATCGACCTGACGATCGCCAAAAAGCTGGAGCAGCTCAGCGCCGAGGTCGAAGCCAACAACGACATCCGCGTCCTTGTCATCGAAGGCGAAGGCCGCGCCTTCTGCGCCGGCGGCGATCTGCAGACGATCGGCGCCGCCGCCGAGACCAACAATGTCACCCCCGTGGTCAGCGAGATGCTGCGCCACTACCATGCCTTCATCGAGACCGTACGGCGGATGCCGAAGATGGTGCTGTCCAGCGTGCATGGTTCGGCGGCCGGCGCCGGCATGGGCCTCGCCTTCGTGACCGACCTGTGCATCGCCGCGGAGGATGCCCGCTTCACGCCCGCTTATGCCAAGATCGGCGTGTCGCCGGACGGCGGAAGCACGGTCGGCATCGTAGGCACGGTCGGCACCCGTCGTGCGCTGCAGATCTTCCTTGCCGAGGACGGCTTCACCGCGCAGCAGGCCTATGAATGGGGGCTGGTCGTCAAGACCGTCCCCGCGGCCGAGCTGAAGGCGGCCACAAGGCAACTCGCCGAGCGCCTGGCGAAAAATCCGCCCGCGGCGATCGCGGCGACCAAATCGCTGGTCTATCAGGCGGCCACCACACCGACCAGGCAGCAGCTCGACGCCGAGGAGCACAAGATCATCACGACCATGCACACCGAGGACTTCCGCGTCGCCGTGAAGAAATTCACCAGCAAGTCGAAGTGAACCCAATTGGCCATGCCGTCCCATTCCTTTCTGTGTCTCCGCCACGGCGCGACCGACTGGAACCGGCAAAACCGCTTTCAGGGCCGCACCGACAACCTGCTGAACGATGACGGCGTCGCGCAGGCGCGCGCCGCCGCGCTGCGGCTCAGCAACGTCGCACTCGCCGTGATCGTCGCGAGCCCGCTGCGGCGCGCCGTGCAAACCGCTGACATCGTGGGCGCAGCGCTGTCGCGCCCCGTTGCAATCGATGCCGACATTGTCGAATGCGACTTCGGCAGCCTGGAGGGGCAATCGATCCGTGACACCATGCGCAAGCACGGCATCACCGCGCTGGAAGAGCTGGTCTCGATCCTTCCGGCGGACGGCGAACCCTGGGCCGCAGTCTCCAAGCGCGCGCTGCGCTGCATTACGACGTGGCAGGAAAGCCACCCCGGCGCCGAGATCCTGTTCGTCTGCCACGACGCCGTCATGCAGGCGGTCGCACAGGCTCTGCGCGGGGGCTTCTTCGAGAACCGTTACGGCACGCCGTTCCGTTTTGCGCCCGCAGGAGGTACCTGGACTGTGGAGGAGATCAGCAATTAGTTCGGGCAGATGTATCCCTTGCCGCCCGGTGCCTTGAAGCAGCCGACCGATTCCGGGATCACCTGCTTGGGCAGCCACAGCACGACCTTCGGGAAATAGATCGTGAAGCAGATCGTGACCAGGAACACGACATAGATCGGCAATGCCGCGCGCAGCGCTTTGGCAAAGCTGATGCCGACGAATTTCGAAGCCATCAGCAGCACCAGCCCATAGGGCGGCGTGATCAGGCCGAAGGCGAGCGTCGCGATCAGCACCACGCCCATGTGCACGCCGTTGATGTCGCCGGCCTGGGTCAACGCGTTCACGAGCGGCATGAAGATGATGATGGTCGGCACCGGCTCGATGAAGTCGCCAACCACGGTGAACAGCAGCACCATCAAGAGCATGATGAGGTGGGGATCGTTGCCGGCGATCGAGGTGATCCAGTCCGCGATATAGATGGCACCGCGCAGATAGGCCAGCATCCAGCCGAATGCGTTCGCCGCGCCGATCGTGATCAGCGGCAGCGAGAAGATCAGGCCGGCCAGGCAGAAATCGTATGGGATCTTCTTGAGGTGCCCGCGGTTCAGCGCCGGGATCACCACGATGATGATGTAGGCGACCGCGACCACGCCGGCTTCGGTCGGCGTGAACCAGCCGGTCAGGATGCCGCCGAGCAGAATCACCGGGATCATCAGCGGCAGCGCGGCGTCGCCCGCGGCGAACACGACCTGGCGCAGCGGCGCGCGCGGCTTGCGCAGGCCTGACGGCCCGAAGAAATAGCAATAGATCATCAGCCCGAAGCCGATCATCAGGCCGGGGACGACGCCTGCCATGAACAGGCCGGCGATCGAGACATTGCCGACCGCGCCATAGACCACCGCCGTGATGCTCGGCGGCACCAGCGCCGCGATGGTCGAGGCCGAAGCGATGATCGCGGCGATGAAGGCCGGCTCATAGCCCTCCCGCTTCATCGGCCCGCCGAGCGCCCGGCTCATGACCGCGACATCGGCGGTGGTCGAGCCCGACATCTCCGAGAAGAACATGCTGAACACGACCACGACCTGCGACAGCCCGCCCCTGATATGCCCGACCAGCGAAACCGACAGATTGGCGATGCGGACCACGACATTCGCGGAGCTCATGAGCTCGCCGACCAAAAGGAAGAACGGGATCGCAAGCAGCGCCTCGGAATCGACGCCGTCGAAGATCTTCTGGATGATCGCCGCCAGCGACACGTCCGACAGTATCGCGCCGACGAACACCCCGGCCATCAGCGAGAACGGCACCGGCACGCCGAGATAGCCGAAGAACAGGAAGCAGAACGACATCAGCGCAAGCACGACCGGTGCGCTCACGGCTGCACCCCCGTCGCTGCGCCGGGACTGACGGCTGGTATCGCAGGATCGTCGTCCGGCGGCTCCGGATGGTCAAAGCCGTTGCGGATGCCGTTGACGAGCTGCTCAATGGTGAACAGGCCGATCAGGATTCCGGACAGCGGGATCACCGCATAGAGCGATGCGATCGGCGTGCCCGACGGCAGGCGGAAGCTGCCGAAGCCGCGGAGGTAGTTTTGGTAGCCATACCAGACCAGGCAGAAGGCGACGCCCAGCACCACCAGCCGGATGACGATCTCGACGACCAGCCGCGACCTGCCGTGCATCGCTTCGGAGAGCGCGGTGAGATAGAGATGATCATTACGCCGTGTCGCGGCCGCGGCTCCAATGAAGATCGCATAGATGAACAGCGTCGAGGTCACCTCCTGCAGCCACAGCCAGGGATGGCCGATGGTGCGGGTGACAATGTCGGCGGTGACCGAGAGCGAGAAGCCGAAGCACAGCACGCCGCACAGCATCATCAGGACCAGCTCGAGCCGGTCGAGCGCCCGCCATTTCAGGTGCCGTTGCCGCTGCAGCACCAGTCTGTCGGCGATCGCCATGCTTCAAGCTCCGTCGTCCCGGCGAAGGCCGGGACCCATAACCACCGGCCTGAGTTGCTTACAGAAAGTCGGCGCGACCTAATCGCTCAACTGATAGGCCGCGGCGCATGGGTCCCGGCCCCCGTGCGCAATTGCGCACTCGGCCGGGGCGACGCTTGTCTAGTTGATCGCGCGGATCAGGTTCTTGATCTTCTCCGCATGCGGGCCGAGCTCCTTGGCTAGCTTGTCGAGATAGGGATCGGCGATCGCGGTGAAGCTTTTCTTGTCCACGTCGTCGACCACCTTGACGCCATATGACTTGAGCTTGGCCAGCGCGCTTCGCTCCAGCTCGAACGCCTTCTGCGGCTCCTTGGCACTGACCTCGTTGGCTGCGGCCTGCACCCAGCCTTTCTGCTCGGCGGAGAGGCTCTGCCAGAGCTTGTCGGAGACGAACAGCAGCGCATTGTTGGCCTCGTGCTCGGTGATCGAGAGCACCGGCGCCACCTCGTAATGCTTGTTGACGAGATAGACGTTGATGCTGTTCTCGGCGGCGTCGACCACGCCGGTCTGCAGCGAGGTGTAGACGCTGCCGAACGGCATGTGCACCGTCTGCGCGCCATAGGCCGGGAACATGGTGTCCTCGGTCGCGGTGGCCTGCACCCGGACCTTCATGGCCTTGAGGTCGCCGACGTTGTGGATTTCCTTCTTGCTGTAGATGTGACGCACGCCCTGCGAGCCGGTGCCGATCACATGCAGGCCCTGCGTGGTCTCATCGATCATCGTCCTGATGGCATCGAACACCTGCGGGTCGGCCAGCGCCTTGACCACATGAGCGTCGTTGCGGAACAGGAAATGCAATGACATCACGCCGGCCTGCGGCGAGATCGTCGCGGTGTTGGCGGAGGAGATGATGGCGAACTCGATATCGCCTGACTTGACGAGCTGCAGCACCTGCGGCTCCTGGCCGAGCTGCGCGCCGGGATATTGATCGACGATCAGCGTCCCCTTGCTCAACTCCTTGAGCTTCTCGGCGAACAGATCACCGGCGACCGAATAGCCGGTGTTGCGCGGCTGGTCATAGGCGAAACGGAAGTGCTTGACCTCCTGCGCGCCGACGCGCGCGGGCAGCAGCAGCGCTGCCGCGGCCATGGCGATCCCGACGATCTTGGCTGAAGTGCCCATCGCGACGTTCCCCCTGTTTTTGATTGACCCGATCATCCCATCAGTCTCGCGGGATTGTCAATAAAACAGAGGTAATCAGCTCGTAGCAGGCGCCAACGCGCGCCGCATTGCAGAAATTATCGACAATTCGACAAATGGCCGAACTTTGCGCGTTACTTCCGCTTACTTCCCCTCGGCGCGCATGAAGTCGAAATCGCAGCCCTCGTCGGCTTGCAGGATGGTCTCGTTGAAGAGATGCGCATAGCCGCGCCTGGCCCGATCCGGCATGCCGGCCGGCGCAAGCGCCGCGCGCCGCTTCTCGAGCTCGGCCTCATCGACCAGCAGGTCGATGCTGCGCTTGGCGACATCGAGCCGGATCATGTCGCCGTTCCGCACCAGCGCGAGCGGACCACCGACGGCGGACTCCGGCGTGATGTGCAGCACGATGGTGCCGAACGCGGTGCCGCTCATCCGCGCATCGGAGATCCGGACCATGTCCTTCACCCCGGTGCGCGCGAGCTTCTTCGGGATCGGCAGGTAGCCTGCCTCGGGCATACCAGGCGCGCCCTTCGGGCCGGCATTGCGCAGCACCAGCACGTCGTCGGCGGTGACATCGAGCGCGGGATCGTCGACTCGCAGCGTCATGTCCTCGACCGACTCGAACACCACGGCGCGGCCGGTGTGCTGCAGCAGCTTCGGGCTCGCCGCCGATTGCTTGATCACGGCGCCGCGCGGCGCGAGATTGCCGTGCAGGATCGCCATCGCGCCTTCGGACTTGATCGGATTCGCCTTGGAGCGGATCGCATCCTGCCCCGGCACGTCCTCTGCGTTGGCCACGACCTCGCGCAGGGTCTGTCCGGTAATGGTCCTGGCGTCCAAGTCGATGAGGTCGCCGAGCTGCGCCATCAGCTTCGGTACGCCGCCGGCGTGATGGAAATGCTCCATGTAGTGCTCGCCCGACGGCTTGAGGTCCACCAGCACGGGTACCTCACGGCCTAATTTGTCGAACGCCTCGAGGTCGATCTTGTGCGGCGAGCGGTTGGCAATCGCGGTGAGATGGATCAACCCGTTGGTCGAGCCGCCGATCGCCTGCATGACGACCTGGGCGTTGCGGAACGAGGCCGGCGTCAGGATCTCGCTCGGCTTCGGTCCCTTGGTCTTCGCCATCTCGGCGGCGACGCGGCCGCTGGCCTCCGCGGAACGGAAGCGCTCGGCATGCGGCGCCGGGATCGTCGCGCTCATCGGCAGCGACAGCCCGAGCGCCTCGGTGATGCACGCCATGGTGGAGGCCGTGCCCATCACCATGCAAGTGCCCACGGAGGGCGCAAGGCGCCCGTTCACCGCCTCGATCTCGTTGTCGTCGATCTCGCCGGCGCGATACTTGCCCCACAGCCGGCGGCAGTCGGTGCAGGCGCCGAGCACCTCGCCCTTGTGATGGCCGACCACCATCGGGCCGACCGGAATCACCACCGTTGGCAGATCGGCGCTGATGGCCGCCATGAGCTGTGCCGGCAGGTTCTTGTCGCAGCCGCCGATCACGATCACCGCATCCATCGGCTGGGCGCGGATCATCTCCTCGGTATCCATCGCCATCAGGTTGCGCAGATACATCGAGGTCGGATGCGCAAAGCTCTCGGCGATCGAGATGGTCGGGAACACGAACGGCATCGCGCCCGACAGCATCACGCCGCGCTTCACCGCCTCGATGATCTGCGGCACGTTGCCGTGGCAGGGATTGTAGTCGCTGTAGGTGTTGGTGATGCCGACGATCGGGCGATTGAGCGCGTCGTCGGAATAGCCCATCGCCTTGATGAAGGCCTTGCGGAGGAACAGCGAGAAGCCGGCGTCACCATAGCTGGTCAGTCCCTTGCGAAGTCCGTCGGCCATTTTCTTCTCGTCCCGTGGTTATCAGGCCGCACTTAAGGAGGGGCAGGAATTATTGTCAATATGAGATAATCCGGCGGCAGCGGGTGGCTGCTCTGCGGCAAAATCGCTCCCATTATTGACAATGGCAATGGCATCATGCTGACCTCCGGCATCGCCCCCGAAGCCCAGAGCCCATGAAAGCCGAGCCCATCCCGCCCGAACTCCAGGCCCCCTCGCGCGAGGAGGAACAGGCGGAGGTGATCCGCCGGCTGGAGGAGGACATCATCTTCGGCCGCTTCGCGCCCGGCCTGCGGCTGGTCGAGGATACGCTGATGCATCGCTACGGCGCGAGCCGGCATTTCGTCCGCCAGGCGCTGTTCCAGCTCGAGCGTCAGGGCATCGTGCTGCGCGAGAAGAATGTCGGCGCCACGGTGCGGTTCTATTCGGCCGAGGAGGTGCGGCAGATCTACGAGGTGCGCGAGATGCTGACGCGCCAGGCCGCGCTGATGATCGCCCTGCCCGCGCCCGACAGCCTGATCGACCAGTTGAGCGAGCTGCAGCGGCACTACTGCCTCAAGGCCGACGCGCAGGACATGCGCGGCATCCACGAGACCAACGATGCATTCCACCTCGCGCTGTTCTCGGCCTGCGGCAACCCCTATCTGGTGCGCTCGTTGCAAGACTACATGAACCTGACGTTGCCGATGCGCGCCAAGAATCTCGCCGACCGCGAGGGCCTCGCGCTGTCGCGCCGTCAGCACGAACTGATGATCGAGCTCCTGAAGGGCCGCGACAGCTGGGCGCTGGCGCAGCTCTGCGTCGATCACATGCAGTACAGCAAGGCGGATTATCTCGTCCGCATCTCCAACGACAAAAAGCCGCAATAGCGCGATACGCGGCCTCCTCGTGAAGGAGACGGCGATGCGTTATGCGGCTTTGTTGGTGGGATCGTTCGCGGCGCAGCTTGCGCTTGGCGGAATCGCCGTGGCGGCGGATGCGCGCGCGACGGAGCTCACCTATGAGCCCTGGGCCAAGACCTGCCTGACCGAGGCGAGTTGCTTCGTTGCGGCTGCCGCACGCGGCAAGTGCGCGCCGTCGGGCGGCACCATCAGCATCTCGCCGCAGAGCGCTACGCGCGCGCTGCTGACCGCCAATGTCGGCACGCGGACCATGCTGGAAGGCACGATCAGCCTCCGCATCGACCAGGACGAACCGATGCAGATCGCGCGGACGCACTGCTACACGCTCGGCTGCGGCGGCACGCTGGAGGCCAATGCCGAACTGATCGAACGGCTGAAGCATGCACAGACGATTGCGGTGGAAGCCAAGAACCTGACCGGACAGAAGATCAGCCTCAGCTTCCCGCTCAGCCACTTCTCCCAAACCTATGATGGGCCCGGAAGCGCCCCCAAGGCGACCTCCGGGAAAGGCGCGAACGAGCCGCAGCGCGAGCACACCGAAGCAGTGAAGCAGTTGCCGCAGTGCGAGGATTGATCACTTCTTCCAGTCGATCACCCCTGTCCTGTCGCCGTCGAACTCCATGCTGCAGAACGCGCCGCCCTGGTAGTAATCGCCGACGGGATCGGGCGGCAGCTTGGCCTGCTCGGCCATCGCGTGCTCGCGGAAATCCTCGCCGCGACCGGCCGGGCGATAGCCGAGATCGTAGGCACGGTGATTGTCCCACCACGAACGCTCGTTGTAGGAGGCGCCGTACAGCACCTCGAAATGGATGTCGGGATGCTCGAGCCCGATCCGGCAGAGCTGCACCAAATCCTCCGGCTTGAGCCAGATCGACAGCCTGCGGTGATCGAGCGGCGCCTCGCCGAAATTGCCGATCCGGATGCAGGTCACCTTGATGCCGTGCTTGTCGGCATAGAGCGCGCCCAAGCCCTCGCCGAAAACCTTGCTGACGCCGTAGCGGCTGTCCGGCCGCGCGGTGACGTCGGTGCCGATGCGGTGATGCCGCGGATAGAAGCCGACCGCATGATTGGATGAGGCGAAGATCACGCGCTTGACGCCCTGCTTGCGCGCCGCCTCGAACAGATTGTAGCAGCCGATGATGTTGGCCTGCAGGATCGCATCCCAGGAACCCTCGACCGAATAGCCGCCGAAGTGCAGGATGCCGTCGACGCCCTCGCAGACCGCCTCGACCTCTGCGAGGTCGGCGAGATCGGCGGCCTTGAATTTCTCGTCGCTGCGGAGATCGGAGGGCGGCTTGATGTCGCTCAGCAGGAGATCCGGATAGATCGGCGGCAGCAGCTTGCGCAGGCTCGTTCCGATTCCCCCCGATGCGCCGGTCATCAATATGCGTGGCATGCCGTCCCTCGTCTTTCCTGATTGATCAGCGCAATCCCTGGAGCGAATTGCGGTCGCAGGCCGACAATGATAGCAAACCATGCGCTCAAGGAAACACCATCGAAACACAACAACGAGAACAGCAAATGTCCGATGTTCATTCCGCTGGCTGGCGTGCCGCGACGTACTATCCCGATCCCGCGATCCATGCGCTCGACCCGCGCTTCGAGAAATACTGGCTGAAGCTCTCCGCCGTCGAGCGCATCGCCACCGGCCTGCGCTGGGCCGAAGGTCCGGTGTGGTTCGGCGATGGCCGCTATCTGCTGTGCAGCGACATCCCAAACCAGCGCATCCTCAAATGGGAGGAAGAGACCGGCGCGGTCAGCATCTTCCGCAAGCCGTCGAACTTCGCCAACGGCAACACCCGCGACCGCCAGGGCCGGCTGATCACCTGCGAGCACGGCGGCCGCCGCGTGGTGCGCACCGAATATGACGGATCGATCACGGTGCTGATCGATAGCTTCGGCGGCAAGCGGCTGAACTCGCCGAACGACGTCGTGGTGAAATCCGACGGCTCGATCTGGTTCTCCGATCCGACCTTCGGCCTGCTCGGCAATTACGAGGGCTACAAGGCCGATTCCGAGATCGAGCCCAACGTCTACCGGCTCGATCCTTCCATCGGCAAGGCCACCATCGTCGCGGAAGGCGTGCTCGGCCCGAATGGGCTGTGCTTCTCGCCCGACGAGAAGATCCTGTACGTCGTGGAATCCCGCGGCGTGCCGAACCGCAAGATCCTCGCCTATGACGTTTCCGCAGACGGCACCACGATCTCCAATAAGCGCGTCTTCATCGACGCCGGCCCCGGCACGCCGGACGGCATGCGCTGCGACATCGACGGCAACCTGTGGTGCGGCTGGGGCATGGGCGATCCCGAGCTCGACGGCGTCGTGGTGTTCGCGCCCGACGGCGTCATGATCGGCCGCATCGCACTGCCGGAGCGCTGCGCAAACCTCTGCTTCGGCGGCGTCAAGCGCAACCGCCTGTTCATGGCGGCGAGCCAGTCGATCTATGCGCTCTACGTCAACACCCAGGGCGCGCTCGGTGGGTAGACATCTCCGTCGTCCCGGCGAAAGCCGGGACCCATACCGCGTGATCTATCGCGCAAGGAAGTCTCAGTACCACGGCACGGCCAGTCTTCGCCAAACTCCTCCCTGTGGTTATGGGTCCCGGCTTTCGCCGGGACGACGATAAAAACTTCTGCCGCCAAAACGTCTGACGCCGGAGCAGTTTCCCGCCCCGGCGCCAGAATGTCGTCACTCGTGCGGTCGGCTTACGCGGCGTTGTAGCCGGCGACCGCCTTGGCCTCGAGGTATTCCTCCAGGCCGTAACGGCCCCACTCGCGGCCGTTGCCGGACTGCTTGTAGCCACCGAACGGCGCGGTGCGCTCGTTCGGCACGCCCTGCAGGTTGACGTTGCCGGCGCGGATCTGGCGGCCGACGCGGCGCGCGGTTTCCACGGTGTCGGCCGAGACGTAACCGGCGAGACCATACGGCGTGTCGTTGGCGATCTTGACGGCTTCAGCTTCGTCCTTGGCGCCGAGGATGGTCAGCACCGGTCCGAAGATCTCCTCGCGGGCGATCGTCATGTCGTTGGTGACGTCGGCGAAGATGGTCGGACGGACATAGAAGCCCTTGTTGACGCCCTCGGGCAGGCCCGGGCCGCCGGCGACGAGCGTTGCGCCCTCGTCGATGCCCTTCTGGATCAGCGCCTGGATCTTGTCCCACTGGCCGCGGTTGACCACCGGACCGATCGTGGTGCCGTCCGCACGCGGATCGCCGGCCTTGGTCTTGTCGGCGACGCCCTTCGCGATCGCGGCCACTTCCTTCATCTTGGAGAGCGGCACGATCATGCGCGACGGCGCGTTGCAGGACTGGCCCGAGTTGTTGAACATGTGCATCACGCCGCCGGTCACCGCCTTGGCGAGGTCGGCACCCTCCAGGATCACGTTCGGCGACTTGCCGCCGAGCTCCTGGCTGACGCGCTTCACGGTCGGCGCCGCACGCTTGGCGACGTCGACGCCGGCGCGGGTCGAGCCGGTGAACGAGATCATGTCGATGTCGGGGTGCTCGCTCATCGCCGCACCAACCTCGGGACCGAGGCCGTTGAGCAGATTGAACACGCCCTTCGGCACGCCGGCTTCATGGAGGATTTCCGCGAAGATCAGCGCCGAGGTCGGGGTAAACTCCGAGGGCTTCAGGATCATGGTGCAGCCGGCTGCGAGCGCGGGCGCGACCTTGCAGGCGATCTGGTTGAGCGGCCAGTTCCAGGGCGTGATCATGCCGACGACGCCGACCGGCTCGCGCACGATCACGGCGGTGCCCATGGTCTCCTCGAACTCGTACTTCTTGAGCACTTCGAGGGTGTTCATGAGGTGACCGAGGCCGGCGCCGGCCTGCAGCTTCTCGGCCATCGGCAGCGGCGCGCCCATCTCGTCGGAGACCGCGGCGCCGATGTCCTTCATGCGGCCCTTGTAGACCTCGACGATCCTGGTGAGCAGCGCGATGCGCTCCTCGCGGCTGGTCTTGGAATAAGTCTCGAACGCGCGCTTGGCGGCGGCAACTGCCTTGTCGACATCGGCCTTGGAGCCGAGTGCAACCTCATACATCGCCTCTTCGGTCGCCGGATTGACGACGGGAGTGGACTTGCCTTTGACGACGGGATCGACCCAGGCGCCGTCGATGTAGAATTGCATGCGATTGACCATCGGAAACCTCTTGTAGGGGGCGTATGGAATTGGGAACGGAAAGCGTTCGGCAGGCATCCTTGCACGAAAGCAGGGCGAATTGAACCCGCCATATGCGGGGCGCGGCTCGTGCACGCGAACGGGATATAAGGTCGAAGCCTGAGGCGCGGCAAGACTCCAACCGTCGTCCCGGCGAAGGCCGGGACGACGCTGTGGCTACACCGCCATCTTGCGATGCCGCACCGGGGCGCCGGCCGACACGCTTTCCGCCGCATCGATGATCGCATTGGCGTCGATGCCGTAATGGCGGTAGAGGTCGGCGATCGTGCCGGTCTGGCCGAAATGCTCGACGCCGAGCGCCTCGAGGCGGTGACCGCGCACGCTGCCGAGCCAGCCGAGCGTTGCCGGATGGCCGTCGATCACGGTCACGATGCCGCAGTCGCGGCCGAGCGGTGCCAGCATGCGCTCGATATGACTCAAATGCTGCGCGCCGCGGCGGTCGCGGCGCAAATTCCGTGCGGCGGACCAACCCGCATAGAGCCGGTCGGCCGAGGTTACCGCCAGGAGACCGACATCGCGGTGGCTCTCGCCGATCAGGCCGACCGCCTCGATCGCCTCCGGCGCGACGGTGCCGGTATACGCGATGACGATGTCGCAGTTCGGGCCCGGCTTGCGCATCCAGTAGGCGCCGTCGGTAATGTCGCGCTGCAGGTCCGGCGTCATGATCCGTTGCGGCTGCTCCAGCGTCCGGGTCGAGAGTCGCAAGTAAACCGAACCACCCTCGGCGCCCTCGCGCTGCATGTGGCCGAAACCCCAGCCCATGATCACGGCAAGTTCATCGACGAAGGCCGGATCGAACGAAGCGAGCCCGTCCTGCCCCATGCCGATCAAGGGTGTCTTGATCGACTGATGCGCGCCGCCTTCCGGCGCCAGCGAGATGCCGGACGGCGTCGCCGCCACCATGAACCGTGCGTCCTGGTAGCAGGCATAGTTCAAGGCATCGAGCCCGCGTTCGATGAAGGGATCGTACAGCGTGCCGACCGGCAACAGCCGCGCGCCGTTGATCTGCTGCGACAGGCCGAGCGCCGAGAGCATGATGAACAGGTTCATCTCGGCAATGCCGAGCTCGAGGTGCTGGCCCTTGGGCGAATACTCCCAGGTATAGGCCGACGGGATCTTCTCCTGCCGGAACAGGTCGTGGTTCTCCGCCTTGGCGAACAGTCCGCGGCGGTTGACCCAGGCGCCGAGATTGGTCGACACCGTGACATCGGGCGATGCGGTGACGATGCGCGATGCGAGTTCGCTGTCGCCGCGCGCCAGTTCATGCAGCACGAGACCAAAGCCCTGCTGCGTCGACATCTGCGCCGACGCCTTGAAGGCCAGTCGCTCCGGCACATCGATGACGGGCGCCGACAGCCGGCGCCGGCCCTCGCGGTTGAACGGCGCCTCGGCCAGGAAGGCCTCGAGCTTGGCAGGCTCTTGCGACAGGCCCTCGAACTTGTCCCACTCATGACCGGTGCGGATGTTCTGCGCGGCGCGCCACTTCTCCATCTGTGCCACCGTCATCAGGCCGGCGTGGTTGTCCTTGTGGCCCTGCATCGGCAGGCCGACGCCCTTGATCGTGTAGGCGATGAAGCAGACCGGGCGATCATGGTCGATCGCCTCGAACGCCTCGATCATGCTCGCCATGTCGTGGCCGCCGAGGTTCGACATCAGCGCCAGCAACTCGTCGTCGCTGCGGCGGTCGATCAGCGCGGTGACCGGCCCCTGATCGCCGATCTCGTCATGCAGCCGCTTGCGGAACGCGGCGCCGCCCTGGAAGCAGAGCGCCGCATACATCTGGTTCGGGCAATTGTCGATCCAGCGCTTCAACGCTTCGCCGCCGGGCTCGGCGAACGCCTCGAGCATCAGCTTGCCGTATTTCACGATCACCACGTCCCAGCCGAAATTGCGGAACATGGTTTCGAACTTGGCCCACAGCCCCTCGCGTACCACGGCGTCGAGCGACTGCCTGTTGTAGTCGACCACCCACCAGGTGTTGCGCAGGCCGTGCTTCCAGCCCTCCAGCAGCGCCTCGAAGATGTTGCCCTCGTCCATCTCGGCGTCGCCGACCAGCGCGATCATGCGGCCCTCGGGCCGGTCCCCCAGCCAGCCATGCGCCTTGACGTAATCCTGCACCAGCGAGGCGAACAGCGTCTGCGCCACGCCGAGACCGACCGAGCCGGTGGAGAAATCGACGTCGTCGGTGTCCTTGGTGCGCGACGGATAGGACTGCGCGCCCTTGTAGCCGCGGAAATTCTCCAGCTTGTCGCGAGTCTGGTGGCCGAACAGGTACTGAATCGCGTGGAACACCGGGCTCGCATGCGGCTTCACCGCGACGCGGTCCTGCGGACGCAGCACCGAGAAATACAGCGCCGACATGATGTTGGCGAGCGAGGCCGACGAGGCCTGGTGACCGCCGACCTTCAGCCCGTCGGTCGAGGGCCGCACATGGTTGGCGTGATGGATGGTCCACGACGACAGCCACAGCACCTTGCGGGCCAATGCTGTGAGCATGTCGAGGCGTTCAGGCGCGATACCCATGGCAATACTCCGAGCGATATTGCGGATGTTACTGCCACGGAGACCGCCGAAAATCTCAATTCCACGCGACAACACAGAAAAAATTGGGATAAATTCCCACGATCTGGCCGCAACTGACGAGTTCATCCCAATGCCTGCCCTCGATGCCATCGACCGCAAGATCCTGAGTCTGCTCCAGACCGACAGCCGCATGACCATGCAGGAGCTCGCCGACAAGGTCGGGCTGTCGGTGTCGCCCTGCCATCGCCGGGTCAAGCTGCTCGAGGAGCGCGGCGTGATCTCTCGCTACATCGCCACCGTCGACCAGAAATCGATCGGGCTGCATGTCTCGGTCTTCATCTCGATCAAGCTGGCGCGGCAGAAGGAGGAAGACCTCAACCGCTTCGCGCGCGCGATCTCCAAATGGGACGAGGTGCTCGAATGCTATTTGATGACCGGCAATCGCGACTATCTGTTGCGCGTCGTCGCCGCCGACCTCTCCTCCTATGAAGCGTTCCTGAAGAACAAGCTGACCCGCCTCGACGGCATCGCCTCGATCGAGTCGAGCTTTGCGCTGAGCCAGGTGAAGTATTCGACGGCACTGCCGGTGTGAGCGCGCTGTGTTGGATCCCACTTGCGCCAAGCTCTCGATGTCGTCCCTGCGAAAGCAGGGACCCATACTCCGCGGCGTATGCGATGAACGGGACTCGTCGTTCCGACATCGCTCACTGTCACCATTCGTGGTTATGGGTCCCTGCTTTCGCCGGGACGACACCGAATATGTTACGCGGCCGGCGGTCATGGATAAGCGTTCTCGCGACATGATTTGTCCGGATCTTGCCTCTCGCTCCGCCCTCCCTTGAACAGAGGGGAAAGCCAGGCGGATCGCAGCGCGGAACAACCGGCCCGCAAAGAGTTGCGCGCAGTTCACTTCGCGGCAGGAACCGGGCGGCGATGTTAAGAGTTGATGTCAGGCAGTATTGAGTGTTTTGACACAAGTGAGAACGAACATGGCTCGCCGTAGACATCCATGGTTGGCACTCGCCGCAATTCTCGCGACCGCAGCATCGCTGACGCTTCTCGCCGATCCCGCACAGGCGGCCCGCGGCGGTGGCGGTGGTCACGGCGGCGGTGGCGGCGGTCACGGTGGCGGTGGCGGCGGTTTCCACGGCGGCGGCGGTGGATTTCACGGTGGCGGCGGTGGCTTCCATGGCGGTGGCGGCGGCTTCCACGGCGGCGGGTTTCGCGCGGGTGGTTTCCACGGCGGCGGCTTTCACGGCGGCGGGGCCCGCGCGGGCGGATTCCATACCATCCATGCGGCTCCCCATGCCGCGACAAGGATGGGGCGCAGCGGCGGCGCGCGGCAATTCCATGCCGTTCACAATCCGGCCATGGCCCACAGCCCGGCCGTCGGCCACAATCCGGCCGTCTCGCACGGCGTAGCCGCGGGGCGCCAGGCGCCGTCGGCCGCCGCGATGCGGCGCAACGCCAGCGCTGTCGGCCGCACTTTGTCCTCGCGTCCAGTCACGGCCGCCTTGCGCAGCCCGGGCGGCTTGCGCAACCCGGCGGCGCGCGCCGCGGTCATGACGGCTGCCGCCGGCGCAGCCTGGGGAATTCACAACAACAATGGTGGCTGGTGGTGGCGCCATCCGCATGGCGGTTTCGGCTGGATCGGCCCGGTGTTCTGGCCCTACGCCTATTACGATCTCTACGATTACGCGTGGTGGGGCGACGACTACGACCCGTACTTCTGGGACTATGGCTACAACGACATTTATACCGGCCTGTTCGGTCCTTATGACTACGATGCCCTGAGCGGCTATGCCTACTATCTGCCCGGCTACGCCGGTCCGCGGCCGCCGGTCACAGGCCGATCCGGCGCCCGCGCTCAGACCGCGACCCTCGCGGACATGTGCGGCAGCGACAGAAGCGATATCGCGGGCTTCCCGATCGAGCAATTCCGCAGCGCCATTCAGCCCAACGCCGAGCAGAGCGCAGCGCTCGATGAACTCGCCAGCGCATCGCAGAAGGCCTCCGAGACCATTCTCAATTCATGTCCCAAGGACGTGCCTGTGACCGCGCCGAGCCGCCTCGCCGCGATGCAGCAGCGCCTCCAGGCCATGCGTGATGCGGTCGGCATCCTGCAACCGGCGCTGGAGAAGTTCTACGGGCTGCTCAGCGACGACCAGAAAGCCAAGGTGACCGCGCTGGCGGCAAATCAGCAACGCGGCACGCGTGAAGCGACGTCCGGCAACGGCAACTGCAACGCCGCGCAACCGGCCGCCATCGCGTGGCCCGGCGACGTCATCGAACGCGACGTCAGGCCGACCGACGCCCAGCGGGCGAGCCTCGACGCCTTGCGGGATGCGGCAACGAAGGCCGAGGACGCATTGAAGTCGTCCTGTCCGCCCAGCGATGCGCGCACGCCGCCGGCACGCCTTGCGGCGGTCGGAGCAAAACTCGATTCCATGCTTCAGGCGATCGGGACGGTACGCCCGGCCCTCGACACCTTCTACAGCGCGCTCAGCGACGAGCAGAAGGCGGCGTTCGACGCGATCGGTCCCGAGCGCGACGGCGGCAGGAGCGCGATGGCCGCCGCAAGCGTCGACGAGCCGCCGCGAAGCCATCATCGCCGCCGCCACCATCACGGTCCGAATATCGGCGGCATGATCTTCCGGATGATCGGCCTGTAGGGCTCGCCGTCGCCTCTCGCATTGGCGGCACCACCGCGATGCCGCCTGCGCGCTACGGCGCGATCCAGATGCCAATCATGATGATCGCCAATGAGACGGCAATCACGAGCACATCGGTCGTGAGCCACCCCGGCATTCCATTTGCTGGCTGCTTGCTCATGTCCGCGACTCCCTCTGTTCGCGCCGAGCCACCATGCTGAAGCGGATAACGCACCAACGCGCGTGAAGCAGATCACACCGGACAGGAAATAATGATTGTCAAAATTTTTTCGCGCGTAGCGCGCGCAAGTTGCGACGTACGATCTATCTTCCGCTCAGGTTTCTGAACATGTTCGACAACGCCGGCCGCTCCGGCAGACACTAGCACATCCGCGCGCGCGTGCGGACTCGCATGGAAACATTTGCGCAATGCCTGCTACGGCGCAGACCTCCGGCTGATCGTCATCGGCAGCCCGTGTGCCGGACGCAGCGTGATGCGCTGGAGCGGTTGCACGTCGGCGTGCGGCAGCAACCTCATCTCGAAATCGCGCATCAAAGTCGCGAGCACGATGGTCGCTTCCTGCAAGGCAAACGACGCGCCGATGCAGGTCCGCGGCCCGACCCCGAACGGCAGATAGGCGAACCGCGGAATTGCGCCGCGGGCCTCCGGCAGGAAACGCGAGGGGTCGAACGCATCGGGGCGATCCCACAGCTCGCGATGCCGATGCAGCACATAGGGCGCGATCACGATCAGGGCGCCCGGCCCGACCGTCAGATCGCCCAGCCTGTCCGCCTCGCGCGCCATCCGGCTGAGTGCGGCGATCGGCGGGTAAAGGCGCAGCGCCTCCTCGATCACCGCCCTCGTTACCGTCAGCCGCGCAGCGAGTTCATCGTCCGGATCGGCCAGTTCACGCGCCGCCTCCGTCACGACGCGCGATCGCCATTCAGGCGACTGCGACAACAGGAAGATCGACCAGGCGAGCGTGTTCGCCGTCGTCTCGTGTCCCGCGGAGAGAAAGGTGAGAATGTTCGAGCGGATTTCCTTCAGGCTGAGTTGCCGCCCGGTCGAAGGATCCGGCGAACGCAGCAGCAGGGTCAGCAGATCGTTGGGGCCTTCGACGGGACTGGCATGCCCTCGACATCTCGTGTCGATGATCCGGTCGATCACGGCCTCGAAATAGGCCATCGTCGCGCGCAGGCGGCGATGCCCCGGGCGCGGCACGAATTTGGGCACCCCGAGCAGATCGAGCGCGCCGATGCGGCCGATCACGCCGAAATAGGCATTCATGGCCATCCGGAATTCATCGATGTCGCTGCCGATGCCATCGGAAAAGATCGTCAGCGCGAGAACGTTCAGCGTGACCAGGGTCATCTCGGCTGCAACATCGAGCGTGGCGCCGGATCCCATCCTGGTCCATTTTGCCGCCAGCTCGTTGGCAGCCGCCAACATCGGCCTGGTGAAGGAGGTAACGGTACGAGGCGCGAAGGTCGGGGCGAGCGTTCGCCGCTGCATCTCCCAACGCTTTCCTTCGACACTCAGCAGGCCGTCGGACAGTCCCGACGAGAGGATGCGGCGCTGGATCGTGTCCTTCGGGTAGTTCTCCGAATTGTCCATCAGCACGCGCTTGATGGCGCGCGGGTCGTGAACCACGAATGTGTCGGTGAATGGCAGGCGCAGCTTGACGATCGGCTGCCGAAAGAAATCCGCGCTCCAGCACTCGAGCGGATTCCGCCGCAATCTGGTCAGCAGCTCAACAAATCCAAGCCGGCTTTGCGGAGGACGCGGGACAGGAGGACAATAATCGGCTTCGTGGCACTGCAACATGGGCCACCGTGAAAAAAGTTCAATGTACCGGCGAACAATATCAAGAAAAGCGATCGGTTCCTCAAGCGCTTCGTATTACAGCACGAAATGACGGCGGGCGCGGCCGCGAGGAGTCCGGCACCGGCGGTGGGTCGGCCTGCCGCATCGTTCGTTGAGCTACGACGGATGAAGCCGGTCAACCGGCCCTATGTTTCTCCTCACAGCCCGTAGGGTGGGTTAGCCAAAGGCGCAACCCACCGCGATGCTCTCGCGCCGAAGATGGTCGGATGCGCTTTCGCCAACCCACCCCAAGCACGACGCTTTGCCTCACAGCACCTTGCGCTGCGCAAGGTTCTTCATCAACGCACCGACGCCGAACGTCCACGGCTCGCATTCGTCGCTGCCCCGCATCCGGTTGACCAGCTTGCCGAGCTGGGGCGCCGCGATGGTGACGATGTCGTCGCGCTTGTGGGTGAAGCCCTCGCCCTTGGCGTCGCGGTCCTTCACCGGCGCGAACATCGTGCCGAGGAACAGCGCAAAGCCGTCGGGATACTGATGCACTGGGCCGATGGTTTGCGCGACGAGATCGGTCGGGTCGCGGCTGATCTTGGAGATCGAGGAATGGCCCTCGAGCACGAAGCCGTCCGCGCCCGTCACGGTCAGGCCGACATCCATCTTTCGGACGTCGTCGAGCGAGAAGGTCTGATCGAACAGCCGGAGCAGCGGGCCGATCGCGCAGGAGGCATTGTTGTCCTTGGCCTTCGACAGCAGCAGCGCCGAGCGGCCCTCGAAGTCGCGCAGGTTGACGTCGTTGCCGAGCGCGGCGCCGACGATCCTGCCAGCACCGGAGACGACGAGCACGACCTCCGGCTCGGGATTGTTCCAGGTCGACTTCGGATGCAACCCGGCATCCATGCCGGTGCCGACCGACGACAGCGTCGGCGCCTTGGTGAACACTTCGGCATCGGGGCCGATGCCGACCTCGAGATACTGGCTCCACGCGTTCTGATCGATCAGCACCTGCTTCAGCCGCATCGCCTGCTCCGAGCCCGGCTTCAGCTTGGAGAGATCGTCACCGACCAGCCGTACCACCTCCTTGCGGATTGCCTCCGCCGACGACGGATTGCCGCGCGCGCGCTCCTCGATCACCCGCTCCAGCATCGAGATCGCGAAGGTGACGCCGGCGGCCTTCAGCACCTGCAAGTCGACCGGCGCGAGCAGATGCGGCCTCGCCTTGTCGCGGCCGTCAGGCGGCGTGTTGGTGAGGATCGTCTCGAAATCGCCGACCCGCTCGCCGCGCGTGGCGCGCAAAGCGCCGGCAGGATCGGCTTCCTCGCATAGCGCGCTCACGGTGGGGAAACGCGCAGTGACGTCGAACACGCCGTCCGCCCGCACCGCGACCACGGCGGGTCCCCCCGCCTGCGGCAGCCAGACCCGTCCGACCAGCGTGCCGGCTGCGCCGTCCTCCGGCAGAACGTCTTTTGGCGTGAGCGAAATCATCGGCATCTCCCATTTTCGTGTTGTTGGCGCTTGTTAGCACAGTCGCGGCGCCGGCGTGAAACAGCGGTCATGCCAATGTCATAGAGGGGTAACATCGCCCGTCAATGCTCCCGTCGATCCATCTAACACACTGAAAGACGGACCTTCATGACCGCTCCCCACCTCACCGACGAAGCCGCCCACGAGGAAGCACTGCGCGACGAAGGCTCCCGTGAGGAAGCTTTGCGCGCCCGCATCCACCAGGAGATGGCCGACAACCTCGACGAGGAACTCGAGCTCGAACTCGATGACATCAGGCTCGACGAGCTCGACCATGACGGAGAGGCCGGAAAGCCGTCGATCGACCGCAAGTTCTACTTCCGCGAACTGCTGCGGCTGCAAGGCGAGCTGGTCAAGCTGCAGGACTGGGTGCAGCACGAGAAGAAGAAGGTCGTGGTGCTGTTCGAGGGCCGCGATTCCGCCGGCAAGGGCGGCGTCATCAAGCGCATCACCCAGCGGCTCAACCCGCGGGTCTGCCGCATCGCGGCGCTGCCGGCGCCGAACGAGCGCGAGCGCACGCAATGGTATTTCCAGCGCTATGTCTCGCATCTGCCGGCCGGCGGCGAGATGGTGCTGTTCGACCGCAGCTGGTACAACCGCGCCGGGGTCGAGAAAGTGATGGGGTTCTGCTCCGACGAGCAGTATGAGGAATTCTTCAACTCGGTGCCGGAATTCGAGCGCATGCTGATCCGCTCCGGCACCATCCTGCTGAAATACTGGTTCTCGATCACCGACGAGGAACAGGCATTCCGCTTCTCGATGCGGATCCAGGATCCGCTGAAGCAATGGAAGCTGAGCCCAATGGACGTCGAGGCGCGGACCCGCTGGGAACTGTACACCAAGGCCAAGGAGACGATGCTGGAGCGCACCCACCTGCCTGACTCTCCGTGGTGGATCGTCGATGCCGCCGACAAGAAGCGCGCCCGGCTCAACTGCATCTCGCATCTGTTGAGCCAGATCCCCTATCAGCACGTCACCCACCAACCGGTGGTGCTGCCGCCGCGGGTGCGCAACCCGGACTATCACCGCGGCCCGATCCCGCCGGAAATGTACGTGCCGGGACGGTATTGAGCGAACTGCCTTTCGCCGACTTGTACTTTCTCCCCGGATCGCATCTCGCGATGCGATCCGACCGACCTCTACCGCCGCGCCCCATCGCGCGGATGAGGCACGCCTGTGGATTTTCTGAATAATAGAATAATGCCCCTGATTTGCCCGACGTGTCAAGTTGCCGTGTCGAATGCCGGCACGCCCGCCGACTCCTTTGCATGGGGTTGTTTTCCAGCATTTTGGTGGTGCGCTCCTGCGGAGATGGGCAACGTGCGATAGCCCTGCCGTAAACGGAGCAAGGTGAAGGGATAGGCATCCCCTCTTCGCCACGCCTACCAATGGTGCAGACGCGTGCCCTTGCTGGCACCGGAACCCGACGCTAGGCTTCCCCGATCTGGTGCAGGGAGGCCCGCTTGACTCAATCCGACGACATCAAGATTTCCGAAGATCGCCGCGACGCGCTGCGCTATGCGCTCGGGATCGGCAGCGGCGCGGCGCTCGCGGCCGCGATGGCAACCCCGGCCGCGGCACAGACGCAAGCCGACAATACGCTGGATCGCATCCGCGCCAACAAGGTGCTGCGGATCGCGGTGCTGCCGGGCGAGCTGCCCTATTTCAACAAGGACCTCGCCACCGGCACCTGGTCCGGCTTCTCGATCGAGATGGCCAACGATCTGGCGAAACTGCTCGACGTCAAGCTGGAATATGTCGAATCGACCTACGGCAATTCAATTCTTGATTTGCAGGCCAACAAGATCGATCTCGGCTTCGCGCTCAACCCGACCCCGCAGCGCGCGCTGGTAGTCGATTTCACCAACCTCGTGTTTCCGCACCCGTTCGGCGCGATGCTGAAGAAGGGGCTGGAGGCCAAGACCTGGGCTGACATCAACAAACCGGAGGTCAAGATCGCGGTCGACGTCGGATCGGCCAATGAGGCCGTGGCGCGGCGCTTTGCGCCGAACGCCACCATCAAGTCGCTGAAGTCGCGCGACGAGGTGATGCTGGAAATGTCGTCGGGCCGCGTCGATTGCGTCGTCAACGCGCTGGTGCTCGGGCTGACCGCGATCGCCAAGAACCCCAACCTCGGCACCTACAAGATCCTGGCCTCGCCCTCGGTGACGATCGCGAGCGGCACCGCAGTGCGGCGCGAACAGGACAAGCGCTGGCGCGATTTCCTCTCGGTCTGGATCGACTACAACCGCGGCATCGGCCAGATGCGCGAATGGTTCGTCAAGGGCCTCGGGCTCGCCGGCGTCAAGCCGGAGGACGTGCCGGTGGAGCTGAATATCTGAGGGAGCGAGCCGATCGTTTCCTCACCTCTCCCCGTAAGAACGAGAAGAGGGAGAACTAAGCCTCACACCTTGTCGTAGGTCAGTCCGCGCTCCAGCCGCCTGGCCACTAGCGTCGACGGGAACAGGATCGCGAAATAGATCAGCGCCACGACGGTGTAGACTTCGAGCGGCCGGTAGGTGTCGGCGTTGATCAGGGTTGCGTTGTAGACGAGGTCGGGCACCGCGATGATCGAGACCAGCGAGGTGTTCTTGAGCTGCGTCACCGACTGGTTGACATAGGGCGCCATCATCGGCTTCAGCGCCTGCGGCAGGATCACGAGCCGCATCAGGCGCCAGCCGCGGAATCCGAGCGCCTTGGCCGCGTCCCACTGCCCGACCGGCACGCTTTCAATGCTGCCACGCACGATCTCGGCATAGAACGCGCCGCCATAGAGCGACAGCACGCTGACGGCGGCGACATGCGCCGGGATGTTGACGCCGATCACGACCGGAAACGCGTAGTAGAACCAGATGATCTGCACCAAGAGCGGCGTGCAGCGGAAGGTTTCGATATAAGCGATCAGGAGCCAGTCGATCACCGGGATGCGCCGCAGCCGCAGCATACCGACGATCAGGCCGATCAAGGTGCCCAGGATGATGGTGCCGATCGTATAGGCGATGGTCCAGCCGAGCCCGAGCCAGAACAGATGGCTGTACTTGGCGAGGATCCCGAAATCCCAGACGTAGTTCATCCTGCCCCTCGGTTGCCCCGCGTTCCCCTCGGCGTGGCCTGATGCCCCAGCATCGCAGGCAGCTTCATGCGTGTCACGCGATATACCGCTCCGGCGCAAATCCCTTCAGCTCGAATGGCGGCGCTTCACCCGCGATCATCGCGGCGATCGCCGCGCCCGTTCCGGGACCGGTGGTGAAGCCGATATGCTGATTGCCGAAGGCGAGCCAGAGCCCGCGATGCCGTGGCGCCGGCCCGATCATCGGCAGGCTGTCGGGCAGCGTCGGCCGTGCGCCGCGCCAGCGCTCGCCGACCGCATCGCCGAATTCGACCACGCTGCGCGCCATCGGCACGACAGTCTCGAGCTGCGCGTAGTTCGACGGCGCGTCGCGCGCGGTGAGCTCGACGCCGCTGGTGACGCGAATCCCCTGCTCCATCGGCGTCATCAGGAAGCTGCCCTCGGCATCATGGATCGGCCGCAGCAATTTGCGTGCCGGGTTCGGCACGAAATGCTGGTGATAGCCGCGCTCGAATGCCAGCGGCACGCGGTAGCCGAGCGGCCGCAGCAGCTCCGCCGACCATGGGCCAAGCGCAACCACGACATGGCGCGCGGCGATCTCGCCATCGGCAAGCTGCACGCGCCAGCCGTCGCCTCGCGGGTCGATCCGCTGGATTTCAGATCGCCTGACCGTGCCGCCGCTATTGGCGAGCAGCTGCGCATAGGCCTTGACCACCGCGCCCGGCGAATCGACCGATGCCGTCTGGGTGTGCAGCAGGCCGACGCTGTAGGCAGGAATGATGTTCGGCTCGAGCGCGGAGATCGCCTGGCGATCGAGCACCTCGCTCTTGATGTCGAACTCGGCAAGCGCCGCCTGCTCCGCCTTCGCGGCCGCGAGCCCGTCGCCACGCCAGGCCTTCAGCCAGCCGGTCTCGCGGATGCGATGGCCGGCGCCGGCCTGCACGATCCAGTCGCGATGCAGCGTCAGCGACGTTCCGATCAGGCCGTGCAGCGCTGCGGCGCGCGGCTTGGTCTGCGCCGGCGTCGCCGTGGCGAGGAAGCGGATCACCCAGCCGGCATTGGCAATGGCCCATGGAAGATTCCAGCGCAGCGCCGGGTGCGTGTTGGTGAGATATTTCGGCAGGTTCTTTAAAAGCGACGGCGTGTTGAGGGGCAGGATCGAGCCGGACGAGATGATGCCGGCATTGCCGTACGAGGTCTCGCTGCCCGGCTCGCGCCGGTCGACGATGACGACGGAGAGCCCGCGCCGCTGCGCGGCAAGGCTCGCCGAGACGCCGACCATGCCGGCGCCGAGCACGACGACGTCAACCTGCTGTGCTGGCGTGCCCTCGCTCATGCCCGTCACATCAGGGTCAGGCCGCCATCGACCGGCAGCGTCGCGCCGGTGATGTGGCCGGCTTCCGGCGACAGCAGGAAGGCGACGACGGTGGCAACCTGGTCGGGCTCGGCCAGCCGCTGCATCGGATTGGCTTTCGCGACGCGCTCCCAGGTCGCGGTATCCAGCGCGCCGAAGAGGCCGGGATCCTTGCGCGTATAGCCGGGCATCACGGCATTGGAAGTGGCGCCCGATGCGGCGAGCTCGATCGCCAGCGACTTCACCAGCACTTCGAGCGCGGCCTTCGCCGCGGCCGATCCAGGATAGGTCGCACCCGGCACGAAGCGATGCGGCCCGAAGCTCGACACCGCGACGACGCGGCCATGCGCGCTGCGCGTGAGGTCGGTCAGCGCGGCGGCTGCGATCTCGTGGAAGGCCGCCGCCATCACGGCGAAGGCGCGCTCCAGCGCCTCGCGCGGCAGGCTGGCGAATTCACGCCGGTCGGCAAAGCCCGCGGCATGCACGATGTTATCGATCGGCCCGAACACGGCACGCGCTACCTCGACCAGCGCGGTGCCCGCGCCGGCCGCGGCGAGATCGCCGGTCTGGATCTCGACCTTGGCGCCCTTGTTGCGGCATTCCTCGGCAACCGCAATCAGCCGCGCAAGGCCGGCGGCGTCGGCGCCCTGGCCGTGCAGCATCAGAGATTGATCGTGACCGGCAAGCCGGCGCGCGACCGCGGCACCAATGCCGGAGCCGCCTCCCGTGATGATTGAAACGCGCATGAGATAGGTGCTGTCAGTACTTCCGAGGACAGCGAACTATAGGTTCGATGCCGCGAAATGCAAACCGCGCCGCCACCTTCAGTTCACCGCCACGGCTCGACCAGGATCTTGGTATGCGCCTCCGGATTGGCGAGGTCGGCAAACGCCTGCGCGACCCCGTCGATGCCGACGCGGCCGGTGACCAGCGAAGCGGCATCGACCTGGCCTTCGGCGATCAGGCGCAGCGAATAGGCGAATTCCTCCGGCGTGTAGCCGAGTACGTACTGGACGTTGAGCTCCTTGATGATGCCGAGCATCGGCTCGGACTTGTCGGTCTCCATGCAAACGCCGACCACGACCACGCGAGCGCTGCGCGGGGCGCCCTCGAACACCTGCTGCAGCACGCCGGGCACGCCGACGCATTCGAAGATCAATGCGGGCTTCAGCGGCGGCAGCAGCGCCTGCATCGGCGGCCGCGCCGCCCTCTCAGCTTCGGACATCTGGGCGTGCTCGGCCCAGCTCGCATAGGGCTGCGTCTTGGCCGGGTCGACCACGACATCGGCGCCCATCTTCTCGGCAAGCAGCCGCCGCGCCGGCGAATAATCCGCGGCGACGATCGGGCCGAGCCCCCTGATCTTGAGCGCCGCGATCACCGCGAGCCCGACCGGTCCGCAGCCGATCACCAGCGGCACCTCGCCGCCCTTGATGTTGGCCATCGCCACCGCGTGCACGCCGACCGCAAGCGGCTCGGTGAGCGCTGCACGCTCGGCGGAAAGGCCGTTCGGCACTTCGAGCAGCAGCGGCTCGCTGAGCAGCATCTGCTCGGCATAGCCGCCAGCATAATCGTTAGAATAGCCGATGCCCTTCGGGCCCTCAGGTGTCAGCAGCGCCGGCAGCGAGCAGACGCGCGTGCCGGGCTTCAGCTTGCGGGTGGTGCCCGGGCCGTAGTCGAGCACCTCGCAGCAGAACTCGTGGCCGAACACGACGTCGCGCGACAGGTCCATCGGCGTGCGGCCGGGCAGGAACTTGCTCAGCTCCACCATGCGGTGGGCATGCTTGCGCGCGTGCAGATCGGAACCGCAGATGCCGCAGGCGAGCGATTTGACCAGCACCTGGCCGGCACCCGGCTTCGGCTCCGGCATCTGGTCGACGACAATCTCGCCGTTTCTGAAGATCGCTGCGCGCATGTTTCCTCCGCGTGGGTTTTGTCCCACTCATTTTGATGCGTATTTCGTCCCGCGAAATGTCTATCGCGGATCACGTCCGCGGCAGGCTTTCGTTGCAGGACGCTATAGCATGGAGGGTCACCACGTATAGCGCATAACACCCTTGCCGGCGTAGGACTGGGTGGCGCCGGAGAACTCGCCCTCGAAGGTCGCAGCCGTCGACCAGCCGTTGCGCCACTTCATCTCGAGCGAGGCCGTGGTCAGCGCGGAGTCGCGTGCCTGCGCTGCGCCATTGACCACGAAGGCTGCGCCGGGCAGCGCCTGGAACACGGCGCCGACCGTGCGATCCGGGTTGAAGTCATGCGCCCAGGCGAGGCGACCGCGCAGCGTCAGCACGCTGGTCTCGAGCGCGAACGACTTGTCCGTGCGCAGGCCGAGCTCGCTCCTGACGTCGGTGACGCTCTTCGCCGCATAGTTCAGCGCGAAAGCGCCGCTGCCGGAGATCACGCTCTCCGCATAGGCCGGCAACTCGAAGCTGGTGAACTGCGCGGCAGCGTAAGGCGTCAGCCCGATCCACGGCATCGCGTAGCGATAGCCGCCTTCGAGCCGGCCCGACCACGCATTGGCGTTGAAGTTGGCGCGCAGATGATCGTTGCCCGCGGCAGTGACGATACGGTCGGTCGTGATGTCCTGCCAGCCATAGGCGAGCGCCGCGCTCAGATAGGCCGCGCCGACGGTGTGGCGAACGAAAGCACCGGCCTGGAACAGGTCGGAGCGGCCCCAGCCGAGACCATTGACGCTGAAGCTGGTGCCGCCGCCGGCGAGCGCAACACCGGCGGTCGTATTCGTTGAGAAGCGATAATCAGCGCCGACAGCGGTGCCGTAGACGCTGCTGCTGCTGTTGTTCGAGCCCAGCACCGCATTGCCGCCGGTAGTCTGCGAGCCGCCATAGCCTGCCGCCCACACGCTCCAGCGCTGCGCGAAATCGAGTTGCTGCGGCGGCGCCTTGGCGTAGATCGCGGCCAGCGCGTCGCGCGGCTCGAACTTGCGCGCCGCATAGGCGAGCGTTGCGCTCTCCTCGGCGAACGGCACAGCGCCCGCGCCACCACCAACAGCGCCATCGCGGCCGGCGACGAACGGATCGGTCAACAGCCCGAGGAACTGGTTCATCGCGTTGAACGTCGCCTGCTGCGATCCGGTTGCGCCCTCACCCGACGCCTGGGTCAGGCCATTGGGCGAGAGCCCCGCATAGGCAACGTTGATGCCGCCATTGGCATTGAAGAAGTTCTGCAGCGTGGTGGCGACATTGCTCTGGTTGACGTTGAGCTTCGATGTTGCGCGATAGTCGAGCGCGAAGTTGAGATAGGCATTGTTCGCGTCATAGCCGAGCGTTGCGACCAGACCCGACGGCAGCCCGGTTGAATCGACGCCGGCGAACGTGCCGCTGCGGCCACCGGCCGCCGACAGGATGGTGTATTGCCTGGCGATCGTACTGCCGGCGGCAACGCTGGCGCCGACCGAGCCGGCAAGCGTCGCGGTACCGGTTACCTTGGCTGATGTCGACGCGGAGGAATTGAGTCCGACGAGATACAGCGCACCGGATTGGAAGGCGAGATTGCCTGCCACGTTGAGGAACGTGCCCGGCATTGCATTGCCGGGCATCAGGATGCCGCCGCTTGCAATCGTCGTATTGCCGACCGTGCCGCTGCCGGAGAGCGCACCGCCTGAATTCACCGTCACCGAGTTCGACGACACGATCGAGCCGTCGACTTGCAGGACGCCGCCATTGACGACCGTGCTGCCGGTATAGGTGTTGACGCCCGATAGGATCAGCGTGCCGCTGCCGGTCTTTTCCAGATTGCCGGGCCCAGCCGGGCCGCAGCCGCAGGGATCGACATCGGCGATCACGCCGCTGACATTGGTCGAGAGGTTGTTGCCGCCGACGGCGAGCGTGTTGCCGCTGCCGATATAGTAGGTGCCCGAGCCCGCGATCGAGCCTGCCGTGATGCGGCCGTCGCCGTTCGGTCCAAGGCTGCCGCCGAAGTCCACGAAGCCGGTGCCGTTGGTGATGAACTGCGCGGTGCCGCCGGTCGAATTACCCGCGAATTTGACGTTGGCCCCGCTCTCGGTGGTGATCGTTGCGTTGCCGGCCGTTGCGTAGGCGTCGAACATCAGTGCGCCGCCGGAACGGTTGATGATCGTCGCGTTGCCCGCGGTCGGCGCTTCCGTCAAGCTGAAGCCCGAGGTGCCGAAATAGGTCAGCCCGCTATTGTCGATCGTCGCGTTCGCCGCGGTGCTGTTCTGGAAGAAAGCGGTGTAACCGGTCGCGGTCGTGGTGATCGTCGCCGACCCGGCCGACGAGAATTCGAAAAACTGGGTCGAGCCACCATTGTTGCCATTAGTGATGGTGGCCTGACCCGCATTGGTGTGGCCCAGGAACACAACGCCGCCGCCATCATGGTTGTCGAACACGGCCTTGCCGGCCGTGCTGGTGTCCGAGCCACCGGGAGGACCAAGCGCGTCGCCGAACACCACGGTGCCGCCGTTGGTGTTGGTGAAGGTGGCATTACCGGCAGAACTGTTGTCGCGGAAGATCGTCAGGGCACCGTTGGTATTGCTCACGGTCGCATTGCCCGCGGTACTGCTGTCGCGAAACTCCGTGATGCCGGAATTCACGTTGACGATCGTCGCCGTTGACGCGGTTGTGGAATTGTAAAACGTCGTGGTGGCGATCCCGCTGAAGCCATCGTTGACGATCTTGGTAATACCCGACGTGTTGGCATTGACGATGTCGAACTTGCCGTCGACGACGACGTCGCCGACGATCGAGGCGGTGTGGCCGGCATCGCCGAGTTGCAATGTCGCGCAATCGCAGATCGAGGTGCCGCCGGTATAGGTGTTGGTGCCTGTCAGCGCCACGCGGCCGAGGCCGCCCGAGGAGTCCAGCACCGTCAGCTTGCCGGAGCCATTGCCGTCGGCGATGTTGCCGGCGATCGTGAGCGTTACGCCGTTGGCGTCGATCGCGCTGCCGATCGCCGACGTGTTGATCTTGAAATTATTGCCAAAGGTCAGATTGCTCAGGCCATCGGCCTGGAATGAGGCGTTGTCGAGCGTGACCGTGCCTGACCCGACCGACCTGTTGTTGGTCACCTGCACATTGGTGCCCTGTACCAGCGTGCCGCCTGAATAAGTGTTGACGCCGGACAGCACCGTAAGGCCACCACCGGTCGTATCCGTCAGTCGCAACACCCCGGTGCCGGCGTTGCCGTTGGCGATGACGCCCGGCAGCGTCAGCACCACGCCCCTGTTATCAATGCCGCCGCCTGGCGCATTTATGTTGAAGCTGTTGGTGAAGGTCAGATCGCTGGCGCCGTTGGCCTGGAAGACGCCGCCGTCGAGGGTCACTATTCCCGAGCCGACCGAATGGGTGTTGGTCACCTGCACCGTGCCGGCCGAGATCTGCGTCCCGCCGGTGTAGGAGTTGTTGCCGGACAGGATCAGCGTGCTTGCGCCGAGCTGCTTCACCTGGGCGACAGGGGAAAATTCGCCGATATTGTTTGAAATGGAAATCGTCTGCGACGCATTGGCGAGGTTGAAAATGCCCCAGACGCCCGAACCGAATTTGATGTCAGCTCCGCTCACCGTATAGGATTGCGAGTTCTCGGTGAACGTCCAGGAGTACGGTGTGATCGCGCTGGTGACGTTGATCGTGCCTGACCCCGCCGCATCGAAAATCGCGGATTGACCGTTCGTCACCGGCGGTGCACCAGCCGGCGGATTCGACCAGTTGGTCCCAACGCTGTAGTCCGACGTCGCTGTCGTGCTACCGGAGCCGCCCCAAGTGTAGATCTGAGCTTGTGCCGGATTTATTGAAAGCAGGCTTACGACGGCGAAAGCACAAAACAGCAATGCTGCGAGGCCTCGGTGCAACCGGCGCCGAAACGACAAATGAAAACGCACTGCAACTACCCCAATGCCCCGCGCTCTGCGGCCCTAAAGCGCGCAACCTAGCATGTGCGTCCCGGGATGACTTGGAGATCGCGTTCTGGTCTCCTGCGCGAACAGGGAAAACCGGCTCTTTCCGGGCCGATTGTTGCACCCGTGCAACGCTAGTAAAGGCAGACTTCTCAATCTGTGCACGATGTCGCAGGGGCATCGCCCCTTCGGGCTATGATACCAATTGCCGCGATTCTCGCACGGCTAGCTCGCCGGTCAGGCGTTCGGCGACGGCTCGCCGGCCGCGGTCAGCAACTGCGACCGTCTGACGCGCTCGCGATGCGCGGTGTAGAGGCCGGAGGCGACGATGAAGCCGGCGCCGAGGATGGTCCAATGGTCGGGCACTTCGCCGAAAATCATGAAGCCGAGGACGCTGACCCAGAGCAGCTGCGTGTAGGAGAACGGCGCGAGCACCGACGCATCGCCATAGCGGAACGCCAGCACCACGATCCACTGTCCGACGGTGGAGGCAACGCCGATCAGGATACCGAACATGATGTCATGCCAGCTCGGCGTGACCCAGACGAACGGCACCAGCGCGCTGACGATGGCGACGCCGACGATCGACGAATAGGTCATGACAGTGACCGGGCGCTCGCTGCCGCTCATCATGCGCGTCAGGATCAGCGTGCCGGCCCAAGCCAGCGCGGAGACAATCGGGAAGATCGCGGCGGGATGGAAAGCGCTGGTGCCCGGCCGCAGGATGATGAACACACCGGCGAGGCCGACCGCGGTCGCGATCCAGCGCCGCATGCCGACCCTCTCGCCGAGGAAAGCGATCGACAGCGCGGTGACGAACAGCGGCGAGACGAAGCTGGTGGCCGAGGCCTCGGCGATCGGCAGGAAGCCAAGGCCCGTGATGAAGATCAGGGAGGAGCCGAGCAGCGCGGCGCCGCGCAGCACATGCAGGCCGGGACGGCTGCTGCGCAGCGCGAACAGCGGCGATCCGGGCAGCATCGCCGGCGTCATGATCAGCGCGAACACCAGGAAGCGGATCCAGGCGATCTCGATCGAAGGCAGCGAGGACGAGAGATATTTCGCGGTGACATCGGAGGTGCCCAGAAACACCGTCGACAGCAGGATCAGCGCAATGCCCTTGAACGGCCGGTCGGTGCGCGCCGGCGCCTTACGCGCCAGGCTTGTCTTTGCGGGCAATGAAAGGGGAACGCTGTCCAGCCTGGCGGCTACGGCGGGGGGCGGTGTCACGGCAATCTCGATGAGCAAAATAACGGGGAATCTGCTATCGTACAGAACCCCAATTCCGCCGCGAGAACAATGCCCGAAAACGGGACTCCGATATGCGTCAGCGCGCGCGACGGCCCGTCGCAGCCTGCGCGCGGCCGCAACTGCAACAGTTTGTTAAGAACTGTGTGAAGCGGGGCTGGATGAATCCCGGGAATTACAGCATCGGCAGCGAGCGCGGCTTCGGCCCGCGCGGGAACGCCGCGTCGAGCGCGGCGAGTTCGTCGCCGCTGAGCCTCAACGTTCCCGCGGCTGCATTCTCCGCCGCGTGATCCGCGTTCGATGCCTTGGGAATCGCGAGCACCGACGGCAGCCGCGTGAGGAAGCTGAGCGCGACCTGGCGCGGCGTCGCCTTGTGCTTCTCCGCGATCGATTGCAGCACCGTGCCGGACTTGCTCGACGGCGAGGGAAAATCATTGTGGCCGAACGGCGAGTACGCGACCACGGCGACGCCATGCTGCTCGCACCACGGAATCACGGCGTGCTCGATCGCGCGCTCCTGCAGATGGTAGAGCACCTGATTGCAGGCGATCTTGCCCTCGCCTGCGACGTCGAGCAGTTCGTCGAGATCCTCGGTGTCGAAATTGCTGACGCCCCAGGAGCGAATCTTGCCGGCCGCGATCAGTTCGTCGAACGCCGCGACCGTCTCAGCCAGCGGGTAGGTTCCACGCCAGTGCAGCAGGTAGCAATCGAGCCGATCGGTCTTCAATCGCTTCAGCGAGCGCTCGCAGGCGGTGATGGTGCCACGCCGCGAGGCGTTGCTCGGCAGGACTTTCGAGACAAGGAATAACCCGTCACGGCGGCCAACGATCGCATCCGCGATCACGAGCTCAGCGTCGCCATACATCTCCGCGGTATCGATATGCGTCATCCCGGCATCGATGCCGCGCTTCAACGCAGCGACGGCCGCCTTGCGGTCACCACGATCGAGATACCAGGTGCCCTGCCCGATCACCGAGACCTGCGGGCCGATGTTGCCAAATTTTTTTGTCTGCACGATCGCCTCGTTCTGCGTGGTTGGGTTCTCGCCGCACGAAGATAGAGGAAACAAGCAATCATGTCTCCACACCGTCGTTCCTGCGAAAGCAGGAACCCATAACCACGGAACTACATGGTTGCGCTCGCTGGGCCTACAGCGTCGCGCAACAACGTCATCCTGTGGTTATGGGTCCCGGGTCAAGCCCGGGACGACAGCGGAACATGTTGCCGCGTTCTCGCGCAATCCCAACAGCGCGGATCCTCCGATCCGTGCTTGCCTGAAGGCATCACGTGCCATCAAACGTTGAGATTCATCCACACCGCCTTCGGCTCGGTGAAATTGTCGAGCGCGGCGGTGCCGTGCTCGCGGCCGAGGCCGGAGTCGCGTTCGCCGCCCCACGGCAACCGCACATCGGTGTAGCCATAGGTGTTGATCCACACCGTGCCGGCGCGGGCCTTCTTGGCGAACCGCTGCACACGGCCCATATCGGCGCTCCAGACGCCGGCGGCGAGGCTGTAGGCGGTGCCGTTGGCGATGCGCAGCGCGTCGGCCTCGTCCTTGAACTTGATCACGCTGACGACGGGGCCGAAGATCTCCTCCTGCGAGATGCGCATCTCATGCGCGACATTGGCGAACACCGCGGGGCTGATGAAATAGCCGCGGTCGCCGACGCGCGCGCCGCCGGTGGCGAGTTGCGCACCTTCGTTCCTGCCGATCTCGACATAGTCGAGGATCGAGCGCATCTGCTTCTCGGAGATCACAGGCCCGAGCGCCGTGGCGCGATCTGCGGGATCGCCGATGCGCAAGGCTTCGGCGCGGGCGACCAGACGCTCGACCACCTCGTCATAGGCGTTCTCCTGCACCAGCACGCGCGAGCCGGCCGAGCAGACCTGCCCGGCATTGAAGAAGATGCCGGCGGCCGCGGCCTTGGCGGCGGCTTCGAGATTGGCGTCGTCGAAGATCACATTGGCGGACTTGCCGCCGAGCTCGAGCGAGACGCGTTTGAAATTGCCGGCGGCGCCCTTCATGATGCCGCGGCCGACGCCGGGCGACCCGGTGAACGTGACCTTGTCGACGTCGGGATGGTTGACCAGCGCGTCGCCGACGACGCGGCCGGGTCCGGTCACGATGTTGAGCACGCCCTTCGGCAAACCGGCCTCGAGCGCGAGTTCGCCGATCCGCAGCGCCGACAGCGAGGTCAGCTCGGCCGGCTTCATCACGACAGCGCAGCCGCAGGCCAGCGCCGGCGCGAGCTTCCACATGCCGATCATCAGCGGGAAGTTCCAGGGCACGATCGCGGCGACCACGCCGACCGGCTCACGCACCGTGTAGGTCAGCGCGTCGTCGCGCGTCGAGACCACGTCGCCGCTGATCTTGTCGGCCCAGCCGGCGTAATAGGCCAGCGTGTCGATGGCGGCCGGGAAATCCTGGCGTAGCACGCCCGCAATCGGCTTGCCGGCATCGAGGCTTTCGAGCGCGACAATCTCGTCGGCATGCTGCTTCAAGAGCTCGGCCCATTTCAGCAGGATGTGGCCGCGCTCGGCCGCGCGCATGCTGCGCCACGGCCCTTCGAAGGCGCGGCGGGCGGCGGCGACGGCGCGATCGACATCCACCGCGTTGCCTTCGGCAACCGTCGCGATCACCTGCTCGGTGGCGGGATTGAGGGACTTGAAGCTGTTTCCGGACAGCGAGCGGACGCGGGCGCCGTCGATCAGCAGCAATTCATCCCGGACAGTCGGGGTGCGGCGGGCGTCGCGCTCATAGTCATATGCAATTGACATCATATTTCCTCCAGGTATTTGCCTTAACCTAGGAGGCTGACGGCAGCAGTAAATATGATATCTTGTGCCTATTGGCACGCCAGGATATGAAATCAAGTTCATAATTGGTGACCACGATGCTGCAGATCGAGATCGAAACCGTCTGGCGGTTCCGCAAGGAGAACTCGCCGCAGACTGCGGTCGTGATGCTCGGCATCCTCAACGAGATCAGGAAGACCGGGAAGATCACCAGCGCGGCCAGCGATGCGCAGCTGTCTTATCGCCACGTCTGGAACCTGATCGAGCAATGGTCCGAATTCTTCGGCGTGCCGCTGGTCGAGACCCAGCGTGGCAAAGGCTCGAAGCTGACGCAGTTCGGCGAGAAGCTGGTGTGGGCCGGCGAGCGCATGCAGGCGCGGCTCGGACTGCAACTGGAGAACCTCGCGCAGGAACTGGTCACCGAGATCAAGCCGTTCCTCGAGCAGCGGCCGCAGGTGATCCGCGTCCACGCCAGCCACGGCTTTGCGGTGTCCAAGCTGCGCGAGTTCCTCGATCGCGCAGGCGGCGTCGGCGTCGACCTCCGCTACGTCAGCAACCAGAACTCGCTGGTCTCGCTGGCGCAGGGCGCCTGCGATCTCTCCGGCGTGCATCTGCCGCACGGCGAGCTGCGCGCGCAGGGCATCAAGGCCTGCCGCGAATGGCTGGATCCGCGCGAGGACCGCGTGATCAACTTCGTGACGCGTGAGATGGGCCTGATGGTCAAGCGCGGCAATCCGTTGAAGATCGCTTCGCTGAAGGACCTGGTCGCAAGCAAGGCCCGCTTCGTCAACCGCGACCATGATTCCGGAACGCGGCTGCTGTTCGATCAATTGCTGGCGCTGCACAAGATCCCGGGAAGCCGGATCAACGGCGCCCAGCACATGGAGTTCACCCATGCCGCGGTCGCCGCCTATGTCGCAAGCGGCATGGCGGATGCGAGTTTTGGCGTCGAGGCCGCCGCACGGCAGTTCGGCCTCGATTTCATCCGCCTGCTCACGGAGGATTACTTCTTCGTCTGCAAGCGCGCCTTCCTCGAGACCGAGCCGATGCAGCGGGTGCTCGACATCATCAGGAGCAGCGAGTTTCACAAGGCGGTGGGCGCCCTGCCCGGCTACGTCGCCTCGAATACCGGCGCCGTCAGCGGCGTGAAGGATTTTCTCGAGAAGATGCATGTAGGCCGCTGACCCGCCACGCCGCGCGGCGGCTGGACCCGCCGTGATCCGCTACGAACCGCGCGCGGCAACGCAGGCGCTGGCAAAGCCGGTCGCCGCGCAAGCTGAGCAGGTGTTCAGCGACTGGCTGCTTTCCATCGCGCCGGCCTCCGGCGTTCCAGAGCCGGCGCATGAACCGATGCCGCTGGGCACGCAGCAATCAGGAGCCTGCTCGCGCGCCTGCGCGCAGGGCGTAGCTTCCCGGCCCGTAGCTTGCGATCATCGCGAGAGCGCCGAGCAGGCCGAGATTCTTCAGGAAGTTGATGGTCTGGGTCACGACCTGCGCCTCGGGCGCGGCCCAGAAATTGTGAAACATCAGCGTCGCGGCGATCGTGAACAGGAACAGGACGGCAGCGGCCTGGCGTGCGAACAGGCCGAGCACCAGCGCCACGCCGCAGCCAAGCTCAACTGCCGTAGCACCCGCCGCGAGCACCGCACCGATGCCGTCGGCGCCGCCGAGACGTCCGGCGGTCGTGGAGAAGGCCATCAGCTTGCCGATGCCGCTGTAGAGAAACAGCGGCGCGATCGCCAGCCGGGCAAACAGCAGGACCCACGATTCGGACAGGCGGCCGGCCTTGTCGCCGGCCGCAACATGGGTGGAACTGGACATCAGCGGTCTCCTCTGGTGTTGAAATCCTCGATTGGTGCGGCTGCCTCGCTCAAACGAGCTGCGCGGCGTTGGGAAGCGGCTTGAGGCCAAACCGGTATGAGAGGCCGCGCTGAACTTTCCCGGAGCGGTCGTCGCGGGGGAATGGCGCGATCAGCGAGTTCTTGACGCCGAACACCGCATCGGAATCGAGGTACGGGCTTTCCGCATCGAAGATGTGGGTGATCAGCGTCTCATAGCCCTCGGCGGCGATCATGAAATGGACATGCGCCGGGCGGTACGGGTGACGTCCGAGCGCCTCGAGCATCTCGCCGACAGGACCGTCATGCGGGATCGGATAGAATGCCGGCATGATCGAAGTGAAGGCGAACCGTCCGTCGCGATCGGTCCTGAACCGCGCCCGCATCGCGAGCGATTGCAGATCCGCCTGCTGGACGTCGTAATAGCCGTCATCATCGGCATGCCACACATCGACCGTCGCCTCGGCAAGCGGCCGGCCATCGGACGCACAGACGACGCCGTTCACGCTGAGCTTCTCACCTTCGATGCCGCCGGAGATATCGGCGCCAAACGGCAGCTCGGGCGCAGCTGCGACGAAGAACGGACCAAGCACGGTCGTCTCGGTCGCGCCCTCCGGCATCCGATGGTTGATCGCATCGACCAGCATCGAGACGCCGAGCGTGTCGGAGAGCAGGATGAACTCCTGCCGCTTGTCGCTGCACATCTGTCCGGTCCGGGTCAGGAAATCGATCGCCGCGCTCCATTCCTCGAAGCTGATTTCGACGTCGCGCACGAAATCATGCAAGTGACGCACGAGGCTGGTCATCACGGTCTTGAGGCGTGCGTCCCCGGTCTGCGCCAGGCTGTCGATCACGGCTCGTGTGATGTTGTGCTCGTCGAAATCACGCATGCGAGGCCTCCCCGCGGCTCGATGAAGACATTGGCCGCACGCCGTGCAGCGCGTCGTCGAGCAGCGCTCGAAGCGCCGGCAGCGCGAGCGGCCGTGGATTTGGATAGGGCGTTTCGATAGCAGCCGCCGCCGCGCGGTCGAGGTCCGATGCTTGCACTCCCAGCGCGGCAAGCGAGGTCGGCGCGCCGAGCCGATGCGCCAGGTCGAACAGACCTGCGCTCGCATCGGTGGCGCCTAGCGCCAGCGCGATGTGCTGCATCGCATCGGCGGCCGCCGGCGTATTGTAGGCGACCGCGTGCGGCAGGATCACCGCATGGGTCTCCGCATGCGGCAGGTCGAACATGCCGCCGAGCGTATGGCAGAGCTTGTGATGCAGGCCCATGCTTACCGCATTGAGGCAACAGCCGCACAGCCACGCCGCATAGAGCGCATCGGAGCGCGCGTCGCGATCGCCGGCCGCGGCCATTAGTTTGGGCAGCGATTGCGCGAAGCGGCGGATCGCTTCCCCGGCGATCAGCGAGGTGACCGGGTTGCGATCATGCGCGTACAGTGCCTCGACCGCATGAGCGATTGCGTTGAGGCCGGAGACGGCGCTCTGTTGCGGCGGCAGCGTGAGCGTGAGATCGACGTCGTAAATGATCGCCTCCGGCTGCACCTTGGCGTTGCGCAGCGTGATCTTCCGGCCGCCTTCGGTCTGGCCGAGGATCGCGGTCGCCTCGGAGCCGGCATAGGTGGTCGGCAGCACGATCTGCGGGAGATCGGTGTGGAGCGCGATCGCCTTGCCGAGCCCGGTAGCCGAGCCGCCGCCGATGGCCACCACGCAATCGGCATCGAGCGCCCGCACCTGGGCCACGGCCCTTGCCGTCACGTCGACCGGCGTGTGCATCGCGGCTTCCGCAAACACGCCCGCTGCAAGCGCGCCGAGATCGGCGGCAAGCGCGTCGGCCTCGCCGCGCTGCGGCGCGGTCGACAGCAGCAGCGCCCGGCGGCACGAAAGACGCCGGACTTCATCGGCTAGGCGCGCGCGGGTGCCGGATCCGAAAATCACCCGGGTTGCCGGCGCGTTGTAGGCGAACGGCTGCATCGTCACTCCGCCGGGGCCGGATCGATGGCGGCGGGCCGGGCCGCGGCGGCAAGTCCGAGCGAGCCGATCGCGAGCGCGCCGACGATCGCGGCCCCGCCGATCACCCAGAACACGATGTCGGGCCCGCCGGTCACCTGCTGCAGCAGTCCGATCAGATAGGGGCCGAGGATCGCGCCGACCCGGCCGACGCCCAGCTCCATGCCGACGCCGCTGGCCCGCAGCAGGGTTTCGTACGAGCCCGCGGTGAAGTTGTTGAGCACGTGCTGCGCGCCGATGATGCAGAAGCCGGCGATGGCGACGATCGCAAGATTGACGCCGTGTCCGCTGACGAACACCAGCGCCAACACGGCAATGCCGCCGGTCAGCCACCATTGCGGCGAGGTAGCGCGGCGTCAGCGACATCCTGCGATCGGCCAGCATCGCGAGCGTCAGCCCGCCGACGAACGACATCGCCTGCATCAGCGCGCCGAAGCCGAACGATGCCGCAAACGTCTCGCCGCGCTTCTGCATGACCGTCGGGATCCAGCCGGTCAGGCCGAAGATCGCGAACAGGCTGAGGAACGCCGTGATCCAGATCGTCAGCGAGACGCGGCGATAGCGCGGGCTCAGCAGCGCTGCGACCGGGTTGGACACGCTGCCGGCGTCGGCAGAGGCGAAACTCGCATTGCGATAGACCACGGCGCGCTCCGGGCGAAGCCGCGCAAGCAGTGCGCGCAGCTCCTCGGTGCGGCGCCGCGCCGCCAGGAATTGCGGGCTTTCAGGCAGCACCGCGTGCGCGACAAAGGTCAGCGGGATCGATAGTGCGCCGAGGTAATAGAGGATCTGCCAGCCGTAGTGCGGCGTCAGATAGACCCCGACCAGCCCGGCGCAGACGCCGCCGAGCGACCAGCCCAGCGTCACGCCCCAAAGCGAAAATGCGTTGCTGACGCGGCGCGGCGCCAGCTCGTTGACGAAGGTCGTGCCGAGCGGCAGTAGCACGCCGAGGCCGAGGCCGGTCGCAAAGCGCAGCGTGCAAAAACTCCAGAAGTCGTTGCCGATGGTTGCGGTCAGCAGCGTGAAGACGTTGACGATCCACAGGCCAGCCAGCAGCGTGCCGCGCCGGCCGAGCCGGTCCGCAACCGTGCCGTGCCCGACCGCGCCGAACAGGAATCCGACCAGGCCCGAGCTCACCAGCAACCCCGCCTGGCTCGGCGAGAGCCCCCAGGGCTTTGCCACGTAGTGGATGACATAGGCGGGATTGAACGTGTCATAGCCGTCGAACAGCGTGATGAGCGTGATCAGGATGCCGAGGAGTATGTGCAGCCGGCCGACGGCCGCGTTGGACAATTCCTCATGCACGTCGATTTCAGGCGAAGTGCTCACGGTTTCCTCCATTGCAACAGATGATGCGCCCTGCTCTGCGGCAGGTTTGACGACGCGCGGTTAGAGCCTGAACAACCGGCGGGCGTTGTCGCGGCCGATCTTGATGCGGTCGCCTTCGGCGATGGTCGCGGTGTCGAACCATTCGGCGGCGTGGTCGATATTCTCGAACGGCCAATCGGCCGAGAACAGGATGCGGTCGGCGCCGATCTCGAGCATCGCGTCGATCAGGGTTTGCGTCCGGAAATTGCCCGACGTCGTGATGTAGAAATTTTCCCGGAAGTAATCGGCGATCTTGCGCTTGGCGGGATAGACGTTCTGCGCGCGCATCCACTTGTTATGGTTGTCGACCCGCCACATCGAATACGGCAGGCCCTCGCCCATGTGACCGATGATGATCTGCAGCCGCGGATAGGCATCGAACAGGCCAGAGCCCATCAGGCGCAGCGCGTGCACCGCGGTCTCCTGGCCGAACGCCCAGGTCGGCCCCATCAGCCAGCGATGGCCCTCGTAGATCGCGGCATCCTTCGGCAGCGGATTGCGCGGATGCAGATAGAAAGGAATGTCGAGCCGCTCGACCTCCGACCAGAACGGCCAGAATTCCTTGAGGTCGTAATAGAGCCCGCCGTCATGGCCTTCGGCC
Source organism: Bradyrhizobium sp. UFLA03-84 (assembly GCF_002289535.1). Classification (NCBI taxonomy): domain Bacteria; kingdom Pseudomonadati; phylum Pseudomonadota; class Alphaproteobacteria; order Hyphomicrobiales; family Nitrobacteraceae; genus Bradyrhizobium; species Bradyrhizobium sp. UFLA03-84. The sequence goes on along the minus strand of NZ_NSJY01000013.1, from coordinate 1,374,033 downwards.
TCGCTGAAGCCGTTGACCAGCGCGCCGCGGAATTTCAGCGCGCTGACGCAGCGATCGAGCTCGCGCGCGGCGGCTTCCGGATCCTGCATCGGCAACGCGGCCAGCCCCTGAAAACGCTGCGGACGCCGCGCGACCTGCTCGGCAAGGAAATCATTGGCGCGGCGCGACAGCTCCAGCGCGCGGTTGCGATCGGGAATGGCCTGGATCGCCGGCGCGTTCAGCGACAGCAGCATCAGTTCGATGCCGTGCGCATCCATCTCGGCAAGACGGCGGTCCTGAATGTCGAGCAGCCGAGCCTTGAGCTCGATCCAATCGTCGGCCGGCGAGAAGCCCGCGCTGTCGCGAACCGTCTCCTCGATGGCGAAGTGCTCCTCCAGCGCGATCTTTCCCTGCATGGCGTCGTCCTTTCCGGCTCGCGTGCTCGTTTCCGTGTTGACAGGACAAAACATCCAGTCCAAATATTTGTCAATGAGAAAGTTGCAAATGCAAATAATTGAGATGCAACTGTTGTCGATGCGAAGACCGGCGGCTATTCCGGGCGGGCGTCCCCTGCCTGGAATCAAGCCCGGACCTAAGCCGATGTACCGATTTTCGAATTCGCTTCCCTATCTGCTCGCAAGGCTCGGCGTGCGGATGGGCGATTTGTTCGTCCGCGTCATCCGTCACGAGAAGTTGACGCTGCCGATGTACCGCGTGCTCGCCGCACTCTCGGAGCAGGGACACCCGCTCCGGCTCGGCGAAATCGCCGAACTGACCTCGGCCGACGTCTCGACGCTGTCGCGCATCGTCGCCGAGATGAGCCGCGCCGGCCTGCTGACACGCGACCGGCCGGAGAACGACCAGCGCAGCCTTCAGGTGGCGCTGACACCTGAAGGCGCCGAGCTGGCGTCCCGGCTGATGCCGATCGCCCAACACTATGAGGAGGTCGCGACCGGGGCGATGTCCGCGAAGGAGGCGGCCGAGCTGAAGCGGGTGCTGGTCGAGCTCTACAAGAATCTCGATCAGCTCGAGCACGAGGTCGAGGCCGGCCTGATCGAGGTGCCCACAGCGGCGGCGGCGAAAGAGACGCGCGAGGCCAAGATCGGCGCCAGGACCAACGCAAAGCCCGACGCCAAGGACAATGCCGGCCGCCGGCCCAAGATACCGAGGAAATAGGACCACAGTTCAGGGAGAGGACATGCGCAGGGATCTGATCATCATTGCAGGCGGCGGCATCGGCGGATTGGCCGCGGCGGTCGCGCTGGCCCGCAAGGGATTTCAGGTCACCGTGCTGGAACGCGCGCCGCGCTATCAGGAGATCGGCGCCGGCATCCAGCTCGGCCCGAACGCGTTCCATGCATTCGACCATCTCGATCTTGGCGACGCTGCCCGCTCGATTGCGGTGTTCATCGACCAGCTGCGGCTGATGGACGCCATCTCGGCCGAAGAGATCACCAGCATCGATCTCACCAGCTATTTCCGCCGGCGCTTCCGCAATCCCTATGCGGTGGTTCATCGCGGCGATTTGCACGGCATCTTCCTGCGCGCCTGCGAGGCGCATGCTTCCATCACGCTGCGCAGCGACTGCGACGTCATCGGGTATGACCAGGACGGCGAAACAATCGTCGCTAGGCTGAAGGACGGCGGGCGCGTCAAAGGCTGCCTTTTGATCGGCGCCGACGGGCTGCGGTCCCGGATCCGCCAGCAGATGGTCGATGACGGCCCGCCGCGGATCGCCGGCCACACCACCTATCGATCTGTCATCCCGACCGAGCAGATGCCGGAAGATTTGCGCTGGAACGCCGCAACGCTATGGGCCGGCGCCAAGTGCCATCTGGTGCACTACCCACTCTCGGGCTGGAAGGTGTTCAACCTCGCCATCACCTGTCACAACGATCCGGCCGAAGCCTTTGCCGCGAGGCCTGTAACCCATGAGGAGGTGCTGGAAGGTTTTCGCGACGTCCATCCACGCGCCAAGGCGATCATTCACCACGGCAGGGACTGGAAGGCGTGGGTGACCTGCGATCGCGATCCCATCGAGCGCTGGATTGACGGGCGAGCAGTGCTGCTCGGCGACGCCGCGCATCCGATGCTGCAATATTTTGCGCAGGGCGCCTGCATGGCGCTGGAGGACGCGGTCTGGCTCGCCGAGCTCTTGGCGGAGACGCCGGATCGCTTCGAGCAGGCGCTGGAAAAGTACCGGCAGGTTCGGCTGATCCGCACGGCGCGGGTTCAGCTTCAGGCGCGCGAACTCGGCACCCACGTCTATCATCCCGCCGGCGTGCACGCGCTGCTACGCAACCAGCTGATCCGCGAGACCAGCCTCGAGCAATTCTGCGACAAGCTGGCCTGGCTGTACGACTCGCCTTTCCCCGAGCGGCCGAACCTCGCCGCATAGGCCACGGGAGCGGGAAACGATCAGCCGAGCCCGCTGATGTCGGCGACCAGCACCGTGCCGGTCACCGATTCCGTGATGTAGAGCCGGTCGCGGTTGGCGCCGCCGATCGCGACATTGGTGCAGCTCTGGCCGGCGCAGGACTTGATCCGCGCGATGCACTCGCCGTTCGGTGCGAACACGAAGACGTGGCCGAGCGAAGCGTGCGCGACGAACAGCCGCCCAGCGCCGTCCATAGTCATGCCGTCGGGCCCGCTCGGGCCGAACAGTGAGCAGAAGCGCCCGACCTTCGACACGCTGCCGTCCTTCATGAACGGCGCGCGCCACACCGCGTTGTCGCGCGTCATGGCGACGAACAGCACCGCCTCGTGCGGATCGAGCACCAGGCCGTTCGGGCTGATGCCGGTGTCGATCAGGCAGTCGAGCGCGCCGTTAACCCGCAGCCGGTAGACGCGGCCGGTCGGATCGTGCAGCCCGGTCTGGCCCTGGTCTGTGAAATAGATGTCGCCGCTCGAGGCGATGTGCAGGTCGTTGCAGCCGCGGAACGATTCCGAATTGCGCGAGCGCAGCAGCGGCGTGACCTTACCCGATCCGGGGTCGAGCTCCATCAGCCCGTGCCGGTAGTCGGCGATCAGGACGCGGCCCATCGGATCGATCTTCAGCCCGTTCGGCCAGCCGTCATACTCGGCAACCTGCGTCCACGTCCTGTCCGGCGCGATCCTGAAAATGCGGCCGAACGGAATGTCGACGATGTAGAGATTACCATCGGGATCGAATGACGGCCCCTCGATGAAGCAGTCGGTCACCGCGCCCGGCCGGTTGGCGTCGGCCCATTCGCTCGCCACCCTGCGGCGGAATTTGGTGGGCACGGCGGAAAAGATTTCGGTCGGGATCAGTTTCGGCGGCGTTTCCAGGTACATCATCGTTGGTTCACCCGTTGGCGGAACGGGCGAACCTTAGTTGCTTGCCTCTGTCATTGCGAGCGCAGCGAAGCAATCCACCTATCCGCCTGCGCGGTAGCCGGATCGGACCGACCCGCGCAACGACGCAGAGTCTTCAGCTCATCCCTACTCCGCCGCCTGCGCTCCGTCATACGCTTCCGAAATCATGAAGCCGGACAGCGTGCCGTAGGCCGCGGTCCATGCAGCGGCGACGTCAGGTGTCCAGGCATCGCCGAGGCCTTTTTCCAGCGTCCACAACAGCGCGCCGCCGACCACCGGGTAATGCTCGGGCTTGGCGCCATAGCCGACATGGCGCTTGGCGAGCGCGCTCGCGGCGGGAAGGATGGTGTCGAGATTGCTCAGCCCGTTGACGACGACGGCGAGCGTCGTCATCAGCTTCTTGCGCTGCTCCTTCATGTCGGCGGGAAACATCGCCTTCACGGTGGGTGCGACTTCGAACAAGCGGTCGTAGAAAATGACCGCGGCTTGCTCGGAGATCGGCGCAACCTTGCCAAAGCTTTCCTGAACCAGCTTGATTTGGGCCGGATTCATCTCAACTCTCCTCGGTTCTGAAATGAACTCTGAAATGATTTTCGAAATGCGAGCATTGGTAGTCGCATCCGGCATTTCGGTTCAAAGCAAACGCGCCTGATACCGATGTCATCATCACGCCGCCTCGACGAAGCTGTGGCGCTCGTAGAGGAATTCGAGCACGCGCTGCCGGCACTTCAGGTAGCTGGCGTTGGTCGCGAGCTCGAGCCGCTTGCGCGGACGCGCCAGGGGCACCTCGAGCACCTCGCCGATCCGCGCGCTCGGGCCGTTGGTCATCATGACGATGCGGTCCGACAGCAGCACGGCCTCGTCGACGTCGTGGGTGATCATCAGGATGGTATTGCCGAGCTTCTGGTGCAGCGCCATCACCGAGTCCTGCAGATGCGCCCGGGTCAGCGCATCGAGTGCGCCGAACGGCTCGTCGAGCAGCAGCACCTTCGGCTCCATGGCGAGCGCCCGCGCGATGCCGACGCGCTGCTTCATGCCGCCCGAGATCTCGCTCGGACGCTTGTCCCTGGCATGCGCCATCTGCACCAGGCTGAGATTGTGCATTACCCAGGCGTCGCGCTCGGCCCGGTTCTTGGTCCTGGCGAACACCTTGTCGACGCCGAGCTTGACGTTCTCGTAGACGGTCAGCCACGGCAGCAGGCTGTGGTTCTGGAACACGACGGCGCGATCCGGTCCCGGCGAATTGACCTCGCGGTTCTCCAGCAGCACGCCGCCATTGGTCGCGCCGGTGAGGCCGGCGACGATGTTGAGCAAGGTCGACTTGCCGCAGCCGGAATGGCCGATGATCGAGACGTATTCGCCCTTCTCGATGGTCAGGTTGATGTCCTTCAGAACCTCCGTGGTCGCAGTGCCGCGGGTGAAGGTCTTGTCGATGTGGTCGAGCTTCAGATAGGCCTGCATGATGTTTCCCTCAGTTCGCCGCCGTGCCGCGGGTCACGATCTTGCCCAGCCCTGCAATGAGACGGTCGAGCACGAAGCCGATGATGCCGACATAGAACAGCGCCAGGATGATCTCGCTGATATGCGAGGAATTCCACGCATCCCAGATGAAGAAGCCGATGCCGACGCCGCCGATCAGCATTTCCGCGGCAACGATCGCGAGCCAGGACAGGCCGATGCCGATGCGCAGGCCGGTGAACATGTAGGGCGCAGCCGCCGGGATCATGATCTTGGTGAAGAACTCCAGCGGATTGAGCTGCACCACCGCGGCGACGTTGCGGTAGTCCTGCGGGATGTTGCGGATGCCGACCGCGGTGTTGATGATGATCGGCCACACCGAGGTGATGAAGATGACGAAGATCGCCGAGGGCTGGCCGTCGCGGAATGCGGCGAGCGACAATGGCAGCCAGGCGAGCGGCGGAATCGTGCGCAGCACCTGGAACAGCGGATCGAGCCCGCGCATCGCCCACACCGACTGGCCGACCAACGTGCCGAGCGCGATGCCCGCGATCGCCGCCAGCGAATAGCCGTACGCGACGCGCTGCAGGCTGGCGGAGAGATGCCAGAACAGGCCCTTGTCGATGCCGCCATTGTCGAAGAACGGATCGAGGATCAGCTCTCTGGTGTCCTTGAACACCTTAGACGGTGGCGGCAGGCTGGAGCCGGCGCGGCGGCAGATCAACTCCCACACCACCAGCAGCAGCGCGACCACGATCAGCGGCGGCACGACGCGCGCCGCGGTCTCCTTCGCCAACCTGGCGTAGGTCTCGGCGCGCGGTGCGCGCTTCGGCGTCATGGTCACGACCGGTGCCGCGGTAGCGGCCTGCGGGATCGCCGCCGCTGACAGTTCGGTCTTGATGGCAGGCATCGACATTGACAGATGATCTCCGTGGTCGGGCGACGGGCCGCGCAAGAGAGCGCGGCCCTGTCGGGCTCAGACATCGACACGCTTGATGGACAGCGACTTCAGATACGCGGCTGGATCGGCGGGATCGAACACCTTGCCGTCGAAGAAGGTCTCCTTGCCGCGCGAGGTCGAGGTCGGGATATCCGATGCCGGCACGCCGAGCTCCTTGGCGGCCTCCTTCCAGAGATCCTCGCGATTGACCTTGGCGATCAGCGCCTTGGTGTCGAAGCCCGCCTCGTACTTGCCCCAGCGGATATCCTCGGTCAGGAACCAGAGGTCGTGGCTCTGATAGGGATAGGACGCATTGTCCTTCCAGAACCGCATCTGCTGCGGCGAGTTCTCGACCACGCGGCCGGTGCCGTAGTCGAACTTGCCCTTCATGCGATCGGTGATGTCCTCGACCGGACAGTTGATCCATTGCCGCTTGGCGCAGATCGCCGCGGTCTCCTCGCGGTTCTCCATCTTCTCGCACCACTGCTGGGCTTCCATGACCGCCATCAGCAGCGCCTTGGCGGCCTTCGGGTTCTTGTCGACCCAGGCGGCGCGCAGGCCGAACGACTTCTCCGGATGCTTGTCCCAGAGCTCGCCGGTCGTGATCGCGGTGTAGCCGATGTCCTGGTGGATCAGCTGCAGATTCCACGGCTCGCAGACACAGAAGCAGTCCATCGTGCCGACCTTCATGTTGGCCACCATCTGCGGCGGCGGCACCACGATGGTCTCGATGTCCTTGTCGGGATCAATGCCGCCGGCGGCGAGCCAGTAGCGGATCCAGAGATCATGCGTGCCGCCCGGGAAGGTCATCGCGGCCTTCACCGCCTTGCCGGAGGCCTTCTTCTTCTCCAGCGCCGCTTTGAAAGGCGCAGTGTCGATGCCGACCTTGAGATCGGCATATTCCTTCGCGACCGAAATGCACTGACCGTTCAGATTGAGCCGCGCCATGATGTACATCGGCGTCGGCTGATTGTTCTGCGTCACCTTGCCGGCCGAAATCAGATACGGCATCGGGGTCAGGATATGCGCACCGTCGATGCCGTTGCCCTCGGAGCCGAGCACGAGGTTGTCGCGCGTGGTGCCCCAAGAGGCCTGCTTCTGCACCTCGACGTCGGGCATGCCGTATTTGGCGAAGATGCCCTTCTCCTTGGCGACGAACAGCGGCGAGGCATCGGTCAGCGCGATGAAGCCGAGCTTGGCGCCTTTCACCTCCGGACCCGCGCCCTGCGCGAATGCTCCGGCGGGGAAGTTGAGCTTGGCCGCGGCGAGCAGCGCGGCGGCGCCACTGGTCGCCTTCAACAGCCGGCGACGGCTGATCGCACGGCTCGGGGGCGTGTTGCTGGGCTTGGTCATCGGTCGTCCTTTGCGTCGTTGCGTTGCGTGTTGCGTCTGTGCGTCGAGCACCGTCGGTCGGCGGCGACGCGCGCAGGGCGCAAAAGGGCATGCACCGGGGAGGCCCGGTCTGGCGGCGTCAGCAATCCGATGGGGTGGCCTCGAGGGACGGCTTCAATGGCGTCAGCGCTTGACTATTCAAGCCTCGTGCCAAGCCACCGCAGTGCAAAAATCGATTTTATCGCAATGTTTTGCGCAACTTGTCGCAGCGCGCGCAACCCGTCCGCGCGCTGCCAAAACTTGCTGATCGCTCAATTCTTGTGCGCCGCACATAAATTGAGCAGGCGGTTTTCGACAAACGCGTCAGGCATCTTCGCTGACCTTGGTGCCGAGCGGTGCCGGCGCCATGCCGCTGCCGGGCTTCACATGGAATTCGTAGGTCATCAGGCTCCACGGTCCGTCCGACCGCTGGCCATCCGGCATGACAGGATCGGTGCGCTTCTCGACCTTGGCGATCAGCTCGTCCTTCACGCCGAACACGACATCGGAGTCGATGTACTCATCGCCCTCGACGAACACATGCGTGATCAACGGCTCATGGCCCTTGGCGTTGACCAGGAAGTGCACATGCGCCGGCCGCATCGGGTGACGGTTGGTCTGCGTGATCATCTGCCCGACCGGACCGTCGGTCGGGATCGGATAGCTGCACGGCACGATGGTGCGGAAGAAGAAGCGGCCGTCGGCATCGGTGACGAAGCGCGCCCGCGAGGACGGACCTTCGCTGGCATAGTTCGGCTTCTGCGAGTCATAGAACCCGTCGTCATCGGCGTGCCAGACATCGACCGGCACGTTGGCGAGCGGCTTACCGTTGAGGTCGGTGACGCGGCTCTGCACGAACATGCGCTCGCCGGGCAGGCTCGCCGAGATGTCGGTGCCGTGCGGCGTCACCTTGTGCTCGCCGACATAGAACGGGCCGAGCACGGTGGTCTCGGTCGCACCGTCGCGATCCCTGTGGTTGACGGCGTCGACCAGCATCGACACGCCGAGCACGTCGGACAGCAGGATGAATTCCTGACGGATGTCGGTACACTTTTGTCCGGTGCGGGTCAGGAAGCCGATCGCGTGGTCCCACTCCTCGAAGGTGAGATTGGTCTTGCGCACATAATCGTGCAGCGACTTCACCAGTTCCTGCAGCAGGAACTTGGCCCTCGGATCGGGCGTCTGGTCGAAGCTGCGGATGACGGCTGTGGTGAGCTCGGTTTCGTTGAACTGGGTCATCTCGGCGTTTCCCTTGAGGGCCCTTTGGGGCGTGATTGCAGGGGCGAGCGTACACTACCCGCCCGGGGCCAGTAAGCGGCCGGCGATTGGTGCAGCGGACACTTTTCGGCTATCAAGGCTGCCTCGCCAGCCGGAGAAATTGCCCGATGTTAGCTCCCACGCCTGCCTCGCCCGAATCCGCGGGAATGTCGACCACCGCCCTCAACCGCCTCGAAGCGCATCTGAAGAGCCGCTACCTCGATTCCGGCCGCTTTCCCGGCACCCAGGTCCTGATCTATCGCCGCGGCAAGATCGTGCATTCCACCGTCCAGGGCTTTGCCGACCTCGAGCGCAAGGCGCCGATGAAGGACGACACGATTTTCCGCATCTATTCGATGACCAAGCCGATCACGTCGGTCGCCTTCATGATGCTGGTCGAGGAAGGCAAGGTCGCGCTCGACGAGCCGGTCGCAAAGTACATCCCGGAATGGAAGAACCTCGGCGTGTTCGTCGCCGGCACCGCGCCCGCCTTCCTGACCCGCCCACCGACGCGGCCGATGCAGATCGTCGATCTCCTGCGCCACACCTCGGGCCTCACTTACGGCTTCCAGCAGCGCTCCAATGTCGACGCCGCCTATCGCGAGAAGAAGATCGGCGAGGTCATCAAGGCCGGCACGCTCGACAGCATGATCGAGGACCTGGCGAAGATCCCGCTGGAGTTCTCGCCGGGCGAGGCCTGGAATTACTCGGTCTCAACCGACGTGCTCGGCTATCTCGTCGGCAAGATCTCAGGCGTGCCGTTCGAGCAGTTTCTGAAGGAGCGGATCTTCAAGCCGCTCGGCATGAACGACACCGATTTCTTCGTGCCTTCAGACAAGGCGCACCGCTTTGCCGCCTGCTATTCCGCCGATCCGCAAGGCGGCTTCAATCCGCTCGCCGCCGAGCGCAAGGGCACGCTGACCTTGCAGGACGATCCGACCACCAGCTCGTTCCTGTCGCCGCCCTCGCTGGTCTCGGGCGGTGGCGGGCTGTGCTCGACTGCGGCCGACTACCTGACCTTCTGCCGGGCGCTGCTCAACGGCGGCGAGCTCGGCGGCGTCCGGCTGCTCGGCCCGAAGACGTTGAAGCTGATGGCGTCCAACCATCTGCCGGGCGGCGTCGACCTGCCGGCGATGTCGCGTTCGATGTTCGCCGAGGCCGCCTATAACGGCATCGGCTTCGGCCTCGGCTTCGCCGTCACCATGCATCCGGCGCAGACGCTGATCGCCGGCAGCCCGGGCGAATTCAACTGGGGCGGCGCCGCGACGACGTCGTTCTTCATCGATCCGGCCGAGGAGCTGATCACGATCTTCATGACCCAGGTGCTGCCGTCGAGCGCCTATCCGCTGCGGCGCGAGCTGCGCACCATGGTGTACGCCGCGATCACCGAGAGCAATCTCTGACCGATGCCTCTTCCGCGGCGCACAACTCCTCTGAGCATGATCTCCGCGCAAGCGCGTCCCGCGCTTGTCGCGCGGGAAAACCGCTTCAGACTTTTCCGGATCGTGCACCTGGCGCCGCGGAATTTTTCCGATTGCCAGTCATTTCCTTTGGCGGACTTTTGCGACTTCCCCTAAGCTCACCGCAAACGGGCGCCGACCCGGGGACATTGTGCCGAAACTGACATTGCCAGTGCGTCTCGCGCTTCTGGTCGCGGGGACGATGTTGCCGCTGATCGTTTTCGCGGCCGGGATCGTGTTTCACAATTACCAGCGGGATCGTCAGGCCGCCACGCAGCGCGTGCTGGAGACGGCGCGCAGCATCCGCCTGCTGCTCGATGCCGAAATGCAGCGCATGACCGGCGGGCTCCAGGTGCTGGCGCTGACCAACTCGCTGCGCAACAGCGAGTTCGACAACTTCCGCCGCGTCGCGGCCGGCTTCCTCGACCAGTATGGCAAGGACGGCGTGGTGCTGGTGGCGGACCGTGCCGGACGCCAGGCGTTCTCCTCGCTGACGCCGGACACCGCGAATCTGCCGCCGCGCAACAATCTCGAGATCGTCGAGAAGGTGTTTGCGACGCGCCAGCCGCAATATTCCAACCTGTTCTTCGGCCAGGTGAAGCAGCGCCTGATCATCACTGTCGAAGTGCCGGTGATCCGCGACGACGAGGTGCTCTACGACATCTCCTTCAGCCCGCCGATCGAGGTCTTTCAGGCCATGATCGAAAAGCAGCGCCTGAATCAGGACTGGACCATCTCGATCTTCGACGGCGACGGCGTCAACCTGGCGCGGGTCCCGAATCCGGAAGCGACCGTCGGGCAGCGTGCCTCGCCGACGTTGTTTGCCGAGATGTTCCGCCGCAGCGAGGCGACACTGCCGACCGTGTCGCTCGAAGGCGTGGCGCTGATTACCGGCTTCACCCGGTCTCGCCTCACCGGCTGGACCGTCGCGGCCGGGATCGCCGAGAACTCGCTGGTGGCGCCGCTGTGGCGCTCACTTGCGATCACGGCCGTGATCGGCGGCGTCCTGCTCATGGTCGGCCTCGGCTTCGCGGTGCGGATGGCGACCACGATCGCGCGCGGCGAGAAGCTGCACGACCTCCTGATCGAGGAACTCAACCATCGCGTCAAGAACACGCTGGCAATCCTGCAATCGATCGCCACACAGACCTTCCGCAGCGCGAGCCGCGCCGAGCGCGAGAAATTCGAGGGACGGCTCGGCGCGCTTGCCGAGGCGCACAATCTGCTCTCGACCGACAAATGGCAGGGCTCCGACCTCCAGGACGTCATCAGCCGCGTGCTGCGGCCATATCTGCTGAACAACACCTCCGAGCGGGTCAAGATGTTCGGACCGCGGGTGCCGCTGTCGCCCCGGCTTGCCCTGGTGCTCTCGATGCTCCTGCACGAGATGGCGACCAACGCCGCCAAATATGGCGCGCTGTCCAACGACACCGGCACGGTGACGCTGGATTGGGAAATCCTCGAGGAAGGTCCGACACCGAAGCTCCGGATGATCTGGACCGAGACCGGCGGCCCGCCCGTCGCGGCGCCGGTCCAGCGCGGCTTCGGCTCCCGACTGATCGAGCGCAGCGCCCGCGACCAACTCGGCGGCGAAGCCACGGTCGATTTCCTGCCCCACGGCGTCGTCTACACGGTGACCAGCACCCTCGAAACCGGCGATTGACCGGGCAAACGGCCCCCAATCCTGCGACAACTTGGCACGCAAGTTGCTAAGATGGGGCGGGTTCGGACGACCGGAAACAGGGGGAATTCATGTCGACCATCGCAGCGGAAGCCAGCACGGCACGCAAGCCGCTCTACACATCACTGTTCGTGCAGGTGCTTGTCGCGCTGCTGCTCGGCATCGTCATCGGCATGGCGGCGCCCGATTTCGCGATCGGGTTGAAGATCTTCAGCGATGCCTTCCTGAAGCTGATCTCGATGATCGTGGCGCCGATCGTGTTCTGCGTGGTGGTGCACGGCATCGCGGGCGCCGGCGACCTCAAGAAGGTCGGGCGCGTCGGCGTCAAGGCGCTGGTGTATTTCGAAGCGATGACGACGGTGGCGCTCGTGATCGGCTTGATCCTGGCCTATCTGTTCGGGCCCGGTCACGGCATGAATATCGACACCTCGACGCTCGACGCCAAGGCGCTTGGCAGCTACGCCAGCAACGCGCAGAAGCTGAAAGGCGAAGGCATCGGCAGCTTCCTGCTCAACATCATCCCGAGCACTTCGTTCGACGCGCTGTCGCGCAACGACGTGCTGCAGGTGCTGTTCTTCGCCATCATCTTCGGCGTCAGCCTGGCGCTGGTCGGCGGCGAGAAGGGCGAGCGGATCTCCTCCTTCATCGACGCGGTCTCCACCGTGCTGTTCCGCGCCATGGGCCTGATCGTGCGCTTCGCGCCGATCGGCGTGCTCGGCGCCGTCGCCTACACGGTCGGCAAATACGGCGTCGGCTCGCTGAAGCAGCTGCTGTCGCTGGTGGCGCTGTTCTACGTCTCGGTCGCGATCTTCGTGCTCGGCGTGCTCGGCGCCGTGATGGCGCTCGCCGGCATCAACATCCTCAAGTTCCTCGGCTACCTGCGCGAGGAATTGATGATCGTGGTCGCCACCGCATCCTCAGACGCGGTGCTGCCGCAGGTGATGCGCAAGCTGGAGCGTTTCGGCGTCAAGGATTCGGTGGTCGGCCTCGTGATTCCGACCGGCTATTCGTTCAACCTCGACGCATTCTCGATCTACCTGACGCTGGCCGTCGTCTTCATCGCGCAGGCCACCAACACGCCGCTGTCGTTCGGCGACCTGCTGCTCGTGCTCGGCGTATCGCTGATCACCTCGAAGGGCGCGCATGGCGTGCCGGGTTCCGCGATCGTCATCCTGGCGGCGACGCTCAATGCCGTGCCGAGCATCCCGGCGATCGGCCTCGTGCTGGTGCTCTCGGTCGATTGGTTCATCGGCATGGCGCGCGCAGTCGGCAACCTGATCGGCAACTGCGTCGCTACCGTCGTGGTCGCGGCTTGGGAAGGTGACCTGGATCGGGACAAGGCCCGTCGCGTGCTCGAAGGCACTGACGCGGTCGATGTGACCGCGGGCTGAAGCCGCAAGGTACAGGACCAAGAGCGTCCCGCGCATCGCGCGGGGCGCGGACTTACTTGATGAGCCGCAGATACGGCGGCAACTGCCTGGTCGCCGGTTCCTGCACCGGCTCGTCCGACGCGATCATGTCGCACAGCGCCTTCAACTCGGAATCCGTCACCTTGTGGAGCTCCATCCGAAGCTCGAGGATCGCAAGGGACAACAGCCGCGCCGTCTCCGTGTTCGCCCGGTCAGTCAGAAATGCCTGACATTCTTCAAGGGTTGCGAGCAGCGCCAGCAACCGTTCTTCCGTATTTGCGACCGGCATACCTTCCACTCCCGAAGCCGCGAGGTAGAGTCGAGGTGTTCCCCTCTTCCGCTTCATTTGGCCTCTCCTGCCAGAGTTCGCCGGCGTTTCGTAGGCGCACAATTGTTCCAGATGATTCAGAACTTTTGGGCAATTGTCCAGCAACATTCCGAAAGCCCGACTTGGACTTACGTCAAAGTTTTCGCATTGGCGGCAATTCAGTCAAGCAACCTCAGCCCGTCACCCGCGACCTCTGGATGCACTAGCTGGGGTTGCATCCATGCAAAGACGCCCGTACAATATTGGTTGCCCGTAGAACTACGGGCGCAGTGCATTGCCGCCCAGTAAGCATGCGCGCAAAATCTGTGTCGATCAAACTCGCGCTAGTTGTGGTTTGGTCAATATTTTGCCAAATGTATAGGGCGGGGTGTCGATAGACACCTTGGCGCGGTCGACTTCAGGTAGTCGACCGAGTCGGTACTAGGGTGCTTCCAATGCGCATTTGCGTCTGGATACCATCCCGCGATCTTCTTGGATTTCGTCGTTCGGACGAACTGACGATCCACTCGAACTTAACGCGGTACATCATGAACGTGTCCCTGACCCGACCGGGCCAGGGATTCTCGATTTGAAGGACGGGTCACAAGAATGAACAGATCAGCAGCAAAGAAGATGAAGCAGCGCAGTGCCGGCAAGCCGGACATTGAGTTGGGCAAGCGGATTCGCCTGCGCCGTGTCGAGCAGAAGATCTCGCAGGCAGAGCTCGGCGACAAGCTGGGCGTCAGCTTCCAGCAGGTTCAGAAGTACGAGAAGGGCGTGAACCGCGTCGGCGCCGCGCGCCTTCAGCAGATCGCTAGCGCGCTGGATGTGCCGGTCACCTTCTTCTACGACGGCGACAACAAGGCCCGCGAAGTCGAGAGCCTGCTGTTCCTCGACAGCGCGTTCAGCCTCCGGTTGCTGCGCGCCTACAGCAAGATCAAGGATCAGACCGTGCAGCGCCAGCTGGTGTCGCTGATGGAATCGATCGCCGCCAACGAAGACTGAGCGGCAGCACAGGTACGGTCGCGACACCGCGAACGCGACCGACCAGGGCGAGCGGATTGGCCGGCGGCCGGTCATCGGGACCAGCACGCGTCGAGCGGGCCAGGAAGATATCAAAGCGCTGCCATCGGCGATGGCAGCGCTTTTTCTTTGCTCGTTCGGCGCCGGTCGGTCGAGGCGTTCCGGCGCGCAGGTTGCGGTCATGGACCTGCCGCAAACCAAAATTTAATCAAGACGCAACGGTCTCGAGGTAGATCATCAGCTCCGCACCGACGCGCCGCCTCGTCGATTCGAGCGGCCGCGGCGATGCCTTCCGATTTCTCGCGCGAGCGGCGCAGTCCGGAGAAACGCGATATGCAGAGAGTGACACTCGCCGCCGTGGCCAGCGTGCTCGCGGCTCTGCCGGCATTCGCCCAAACCGCCGGCGCGCCCGGCCCGGCCGCGGCGGTGCCGCCCCATCATGCTGCGCCGGCGGTCCCCCAGCCAGGCCAGGTCAAGCCGGCTGCGCCTGCCTCGGTCGCGGAAGCCCGGTCCGTTGCCGCGCTCGCATTGTCGCACGAGCCGATCTACGATCAGGGCAGCGCGCAGCGCATTCGCGAGGTGCTGAAGAGCTATTCCGATCTCGCCGCCCGCGGCGGTTGGCCCACGATCCCTGCGGACGCGAAATTTGCCTTGGGCGTCCAGGGCAGCAGTGACGATCTGCTGCGCAAGCGCCTGATCATCACCGGCGACCTCTCTGCCGACAAGACCACCGGCGCCTATGATGAGGTTGTGGCCGAGGCGGTGAAGCACTTCCAGGCACGCCACGGCCTCGCGGCGACCGGCACCCTGACGCCGCGGACGCTGGCTGCGCTCAACGTCCCCGTCCAGAAGCGGATCAAGCAACTCGAGGCCTCGCTGGAACGGCTCGACCAGATGGATTTCCAGTTCGGGCAGCGCTACGTGGTCGTCAACATTCCCGCCACCTTCGCCGAGGCCGTCGAGGACGACAAGGTCGTGCGGCGCTACCGCGTGATCGTCGGCAAGACCGAGAAGCCTTCACCGACGCTGACGTCCGAGATCACCGACGTCATTCTCAATCCGACCTGGACAGTGCCGTCGTCGATCACGAAGACGGAGATCGCGGCGCATATGCGCAAGGATTCGACCTATCTGGCGCGCATGCACATGGACGTGCTCGACGCCCACGACAACCCGATCGATCCGCATGCGGTCGACTGGTCGGGCGACCATGCGCCGAACGTCACAGTGCGTCAGCAGAGCGGCGCGTGGAATGCGCTCGGCGCGGTCAAGATCGACATGCCGAACGCCTATTCGGTCTATATGCACGACACCAATCAGCGCAGCCTGTTCAGCGACGACTATCGCTTCGATTCGCACGGCTGCTCGCGCGTCGACAATGTCCGCGACCTCGCGGCATGGCTGCTGAAGGACCAGCCGCAGTGGACCCGCGCCGCCATCGATGCCGCGATCGCCACCGGACAGCGTCAGGATATCCGCATGCTGAAGAAGGTGCCGGTGGCCTGGGTCTACCTCACGGCGTGGATGACGAAGGACCGGACCATCCAGTTCCGCAACGACGTCTACGACCAGGACCAGCAGCTCCTCGAAGCCACTGCCGAGGAAGCCGCCTTCTTCAACAAGGCCGCCGAACATCCGCTGACCACGCAGTAACGCGCTTCCGTACGAAGCGCGACATCGCGAGTCGGCCCGCCGTTCTGTCGCGCGGCCAATTGTCGCCCGCGCATCAGGCGACCTCACAACTCCCGCATTTCCTGCGTTGAACCGATATCGCCAGAACCAAGTGCACGTGCCTGTCTTTTTGTCGCAGCAACCAAGCGGCCGCATGAACGTTTTCAGGCTTCAACCAAGGAGATTTCGATGAATATCAAGCTTGCCGTTATTGGACTGGCCGCGCTCGGGAGCGCGGCGTTGATGTCCGGTGCGGCGTCGGCGCTGCCGAACGGGCTTCCGCAGGCCAGCCAGATCGCAGGCGAGACGTCCCATGTCGACAAGGTGCGCCAGGTCTGCGATCGCTGGGGCCGTTGCTACTGGCAACCGGGCTACGGCTACGGACCGCGCCATCACGGATGGCATCATCGTCCGCACTTCTATCCGCGTCATCATCATCACGGGCACCGCCATCACGGCGGACACCATGGTGGCGGCCATCACGGCGGCGGACATCACGGTGGCCACCGGCGCTGATGATCCGCGAGGGGGCTTCGGCCCCCTCACCTTTTCGCGCCGGAACATGCCGGCACACAACCGAGGATTTCTCGGGCAAGTCAGCCGGCCCGAGCTGCTGCTGACTTCGAACGCCTGGCAGTGCCCCTCTTCGCGCTAAAGCGCCGCCAGCACGGCCTTGGCAACATCGGCGGTGCCATTGCTGCCGCCGAACTCGAACGGCTTGATGCCGCCGGCATAGACCTTGTCGACCGCGCGCTCGATCCGCTCTCCGGCTTCGGCCGCACCTTCGAGGCCGTGCTTGTCGGCGAGCCAGTCCAGCATCATCGCCGCTGACAGGATCATCGCGGTCGGATTGGCCTTGCCCTGCCCCATGATGTCGGGCGCGGTGCCGTGGCAGGGCTGAAACACCGCGTAGCGATCGCCGATGTCGGCCGATGGCGCCATGCCCATGCCGCCGATCAGGCCGGCGGTGAGATCCGACAGGATGTCGCCGAACATGTTCTCGGTGACCATGACGTCGAAGTCCCAGGGCCGCTTCACTAGCGCCGCCGCGGTCGCGTCGATGTAGAGGTGATCGGCCCTGACGTCGGGATGACGCTTCGCGGTCTCGTCGAAGATGCTGCGGAAGAACGCGAACGCCTTGAACACATTCGCCTTGTCGACGCAGGTCAGCCCGCCACCAGTCATGCCGCGCGCCTTGCGGCGTTCGGCAAGCCGGAACGAGAACTCGAACAACCGTTCCGAGGTTCGGCGTGTGATCACCATCGTCTCGCGCGCCTCATCGTCGGTGACGACGCCCTTGCCCATCGAGGCGAACAGGCCCTCGGTCGATTCCCTGATCACGACGAGGTCGATGCCCTTCTGATCGGCGCCGACGATCGTGCTCTTTACGCCCGGAATCAATCGCGCGGGCCGCACGCCGGCATAGAGATCGAAGATCACGCGCAATTCGATCTGCGGCGCGATCTCGGTATTGTCGGGATAGCGCACCGACGGCAGTCCGCAGGCGCCGAGCAGGATCGCGTCGGCCTCCTCGCACAGCCGGATCGTGCTCTCCGGCATCGACTTGCCGGTCTCCTTGTAATGGCCGGCGCCCGCAGGCGCCTCGGTGAAGCGGAATTTGAGGCCGGCCGACGCCTCGATCTTGCGCAGCACCTCGAGCGCCGGTGCCATCACCTCGGGGCCGATGCCATCGCCCCCGAGGACTGCGATGTGAAGTGCGTCGTTGGCGGACATGGGGGATCTCCGGAAGACAACAGTCATTCTGGGGCGATGCGAAGCATCGAACCCGGAATCTCGAGATTCCGGGTTCGCTTCGCGCCCCGGAATGACAACAGCTCGGTTACGGCGTCAACACCGCGCGTCCGACGAGCTGGCCCTTCTGCAGATTGGTCAGCGCCTCGTTCGCCTTCGCCAGCGGCATCGGTGTCACCGGGATCGCCGGGATCTTCTTCTCGCGCACCAGGTCGAGCAGCTCCTGCGTCTCGCGCAGATTGCCGACATAGCTGCCCTGAATGGTGACCGCCTTGATCGGGATCAGCGGCAGCGCCCAGGTCGCACCGCCGCCGAACAGGCCGACGATCACGAGCTTGCCGCCCTTGGTCAGGCAGTCGAAGCCGAGCTGCGAGGTCTGGGCATTGCCGACCAGGTCGATCGCGGCGCGGATCGGCTGGCCGGCCTTCTTGATGAGCTGCTCCAGCGCATCGGGCGCCTTGCCGTCGACGGTTGCGAGCGCACCCGCGGCCTCGGCCGCCTCGCGCTTCCTGGCGTCGATATCGACCACGATCGCGCCCTTGCCGCCCATCGCCTTCAGCAGCGACAGCGCCATCAGGCCGAGACCGCCGGCGCCGAAGATCACGATCGGCGTGTCGAGATCCTTCTCGACCTTCTTCAACGCGCTATAGGTGGTGACGCCCGAGCAGGCGTAGGGCGCGGCGGTGACCGGATCGAGCCCCTTGAGGTTGAGCAGATATTTCGGATGCGGCACCGTCATGTGATCGGCGTAGCCGCCGTCGCAATAGACGCCGAGCGCATTCGGCTTGATCGCGCACATGTTCTCGTCGCCGCCGAGGCAGGTCGGGCATTTGCCGCAGCCGAGCCAGGGATAGGCCAGCGCGACATCGCCGACCTTGAGGCCGCCCTTGTCGGCGTCCTTGACGTCGGGACCGAAGGCCACGATCTCACCGACCGTCTCATGGCCCATCGTGCGCGGCAGCGAGACGCCGCGATCCTTGAGCGACAGCGGCTTGCGGCCATGGCCGAGATCGTAGCCGCCCTCCCAGATGTGCAGGTCGCTGTGGCAGACGCCCGCCGCCTTGACCTTGATCAGCACCTGCGTGCCCGACGGCTGCGGCGTCGGCTGATCGACCTCTTTCAAGGGGGCGTTGAAATCGACGACCTGGAAACTCTTCATCGCTGTTCTCCCGAAGCTCGTTGTTGCGGCGGACCTTGCCACGCCTGCCCGCCCGGGACAAACGCTCATGACCCCATTTTCGAGCGAGCCGCCATGCAGCCGCTCGACGGTCGAGGCGTCACTATTCAGATCAGTGGATGATGGCAGGCCGCGAACTGGCCGGTCGCGACCAGACGCAGCTCCGGCACCTCGCTGGCACAGCGTGCATCGGCCCGCGGGCAGCGGGTGCGGAAACGGCAGCCGGAGGGCGGCGCGATCGGCGACGGCGGCTCGCCGACCGGAACGCTCTGGGTCGGGCGGACATCCGGATCGGGCACCGGGATCGCCTCGATCAGCAGCGCGGTATAAGGATGCGCCGGCCGTGCGAACAGCTGCTCGGACGGGCCAACCTCGCAGAGCCGGCCGAGATACATCACGGCGACACGATCCGAGACCGCCTTCACCACCGCGAGGTCGTGGGCGATGAACAGCAGGGTCAGGCCATAGCGCGCCTTCATCTCCTCCAGCAGATTGAGGATCTGGGCACGAATTGAGACGTCGAGCGCGGAGACCGGCTCGTCGCAGATCACGAATTCCGGATTGAGCACCAGCGAGCGGGCGATGCAGATGCGCTGGCACTGTCCGCCGGAGAATTCATGCGGCAGCCGTCCGCTCACCAACGCGGGATCGAGACCGACCGCCGCGAGCACCTCAGCTACGCGCCGCTTGCGCTCCTCGGGATCCTTGACGCCCGCGATCACCAGCGGCTCGGCGACGATGTCGCCGATCCGCCGCCGCGGATTGAGCGAGGCGATCGGGTCCTGGAAGATCAGCTGCACGCGCCGCCGCATCTGGCGCAGCGCCTCGCCCTTCAGGGTGGTGAGATCGTGCCCGTCGAACAGCACCTTGCCGGAGACGGCCTGGCGCAATTGCAGCACGGCGCGGCCGAGCGTGGACTTGCCGCAGCCGGATTCGCCAACCAGCCCCAGCGTCTCGCCACGTGCGATTTCGAGGCTGACGTCGGAGACGGCATGGATGGTCTTGCCCCCCACCGAATATTCAACGACGAGGTTTTCCACCTTCATCAGCGGGTTGGGTGCAGCCTGCAGCATCATGCGCTGACCTTCGCGGCAATCGGATGGAAGCAGGCGTAGAGATGTTCAGGCGTCTCCGCCGGGCTGAGCTGCGGCTTCTCCGCACCGCAGCGCTCGCCGGAATAACGGCAGCGCGGCGAGAACGAGCAGCCCTTGAGCGGCCGGGTCGGATCGGGCGGCCGCCCCGAGATCGCCGGCAGTGGCGTATGCGGGGCGACATCGAGCTTCGGCAGCGCGGCGAGCAGCGCCTCGGTGTAGGGCATCCGCATCTGCTTGAACAAGGCGGGCGTCGGTGCGCGCTCGACGACACGGCCGGCATACATCACCGCGACCTCGTCGGTGCGGCCGGCGACCACGCCGAGGTCATGGGTGATGATGATCATCGCCATGTGGCGGCGCTGCTGCTCGCGCGCCAGCAGATCGAGGATCTGCGCCTGGATCGTGACGTCGAGCGCGGTGGTCGGCTCGTCCGCGATCAGCAGCTGCGGCTCGCAGGACAGCGCCACCGCGATCGCGACGCGCTGGCGCATGCCGCCGGAAAGCTGGTGCGGATATTGCGCCAGCCGCTGCTCCGGCGCGGGAATGCCGACCGCTGCCAGCAGTTCGATGCTGCGCTGCCTGGCCTCGGCAAGATCGAGCTCGAGGTGCTCCTGGATGGTCTCTATCAACTGGGTGCCGATGGTCAGCACCGGATTGAGGGAGGTCATGGGGTCCTGGAACACGACCGCCAGCGAGCGGCCGCGCAGCTTGCGCAATTTCTCCGCCGACAGCTTGGTCAGATCCTGCCCGTCGAACATCACGCGGCCGGATAGCTTGGCCTTCTTGGGCAGCAGTTGCAGGATCGCGCGCGACAGCATGGTCTTGCCGCAGCCGGATTCGCCGACAATGCCGAGTGTCCTGCCGGCGCCGACGGCAAGATCGACATGATCCACCGCACGCAGGTTGCCGCGCGGCGTCGGCAGGTCGACCACCGCATTCTCGACCGACAGCAACGCACTGGTCATAGCGCACCCTGCCTGGGATCGGTTAGCGCGCGCATCGTGTCGCCGATCAGGTTGAACGCGAGCACGGTGAGGAACATCGCGGCCGCCGGAATGAAGGCGAGGCGCGGCGCTACGTCGAGGCTCTCCCGCCCCTCCCCGATCATGCTGCCCCAGCTCGAGATCGGCGGCGGCACGCCGAGGCCGAGGAAGGACAGCGATCCTTCGACCACGATCGTGACGGCGACGCCGAGCAAGAAGAAGGCAAGCAGCGGCAGCAGCACATTCGGCAGCAGCTCACGCAGCAGGATGCGGGTATGTGTTGCGCCGAGCGCCTGTGCCGCGATCACGAATTCGCGCCGCGCCAACGTCAGAGTCGCCGCCCGCGCCACCCGCATGAAGGCGGGAATGCCGAGCACGCCGAGAATGCAGGTCAAATTGAAGATCGACTGCCCGAGATAGGCGGTTACCGCCAGCGCCAGGATCAGCGGCGGGAATGCCAGCAGCACGTCCATGCTGCCGACCACGATGGATTCGAAGCGGCCGCGGAAATAGCCGGCGAGCATGCCGAGCGCGCCGCCGATCGTGACCCCGATCATCGGCGCGCAGAGGCCGACGATCAGCGAGATTCGCGCGCCATAGATCAGCCGCGACAGCTCGTCACGGCCGAGACCGTCGGTGCCGAGCCAATGCTCGGCGGAGAACGGCCCGCGCCGCTCCAGCATGTCCATGTCGGTCGGGCTCGGCAGCGGCAACAGGTCGGCGAGGATCGCGACCGCAAATACTGCGACTGTCCATCCGACGGCGAACCAGAACAGCGTGCCAACCCGGCGCTTGCGCCGCGCCGGTGCGGCACTGCTCTCGTCGAGGCCGAGCTCAAGCGTGGCCATGGCGGATCCTCGGATCGAGTAAGGCGTAGAGCAGATCGACGATGAAGTTCATGATGACGAAGCCCGCGCCGACCAGCAGCACCACGCCCTGCAGGATGATGAGGTCGCGGGTCAGGATCGCGCCGACCAGGAGACGGCCGATGCCGGGTAACGCGAAGATCGTCTCGACGATCACGGCGCCGCCGATCAGGCGGCCGATATTGATGCCGGTGATGGTGACGAGCGTCAGCGACGACGGCTTGAGCGCATGCACGAACAGGATGCGCGACGGCTTCAGGCCCTTTGCCTTGGCGAGGGCGATATAATCCTCCTGAAGGGCCGCGATCATGTCGGAGCGCAGCACGCGCATGATGCCCGGCCATTCCGCAAGCCCGAGCGTCAACGCCGGCAGTACCATGAAGCGCAGATTGGCAACCGGATCCTCGGTGAACGGCACATAGCCGGTCGCCGGCAGCCAGCGCAGCTCGACCGCGAACAGATAGATCAAGAGGATCGCTGACAGAAAGGTCGGCACCGAGAGCATGCCGAAGGCCGATCCCGTCATGAGGCGGTCGAATGCACTGCCGGCCTTGGCCGCGCAGGCGATCGCGAGCGGCACGCCGATCGCAAGCCCGATCAACTCGGCCAGGATCATCAGCTCGAACGAGATCGGGACGCGTTCACTGACAGCCTGCAGCACGGTCTGCCCGGTGCGGAAGGATCGTCCGAAGTCGCCCTGCAGGATGTGCCAGAGCCAGCCGAGATAGCGCAGCCAGATCGGCTGATCGAGCCCCAGGTCATGACGCAGCGCCGCGACATTCTCCGGCGTCGCCTGGTCGCCGAGGATCACGTAAGCGAGATCGCCGGGCAACAGCGACGCGATCACGAAAGTCAGGACCGAAACCGCGATCAGCACCGGTACCAGGTACAGGAGCCGGCGCGCGACGAAGAACAGCATGAAAGGCTATTCCTTCCAGGCGTAGGAGACGTCGAGCACCCCGTTGAACATCTTTGGCACGCCCTTCACCTTCACGCTCGACATTGCGTAGTAAGTGTTCTGGAAGGTCCAGAACCAGATCGCCTCCTTGTTGATCAGGCGGCTGATCGCGCAATAATCGTCGGTACGCTGGGCGACGTCGGCGGTCGTCCGTGCATGCTCCAGCAGCCGGTCGAGCTCCGGATTGGAATAGTTCGCCAACGCCACCGGACTTCCGGTGTGGAAATTGGCGTACATCTGCGGATCGGGATCGGCGAGATCGACGATGCGCCACGGCGTCAGCTGAAACTGGCGCATGAAGGCGCGCGGCGGAATGGTCGCCTGATCAACCTGCTCGATCTCCATATTAGCGCCGATGCGCTTCCAGAACTGTTGCAACACCTGACCGCCGGTGCGACCGCGGGGTGTCGCCGTGACCAGCATCTTGAACTCGACCGGCTTGCCGTAGTCCTTGATCAACGCCTTGGCCTTCTCGACATCGTAAGGCAACGCGCCGTCATCCTTGCACTTCACCCAGGAACCGTCGCCATAGGGATTGCTGGCCGGCCGCGCCAGACCATTGGTGATCGCTTGCGACATCTTCTGGCGGTCGAGCGCCATCACCAGCGCTTGGCGCACGCGCACGTCGTCGAAAGGCGGGACCTTGGTGTTGAAGGCGGCGACTGAGGCCCCCGAGCCTTGATAGGTATGCACGGTCAGGCTTGGGTCCTTGCGCGCCTTGATAATGTTGTCGGCGTCGGCCTCGTCGTCCCAGATGACGTCGGCCTCGCCGGATTGCAGCGAGGCGAAGCGCGACTGCGCATCCGGCAGCGGCTTCAGGATGATGCGATCGAGATAGGGCTTGCCCTTGTCCCAGTAATCCGGGTTCTTCTCCAGCACCATGCGGTCCCCGGCTGTCCAGGATTTCAGGATATAGGGACCGGTGCCGACCGGGTTGCGATTGTAATCGTCCCCCTTCGTCTTCCACGCCGTCGGCGACTGCATCACGTTGTTGGAGCTCTGGATCGACTGGGTCGCCGGAAAGTTCACCGACGGGTCGCTGAAATTGTAGCGCACCGTGAGATCATCGATGACGTCCACGCTCTTGATGCTGGTAATGTAGAACGCGCAGCGGCACTTGTTGGCCGGGTCCTTCTGGCGGTCGAAGTTCTCCTTCACCGCCTGCGCATTGAACGGCGTGCCGTCGTGGAATTTGACGCCGGGCCGCAGCTTGATGGTCCAGGTCTTGAAGTCTTCGGAATGCTCCCACGACAGCGCGAGCTTCGGCTTCGGCTCGCCCTTGTCGTCGAGCGTCATGAGTGTGTCGAAGATCGCGGCCGCCGCAGTGTTGGCCGATGTGTCGTAGACGCCGACCTTGAGCGGGTCGAAGCCCGGAATGTCCAGTTCCTGGCCGACGGTGAGCGTACCGCCCTGCTTCTGCGCATTGGCCGGTGCAGTGAACGCCGCCGCACCTAATCCCGCCACAAGAAATATGCGCGCAACTGCGTGCGCGCGCCCGACCAGCTTCATCCGTGCTCCCTCCCAGGTGGGCGACGTCCGGTGTTCCGGATCGTCGTATGTCGGGCGGCAGCTTGTCCGGAATCGCCGCGCGCGACAAGACCGTAAAACGGATGAAAAGCCGCAGGGGGGATCACAATGCGATCCTCTCGGATCGCATTGTGTTGTCACCTGCTCGCTTGAGCGTGATGTTTCGGAAGACCGGTCCCACTTTGCGCTAACGCGGCCGTCCGGTCCGGATCATGCTCTAGCTACGCGCCGTCTTCGCCGGTTGCGCTGCGAAGCCTGCGATCTGATCGTCGGAGAGCCCGATCTCCTTTAGGTACGACAGTGTGTGCTCTCCGAGCGTCGACATCCGCTTCCGTGCACCGACCGTTGCACCGGACATGCGGAACGGAAGATTGAGCACCCTGAAGCTGCCGCCGCCATCCTCGACTTCGGCGAGTGCACCGCGGTGGGCGATCTGCGGATCGGCGAGCGCCTCGCGCACGGTGCGATAGGCCGACGACGGCACGCCATATTCATTGAGCGCGGCAAGACAGGCCTGCGTGCTGACTGCGCGCGACCACGCCTCGACGCCCTCCATCAGATCCGCCCAATTGTCTCGCCGATCGGAATATTTGGCGAAGCGCGGATCGGACACCCATTCGGGATGGCCGATCACCTGCATCAGGTTCTGGAACGTCTTCTCGCTGGCGATCGCCACCATCACGTAGCCGTCGGTGGTTTCGATCGGGCCGAACATCGGACGCTGGGTCTGCTTCACCTCGAATTGCGACCACTGCAACTCGTTCAGGGTCAGGCTCAGCATCGATTCCAGCATCGAGACGTCGATATGCTGGCCCTTGCCGCTGGCGGCGCGCTGATAGAGAGCAGCCGAGATCGCGCCGAAGGCGTAGACGCCGGTCAGCACATCGGCGTGGTAGATACCGCAATAGTCCGGCCGGCTGCGGCCCGGCTGGTAGGCGAGATGCGCCATCTCGTAGCCCGAGGCGGCGTGGATCACCGGCGCATAGGCCGGCAATTCCGCCGACGGCCCGGTCTGGCCGTAGCCTGAGATCGAGCAGAAGATCAGCTTCGGATTGATGTCGCGGACCGAGGCATAATCAAGCTTCAGCCGCCGCATCACGCCGGGGCGGAAGTTCTCCACCAGCACGTCGGCGGTCGCGATCAGGCGGCGCACGGCCTCGACGCCGGCCGGCGACTTCAGGTCGAGCACGAGGCTGCGCTTGCCGATATTGAGCTGGCCGAACGCCGTCGAGCAATTGTTGCGCAGCGGCGGCCGTGTCCGCATCGTCTCGCCCTCACCGGGCTCGATCTTGATCACCTCCGCGCCCATATCGGCGAGCATCCGCGTGCAATGAGGTCCGGCGATCGTGGTCGAAAAGTCGAGCACGCGAAGGCCGTCAAAGCTCCGTGTCAAATTCCCCTCATCGTCAGCGGCTATTGTCGTTGCCAAGGCTTCCTCCAGCTTCGTCATTGTTTGGCGTCGCGTGACCCTAAAGTGAGCCGCCCTGACAGGAAAGCGTCTCGTCCAGACCGGGACCGCGGGCCGTCGTGCATTTTATTCAAAGGCAGATTGGACCCGATCTTGCATGGCCCTGTCACGGGCTGGAACGAGGGCGCTTGTTGAAGGTCTTATTCGTCACGACGGAGATGGACGATTTCGTCCGCGTGGGCGGGCTCGGCGCCGTGTCCGCAGCACTGCCCCGGGCGCTCCGCCCCTGGAGCGACGTCAGGATCATGCTTCCCGGTTACCGGGATGTGGTTGAGCAATTCACGCACATTGAAATCGTTGGACAATGCGCAAGCCTCGCGGAGATGCCGGCTTGCACGCTCGGGCGCGCATCGACCAAGGACGGGCTGCCGGTCTATGTGCTGCTGTGTCCAGAGCTCTACGACCGGCCGGGCAATCCCTATGGCGATGAGTCCGGCCGCGACTGGCCCGACAACGACATCCGTTTCGGCCGCTTTGCCTCCGCCGCTGCCGAACTTGCAGCCGGAACGCTGGACAAGAATTGGGCAGCCGACCTCGTTCACGCCAACGACTGGCAGGCCGCGCTCACACCGGCCTACCTCGCCTGGCGTCAGCTGCGGATTCCGTCGATCCTGACGATCCACAATCTCGCCTATCAGGGCCTGTTTCCGAAGGACTCGCTGCGGCGGATCGGCGCACCGGAAAGCTCGTTCCACATCGACGGGCTCGAGTTCTACGACAAGCTCTCCTTCCTCAAGGGCGGCCTCGTCTATGCCTCGCATCTGACCACGGTCAGCGCGACCTACGCGAAGGAGATCACGACCGCGGAGCTCGGCTGCGGGCTGGAGGGTCTGCTCCGCGTCCGCTCCGACGCCGACCAGCTGACCGGCATCCTGAACGGCATCGACGAGAGCTGGGACCCGCGCCACTGCGCGCAGCTTGCGCAGCCGTTCGGCACCGGCGACTGGAAGGGCAAGCAGGCCAACGCCGACTACGTCCGCCGGCAGTTCGGGCTTGCGGTCTCGCGCGGGCCGATCTTCGGCCTGGTCGCGCGGCTCGTGCATCAGAAGGGCGTCGACCTCGTGCTGTCGGCCGCCGATGAAATCATCAAGGACGGCGGACAGATCGTCGTCACCGGCAGCGGCGAGCCCGCGATCGAGGACGCGCTGGTGGCCGCGCACCGGCGCCGGCCGGATGCGATCGGCGTCATCATCGGGTTCAACGATGGACAGGCCCGCCGGATCTTCGCCGGCAGCGATTTCACCCTGATGCCGTCGCGTTTCGAGCCCTGCGGCCTCAGCCAGATGTACGCGCAGCGCTTCGGCTCGCTGCCGATCGGCCACCAGACAGGCGGTCTTGCCGAAACCATCGCCGACGGCGAGACCGGCTTCCTGTTCCCGCAGCCGTCGGCGGAATCCTTCCTCGGCGGCGTCAGGCGCGCATTTGACGCCTACCGCGCCAAGGATCGCCTCAATGCCATGCGCGCCAGCGCGATGGCCAAGTCCTACAGCTGGGACCTGTCGGCCGCTTGTTACAGCGCACTCTACAAGCGGCTCGTGATGCCGCGGGCAGCCGCGTAGGCGGCCCGCCTCGCAGGCTTGTGAAGCCTGGTTGCTCTGGGATCCCAGCGCAGCAGTAACAATCGGGTCATTGCACCGAACCTTTCAAGCGGTCACGTCGCCCTACCACCGGACGACGACGCATGCGTGAAATTGCGAACGATGGACTTTTGGCCAAACGCGATTGCGATGGAGGAACATCATGGACGTCAACGAGGAGCGTCTCAATTCATTCATGGGAAAGATGATCGGCGATGTCGGCGCGGCGATGAACACCTCGCTGATGCTGTTGGGAGACAAGCTCGGGCTCTACAAGACTCTCGCGAAACACGGACCGATGGACGCCGCGGCGCTCGCCAAGGCGACAGGAACAGCCGGACGTTACATCCAAGAATGGCTCTCGGCACAGGCTGCGTCCGGCTACGTCGAGTATGACAGCGCCACCGGAAAATTCTCGATGCTGCCCGAGCAGGCACTGGCGCTTGCCGACGAGGACAGCCCGGTCTTCCTTGCCGCTGTGGGAAATGTTGTCGGCGCGACATTCCTCGACGAGCCACAAATCACCGACGCGTTCAAGACCGGCAAGGGCGTCGGCTGGAACAAGCGCAGCGAGTGCCTGTTCTGCGGCACCGCCCGCTTCTTCCGTACCAGCTACAAGCACTATCTGGTGCAGGAATGGCTACCGGCACTGGAGGGCGTTGTCGACAAACTGAAGAAGGGCGCCGTCGTCGCCGACGTCGGCTGCGGGCACGGCGTCTCGACGCGGTTGATGGCGGAAGCATTCCCGAAGTCGACCTTCTACGGCTTCGACTATCACGATGGCTCGATCCAGACGGCGCGGATCGGCGCAAGGGAGGCCGGATTGTCGGACCGCGTCCATTTCCAGGCGCACTCGGCCAAGACATTCCCCGGCAACAAATATGACCTGGTGTGCTTTTTCGATTGCCTGCACGACATGGGCGATCCGGTCGGCGCCCTCAAGCACACCCGCTCCACCCTCGCCGACGATGGCACCTGCCTGCTGATCGAGCCGTTCGCCAACGACCGGCTGGAGGACAACCTCAATCCGGTCGGGCGCATCTACTACGCCGCTTCGACCATGATCTGCACGCCGGCCTCGCTGGATCAGGAAGTCGGGCTTGCGCTCGGCGCGCAGGCCGGAGAGACGCGACTGCGCGAAGTTGCGCGTCAGGCTGGTTTCTCGCGCTTCCGCCGCGCGGCGGAAACGCCGTTCAACCTGATCCTGGAAGCTCGACCGTAACTGCACAACGCAATTGGACGGCGGCATCGCGCCGCCGTCCAATGCTGTCAGTGCCGGCCTGATCGGCGGCTACGCCGTCAGCGCCCTGCTACCAGTCCTGCGATTGCCAGTAGTACTGGCCGCCGCGCCGGCGCGGATTGGCGGCTTGCGGATTGCCATACGGCGTGCCGTACTGGGTCGGCGCCTGGGGATTGCCGTATTGGGGATAGCCGTACTGGGTACCAGATTGGGGATTCCAGCTGCGCTGGGAGAAGAAGCCGAAACCATCCTCGTCCCTGCTCGCAACCGGGTAATCCTCATCCATCGGCCGCGGTGTCGGCTTGCGCGTGATGAACCCGCCCTGGGGCTGGTTGCTCAGCACGGCGACGAACTCGGTGCGATAGTTGGTCTCGGCGCTCAACGGCTCATCCGAGATGATGATCGAGGAGCGCGGGACGGCGGTCGGCGCGATCCGGTCCAGCACATCCTGCGGGATGGTGACGCGGTCGAGCGCGTCCTTGGCGTTGTCGCCGTCGTCGATCGTCACCTCGGTCCAGCGCAGGCCGGAATCGTTGCGCGCCACCGCGGTGTAAATATGCGTGCCGATCGGCTTGTCCGGATCGCGGATGGTGACGGGAACCTCGATGCTTGAATCGAACACCTCGCCGCCGTCAGCCCATGGCTTGTGGGTGTTGCGCCGGACGTAGAGCTTCTGCGTCGCGCGGCTGATGTAGACCGAGACCGGCTCGAGCGCGAGCTTCGCCTCAGTCGCCGCCTTCTGGGCATCGGTCTTCTTGGTCTCGGCCGCCTTGGCGGCGTCCTTTGCCGCTGCCGCGACATCGAGCTTCGGCTTGGCGTCGCCCTGGGCGGCCTCGAATTGCGTGGTCGCTTCGGCGGCCTTGGCGACGGCCTTCTGCTTCAGATCCTCGGCGCGCGCCTTGGCCTGATCGGTCTTGGCATTGGCCAGCGTCTTGTCGGCGAACGCAACGGCAGCGTCGGCACGGGCCTTGCTCTGTTGCAGTTTGCGCAGCGAGGCCGGCGTGAACAGTGCGGCTTCCTTCGTCGCGGCGACCGAAGCCTTCTTGGCCTCGTCGGCAGCCTTGGCGGCATCCGCGGCCTCCCGCGCCAGCGTCTCGGCACGCGCCGGAGCCGCCGCGATCGCCTGTGCGTTCGGCACGAACAGCGCCGGGTGGGTGAAATCGACCGGGGCCGCGTCGTTCGGCGCGATGATCACCCGCATCCCGATCCGCGTCCTGTCGAACAGCTTCTCGGCAAAGTCGTAGGGCATCCGAACGCAGCCATGGGAGGCCGCGTAGCCCGGCAGCGGCCCGCCATGCAGTGCAATGCCGTTCCAGGTGATGCGCTGCATGTTCGGCATCCAGGCATCGTCGTACATGGTCGAGTGATGGTCCTTGTCCTTCTCGACCAGCGCGAACACGCCGGCCGGCGTTTCGCGTCCCTTGACGCCGCTCGATACCGGCGCGCGGTAAATCCAGCCGTCGGCGTCGTAGAAGGTCACCTTCTGGGCGCTGATCGACACGATCGCCATGATCGGCTCGCCCGCGGCGCGGGGCGCGGTCGCCTCGACCGTTGCCGCAGGGCGCTGCTGCTTTGCAGCGACGCCGCCGGTCAGTGACGCAAGTGTGACCATGGCCGCGAAAGTCACAAAGGCGGGAGGCCCCCAACGCCGCATCGCTCCGGTGATTTGCGCCGTCGTCGTACGATTTTCCATGCCATTCCTCGGTCGAAATGCCTGCCCGCGCTGCGCCGATCCGTACCAGATCACGATTTTGGATTGATTAATCCAGGGAACTATCAGCTCGTTCCAGCAGCAAATCACTCATATATGACGGCGCATGCATGAGGAAGGGTGCCGGGAGCCAAACCTGCCTCCGTCATGCCGTCCGCCGTGTCTCCGGCATCACCAGCCAGATCATGAACAGCCCGAGCGCGGCGACGCTGGCGAGGCCCATGAAGGCCGTGCTGCTGCCGAGCTTGTCGCTGACATAGCCGGCCAGCACGGTGCTGAGCGACGCGCCGATGCCGACGGCGGTTCCGACGATGCCCTGCGCCAGGTTGAAATGGCCGCTGCCGAACGCGACGTCGGCCACGATCAGCGGCACCATGACACTGAAGATCGCCGCCGTGATGCCGTCGAAGATCTGCACCACGACCAGCAGATAGGGATCGCGCACCGTTGCGAACAACAGGCCGCGGATCACCAGCGAAGCGAACGCGATCAGCAGCAGTGGCCGGCGACCCCAGGCCTGGGCCTTGCGGCCGACCGACGGCGAGCACAGCGCAACGATCGCCTGCGGCACGATGATACAGGCAGCGATCAGGACCGGCGCCCATTGGCTCGACCGCGTCGTCACCACGCCCGCCATCAGCGGCAGCATCGCGGCATTGGCGAGTTGGAACAGCATCATCGCGCCGGCGAAGATCAACAGCGGCCGCTGCCGCACCAGACTGAACACGCTGGTGGCGCGCTTGTCGGGAACCTCGCGCTTCACTTCGCCATGGGCCTGCGCGATGTCGATCTCGCGCTCGCGGATACGCGCCAGCGACAGCAGCGTCGGGATCGCCAGGATGAAGGTGACGAGGAACACCGAGCGGCTCGACAACAGATAGCCGCAGGCGCCCATCAGCGCCGCGGCCGAGCCGCTGCCGAGCGAGGCAAACCGCGCATTGCGGCCGAGCCGCTCGCCGATCGCCCGCGGCCCGACCAGGCCCAGGCTGATCGCGGCGATCGCAGGCCCAAGCACGCAGCTTGCAAGCGCGTGCAGCGTCGCGGCGAGCGTCACCACGGGAAAGATCGGCCACAGCGCATAGGCCAGCGCGGCTGATCCGATCGCGGCCACCGCGCAGCCCGCGACAATGCGCTCCGAGCGCGCCGCATCGACGATCGCCCCGCCGGGCATCTGGCCCAGCAGGCCGATGATGCCGCCGATCGAGAGCACGAAGCCGATCTCGACCTGGGTCCATTTCTGGGTCGTCAGATAGACCGCGATGAACGGACCGAACCCGGTCTGCACGTCGGCCAGGAAGAAGATGAACCAGTCGAGCCCGCGCTGGCTTTCGCGCGACGGCCCGCTCGGCGGTTCCGGACTGGGCCGATCAGGCACCATCGACACAATATTGGTGCTGCCGGCTGATCGCTCGTCACGATCGTCGCCAACCGTCTCGAAGGAAGAGTTCGGACGCGCGACCAGCTTTTGCCCCCTAATGCTCGTAGTCCCATGGATGGAGATTGCCGGCCGCGCCCAGCACGATCAGCGGCGTATCTTCCTTGTATTCAGGCGCAGCGCTCACCTGCTGCTTGTTGAGGTCCAGCGTGATGCTGTCGCTCTTGCTGGAAACGCCGGCGAACCGCAGCGCGTTCCAGTCGACCACGATCTTGCGGCTGCCGACGCCGAGGAAGCCGCCGAAATCGATCACCGCGGCGCGCACCTTGCCGTCGCGGTCGACGATGACGTCGACGATGCGGCCCATGTCCTCATTGGCGGAGCTGCGAACGTCACGCCCGAGAATGCCGTGCGCATCGCGCGCCCCGATCACGGTCACCGAGGGTGGCGGCGACTCCTTGGCCTGCTCCTTTGCCGCAGCGGCTGCCGGCGGTGCGGGCGTTGCTGGCGGCGCTTGAGCAGCAGGCGGCGCCTGAGCAGCCGGCGGCGCTGATGGCGACGGCGATGCATCATCGGCGGCGCGGACACCAGCGCATGTCAGCAGCGCCGCTGCGACCAGTATGACCATGACCCTCGGACGCATGTTACTCTCTCCCCACGATTTCCCTGGCGGGCGCGCGCCGCGCGACGACACTCAATGCGTCAGCACGATCGACACCTGGATCTGGCCGCGCGTATGCAACACTTCGAGTGAAACCTCATCGCCGTGGCGGCGCAGCCGGAGATCGACGCTGGATGCACCGAGCCTGAGGTCGCGCAGCACCACGTCGTTGAGGAATTCCGGCAGGCACGGATCACGCAAGCGGATCTCGCCGCGCGCGGTGTCAAACTCCAGCCCGAGCGCGGCCTCCAGCAGCGTGAACGGCGTCGCGCTCGCCCAGGCCTGCGGCGCGCAGGCCACGGGATAGAGCACCGGGCCGCGCCGGCGCTCGCGGCGGAAGCCGCAGAACAGCTCCGGCAGCCGCCGCAGCTCCATATAGCTTGCGGCGTCGAAAAGCCCCTTGAACAGATGTGCGACCGAGTGCTTGAGGCCGTAGCGGGCCAATCCGAGCGCAATCAGCGCATTGTCGTGCGGCCAGATCGAGCCGTCGTGATAGGACATCGGGTTGTACCGCGCTTCGCCGACGGCGACAGTGCGGATCCCCCAGCCCGAGAAGAATCTCTGGCTCATCAGATCCGCGGCGACCCGTCGCGCGCGATCTTGGCGCACCATGCCGGAAAACAAGGTCTGTCCGGCATTCGAGGTGCGCACCCTGCACGGCTGCTTGGCGCCGTCGAGCGCGACCGCATAGGTGCCGAGTTCCTCGCACCAGAAAGCCTCCTCGAACCGCGCGCGCAACCGCTCCGCCTCGGCTTCGAGCTTCAAAGCCTTGTCCGCAAGGCCGAGCGTGCGCGCCGCGCGCGCGGCAAGCTGCTTGCCGGCGAACACATAGCCCTGCACTTCCGCCAGTGCGATATTGCCCTCGGCAAGCGTTCCATCGGCATGGAAGATGGCGTCGAAGGAATCCTTCCAACCCTGGTTCCGCAGTCCCTTTTCGGTCGCGCGCTGATACTCGACGAAGCCATCGCGATCGGGATCGCCCGGACCGTCGATCCACTGCAATCCGGCCTCGACCGCCGGCCACAGCTCGCGCAACGTCTCGACGTCGCCGGTGCGCTCCAGATAGAGCCCGGCAAGCAGCACGAACAGCGGTGTCGAATCGACGCTGCCGTAATAATGCGCGAACGGCACCTCGCGAAGCGCGGCCATCTCGCCGCCGCGCATCTCATGCAGGATCTTGCCCGGCGCGGCGTCGGCCAGCGGATCGACCTCCTTGGCCTGGAACAGCGCGAGCCGCTTCAGCACGCCCTTGGCGATCCGCGGATCGACCCACAGCATTTGCAACGCGGTGATCAGCCCGTCGCGACCGAATGTCGTCGAATACCAGGGAATGCCGGCATAGGGGTAACGGCCTTGCGGCGTTTCCGTCATCAGCATGTTGAGGTCGGCCATCGCCTGGCACAGCACCTCGTTGAAAATATTGTTCGAGGTCTCGATCGAGGCCGCACCAGCCGAGGAATTGCGCATCTCGCGGCGATGCGCCAGGAGGCCGCGGAAGAACGGCACCGGCTTCTGCATGATCGGCTTGTTGCAGGACACCGCGACGAACAGCGAGGTGACCTGCGCGGGCTCGAGCTCGAAATGATAGGTCGCGGCGTTGACCGACAGCCGGGTCGGCCGCGGATCGAAATGCAGCGCGGTGATCCGCGTCTGCTCGTCGAGGCCGCAATATTCCAGCACCACGTCGGTTGGCCCGAGCAACTTGCTCGAACCGATGCCGCGCCGCGGCCGCCGCTCGCCGCGCACCTCGAACAGGTCGGCGAAATCATTGTCGAACAGCAGCGTGAGATCGAAGCTCGCGGCATGCTCGCCGTGGTTCTGCAGGCCGATGCGCTGGTAGGCGGTGCCGCGCCACAGGAAGATCGAGCGCACGATGTGCAGCGTGTCCTTTTGCAAGGTCAGGCGGCCGTCGCGATAGACGTCGGAATTGGTGAGATCGACCGTCAGCGCCGAATTGTCGTCGCGCATGTTGGAGCCGAGCAGCAAGGGCTGCACGTCCTCCAGCACCATTTCCAGCCGCGCGAGGTAGCGCGTGTCGGCGTTGAACAGGCCGTCAGGCCCGCCGGCCGAGGCGCCGATATCGCCATGGCTGTCGAGCACGATGAAGGTGTCGTCATGCTTGAGCGAGCGCCGCGGCCGCGCCGCAGGCCCGGTCATCGGAATGTAGAACGGCGATTCGGCGACGTGCTCAGTGATACGAGCGGTGATGATCTGCGTAACGACGTCAGCTGCCATCTGAACCTCTGGCGACTTTTCTCAGCTCGATTCCGGGCTCAACGCACGCACGGGAACGCAAGCACAGGCTTGATGACGCGGGGATCAGGCCGCGCTGGTGGAGAGGCGGCCCATTTCGCGCGCCACGAGGTCGCGGTAGGGACCCCTTCCCTTCACCAGCATATCGGGCGGACCGTCCTCGACGATCCGGCCGCCTTGCAGCACGACCACGCGGTCGAAGCTGCGCAGCGTCGCGAGACGGTGCGCGATGGCCACCACCGTACGCCCGCGCATCAGGCGCGACAACGCCTCGCGGATCGCCTCCTCGGATTCGGCATCGAGCGCCGCGGTGGCCTCGTCGAGCAGCAGGATCGGTGCGTCCTTCAGGAACGCGCGCGCGATCGCGATGCGCTGGCGCTGGCCGCCCGAGACCTTGACGCCGCGATCGCCGACGATGGTGTTCATGCCCTCGGGCAGGCTTTCGATAAAGTCGCAGCGCGCGGCGATCGCCGCCCGCAGCACCTCGTCGTCGGTGGCGTCCGGCCGGCCGTAGCGGATGTTCTCCAAGATCGAGCGATGGAACAGCGAGATGTCCTGCGGCACCACCGAGATCGCCGCGCGCAGGCTCTGCTGGGTGACGCGCGAGATGTCCTGGCCATCGACCGTGATGTGGCCCTGCTCGACATCGTAGAAGCGCTGCAGAAGGGTAAACAGTGTTGACTTGCCGCCGCCGGACTGGCCGACCAGGCCGACCCGTTGGCCGGGCTGGATGCGCAGGCTGAAGCGCTCGAACACCTGCAAGCCGCCGGGGTAGCGGAACGAGACGTTGTTGAAGGCGATCGCCGCGCCGCTCTTTACCAGCGCCTCGGCCTCCGGATGGTCCTTGAGCTCGTGCGGTTGCAACAGGGTCGCCAGCGCCTCGGTGAGGCGCGCGACATGCTGGGTGACGTCGACCAGCGCGACGGCGAGATCGCGGGTGGCGGACAGGATCGAGATGCCGAGCGTACACACCAGCACGACGTCGCCCGTGGTGGCCTGACCCTGCTGCCAGAGCGAGAGCGCCCAGGCCAGCATTGCGATCGTCAGGACCACGGTCACAGCAGCGTGAACGAGGCGGAGCTTTTCGAGATAGCGCAGGGAACGGCCGCGCGCGACGAGTTCCCGATTGACGGTCGCGTCGAAGCGGTCGTGCTCATAGCCGAGACCGCAGAACGCACGCACCAGCGGCAAATTGTTGATGACGTCGACCATCTCGCCGTCGACCGCGGCCGCCCGGTTGGCGAAATCGTCATGCAGCGGCCTGCCGGCGGCGGCCATGCGGAACATCGCCACCACCATGGTTCCCGCGATCAGGATCAGCACTGCTGACATTGTCACGCTGACGGTTCCAACCAGGGTGATCGCGGCGAAGGTGGCGATGCAGGGCGGCAACACATTCCATACGAACATGTTCTCCACCGTGAACACCGCGTTCGACGTTGCGGTGATCCGGCTGGTCAGCATGCCCGGCAGCCGATCCGTGAAATAGCTCGGCGCGTGGCCGGTGAGATGGCGGAACATGTCACGGCGCAGGTCGCCGGTGACGCTGACGAAGGTGTAGCTCGCCGTCCAACTCGCGATCCGCCACAGGAAGTTGTCGGCTGCGATCAGCGACATGAGCAGAGCGAATGCCAGCCATACGCCATTCGCGGCCGACGGACCGGCCGACAACGCGTCGACCAGATTCTTCACGCCGTACTGCGTGCCCACCGAACAGGCAACCGCTGCGACGACAGCCGACAAGATTACAACATGCGACGGAAGCCGCCGGCGCAGATAGCGCAGCACAAAGGGGAACGGACGATGCGCGTATCCTGACAGATGGTCCATGACGTCCTGCAAAAGCTGTTGAAGGTGAACGAGAAAATTTTAGTCGAAGCTCTCGTGCACGATGACGTGAAGGGCGGCGGTTGGATTCCTTGATGCGGCCATCACTGCGCAACAATTTTGCAACGCTGGCGTCGGCAAAAACCTGTTGGAGCGTGATGGCATCAGCAAGACCACAGTGTGATGGAAGAAAGAAGCGGCAGATCTCCCACACCTAAGGAACCTCGCACGTGCGAGAACGTTCCCGTCTTTGGCATGTCGGTGCCACCAGAGGGCTGAGGGTACTTCATTCCACATTACAAACAGGAGACGGAGAATGCGCATCGCGCAGGTTGCCCCGCTGACGGAGGCTGTACCCCCCAAGCTCTACGGCGGCACCGAACGGGTCGTGCACTGGCTGACCGAAGAACTTGTAACACTTGGACATGACGTGACGTTATTCGCCAGTGGCGATTCACAGACCTCCGCGAAGCTCGATGCGACCTGGCCGAAGGCACTGCGCCTCGACGGCTCCGTCCGCGACCCCAACGCGCTGCACATGGTGATGCTGGAGCGCGTGCGGCAGAAAGCCGACGACGAGGAGTTCGACTTCCTGCACTGCCATCTCGACTATTACCCGTGGTCGCTGTTCGCACGGCAACCGACGCCGTTCGTGACCACGTTGCACGGGCGGCTCGACCTGCCGGAGCACCAGCCCGTCTTCAACACTTTCTCCAAGATCCCGGTGATTTCGATCTCCAACGCGCAGCGGCGGCCGGTTCCGCAAGCGCACTGGGTGCGCACCATCCATCACGGCCTGCCGGAAAATCTGCTGACGCCGCAACCGGCCAGACAATCCTATCTCGCCGTGCTCGGCCGCATCGCGCCGGAGAAAGGCGTCGATCGCGCGATCAAGATCGCGACACGCTGCGGCATTCCGCTGAAGATCGCGGCCAAGGTCGATCGCGCCGACCAAGAGTATTACGACGAGTTGATCAAGCCGTTGATCACGAACAATCCGCTGGTCGAATTCATCGGCGAGATCAGCGATCGCGAGAAGCCTGATTTTCTCAGCGGCGCGATCGGGCTGCTGGTTCCGATCGATTGGCCGGAGCCGTTTGGTCTCGTGATGATCGAAGCGATGGCATGCGGCACGCCTGTCATCGCCTATAACCGCGGTTCGGTGCCGGAGATCATCGAGGATGGCCTGACGGGCTTCATCGTCGAGGACGAGATCAGCGCGATCTCCTCGGTCGGCCGGCTTTCGACGCTCAATCGCGACGCGATCCGCAAGCAGTTCGAGACCCGCTTCACCGCGCGCCGCATGGCGCTCGACTATCTCGCCGCCTATCGCAGCCTGATGGAAGCCAAGCCGCGCTTCAAGCTGGTGGCGAGCGCGGAATAGCCGTTGCAGCGGCCGATCGAATGATCCGGCGGCCGGCCGGCAATGTCCGTGCCGGTCCGTTGGGTCATTCGATTGTCAATAATACCGTCATCCCCGGCGGCAACTCCCGCACAGTGAAGCGATCCGCATGCGCGCGCCGCGTGATTGCTGCGACGCACCCACCCTCGCCCGCCTCCGCGTGAACCCGACCGATATCGCCTTTGCGATTGGCGGATTACGTGCTCTTATGCGCCCCGCTTGAGCAAAAAATAATAAGCGAGCGGACGGAGCAACCGTGCCGTGGTCGCACAGGGGGAACGCCATGACAGGGGACCGCAAGCCGTCGGCCATTAATAATGCTGTGCCGACCAAGGCCTCACGAACAAAGCTGAACCGCCGCAAATTCCTGGCCAGGACCGGCGGCGCGCTCGCCGCCGGCGCATTCGGCGCCGTGCCGTTGCGCGGCTGGGCCGCCGATCCGATCAACATCGGCGCGCTCTATCCGAGCACGGGCAGCATGGCGCAGATCGGCACCGGCTGCGTTGCCGCCGCCAAGCTCGCCGTCGACATGGTCAACGAGGCCGGCGGCATCAAGTCGCTCGGCGGCGCCAAGCTCAACCTGATCGTGTCCGACGTGCAGAGCGACACCACGGTGACGCGGACCGAGACCGACCGCCTGATATCAGGCAACAAGCTGTCGGCGATCCACGGCTGCTACGCCAGCGCCCTGACCCTGATCGCGAGCGAGGTCTGCGAGCGCGCCCGGGTTCCGATCATCACCGGATCGAGCTCCGACCAGCTCAACAAGGGACGCACCTACACCTTCACGCCATTCGCGCGCGCCTCGCAATTTGCCAAGGCGCAGTTGCAGATGGCCAAGCTCGTCAGCCAGCAGGCCAAGGTCGCCGTCATCTTCGAGAACACCGCGTTCGGCACCTCGACCTCGAACGGGCTGAAGGAGTTGGCGCCGGGCGAAGGCGTCGAGATCGTGATGTTCGAGCCCTACTCGGCCGGCTTCACCGATGCCAGCCCGCTGATCAACAAGGTCAAGGCCTCCGGCGCCAATACCCTGTTCTCGCTGTCCTACCTCAACGATCTCATCCTGATCGTGCGCACCGTGAAGCAGGTCGGGCTCGACATCGCGATCAATGGCGGCTCGGGCGGCTTCGTGATGCCGGACTTCTACAAGAATGTCGGCAAGGCCGCCGAGGGGCTGCAGGGCGTCGCGCACTGGAACCACGACGTCAACGAGGATGCGCAGAAGGTCAACGCCGAGTTCAAGAAGCGCACCGGCGAGTTCGCCTTCGAATATGCCGGCGGCCTGGTCGCGCAGACCTTCATGCTGGCCGACGCGCTGGAGCGCGCCGCCTCCGCCGATCCGAAGAAGGTGCGCGAGGCGCTCTCGACGCTCGACGTCTCCTCCGGCTACGCGGCGATGGCGCCGGGCGGCAAGGTCAAGTTCGGCCCCGACGGCAAGAATGTCTATGGCCGCCCGGTCGGCGTGCAGTGGCAGAATGCCGATCTCGCCAGCATCTTCCCCAAGGAAGACGCCCGCGCCCCGCTGATGAAGACCTGAGCCGCGGTCGCATCGCATGTGGGAGACACTGGCCCAGGCCGTGATCAACGGCCTGCTTATCGGCGGCATCTACGCGCTTGTCAGCATCGGCGTCACGCTGATCTTCGGCGTGGTCAAGATCGTGAATTTCGCCCAGGGCGAGTTCGTGATGCTCGGGATGTACATCTCGTTCTTCCTCGCCACCCAGTTCGGCATCGATCCGCTGGTCTCGCTGGTGGTCTCGATGCCGGTGCTGTTCCTCGCCGGCGTGCTGATCCAGCATTTCCTGATCCGCAGGGTGCTCGGGCCGAACGACATGCCGCAGATCTTCCTGACCTTCGCTCTGTCGCTGCTGCTGCTCAATCTCTCGCTGATGCTGTTCAGCGCCAACTACCGCACCGTCCACACCTCCTATTCGGATGCGGCCTGGCACATCGGCGGGCTGTACATTCCCGTGGCAAAGCTGATCGCCTTCGCGGTCGCGATGGCGCTGAGCGGCCTGCTCTGGGTGTTCCTGCACACCACCGATCTCGGCCGCGCCATGCGCGCCGCCTCGCAGAACCGCGACGTCGCGATGCTGATGGGGATCAATCCCAACCGCGTGTTCGCGGTGGCGTTCGGCACCGCGCTAGCGCTCGCAGGCGCCGCCGGCTCGCTCCTGATGCCGTTCTATTCGGCCTATCCATTTGTCGGCCAGGTGTTCGTGCTGATGGCGTTCGTCGCGGTCGTGATGGGGACGCTCGGCAATGTGATGGGCGCGCTGGTCGCGAGCCTGATGATGGGTATCGCGGAATCGCTCGGCATCCAGTTCGTCGGCGCCGATTCCGGCCTCATCGTGGTGTTCGCGCTGCTGCTGTTGACGCTTGCCTTCAGGCCGAGCGGCCTTGGCGCCAGGAGGGGCCGCTGATGCACGCGTCAGGCAACATGAAGTGGCTGTGGCTGGCGGTCGGGGCCGTCATCATGCTCGCTTTGCCGCAGCTCGTCACCTCGTCGTTTGCGGTCGACATCTTCATCCGCATTCTCTTGTTCTCGTTCATCGGCGTCGCCTGGAACCTGATGGGCGGCTATGCCAAGCAGCTATCGCTCGGGCACGCCGCCTATTTCGGCCTCGGCGCCTACACCTCGACCATCATGCAGGTGAACTACGGCATCTCGCCCTGGATCGGGATGATCGCGGGCGGCGTGGTGGCAATGCTGGCGAGCCTGCCGATCGGCTGGCTCTGCTTCCGCCTGCGCGGCCCCTACTTCACCATCGCAACGATCGCGACCGCCCAGGTGCTGATGCTGATATTCCTCAAGTTCCGCGACTTCGCCTGGGGCGCCGAAGGCACCACGATTCCGAACCTCGGCAGCGCGCCGCTGATGATGCAGTTCGAGGAGAAGTCGTCGTATTACTACGTCGTGCTCGGCTTGCTCGTGGTGGGGCTGTGGATCACCCACAGGATCGAGAAATCCTGGATGGGCTACTACCTCGTCGCGATCGGCGAGGATGAGGACGCCGCCGAGGCGGTCGGCGTCAACGCGCCGAAGATCAAGCGTGACATCTACATGA
The DNA here is from genome assembly GCF_002289535.1 of Bradyrhizobium sp. UFLA03-84. Classification (NCBI taxonomy): domain Bacteria; kingdom Pseudomonadati; phylum Pseudomonadota; class Alphaproteobacteria; order Hyphomicrobiales; family Nitrobacteraceae; genus Bradyrhizobium; species Bradyrhizobium sp. UFLA03-84. The sequence goes on along the minus strand of NZ_NSJY01000013.1, from coordinate 1,333,202 downwards.
TCAGCGCGTTCCTGACCGCGCTCGCCGGCACCTTCTACACCCAGTACATCTACTTCATCGATCCCGCGACCGCGTTCAGCTTCAACGTCTCGATCGAGGCGGCGCTGGTGTCGATCGTCGGCGGCATCGGCACGCTGTGGGGCCCCGTGATCGGCACCGTGCTGCTGGAAACCACCTCGGCGCTGCTGCAGAGCTGGCTCGGCAGCTCGGTGGGCGGCATCCAGCTCACGGTCTACAGCCTGATCCTGATGGCGGTCATCCTGTGGCGGCCGACCGGGCTGATCGGGTTTGCGACCGACGTCTATCACCGCACGCTCCGGCGCAAGCCGGCACGCGCCTGAGGTCGCCCCGATGGCAGAAGCACTGGTCATCAAGGGCCTCAGCAAGCGCTTCGGCGGGTTGCGCGCCGTGCAGGACGTCAGCTTCACCGTACAGGAGAACGAGACGGTCGCGCTGATCGGGCCGAACGGCGCCGGCAAGACCACGAGCTTTCATCTGATCACGGGATTCCACCGGCCGGACTCCGGCTCGGTGCTCGCCTTCGGTCACGAGGTCGTTGGGCTCAAGCCGCATGACGTCTGCGCGCTCGGCATGGCCCGCACCTTTCAGGTCGCCAAACCGTTCGGCGCGATGACGGTGCTCGCCAATGTGATGACCGGCGCCTTCCTGCGCGACCGCCACATTGCCGCCGCGCAAAAGAAGGCACGCGAGGCGATCGAGTTCGTCGGCCTCGGCGCCAAGGAGCAGACCCCGGCCAAAGACCTCACAACGATCGACCAGCGCCGGCTGGAGATGGCCCGCGCGTTGGCGACGCAGCCCAGGATCCTGCTGCTTGATGAGGTGATGGCCGGGCTCAACCCGGCCGAGATCGATCAGGCGGTGGCGCTGGTCAAGAAACTCTCCGCAAGCGGCCTGACCATCGTGATCGTCGAGCATGTGATGCGGGCGATCATGGCGGTGGCCCGCCACATCGTGGTGCTCGACCATGGCCAGAAGATCGCCGAGGGCGCGCCGAAGGAGATCGTGGAGAATCCGGAGGTGATCCGCGCCTATCTCGGTTCCTACGTACATCCGCCGGCGCCGGGAGACGCCCATGCTTGAGCTCGCCCGCGTCAGCGCCAGCTACGGCTCGGTCCCCGCCATCACCGATGTCAGCATCTCCATTGGCGAGGGCGAAGCCGTCGGCCTGTTAGGTGCCAACGGTGCCGGCAAGAGCACGACGCTGCGCGCGGTCTCCGGCCTTGTCAAACTGTTCGCGGGCAAGGTCACCTTCGACGGCGTCGACCTCGCCGCGCTCCCGCCCTACCGGATCCCCGAGCTCGGCATCGCGCATGTCCCGGAAGGCCGCCAGGTGTTTCCCGAGATGACGGTGCAGGAGAACCTCGAGATCGGCGCCTATACGCCGAAGGCGAAAGCAGATCGCGTACGCACGATGGAGTTGGTCTACAGCATCTTCCCGCGGCTCGCCGACCGCAGGAAGCAGCTCGCCGGCACCATGAGCGGCGGCGAGCAGCAGATGGTCGCGGTCGGCCGCGGGCTGATGCTGAAGCCACGCCTGTTGATGCTGGACGAGCCGTCACTCGGGCTCGCTCCCGTCATGACTGATGTCACCTTCGAGAAGATCGGCGAGATCCACAAGATGGGCACCGCGATCCTGCTCGTCGAGCAGAATGTCAGCCGCGCGCTGTCACTGGTGCAGCGCGCCTATGTGCTGGAAAGCGGCAACGTGATCATGCAGGGAAGCAGCGCCGAGCTCGCCAACAACAAGCAGGTGCAGGCGGCATATCTCGGAATTTGAATCGGCACTCAACAACCCGTCATCCTGAGGTGCGAGCCTTGCGGTGCACTTGCACCGTTGGGCGAGCCTCGAGGGATGAATCGGCCACCAGCCGGGCCGTCGACCCTTCGAGACGCGCGCAAGAGCGCGCTCCTCAGGGTGACGGTCAACGTTCGGCACATACGGCTCTACCTCACCACCGTCCGCTTCGGCTCGACGATCTCGAACATCCGCGGAAACTCGTCCATCAGCATCATCAACTCGCCGAGCCGCAGCGGCTCGCCGGATACCTTGACCTTGCCAGCACCGACCGCTTCCGGGAACGTGGTCAGCTTTGCGATCAGCTCGTCGAGCACGCTGCGCGCCAGCGTGAAGCTGGCATGCGCATCGGCCGCTTGCGCGCCCTTGACGTAGGTCAGGGCGGAGTTCTCGAGATTGAGCACGAAGCTCTCGCCGGTGTCGGTAAAGCTCCAGTTCAATACGATGCGCTTGCCTTCGGCCTTGGGACCGTTGAGGCGGATGCCGAGCACGTCCCAGAGCTGCTCAGTGCGCAGCGCGGCGAGCGTCTCGCGCGGCATCGGCGAGCGCGGCGGCGTCTTCGGCATGCCCTGCCGCAGCTCCTGGGCACCGAACAGATAGGCATTGCGCCAGGTCGAACTCTCAGCCGCGTAGCCGAGCTGCTCGTACGTGTCGGCCAGCAATGCGCGCGCCGCCTGGTTGTCCGGCTCGGCGAACACGAGATGGCTGACGGCCTGCGCGACAAAGCGGAACTCGCCCTTGGCGACGTCGGCCGCGGCGCGTTTCAAGATCGCGTCGGCGCCGCCCATATACTCGACATACTTCCGGCCGGCCTCGACCGGCGGCAGCGGATCGAGGTTGACCGGATTGGCGTCGTACCAGCCGAGATACTTCTGGTAGATCGCCTTCACATTGTGGCGGATATGGCCGTAATAGCCGCGGCCGTGCCAGGCGCCCTCCAAGCTCTGCGGCAGCCGGATCGTCTCGGCAATCTCGGCTGCGTTGAGGCCGTGGTTCATCAACCGGATGGTCTGGTCGTGCGCATATTTATAGAGGTCGCGCTGCTCGCGGATCATGGTGTCGATCCGCTCCCGCCCCCACACCGGCCAATGATGCTGGCCGCACATCGCCTCCGCCTTGCCGCCCCACATCTGCAGCGCCTCGCCGAGATATTTCGACCAGGCCAACGCATCGCGCACATCGGCGCCGCGGAACGGCAGCAGGTTGTGGAAATTGTGCGTGCAGTTCTCCGCGAGGTTCAGGAGCTTGTAGCGCGGGATGAAGAAGTGCATCTCCGCGGGCGCTTCGCTGTTCGGCGCCATCTGGAATTCGAACTCGACGCCGTCGATCACACGCTTGTCGCCGGTCGCGATGATCAGGTCGGTCGGCCGCAGCAGCGCGACGCCGCCGGCCGCCATGGTCTTGCCGAGGCCGCAATCGACATGGCCGCGCACGCCCTTGGCCAGGAACGGCCCGAACTGGTACTGCGCACGACGCAGCATCGCCGGTCCCGCGATGATGTTCTCGGAGACCGCGTGCTCCATGAACAAGTTTGGCGCGATGATCGGCACGCCCGCCGCCAGCATGGCGTCGTCGACCACGCCGCGCGCGCCGCCCCAATGGTCGGTGTGGGTATGGGTGAAGATGACTGCGGCGACCGGCCGCTTGCCACGATGCTGGAAATACAACTCCATTGCAGCGCGTGCACCTTCGATCGAGGTCAACGTGTCGACCACGATCACGCCCTTGTCGCCCTCGATCAGCGTCATGTTGGCGATGTCGAGGCCGCGCACCTGGTAGACACCCGGCACCACCTCGAACAGGCCGTGATGCATGTTGAGGCGCGACTGCCGCCACAGGCTCGGATCGACGGTCGCGGGCGCCTTCTCCTCGGACAGGAAGCCGTAGGGCTCGAGGCTCCAGACCACCCGCCCCTGCGCCGAGGTGATGCGCGCATGCTCGATGGTGCCGAGGAAGCCGCGCGCGGCGTCATCGAAGTCACGCGTATTGGCGAACGGCAGCGCCTTCAGCGTCGCCTCGTGCTGCGCGATGACCGGCGCGGATGCCGCCTTCGGACCTTCGTGCGACGTCTCACCTGCGGTTGTCTGGGTCATACTCAGGCACTCCCTCGTTGGGCAGAAATCAGTCCCGATCGCGCACCGGTCAGCGGAATTGCACGCCTTCGAACTGGCCGCTGCGGCGCCACTCGTCGATATATTTGAAATAGGCCAGCGCGCCCGCCGGATAGCCGACATTGAGCTTGGCCGCCGGCCCGGGCTCGCGTCCCTCGTTGTTGTAATAGCCCGGCGTGCAATCAGGCCCGCCGATCATCCGGCCGACCGCAGTCAGCAGCAGCTCGACCCAGCGGTCCTCGGCGTCCTTGCTGACTTCGATTTCCTTGAAGTCGTTGGCCTGCGCGTGTCCGACCATCAGGGCGATGGTGCGCGCCGCCTCGGTCAGATTATGCGGCACGTTGGAGATCAGATTGGCGCCCTGCGTCGGCTGCACGAAGAACAGGTTCGGGAAACCATGGACATGGATGCCGTGCTTGGTGCGCATGCCCTCGCCCCAATACTCCGACAGCTTGATGCCGTCGCGGCCCGTCGCGTCGAAACCCGCCCGCCGCTTATACTCGGTGCCGACCTCGAAGCCGGACGCGTAGATGATGCAGTCGAGCTTGTATTCCTTGCCCGCGACGACGATCCCGTTCTCGGTGATCTCTTCGACGCCCTTGCCGTCGGTATCGACCAGGTGGGTGCCCGGCGTGTTGAACGCCTGCAGATAGGCGTCGTGGAAACATGGCCGCTTGCAGAGCTGGCCGTACCAGGCCTTGAGGTTTTTCGCGGTGCCGGAATCGCGAACGATGGTGTCGACCCGGTTGCGGATCTCCTCCATCTTCTCGAAGTCGGAATCCTCGAACACCGCCCGCATGTTCTCAAGGGTGCGCTGCTCGCGCGGCAGCAGCATCACCTTGGCGCGGATCCGCTTCGACAAGTCGGTCCAGCCGTCCTGAACGAGATCTTCCTCTGCCGATCCGCCGGCCTGGTTGGCGGTGAAGTTCTCCAGCCAGCGCTGCTGCCAACCCGGCGTCGCGATATCGGCAAACCAGTCGGGATCGATCGGGCCGTTGCCGCGCACGTCGACCGACGACGGCGTGCGCTGGAACACGTAGAGCTCCTTGCAGGCGCGCGCGAGATGCGGAATGCACTGCACCGACGTCGCGCCGGTGCCGATGATGCCGACGCGCTTGTCGGCAAGCTTGTCCATCGGCGCGCCCTTGGGATCGCCGCCGGTGTAGTCGTAGTCCCAGCGGCTGGTGTGGAACGAGTGGCCCTTGAAGCGCTCGATGCCGGGAATGCCCGGCAGCTTCGGCACATGCAGTGGGCCGGTGCCGATGCCGACATATTGCGCGGTGAACGCATCGCCCCGCGTCGTGCGGATGATCCAGCGCGATTGCGTCGCGTCCCAGCCGAGGCCCGTCACCTCGGTGTGGAACAGCGCATTGTCGTAGAGACCGAATTGCCTGCCGATCCGCTGGCAGTGCGCCAGGATTTCCGGCGCATGCGCGTATTTCTCCGACGGCATGTGGCCGGTCTCTTCGAGCAGCGGCATATAGACCATCGACGCCGTGTCGCACTGCGCGCCGGGATACCGGTTCCAGTACCAGGTGCCGCCGAAATCGCCGCCCTTCTCGACGATGCGGACATCCTTGACGCCGACCTCGGTCAGCCGCGCCGCGGTGGCGAGCCCGGCAAAACCGCCGCCGATGAAAGCGAAGGTGACGTGATCGGTCTTCGGCGCGCGCTCCACCACCGGCGTGTAGGGATCCTCGAGATAATGTGCGAGCTGGCCCTTGATCTGGAGATACTGGTCATTGCCGTCGGGACGCAGCCGCTTGTTGCGCTCCTCGCGATATTTCGAGCGCAGCCGCTCCTTGTCGATCGCGGCGGGCTTTGCGTCTCGGGCTTGCTCGGTCATCGTCATCGGAAGGCGCCTCGTTCAGGAAATTTCGGTGGATACTCTAGCGCCGCTTAGGCGGGATGTGCAGCAAGATAGGGCGAGTTGGCGATCGACCAGTCCGGCATCGGCTCCATCCGGAAGATCTGCCGCAGATGGACCTCGTCGGGCCCGTCGCCGATCCGGAGCAGTCGCCCCCACGCCAACGCCTGATGGATCGGCGTGTCGTCGGAGCCACCCATCGCGCCGAACACCTGCATCGCACGGTCGGCGATCTTCTGCAGCATCGCCGGCACCGCGACCTTGATCAGCGAGACGTCGCGCCAAGCGCTGTGATGGCCGGCCTGATCGAGCCGCCAGGCGCAGCGATAGGCGAGCAGCCGCGCCTGCTCCAGCTCGACGCGGGATTCGGCGATCCAGCGCTGCACGGTGTCGTACTGGATCACGGTGCGGCCGAACGCGCTGCGCTCCGCGGCGCGCGCCATCATCAGCTCGATCAAGAGCTCGCAGAGCCCGATCGAGCGCATGCAGTGGTGGATGCGCGCCGGCCCGAGCCGGACCTGCGCGACCTTGAAGCCCTCGCCCTCGGCGCCGAGCAGGTTCTCCGCCGGCACCCGGACATTGTCGAACACGAGCTCGCCGATCGGCGCGACATGATCCTCGCAGCCCATCCAGCGCAGCCGCCGCACCAGCCGCACGCCGGGCGCATCCATCGGCACGATGATGCAGGAATGGCGGCTGGTGCGCTCGGCGCCGGCGTCCGTCACACCCATGACGATCAGGAAACTGCAGCGCGGATGCGCGGCGCCGGTGATGAACCACTTCCGCCCGTTGATCACGTAGTGATCGCCGTCGCGCACCATCCGGGTTGCGATATTGGTGGCATCGGACGAGGCCACATCGGGCTCGGTCATGCCGAAGGCCGAGCGCGTCTCGGCATTGAGCAGCGGCGCCAGCCAGCGCGTCTTCTGTTCCGGCGTCGCGCAGTTCTGCAACGCGATAATGTTCGGCACGTCGGGCGCCTGGCAGTTGAACACCTCCGGCGCCCACAACAGCCGTCCCATGATCTCGGCGAGCGGCGCGTAGTCGAGATTGGAGAGCCGCGTGCCCGGCTCATCATCGGCGAGTTCAGGCAGGCCGAGATTCCACAGGCCCGCCGCCCGCGCTTTCCGCTGCAGCTCGGCCATGAACGGCGGCGCGTCGTTGTGGGCGCGGACGTGGTCGAGCCAGGCGCGATGGCGCGGCAGCACCTCCTGCTCGAAGAAGGCCAGCAGATCGCGTCGCCAACGCTCCGATCGCTCGGACAGACCGAAATCCATGCCGCCTCCCGTCCCTTTGGGACCGTCCCCTTGGGCGTTAGATAAGCCCATGTCGAAACGATTTGCAAATTCATTTCGATATATTGACATTTCTACCTCTTTGGGACCATTATTTCGCATGGCGGCATTGTCCTCGCTTGAACCCCAGACCGACCCGTCCTTTGCGACCACCCTGGCGCATGGGCTCGATGTGCTGGCGGCGTTCCGCAACCACGCAGGTCCACTCTCGAATGCGGAGCTTGCCGAACACACCGGCCTGTCGCGACCGACCGTTTCGCGCCTGACCTACACGCTGGAGCAGCTCGGCTATCTCAGGCGCGACGCCAAGGGCCGCTTCGTGCTCGGCCTCGGCGTGCTTGCCGCTGCCTATCCGGTGCTGTCATCGCTCAAGGTCCGTCAGCTCGCGCGCCCCCTGATGCGTGACTTCGCTGCCTACACCGGCGGCACGGTGTCGATCGCAATGCCGTTCGGGCTCGACTTCATCTATGTCGAGACGCTGCGCACCACGGACGCGGTGCCGCACGTGCCTGACGTCGGCTTCGTCTCCTCGCTGGCGCCGACCGCGGTCGGGCGCGCGCTGCTGTCGCTGTTCACCACGGAGGAACGCGACGCCTATGTCGCGCGCGTGAAGGCCGAACGCCCCGAGGAGCTCGACTATGTCGAGCGGCGCACGCTGCCGGACGTCGAGCTCTGCAACGAGCGCGGCTTCGCGGTCTCGCTCGGCGAATGGCGTCGCGAGATTTTCGGCGTCGCCGCGCCATTGTATCGCACGCCCGCCGGCGAATGCCTGTCGGTCAATTGCGGCATCCCCTCGTTTCGCTTCAGCGCCGAGCAGATCGAGCGCGAATGCGGGCCGCGCATCCTCGGGCTCGCCCGCAGCATCCGCTCACTGGTGGCGAACGACTAAGACGCATCGCGCAGACGATGCGACAGACATGGGGAGGGAGACATGCGCGGCATCGCAACCGCCATTCGACTGCTCGCGGCAATCGCATTCATCCCGCTGGTTAGCGCCGGCGCCAAGGCGCAGGACAATTACCCGAGCCGGCCGATCCACATCGTCGTGCCCTACCCCGCCGGCGGCATCGTCGACATCGTCGCGCGCGCGGTGACCGAGCAGGTCGGCCGCGACTGGAAGCAGACCGTCGTGGTGGAGGCGCGTCCCGGCGGCAACAGCAATATCGGCACCGCCGCGGTCGCGCGTAGCGAGCCGGACGGCTACACCTGGCTCGTCACCGGCCCCGCTTTGCTGGTCAACCCCGATCTCTACAAGGATGCCGGCTGGAGCGCGGCCAAGGATTTCGCCTGCGTCGGCCTCGCGGTCTGGAATCAAAGCGTCGCGCTGGTGCATCCGTCGATGCCGGTGAAGACGATCGGCGAGTTCGTCGAGCTGGCCCGCAAGCGGCCCGGAGAGTTCAATTTCGGCAATCCCGGCACCGGATCGTCGATCGATCTCAGCGCGCAGAAGCTGTTTCAGGTCGCCGGGATCAAGCTGACCAATGTCGGCTACAAGGGCCAGCCGCAGGCGTTGATCGACCTGATGACCAACCTGATGCATTTCGAAATCGTCTCGCTCGAACTCGCGCTGCCACACATCAAGGCCGGCAGCGTCAAGCCGCTCGCGGTGTTCACCGACAAGCGCGTCCCCGACCTGCCGGAGGTCCCGACGATTGCAGAGGCCGGCTTCGCCGAGGCCGCCTACGTGCCCTGGTACGGCATCTACCTGCCGGCTGCCACGCCGGCACCGCTGCTTGCGAAGATCAATGCGGCGATCAACAAGGCGTTGCAGAACCCCGACGTGCAGCGCCAGCTGTCGCTTGCCAACATCCCGGGCAAGCCGATGTCGCTCGACGAGCTCGCCGCGCTGATGAAGGCCGATCAGCAGAAACTGACGACGGTGATCAAGACGTCTGGAATGGCGCTGCAGTAACTTCTTGTCAGTCAGGAGACGCGGGCCCGGTGTCGCGATAGGCCCACAGGCATTCGCGGGGCAACACGACCTGTGCCTCGACGCCGACCTGATGACGCGCGGCGGTGCCGAGCTCGATCGCTTCGAGCCGTTTGCCGAACAGCTCGATGCCATAGGCGGTCTGGGTGCCCTGGTATCGGCGGTCGAGCACTTTTGCCGCAAACGTATTGGCGCCATCGGGCCGGCCGATCGCGATGTTCTCGGGCCGCAGCGCGACGCGTACCTTCTCGTCGGGATTAAGCGGCTGGAACAGGGCCACCTCGCCTTGCCGGCCGTCGCCGAAATCGACCACGCCGTAGCGGCCGTCGCATGCGACCAGCCGGCCGGCAAGCTCGTTGGTCGCGCCGGTGAAATTGGCGACGAACAAATCGGCGGGACGATTGTAGATCACGTCGGGCGTGTCCATCTGCAACAACTTGCCGTCGCGCATGACACCGATGCGGTCGCCGAGCACGACCGCCTCGGCCTGATCATGGGTGACATAGAGCGCAGTCATCCCGGTCTGCTTGAGGATGACACGGAGATCATCGCGCAGCCGCAGGCGCAGTTTGGCATCGAGATTCGACAACGGCTCGTCCAGCAGCAAGAGTTGCGGCCGGTACACCATGCTGCGCGCCAGCGCGACGCGCTGCATCTGCCCGCCCGACAGCGCCACCACCGGCCGGTCGGCATAGTCTGACAGCCCGACCAGCGCCAGCGCGTCCTCGACCATGCGAGCGGCATCGGTGTGCCCGACCGTGCGGTGCTTCAGCGGATAGCTGACGTTCTGCCTCACCGTCATATGTGGCCACACCGCATAGGACTGGAACACCATGCCGAGATTGCGCGCACGCGGCGGCACCAGGACGCCGCGCGCCGGCGAGGAGACCACCCGCCCGGAAATGCTGATCTCGCCGCCGGTCGGATGCTCGAGCCCCGCGACGCAGCGCAGCGTCGTGGTCTTGCCGCATCCGGATGGCCCCAGCAGCACCACGATCTCGCCGGCCGGCACATTGAAGCTGACGCCATCGATGGCCGGACGGCCGATCGCAAACTGCTTCCTGAGATCGGTGACTTCGAGCGTCGCCGTCATCGCCTGCCTCGTCGCCTATTGCCGATAACCGAACGTCTTGTCCCACTCCGCGACCCATGCCGCGTGCAGCTTCACATACTGGTCGAAGTTCGGGTACCAGAGCTTGACCACCTTGGGATCGAATCCTTCCGGGAAGGCCGGCGGCTCCTTCAATGAGGTGAGATTGCCGAGCTCCTTGATCATGAAGGTCTGCCCCTCCTTCGACAGGCACCAGTTCAGGAACAGCTTTGCCGCGTTGGGGTGAGCTGCCGTCTTTGGAATCCCGCTCGCATAGGGATTGACCGGAGAGCCCTCTGGTGGGAAGAAGATCTCGATCGGCGCGCCGTCCTTCTTCTTTTGATAGACTACGTTGTAGAGCAGCGGCGCGATCGCGATCTCGCCGCGCACCAGCGCATCGGCGGTCGGCGCGCCCGAGGGATAGAGCACCGGATGGGTCGCCGCCTGCTTCGCCCAATAATCTTCGCCGAGCACCTGGCGCTCGAACATGATCCGCGTCCAGGTGGTGCCGCCGGACTGCGCGAACACCTGGCCGATCAGCTTGTCATATTGCCGCTTGGTCAGGTCCATCCAGGATTTCGGCGGATCCTTCACCAGCTCCGTGTTGTAGGCGATTGACCAGGCGATCGTGGCGCGCGGCCACAGCTTCGGTGAGATCAGTGCATGCGGATCATAGTCGGCCGCATTCGGTGGCGCGTAGTCCTGGAACAGATCTTCCAATGGCTGCATCAGCGCGCGATCGGAGTGGTCGACGACGTCGGCGATCAGCTTGCCGGCCGCAGCCTCGGTCTTCACGCGGGTGATGAGTTGGCCGCCGGGCGCACGGACCATCTCGACCGTGATCTCGGGAAAGCGCTTGTTGAAGGCCTTGATCACCTGCTGTTCGATCTCGGCGAAGTTTGCCGTGTAGTAGACGAGCTTGCCTTCGGACTTGGCCGCCGCGATCAGCTCCGCCGAGCCCAACTCCTGCGCCCGTGCCGCCGGCGCCAGCACAAGCGTCGCCGCGCTTGCCAGCGCCAGTGTGGTGAAGGTTCGTCTATCCATCGCCAATCCTCCCCTCGTTTGTTGTTATCCGGTTCGCGCCACGTTGCGTTGCGCGGACCCGCGCGACAGCCAGTTGGCACCGCCGATCAGGACCCCGAGCAACACCGTCTGCACCAGGCTGAAGGCCGCGGTCTTGCCGATATTGCCGCCTTCGTAGTAGTCGAGCAGCAGCACCGACATCACCATCGTGTTGCTCGTGTAGAGGAACAGCGACGAGCCGAGCTCGCGGATCGCCAGCACAAACAGCAGCGTCATCGAGGCCAGCACGCCTGGGCGCGCCAGCGGCAGCACGATCGACGTGATGGTGCCGAGCATGCCGCGGCCGCAGACCCAGGCGGCCTCCTCGAGCTCGCGATGGATCTGCAGGAACGAGGTCGACAGCGCCTTCACGGTGTCGGGCATGAAGCGCGCGATGAAGGCGAGCGCGAGAATCCAGATCGTGCCGTAGAGCCCGCCGGGCACGCCGATCCAGGCCCAGAGATAGGCGACGCCGACCACGAGCCCCGGGATCGCGACCGGCAGCGTCGAGATCAGGTCGATGGCGCCGCGCCCGGCGACGCGGGTACGATGAATGGTGTAGCCGATCGCAAAGGCCAGCGCGCCGCCGACGACCGCCGTGATGATTCCGACCTCGATCGCGTTGTAGATCGACTTCAAGGTCAGCGGATTGTCGAAGATGCTCTCGAAATGCATCAACGAGTATTGCCGCATGTCGAACAGGCTGGCTGCATCGCGGATGAACATGAACTTGCGGAAGGCCGCAACGATCAATGCCAGCGACGGCAGCACCACGACGATCAGGAGATAGACGATGCCGAGCGCGAAGGTGAGCCAGCGCCACGGCCCGAGATCGAGGCTGCGGGGCCGGTATGCCTTGCCGGCGACGGTGGTATAGCTGCGCCCGCTGAGCAATTTTTGCTGCAGATAGACCAGCAGCCCCGTCACCACCATCAGGATGATCGCGACGGCGGCTGCGGTGTTGTAGAGCGGCGGCGACCAGTTGGTGAGCTTGAAGATGTAGGTCGTCAGCACATTCAGATTGGTCGGCGCGCCGAGCACGGCTGGGATGCCGTAGATGCCGAGCATCACGATGAACGACAGCAGCATGCCCGAGACGATCGCCGGCATGATCAGGGGGAACGTCACCGTGAACAGGGTGGCGAGCGGGCTGGCGCCGGAGATTTCAGCGGCCTCCTCCAGGCTCGGGTCCATGTTGCGCAGCGCCGACGAGGTGAACATGTAGACATAGGGCGCGTAGTAGATACCGAACACGAACACCAGCCCCCACATCGAATAGAGATCGATGCGGAGGTCCGATCCCATCCACTTGAACATCGTGTTGATCAGCCCGGTCTTCGGCGAGCCGAGGATGGCCCAGGCAACGCCCGCCACCAGCGGCGGCGCAAACAGCGGCAGGATGCTGGCTGCGGCGATGAAGCCCTTGAACGGCGTGTTGGTGCGAACCACGATCCAGGAGAACAAGAGCCCGATCGCGACCGCGATCAGCGTGCCGCCGCCGCAAGCGATCAACGTGTTGAGCAGCGCTTCGCCGACATTCGGATTGGCGAGCACGGCGAGGAAATTGGCGATCGACAGATGGCTGAGGCTGAGGCGGATGCCGTCGACCACCGGATTGGTGTCGGTGAGCGCGCCGAGCAACAGCATCAAGACGGGATAGATCACCAGGAAGCCGAGGATCGCCAGCAATGCCGCGACCCAGAGGCCGGTGAATGCGCGGCGCCGGGTTCCCTCGCTGGCGCTTCGCATGGCTTCGCTGCGCCGGTCGGCCTGTCCGTGCAATGCGCTCGTCCCTCTTGCGGTCCGATCTGACGTCGGGCCTGCTTGTATACCAAGGGTAGTCGATCGCGCCCGTGACGCAAGCTATCCGAAAGTCGTCTGCGTGCGGTTGTGTGACACAGCAAAGGAACATGAGTTGGGCGGTCTAATGAACCTGTCGAACAGCTTGTTCGGTGTCATCACCCGCGCATGCGGGTGATCCGGTATTCCGGAGACGACCGAGAAGAATGAAAGCCCGCGGCTCCTTCCCAGGCGTCGTCCCGGCGAAGGCCGGGACGACACTGAATTTGCGCGCGGCCTGCCGGCGCCCTCGGCAACACCTCTTCGCATACGCATCATGCAATGACGCGGCTGGGGAACGCGATGCCGGCGTAGTACATGGCTTGCCGGAGACCGTTTCAGACATGCTCGAGAAGACCCCGACCACCGCGGCAGCGGCGCCAATCACCGATGGATTGCCGTGGGAGACCCGACGCTGGGCGGTGGCCGCGATCTTCACGGCGCTGGCGATGGCCTCGCTCGACACCGCGATAGCCAACATCGCGCTGCCGGCGATTGCGAGCGATCTGCATGTCAGCCCTGCCGAGGTGGTCTGGGTCGTCAACGTCTATCAGATCGCCCTGGTCGCAACGCTGCTGCCGCTCGGCGCACTCGGCGAAATCGTCGGCCACCAGCGGATCTATCTCGCCGGCCTGCTGCTGTTCACATTGGCGTCACTCGGCTGTGCGCTGGCATGGTCACTGCCGAGCCTTCTGGTCGCGCGGACCTTGCAGGGCCTCGGCGCCAGCGGCCTGATGAGCGTCAACACCGCGCTGGTGCGCTTCGTCTATCCGAGCCGGATGCATGGCCGAGGCTTCGGCCACAATGCGCTCGTGGTCGCGACCGCCTTCACGCTGGGGCCGACCATCGCCTCCGGCATCCTCGCGCTCGGGACCTGGCCCTGGCTGTTCGCCGTCAACCTTCCGTTCGGCATCATCGCATTGCTGATCGGCATGAAGACGCTGCCGAAGACGCCGCGCGCCAAACACGCCTTCGACTTCACCGGTGCAGCCCTTGCCTGCGCCTGCCTCGGCCTGTTCATCATCGGCATTGGCAGCGCCGCCCACAAGGCAACGCCTGCGCTTGTTATCGCCGAGCTCGTCGGCGCGCTCGTATTCGGCTGGATCCTGACCCGGCGGCATGCCGATCATCCGGCGCCGATGTTGCCGATCGATCTGTTCCGCCGACCGATCTTTGCGCTGTCGGCCGCGACCGCCGTCTGCTCATTCGCGGTGCAGGGCCTCGCCTTCGTCTCGCTGCCATTCTATTTCGAGGACATCTTGCATCGCTCGCAGGTCGAGACCGGCTTCTTCATGACGCCCTGGCCGCTGGTGGTCGCCTTCATGGCGCCGATCGGCGGCCGGCTGTCGGACCGCTATCCGGCCGGCATCCTCGGCGGCATCGGCATGCTGCTGCTCGGCCTTGGCATGGTGCTGCTCGCAACCCTGCCGGCGGAGCCCAGCGTCGCCAACATCGTCTGGCGCACCATGATCTGCGGCATCGGTTTCGGCTTTTTCCAGACCCCCAACATGAAGGCGATCATGTCGAGCGCCCCGTCGCACCGCAGCGGCAGCGCCAGCGGCATCGTTGCGACCGCTCGTCTGACCGGGCAGACCACCGGCGCCGCCCTCGCCGCCCTCTGCTTCGCATTGGCCGATCGCGAAGGCGCCACCGTTGCGCTGGCGCTGGGCGCCGGATTTGCCGCGCTCGGCAGCGTGATGAGCTCCCTGCGTTTGGCCGTCGCCTCACCGCAAAAGACATAACAGGCATGTAACGCGCGCAATGCGCGACCATACACCGCGGCATCAACATTCTTCCGCGCTGCAAGCGCATATTCTTGATTTGAACCGTTCCAGTTTCGAGGCCAACATCGTGCTGAAGTCCAGTCGGAGGATTGGACCCATTCAGGGGAAAGCGATGGCAAACCTCAAGATCAACGGCAAGACAACCACTGTAGACATCGAGGACGACACGCCACTGCTGTGGGCGATCAGAGAGAATGTCGGGCTAACCGGGACCAAATACGGCTGCGGCATTGCACAATGCGGCGCCTGCACCGTGCATGTCGATGGCGTTGCGATGCGCTCCTGCGGCGTGACGGTCGGCGAGGTGGCCGGCAAGGACATCACCACGATCGAGGGTCTCGCGGCGGGCGGCGTGATGCACAAGGTGCAGCTTGCCTGGATCGCCAGCGACGTGCCGCAATGCGGCTATTGCCAGAGCGGCATGATCATGGCCGTCGCGGCGCTGCTGAAGGAAAACCCGAAGCCATCAGACAACGACATCAACGACGCCATCACCAATATCTGCCGCTGCGGCACCTTCCAGCAGGTGCGCGAGGCGATCCATGCTGCCGCGAACGCGTGAGGAGGCAGCCATGAACCAGCACGTCAAGCTCAATCGCCGCGCCTTCGTGATCGGCACGGCCACCGCCGGCGCCGGCCTCGCGCTCGGCCTCGATCTGCCGTTCGGCGGTCCCGCCGTGGTCCGTGCAGCCGATGGCGCGCCCGAAGTGAATGCCTGGGTCGTGATCCGGCCCGACGACACCGTGGTGATCCGCATCGCCCGCTCCGAGATGGGCCAGGGCACGCTGACCGGCCTCGCGCAGCTCGTCGCTGAAGAACTCGAATGCGACTGGTCGAAGGTCACGACGGAATATCCGACGCCCGGCCAGAGCGTCGCCCGCAAGCGCGCCTGGGGCGATTTCTCGACCGGCGGCAGCCGCGGCATCCGCACCTCGCAGGACTATGTCCGCAAGGGCGGCGCCACCGCGCGCATGATGCTGATCCAGGCCGCGGCCAACGAGTGGAAGGTGCCGGCCACGGAGTGCAAGGTCTCCAATGGCGTCATCACCCACACGTCCTCGGGCAAGACCACGACCTACGGCAAGGTCGCGGAAGCCGCCGCCAGGCTCGAGCCGCCGGCCGACGTCAAGCTGAAGGACCCGAAGGACTGGACCATCGCCGGCAAGGGCCTGAAGCGGCTCGACACCGTCGACAAGACCACCGGCAAGATGATCTACGGCATCGACGTCAAGCTGCCGGGCATGCTGAACGCCGCGATCAAGGATTGCCCGGTGTTCGGCGGCAAGGTGAAGAGCTTTGACGAAGCCAAGATATCAGGCATGAAGGGCGTCAAGAAGGTGGTGCCGGTCGGCGACAGCGCGGTTGCCGTCGTCGCCGACACCTGGTGGCACGCCAAGACCGCGCTGGATGCCCTGCCGATCGTCTGGGACGAAGGCGACAACGCCAAGGTCTCGAGCGAGACGATCGCAAAGTGGCTTGCGGAAGGGCTCGACAATGCGCAGCCGGCCTATGTCGGCAACCAGAACGGCGACGCCAAGGCGGCGATCGCCGGCGCAGCCAAGAAGGTGGAGGCTGTCTACAGCTATCCTTACCAGAACCACGCCACGATGGAGCCGATGAACGCCACCGTTCTCTACACGCCTGACAAATGCGAGGTGTGGTGCGGCACACAGAATGGCGAGGCCGCGTTCGCGGCGGCGCTCGAGGTCTCCGGCCTGCCGGCCGAGAAGGTCGACGTCCACAAGCTGATGCTCGGCGGTGGTTTCGGGCGGCGCGGCATGACCGACTATGTCCGGCAGGCGGTGGCGATCGCCAAGCAGATGCCGGGCACGCCGGTCAAGCTATTGTGGTCGCGCGAAGAGGATATGCAGCACGGCAAGTATCACCCGGTCACGCAGTGCAAGCTGACCGGCGCGTTCGATGCCGACAATAATCTGGTCGCGCTGCACTACCGGCTGTCGGGCCAATCGATCCTGTTCTCGGTGCGCCCGGAAGCCTTGCAGAACGGCATGGACCCCGCCGCCTTCCAGGGCGTCGCGCAATCCGGCGAGGCTGCGATCGGCTATTCGGTGCCGAACCTGCTGGTCGAGCATTCGATGCGCAATCCGCACGTGCCGCCGGGCTTCTGGCGCGGCGTCAACGTCAATCACAACGCGATCTATATGGAATGCTTCATGGACGAGCTGGCCCAGGCTGTCGGCCAGGACCCGCTCGAATTCCGCCGCAAGCTGATGGGCAAGCACCCCAAGCATCTCGCCGTGCTCAACGCCGTGGCCGAGAAGATCGGCTGGGGTACGCCGGCGCCGCAGGGCGTCTATCGCGGCATCGCGCAGGTGATGGGCTATGGCAGCTATGTTGCCGGCGCCGCCGAGATCTCGGTGACCGACGGCAGCAAGATCAAGGTGCATCGCATCGTCGCCTCCACCGATCCCGGCTACGTCGTCAATCCGGCGCAGGTGGAGCGGCAGATCGCGGGCTCCTTCGTCTACGGCCTCAGCGCGCTGTTCTACGGCGGCTGCACCGTGAAGGACGGCCGCATCGAGCAGACCAATTTCGACACCTACAACTCGATGCGCATCAACGAGATGCCGAAGGTCGAAGCCGTGATGGTGCCGAGCGGCGGGTTCTGGGGCGGCGTCGGCGAGCCGACCATCGGCGTTGCGGCGCCGGCGGTGCTCAACGCCTATTTCGCGGCGACCGGAAAGCGCATCCGCTCTTTCCCGCTGCGCAACCAGAACATCTCCTTCGCCTGATCAAACCAGAAGCGGCGACCTGAGCGGCCGCCGCTTCCCTTTTCCGGATTATCGTGCATGGCCGTCACGCGTCATCAGACGCGCAGGGATGTGATCCGTGGCGCCGCTGCCGTTGCAGTGGCGGCCGCATTGGCGCGTCCGTCGCTGGCGCAATCGGCAGTGCGCATCGCCGTGATCGGCGGCGGCTTCGGCGGCACGGCCTGCGCGCGGGCGCTGCGGCGGCTCGACGCAAAACTCCAGGTCACGTTGATCGAGCCGAACAAGATTTTTACCGCCTGCCCGTTCAGCAATGAGGTAATTGCCGGCCTGCGCGAGCTTACCGCACAGCAGTTCACCTACGACAAGGTTGCGGCTGACGGGATCACGGTCGCCGCGCAGGCGGCCACCAAGATCGACGCACAGGCGCGCAGCATCACACTCTCCGACGGCGCAACGCTGCCCTACGACCGGCTCGTCCTCGCGCCGGGCATCGACATGCACTTCGAGGCCCTGCCCGGCTATGACGAAGCAGCCAGCGAAAAGATGCCGCACGCCTGGAAGGCCGGCGAGCAGACCATGCTGCTGCGCCGACAGCTCGAGGCCATGGACGATGGCGGCCTCGTCGTGATCGCGGTCCCCGCCGCGCCGCTACGCTGTCCGCCGGCGCCTTACGAGCGCGCCAGCCTGATCGCGCACTATCTGAAGGCGAACAAGCCGAAGTCGAAGATCCTGATGCTCGACGCCAAGGACAATTACTCGCAGCAGAAGCTGTTCGAGAAGGCCTGGGCGGAGCTCTATCCCGGCATGATCGAACGGATCGCGCTGTCGCAGGGCGGACGGGTGACATCGGTTGATCCGACGACCAAGGAGATCGTCACCGATTTCGGCAATTACACTGCAGCGGTTGCCAATGTGATCCCGCCGCAAAGAGCCGGCCGCATCGCCGCGATCGCCGGCGCCGCCGACCACACCGGCTGGTGCCCGATCGATCCGGTCAGCTTTGCCTCGAAGCTCGTGCCCAATATCCACGTCATCGGTGACGCCGCGATTGCCGGCGGAATTCCGAAGTCCGCCTCCGCAGCGGCGGCGCAGGGCCGCGCCTGCGCGGCAGCGATCGTGAACTCACTCGCGGGCAAAGCACCGGAGATGCCGCGGCTCGACGGGGCCTGCTACAACACGGTGGCCCCCGGCTACGCATTCTCGCTGAAGGGCATCTATCAGCCGAAAGAGGATCAGTATGCCGAGGCCGAGGTGACCACGAGCCCGGTCGATGCGCCGCGCGAGGTGCGCCGGCGCGAGGCCGATCAGGCGGCCGACTGGTTCGAGAGCATCACGGGAGATACCTTTGGCTAGGCTCGCTCCCACGCTGCTGCTTGCCGCGGGCCTGTTCGCAGCCTGCGCGCCCGCGGGCGCCGAGGAACTGCGGCCCTACACCGTGGTGGGCGATGCTATCCCGCAGCCGCTGACGGGAACCAAGGGCGACGCCACCCGCGGCCGTGCGTTGATCGTCGAACGTTCCTCCACTTGCATCCTCTGCCACAGCGGCCCATTTCCCGAGCAGGCGTTCCAGGGCGACCTCGCGCCGAACCTTTCGGGAAGCGGCACTCGCTGGTCGGAAGGACAATTGCGGCTCCGGCTGGTCGATGCCTCGCATCTCAATGCAGCGACCATCATGCCGTCCTATTATCGCGTTGTTGGGCTCACGCGCGTCGGTAAATCATGGCACGACAAGCCGATCCTGTCGGCGAAGCAGATCGAGGATATCGTGGCGTATCTGGTGACATTGCGGAACTAGGACCAGCATGGCGGATTCGGACCACACCCGGCGAACGTTTCTGAGCCTTACCGGCGGTGCCGCCATGATGGTGATCGTGCGCCCGGCCGACGCGACGCCGGCGATGCTGTCGGCGGCGATCCGCAATATCGTCGGCGAAGCCAATGTGCGGACCGGCAAGGTCAAGCTCGACATTCCGCCGCTGGTCGAGAACGGCAACACGGTGCCGATGACGGTCAGCGTCGAAAGCCCGATGACGGCGGACGCCTATGTCAAGAGCATCCACGTCTTCAACGAGAAGAACCCGCAGCCGAACATCGGCAATTTCTATCTCGGGCCGCGTTCCGGCCGGGCGCAGGTGTCGACCCGTATCCGTCTCGCCGACAGCCAGAAAGTCACGGCGATCGCGCGGTTGTCCGACGACACGTTCTGGTCGGCGACCGCTGACGTCGTAGTGACGCTCGCCGCCTGCACCGAGGAGGCGATCTGATGCCGTCGGCCCTGATCAACGTGCCGAAGAAGGCCAAGCGCGGCGACGTGATCGAGATCAAGACTTTGATGTCGCACATCATGGAGACCGGCTATCGCCACACCGCGTCCGGCGACGTGGTGCCGCGCGACATCATCACGAGCTTCACCTGCCGCTTCAACGGCACGGAAGTGTTCCGCGCCGACCTTTATCCCGCGATCGCCGCCAATCCGTTCATCACCTTCTTCACCACGGTGACCGAGAGCGGCAAGTTCGAGTTCGAATGGATCGGCGACAAGGGGTTTTCGGAGACCGCACAGGCTTCGATCACGGTCGAATGAGGATTGCGCTCTGCATCGCGCTGCTGACGGCAATGGCGGGCACAACGCTTGCCACCGAAATTCCGCTGGACCAGCGCCGCTCCGGCTACAGCTTCATGAGCGCGGACACCCAGGCGATGCAGGACGAGGACACTGCGAATCCCGGCATGCTGTTCGTGCTCGACGGCGAGGCGCTGTGGAAGCGCAAGGCCGGCGCCGCAAACAAGGCCTGCGCCGATTGCCACGATGATGCGCGGGTCAGCATGAAGGGCGTTGCTGCGCATTATCCGGCATTCGAGAAGGCACTCGGAAAGCCCGTCGATCTCGAAGGGCGGATCAACCTCTGCCGTGCCGATCACCAGCAGGCATCGCCGTTCGCCTATGAAAGCCGCGAGCTGCTGGCACTATCAGCCTATGTCGCGCAGCAATCGCGCGGCGTGCCGATCGCGGCCGGTGACGATCCGGAGATCGCGCCGTTCGTCGAAAAGGGCCACGCCCTGTTCATCCAGCGACAAGGCCAGCTCAACCTGGCCTGCGCCAACTGCCACGACGATAATTGGGACAAGAAGCTCGCGGGCAGCGCAATCACGCAAGCGCAACCGACCGGCTATCCGCTCTACCGGCTGGAATGGCAGTCGCTCGGATCGTTGCAGCGCCGGCTGCGCGCCTGCATCACCGGCATCCGGGCGCAGGCCTATGACTACGGCTCGCCCGAGCTGGTCGAGCTCGAGCTCTATCTGATGACGCGGGCGCGCGGCATGCCGGTGGAGACGCCGGCGGTCAGGCCATAGGACATCAGCTCATCGCAAGCGACGCGAAGCAATCCATTGCTCCCGGCTGTACCGGAAGATGGATTGCTTCCTCGCTTCGGCGCAAGATTGCTGCGCAATCCTACGCGAACTCTTCGCAAACGCGGGGGCTGGCAGCCACCGCGATGATCAACGCTCGGCGAACGCCTTCTCGACCACGAACTGGGCCGGCTCGCCGTGATTGCCCTCGACGAAGCCGCGGCCATTCAGCAGCGTGCGGGTGTCGGCGACCAGCGCCGGCGAGCCGCAGATCATGACGCGGTCATGCGCGGCATCGAGCGCCGGCAGGCCGATATCGGCGAACAGCTTGCCCGACGTGATCAGGTCGGTGATGCGGCCGCGGTTGCGGAACGGATCGCGCGTCACGGTCGGGTAATAGATCAGCTGGTCGCGGACCAATTCGCCGATCAGTTCGTCCTGCGGCAGCGTCTCGGTGATCATCTCGCCATAGGCGAGCTCCTTGACGCGGCGGCAGCCGTGCAGCAGCACGACCTTCTCGAACCGGTCATAGGTCTCGGGGTCCTTGATCACGCTC
Organism: Bradyrhizobium sp. UFLA03-84; assembly: GCF_002289535.1. Taxonomy (NCBI): domain Bacteria; kingdom Pseudomonadati; phylum Pseudomonadota; class Alphaproteobacteria; order Hyphomicrobiales; family Nitrobacteraceae; genus Bradyrhizobium; species Bradyrhizobium sp. UFLA03-84. Next base: position 1,311,769 of record NZ_NSJY01000013.1, on the reverse strand, counting down.
AGGAACGGCGCGAGGCCGGTGCCGGTGCCGATCAGATAGAGGTTGCGGCCGTCCTCGAGGTTGTCGATGACCAGCGTGCCGGTGGCCTTGCGGCTGACGATGATCTCGTCGCCTTCCTTGAGGTGCTGGAGACGCGAGGTCAGCGGGCCGTCCGGAACCTTGATCGAGAAGAATTCCAGCGTGTCCTCGTAGTTCGCGCTGGCGACGCTGTAGGCGCGCAGCAGCGGCTTCTCGCCGACCTTGAGCCCGATCATGGTGAACTCGCCGTTGCGGAAGCGGAACGACGGATTGCGCGTGGTCTTGAAGGAGAACAGCGTGTCGGTCCAGTGATGAACGCTGAGGACGCTTTCCTGGTTGAAATTGCTCATCGCACCAACCCCTGATTTGTGCTGCGGCGGAGGAGGACTTGGACCCCGTTGACCGGCCGGATCGTTTGTATACGATCATTCGTATACAAACGAATAATCCGGCTTGATCGGAAAGTCAAGCCGGGCTCAAATTCCCGGGCAATTTCGGAACGAAAACAGAAGGAAAACACCCATGGCTCACGACGCGCCCCAGGCCACCGGCCCCAGCAAGCTGGTGATCCGCAATATCGGGCTATTGCTGTCGGGAGCTTTGGAGAAGCCGATCCTGGATGCCGATACCATCGTCGCCGAGAACGGCAAGATATCAGCGATCGGCCGCCTCAAGGATGTCGACACCGAAGGCGCCACCACGATCGTCGATGCCATGGGAACGACGGTCGCACCCGGCCTGATCGACAGCCACGTCCACCCCGTCGCCGGCGACTGGACGCCGCGACAGAACCAGATCAACTGGATCGACAGCTATCTGCATGGCGGCGTCACCACCATGATCTCCGCCGGCGAGGTGCACATGCCGGGCCGGCCGCGCGACGTGGTCGGCGTGAAGGCGATGGCGATCTTCGCGCAGCGCGCGTTCTGGACGCTGCGGCCCGGCGGCGTGAAGGTGCATGCCGGCGCGCCCGTGATCGAATGCGAGATGGTGGAGGACGATTTCAAGGAAATGGCCGCCGCCGGCGTCAAGCTGCTCGGCGAGGTCGGGCTCGGTGGCGTGAAGGACGGGCCGACGGCGCGCAAGATGGTCGGCTGGGCCCGCAAATACGGCATTCAAAGCACGATCCACACCGGCGGACCGTCGATCCCGGGCTCGGGCCTGATCGACAAGGACGTGGTGCTGGAGGCCGACACCGACGTGGTCGGCCATATCAATGGCGGCCACACCGCGCTGCCCGACGACCAGATCCGCTGCATCTGCGAGGGCTGCAAGCGCGGGCTGGAGCTGGTGCACAATGGCAATGAGCGCTCGGCGCTGTTCACGCTGCGAACCGCACGCGAGATGGGCGATCTGCACCGCGTCATCCTCGGCACCGACGCGCCTGCCGGCTCGGGCGTGCAACCGCTCGGCATCCTGCGCATGGTCTCGCTATTGTCCTCGCTCGGCGAGCTGCCGGCCGAGCTGGCGTTCTGCCTTGCGACCGGCAACACCGCGCGGATGCGCGAGCTCGATTGCGGCCTGATCGAAGTCGGCCGCTCCGCCGATTTCGTGCTGATGGACAAGGCGCAGCATTCACCGGGCAAGAATATCCTGGAAAGCGTTCAGCTCGGCGATCTCCCGGGCATCGGCATGACCATCATCGACGGCATCGTCCGCACCCAGCGCAGCCGCAACACCCCGCCCGCGGGCAAGGTGCCGGAGATCGTCGCGAAGTAGGCGGGCGATAGATGCCCGTCATCCTGAGGTGCGAGCTCTTGCGAGCCTCGAAGGATGCACGGCCCGGCTAGGTCTGCGATGAGACAGCCGGGCCGTCGCCCTTCGAGGCTCGCCAAAGAGGCGAGCACCTCAGGGTGACGGTACTACCTTTGCGTCAGCGCAATTTCCCCAGCAGCGCGATCAGCGTTTCGCGCTCCTTGGCGTCGAGCGGCGCCAGCGTTTCCCTGGAAATGACCAGCGCATTCGGCGCGGCCTTGTCGGCCATCTGCTGGCCGGCGCGCGTCAAGCTCACCAGCAGCCGGCGGCCGTCATTCGGATCGGGCGAGGTCTCGGTCAGGCCGCGCGCGGTCAGCCGATCGATCACGCCCTTGATGGTCGCGACATCCATTGAGGTCAGCCGCCCGAGCTGGTTCTGCGAGCAGGCGCCGACCTCGGACAGCTTCGACAGCGCAGCCCACTGCGTCGGCGTCAGGCTGATGCCGATCTCGCGGGCGAAGATCACGGCGTGGCGCTGCGACACCTGGCGCAGGATGAAACCGATCTGCTCGTCCAGCACATAGCCCGGCTTCGCGGCCTTCACGCTCCGCTTCGGTGCAGCACTCCTCGCCATCATTCCACCCCGCCCTTTACAGCGACAGATGCGCGTCACGGATATCCGGACGCGCATCGAGTTCCGCCATGGTGCCGCCAAAACAGATCCGGCCGCGCTCGATGATATAGGCGCGATCCGAGATCAGCCGGGCGAAATGCAGATTCTGCTCTGACACGACGATGCTGACGCCTTCTTTCTTCATCGCCAGGATCGCGTCGACCATCTGCTCGACGATCTTCGGCGACAGGCCTTCCGACGGCTCGTCGAGCAGCACCAGCGACGGATTGCCCATCAGCGTGCGCGCGATGGTCAGCATCTGCTGCTCGCCGCCGCTCATGCGCCCGCCGGGTCGCCCGCGCATCTCGCCGAGATTGGGAAACAGCTTGAACAGTTTCTCGCGGTCCCATTGCGGCGCGCCCGGCCGCTTCGGCTGCCGGCCGACCTCGAGATTCTCCTCGACCGTGAGATCCGTGAAGATACGGCGCTCCTCCGGCACATAGCCGAGCCCGCCGCGCACGATCGCATGCGTCGGCAGATCGGAGACGTCCCGGCCCTCGAACATCACGCGGCCGGAACGGTTCTCGACCAGTCCGACGATGGAGCGGAACGTGGTCGACTTGCCGGCGCCGTTGCGGCCGAGCAATGCCACCACCTCGCCCTCGCCGACCTCGAGCGCGATGTCGAACAGGATATGCGCCGGACCGTAGAAGCTGTTGAGGTCCTTCACCGTGAGCTTCATGCCGATGCCCCCTCGCGGTGCCGGGCGTCGTAGACGAGGCCCTCGCCGAGATAGATCGCCCGCACCTGGGCGTTGCCGCGAACCTCCTCGGGCGAGCCTTCCGCAATCAACGTGCCGCGGTTCAGCACCAGGATACGATCGGCATGCTCGAACACCACGTCCATGTCGTGCTCGGTGAAGAGAACGCCAATCGACTGCTCCCGCGCGATCCGCGCCGTCAGCCGCATCAGCTCGACGCGCTCGCGCGGCGCCATGCCGGCGGTCGGCTCGTCCATCAGCAACAGTTTGGGTTGGTTCGCCAGCGCGATCGCAAGCTCCAGCCGCTTGACGTCGCCATAGGCAAGCTCGCCGCAGGGCCGTTCCGCATAGGCGCCCATGCCGACCAGATCGAGCAGCCGCCCGGCCTCATCGCGAGCATGACGCGCGGTCGAGGTCCACAGATTGAACAGCTGGTCGCCATGCGAGACCAGCGCGACCTGCACGTTCTCGCGCACCGTCATGGTCGGGAACGTCGCTGCGATCTGGAACGTGCGCCCCACCCCCATGCGCCAGATCACGCGCGGCTTCTTGCCGGTGGTCTCCGCGCCCAGCACGCGGATGCGGCCGCTATCCGGAACGTTCTGGCCGTTGAGCATGTCGAAGCAGGTGCTCTTGCCCGCCCCGTTCGGCCCGATCAGCGCCAGGATCTCGCCGGCGCGCAACTCGAACGAGACGCCGCGCACCGCGTGCACGCCGCCATAGGACTTGGTCAGCCCCTCGACCGACAGCAATGTTGGAACCATGCTCATTCGGCGGTCTCGATGCGGGAGGTGAGCAAGGGCGACGCCGCTGACGAGGATTTGCGCCGCCGGTGCATGAGGGCTTCCAGCGTGCCGACGATGCCCTTCGGGAACGCGACCACGATCAGCACCACGAAGGCACCGAGCACGAGCTTCGACCAGTCGGTCTGGCTGACCAGCCAGATGTTGAGCGCCTTGTAGACGATGGCGCCGACCACCGCGCCCGACACCGTCTCGACGCCGCCGAGCAGCACCATGACCAGCGCGTCGACCGACAGCGAGATGCCCATATTGTCGGGAAAGACGCTGCCCTTGAGATAGGCGAACAGCGCGCCGGCAAGGCCGGCGACCGTGCCCGCGATCACGAAGGCGGTCCACTGGATCCGCTTGCCGTTGATGCCGATCGCCTCGCTACGCAGCGGAGAATCCCGCGTGGCGCGCAGCGCAAAACCGAACGGCGAGAACACGATGATGCGCAGGATCACGACCGCGAACGCGGCAATGCCGAGCGACAGCCAGTAGAAATGCGACGGGCTCGCCGCCCATTTTTCCGGCCAGACCCCGAGAATGCCGTTGTCGCCGCCGGTGACCGACACCCACTGGAACGCGATCGACCAGACGATCTGGGCAAAGGCCAGGGTCAGCATCGCGAAATAGACGCCCGAGAGCTGCACCGCGAAGAAGCCGAACACGGCGGCACCCATCAGCCCGAGCAGCGGGCCGAGCAGCAGGCACGCGATCATCGGCAAGCCCGCCATCTTGGCGAGCAGCGCCACGCCATAGGCGCCGAGGCCGAAATAGGCGGCGTGACCGAACGAGGCGAGCCCGCCGACCGACATCAGGAAGTGCAGGCTGACCGCGAAGATCACGAAGATCGCGATCTCGGAGCCGACGGTGAGCACATAATTTCCGGCGATGAAGGGCAGCGCGGCGGCGACGACGAGGACGGCGATCGCGGCGAGCCGTTCGTTCGTCGTCAGCGGCCGCCACGGATTGACGGTCAGGCCCGGCGTACGCCGCGCCGGCGCCTCGGGCTTGCCGAACAGCCCCCACGGCCGGACGATCAGCACCACCGCCATCACCAGGAACACCAGGATGATCGAGATCTTCGGGAAGATCAGGATGCCGAATGCGTTGAGCTCGGACACCAGCACCCCCGCGACGAAGGCGCCGATGATGCTGCCGAGGCCGCCGATCACGACCACGACGAAGACCTCGACGATGACCCGCAAATCCATCGCGTGGTTGACCGCATCGCGCGGAATCTGCAGCGCGCCGCCGAGCGCGGCGAGGAAGACGCCGAGCGCGAACACGCTGGTGAACAGCCATTTCTGATTGACGCCGAGCGCCGCGACCATGTCGCGGTCCTGCGTCGCCGCGCGTACCAGCACGCCCCAGCGGGTGCGCTGAAACAACAGCCAGAGCACGCCGAGCACAACCGGCCCGAGCACGATCAGGAACAGGTCGTAGCTGGGAATATTCTGGCCAAAGAAATCGATCGCCCCCTTGAAGCCCGGCGCGCGGCGGCCGACCAGGTCGTCTGGCCCCCAGATCAGCACCACGAGGTCCTCGACCATCAGCGTGAGGCCGAAGGTGGCGAGCAACTGAAACAGCTCGGGCGAATGGTAGATTCGGCGCAGCAGCACCATCTCGACCAGCACGCCGATCGCGGCGACGACGAGGGCCGCGATGACGATGCCGCCCCAGAAGCCGAACGCGCCTTCGAGGCGCTCGGTCAGGGTGAAGGCGACATAGGCGCCGAGCATGTAGAACGCACCATGCGCGAAGTTCACGATCCGCGTCACGCCGAAGATGATCGACAGACCCGAAGCGACCAGGAACAGCGACGCCGCGCTGGCAAGACCGGTCAGGAACTGGACGACATAGAAAGCCATGGACGGTCCGCGTTGGAGTTTACAAGCGTCACATTCCTTCACCTCGCCCCGCCCGCGGGGAGAGGTCGAAACTCAAGCGCGAGCTTGAGTTTCGGGTGAGGGGAACTCTCCGCGCACTCGCTCGCGGAGACAGCCCCTCACCGGAGCCGATGCTTCGCATCGGCGTTGTTTCTAGACGGCGGCCAAGGCCGCCTACGCCCTCTCCCCGCAAGAGCGGGGCGAGGGAGAAGAAAATCAATCCTTCGGCCGCATCTTCTCGATCTCGGCATCACTGGGCAGATAGTCCGAGCCCTTGCGATAGGCGGTATCGACCATGATGCCCTTGCCGTCCTTCAGCGCGGTCTTGCCGGTGAAGGCGCCGAGCGTCGACTGATGATCGATCTTGCGGAAGGTGATCTCGCCGAATGGCGACGGCATCGAGATGCCTTCGGCCGCCGCGATCAGCTTCTCCGGATCGCTGGAGCCGGCCTTGGCGAGGATCGCCGCCGCCGCCTTGATGGTCTGGTAGCCGACGATCGAGCCGAGCCGCGGATAGTCATTGTACTTGGCCTGGTAGGCCTTCAGGAACGCGTCGTGCTCCGGCGTCTTGATCGAGTACCAGGGATAGCCGGTGACGATCCAGCCCTCCGGCGTCTCGTCCTTCAGCGGATCGAGATATTCCGGCTCGCCGGTCAGGAAGCTCACCACCGTGCGCCCCTTGAACAGGCCGCGGGTGTTGCCTTCGCGCACGAGCTTGACGAGGTCGGCGCCGAAGGTGACGTTGAGGATCGCCTCCGGGTTCGCCGCGGCAGTTGCCTGCACCACCGGACCGGCGTCGATCTTGCCCTGCGGCGGCCACTGCTCGTCGACCCACTGGATATCGGGACGCTTCTCCGACATCAGCTTCTTGAACACCGCGACCGCCGACTGGCCGTACTCATAGTTCGGCGCGATCGTCGCCCAGCGCTTTGCGGGAAGCTTTGCCGCCTCCTCCACCAGCATCGCGGCCTGCATGTAGTTGGAGGGGCGCAGGCGGAACGTATAGCGGTTACCCTTCGACCAGGTGATCGCGTCGGTCAGCGGCTCCGCTGCGAGGAAGAACACCTTCTTCTGGTTGGCGAAGTCAGAGACAGCCAGACCGATATTGGACAGGAACGTGCCGGTGAGCATCGCGACGTTCTCGCTCGACACCAGTTCGTTCGCCGCGGTCTGCGCATCCGCCGGCTTGCCGCCATCATCCTTGGAGATGACGACGAGCTTCTTGCCGTTGATGCCGCCGGCCGCGTTGATCTCCTCCACCGCGAGCTGCCAGCCCTTGCGATAGGGCTCGGTGAATGCCGGCAGCAGCGAATACGAGTTGATCTCGCCGATCTTGATCTCGGCCTGCGCCATGGCCTGCGTCGTCATGGCGCTCGTCGCCATGGTCGCGACCGCGATCGCCAATCCCGCCCCTACGAAATAACCACGCATCCCGTCCTCCAGTTTTTCTTCAAAGAGATTATCGCAATCCGTCTTCGCCTTTGACTTCGTCGACCGTCAGCCCTCCGACCCGCGGCAGCGGCCGGCCGCTGTCGGTCACCGCCACCGCGACCATGATCTCGTTGGCGCGCGGCGCATCGTTGATCTGCACTTCCATGCCGTCGAAATGGCTGCGCACGAAAGCCGCGTCCTTGTGCCCGAGCGGAATATCCAGCGTGGTGCCGGGACCGGAGCGCTTCTTCGAGGACGGAATCAGCGCCGCGCCCTTCGAGAGCACCTTGCGCACCGGCGCGCCCATCTTCGGATGCAGGATCGCGGCCGCGTGCTCGAGCTCGCCATTCTCGCCGACCGCGGCGGCCTTGCCGTAGCTATGCGCCTTGGCGCCGTCGATGCCGAGCGCGGCGACCGCCCGCTTCGACAGCAATTCGCCGAGCTCCTCGCCGATCGCGATCAGCGGCGACAGGTCCTCGACATAGCGGCCGGCAAAGGGGTTTTCGATCACGGCGATCGCGGCGGCGCGGCGGGTGGGCGGTGCGATGCTCTTGCCCATCTCCAGATGGGTCTCCTCGACCACGGTGACGATCTTGCGAATGACGGCGCTCATCTTGCCTCGCTCCCGGTCATGCCTGCAGCATGTGTTCTATCGTTGGTTCCTGAAACGCGTGCGACGCCGGCGTGCCGTCCCCAGTTGCACCAACAAGCCGCGTTTCGCCCAGTAGACGCAATGCCGCGCCCTCGATCAATCCCGACATCAGGAGCATCCGCGCCCGTGCCGCCCCCGCCTCGAGCGCCCGCTCGATCTCGTGGTCCGCCAAAGGCCCCACATCGCGCGTCACCGGTCGCCCGCCGAGGTCGCTGTCGGGCTGCAATTCGTTGGCCGGAACGCGCATGATCGCGGGATGATCAGGCAGATCGACCGCATTGGCGATCACGGTCGCAGCCGCGTCGGCCTGCGACGCCGTTCGCGCCAGCACCGTGACGGCGTCGGCAATGCCGAGCGAGAAGCTGCGGCCGTGGCGGCCGCTGGTCGCGATCCCGCGGGCCGGCATGTCGGCATCGACCGACATCGTGCGCATCACACCGTGGCGGTCCGGCCGATCCATCAGGCCGACGGTGAATTGTTCGCCCTCGCCGAGATGCAGCGCGATGTCGCCGCCATTGTTGACATAGGCGCGATCGAGCGTCGTTGTGCGCAGCATCTCACCGAGGATTTCCTCGGCAACCGAGCCCGCGACCGCGGCCATCGGCGTGATGAAGCAATCGGTGGCAAACGGCGCGACCGCCGCATGCATACGCCGCGCGACGACGCCCTTCAGCAGGCAGCGATCGGGACCCGCCGCGCTGCGCAGTTCGGCGAGTTCAGTGCAGAGTTCATCGAGCAGACCGGTAAAGCGCTCCGCCGCCGCCTGATAGGCGGACCGAACATCCGCATCCCTGCCCTTGGCTTCGATGATCAGATCAATGGGCCCATCTTGCAAATGCAGCCGCTTGCCGTCAGGAAGAAGCGCGATTTGCGGAAGCCGCGTCATGCGCGCCGCCCGGGAAGATACGGCACCGGCCGGATGTCGGCGCTGTCGCGCAGCGATGATAGCGGCCGGACATAATCCATATGGCCGCCGAGTGCCGCGTAATCCGACAGCTTCATCGTGAACTCGATCGGCGCCACCAGCGCCGGCGTCGGCACGTAGCCGAAAGCTCCGGCCGGCATCTGCGTGACATCGACCATGAAGGTGATGCCGCCGCCGGGCCAGACATAGACCGGCGCACCGCCGCTGGTCACCCTTGTGAGCGCATCCTTGACCGAGCGGGTCAGCCGCACCGGATTGTCGGTGACGCCAGCGCGCAGCGATCCGCCCGCGCCACCCATGAACAGCACGGTGCACAACGCTGGCTCGCAATTCTCCTGGATGCGCTCGACCGAGAATCTGAGGTCGGCCGGCATCTCGGTCTCGACCGGCCGCAAGGCCTCGTCGAGCACGTAGTATGACGCGTGCTCGCCGGTGGTCGAAACCATCAGCATGGTCAAACCCGGTCGCGCTTCCTTGGCATTGAAGGGGCCGAGGATCGACAGCGGATCGGAAATGTTGGTGCCGCCCCAGCCGGTGCCGGGATCGGCGACCTGGAAATAGCGGCCGGGCGTCGAGCGCCTCCCCTTCATCTTGATGCCGGTGTCGGCGATATCGAGCAGCTTGCCGGCCTGGTGCTCGCTGAGCACGCCGGTGATATGGTCGTCGACCACCACGACCTCATCGACCTTGCCGTGCCACTGCTTGGCGAACATGCCGATGGTCGCCGAGCCGCAGCCGACCCGCATGCGCTCTTCCGCCACGCCGTTGACGATCGGCGGCTTGCCCGCCTGCACCACGACACTGGCGCCGCCGTCGATGGTCAACTCGACCGCCTTGCAGTTGGAGAGGTCCATCAGCGTGTCGCAGGTGACGCGGCCTTCCTTCTTGGAGCCGCCGGTCAGATGATGCACGCCGCCGAGCGAGAGCATCTGCGAGCCGTATTCGCTGGTCGTGACATGGCCGACCGCCTCGCCATCCGCGCGCACGGTCGCGGTCTCCGGACCGAGATAGCGGTCGGTGTCGATCTTCACCTTGATGCCGCAATAGGAGAAAATGCCCTCAGTCACCACGGTGACCATGTCGACGCCGTCGACTTCCGACGACACGATGAAGGGCGCCGGCTTGTAGTCCGGATAGGTGGTTCCGGCGCCGATCGCGGTGACGAAGAGGTCGGGCTGGCTGACGATCTTGCCATCCCAGTCGCCGCTCACCTGGAACGGCACCAGCTTGCCGCCATGCGAGACGGTGCGCTCCAGCACGACATGCGGATCGACCCGCACCAGCGTGCCGTCATGATTGGCATAACGGTCGCACGCGCCGGCCGCGCCCGGCTTGATGTAGCACATCACCGGACAGGCATCGCAGCGGATCTTGTCGCCGGCGGCGACGGTCATTGTGTCAGCCATCGTGACCAAGCCTGGACTTGTGGTGGCGGTCAATCATACTGCGCTTCCGCCTCCCTGCCTATATCGTTCGTATACGAATGATCCTGCGCGCGGGCCTCAAGCCTGTCAAGCGGCCTTTGCAATCAAACCCTGCCATTCGCTTGCGCACCCTGTTCATAAAGCGTGCACTCGCTGCAGCGCGGCATGCCGCCGCTTGCACGTTTGTATACAAACGTTATCCTCGCCCGCGATTGGACGCTGAACATTGCAGCGCAAACGTCAGGGGAGAACCGGGGCAATGCGCCTGACCGTCAACGGCAGGAATCACGATGTCGACGCTGCTCCTGACACCGCATTGCTTTACGTGCTGCGCAACGACCTCGCATTGAACGGGCCGAAATATGGCTGCGGGCTCGGCGAGTGCGGCGCCTGCGCCGTGCTGATCGACGGCGTCGCCGCGCGCGCCTGCGTGATTCCGATCGAAGGTTGCGCGGGCCGCAGCATCGTCACCCTCGAAGGTCTCGGCACGCGCGAGCATCCCGATCCCGTGCAGGAGGCCTACATCCGCGAACAGGCCGCGCAGTGCGGCTATTGCCTCAACGGCATGATCATCACCACCAAGGCGCTGCTCACGCGCAATCCAAGTCCTTCCGAGCATGAGGTGCTGGAAGCGCTGCGCTACAATCTCTGCCGTTGCGGCGCCCATATCGAGATCATCCGCGCAGCGATGCGTGCCGCCGGCCACGCGCTTGAGGCGCGCGATTGATGGCGGGTCCGGAGCACTCCAAACGCGGCATGCTATCGGTCATTCGCCCCGCAGTGCTGGGTGCGGAAGGCGCTTTCGAGACCTTCATCACCATCACGTCAGACGGTTCGGTCAACGCTTATAATGGCCATGTCGATCTCGGCACCGGCATTCGCACCGCGCTCGGCCAGATCGTCGCCGAAGAGCTCGACGTCTCCTTTGCCCGCGTGGTCGTGATCCTCGGCGACACCGCTGTGGTGCCGAACCAGGGCGCGACGATCGCGAGCGAGACCATCCAGATCACCGCCGTTCCCCTGCGCAAGGCCGCCGCGCAAGCACGGCATTTTCTGCTCGCGCGCGCGGCCGAGCGGCTGGAGCTGCCGGCCAGTGACCTCACGATCGAGGACGGCCTGATCCGCGGTCACGACAACCGCAGCGTCAGCTATGGCGAGCTGATCGCGGACGAGACCATTCGGCTCGAGCTCGCCGACGACGTTCAGGTCAAGGCGGTGAGCGCATATTCGGTCGTCGGCAAGTCGGTGCCGCGCGTCGACCTTCCGGCGAAGGCCACCGGCGAGCTGGTCTATGTCCATGATGTGCGCGTGCCGGGCATGCTGCATGGCCGTGTCGTCCGCCCACCCTATGCCGGCGTCGATGCCGGACCGTTCGTCGGCACCAGCCTGATCGCGGTCGATGAGGCCTCGGTACGCGATATTCCCGGCCTCGTCGCGGTGGTGCGGATCGGCGATTTCATCGGCGTCGTCGCGGAGCGTGAGGAGAATGCGATCAAGGCCGCCGCGCAGCTCAAGGTGAGCTGGAAGCCGGGACCTGGTCTGACCGACCTCTCCGACATCGAGCAGGCGTTGCGTGCCAATTCGTCTACGCCGCGCCAGCTGATCGACAAGGGCGATGTCGATGCCGCGATCAAGGCGGCCGCCAAGCCGATGCCGCGAACTTACGTCTGGCCCTACCAGATGCACGGCTCGATCGGCCCGTCCTGCGCGGTCGCCGACTATACTGACGGTGTGATCCAAGTCTGGTCCGGCACGCAGAATCCGCACATCCTGCGCGGTGATCTCGCGCTCTTGATCCAGCGGCCGGAATCCGAGATCGACGTGATCCGGATGGAGGCCGCCGGCTGCTACGGCCGAAACTGCGCCGACGACGTCACCGCCGATGCACTGCTGCTGTCGCGCGCGGTCGGCCGCCCGGTGCGGGTGCAGCTCACCCGCGAGCAGGAGCATGCGTGGGAGCCGAAGGGCACCGCGCAGCTGATGGACGTCAATGGCGGGCTCAACGCCGACGGCAGCGTCGCCGGTTATGACTTTGCCACGCGCTACCCGTCGAACGGCGCGCCGACCTTGGCGCTGCTGCTCACCGGACGGATCGCGCCTGAAGCGGCCGTGTTCGAGATGGGCGACCGCACAGCGATCCCGCCCTACGACTACGAGAACATGCGCGTGATCGCCAACGACATGCCGCCGATCGTGCGCGCGTCGTGGTTTCGCGGCGTCTCGGCACTGCCGAACACCTTTGCGCATGAATCCTATATCGACGAGCTTGCCGCCGAGGCCGAGGTCGACCCGATCGAATACCGGCTGCGCTATTTGAAAGACAAGCGCGCGATCGATCTCGTCAATGCAGTCGCCGAACGCGCCGGCTGGACACCCCGCCCGATACGGCAAGAACCGGAAGCGGAAGGCGATATCGTGCGCGGCCGCGGCTTTGCCTATGCGCTGTACGTGCACAGCAAGTTTCCCGGCTACGGCGCGGCATGGTCGGCGTGGATCGCCGACGTCGCCGTCAACAAGGCGACCGGCGATGTCAGCGTGACCCGTGTCGTCGCCGGCCAGGACTCCGGATTGATGATCAATCCGGACGGCGTGCGGCACCAGATCGAAGGCAACGTGATCCAGTCGACCAGCCGCGCGCTGATGGAGGAAGTCTCCTTCGAGCGCGGCGCGGTAGCGGCGCGGGAATGGGGCGCCTACCCCATCATCAAGTTTCCAGAGCTGCCCAAGATCGACGTGCTGATGCTGCCGCGGCAGGACCAGCCGCCACTCGGCGTCGGCGAATCCGCCTCGGTACCGAGCGCCGCCGCGATCGCCAATGCGATCTATGATGCGACCGGCGTCCGCTTCCGCGAGTTGCCGTTCACGCCGGAGCGTATCCTGAAGGGGTTGCACGGCGAACAGCCCGCAGCGCCTGCATCGCTAGCGCCGCCCGTGCAGCCAGCTGACCTCAATCGATGGCAGAATCCGTTTGCCAAGCGTGGCGGCATGCTCGCCGGCATTGCTGCACTCTGCGCCGCGGCGATTGGGATCGGCGCGGCCGCACTGCCCTGGCGCGCGATCGCGCCGATCGCCCGGCCCGATGCTTCGGTCTATTCTGCGGCAACGATCGCGCGCGGCAAGGAGCTCGCGGCACTCGGCGCCTGCGCCGTCTGCCACACCTCAGAGCATGGCGTCGCGAATGCCGGCGGCCGGCCGCTGGAGACGCCGTTCGGCACCATCTATACGACCAACATCACGCCCGATGTCGACACCGGGATCGGCGCCTGGTCCTATCCCGCGTTCGAGCGCGCGATGCGCGAAGGCATCCATCGCGACGGGCGCCATCTCTACCCGGCATTCCCGTACACGCATTTCGCCAGGACCAGTGATGCCGACCTGCAGGCGCTCTATGCCTACCTGATGGCGCAGGCGCCGGTGCGCGCGGCGACGCCGGCAAACGCACTCGCCTTTCCGTTCAACCTGCGGCCGCTGCTCGCTGGATGGAATGCATTGTTCCATCAGCCGCAGATATTCCAGCCCGATCCATCGAAATCGGCGACCTGGAATCGCGGCGCGTATCTGATCGAGGGCCTCGGCCATTGCAGCGCCTGCCATTCGCCGCGCAATGCGCTCGGCGCCGAACGGCAAGCGGCCTATCTCGCCGGCGGCTTCGCCGAGGGCTGGGAGGCGCCGGCGCTGACCTCGCTGTCGAAGGCGCCGGTCCCCTGGAGCGAGGACGAGCTGTACGCCTATCTGCGCACCGGCGAGTCCCGCCTGCACGGCGTTGCGGCGGGGCCGATGGCGCCGGTCGTGCGTGAACTCGCGGCACTGCCCGACCAGGACATCCGCGCGATGGCGGTCTACCTCGCCTCGTTCAACACGCCCGTCGACCGCTCTGCCCACGATGCCCTTGCCGCGCGGCTCGAGACCACGACCACTGCGACCACCGCCGCCTCGGCGGGCGCCCGCATCTACCAAGGCGCCTGTGCGGTCTGCCATGAGGTCGGCGGCCCGCCGCTGTTCGGCAGCCGGCCGTCGCTGGCGCTGAACAGCAATCTGCACAGCGATGTGCCCGACAATCTGATCCAGGTGATCCTGCACGGCATCGCCAAGCCGGCGGTGACCGACCTCGGCTACATGCCGGCCTTCAAGGACAGCATGAGCGACGGCCAGGTCGCCGAGCTTGCTTCCTTCCTCCGCAGCCAGTTTGCCCCCGGCAAGCCAGCCTGGACCGATCTCGCCGCCACGGTCGGCCGTATACGGCAGACCATAGCGCGCTGACCTGCCATGTTCCGCCCGATACCCACTGGGCGGGCGGCGCGGGGCAGGCTAAGGTTCCCGCATGACCGTGACAGATATCGCGACCCGGACCTACAACCACGGCTGGCGGCTCGACCCGATCGTGCGCAGCCTGCTCGACACCGATTTCTACAAGCTGTTGATGCTGCAGATGATCCGGGAATGCTATCCGGACACGCGCACGACCTTTTCGGTGATCAACCGCTCGACCCATATCAAGCTCGCCGAGGTCATCGACGAGGGCGAGCTGCGCGCCCAGCTCGACCATGCCCGCACCATCCGCTTTTCCAAGAAGGAACTGATCTGGCTCGCCGGCAACACGTTCTACGGCAAGACCCAGATGTTCTCGCCCGACTTCATCAACTGGCTCTCGACTTTCCGCCTGCCCGAATACGAGCTGCACAAGGTCGACGGCCAGTACGAGCTGCATTTCCACGGGCCGTGGACCCACACCACGATGTGGGAGATTCCGGCGCTCGCGATCCTCAACGAGCTGCGCTCGCGCGCGGCAACCAAGACCTATGGCCGTTTCGCGCTCGACGTGCTCTACGCCCGCGCCAAGGCCAAGCTGTGGGCCAAGGTCGAGCGGTTGCGCAAGCTGGATGGATTGCGGCTGTCCGATTTCGGCACGCGCCGCCGCCACGGCTTCCTGTGGCAGCGCTGGTGCGTCGAGGCGGTGAAGGAAGGCCTCGGCCCGTCCTTCACTGGAACCTCCAACGTGCTGCTGGCGATGGACAACGACCTCGAGGCGATCGGCACCAACGCGCACGAACTGCCGATGGTCGCCGCGGCGCTCGCCAATTCCGACGAGGAATTGCGCTGGGCGCCCTATCGCATCCTCGACCAGTGGCGCCACACCTATGGCGGCAACCTCCTGATCGCGCTGCCCGACGCCTTCGGCACCAAGCCGTTCCTGCGCGACGCGCCGGACTGGGTCGCCGACTGGACCGGGTTTCGTCCCGACAGCGCGCCGCCAATCACCGCCGGCGAAGAGATCATCAAATGGTGGAAGCAGAAGGGCCGCGACCCGAAGGAGAAGCTTTTGGTGTTCTCCGACGCGATGGATGTCGGCTCGATCGAGGAGACATTCCATCACTTCAAGGGTCGCGTGCGCGTCAGCTTCGGCTGGGGCACCAACCTTACCAATGATTTCGTCGGCTGCGCCCCCGACGGCACCGCCGAGCTCGATCCGATCTCGATCGTCTGCAAGGTGACGTCGGTCGACGGACGTCCGGCCGTGAAGCTCTCCGACAATCCGGAGAAGGCGACCGGCATCCCCTCGGAGGTCGAGCGCTATTTGCGCGTGTTCGGCAATGTCGGCCGCGTTCGCACCGCAGTTCACGTCTAATCTTCGGACTCACCATTTTCATCGACTGACCTGACGAGCTTCGCATGCCCGCACCCAAGCCGCCTGCCTTCGAAACCCTGAGCCTGCATGCCGGCCAGCGGCCCGATCCCTTAACCGGCGCACGCGCGGTTCCGATCTATCAGACCACGTCCTACGTGTTCCAGGACGCCGACCACGCCGCAGCGCTGTTCAACCTGGAACGCGCCGGCCATATCTACACGCGGATCTCCAACCCGACGACCGCGGTGCTGGAGGAGCGCATCGCCGCGCTCGAATGCGGCGTCGGCGCGATCTGCACCGCCAGCGGCATGGCCGCGATGCATCTTGCGATCGCAACCCTGCTCAACGCCGGCGACCATATCGTCGCCTCCGCCTCGCTCTATGGCGGCACCATCAATCTCCTCGCACATACGTTGCCGCGCTTCGGCATCACCACGACCTTCGTGAAGCCGCGCGCGCTGGACGAATTCCGCGCCGCGATCAGGCCGAACACAAGGCTCGTGATCGGCGAGACCATCGGCAATCCCGGCCTCGAGGTGCTCGATATCCCGGCGGTGGCGCAGGTCGCGCATGATGCGAAGATCCCGCTGTTGATCGACAACACCTTCGCGACGCCTTACCTCAGCCAGCCGATCGAGCTCGGCGCCGACATCACGATGAACTCGGCGACCAAGTGGATGGGCGGCCACGGCATCGCGATCGGCGGCGTCATCGTCGACGGCGGCCGGTTCGACTGGCGCGGCTCCGGCAAATTCCCGCAGCTGACCGAGCCCTATGCCGGCTATCACGGCATCGTCTTCGACGAGCAGTTCGGCAAGGCCGCCTTCATCATGCGCGCCCGCACCGAGGGCCTGCGCGATTTCGGCGCCTGCCTGTCGCCGACCAATGCGTTCCAGCTGCTGCAGGGGATCGAGACGCTCGGCGTCCGCATGGACCGCCACGTCAGCAACACCCATAGGGTGCTGGATTTCCTCACCGCGAACAAGGCGGTCGACTGGGTGCTGCATCCGTCGCTGGAGACGCATCCGGACTACGCGCTGGCAAAGAAGCTGCTGCCGCGCGGCGCCGGCTCGATCATCAGCTTCGGTATCAAGGGCGGCCGCGCCGCCGGCAAGAAGTTCATCGAGTCGTTAAAGCTGATCAGCCATCTCGCCAATGTCGGCGACGCCAAGACGCTGGTGATCCACCCCGCCAGCACCACGCATCAGCAGATGGACGCCGAACAGCTCAAGGCCGCCGGCATCGGCGAAGAGCTGGTGCGGCTGTCGGTCGGCATCGAAACCGCCGACGATATCACCGACGATCTCGGCCAGGCGCTGCGCGCCTCGCAAAGGACTTAAGGCCATGCAGCTTTCCGTCAACGGATCCGACACCTTCATCGCGACCGGCGGCAAGCCGTTCGACCCATCGCTGCCGGCTGTCGTGATGATCCACGGCGCAGGCTTCGATTCCTCGACCTGGGCGCTGCACAGCCGCTGGTTCGCCCATCACGGCTATTCCGTGCTGGCGCCCGATTTGCCCGGCCACGGCCGCTCCGCCGGCAAGCCGCTCGCGACAATTGCCGAGATGGCCGACTGGATCGCGGCGCTGATCACCGCGGCCGGCGCGGCGAAGGCGCGGCTGATCGGCCATTCGATGGGCTCGCTGATCGCGATCGAGACCTCGGCGCGGCATCCCGACAAGGTCTCCGGCCTCGCGCTGATCGGCACCGCCGCGACCATGACGGTCGGGCCCGACCTCCTGAAGGCCGCCGAGGCCAATGACGTCGCCGCGATCGACATGGTCTCGATCTGGGGCCTCGGCTTCAAGGCCGAGCTCGGCGGCAGCCTAGCGCCCGGCCTGTGGATGCACCAGGGCGCGCAGCGTGTGCTGCAGGAGGCCAAGCCCGGCGTGCTCTACAACGACCTCAACGCCTGCAACGCCTACCAGAACGCGCTTGCGGCCGCTGCCGCGGTCAAGGTGCCGGCGACCTTCGTCCTCGGCGAGCGCGACATGATGACCCCGGCCAAGGCCGGCAAGGCCCTCGCCGCCGCGACGCCGAACGCGCGGACCGTCGTGCTGCCGGGCGCCGGCCACATGATGATGGTCGAGACGCCGGACGAACTGCTGGCAGCGCTGCAGTAGGGCCGCCGCGAAGCCTTCTCCCGCTGTGGGAGAAGGTGGCGTGCAGCGACAGTCCCCAAAATATCGAAAACAACCCCATGCAAAGGTGCCGGCCGACCGCCGGCACCCGGACAAGCAACTTGACACGTCGGGCAAATCAGCGATATCTTCTATTATTCCGAAATTTCACAAACAGCGTACGGCGTCCACCGCGATCGCGACTGACTATTCTCACCCACCATGCCTGCACGGAAAATCATACGGGCGCCGAAATGACGCCCGCATAAGGATTTGCCCACCTTGCCGGCAGCCATCAGGTCGTCGTCAGTCGGACAATCCCTTCTTCAACGCCGCTGACTTGCGAGCTTGTTCGGCAGCGTCGATGTCCGCTCTCTTCGTTTCCTTCAATTCAATCGTCACCGCGGCGATCTTGCCGCTAAACTTGAATGGGACCTTGTAGGCCTCGGTGACAGGCGTGCCTTCATCCATTCCCACGTCAGCCCCTTCGTCCGCCGAAAAGCCACAGCACTGGGTTTTGTCGATCCGACCGACGGCGACGTTCTGGTCATTGACGAAGAGTGTTCCCGTTCCACCCTTGCCGACTCCACCGCCATCATAGGCGAACTCGAAGCGGATAGTTGCTTTCCCCGGAGCAAGTGCCTGTTTCGATGTCACCGTGTAGCGCTGCAGACCAAGCCAATTGTAAGTGTACGTTGGCTTGCCGTCCTTGATGTACAAGCTCCAGCCGCCGAAGCGTCCGGCTTGGGCCAAGATGACGCCGTCCGCGCCCTGCTTTGGAATGTCCACCTCGGCGGTGATTGTATGCGAGCGGTTCTTTATGTTGATGAAGACATTCTCGGACATGCCGGTCATTCCCTCGTGCACCGTCAGCGAGGTGCGACCGGCCATCAGGTCAGGCCGTCCGACGAGAGCGGGATTCAACCGCTCCAAGGTTCGGTCATCGAGTGGCAGCACCTGGTATTTGACCGCTTCCGTCAAGAAGACGTCTTGCAGCTGCTTTAGCTTGTCGGGATTCGCTGCAGCGAGGTCATTCGCCAGGCTGAAATCCGACCGCGTATCGTAGAGCTCCCACTTGTCATTTTCGAACGTTGCACGAGGCTTGTACTCCCACGGTGCCCGGTGAACAGTGCCGGCCAACCAACCATCGCTGTAGACGGCGCGATTGCCAAAAATCTCGAAGTACTGCGTCGTATGCCTGCTTGCAGCCTTGGTGTCCGCGAACGTGTAGGCCAGGCTCACGCCTTCGATCGGTGTCTGTATTGTTCCGTTCACGCTCTTCGGTTCGGGCAGGCCCGCCGCTTCCAGGATCGTCGGTGCGATATCGACGACGTGGTGCCATTGCGAGCGTATCTCACCCTTTGCCGCGATCCCTTTCGGCCAATGGACGATCATTGGATTGCGGGTACCGCCGTAGCTGGATGCGACCTGCTTCGTCCATTGGAACGGTGTGTCACCCGCGACCGCCCATCCAGCAGCGTAGTGCGGATAGGTGGTCGGACTACCAAGCTCGTCGTAATGCTTGAGAATGTCCTGGACCGTCTCCTGCACTCCGTTGAAGTAGGTCATCTCGTTAAAGAGACCGCTCATCCCTCCTTCGGCACTCGCGCCGTTGTCTCCCACGATGTAGAAGATCAGCGTGTTATCGAGCTGACCGGTCGCTTTGATGGCTTCGACCAGTCGCCCGGCCTCGGTGTCCGCATACTCGCCAAACCCGGCAAAAACCTCCATCTGGCGTGAAAACACCTTCTTCTCATCCGGGGTCAGTGCGCTCCAATCTTTGATGGCTTCCGGCTTCCGCGCGAGCTTCGTACCAGCGGGTACCACGCCCAACTTGATTTGGCGGGCCAGCGTCTCGTCACGAAGGCTGTCCCAACCCTGGTCGAACTTGCCCTTGTATTTGGCAATCCACTCCTTCGGCACATGGTGCGGTGCATGGGTGGCGCCGGGCGCGAAGTAGATGAAGAACGGCTTGTCAGGCGTCAGGGACTTCTCGGATTGCACCCACTTGATCGCCTGGTTGGTCATGTCCGTCATGAAGTGGTAGTTCGGATCCTTCGGCGGCTCCACCTGCGTCATGCCGTCATAGATCAGCGGCGCCCACTGATTTGTCTCTCCGCCGATAAATCCATAAAACTTGTCGAAGCCCTGACGGGTCGGCCAGCGGTCGGTTGGGCCCGACGGACTGACCTCCCAGGCGGCCGTTTCGTGTGACTTGCCGAAGGCCGCGGTGCTGTAGCCGTTCAGCCGCAGCATCTCTGCGACCGAGGCAACGCTGTTGGGGCGTTGTCCCGTTTGCCCGGGGAAGCTCGTGGCTGTCTCTGCTATCGAGCCAAAATTGTTCGTGTGGTGGTTGCGACCGGTGAGCAGCGCCGCACGCGTCGGCGAACACAGCGCAGTCGTATGAAATTCGTTGTAGCGCAGACCTTCGTTGGCAAGGCGCTCTGCTGTCGGCATGCGGATCGGGCCGCCGAAGGCGCTCGACTGGCCGAAGCCCATATCGTCGATCAGCACAATGAGGACGTTCGGCGCGTTACCTGGTGCCTTGACCTCGAACCGCGGCGGCGGCACAGCATTCCGCGCGTCCAGCACAGTGCTATGCGGGTACTGAGGCTCCGGAATGGGCAACACCGTGCGGTCGGTCGGGAGCACAATGCCAGCCGGCGCGGCCTGCTGGGCAGCGACGAGCGCGGTCGTCGAAAGCAGGCCAACGATCAGCATCGGGATGCCAAGTCCAACGGTCTTCGCTGTTCGTGTCATCGCCTTTTGCTCCGGTTCGGGGCCAAGTGTGAGAATATGGAACTACCTGTTTGTACGTCCCAAGCCTGTTGTCGTTGACGCAAATCAATGCCGTAGCCGGCCGACACCCTCGTTATCGGCCGTCAAGCGCGTGGCAGAACGGACTTCGCCTCCCGCCGAATGTCACTGACCATCTGCTCGACTTCAGGGATCGCGTGCTTGAAAAAGCGCCGCAGGCCCGAGCAAAGATAGTTCAGCCCAGGCTCGCCTTCCGGTGTTCGGATCAAGCGATTACGCGGACATTCGCCCCAGCAGTCTGTCTTGAACGGGCATTCGCGACAATAACGCGGCAGCGTTTCAGATTTGGCGTAGCCGAATTTCACCTGCGTCGGGGAGAACACCATTTGGTCGAGTGGCGTCTCACGTAGCGATCCCAGGCGGTGTTCGGGATAGACATAGTGATCGCACGAATAGAGCGAGCCGTCGTGCTCGATGGCGACGTTCTTGCCGCAGACTTCGCTGTAGATGCAGATTTGCGATGGTAGGCCGAGATGCTGCGCCACCAGCGTCTCGAATTGGCTGACCAGCACTTTCCCCAAGTCCTTGCGCACCCATTCGTCGAATACGCGCGACAGGAAGTAGCCGTATTCGTCGGGATCGACCGACCAATCCGTCACGACGGAACGAGGGTGACCAGGACGCGCTTCGGGGCTGCCGAGGATCGGCAATTGCAACTGGTCGCGGGATTGCGGCGCATGCGTTTCGAAATCCTTCGGTTCGACGATCGGGATGAACTGGATCGCGGTCGAGTCGAGTTCGCGCCTGAGGAAGCGGTAGACATCGAGCGGACGTGAAGCATTGCCGCGGTGAACGCAAGTGAGCGTGTTGAAACGCACCCCGTGCTTGCGCAGCAGATTGGCGGCAGCCATCACCTTGTCGAAAGTCGGCGCACCGCCTTTGTTGACCCGGTATTTGTCATGTAGTTCGCGCGGACCGTCTATGCTGAGGCCGACCAGGAAGCGATTGTCCTTGAGGAACGCGGCCCAGCTTTCGTCGATCAGAACGCCGTTCGTTTGCAGGTCGTTTTCGATGCGCTGATTGGGCTTTGCGTATTTCTTCTGCAACGCGACCACGCTGCGGAAAAAGTCGAGCCCGCGTAGTGTCGGTTCTCCGCCTTGCCACGAGAACACCACCTCCGGACCGGTCACGCCTTCGATGTACTGCCGGATGAACAGTTCGAGCGTCTCATCGCTCATCGATCCGGTGCCGGGTCCCTTTGGCAGCCGTTCCTTGCTCAAATAGAAGCAGTACTGGCAGTCGAGGTTGCAGGTCGAACCGGCGGGCTTCGCCATGACATGAAAAGACCGCCGAGCTTTGGCGCCGAGCTGCTGCGGGATGCTGTACTTGTCTGCCATAGCGCTCAACCGAAGTCCGTTGCTCCGAGTTCGGTCACCCAGCAGTGGCCGGCGCCTCCTGTCTGGCCACGATATGGCAGGACCGGCTGGCCAAGTTGCGAGGCGTTGGACGCCCCAGCAAGCGTCAAAGCACGTGGGATAGCTTTGATTTAAGTCAAACTGCGCATCGTACCGTCTCGACGGCGCGGCTGCGGGTGCCTGCCACATGATGGTGGTCGCGTAGCCCGACGAGTTGCAGACCGCACTGCAATAGCGCTGCCGCGAACTCCCCTTCCTTCTCCCCTTGTGGGAGAAGGGGGCGCGGACGCAATGCGCGACGGATGAGGGGTTCTCTCAACAGGTGAACTGGCGGATTGCCCCCTCACCCGGCTTCAGTTCGCTTCGCTGTCCGTGCCCCATGCACGATCGCTGGTTATTGTTTCTGCGGCTCGATAGCGAGCAGCGGCGAAAGAGGAGTGCCGGACTGGAGCTGGCCTAGATCGGAAGGTTATCCGTCAATCCAGGCGGAGGATCACCGGGCTCGGACCTTTCCTTCAGCAGCAGCTCCTTCTCGGCCTGGTACCAGAACGTATCCATATTGCCAGCCGGCTCGCCAGCTTCCTTCCAGAGTTGATATGCTTTCGTACGAATCTCTTGTTCAGTTGGCCCCGACATCAATTGCTCCGGAAATAGCCCCGATTCTGAAAAGCGAAGGGCCCTGCCTTACACAGGGCCCTTCGGGTTTTACCACTTTTGGCGACCGTACCAGTCGTTTACTTCTTTTTGCGCCTGGTCCTTGGCGTAACCGTAACGTTGCTGCAGCCGACCTTCAAGTTGGTCTTGCTTGCCGGCGATCACGTCGAGATCGTCGTCAGTCAGCTTACCCCACTGCTCCTTGACCTTGCCCTTAACCTGCTTCCAGTTGCCTTCAACGCGATTCCAATCCATCGCTAGCCTCCTTTGCGAGTAATGGATAGGCAACTAGGCTTGGCTATGGTCGTTCCTACGGACGCTGCGTCACATTGGCTACAAGGGACGTTGTGTTTCAAAGTGAACATAGGAACGCTTCACTCAGTCGGCGAGGTAAGGCAATCAGCTGCCGTCCATCTTGCGACATTGCGACAGAAATCTGGATCGTACGCCCGTGGCTAGCGGATGAGGAGTTATCTCCACAGATGAACTCGCGGATAGAACCCCTCACCCGGGCTTCATCTCGCTGCGCTCGATCGCGCCACCCTCTCCCACAAGGGAAGAGGGTGCAGCTCGCACGCGGATAGAGCAACGCTCATTGCTTCGCCGGCTTCCTCCCGATCGGGTGGATCTCGATCGCGCGCAGGCGGCCGAGGCGCAGGATGTCCATCGACAAGGTGCGGTCGATCCGGCTGTGATCGAGCGCGCGGATCAGGTCGTCGACGCCGTTGATCTCGACGCCGTCGAGCCCGATCACGACGTCACCCGGCAACAGGCTCGCGCGCGCCGCCGGGCTGTCCGGCTCGATCTGCATCAACAACGCACCCATCTTGTTCTCGACGCCGGCCAGCACCGCATGCCGCCGCGGCACCGGCGCGGTCTGCCCGGCGACGCCGATATAGGCGCGGCGGACATGGCCGTGGCGGATGATCTCCGACAGCACGAATTGCGCGGTGTTGCTGGCGACCGCAAAGCAGATGCCCTGCGCACCGTTGATGATCGCAGTGTTGATGCCGATCACCTCGCCCTTCGACGACACCAGCGGCCCACCCGAGTTGCCGGGGTTGAGCGCGGCGTCGGTCTGGATCACGTCCTCGATGGTCCGTCCGCTGACCGAGCGGATCGAGCGGCCGAGCGCCGACACCACGCCGGCGGTGACCGTCGATTCGAAGCCGAGCGGATTGCCGATCGCGACCACGAGCTGGCCGCGCCGCAGCGTCTTGGAATTGCCGAGCGAGGCGTAAGGCAGATCGCGCGCGCCATTGGCCCGCAGCAATGCGAGGTCGGTGTCGGGATCGACGCCGAGCACATGGGCGTCGGTGACGAAGCCCTCGGTGTCGCGCAGCCGGATCTCCTTCGACGATCCGACCACATGGCTGTTGGTCACGACGAGCCCGTCGGGCGAGATCACGATGCCCGAGCCGAGCCCGCCGCGCTCGCGCGCATTGCGCGCCTTCGGCCCGGTCTCGACCCGGACCACGGCGGGGCCGACCCGGTCGGTGACGTCGATCACGGCATTGGAATAGGCATCCAGCAAGACCCGGTCATCCTCCCGGGCAGCATCGGCCGTTCGCAGTGACGGCCTGTCACCGGCGGTATCTGAGGTAAAATCCAACATGGCGAGAGTCCTTTGGTCCCCTCAGATGGTGACCGGCTCCCGCTGCTGCAAGTGGTTACGCTCGGCACCTGCCCGGCTGGCTAGGTCGCCCGCCGCAGCGTGCCGCCCCGCTCCCTGACCGGATCGAGCAGCGACCAGTCGCCCTCCGGCAGCACGTGACCCTTGGGGAATGGCGCGCGCAGCTCGAGCCCGAGCGAGCGCAGCACGCGGTCGTCGCGGTAGTAGCATTGCAGCACGACGCGGACGAGCGTCGCTGCGGCAGCACCGCCGTGCTTGCGAAACTTCTGCGCCACCGCATCGCGCCTGGCCTCGTCGAGCTCGGCGAGCGGCTTGCCGGCAAGCTGCGCCAGATGATCCAGCGCCTGCGCCACCAGCGCGGTGTCGCGGCCGAGCGTCGCCAGCATGTCGGCCTGGATCGCAGGGTCGTCCGCGCCCGGCACCCTGTACTCGGCGCTTTCGGGAACGATCATCGCGGCGACGGTGCGGAGATCGGCGCGCTGGGCTGCGGTCAGTTGTCTTGCATCGGACATGTCGGCCTCAATCGAACAGATTGGCGAGGCGCTGCTTCATCTGGTCGGCGATGTAGAGCGCGAGGGCCTGGATGGTGGAGGTCGGGTTCACGCCGCCCGAGGTGACGAAGATGCTGCCGTCGACGATGAACAGGTTCTTCACATCGTGCGAGCGGCCCCATTCGTTGACCACGGAGCGCGAAGGGTCCGTGCCCATCCGCGCGGTGCCGAGCAGATGCCAGCCGCCCCACGGGATCGGATCGTTGATGCAGATGTCGGTGGCGCCGGCGGCATCGAGGACTTCCCGGCCGCGCGCCAGCGCGTGGTCCATCATCTTCCGGCTGTTGGCCGAGATCGTGTAGTCGATCTTCGGCGCAGGGATGCCATGGCTGTCCTTCAGCACGGGATCGAGCGTGACGCGATTGTGTTCCTCGGGCAGATCCTCGCAGATCGCCGAGACCGCGAGGCGATGCCCGTTCAGCCTGCGGAACACGCGGTGATGATCCTTGCCCCAGGGCAGGATGCCCTTCTGCTCGCTCGCGACAGCCTCGAATACCGGCCCGGCGCCGCGGCCGAACTGGATGCCGTAGCCGCGGACGAAGCCGCGCGACAGATCGGTGTCGTAGAACTCCTTGCTCCACAGGCAGGTCGGCGGCGCGCGGTTGCTGTCGGTCGGCTCCTTCACGAAACCGTAGATCTGCGCATAGGGATGGAACATCAAATTCTTGCCGACAAGGCCGGATGAGTTGGCGAGGCCGTTCGGAAATTTTCCCGACACCGAATTGAGCAGCAGCCGCGGCGTGCCGACGCCGTTGCAGGCGATGATCACGACCTCTGCGGGCTGGAATTGCTCGACGCCGTCCTTGTCGTAATAGACGACGCCGGAGGCCATGCCGTGCTCGTTGGTCAGGATCTCGCGCACCCGGCAGTGGGCCTTCAGCTCGACACCGGCGCGGATCGCGTGCGGCCAATAGGTGATGTCGGTCGAGGCCTTGGCGCCCTGCGCGCAGGCCGGCGTGCAGTGGCCGAGATTGATGCAGCGCGCCCTGCCCTCGTAATCCATCGTCGCGACCGTGGTGTCCGACGGCCACCAGTGCCAGCCGAGCTTGTTCAGGGCCTTGCCGAGCAGCGGGCCTGACAGCCCGAGCGGCTGCGGCGGCATCGGCGGATGGCTGAGCGGCGACAGCGGGTCGCCGGACAGGCCCGAGACGCCCATCATGCGGTCGTTCTCCTCGAAGAACGGCGTCAGCGCGTCGTAATCGATCGGCCAGTCGTCGGCGACGCCGTCGAGCGTCTTCACCTTGAAGTCGGACGGATGCAGCCGCGGCCAGTGCGCGGTGTACATCACGGTCGAGCCGCCGACGGCGTTGAAGTTGACGACCTTGATCGGCGAATTGTCGTCGTTGATCGGGTAGTCCTCGGGCCGTTTGCGGACATTCGGGCTCGACGACCACTCGCCGTAGAATTTGGCCTCCCAGTCGCGGCCCGTGCTCGGATATTCGGCCGGATTCATCCAGCCCCCCTGATCGAGGCAGAGGATGTGCATCTTGGTATCGGCAAGGCTCCAGGCCACTGCGGCACCGGAGGCGCCGGCGCCGATGATCAGGACGTCAACGGGATCGTTCTTCATTGTTATTTCCTGGTGGCTCGCTTTCCGTCATTGCGAGGAAGATGGCAATGACGGGGCCGGCGGCTCAATTGACGATTCTCACCGGCAAGCTTCGTATACCGCGGATGAAATTGGAATAGAGCCTTTGCGGTGGGCCCATGATCTCAAAACGCAGATCGCGCGCCAAAACCTCCTCCCAGAGGATGCGGAGTTGCTGCTCGGCGAGGCGGTCGCCGACGCAGCGGTGGATGCCGGCGCCGAAGGCGAGATGCTGGCGCGGCTTGGCGCGGTCGATGATGAATTCGTCGGCGCGCTCGATCTTGTCCTCGTCGCGGTTGCCGGAGATGTACCACATCACCACCTTGTCGCCCTTCTTGATATGACGGCCGGCAAGCTCGACATCGTTGCGCGCCGTGCGGCGCATGTGCAGCACCGGCGTGTGGTAGCGGATGGTCTCGGACACCAGGTTCGGGATCAGCTCCGGCCTGGCGCGGACCAGCTCGAACTGCGCGGGGTTCTCACATAGCGCCATCAGCCCGGCCGACATCGAATTGCGCGTGGTGTCGTTGCCGCCGACGATCAGAAGCCCGATCGTGCCGATGAACTCGCGCGCATCCAGATTCCGCGTTGCCGGCGAATGCGCCAGCATCGAGATCAGGTCGAAGGTCGGAGCTGCATCGACCCGCGCATCCCATAGCTTGCGGAAGGATTCTCCCATCTTGATCAGTTCGGCGGTGCGTTCGGCCTCCGAATGCACCACCGCGTCGGGAGACTCGATGTTGGCGATCGCGACATCCGACCACCAGGTCAGCTTGGCGCGGTCCTCCGAGGGAAAGTCGAACAGCGTCGCCAGCATCATGTTGGTGAGGTCGACCGAGACCCGCTCGGCCCAGTCAAAGGTCTCGTTGCGCGGCAATGCGTCGAGCACGGCGGAGGTTCGCTGGCGGATCAAGGCATCGAAATTAGCGAGGTTCGACGGCGCCACGATCGGCGCCACCGTGCGGCGCTGCGCGGTGTGACCCGGCGGATCCATGCGGATGAAACTCGGCCGCTCCTGTCCCTTCGGCTGGTCGGCGACCTGGATACCGCCGAGCTCGGAGGCCGAGGAATAGTTCTGGTGATCCAGCTCGACCGCGAAGATGTCGTCGTAGCGCGTCACCGACCAGTACGGGCCGTAAGGTGAAGCCTCGCAATAATGCACGGGGTCGTCGCGGCGAAGCTGCGCGAACAGCGGCCGCCAAGTGTCGTCCTGATAGAGCCGGGGATTGCTGACATCGATCGGTGTCGGCCTACGCAGCGCCTCTCCCATCGCCTCACTCCCGTCTGGTTCCGTCGCCGCTTGGCGGGCGATCGTCTTGTCGGGCCGACGATAGCGGGTATCCCGCGGCCGAGTAAAGCCGCGCGGCGAACCGTCCGCCGCGCGGAATGCACGCAGGCAGCCCCAGGCAAATCGCGATGGCAGCCCCGCGCTCCGATGTTTGTCGGTAGCAGCAAGACCGGCTAGCCTTGCCGGCAATCAACTTAGGGAGCAACGACAGGTGGCCGCATCGCGCCAGGACAACAGCGCCCAGACGGCTGCGCTGGACTACGATGTCATCATCATCGGCGCCGGCCTGTCCGGCATGTACCAGCTCTACCGGCTGCGCGAGCTTGGGCTTACGGCACGGGTGTTCGAGGCCGGCACCGGCGTCGGCGGCACCTGGTACTGGAACCGCTATCCCGGCGCGCGCTTCGATTCCGAAAGCTATTCCTACGGCTATTCGTTCTCGAAGGAGCTGTTGCAGGAATGGGAATGGTCGGAGCATTTCGCCGGCCAGCCCGAGACCCTGCGCTACTGCAATTTCGTCGCCGACAAGTTCGACCTCCGCCGCGACATCCAGTTCGAGAGCCGCGTTACATCAGCGGTCTACCAGGACGACACGCGAAGCTGGCGGATCACACTGGAGAGCGGCGCACAGCATAGCTGCCGCTTCCTGATCACCGCGATCGGTCCGCTGTCGACGCCGACCCTGCCGCGCGTCGCGGGCATCGACGATTTCAAGGGGCAATCGTTCCACACCGCGCGCTGGCCGAAAGACAAGGTCGATTTCAGCGGCAAGCGCGTCGCCGTGATCGGCACCGGCGCGACCGGCATCCAGACCATCCAGACCATCGCCGGCGAGGTCGGCCACCTCACCGTGTTCCAGCGTACCGCCAATTGGGCAGCACCGCTGCACAACGGCAAGATCGACGCGGAAACCCAAGCCAGGATCAAGGCCGGCTATCCCGAGATCTTCGCGCGCTGCAAGGAGACCTTCGCCTGCTTCGTGCATACGCCCGATCCGCGCGGCGCGTTCGAGGTGAGCGAGCAAGAGCGCGAGGCGTTCTACGAGAAGCTCTATGGCGAGCGCGGCTTCGGCATCTGGCAGGGCAATTTCAAGGATATCCTGATCGACCGCGCGGCGAATGCGACGATCAGCGATTTCGTGGCGCGCAAGATCCGCGCGCGCGTCAAGGACCAGGCGGTGGCCGAGAAGCTGATCCCAAAGAACCACGGTTTCGGCACGCGGCGGCTGCCGCTCGAGACCTTCTACTACGAGGTCTACAACCGCGACAATGTCGAGCTGGTCGACATCAAAGAAACGCCGATCGAAAGAATCACGCGTGACGGCATCCGGACCTCCGAGAAGGACTACGCCTTCGACATCATCATCTACGCCACCGGATTCGACGCCATCACCGGCAGCTTCGACAAGATCGATCTCCGCGGCGCGCATGGCGCGCGGCTGAAGGAGAAGTGGACGCACGGGCCGGAAACCTATCTCGGGCTGATGGTCGACGGCTTCCCCAACATGATGATGCTGATGGGCCCGCACACCGCGCTCGGCAACATCCCGCGCAGCATCGAATACAGCGTCGATTGGGTCACCGGCCTGCTCCGCTTCGCGACGGAGAAGGGCCTGACCTTCCTCGACGCCACCCCCGAGGGCACCGCCGGCTGGACTGATCACGTCAAGGCGCTCGGTGTCGGGCTGCTCTCCAACGAGGTCGATTCCTGGATGACCGGCATCAACCGCAATGTCGAGGGCAAGCAGACCCGCATCGTCGCCCGCTACAGCGGCAGCGCCCCGGCTTATCGCGAGCGATGCGATGCGGTGGCGGCAAATGGGTACGCGGAATTGAGGCTGGGCTGACACTCCCGGTGACGAGAGACGCTTGCCCCATCACGGCCTTCGACCGGGGGCCCCCGGGAAAGCCGGGTACCTATCGCACCACGGGTCCTGTGCGACAAAAGAGCACGGCGGCTAGGACCACGGTGTAGCCGACAGGCAACCCAGTCATCGGAAGCCGAGACGCGAACGGCGAGCGATCCTGCTCGCCTCGCGAAAGAAGTCAGTGCGCTTCTTGATACAGATCAATGGTCGGCCCCGGCAACCGCGCATTCATGGCACGATCCTGCGCCTTGATCGAACGTTGCCATGACAGCAACCTGGTATGTGACCTATGAAATTCGCAAACGCGGGCTGCTACCAAGGGAGCGCAGCCCGCGCATAACCAGGGCTTTCGCGGCCGAAGATGACGCCAAGCAGTTCGCGCGCGCAAAGCTCGAGGAAGGCCTGGTGGTGTTCGCCGGAACGATCAATCCTCATTCGCCAAGGCAACTCATCCTCTCGGAAAGCGTCACCAGCTGGCTCGGCGACGATCAATCCACTACCCGGAATCACTCGCGTCCCGCGAGGGAGTAGAGGCTGAGCGGCTGCCGCACGATCGAAATGCAGCCATGGCCTCGATTGTTCTAGCCTGTTGCCATTTTGGCACATGGCTTCGAGCCCGCTGCTCATACCCTCCAACGCGATCCGATACAGGTGTCTTGCGCAGCGGCGTCGGAGGCGAATTTCGATAATTAATTACTCGACCTGGAGATAACAGATGAAGAAATATCTTCTTGCAGGAGCCGTGGCACTGACCATGGCGACGCCTGCGTTGGCTGCGGATATGGCCGTGAAGGCACACCCCGTCCCGCCTCCGCCTCCCGTGATCTACAACTGGACCGGCTTCTACATCGGGGCGAACGGTGGCTGGGGCGATAGCCGCAATTGCTGGGGGTTCGTGCCTGTCGCCGGGGCGATCATTCCTGACGGCTGCAGCTCACGTTCCGGCGGCGTCTTCGGCGGTCAGCTCGGCTATCGCTGGCAGGCGGGCCAATTCGTTTTCGGGCTCGAGGGACAGGGTGATTGGGCCGACATCAAGAGCTCGCGTCTCAGCCTGATCAATCCGCTTTTCTCGACCACGACGAAAATGGATGGCCTCGGCCTGATCACCGGCCAGCTCGGCTGGGCCTGGGACGCAGCACTGTTCTATGTCAAGGGCGGCGCCGCGGTGACGAGCAACCGGTATGACATCTGGACCACGCTCGGCGGCGTCGGCGTAGCTTCTGCGACCTCGACTCGCTGGGGTGGCGCGGTCGGCGTCGGCTTCGAATACGGATTCACTCCGAACTGGTCCGTTGGCCTCGAATACGATCACCTCTTCATGGGCGACGCCAACAACACGTTCTCCGTCGTCAATCCCATCGTTGCCGGCGCCGCTAACCGGATCAGCCAGGACGTGGATCTGCTGACGATACGGTTCAACTACCGTTTCGGCGGGCCTGTCGTAGCCAGGTATTGATCTGATCGATCTCACCGACGGAGCCCCGGCATTTTGCCGGGGCTCTTTTATTTGGGAGCGAAGCACCGGCGGAAGCTTTCCCTCCCTTGCGGGTGGTGACGCTTGCTACGCAGGGCTACCACGCATCAATGCACGGCCGCTTGCGGTGCGTGCGCGGCTCGGGCTTCGGCACCGAGCGCAGGCCGGCCATGATCCAGTGGCGCGTGTCGGCGGGGTCGATCACCTCATCGATCTCCAGCACCGAGGCGATCGAGACCGCCTTGCCGTTGGCGTAGAGCTCGGCGACCTTGGTCTGGAAATACTTCTCGCGCTCGACCAGGTCCTCGATCGCCTCCATCTCCTTGCGGAAGCCGAGCCGGACATAGCCCTCCAGCCCCATGCCGCCGAACTCGCCGGTCGGCCACGCCACCGTGAAGAACGAGGCGTGGAAGCCGCCGCCGATCATCGATTGCGCGCCGAGACCATAGCCCTTGCGCAGCACGATGCCGAACAGCGGCACCGTGATGCTGGCGCCGGTGACGAACATCCGCGCCACATGGCGCACGATCGCGGTCTTCTCGGCCTCGGGGCCGACCATGAAGCCCGGCGTGTCGCACAGCGAGACGATCGGGATGTCGAAGGCATCGCACAACTGCATGAAGCGCGCGGCCTTGTCGCCGGCCGCCGCATCGATGGCGCCGCCGAGATGCTTCGGATTGTTGGCGATCAGGCCGAACGGCTTGCCTTCGATGCGGATGAAGGCCGTGATCATGCCGACGCCGAAATCGCGCCGGATCTCCAGCACCGAGCCCTCATCCGCGATCAGGTCGATCACGTTGCGGATGTCGTAAACCCGCAGGCGGTTCTCCGGGATCGCGCGGCGCAGCAGCCGCTGGTCCGGCGCCTTCCAGTCGGCGATGGCGCCCTGGAAGTAGGACAGATATTTCTGCGCTACCGTCGTGGCCTCTTCCTCGTCCTCGACCAGGATGTCGATCACGCCGTTCGGCGACTGGAACGAGACAGGGCCGACCTCGGCCGGATGGTAGACGCCGAGCCCGCCGCCCTCGATCATCGCCGGGCCACCCATGCCGATCGAGGCATTCCTGGTGGCGATGATGACGTCGCAGACGCCGAGCATCGCGGCGTTGCCGGCGAAGCAATAGCCCGAGACCACGCCCACGACCGGTACCAGCCCCGATAGCTTCGCGAACTGGACGAAGGACGGGCCGTCGAGGCCGGTCATGCCGAGCCGGTCGGTATCGCCGGGACGGCCGCCGCCGCCCTCGGCGTAGAACACCAGCGGAAGCCGCCACTGCTCGGCGAGCCCGAGCATGCGGTCGATCTTCTTGTGGTTCATATGGCCCTGGGTGCCGGCCAGCACCGTGTAGTCGTAGGAGATCACCATGCAGCGCGCGCCTTCGGGGCCGAAGTGTCGGGCGTTGACGGTGGCGACGCCTGATATCAGGCCGTCGGCCGGGGTGTTCTTGATCAGGTCCTCGACCTTGCGGCGGCGGCGCTGCGCCGCGATCGCGAGCGAACCGTATTCGACGAACGAGCCCTCATCGACCAGCTGCGCGATGTTCTCCCGCGCGGTGCGCTGGTTGGTCTTGCGGCGGCGCTCCACCGAGGCCGGGCGGTTCTCGTCGAGCGTGATCGCCTTGCGCGCGATCAGCTCGGCGAGATCGGGGCGGATGTGATCGAGATCGATCGCGGCTTCCTCCGCCGCGTGATGGCCATCGACCTCGGCGGGCTCGAGATACAGGATCGGGTCGCCATGCATCAGGGTGACGCCGACGCCGCCTGCGACCTTCGTCACGCGGCCGCCATGCGGTGCTGCGACCAGATGCTCCATCTTCATCGATTCCAGCACCGCGATCTGCTGGCCAGGACGAACCAGATCGCCCTCCGTGACCTCGATCGCCACGATGGTGCCCTGCAACGGCGCGGGAACCGGGAGCGATCCTTCCGGCGCGGCTTCGATGGCGACAGCCTTGGTCGCGGCCGCCTCACTCACCTCGAGCAGCGGCGCGGCATGCTCCTTCGCGGCGCCGACCAGCGCCGCAACATGGGTATCGATGAAGTTGGTGCTGATCTTGTTCCGGGCAAAGCTCTGATGCGCCAGGATTGCGCCGAGCAACGAGATGTTGGTGGCGACGCCGCCGATGCGGAATTCGCGCAAGGTGCGCGACGCCTTGTGCACCACGTCGGTCCATTTCGGGCTCGGCGAATGCACGATGACTTTTGCCAGCAACGAGTCGAAGGCAGCGCTGGTACGGTAGCCGGAATAGCCGAACGTATCGACGCGGACGCCGGGCCCGGACGGCAGGTCGAACACGCTGAGCGTGCCGCCGGTCGGCTTGGTCAGCCCCTTCTCGTCCATCACCTCCATATTGACGCGGAGCTGCATCGCATAGCCGCGCGGCAGCGGCACTGAGGCTTGCGCCAGCCCGAGCGAGGCCAGCGTCGCGCCGGCGGCGACCGCAAGCTGCGAACGCACCAGGTCGATGCCGAGCACGGCTTCGGTGACGGTATGCTCGACCTGGAGCCGCGGATTGGCCTCGATGAAGGCGAAGGCGTCCTCGCCTTCGCTGGCCTCGTCATCGACCAGGAATTCGAAGGTGCCGAGATTGTCGTAGCGTGCGGCGGTCGCAAGCTGCTTTGCCGCCTCGATGATGCGCGCACGCAAAGCCTCGCTCAGCGATGGGCTCGGCGCCACCTCGATGAGCTTCTGGTTGCGGCGCTGGATGGTGCATTCGCGCTCCCAGAGATGGCTGATCGCGCCGTGGCGGTCGCCGATGATCTGCACCTCAATATGGCGCGCCTTGCGGATCAGCCGCTCGACATAGACGGCATCGCTGCCGAACGCCGCCTTGGCCTCGGATTGGCAGCGCGCATAGGCCTCGTCAAGTTTGGCAGAGTCCTCGACCACGCGCATGCCGCGGCCACCGCCGCCCGCGATCGCCTTGATCATCACGGCGGCATTGGCACCGAGCGAGGCGAAGAAGGCCTTGGCCTCGTCGAGCGACGTCGCGCCCGATGTGCCGGCAATGATCGGCACGCCGCATTTTTTGGCGAGCGCCTTCGCCTTGGCCTTGTCGCCGAACAGATCCAGCGCTTCCGGGGACGGACCGACGAAAGTGATCTTCTCCTCGGCGCAGCGCCGCGCGAGCTGGGTGTTCTCGCTGAGGAAACCGTAACCCGGATGCAGCGCATCGCAGCCCGCAGCCTTGGCCGCCGCGATGACAGCCTCGATGTCCAGATAGGCCCGCGCGCCGCGGCCGGGGATCTCAAGCGCCTCGTCGGCCGAGCGGACATGGAGCGAAGCCGCATCATCGGCGGGATAGATCGCGACCGTGGCAAGGCCGCTATCGGCCGCCGCGCGGGCAATGCGGATCGCGATCTCGCCGCGGTTGGCAATCAGCAATTTCTTGAAGGACATCACAGCACCATCAGAGGTCAACGATCCTTCATCGTGGGATCGAGCACGACACGCAAGGATTCTCCCAGCGCGTTGAACGCCAGGGAGACAACGAGAATGGCAAGGCCCGGCGCATACATCTGCTCCGGGGCGATCTCCATGTATTGATAGGCGCGCGCCAGCATGGCACCCCAGCTCGGATCCGGCGGCTGGATGCCGAGGCCGAGGAACGACAGGCTGGCTTCGGCCAGCAGCGCAGCGGCGAGCAGCAGCGTCACCTGTACGATGACCGGCTGCAGCGTGTTCGGCAGCACATGCCGCCACAGGATGTGCCAGGTCGGCGCACCGAAACCCCTGGACGCATCGACATAGAGCTCCTGCCGCACGATCAGCGTGCGGGCGCGAACGATGCGGGCCAGCGCCGGAAACATCGTGATGCCGATCGCGATCATGCCGTTGGTGAGCCCAATGCCGAGCGCGCCGGTGACCGCGATCGCCAGCACGATGGCCGGAAATGACAGGAACGTATCGATGATGCGGCTGATGATGTCGTCGATCCAGCCGCCGAAATAGCCGGCGACCAGGCCGACCGGCAGCCCGATCAGGACCGCAACGCCGACCGCGAGCAGGCTGGCATAGACGGTGGCGGGCGCGCCGTAGATCAGGCGCGAGAAGACATCGCGGCCGAGATCGTCGGTGCCGAGCAGATGCGCAGATCCCGGCGGCGCCAGCATGTTGTTGACGTCCTGCGCGGTCGGCGCATAGGGCGCGATCCAGGGCGCGCCGATCGCGACGATGACGAGCACCGATAGCACCAGGATCGACAGCGCGGCACGGAGATCGCCGACGAGCCAGCGCAACAAACGCCGCAGCCGGGTCGGCCTGGCTGGCGCCTTCAGTGGGGCGAGCGCCGTGTCGGTCATTGCTCGATCCTGGGGTCGACCGCGGCACACAGCAGATCGGTGATAAGATTGACCGCGATCACCACCACCACCATGGTGAAGACGACGCCCTGCACGATCGGAAAATCGCGCTGGATCGCGCCGCGCACGATCAGGCTGCCGAGGCCGGGGATCGCGAACACCGCCTCGATCACCACGGTCGCCGCGAGCATCCGGTTGACCAGCAGGCTGATGATCGTCAGCAGGTTGACGCCGACATTCTTCAGGCCGTGCTGCCAGAGGATGCGGGACATCGACAGGCCCTTGGCGTGCAGAGTGCGGACATATTGCGACGACAGCACCTCCAGCAGCGCCCCGCGCAGCTGGCGCGCCACCTCGGCCATGCCGTAGGCCGCGATCGCGATCCCCGGCAGCAGCGCGTGCCTGACAGCATCGATCGGCGAGGCGCTGAAGGATTTCGCGCCGGTCGCCGGCAGCCAGTTCAGCTTCAGCGAGAACTCCGCCACCAGGATCATCGCCAGCCAGAAGCCCGGCACCGCGACGCCGAGCGAGGCGATCATGCTGATCAGCTTGTCGATCCAGCCGTTAGGCTTGATGGCGGCCATCACGCCCATCGGGATGCCGGTGGCCAGCGCCAGCACCAGCGCGATCACCACGATCAGCAGCGTGTTCGGGAAGGCGCGCCCGATGGAATCGGCGACCTTCTCGCCGGTCAGCAGCGATTGCGAGAGATCGCCCTGCACGACATGGCCGAGCCAGGCGCCATATTGCACCAGGAACGGCCGGTCGAGGCCGTAGAGCTGCCTGATCTCGGTGATCCGCGCGTCGGTGGCATTGTCGCCCGCCAAGGTCACGGCGATGTCGCCGGGCACCAGCTTGAGCAGCGCGAACACCATGAAGGTCGCGAGCAGGATCACGGGCAGCGCCTGCACCAGGCGGCTGCCGATGACCTTGACCGGTGACCGTCGCGCCATCGTTTAACCTTCCAGCCAGACGTCGTCGTATTTCGGCTTACCGAGCAAGTTCGGCCGATAGCCTTGCACCTTCTTGTTCATAGCGACCAGCTCGAACTGGAACGCCAGCGGCACCACGAAGGCATTCTCCATCACCAGCCGCTGCACAGTGGAGAACGCCTTGCGCCTGACCTCGATATCTTCGGACGCGCGCGACTCCTTGATCGCGGCCTCGAGCTCCGGCGGGACAGGCGCGCGGCCGCCATTGTAATAGGCGTCCTCGGTGAACATCAGCGAATAGGTCAGGCTCGGGTCGGGCCGTCCGGTCCAGGCCGAGAGCAACCCGGCCCCCTTCTTCTCCGCACCGAAGAATGCCGCAGAGGCTTCCGCGACCGTGCCGTTGGAGAACTTCACGTTGATACCGGCCTTGCGCAGCTGCTCGATCAGGATCTCCTCGCGCTGCACCGAATCCTGATCGGTGTAGCCGCCGATCTCGATCGGGGTGCCCTCCTTGAAGCCGGCCTCGGCGAGCAGCTTGCGCGCCTTGTCGGGATCGTAAGGATAGAGTTTTGCGACCTCGGCATCATAGGCCCAGTGCGACTTCGGCAGGTTCATGTAGGCCGGCTCGGCGAGCCCGGCGAGCGCGCCCTTGACGAAGGCCTCGCGATCGATCGCGAAGTTCAGCGCCTGCCGGACCTTGACATTGTCGAACGGCGGTCTGGACCAGTTCAGGAAGATCTGGAACACGTAGAGCGTCGGGCCGTGCACCACCTTGACGCTCGACGCGCGCTCGATGATCGCCTTCTGCCGCGGCGGCAGCTGATAGATCAAATCGTTCTGCCCCGCGGAAACCGAACGCGCGCCGGTGGTGAGTTCCGGAATGATCGAGAATTCGATGCCGTCGGGATAGGGCCGGTTCGGCTTCCAGTATTTCTCGTTGCGCTTGACCACGATCTTCTCGCCGTCGGCCCAGCTCACGAATGCATAGGCGCCGGCGCCAACAGGCTTGCGCGTCACGACGCCGCCCTCGGCCGCCTTCAGCGCCGTCGGCGACACCATCATGCCGGCGCGATCGGACAGGATGCCCGGCAGCGCGGTGTCCGGCGTCTTCAGCTTCAGCGTGACCTGCTGCGCCCCGGTGACCTCGACCGCGTCGACCGAGAGCAGATCGGCCTTGATGTTCGACTTCGCATCGCTCCGGTTGCGATCGAGGTTGAATTTGACGGCTTCCGCATCGAGCGGCGTGCCGTCATGGAAAGTGACGCCGGAGCGGATGTTGAGCACCAGCGTATTGGGATCGGTGAACTTCCAGCTCTCGGCAAGCCCCGGCTTCGGCTTCAGCGTCTCGAATTCCCATTCGACCAGCGTGTCGTACATGGTGAACAGGAAGGCGTGGTCGGAGCCGGCGCCGCCGGTGGCCGGATCGAGGCTTGACGGATTGGCCGGCGCCGAGATGCGCAAGGTGCCGCCCTTCTTCGGCGCTGCTTGCGCGAACGCGCGGCCGCCGATCGTGGTGCTGGCCAATGCACCCGAGATCAGCGCCATGGCCTCGCGTCTGGTCGTCATTGTCATGGCATCTCTCCAGCACTCTCATGAGACGAAAAATTCGGGCGATCGGCGAAATGGCAGGCCACCCAGTGATCGGGCTCCAGCTCGCGCCACTCCGGCACGCGTTCGGTGCAGAGCGGCTGCGCATGCGGGCAGCGGGTGCGGAAACGGCAGCCTGACGGCGGATCGATCGGGCTCGGCACCTCGCCTTGCAGCACGATGCGGCTCTCCTGCCGCATCGATGACGGCAACGGCCTCGGCTCGGCCGAGAGCAGCGCGATCGTGTAGGGATGCAGCGGCCGCTCGGCGACCGCCTCGGTCGGACCAAGCTCGACGAACTGGCCGAGATACATCACCGCGACGCGCTCGCTGATGTGCGACACCACGGCGAGATCGTGAGTGATGAAGACGTAGGTCAGGCCGAGATCGCGCTGCAGATCGGCGAACAGATTGAGCACGTCGCCGCGGATCGACATGTCGAGCGCGGCCACCACCTCATCGCAGACGATCAGTTTCGGCTTCACGGTCAGCGCGCGGGCGATCACGACGCGCTGCTTCTGGCCGCCGGACAATTGATGCGGATAGCGCTCCCCGAACTCCTGCGGCAGCCCGACGCGCTCCAGCGCCTCCCTCGCCTGCCGCTCGCGCGCGGCGCGGTCGCCGATGCGGGCGAGCTCGAGCGGCTCCAGCACCGAGGCCAGGATGGTCATGCGCGGGTTCAGCGCGGCGTTCGGATCCTGGAAGATGATCTGGTAGTCGCGGCGATGGTGGTGGAATTGCCCGCGCGACAGCGCCAGCGGATCGATACCGTCGTGCAGGATGGCGCCGGCGCTGGGTTTCAGCAGGAACACCAGCGCACGGCCGATCGTGGTCTTGCCCGATCCGGACTCGCCGATGATGCCGAAGGTCTCGCCGCGGCGGACGTCGAAATTGACGCCATCGACCGCCTTCACGGTGGCGCGGCGGTCCGAGGTCTGGAAGCGGACCTGGAGGTCGCGCACCGAGACAATGGCATCGCGGCGGGGCTCAGGAGTGGCTGCGGTCATTGGCGCGCGACCCTCGCGCCCGCAGCGAGGTCGGGCGGATGCAGTGCACCCGGCAGATTGAGCTCGGCGAAACGCCAGCAACGCACCTTGCGGCCACCGCCGGCGTCCTGCAATTTCTGCTCGGCCTCGCAGCCCTTCACTGCGTGCGCGCAGCGGGCGCGGAAGCGGCAGCCGGCCGGCATCTCGGCAATCGACGGCACCCGGCCCGGGATCGACGGCAGCCGGCCGTGACGCGGGCTCAAATGCGGCAGCGAGCGCAACAGGCCCGACGTATAGGGATGCAGCGGCCGCACCAGCGCCTCGTCGACGGTGGCGTCCTCGATCACCTCGCCGGCATACATCGTGATCATCCGCGTGCAGGTCTCGGCGACGACGCCGAGATCGTGGGTGATCAGCATCAGCGCGGTCTTCGATGTCTCGCTGATGTCGCGCAGCAGTTCGAGGATCTGCGCCTGCACGGTGACGTCGAGCGCGGTGGTCGGCTCGTCCGCGATCAGCAGCTGCGGCCCGCAGATCAGGCTCGCGGCGATCATCACGCGCTGGCGCATGCCGCCGGAGAGCTGGTGCGGATAATCGTCGATCCGCCGTTCCGGCGAGGCGATGCCGACGCGGCGGAGCATCTCCAGCGTCTTCGCGCGCGCCTCCTCATAGGACACATCGCTATGGACGCGCAGCGTCTCCGCGATCTGGTGGCCGACCGTGAACACCGGGTCGAGCGCGCTCATCGGCTCCTGGAAGATCATCGCGATGCGCTTGCCGCGGATGGCGCGCATCTGCCGCGCGCTGCAAGACGCCAGATCGGTGCCGTCGAACAGGATCCTGCCGTCAAGCCCGGCGAAATTGCCCGGCAACAGGCGCAGGATCGAGAGCCCGGTGATGGTCTTGCCGCAGCCGCTCTCGCCGACGATGCCGATGCGCTCGCCGGGCGCAACGTCGAAGTCGATCCGCCGCGTGGCCTGCCAGATGCCCTGCGCGGTCTTGAAACGAATGCCGAGCCCACGCACGGACAGCAGCGGCCGCGCGTCGTCGCGCGCGCCCTCCGCCTTGCGCTGTGCCGGTGGCCCTGCCCCCATCAGCCCGC
This sequence comes from Bradyrhizobium sp. UFLA03-84, assembly GCF_002289535.1. Classification (NCBI taxonomy): domain Bacteria; kingdom Pseudomonadati; phylum Pseudomonadota; class Alphaproteobacteria; order Hyphomicrobiales; family Nitrobacteraceae; genus Bradyrhizobium; species Bradyrhizobium sp. UFLA03-84. Next base: position 1,271,694 of record NZ_NSJY01000013.1, on the reverse strand, counting down.
CGCCCGCTTCTTCTCGTTCACCAGCTGCTCCTCCATCAGCATCTCGGTGCCGATGATGCCGTCGCGGGTGAGTTCCTCGAGCTCGGCGTCGGACAGGCCGAGCATGCCGCCGAGAATCTCGCGATTGTGCTCGCCGAGCGTCGGCGGCACCGAGCGGATCGCAAACGGCGCGTCGCCCTGGCGGAACGGCATCGACGGCTGCGGATGCCGTCCGATGAAGGCGCGGTCGACCTGCTGGATGAAGCCGCGGGCGTGCAGCTGCGGATCGTCGAGCAGATCGATCGGCAGCCGCGCGACGCCGGACGCAACACCGGCGGATTGCAGCGCGGCCATCGCCACATCGGCATTGCGCGCGGACGTCCAGACAGTAATCGCAGCCTCGATCTCGGCCTCGCTGGCGCGGCGGCCCGCGGCCGTGCCGAGCCTCTCGTCCGTCGCCCAATCCTCGCGGCCGAGCAGCCGCGCAAGCCTCGGCCACATCGCATCGTCGGACACCGCGACCACGATCCAGTTGTCCTCGCCGTCGCAGCGAAAGCAGCCATGCGGCACGAAATCCGGATGGCGATTGCCGTGTTTCGAAGGCTCCTTGCCGTCGATCGAATGCGCCACGATCCAGGGCGCGGCGAACGGCATCATGCATTCGATCTGGGCGAGATCGATGAACTGGCCCTGCCCCGTCAGCTTCGCATGGATCAGCGCGGTCAGCACCGCGACCGCGCCATTGAGGCCGCCGACGGCGTCGCCGAACGCGGTATGGCTCATGACCGGCGGCCCGCCGGCATCGCCGACCACGCTCGGCAGGCCGGAACCTTGCTCGAGGGTCGAGCCATAGGCCCGGCAATCGCGATGCACGCTGCCGGCGCCGAATGCCGACATCGACATCATCACGAGCTTCGGGTTGAGCTTGCTCAGCACGTCGTAGCCGAGGCCGAGCTTGGGCAGCACCTCGACCGAGTAATTGTCGACCACGAGGTCGGCATCGGCAAGCAGGCGTTTTGCAAGTGCCAGCCCTTTCGGCCGGGTCAGGTCGAGCGTTATGCCGCGTTTGTTGCGGTTCATGATGCAGTAGCGCACCGACTTCTCGTACATCTGCTCCAGCACATAGGCCGGGCGCCGATCGACGCCGCGCCACCAGTCCGGATACTGCGTCGCCTCGATCTTGATGACGTCGGCGCCGAGATCGGCGAGCGTGCGGGTGCAGATCGGTCCGGCCCACCCCATCGAGAAATCGACGACACGAATGCCTTCAAGCGGCAAACGATCGGTCGGAGCGTGCTTCGGCGTGGGCACGCGCGGCGCGGCCTCGCGCGCAGCCTGCTGCTCGCCGATGCCGGGCACGCGGCCGCCGCGCAGCGGTGGCGTTGCCGTCAGCCGCTGCATCGTGCCGGCGCTGAAACCAGCCTCGTCGCCGACCGTGATCGGCACGATAGCGCCGCGGGCGCGCTTCTCGTCATCGGCGATGAGGTCCGATATCTCCGGCACCGGCACGATCGGGATCTTGCGCTTGAGACCCTCGGCAAACCATTCCTGCGCGGTGCGCTGCTTCAGCCTGGGCACGATCTTGCCTTCGATCTCGGCGACGCGCTGCAGCCGGTCGACGCCCATGACCAACGTCGGATCGTCGCGCAACTCGTTCAGCCCGAGCATCTCGCAGAACGCGCGCCACTGCGCCGGGGTCACCGTGGTGACGCCGAGCCAGCCTTGTTTGGTTTCGTAGATGCCGACCGGAAAGGTCGGCCAGAACCGGTTGACGCCGATCCGCCGCATGATGTCGCCGCGCTGGAACGCCTCGAACATGATGTATTCTGTGACGGCGATAGAGGCCTCGAACAGGCTGAGATGGCTTTCCCGCCCGCGCCCATCGTGCATGCGGCCGAGCACCGATGACGCTGCGGCGATGAAGCCCCACAGCCCGCCCAGGATCCCGGTCTGGAAATCCGGCGCGTGCATCGGCGGGCCCTGCTCGGGTCCGACCAGCTTCACGAGCCCGGTCAGCGCGCGGATCGTGGAGTCGGTCGCGGCGAAATCGGCATACGGACCGCGATCGCCGAACCAGGCGAGGTCGAGATGGATCAGGCCCGGATTGTCGCGCCTGATCGCGTCGAGATCGATCGCGGGACAATCGGCCGCAGCGATGCCGCGCCCATCGAGCAAAATGTCGCAGCCTGCGATCAGCTCACGCAGGCGCGATGCATCGCGCTGGTCGAGGACGACGCTCGATTTGTTGAAGTTGAGAAACGCGAACCACGCGCTGTGCCCTTGCGGCGTCAGCGGCGCGGTGCGGCGAAGCGGATCGCCCGCCGGTGGTTCGACCTTCTGCACATCGGCGCCGAAGTCCGCGAACAGCCGCGCGCAATAGCTCGTCGCCGCCGCGCTTCCGATCTCGACAATCCGCAGATGCGACAACGCGCCCATCACGCTTCCTCGCGACAAAATGATCAGCCGATGACATCGACTGATTCAGTTTCTTGTTGGGGTGAACTTGAAGCCGCGCCGACTGTGTGATGCAAGTGGAATTTTCTTCCGCTTGACGGAATTCGCTGGATTGCCGCTGCACTTTGCAGCAAGCGTGCGTTGACGGTCTGCCGCCGTGCGGTTGACGCATTGCTCGATCCGCTATTGTGCTCTCTTCAACACCAACAAACGCCGGGCAGGAAACCATGAGCAAATCAACCACGATCAAAAGCGTCGAAACGCTCGCCTGCGATGCCGGCTGGCGGAATTATCATTTCGTCAAGGTGACCACCGCGGACGGATTGGTCGGCTGGAGCGAGTATGACGAGGGTTTTGGCGCGCCCGGCGTGACCGCGGCGATCGAGCGGCTGTCGGCGCGGGTGGTCGGCAAGAACGCGTTCGAGCACGAGCGGATCTATGTCGAGCTGTTCGCCGCGACCCGCCCCGCCGCCGGCGGCGTGGTGGCGCTGGCGTTAGGCGCGATCGAGAACGCGCTGCTCGACGTCAAGGCCAAGGCGCTCGGCGTGCCCTGCTACGATCTGCTCGGCGGCAAGATCCGCGACCGCGTGCGGGTCTACTGGTCGCATTGCGCGACCTGGCGCATCAATCATCCCGACTGGTACAAGCCCGCGATCACCGATCTCGACGGCGTCAAGGCGATCGGCGCCGAGGTGCGCGAGAAGAAATTCACGGCGATGAAGACCAACATCTTCGTCTACACCGACGGCAAGCCGATGGGCTGGCGCCCCGGCTTCGGCTCGCCGTTCCAGCCCGAGATCAACATCGATCGCACGGTGCTGCGCAATCTCTGCATGCATCTCGAGGCGATCCGCGACGGCGCGGGGCCGGATGTCGATCTGCTGCTCGACCTCAACTTCAACGCCAAGACCGAAGGCTATCTGAAAATCCTGCGCGCCATCGAGAAGATGGACATGTTCTGGGTCGAGATCGACACCTTCAACCCGCAGGCGCTCGGCTATATCCGTCGCCAGAGCCCGCACCCGATCTCGTCCTGCGAGACGCTGCTGGGCCTGCGCGAATTCCTGTCCTACTTCACCGAGCAGGCGATGGATGTCGCGATCATCGACACGCCGTGGAACGGGGTCTGGCAGTCGATGAAGATCGCCGCCGCCGCCGAGCATTTCGAGGTCAACGTCGCGCCGCATAATTTCTACGGCCACCTCTGCACCATGATGAACGCGCATTTCTGCGCGGCGGTGCCGAACCTGCGCATCATGGAGACTGACATCGATCGGCTGGCCTGGGACCACGAGCTGTTCACCCATGTGCCCGAATTCGTCGACGGCCATCTCGTGATCCCGGATCGCCCGGGCTGGGGCACCGAGCCGAACGAGGAAGCCCTGCGCGCGCATCCGCCGAAGAACAAGGGCGGGCTGTTGAATTACGGGTTGAAGAAGTAGGGACTATTGCCCCGGCCCTCACCCCATCGTCGTCCCGGCCTAGTGCGCAATTGCGCACGGGGGCCGAGACCCATAACCACGAATGGGAGTGAGCCGGTGCGCTGGACCTGCAGCCCGCTATAACAACAGGCTTCGGCGGTAATGGGTCCCGGCCTTCGCCGGGACGACGTATTAATCTAGATCACGCCCCCTCAATTATCCTCGCGCACCGGCGTGAACGCGCTTTCGATCACGTCGCCGATCGGCTGCCAGGCGTTGCCGTCGAACTGCACCAGCCGCATCTGCTTGATGGGTCGGAAATCCTTCGGCCCGGTGTTGATCACGATCCCGGGCAGCGCGATCGGGCTCTGATAATCCTTCAGCGAGGCTGCCTGCCGCATGATGTTGTCGCGCGACAGGTCGTCGCCGCACTGCCGCAGCACCTGCATCAGCGTGTCGGCGGCGGCATAGCCGAACACGGCGTAGATGTCGTCCTTATCACCGTCGGGGTAGTACTTGTCCATGAAGGCGTCCCACGCCTTGATCTGCGGGTCGTTCTTCCAGGCGGCATCGCCTGCGTCCTTCAGGAACGAGGTCGAGATCACGCCGAGCGAGTTCTGCAGGCCCGCTGGCCGCAACGCGCTGGCGATCGAGGCCGAGGCATTGTCGAGGATGAACACCGGATGCCAGTCGAGCTCGGCGGCAACCCGGATCGCGCGCGCCGCGATCGCGGGCGCGCCGTCGAACACCAGGATGTCGGCGCCAGAGTTTTTCAGGATTCCGACCTGGTTTTGGATCGAGGTCTCCGACGCATCGAAGGCGAGATCCGCGACGATCATGCCGGCGGTGTCGCCGAGCCCTTCCTGCAATCCCCTGAACAGGTCGCGGCCGAACTGGTCGTTCTGCCAAAGCACCGCGATCTTGCGCGAAGGATAGGCGGCCTGGATGTAATTGGCATAGATCCGTCCCTCGGCGCGGAAGGTCGGCTGCCAGCCCATGGTCCAGGGAAAGCTCTTGGGATGCGCCCACTCCTCGTCGCCGGACGCGACGAACAGCTGCGGGATCTTCTTCTCGTTGAGATACTTTCGCACGGCGAGGTTGCTCGGCGTGCCGAACGAGCCGAACATCAACAGCACGTTCTGCTGCTCGACGAGATCGCGGGTCTGCTCCATCGCGGTCTTCGGATTGGAGCTGTCGTCGACCGAGACGAACTTGACCTTGCGGCCGTTGATGCCGCCATGCTCGTTGACCATGTCGAAATAGGCTGCTTCCGCCCGCCCGATGGTCGCGAACGCGGCGAGCGGCCCGGTGTAGGGCATGACATTGCCGATGCGGATCTCGCTGCCGGCGGCCGCCTCGGGCGCTGGCTGCGCCTGCTGCGCGCGCAACGGCGCCGCCGCGAGAACAGCTGCGAGGGCAAGGACCGTCGAAAGCACTGCTTGTCGTTTTGTTTGCATCAACATCGCCACAAACGCCGGCGACCGGCCGGCGCTCCCTCCCAGCGAGCGGAGCTTATCGCCCAAGCGAATGCCGTAAAAATGAAATGTTGATGGCGGAGGTGGACCTGTCTTCACCTCTCCCGCTTGCGGGGGAGGTCGGATCGCATCGAAGATGCGATCCGGGTGGGGGCTTTCTCCACAATGTGACCGGTGGAGAGACCCCCACCCCGCCCCTCCCCCGCAAGCGGGAGAGGGAGCGCAGTTCCCACGCGGCGATCAGCGCAATGTTATGTCGAGCCAGCCCAGCGGGTTGACCGTGACGCGGTCGCCATCATCGACCAGAACCGTGGTGGTTTCGGCCTCGATCACAGCCGGACCGGCCAGCGATTGCCCCGGTTTGAGGTCGTCGAGCGCATACACCGGCACCTCGCGCCAGGCACCGAGCCAGGCCTGCCGCTTGCCGCGCGGCGTGCAGGGCGCACTGGACGCGGCATTTCCGGCATCGCTGCTGCCGGGCGCGACCTTGCCGACCGCGGCCACGCGGGCGTTGACGAACACCACCTCCTGCCCGCGCGAGGCATAGGTGTAGAGCTCCTCATGGCGGCGGTGGAAGCGCTCCTCGATTTGCGCCACGAGATTCGCGGCGTTGAGATCGAGATCGCCCAGCGGTACGTCGATCTCGAACACCTGCTCGCCGTAGCGCATCTCGGCCGAGCGCTCGATCGCGATGTCGCCCTTGAACCAGTCGCGCAGCCGCCCCGCGGCCTGCGCTTCCAGCGCGGCAAACAAGGCGCGCACCTCGTCGGCGGAAATCCGCCCGGTACCGTAATGCGTGCGGCTGACCTCGTAGCGCAGATCGCTGGTCAGCATGCCCCAGGCCGACAGCACGGAGGCCACCGTCGGCACGATGATGCGCTTGATCTCGAGCTCGCGCGCGACCTCGGCGGCGTGCATGCCGGCGGCGCCGCCGAAGCTGAGCAGCGCGAATTTGCGGGGATCGACGCCGCGGCGCAAGGTCATCAGGCGGATGCCGTCGGCCATCTTCAGATTGATCATCTTGTAGATGCCGGCGGCAGCCTCGATCCGCGACAGCTCGAGCGCCTCGGCGATCCGGTCGACGGCGGCTTCCGACGCCGCACGATCGAGCGGCCGCGCCCCACCCATGAAGGCGGCGGCATCGAGGTAGCCGAGCACGACATTGGCGTCGGTGACTGCAGCCGCGGTGCCGCCATTGCCGTAGCAGGCCGGGCCCGGCACCGAGCCCGCGCTCTCCGGCCCGACCCGCAAGGTGCGGCTGCCGTCGACGCTCGCGATCGAGCCGCCGCCGGCGGCGATGCTGGCGATGTCGAGGCTGCGCAGCGCGATGCGCTGGCCGGCGAGCATGCCGTCGGCCGACAGCGAGGCCTGGCCGTCAGCAATCAGCGAGATGTCGGTCGAGGTGCCGCCCATGTCGAACGGCACCAGATCGGGAATGGCGAGCATCTCGGCGCAGCGGCGGCTGCCGGAGATGCCGCCGGCCGGGCCCGACAGCACGGTGCCCGCGGCTAGCCGCGAAGCTTCCTCCACCGGCGCCATGCCGCCATGCGACAGCACGACGAACAGCGAGCCCTTGAAGCCCGCCTCGTGCAGGCTGCGCTCCAGATTGGTGAGATAGCGCCGCACCGTCGGCTCGACATAGGCGTTCACGATGGTGGTCGAGACGCGCTCGTATTCCTTGATCTGCGGCAGCACGTCGCTGGAGCGCGACACGCTGACATCGGGCAGCTCCCTTGCCAGCCGCTCGACCGCGGCGAGCTCATGCACCGGGTTGAGATAGGCGTGCAGGAAGCAGACCGCGATCGAGTTCGCACCTGATCGCTTCACCTCGGCAATGACGTTGCCGAGCGCGGCAGCGTCCAGCGCCACCGCCGTGCTGCCGTCGGCCTTCAGCCGCTCGCGCACGCCGAAGCGGCGCTCGCGCGGCACCAGCGGCTCGGGCGGCGGCGTGCGCAGATCGTAGCGATCCGGCTTCAGGCCCTCGCGCATCTCGACGACGTCGCGATGGCCCTCGGTGGTGAGCAGGGCGACCTTCGCGCCCTTGCGCTCCAAGAGCGCATTGGTCGCAACCGTGGTGCCGTGCACCAGGCGATCGGTCGCAGCCAGCATCGCCGCGCGCGTGACGCCGAGGCGCCGCGCCAGCTCTTCCAGTCCGGCCATCACGCCGATCGACTGATCGGCCGGCGTGGACGGCGATTTCGCGAACACGGTTCGCCCGGTTTGATCCGTCGCAACCAGATCGGTGTAGGTGCCGCCGACGTCAACTCCAATCGTATACATCGCTGCCCTATACCGCCTTCGAAACCAGACCTTGCGCGACGTCGCGCGCCCGCGCCTCAGCCGAGCGCTTCTCGGGCGGCCCCCAGCCGCCGCCGCCAGACGAGCGGATCTCGAGGCAATCGCCGGGGCGCAGCTCGATGCCGACCTCCTTGGTCTTCAGCACGCGCGGCTCGCGGCCTTCCGACAGGAGACGATAGCGATGCGGCTCGCCGTCCTTGCCGCCGAGCATGCCGCACGGGCCGTGTCGCGCGCCGTCACCGGCGGTGTTGCCGCGGGCCGGCTTTTGCGTCTCCAGCACCATGTCGAGCGCCACACCGAGCCCGCCGCGATGCTGGCCGTCGCCGCCGGAGTCGGGGCGGAATTCGTGCTGGCGGAAATACAATGGAAAACGTACCTCGGCGACCTCGATGCTGCCGAATTTGAGCCCGCCGACCGAGTGCCATTCGCCGATCGAGGAATAGCCGTCGCCGCCGGGTGATGCGCCGCCGCCGGGTCGCGCCTGGAACATGTGCCAGATGAAATTGCGCCCGTTGCGCGGATCCTCGCCCTGGATCGCGATGCGAAAGCGGCGGCCCCATCCGCCCATCACGCGATCCGGACAGGACGCCGACATCGCCTTGATGATCGCTTCGACGATCTCGTTGGAGGGATGGCTGGTGCACAAGGTCACGGGACGGCCGGGATCGGCCCACACGATGGTGCCCTGCTTCGCCACCACCTTGAGCGGCCGCAGCGCGCCGGTGTTCTTCGGAATGTCGGCGTCGATCAGATAGGCAAACGCCATCGCGACCGCGGCCTGCATGTTGGCATGCGACGAGTTGACGAAACTGGTCGACTGCGGATCGGAGCCGGTGAGATCGACCTCGATGTCGCTGCCTTTTTTCGTCACCTTGGCGGCGATCTTGATGTCGGTGCGGCCGTGGCCATCATCATCGAGCAGCGCCTCGCCATAGAACACGCCATCCTTCCAGGTCGACACCACGGCACGGGTCTGCTGCTCGGTAGCATCGAGGATCGCCTCGATCGCGGCCTCGACCGTTTCCGCGCCGAATTCGCTGAACAGCTTTGCGACGCGCCGCTCGCCGAGATGCGCGGCGCCGAGCATCGCCGCAAGGTCGCCGCGGAATTCTCTGGGGTTGCGGATGTTCAAGGCCAGCAGGTCGAGCAGATCCTCGCGCGGCTTGCCGGCCTCATAGAGCTTGATCGGCGGAATCCGAATGCCTTCCTGATAGATCTCGGTCGCGGCCGGATTGTAGGCGCCGTGGGTGGCGCCGCCGATGTCGCTCTGATGCGCCCGCACGATGGTCCAGAGCAGCCTTTTTCCGCCGTCGAACACCGGCACGAAGGCGGTCAGATCAGGCAGATGGCTGCCGCCCTGATAGGGATCGTTGAGCAGGATGACGTCGCCGGGCGCGACATCCTTGAAGCGTTCCTCGACCGCCAGCGTCGCCCATGGCAGGGCGCCGACATGCACCGGGATATGATCGGCCTGCGCGATCAGCCGACCGCTGGTGTCGCAGATTGCCAGCGAAAAATCGCGGCTGGAATTGAGGATCTGCGAATAGGAGGTGCGAAGCATGGCTTCGCCCATCTCCTTGACGATCGACGACAGGCGGTGCTGGACGACGGAGCGGGTGATCGGATCGATCTTGGCGGACATCTTGGCCTTATTCGCGCCCCGGCGGGCGCAGGGAGGATCGAGAACCGGTCAACCGAAACCGGAATTCCCTCTTATAACCAGACGCTTCCAGATCGCAAACCGCGGCGCCGGGGCCGCAGAATTCATTCCGCCGTTCAGTAATTCGTGATCGGCACGAATCCTCGCTCCTCCGACGGAATAGAATTCGCCGTCCTGCGTCCCACCCGTGCCAGCCAACTTTCAGGGTGAACGTGATGATCCTGCGATTCTTCAGACCCGGCATCGGCGCCGCGTTGCTCGGCGCGCGTGTGCTGTTTGCCGTTGTTCTCTCCCCGGTAGCGCTCGCGCAAGAGGCGCACCAACCGGCCTCGACCGCGCAGTCGGCCGAAGAGAGCGCCTTCCTCGCCGAGAACGATGCGGCAATGACCAAGATGATGAATGACATGGCCGCCCAGCCGAGCGGCGATATCGATCGCGATTTCGTCGCGATGATGACGCCGCACCATCAGGGCGCGATCGACATGGCCGTGATCGAGCTCCGCTACGGCAAGAACGAGCGCCTGCGCCGCATCGCGCAGGAGATCATCGTCGAGCAGCGCCAGGAAATCGACGCCATGAAGCTCGCGCTCGGCGAACAGGTCACCGACACGACGCCCGCCCCCACCCAACCCGGTGCGAAACCCGGCCCGGCGGCAGGCAGCCACGATCACATGAACATGCACCACGACATGATGAAGCAGGAGAACAAGTGATGACGAGCCCGTTCCTGAAGGGCCTGCTGGCCACCAGCATGATCGTGCTGTCGACGTCCGCCTTCGCCGGACAGGCGCCCGGCGCGGCGTCCACGCCCGACATTCCGATCAGCCATCACGACCGCGTCTACGCCGCCGAGCAATTCTCGAACACCGTGTCGGTCACCGATCCCGTCGACAACAAGCTGCTCGGGGTGATCCGGCTCGGCGATCCGCAGCCCGGCAATTTCAGCCCGCTCTACAAGGGACAGGTGCTGGTCCACGGCATGGGCTATTCGCCCGACCATCATACGCTTGCCATCGTCTCGATCGGCTCGAATTCGGTGACCTTCATCGACACGGCAACGAACACCGTCAAGCACGTCACCTATGTCGGGCGTTCGCCGCACGAGGCGTTCTTCACGCCCGACGGCAAGGAGGTCTGGGTCACGGTGCGCGGCGAGAACTATATCTCGGTGATCGACGCACAGAACTTCAAGGAAACGATGCGGATCGAGGTGCCGCCGGGACCAGGCATGCAGATCTTCTCGCCCGACGGCAAGTATGGCTACATCTGTTCGTCGTTCAATCCGGAAACCGACGTGGTCTCGGTGGCCGATCATCAGATCGTCGCGAAGGTGAAGCAGGAAAGCCCGTTCTGCCCCAACATCGCGGCGAGCCCCGATGGCGAGCAGGTGTGGTTCACGCTGAAGGATATCGGCAAGACGCAGGTGTTCAACGCCAGGCCGCCGTTCAATCCAATCAAGACCATCGACACCGGCCCGATCACCAACCACGTCAATTTCGCGAAGACGGCGAAGGGGACCTTCGCCTACATCACGATCGGCGGAACCAACGAGGTCAAGGTGTTGCGCACCGATGATTTTTCGCAGGTGGCGACCATTCCGGTCGGCAATCTCCCGCACGGCGTCTGGCCGTCCGGCGACGGCACGCGGATCTATGTCGGCCTGGAGAATGACGATGCGCTGGCCGCGATCGACACAGCGACCAACAAGGTGATCGCCAATATCCCGATCGGCCAGGCGCCGCAGGCCATAGCATATGTGCCGAGCGCCGCACCAAATCCCGATGATCGCCAGAACCTGCAAGACCTCGGCCTCGCCGGTCAGACCGCCCACCTCACGCTCACGCCGAAGCAACACGCGAAGGGAGACAAGCCGCCGACGAGCGTCTCGCTGTTCGATCAGGGTCTGATCCAGGTGGTGCAGGCATCGGTCACAGGGCTCGAACCCAGGCAGCACTACGTGCTAGCATTGGCCGAGCATGCCGACGGGACGGGATCGGTGCAGCCGCTCGCCGCCTTCGTGACCAATCCGGCGGGTTCGGCGATCGTCAACGCCACCGGACCGATCCGTCAGATCGTGCAGAGCGCGGCCAAGGCCGAACGGCGCTATCTCGTCATCACATCAGGCGAGCCGGCGAAGCTCGGGGCCGTGATCCAGGTACAAGCGCCATGAACGATATGCTGCACCAGATCGAGCCGGTGATTCCAGCGCTGCGCCGCTATGCGCGTGCACTGGTCCGCAACCATGCGGCCGCCGACGATCTGGTGCAGGACTGCCTGGAACGCGCGGTCAGTCATTGGGAGCAGCGGCGCGACACCGGCAGCCCGAAGTCGTGGCTGTTTGCCATTCTGCACAATCTCGCCATCAACCAGTTCCGCAGCGCAGCCGCGCGTGTCCAGCACATTGCCATCGACGAGGCAGGCGAGCACGAGATCGGACAAGATGCGGTGCAGGAACAAAAGATGATCTATCAGGACGTGCTCGGGAAGCTAGCAAAGCTTCCCGACGAGCAGCGCGCCGTGCTGCTGCTCATCGCCGTCGAAGACCTGAGCTATGCGGAGGCCGCCAAGGTGCTCAACATCCCTATCGGCACCGTGATGTCGCGCCTGTCGCGGGCACGTGAGAGATTACAGCAGGAACTCGAACGGCCCGCTGATCACCAGCAGGGGAATGTCGTGCAGTTGCGGAGCAAGCCATGAGCAATCGCCCGATCTCGGAGGACGATCTGCACGCCTATGTCGACCATGCGCTCGAGCCCGAGCGTCAGGCCGAGGTCGCCGCCTATCTGGAGAGCCACCCGGATGTGGCCCGGCGCGTTGCGTCCTTTTCCGACCAGCGCAGCATGCTGCGTGCGGCGCTCGCACCGATTGCGGAGGAGCCGCTGCCGCCGCAGCTCAATCTGTCCCGGATCATCGAGAGCAAGCGCCGCCGTCCCGCCTCCTTCCGCTGGGCGATCGCGGCGATGCTGATGCTTGCAATCGGCGGTGTCGGCGGGTGGGCGATCCGCGGCGCGACCGAAGGCCCCGCGGGCGGCCTTGCCGCGCTCGCCCAGGAGGCAAGCGACTCCTACAAGGTGTATGCCTCCGATCGGACCCGGCCGGTCGAGCTGCGCGACAGCGCCGAGCTGGTGCAGTGGGTTTCGAACAGGTTGCAACAGCCGGTCAAGTTGCCGGACCTGACGAAGTCGGGGTATCGCCTGATGGGCGGACGCGTAGTCCCGACTGCGCACGGTCCGGCGGCCATGTTCATGTATGACGACGATCATGGCGAGCGGCTCGTGGTCCTGACCCGTCCGATGACGTCAGATCAGAACGCGCCGATGGCCGCGCATTCGGGTGGTGACGTCGCGGGCTTCTCCTGGGCTGACGGCGGCACGGGCTATAGCGTCGTGGGACCACGCGGCGTCGAGTCCCTGCGGCCGCTCGCCAACGAAATCCGCAAACAGGCGCAGGCGATCTGATCGGGGAAGAGCGCTAAGCCTTGGTATAGGCCCAGAACAGCACGACCCCGATCACCAGCGCGGCGGCGATGAACAGCAGCACCGCCGGCAGCCCGAACAGCGCCGCAACGCCGGCGGTGCTCGATTGCAGCAGCGCCGCTCCGAGGAAGAACGCAAGGTTGACCGACGACAGCGCCTTGCCGGTGTTCTGGGCGTCGACCAGTTGCCGGGTCATGCCGTAGATCAGCGGCTGCGCCGACGTCGCGAGCCCGATCAGGATCAGCAGCGCCAGGTCATATTGCGTCGGCATCACGGCAACGCCGAACAGGTTCGAGACCGGGAAATGCGGCGCGCCGGCCGCCATCAACACCAGCAGCAATGCGGCGACGGCATGCGTTGCCGCCACCATGGTGCGGCGATGCCCGAACTTGCGATCGAAAGCGCCGATACAGGCCGGACCAATGATCATCGCCAGCGTGAACAGGCCGAGCACATTGCCGGCCTCGATGCGGCTCAACCCCTTCACGTCCATCAGCCACGGCCCACCCCACAAGCCGCGCAGGGTCAGCGATGCGCCGAGCGACACCAGCGACAGCGCGATCAGACCGCGCAGGCCGCGCGACAGGCCGAGCCGCAACACCTCGGCCATCTGGTGCAGCGGCGAGGAATCATCCGCATGCGCCGCCGGCTGCCGCGGCACCAGCGTGAACACTGCAACCAGCACCGCAATGCCGAAACCGGCCGAGACCCAGAAGCCGGCACGCCAGCCGAACTGATCGACCACGAAGGCCAGCGGGCTCGCCGACAACAGCATGCCGATATTGCCGATCGAGAGGATCAGGCCGGACCACAGGCCGAACTTTGCCGCCGACATCTGCTTGGCAGCCAGCGTCATCGGGCACATCAGCATGCCCGAGGTGGCAACGCCGAGCATCAATTGTCCGAGCACGAAGCTCGCGGGCCCCGTCGCAAGCGCCGAGACCAACGTCCCGACCACGGTACCGGCGAGCAGGCTCAGCGACACCGGCCGCACGCCAAAGCGGTCCATCGCAGCACCGACCGGGATTTGCGAAGCGGCAAAGGAGAAATGATAGATCGAGGTGAGGCTTGCGAGCGCCTGCGGCGAGGTGCCGAAATCCCGCGCCATCAGGTCGAGGCTGATCGCCGGGATCGTCCGCAGCAAAGTCGACAGCATGTGGCCCGAGGCCAATGCCAGAAGCGCCAGAACCAGGGCACGGAACCCGATCCCCGCCTCTTCCTTCGTCACCACGCCGTCCATGAATCGCCTATTCCCCGAGCATCCTGGGGAAGGGGCGTAACATTATTGGGCTGATGCTGCCAACTTTGGAGGCATGCGGATTGGGCTCGGGTTATCCGCAGACTCGCCTTACCTCTCCCGCTTGCGGGGGAGGTCGACGTGCGAAGCGCGGCGGGTGGGGGCTCTCTCCGCGATATGACCCGCGGAGAGAGCCCCCACCCCAACCCTCCCCCGCAAGCAGGACAGGGAGCGCACCGATTTCGAGGCTAGCTCAGTTGTGACTACTGCTTGTGAAACACCAGCGTGCGCAGCTCGATGCTCTCGCGCAGCGCGGCGTCGGCCGGCGTGGTCGGGTCGACAAACGCCGTATGCGGGCCAAACCGCGTCCGGCCGTCGGTCGCCGAGTCATAGCACTTCAGCAGGATCGCCTCGTCCGGCGTCATCTCGGGAATGTAGAACCAGCGATGGTTCGGATTGTACTTCACCGAATAGGTCTCGCCGCTGCGGTTCGGGTAGATCAAATCCGAAGCAATGAGATCCTCCGGCGCCACCGTGGTGCCATCGGCCATCGCGAGCGGTGAATCGCGCAAGGGGCCGCGGATCGGACGCCACAAATTGATCACCTGGACGCGGCCCTTGACGAGCTGCTCGGCTTCGGCGGGCAGATGCTCGAACACGCGGTTGCGGCCGGAGATGGCGGTCTGGTCGACATGGACGCGGGTCGCCGGCTGGCGCGGGCCGCCGCCGCGGATGTCAGCCGCGCCCTCGACCCGCTTGCGCACGGTATGGTCGAAGATAAAGACGCGATCCGCCTTCAGCGTTGCCTTCAGGAAGGCCTCGACAGCCGGGTAGTAGACGTTGCGGACTTCGTTGTCGTCGTAATAGTCCTTCACGAAGGTCGGATGCTTGACCAGCGCGAAGCCCTCACGGTCGAGCGAGAAGTTGTCGGCGATCAGGCGCCCGTCAAAGATCGGAACGTTGTGGGGTTCGGGTAGCGCGGTGGATTTGGGTTCACCCGGCGGCGGATCGAAAGCGTAGGTCCGGGGCTTGCCCGGCGTCGGTGCGAGGTAATTCAGTTCAGCGGTCACAAACGGCAGCGACTCGATGCGAGTTTCTTGAAGGCCCATGGTGATCTCCCGGACTCGATTGTTCGTGCTTTTGATCTTGGCGGCGCGGGAGGGCGCGGCAAGGGGATGACGAAAATAGCAACGTTGCTGTTCCGGAATGTACGACGTGAGGAAAATCCTTGCCGTGTGGCTGCCATGGGACGAACGGATATTTTGGTGATCACGGATTCGTTAGCGTGATGAATATTGGCGCGTCCTCTCTGCGCCCGTCGTCCTGGCGCAAGCCAGGACCCATAACCACCGAATTTGATGATGAGCCGGATAGCGGCCCCAGCGTCGTCCAAAAAACAGACGATTGGGGTAATGGGTCCTGGCTTTCGCCTGGACGACGCTGATGGTGCATTTGCAGCGCCTATCACCTATGCCGTCGCGCTTTACAGCCCCGCACCCTTCTCCACCGCAGCGGCAAACGACCGGTCGACAATATCGGCGGCGTTGATCTTCTGCCGGATCAGGCCCCAGCGGTCGTAGAGGTCGATGGTTTTCTGCTCGTCGGCCACCACGCTGTCATCGATCGGCGCGATGCGGATCCTAGCCCGCCTCAGCCAGTTCAGCGGCACCGCCGGCGGGATGTTCATCAGCCTGCCCCAGGTCGCAGCATAGCCCTCGACATTGCTCTGCGACCATGCGCGCGCGGCGGCGAGCCGGCGCACGAAGTCCTCGAGCTCGGCGCGCTTGGCCTTGATCGCATCCGGCGTTGCGACCTGGAAGCCGAGGCCCGGCGTGATGCCGTCGGCGGTGATGACGCGGCGCGACTTGAACAGCACCTCTTCCTGGCTGACGTAAGGCTCCCAGGTCGACCAGGCGTCGACCGAGCTTTGCGTGTAGTCGACCTTGGCGTCCGACGGCGCGAGGAACACGATCTGCACGTCGCTGGCCTTCCAGCCCCTGGATTCCAGCGCCGCCAGGATCAGCTGATGGCCGATCGAGCCGCGGCCGGTCGCGATCTTCTTGCCGCGGAGATCGTCAAAACTCTTGATAGCGGAATTCTCCGGCACCACGATCGCAAGCCCCTCACCGGACTGCCGGACCGCGGCGATCGCCTTGACCGGAACGTTGGCGGCGGCCGCGAAGGTGAACGGCGCGTCGCCGACCAGGCCGGTGTCGATCGCGCCCGCCCCGAGCGCTTCCAGCAGCGGCGCTGCAGCGGCGAACTCCTTCCATTCGATCTTGTAGGGGACATCCTTCAAGACGCCGGCCGCTTCCATCAAGGCCTGCGAATTGCCCTTCTGGTCGCCGACGCGCAACGTGGTCTGCGCGGCAGCGACATCAATAGCGGCGAGCGCAAGCGCCGCCGCGACGATGAGACGGATCATTCGGCCGCGATCCCTCGCTGCTGATCGCGCGCGGCGATCAGCTTGCGGGTCAGCGGGATCAGCTCGCGGCCGTAATCGATGGCGTCGACCAGGGGATCGAAGCCGCGGATCAGGAAATGGCTGACACCGAGATCGTAATAATCGGCAAACACCTCTGCGACCTGCTCGGGCGTACCGACCAGCGCCGTCGTGTTGCTGTTGGCGCCGGTGAGCTTTGCAATTTCGGTCCACAGCCGCTTGTCGATCCGGGTGCCTTGATCGGTCAACGCGAGGAGCCGCTTGGCGCCGTCGGTCGCGTGGTTGGGACGGCGATAACCGGTCTGGTCCTGCAGCGCGGTGGCGCGTTCGAGGATATGCTCCGCCTTCGCCCACGCCTTCTCCTCGGTGTCGGCCAGGATCGGCCGCACCGACAGGCTGAAGCGCGGTGTCGGCCGGCCATGCTTGGCCGCGGCCGCGCGCACCCGCGCGGTGACGTCGCGCACCTGGGCGTAAGATTCACCCCACAGCGCGAACGTATCGGCGTGCTTGCCGGCGACCTCGACCGCAGCGTCCGAGCCGCCGCCGACGAAGGTGTAGATGCCGCCCTTCTGCAACGGCTTCACCTGCGAGAAGCCGTTCTCGACGTTGTAATACTTGCCGCTGTAGTTGAACGGCTTCTCGCTGGTCCATTCCAGCCGCACCACGTCGAGGAATTCGCTGGTGCGCGCGTAACGCGCGTCCTTGTCGTCGAGCGTGTTGCCGTCCTGGCGCAGCTCGATGGCGTTGCCGCCGGTGATGACGTGCAGCGAAACCCGGCCGCCATAGAACTGATCCAGCGTCGCGAGCTGACGTGCCAAGAGCGTCGGCGCGGTGAAGCCCGGGCGCTGCGCGATCATCACCTTCAGCTGTTTGGTGATCGTCAGCACATGCTGCGCGACCTGCAACGCATCGGGAGTCGTCGAATGGAACGCCAGCAGCGCGCGGTCGAAGCCGGCCAGTTCATGCGCCTTGGCGACCGTCTCGATATAGGGCGGATCGAGCACCGGGCCTGACCGGACGATGGTCTCGGAGGCATTGTTGTTGGTGATGAAGCCGATGAACTCGACCGGCATGGCTGATAACTCCGTTGTTTTTGGCTGTTGTTTTCAGACGCCCAGCGCGAAGCGTCCGGCGGAGACACGGGTGGAATCGTCTTGCGGGGTATGGACGCGACCGCACAGCGCGTCGCGGTAATGCCGCTCCAGGGGATTGGTTCGCGACAGGCCGTGATTGCTGGTCAGCGACAAGGCATCCTCCACCACTGCCGCGGCGTTATTGGTCACCGTCAGCTTGATGATGTTAGACTCGATCGCGGAAAGCGGAAAGCCATTATCGAAATCGCAAGCAAAGCTGTCGATCAGCCGCGCATTCACCGCAAGCCGCGTCTCGATGCCGCCGACCACCTCCTGCATCCGCGGCAATGTCGCAAGCGGCGCGCCGAGGTTGGCGGGCACCCGCTCCTTCAGGAATTTGACCAGCCAGTCGCGGGCGGCACGAGCAATGCCGTCATAGATCGCGGCCACGAAGATCGCATGCACGCTCGCCTGGGTGACGTCGGGAACCTTCCAGTCGTCGGGCTTGCGCACGTCGATCTCGTAGTCCAGCGGAAACACCACGTCGTCGAAGATCACGGTGTGGCTGCCGCTGGCGCGCAGGCCGAGATGATCCCAGGTTTGCTCGATCCGCGTTCCCGGCAATCCGGCCGGAACCAGCAACTGTCCCACGCGGGCGTCCTGCTCGTCGGTCTTCGCCCAGACCGCATACCATTTCAGGATCGGGGCCCCGGTCGAATAGATCTTGCGGCCGGTCAGCCGCCAGCCGGTTTCGGTGCGGCGCGCAATGGTCGCTGGCAGGCCGCCGCGCGCGGGTGAGCCGAGCTCGGGCTCGACCCGCAGCGCGTTGATCAGCGCGACGCCCTCGACCGTCTCCTTGGCAAGCTCGCGCGAGAGCCGGGTAGGCCAGCGCGTGCTGCGCGCCATCACCAGATGCTGGATGTAATGCATCGACAGCACCAGCGCGGTCGACGGATCGGCCTTGCCGATGATGCCGAGCACGCGCGTGGCGTCGCGCGCGCCCGCCCCGCCTCCGCCGAGCGCCGCGGGCACGGTCAGCGCCAGCAGGCCTTCGCGCGAGAGATCCGCGAAATTCTCGAACGGAAAGCTCGCGTCACGGTCATGTGCCGCGGCGCGGCCGGCAAACAGATCGGCGAGCCGCAACGCACGCGCAATGTGTTCCGGCTCGTTCGCCTGCGACAGCTCCCTCGCCGCCGTCGTCACCATGTCGCCTCCAGTCCGAGCAGGCCGAGGATCTGCTTGCGCAGCTCCGCGAGATAGGGATCGCCGCGATGCCGCGGATAGGGCCGGGCGACCGCGATGTCGGCCTTGATCCGCGCCGGCCGGTCGGAGAGCACGATGACGCGGTTGGCAAGCACCAGCGCCTCCTCGACGTCATGCGTGACCAGCAGCGTGGTAAAACCCTTGCGCTGCCACAGCGCCACAAGCTCGGACTGCATGGCGATCCGCGTCAGCGAGTCGAGCTTGCCGAGCGGCTCGTCGAGCACCAGGATCTTCGGATCGTTGACCAGCGCCCGCGCCAACGCCACCCGCTGCGCCATACCGCCGGAGAGTTGATGCGGATAGGCGTTGCGGAACGAGGACAGCCCGACCAGCTCGATGACCTCATCGACGCGGTGCCGCTGCGCCTTCAGGATGCCCTGCGCTTCCAGCCCGAGCGCGACATTGTCCCAGACCGTACGCCACGGAAACAGCGTCGGATCCTGGAACACGACGACACGCGACGGGTGCGGACCGGTGATGCGGGCTTCGTCCTCACGCAGCGAGCCGGCGCGCGGCTTCTCCAGCCCCGCCACCAGCCGCAGCAAGGTCGACTTGCCGCAGCCGGACGGGCCGAGCAGCGCGACGAACTCGCCGGGCGCGATCGAAAGGCTCACATTGTCGAGTACCGGCAGAACAGCGCCGTCGATGTCGAAGGCGTGGCTGACGCCTTCGATGTCGAGCTCGGCACCCACGGCGGGATAGGTGATCGCCTCAGCAGCTGTTAGCACTACCATTTGACGACGCCCTTCTGCCAGACCAGCAGGCGGTCACGGGTGCGGAACAGCAGCGTGATCGCACCGGAGCAGAGCAGCGACATCACGATCAACGCCGCATACATGTTGGAATAGGCCGCCCAGCCCTGCGCCCATTGCAGGTACCAGCCGAGCCCGGCCTTGACGCCGATCATCTCGGCGACGACGAGCACGGCGAAGGATGAACCAAGTCCCATGAACAGGCCGACGAACACATGCGGCAGCGCGGCGGGGATCGCGACCTTCAGCACCAGGAATGACGGCTTGGCGCCGAGCGTGCGCGCGACGTCGTAATAGGCGCTGCTGACGCTGGCGACGCCCGACCAGGTCAACACCGTTACCGGGAAGCCGGTGGCCAGCGCGATCAGGAAGGTCGAGGCGCTCCAGCTCGACGGGAAGGTGAAGAAGGCGATCGGCAACCAGGCGGTGGCCGGCAGCGGGCCGATGAAGCGCAGCACCGGATGCACCCAATAGCCGATCCTCTGCGACCAGCCGATCGAGACGCCGGTGACGAAGCCGACGGTCGCGCCGATGATGTAGCCGCCGAGTTGCAGCTTGATCGAGGCGAGCACGCTGTCGAGCAGCTTTGGCAGATCATCGGTGTAGACTTCGAGGATCGCCTGCGGCGGAGGGAAGAACGGCAGCGGCAGCCAGGCGAATTTCGCCGTGGCGACCTCCCACAGCGTGACGAAGGCGCCGAACGCCACCAGCCACGGCGCGCGCTTGCGCAGCGCCTGCCCGGCGCTGCCGCGATAGTCCGCGCTGAGCGTGCCGAACAGGATGAAGGCGGCGATGACGATGGCGCCGATGCCGAGCGATCCGGTCCGCGACCAGTCGCCGACATCGGGCCAATACAGGCACGATAGGCCGAAGGCCAGCCAGGCGAGGCTCGCCGCAAGCCCGACGCCGTAGCTGCCGGAGAGATCCGCGAACGTGACTGTGGCGCGCGGCGCAGCGGCCGCCGTGTCAGACACTGAATACGTCGACATAGATCCGCTCCGCGAATTTGGCAGTGTCCGTGCTCTGCTTGAACACCTGCACCGATTTCAGATCGTCGGCGTAGCCCTTGAGCTCGCGCTTCAGCACCTCGCCGGTGGGATGATGGTGATGGGTGTGGTAGCGCGCCATCGCCTCGAGATCGGCGAGGCTTGCCGCCTTCGGCGCATAGGGCTGGAACGATTTCGCCGCCTTGTCCGGGTTCTGCGAGGTGAACATTGCGGCGTCGAGCAGCGCCTGGGTGATGGCACGCGCGACGTGAGGCTCCTCGCGCACCAGGCTGCCGCGCAGGCCGACGATGCAGCAGCTCTTGTCGCGGTATTCGCCGTCGAGGTTGGAGGCGACCTCCTTGTACTGCGTATCCTTGAGCCAGAGATAGGCCAGCGGGTCGGACGACAGGAAGGCCTGCACCTCGCCCTTCTCGACCGCAACATTGAGCAGGTTGCCCGGATAGACGCGCCAGTCGACATCCCTCACCGGGTCGATGCCGAGCTTGGAGAGCTGGATTGAGAAGAAGTTCTTGTCGGGACCTGCGAGGTCGCCGACCGCGACGATCTTGCCCTTGAGATCGGCGAGATTGCCAATGCCGGAATTCGCGCGGGTCAGGACCCGCATGCAGCCGCCATGGGTGCCGGCGGCGATCTTGACGTCAAACCCCTGTTCGAGCGGCTTCAGCCAGCGCAGCGCCATGCCGAGCCCGGCGTCGCTCTTGCCGGTGGCGATAGCCTCCAGCAGCTGATCGGTCGAGCCGGAATAGTTGACCAGCTCGACGTCGAGATTCTGCTTCTGGAAGAAGCCGTGGTCGATCGCGACCGGCAGCGGCGCAAGGCAGACGGCGCCGGCGTTCCAGGACAGCTTCAGCTTGCGCGGTGTGCCTGACAGCGGCGGCGCATCGGATACGGCCTTGCAGATCGGAAACTCCGAGAAGTCGATCGCCGGCGTGATCGGGCGCGGCGCGAAGGCTTGTGCGCTATAGGCGCCGATCGGCGCGGCAAACGCCGCGGCGGCGCCCGCACGCAGCAATGTGCGGCGATCCATCACCGTCTTCTTGTTGGTCGACATCTTCACTCCTGCATTTCGGCAAGGCTCCGCCCCGCGCGCAAAACGTCTCCGTCTGCACGCCCCGTCGTTCGAAGCTCATGGTTCAGAAAAAGCGGATTTCTCCGGCGCTATTGCACTCAAGCAACGTGCAAATGATGCGGCGCGACAGGTTCAGCGTCAATGAAATGGAATTTCGAATGTGGTCGGCGCGGCAGCTGATCTCTCCACGATCACATCACGCGACGATGAAAGGATTTTCGCTGTCGGCACGGCGCAGCGACGCGACGCAAGCACTGCGACCGCATCAAATTCGATCGGTTTGGGATCGCATGCGTGATGTGTTCTACGCGCGGCATGCGCGACGAAATCATCCTTGCCGTGCAGCACACGAATACAGATTTCCGTTTCGTTGACGGCGAACCACTTGCTCATAGACTTGGTCGAACGCTGCGGCGATTTTCGGCGAGCAGCGAATGAATCGGAAAGAAACGGACATGCACAAACTCGCCCGCTCGGGCTCTCGCTATTCCCTCACCCGCCGCACCGCGGCCGCGCTGATCACGGCGGCGATGACGCTGTCGACATCCGCCGCAGCCTTCGCGGCCGACGCCGTCGTGCTGCGGGTCGGCGATCAGAAGGGCGGCAACCGCTCGCTGCTGGAGATTTCCGGCTTCGCCAAGGACCTGCCCTACAAGATCGAATGGTCGGAACTCCCGGCCGCCGCGCCAATCCTCGAAGCGCTCAATGCCGGCGCGCTCGACGTCGGCTATACCGGCGATCTTGCGTTCCTCTCGGTCTACGCCGCCGGTGCGCCGATCAAGGCGATCGGCGGCACGCGCGCCGATCCGAAGACCCAGGCGATCCTGGTGCGCGCGGATTCGTCGATCAAGTCGGCGGCCGATCTGAAGGGCAAGCGTCTCGCCGGCACCCGCGGCGGTTGGGGCCAGTTCCTGATCGACGCGACGCTGGAGAAGACCGGCAACAGGATCGAGGACGCGACCTTCGCCCCGCTCGGCCCGGTCGACGCCAAGATCGCGCTGCTCGCCGGTTCGATCGACGGCTGGGCGGTGTGGGAGCCCTACGTCTCCTATGCGACGTTGAAGGACGGCGCGCGGGTCGTTGCCGATGGCGAGGGCCTGACGCCGACCGTGACCTTCATCGTCGCCTCCGACAACGCGATCGCGACCAAGCGCGCCGCGGTGCAGGACCTGGTGCAGCGGCTGAACAAGGCGCGGCTGTGGTCGCTCGACCATCTCGCAGAATACGCCAGGAGCACCGC
The DNA here is from genome assembly GCF_002289535.1 of Bradyrhizobium sp. UFLA03-84. Classification (NCBI taxonomy): domain Bacteria; kingdom Pseudomonadati; phylum Pseudomonadota; class Alphaproteobacteria; order Hyphomicrobiales; family Nitrobacteraceae; genus Bradyrhizobium; species Bradyrhizobium sp. UFLA03-84. Next base: position 1,248,847 of record NZ_NSJY01000013.1, on the reverse strand, counting down.
CGAGCTGACCAAGCTGCCGGAGGACGTGCTGCTCGCCGCCTACACAGCGCAGAGGACCTCGCCGATCGCGATCGACGAGGCCGTGGTGAAGGAGGTGCAAGCCGCCTCCGATCGCGCCACGCGTTACGGCATCCTCGGCAAGACGCTGGATGTCGGCAAGGCCGTCGACCGCAGCTTTACCGCAGGCGCGAGGTCGAACTAGGCCGCGCGCACACCTCCCGTTGGAAAGGACGCGTATGACGTTGGTGTTCGCAGACTCCCTTCGCCTCTCCCGCTTGCGGGGGAGGCCGCCGCGCGCTCAGCACGCGGCGGGTGGGGGCTCTCTCCACGATATGACTCGCGGAGAGACCCCCACCCCAACCCTCCCCCGCAAGCGGGAGAGGGGGCTGAGCGACGTGCTCACCTGACGAGGTGCCTCACCCCGCATAACCATGGAGACTTCCGATGTCCGGCCCGCTCCATCTCGCGATTATTGTCACGGCACACCTGCTCTGCATGACCTTGTTGGTCGCGCTGTCGGTTTGATAGCGTCGCTCCGGGACCTTGATCCATCGGAGAGAACAACAATGAACCTATCGATGAAAGACCGCGTCGCGGTGGTCACCGGCGGCAGCAAGGGTATCGGGATCGCGGTGGCGCGGCGGTTTGCGGAATCCGGCGCCAAGGTCGCGATCCTCGCCCGCGGCGCGGCCGACCTCGCCGCGGCGCGCGAGGCGCTCGCCAAGGACGGCCTCGTGGTGCGGGATTATGTCTGCGACGTCGCCAAGGCCGCCGATATCAAGACGGCCCATGACAAGATCGTCGCCGATCTCGGCGGGATCGACGTACTGGTCAACAACGCCGGCACCGCGCGCACGCTGGCGTTCGAGAGCATCAGCGACGAGGCCTGGCAAGAGGACCTCGACCTGAAACTGTTCGCCGCGATCCGGTTCAGCCGGCTGGTCTGGCCGGGCATGAAGCAGCGCAAATGGGGCCGCATCATCAACGTGCTCAACACCTTTGCGAAGGCGCCGGCCGGCAATTCCGCGCCGACCTCCGTGTCGCGCGCCGCCGGCATGGCGCTGACCAAGGTCATGGCCAATGAGGGCGGCGAGCACAACATCCTGGTGAATGCGCTGCTGGTCGGCCTGATCATGAGCGATCAATGGGTCAAGCGGCATGCTGCCCAGGCGCCGAACATGGATTTCGGGGAATTCGCCAAGGGCCTTGCCAAGGGCACGCCGCTCGGCCGCATCGGCGAAGCGGAGGAGTTCGCCAACCTCGCCTGCTTCCTGGCCTCGGAGCAAGGCTCCTACATCACCGGCACCGCCATCAATGTCGATGGTGGCCGATCGCCGGTGGTCTAGAGCCCCGATTCTGGTTCGACCAGAACCGGAGCTCCAGATTTCTTGCTTTGGCAGGCAGCAACCCAGGCAGGTAGCGACGGCTCAAAAGCAAAAGGCCTCCGTCACCGGAGGCCTTTTCGTCTTAAACCGCGTCCTTGGCGGCCTTGACCGGCCGTGCGCGGACGATCTTCCGGGCCGGCTTGGCCTTGAACATCATCTCTTCGCCGGTGAAGGGGTTGGTGCCCTTGCGCGCCTTGGTCGCAGGCTTCTTGACGACCACGAACTTCGCGAAGCCGGGGACGAGGAACACCCCGGCCTTCTTCAGCTCCTTGTGGCCGACATCGACGAGCGAGTCCAAAACGTTCTTGACGTCGCGCTTGGAGAGTTCGGTGGTGGTCGCGATCTTCTCGATCACTTGCGACTTCGACAGTTGGGTAGCCATGGTTGCTCCATTGATTCTGGAGTGGGCACGATATGGCGGAAAACGCCGAGAAAAACAGTGTTTTCTGCACTCCCCACCACAATATCGCTGTGGACAGCCCCCGAATCAGGGATTTTTCCAGTGTTTTTTCCAGTCAAGGTGCTTCCGACCCCTAAAATTACAGGCTTTGCGTCGCTTCGGGGCTCCCGAAACGGGCCTTCGAGAGAATCACCTGGCGCATCTCGCGCCGTCGCCATGCGACAATGCGGCGCGCAATCCGGGTTGCGAAGCACTGCAGCAGGCCACTTCAGGTTTCGGAAACGGTCCTCCAAAAGGCCGAGGCATTAGAAAATGACTCGGGTTCCCATTCCATCGTAACATCGCAAAGGGCACCACGACCGACCTGCTGGCCGCCCCGATCCAAGCCTTTATGTACGTCCTGACCAGTTCCGGAGACCCGCGTATGGATTTGTCCCGCCTCGAGATCAACCGCCGCACGGCCCTTCTGACCTCGGCCGCGATTGCGGCCAACGTCATCAATCCGATGCGGGCCTTCGCGCAGGAAACCCCGCGCAAGGGCGGCGTGTTCAACGTCCATTACGGCGCCGAGCAGCGCCAGCTCAACCCCAGCATCCAGGCCTCGACCGGCGTCTACATCATCGGCGGCAAGATCCAGGAGAACCTGGTCGACCTCGACGCCCAGGGACAGCCGGTCGGCGTGCTCGCCGAGAGCTGGGAGGCGACGCCGGACGGCAAGACCGTCACCTTCAAGCTGCGCAAGGGCATCACCTGGCATGACGGCAAGCCGTTCACCTCGGAGGACGTCGCCTTCACCGCGATGAACATGTGGAAGAAGATCCTCAACTACGGATCGACGCTGCAGCTGTTCCTGACAGCGGTCGATACGCCCGATCCGCAGACCGCGATCTTCCGCTACGAACGGCCGATGCCGCTGAACCTCTTGCTCCGCGCCCTGCCCGACCTCGGCTATGTCTCCGCCAAGCATCTCTATGAGAGCGGCGACATCCGCCAGAACCCGACCAACCTGGCGCCGGTCGGCACCGGGCCGTTCAAGTTCGTCAAATACGAGCGCGGGCAATACATCATCGCCGACCGCAACCCGGACTACTGGCGACCCAACGCCCCCTATCTCGACCGCATCGTCTGGAAGGTGATCACCGACCGCGCCGCCGCGGCCGCGCAGATGGAGGCCGGCGAGCTGCACTACAGTCCGTTCTCGGGGCTGACGATCTCGGACATGGCGCGGCTCGGCAAGGACAAGCGCTTCATCGTCTCGACCAAGGGCAATGAGGGCAACGCCCGCACCAACACCATCGAGTTCAACTTCCGCCGCAAGGAATTGGCCGACATCCGCGTCCGCCGCGCCATCGCGCATGCGATCAACGTGCCGTTCTTCATCGAGAATTTCCTGGGCGATTTCGCCAAGCTCGGCACCGGCCCGATCCCCTCGACCTCGACCGACTTCTATCCCGGGCCGAATACGCCGCAATATCCATATGACAAGGCCAAGGCGATCGCGCTGCTCGACGAGGCCGGCTTCAAGGCCAGCGGCGGCAACCGCTTCGCGCTGAAGCTGCTGCCGGCGCCCTGGGGCGAGGACATCTCGCTGTGGTCGACCTTCATCCAGCAATCGCTGGGCGAAGTCGGAATCCAGGTCGACATCGTGCGCAACGACGGCGGCGGCTTCCTCAAGCAGGTCTATGACGACCACGCCTTCGACCTCGCCACCGGCTGGCACCAATATCGCAACGATCCCGCAGTCTCGACCACGGTGTGGTACCGCTCCGGCCAGCCCAAGGGCGCGCCGTGGACCAACCAGTGGGGCTGGGAGGACAAGACCGTCGATGCCACCATCGACAATGCCGCCACCGAGGTCGATCCGGTCAAGCGCAAGGCACTCTATGCCGACTTCGTCAAGGAGGTGAACACCGAGCTGCCGGTCTGGATGCCGATCGAGCAGATCTTCGTCACCGTGATCACCGCCAAGGCGCGCAACCACTCCAATACGCCGCGCTGGGGCTCGGCGAGCTGGCACGATCTTTGGCTTTCGGCCTAGCCCTGGATCAGTAAAATAGCGGCATGCGTATCCTGAGCCTTGCGGGGCGGCGGCTCGCCGCCTCGATTCCGACTTTGTTCCTGATCCTGATCGGCGTGTTCCTGCTGCTGCAGCTCGCGCCGGGCGACACCGTCGACGCGCTGATGGCGCAGATGGGCGGTGGCGATGCCGCGACGGCGCAACAGCTGCGTAAACTGTACGGTCTCGACCTCTCGGTTCCGGCGCAGCTCGGCAATTATCTGTGGCACCTGGTGCGGCTCGATCTCGGCTTCTCCTCGATCTACGGCAAGCCGGTGGCGACCGTGATCCTGGAACGGCTGCCGCCGACCATCCTCTTGATGACCGCATCGCTGTCGTTTGCGTTCTTCTTCGGCCTCGTGTTCGGCGTGATCGCCTCGCGCGGCGTCAACCGCTGGCCGGACACGCTGATCTCCACCCTCGGCCTGATCTTCTACGCCACCCCCTCGTTCTGGTTCGGACTGATGGCGATCGTGGTATTCTCGGTCTATCTGCAATGGCTGCCGCCGGGCGGTTTCGAGGACATCGGCACCGTGCAGACCGGAATCTGGCGCGTGCTCGACATCGCCGCGCACCTCGTGCTGCCGACACTGACGCTCGGGCTGATCTTCCTTGCGATCTACCTGCGCATCATGCGTGCCTCGATGCTGGAGGTCCTGAACCTCGACTTCGTCCGCACCGCCCGCGCCAAGGGGCTGGACGAGACCCACGTCATCACCCGCCACGTGCTGCGCAACGCGCTGCTGCCGATGGTGACGCTGATCGGACTGCAGGCCGGCACCATGCTCGGCGGCTCGGTCGTGGTAGAGAGCGTGTTCTCGCTGCCCGGCCTCGGCCGCCTCGCCTATGAATCGGTGGTGCAGCGCGACCTCAACACCCTGCTCGGCATCGTGTTCGTGTCCGCGCTGCTGGTCATCGCGGTGAACTTCGTGGTCGACCTGCTCTACGCGCGGCTCGATCCCCGCATCGCGGCGGAGGGCTGACGATGGACGCGCTGAAACGCTACTTCCGCAGCCCGGCCGCGGTGATCGGCCTGATCCTGCTGCTGCTGGTGATCGCGATGGCGATCAGCGCGGGCTTCCTGTATCCGCGCGATCCGCTCGCGCTGGCCGGCCGGCCGCTGGTCTGGCCGTTCTCCAATCCACGCTTCCTGCTCGGGACGGATAATTCCGGCCGCGACATCGCCGCGCAGATATTCTACGGCGCGCGGATCTCGCTGCTGATCGGCGGCGTCGCCACCGTGATCGCGATCCTGATCGGCATTCTGGTCGGCGCCTTCGCCGGCTATTACGGCGGCTGGGTCGACAATGTCCTGATGCGGATCACCGAGGCGTTCCAGACCCTGCCGAACTTCGTGCTGCTGCTGGTCTTGGTCGCGGTGTTCGGCTCGACCCTCACCACGGTGACCATTGCAGTCGGCGTGGTGTCGTGGCCGGCGCCGGCGCGGCTGACCCGCGCCGAGTTCCTGTCGCTGCGCAACCGCGAATTCGTCCAGGCCGGCAAGACGCTCGGCATGAGGGACGTCCAGCTCATCCTCGGCGAGATCCTGCCCAACGCGCTGCCGCCTGTCATCGTCTATGCCAGCGTGGTGATGGCGGTCGCGATCCTGCTGGAAAGCGCACTGGCATTTCTGAGGCTGTCCGATCCCAACGTCGCCTCCTGGGGCAATCTGATCGGGCTCGGCCGCGACGTGCTGCGGGTGCAGTGGTACGTCTCGGCGATCCCCGGCATTGCGGTCCTCGTCACCGTGCTCGCGGTGTCCCTGGTCGGCCAGGGCCTCAACGATGCGCTCAATCCGAGGCTGAAGAGCCGATGAGCGAACCCGTCCTTTCGCTCGACGGCCTGACGGTACGCCTGCCCAAGGGCGCCGACCGGCCGCACGCGCTGTCCGACGTCTCATTGTCTGTCGCGTCGAACGAGATCCTCTGCGTGGTCGGCGAATCCGGATCCGGCAAGTCGATGATGGCCAACGCCATCATGCGGCTGCTGCCGAACGAGGTGACGATCGAACGCGGCCGTATGATGTTCGACGGCCGCGACCTCTGTGCGACCGCCCCGGCCGCGATGCGCGAGGTCCGCGGCGCCGGCATCGCAATGATCTTCCAGGAGCCGATGACGGCGCTCAATCCGCTGCGCACCATCGGCGACCAGATCGGCGAAATGTTCGCGATCCACACCGGCCTGTCCAAGGCCGCGATCAATGCGCGGGTATTGGCGCTGCTCGAGGACGTTCGTATCCCCGATCCCAAGGCGGCCGCAAAGGCCTATCCGCACGAACTCTCCGGCGGCCAGCGTCAGCGCGCCATGATCGCGATGGCGCTCGCGCTCGACCCAAAACTCCTGATCGCGGACGAGCCGACCACCGCGCTCGACGTCACGACGCAGGCCCAGATCCTGAAGCTGATCCGCGATCTGCAGCAGCGCAAGAAGACCGCGGTGCTGTTCGTCACCCATGATTTCGGCGTGGTCGCCGAGATCGCCGACCGCGTCGTGGTGATGCAGCACGGCGCGATCGTCGAGCAAGGTACCGCCGACGAGGTGCTGAACGATCCGCAGCATGCCTACACCAGGCAGCTGATCGCAGCCGTGCCGCCGCTGAAGGCGCCGCCGCCGCGCATCCTGTCCGGCAAGGACATCCTGACCATCGACGGGGTTTCAAAAACCTACCGCACCGGCGGCTTCCTCGGTCGCGGCGCGCGGGTCACCGAGGCCGTCAAGAACGTCTCACTGCATCTGCCACGCGGCGCGACGCTCGGCATCGTCGGCGAGTCCGGTTCGGGCAAATCGACGCTGGCGCGCTGCATCGTCCGGCTGATCGATCCCGAGACCGGCTCGATCGTGCTCGACGGCAAGGACTGGGCCAAGCTTGGCCGCGACGAGATCAGGCGCGAGACCCGTCATATCCAGATGGTGTTCCAGGATCCGTTCGCCTCGCTCAACCCACGCCGCAAGGCGGCTGAACTGGTGGCGCGGGGACCGATCGTGCACGGCACCGACCGCGCCACCGCGATCGCAGAAGCGCGAAAGCTGTTCGAGCTGGTCGGGCTCGACCCGTCCGCCGGCGACCGCTTCCCGCACGAATTCTCCGGCGGCCAGCGCCAGCGCATCGGGCTGGCGCGCGCGCTTGCGCTGAAGCCGGACGTGCTGGTCGCCGACGAGCCGGTCTCGGCGCTCGACGTCTCGGTGCAGGCGCAGGTCCTGAAACTGCTTGCCGAACTGCGCCAGCAGCTCGGCCTCTCGATCATCTTCATCACCCACGATCTGCGTGTTGCCGCGCAGATCTGCGATCTCGTCGCTGTCATGAAGGATGGCGCCGTGGTCGAGCAAGGGCTGACCGCCGAGGTGTTCGGCAAGCCGCAGCATCCCTATACGCAGGCACTGCTGTCGGCGATTCCCGGCGGCGACTTCACGCGCAAGCGCGACGCCTTGATCGCCTGATCAAGCCGCGCCCTCTAGCGCGAGCGGCGCGAGGCCAGGAAGTACTCGGCCCAGCGCAGCAGCTCGAAGCGATCACCCCTGACCAGCTCCTGAGCGTCGCGCTGCCGGTACAGCACCAGCATCCAGGGCGCGAGCTTGCGCAGCAAGCCATGCGCCATGTACTGCACCGGCTCGGTGAACGGCAGCGCCAGCTCGCTCTCCGGCACACCCTGCACTGCCTTCGCCAATTCGCGGCCGAGCGGAATCGTCAGCGCGACGGCGCGGCCGTTGCAGCCGGTCCAGCCAAAGGCATTCGGTCCGAGCCGATGCATGCGCGGCAGGAAATCGGCCGTCATTCCGACATAGCCGTTCCAGACATAGTCGAACGAGACATCGCCGATCTGCGGCCACAGGCGCTGCAACCGCTCGGTCACCCGCGCCTTCAGCCGCCCGGTCTTGTCGCCCGGGCCGAGCACGGCGCCGCCGGTGACGAGGCGATTGCGCGCGTCGTAGCGCGCGAAATACAGCTCGCCATGGGTGTCCGACATCGCCTGCCGGCCGGGGATGATGGTCTTGCGGACATTGTCCGACAGCGGCTGCGTCGCCATCTGCCACGACAGCACCGGCATCACCTCAGTCGCGATCTCCGGCACCAAGGATTTCGCGAACTCGCCGCTATAGGCATTGGTCGCGACAACAAGCGCACGGCCGGAGATCTCGCCCTTCTCGGTCTTCACCACCCAGCGATCGCCGCGGCGCTCGAAGCTCAGCGCAGGCGAACGGGCATAGATCCGCCCACCGAGGCCGAGCACGGTGCACGCAAGGCCGCGTGCCAGCGCCAGCGGATTGACGTGGCCGCCGGTGCTGTTCCAGAAACCGCCATACCACGCATCCGAGCCGAGCATGTCCCTCGTCTGATCGCGCGACAGCAATTCGACCGGCGCGCCGAGTTTCGACCATTGCTGCACCCGCCGCTCCGCGATCTTGATGCGGCCCGGCGAATGCACCGGCTGCACCCAGCCGGCCTGCTCCTGTTCGGCTGCGATGTTGTAGCGCTTGACGACCTCGAACAGCATGGCCGCGCTGTCGCGCAGCATCGCGACGAAGCGCTCGCCGGCGGCGCCGTGCCGCTTGATGATGTCATCGGGATCGGGGCGCGACAGCGTCGGGATCACCTGCCCGTTGTTGCGGCCTGAGGCGCCCCAGCCCGGCTCGGCGGCCTCGACGATCGCGACGTCGACATTGGCCTCGCGCAGGTGCAGCGCAGTCGACAGCCCGGTGAAGCCGCCGCCGATGATGACGACATCGGCCTGCTGCGTGCCGGTCAATTCGGGGCAATCGGGGCCTGATGGCGTCGCTGCGGCCCAGAGCGAATTGGGCCAGCGCACGGCATTGCTGCTCATCATGATCCTTTCTTGCGGGCGCCCGGTCATTCTGGTTAGCTTTACTCTACTCTCCTATTTCAGCCGGGAAGACAACAAGTGGCACTCAAGAACGTCATCGGAATCGATCACGCCGTGGTCATGGTGAAAGACCTCGACAAGGCCGCCGAGAATTACAAGCGGCTCGGCTTTACCGTGTCGCCGCGCGGCACCCACAGTGCGCATATGGGATCGGGCAATTACACCATCATGTTCGATCCCGACTACATGGAATTGCTCGGCGTGCTGACGCCGACGGAACATAATGCTCCGGCGCGCGCCTTCCTCGAGAAGCGCGGCGAAGGCATCGAGCGGATCGCCTTCACCGCGGTGGATTCCGCCGCCGGCGCCGAGGAGATTCGCTCCCGCGGCTACACGCCGATCGGGCCGACCGATTTCGAGCGTCCGGTGACCTTGCCGAACGGCACGGTCTCGGCGGCAAAATTCCGCACCTTCCAGTGGCCGACCGCAGAGGCGCCCGGCGGCGTCCGCATCTTCGCCTGCCAGCACAAGACCCGCGAGACGGTGTGGATTCCCGAATTGATGACGCACGCCAATGGGGCAAAACGCCTCAAGCAGGTGCTGATCGTCTCGCCCGATCCCGCAGCCGATGCTGCGCATCTCTCCAAGATGATCGATATCGCGGTGAGGAACGATCCCGACGGTGCGGTTGCGGTGCAATCCGGCGGCGACCGCGCCGACTTCGTGTTCCTCACCAGGGAGCAGCTCGGCAAGCGCTATCCCGGCCTGTCGCTGGATGGCCTGTCCGATCGCGGCGGCGCCGGCCTCGTGATCGCAGCCGACCTTGCCGCCACCGAGAAGGTGCTGGGCGCGACCGGCGTGAAGAGCGGCGGCGGCGTCACCGTGCCGCCGGCTGCGGCGAACGGCACCCTGCTCGCCTTCGTCAAGGCATAGCGACCCAAGCTCGCGCGGCGCTGCATCATGCGGCGCCGCCACTCGAGCATCGATGCGAACCTTGATTGCATCGATGCTTGACCTGCATCGATTGATGTACGATCCGTCCGGAAAACCGGTGTTCACTTTTCCGGATCATGCTCTAGTATCTCTCCCAAATAAGAACCGTCCCAGGGGAGAGAAACATGTCGCATCACCTGATCTCGCGCCGGCAGATGCTGGCCGGCACCGCCGCCGCCGGCGCGGTTGGATTGACCGGGTTTCCGGCCCGCGCCGAGGTCAACTGGAAGAAATACTCCGGCACCACGCTCGAAGTCAGCCTCGCCAAGGGACCGCGCGGCGACAATCTGCAAAAATACATCAAGGAATTCACCGAGCTCACCGGCATCAAGGTGGAATCCGAGCAGGTCCCCGAGCAGCAGCAGCGCCAGAAATGCGTGATCGAGCTGTCGTCGGGCAAGCCGAGCTTCGACGTCGTCCACCTCAGCTATCACGTGCAGAAGCGGCAGTTCGAGAAGGCCGGCTGGCTCGCCGACATGTCGCCCTATCTCAAGGATCCGAGCATGACCCTGCCGGATCTGGTCGAGAGCGATTTCTCCGCGGCCGGCCTGCAATATGCGCGCAACGACAAGGGCCAGATGCTGTCGCTGCCGTGGTCGGTCGACTACTTCATCCTCTACTACAACAAGGAGCTGTTCCAGAAGAAGGGCGTCGAGGTCCCGAAGACACTGGACGAGATGGCGGTCGCAGCCGAGAAGCTCACCGATCCCAAGGAAGGCATCTACGGCTTCGTCGGCCGCGGCCTGCGCAACGCCAACATGGCGATGTGGACCAATTTCTATCTGAACTATGGCGGCGAATTCCTCGATGCCAAGGGCAACATCCTGACCGACGGCCCCGAGGCGATCGAGGCCACCAAGCTGTATCAACGACTGCTGACGAAATGCGCGCCGCCCGGCGTCGCCGGCTTCAACTGGATGGAGTCGATGGCCTCGTTCACGCAAGGCCGATCGGCGATGTGGATCGATGCCGACGGCTGGGCGCCACCGCTGGAGGACCCGGCCGCCTCGCGTGTCGTCGGCAAGGTCGGCTACACGCTGGTGCCCGCCGGCCCGAAGGGGAAATTCTCCTCGACCTATGGCGACGGCGTCGGAATTGCGGCGGCGAGCAAGAACAAGGAAGCCGCCTATCTGCTGTGCCAATGGGTGGTCTCGCGGGGCCAGGGCGCCCGCCTGCTGCAGGCCGGCGGCGGCGTGCCATTCCGCAACTCGATCGTCGACGATGCCGAGGTCGCCAAGGGTGTGAAGACCAAGGAATGGCTGCAGTCGGTGGTCGACTCGGCCAAGATCTCCAAGCTCGGCCTGCCCGTCATCATCCCGGTCGCCGAATTCCGCGACATCGTCGGTGCGGCGCTGACCGCGACGCTGTCGGGCGCCGATCCCGCCACCGAGCTGAAAAAGGCGCACGAGCAATTCCGCCCCATCCTGGAGCGTAGCGAAAAAGCGTGAGTGTGGTGACACAAGCTTCGCCGGTGGCAGCCGAACAGGCCGCCCCGGCGCGTGAATGGCGGCCGCCGTCGTACTGGCCGTTCGTGATCCCAGCGCTCGTCGTGGTGCTGGCGGTGATCATCTTTCCCTGGGTGTTCACGATCTGGATGAGCCTGCAGGAATGGAAGGTCGGCTCGCCCACCACCTTCGTCGGCCTCGCCAACTATTTGCGGCTGCCGACCGATCCGCGCTTCGTCGAGGCGGTCGGGCACACGCTGTCCTACACCGCGCTCTCGGTGCTGCTGCCGCTGGTGTTCGGCACGCTGGCCGCTGTCGTGTTTCACCAGAAATTCGCCGCGCGCGGCTTCCTGCGCGGCATCTTCATCATGCCGATGATGGCAACGCCGGTGGCGATCGCGCTGGTCTGGACCATGATGTTCCACCCGCAGCTCGGCGTGCTGAACTATCTGCTGTCGCTGGTCGGCCTGCCGCCGCAGCTCTGGGTGTTCAACCCGACGACGGTGATCCCCTCGCTGGTGCTGGTCGAGACCTGGCAATGGACGCCGCTGGTGATGCTGATCGTGCTCGGCGGCCTCGCCGCGATCCCGACCGAACCCTATGAGAGCGCGCAGATCGACGGCGCCAATTTCTGGCAGGTGTTCCGCTTCATCACGCTTCCCCTGATCATGCCGTTCCTGTTCATCGCCGGCATGATCCGCATGATCGACGCGGTGAAAAGCTTCGACATCATCTTCGCGATCACGCAAGGCGGGCCGGGCTCGGCGTCGGAGACCATCAACGTCTATCTCTACAGCGTCGCCTTCGTCTATTACGACCTCGGCTACGGCTCGGCGATCGCGGTGGTGTTCTTCCTGCTGATCGTCGCGTTGGCGGCGCTGCTGCTCTACTTGCGCAAGCGCCTGCTGTGGACGTCCCAGCTCGGGAGCGAGGCATGAACCTGCGCTATGTGCTGGGCCGGATCGGGCTGTGGCTGTCGGTGTTCGTCATCGTCTCACCGGCGATCCTGTTCTTCCTCTGGATGGGCTCGCTGTCGCTGAAATTCGAGATCGACAACGCCTCCTATCCGCCGGTGTTCTTTCCGGAGCATATCGCCTGGAAGAACTATGCCGACGTGTTCGCCTCCAACCGCTTCCTGACCTATTTCACCAACAGCCTCGTCGTCACCGGCTGCGCCACCGGACTTGCAATGCTGGTCGGCGTGCCCGCGGGCTACGGCATCGCGCGGATGGCGGCGCATAAATCGGCGATCGTGATCCTGATCGCGCGCATCACGCCGGGCCTGTCCTACCTGATCCCGCTGTTCCTGCTGTTCCAGTGGCTCGGCCTGCTCGGCACGCTGGTGCCGCAGATCATCATCCATCTCGTGGTCACGGTGCCGATCGTGATCTGGATCATGATCGGCTATTTCGAGACCACGCCGCTGGAGCTGGAGGAAGCCGCGCTGATCGACGGCGCGACGCGCTGGCAGGTGTTCCGCCATGTTGCGCTGCCGATCGCGAGGCCCGGCCTTGCGGTCGCCTTCATCCTCGCGGTGATCTTCTCCTGGAACAACTTCGTGTTCGGCATCGTGCTGGCCGGGCGCGAGACCCGCACGCTGCCGGTCGCCGTCTACAACATGATCTCGTTCGACCAGCTGAGCTGGGGCCCGCTGGCTGCCGCGGCGCTGATCGTGACCGCGCCGGTGCTGCTGCTCACCGTGATGGCGCAGCGGCAGATCGTTGCGGGACTGACGGCCGGTGCGGTGAAGGGCGGCTAGGGCAAGATGAAGTTATGGGGGCCTCGCAGGGGGCGCTGCTAAAATATCGAAAACAACCCCATGCAAAGGTGCCGGCGGCGGCTCCAGGTAGATCGGTCAGCTTGACACGTCGGGCAACTCAGGGATAAGTTTCTAATATTCCGAAATTGCGCGGACATCCGCTCTCGCCAGGACGCCTCGACCAAGCTCATTCGGCAACTTCGGCTTCCTGAGCGTCCCCTTGCCTTCCTCCGCCGTCAGATCGTCGAGCCGCACGATACCGGCCGGGCGACAGGCCGTGATGCCGGTGGAACAGCTTCGAGAACGCCGCCGCCGTCTCGTAACCGACCCGGCTCGCAATGCGTGCGATCGGCTCGTCGCTGGTTTCGAGCAGGAACGCGGCTTCTGCCATCCGGCGTTCGATGACGTAACGATGCATGGACTGGCCGACGAGCCTGGTGAAACGGGCCGAAAATGCCGAACGGCCGAGCCCCACGCGGCGGCCGAGGTCGCTCAGGGCCCAGGGCCGCTCCGGGTTTTCGTGGATCAGCTTCAGTGCGGGCCCGATGTGCGGGTCGGATATCGCTCCGAGCCACCCGCCCTCTCCGGGACCGAGAGATGCGATCCAGCTTCGGAGCACCTCGACAAAGAGCACTTCCGTCAATCGCGAAAGCGCGACGCGTTGACCGGGACGCTCAGTCGCAGACTCGCTCATCAAGCGGCGCAGGATTGCTTCAAGCCAACCATTGTCCGCCGTTGGCTTCAGCAAGAGCACGGGTGGAAGTAACTCCAGCACGTTGCCAAGCAGCGGCCGCGACACCGTGAAATTGCCGCAGAGCATGGCCGAGAGCGGCTTGGCACGGCCGCCGTGACGAATGAAGCCAAGACGCGGCGACGATCGATCGATATCCACGATCCGCAGCGGCTCGGCCCGGCGATCCGAATAAAACACATGGGGCTCTCCGCGCGTGATGACGACAAAGTCGCCCCCGGTCATCTGGATTTTCTGCCCCTGTCCGACCGCAAGGGTCGCTGCGCCTTGGCTGAGATAGTGAAACAGAGCGTAGGGACGCGCCGGCAACTCAAGACGCCAGGGATGACCCAGCTCGAAGTGAAAGAGCAGCGTCCCGCTCAGACGAACGCGATCGAGCACCTGCGCGAGTATGTCCATGCCCGCCGAGATTAGTCCTGCGGACGATTGGACACAACATGCGGACGATGGATCTCTATCGTCCGAAGGGGCCGTGGAATACCAGATACCGCCGCGGGCCGACGTGACGTGCGGCAACCATTTCGCCAACGGCAGATGGAAGAACCGCGACCTGCTGGAAACGCCTGCCCCATTCCCCCGGACCATGTTCGTCCGATACGTCAACAGGAACAATCGATGCGAAATCTCCTCCTCTCAGCCGCCACCATACTCCTGGCCGGATCGACATTGGTCGGCTCGGCCAATTCCGCCGAACTGCCCAAGGGGGCAGCCCACAACATCGTGCTGGTGCACGGCGCGTTCGTGGACCAGACCAGTTGGCAACCCGTCGCCGATATTCTCACGAAGAAAGGCTACAACGTCACGCTCGTAGAAAATCCGCTCACTTCGCTTACCGCCGACGTCGATGCCACCAAGCAGGCGCTCGCGAAGCAGGACGGCAAGACCGTCCTCGTCGGCCACTCATGGGGCGGCGTGGTGATCACGGAAGCCGGCAACGATCCCAAGATCTCGGCGCTGGTCTATGTTTCCGCCTTCGCGCCGGAGGTCGGCGAATCCCTGGCGTCACTGGCCAAGGCCGGCCCGCCGACGGAAGGCGGCAATGCGATCCATCCCGACGCGAAGGGCAATCTGTACATCGATCCCAAGGTGTTTCCGTCGGCTGTCGCGGCCGACCTGCCGCCGGAAATCGCCGCGCACCTGGCCAATTCGCAGCTTCCGTTGAACCACGTTGCGTTCGAAGCCCCCGTCGACATTGCGGCCTGGCATGACAAGCCGACGTTCTACGTCATCAGCACGAAGGACAAGGTCATCGCGCCGGAGGCCCAGAAGTCGTTCGCAGCCAGGATGAAGGCCCAGACGACGGAAGTCGCCGGCAGCCATGCCTCGCTCGTCGTCCATGCGAAGCAAGTCGCTGAGGTCATCGAAAAGGCGGCGCTCGCGAAGTGAGGGTACTGCTCCCGGCGCTTTCGCGCCGGGAGCGGTCACGACGCGAGCTGGACGTTCGAAGGGAATTTCCTGCATGTACTACAAGACATTTCTGGTCGCTATCGCGGCCTCAGTTCTTGCCACCGGCACTGTCACGTCAG
This sequence comes from Bradyrhizobium sp. UFLA03-84, assembly GCF_002289535.1. Lineage (NCBI taxonomy): Bacteria > Pseudomonadati > Pseudomonadota > Alphaproteobacteria > Hyphomicrobiales > Nitrobacteraceae > Bradyrhizobium > Bradyrhizobium sp. UFLA03-84. Next base: position 1,233,712 of record NZ_NSJY01000013.1, on the reverse strand, counting down.
CATCCCCCGCCGCCAGGCAAGAGCCGCTGGATGCTACGACCCTCAGCGCGATAAAATCGAAGTTCGGCAAACTGATGGAATTAGCCAACAAGCACGATTTCAAGGCTCTGCATGGGATGTTCTGGCAATCGCCTTCGACCCTGTTGGTGGCCAGGAGCGCGATCCAGTCCGAGGGGAACTGGGCCGGCTTTTGGGGCAACGAGGCGATTGACCAAAAGCTTCATGATATCGGCACCTCCGGCCCGGTCGTGCTCGAGCCGGATTATTCGAAGCTCAGGATTGTCGGCCTGACGCGCGACGTCGCCGAGTCCTACGTGCCGATGAACATCACGGTCTCTTATGCGGGGCAGGATGGAACACCCAGGCCGTTTCTGATGATCATCAATTGGCTTCGGATCGGAAAGGACTGGAAGGTCGCTTCCGAAATCATTCTGCCGGTGCCGCCCGCCCCCGCCGCGAAGGGCTAGGCGCTTCGATCCGGCTATGGCTACGCGCTAATGAGTCCGCGTCCTCAACCAAGTCGTGTATCCATAAATCCGCCCGTTGAACGACGTCCGCATTATCGCCAGAATCCGACAGAAGAGGCGCGATTGGTCATGTGGGCTTTGGGCCAATTGCAGATCTTGGCAGCAAAACGATGCGCGGATATCCTACAGGTTGCAATCCGCTAATAGTCCAATATTCCATTCTTCAAACAACAGGAATTTGTCATGTTGAATTGTGGAATTACTCGCCGTCGCATGCTTCGCAGTGCTGCAGCCGGCGGTCTCGCGGCATCAGCGGCCCCCGCCGTAATAGGTGCAGCCCACGCCCAATCAGCGCGAAAGACCTTCGTCTTGGTCTCGGGGGCTTTTTGCGGCGGCTGGATATGGCGCCGGGTCACTGACCGGCTCGAACAGAGCGGCAACAAGGTATTTGCTCAGTCGCTCACCGGTTTGGCCGATCGCTCGCACTTGCTGAGCAAGGACGTCAATCTGGACACCCACATCGCCGATGTCGTCAACTTGATCAAGTGGGAAGGTCTCGAGAACGTCTGCCTCGTGGCGTGGTCCTTCGCAGGCTATGTAGGCTCCGGCGCGCTCGAAAGCATAGGCGATCGCGTCTCATCGGTTGTGTGGCTTGATGCCTTCATTCCAGCCGACGGACAAAGGGGGGCGGACACCGCAGCCGAGCCGGTTCGCAAAGGCATACAAACTGCCATCGACAAGGGCGAGGCAGGTGTTCGTGGATCGACGACGTATCCGCCCGCTGTCGTTGCCGAACGCGATCGAGCGTTCGCCGAGTCCAAAGTGACTCCGCATCCAGTCGGCACCTATCTTCAGCCGATCAAGGTTACCGGGGCGCTCCAAAAGGTCGCGAAGAAGACCTATATCCGTCTCCCCAAATTTCCACAGCCGCCGTTTGATAAGGCACTGGCAGAATGCAAGAGCGACAAGTCTTGGGCCACGTTCGAGTTGCCTGATGTTGGGCACATGGCCATGCTCGACGCACCAGACCGCCTAAGCGAGTTGATATTGCAAGCCGCGTGAGCGGGATCGATCCTCTGTAACGCCGGGTGCAGACATTGTGCTCTAGTGCGATATGTCCGCCTTGGGGTCACAAGCCGACCATGGCGGCCCGCCTGATCCGGGTCGGCTCACCTCCCGAAAGCGGACGTTGGAAGGCTCTGAGCGATGGTCAGCTAAGGGCCACAAGGCGACATAAAACGAAGAAAGCCGCCGACAGCGGCGGCCTTACCTCCATGTCGCGCGGCCCCTTCCGAAACCCGGATGAAGAGTCTGAAACTCGTCCATAAACATGAGGCGGGCTTGGTTGAGGATACCCCGAGCTTCTTTCGAATAGCCGTATTCTTCGGCTTGAGACCAAAGGTCATAAACCCGGAGCATGAACTCTTGGTATCGTTCGGCCGGATCGACCAAATCGCCATACTTGTCTCGCTCACCCGCCATGCTGATCTCCGAAAGCAACAGGGAGTCACAGGAGCAGACCTTCCATAGGTCCGCAATGGGTCACAAGGCGATATCGCCGACGTCGGGTCGTGTGTCTGCTTCATCCTTGAAAGCGGGCGTTCCAAAGTTAGAAGTGCGACGCGAGAGGCAACACGCCTTGTTGGCGTCCCAGCCTGATTTCATCTTGCCCTAGGCAGCAAGCGCCTTCAGCACCGCGGCTGAATTGGTGACCCAACCAAAAATGCCGCCCTGAGCCTTGATCATCTTCAGGCCCATCTCGTGGAATTCCGGGAAGTAGGACGCGCAGCCGTCCGAGATCACGACGCAGCGGTAGCCGCGGTCGTTGGCTTCGCGCACCGTGGTGTTGACGCAGACTTCGGTGGTGACGCCGCAGACCAGCAGATTCTCGATGCCGTATTTTTGCAGGACGTCGCCGAATTCGGTGGCGTAGAACGCGCCCTTGCCCGGCTTGTCGATCACGATCTCGCTGTCGAGCGGATAAAGCTCCGGGATGATGTCGTGCCCTGCTTCGCCGCGGATCAGGATCCGCCCCATCGGTCCGGGATCGCCGATCCGAAGTGACGGCGCACCGCGTTCGACCTTCGCCGGCGGCGCGTCGGAGAGATCGGGCAGATGGCCCTCGCGGGTATGGACCACCAGCAGCCCGGCCTCACGCACCGCCGCGAGCACCGCGGCGATCGGCTGCACCGCGCGGGCGAGCTGGCTGACGTCGTTGCCGAGCGTCTCGCCGAAACCGCCGGGCTCCATGAAATCGCGCTGCATGTCGATGATGACGAGCGCGGTCTTGCTCCAGTCGAGCGTGATCGGCGCCGGCTCCGCCGCGATTGTCCCGCCTGAATTCGCCATGACGCACTCCCCCGAATGCGAGAAGATCCGCGCTTGATTAAGCAAACCGCGTGCCACTGAGCAATCACCGGCAGCTGATTTGCCGATCGTCCGATCCTGCTGGCATGATCGTTGCTAGCTGGGAGCTGGACCGGAGCCCGACCGAACGAAGATCATCGTTCGCGAAATGACAGCCGATTTCAAACAGGCGGGAGGACAGGCATGAACGGACTTGGCGGCCTCAACAAGTCACCCAATGGCGTCGTGATCGGACTGGTGCAGCTGCAGCTGCCCGTGGTTGCGACCAAGGCCGATCTGGCGCGGCAGACCGAGCGCATCGTCTGGATGGTCGGCAAGGCGCGGCGCAATCTCGCCACCATGGATCTGGTGGTGTTTCCCGAATATTCGCTGCACGGCCTCTCGATGGATACCAATCCGGAGATCATGTGCCGGCTCGACGGGCCCGAAGTCGCGGCCTTCAAGCAGGCTTGCATCGACAACAAGATCTGGGGCTGCTTCTCCATCATGGAGTTCAACCCGCACGGCAATCCCTACAATTCAGGGCTGATCATCGACGATCACGGCGAGATCAAGCTCTACTACCGCAAATTCCATCCCTGGATTCCGGTCGAGCCGTGGGAGCCGGGCGACATCGGCATTCCGGTGATCGATGGGCCGAAAGGTGCGAGGATCGCGCTGATCATCTGCCATGACGGCATGTTCCCGGAAATGGCGCGCGAATGCGCCTACAAGGGCGCGGAGATCATGATCCGCACTGCGGGCTACACCGCGCCGATCCGCGACAGCTGGCGCTTCACCAACCAGGCCAACGCGTTCCAGAACCTGATGGTGACCGCCAATGTCTGCATGTGCGGCTCGGACGGCTCGTTCGACTCGATGGGCGAAGGCATGATCGTCAATTTCGACGGCAGCATCATCGCGCACGGGACCACGGGACGGGCCGACGAGATCATCACCGCCGAGGTGCGGCCCGACCTCGTGCGCGAGGCGCGGATCAACTGGGGCGTCGAGAACAACATCTATCAGCTGTGGCACCGCGGCTATGTCGCGGTGAAGGGCGGCGCGATGGATTGCCCCTACACCTTCATGCAGGACATGGTGTCCGGCCGCTTCCGCCTGCCCTGGGAGGATCAGGTCAAGATCACCGACGGCACGTCCTGCGGCTTTGCCGCGCCGACACGGATGTTCGGCAAGACCGCGAAGGCCGCAGAATAGGCGGCCGGTGGCTCAAGCGGGATGCCTGCTCTTCGAACCGTCATCCCGCTCCAGCCGTTCGATTTGAGCATGATCTCCGCGCAAACGCTGCGCGTTTGTCGCGAGGGAAAACCGCTACACACTTTTCCGGATCATGCCCTACTTGAAGAAGTGCACGAGGCCGATGCTCAAGGCCAGCAGCAGCATCAGCGACAGCGTGACCGCGGCCGTCACCCGGCCGCCGACGGTCGACAGCACCCGCACATCGACACCGAGCCCGAGTGCTGCCATCGAGACGACGGTGAGGATCGCCGCCGTCCTGGTCACCGGCGCGATCGCGATGTCGGGCACCAGCTGGAACGAGCGCAGCGCGGCCAGCACCAGGAAGCCGATAATGAACCAGGGCACCAGCTTGAACGGGCTGATCGAGGCGGTTTTTGCAGTGTCCTCCTTGGCTGCGCCCTTGCGCCGCCGCGCCACGAACAGCGAGAGGCCGACCACGATCGGGCCCAGCATCAGGACGCGCACCAGCTTCACCAGCGTGCCGATCTGGGTCGAGACGATGCCGGCCGGCACGGTCGCCGCCAGCACCTGCGGCACGGCATAGACCGTGAGCCCGGCGAGAATGCCGTATTGCGTCGCGGTCAGCTTCAAGAGCGGGATCAGGAGCGGCAGGCCGAGCACCATCAGCACGCCGAGGATGGCGGTGAACGAGATCGACGAGGCGATGTCGTCGCCATCGGCCTCGATCACCGGCGCCACCGCGGCGATCGCGGAATTGCCGCAGATCGAATTGCCGCAGGCGATCAGGATCGCAAGCTTGGTCTTGAGCCCGAGCAGGCGGGCGAGGCCATAGCTCACCGCCAGCATGATCACGACGGTCGCGGCGATCGCACCGATCAGAAGCCAGCCCGACGCCAGGATTGCGGCGAAGCTGATGGACGCGCCGAGCAGCATCACCGCGACCTCGAGCAGCTGCTTGGCGCTGAAGGCGATGCCCGAGCGCCAGCGCTCCGAGGGCTCCCAGGCGGTCCGCACCGCCATCCCGAGCAGGATCGCGACCACAAGCGCCTCGATATAGGGGTGGTCGAACACCCGCTCCTCGGCGGCCTGGATGCCGAGCGAGATGACCGTGACCACCCCGCAGAGCAGAATGCCCGGAATGAGCAGGATGATGCCCTTCAGCATCCCCTGCTCCTGCCCTTGATCTTGTTCTTGTTCCGGCACGAAATCCTCTTTTCGGAGAAGATTTTATGCGCTCGGGCGGGCCTCTTGGCTAATATCTTTTCGGACTGCCCCGATAGAGAGAAGTTATGTCCCTCAACCTGCATCTGCTCCGCCTGTTCGCGGCCGTGGCGAAAAGTGGAAGTTTCTCCCGCGCCGCCGACCTCCTGCACATCAGCCAGCCGGCGATCTCCAAGGGCGTGCGGGATTTCGAGCTGCAGGTCGGCTGCCGGCTGCTCGACCGCACGCCGAAGGGGGTGCGGCCGACCCGGGAGGGCGCGGCGCTGGCCCGCCATGCCGAGACCCTGTTCGCGGCCGAGCGCGCCGCCGAGGACGAATTGCAGGCGCTGCGCAACCTCGACAGCGGCTCGCTGCGGATCGGCGCCAGCACGACGATCGCGACCTACATGATCCCGGAATATCTCGGCGTGTTCCACCGCGCCTTTCCCGGCATCGACCTGCATGTGGTGAGCGCCAATACCAGCGACATCGCGGCGCTGATGCTGGGGCACGAGGTCGAGATCGCGCTGGTCGAGGGGCCGGTCGAGGACGAGAACCTGACCAGCGAGGCCTGGCGTACCGACGTGATGGTCCTGATCACAGGCCCCGATCACCGCTTCGCGGCTGCCGCAGGCCCGATCGACGTCCGCCTGCTCAACGACGAGATCCTGATCGTGCGCGAGCCCGGCTCCGGCACGCGCGAGGTGGTGGCGCAGGCGCTGGCCGCCCACCGCGTCGAGCTCCAACGAACGCTGGAGATCGGCAGCACCGAGGCGATCAAGCAGGCGGTGGCATCAGGCGTCGGCGTCGCCATCGTGTCGATCGCGACGATCGACGATCAGGTGAAGCTCGGGAAACTGAAGGTCATCCCGATCAAGGGCGTCCATATCGAACGCACGCTGTGGCAGCTGAAATCGCCCGGCCGGCTCGACGTGCCGGCGGCGGTGGCGTTCGAGGGGATCATTCGGGAGGCGCGGGCCGCGAAGACGGCGCCGCGGATAGCTGCCGCTAGAGCGCGGCGAACAGACCCTGCGCCCAGGCAGCGGCACGCTCGAAGCTGAACACGCCGGGCTCGAAATAGACCGCGCGTGCCAGCACGATGCCGACCACCAGCACCCAGAACACGCTGGTGCCCGCGGTCTTCAGCCATTTCGACACGCCCTCGGTCGCGGCCGAAGAATCGACTGCGGGGACCGGCTCACCGAAGGGATCGAATGCGGATTGGCTCATCGTCGTAACCATCTGGACTACCCGCAGAATGTCGCGACGGCGGGGGCGAAAGCAAGGGTAGCAGAATGCCTTTTACGGCGGTACCTTGGAAGGACGTTTTCCGGCTTGAAAGGCCGGGAGGATTTCCTTCTCGGCGCTTCAATCCGCCGTCAACTATCGGTCCCGCGCTGCGGGGCCGTGCGCGGCAGGGTGATCCGCACGCGCGTCCCCATGCCCGGGGCGCTGTCGAGATGGAGCTCGCCGCCCAGCCGGTTCGTGACGATGTTGTGGACGATGTGCAGGCCGAGCCCGATCCGTCCGACGTCGCGGCGCGTGGTGAAGAATGGATCGAAGGCCTGCCGCAGCACATCGCGGTCCATCCCGCAGCCATCGTCGGCGAACAGGATTTCGACCTGGTCCACGCCCGATGCGCGCAGCCGGATCGTGATGGTGCCGCCCTTGCCGTCCGGAAATGCGTGCACCACCGAATTGACGAACAGGTTTGATAGCGCCTGGCCGTACGGACCCGGATAGCTGTTCATCACGAGACCCGACGGGCAATCGACCTCGAGCGCCAGATTGTTCTTCGGCAATGCCGGACGCAGGTTCGAGAGCACCTGCTCGGTCACCTCGCCGAGATCGAACGCGCTGCGGTCGAAATAGCTGCGATCGACCGCGACCTGCTTGAACGACTGCACAAGGTCTGCGGCGCGCTTGAGGTTGCCGACCAAGAGCGACGAGGCGCTTTCGACGACCTCGATGAAGTCGCTGAGGCTGGACCGCTTCAGCTTGCCGCGCGCAGCTTCGGCGGCGAAGTCGGCGCATTTCTGCTCCAGCACCGAAGCGACCGTGAGGCTGGTGCCGACCGGGCTGTTGATCTCGTGCGCGACGCCGGCCACCAGCCGGCCCAGCGCCGCGAGCTTCTCCGCCTCGATCAGCGACGCCTGGGTCTCCTGCAGATGATGCAAGGCCTTCTCGGCCGCATCGCGCGCGGCGCGGATCTCGCGTTCGCTGCGTTTGCGATCAGTGATCTCCTCGGCCGCAACGTTGACACCGACGATGCTGCCGTTCGGCTCGCGCTGCGGATGCCAATGCGTGATCCAGCATCGCTCGTCATTGTGGCCGGGGCGCTGGCCGTAGACCTCCACGCCGGTCACGGGTTCGCCGGTCTCCATGATCGAGCGCACGATGCCTTCGACCGCGGTGGCCAGCGCGGGCACGCAATCATGCACGGTCCGTCCGAGATGACCTTCGACCGAAATGCCGCAGATCTCGGTGAGGCGCTGATTGATCTGGAGATAACGGCAGTCGGGAGAGAGGTAGGCAAGACCGATCGGTGCAGTGTCATAGATCAGCTGCAGCGCCGGTTGTTTTGGGAACTGAACGTCGTGGACGACGGACGACCGCATGTCCTTCCCCCCGTTGGCGCCAAGTCTAGCGGTTCACGATGTTCCCGCAATAGGCGGAGCCGAGCCGGCAGTCGCGGTCGGCCTGTCCAGATTCGGCACGGGTTGAGGTTGGCGGAGCCGGGATCGGTACCTGCCGGCTCGCGGCAGCCTCAGCTATTCACTGTACCGTGCGCTCGGAAATTCTCGACGAAACGCAACAGCACCCGCGCGCCGGTGTCGGCGTCGGCGAGCTCGACATGCTCGGCCGGATTGTGGCTGATCCCGCCGCGGCAGCGCACGAAGATCATGCCGATATCGGCGACATCGACCATCGCCATGCCATCATGCCCTGCCCCGCTCGGCAGTTCGAACACGGCATGGCCTTCGCTAGCTACCGCCTCGGCGATCTGCGTCTTCAGCCACGGGGCGCAGGGCACGCTGCGGTTCTCGTGGGTGACGTCGATCTGCAAAGCGAGCTCGCGGCGTTTGGCGATCGCCTCGATCTGCCGCACGATGTCGGCGACGGCGCGCTTGCGATGCATGTCGCTCTGCGAGCGGATGTCCATCGTGAAGGACACCTTGCCCGGGATCACGTTGGTGGCGCCGGGCATGGCACTGATATAGCCGACGGTGCCGACGAGGCCGGCTTCATCGCTGCGGCAGAATTGCTCGATCGCAACGATGCATTCGGCGGCGCCGGTCAGCGCATCGCGCCGCAGCGGCATCGGCACGGTGCCGGCATGGCCGGCGAAGCCGGTGAGATTGGCGGCGAGCCGCGTCGCACCTGAAATCGCGGTGACGACGCCGACCGGCAGCGCCTTCTGTTCCAGCACGGGCCCTTGCTCGATGTGCAGCTCGACATAACCGAGCAATTCGCGGCGGGCACGCGCCGCCTTGCCGATATGATCCGGATCGAGCCCGAAGGCGATCAGCGCATCGCGCATCGTCGTGCCGGCGCGATCACGGGTGTTGAGCACGCTCTCGTCGAACGTGCCGGCGACCGCGCGGCTGCCGAGCAAGGTCGAGGCGAAGCGCACGCCCTCCTCGTCGGCGAAGCCGACGATCTCGATCGCGAACGGCAGCCGCTTGCCGCGCCGGTTCAGATCGGCGACGCAGGCGATCGCGGTGATGACGCCGAGCGGGCCGTCCCACCTTCCGGCATCGCGCACCGTGTCGTAATGCGAGCCGAGCATCAGCGCCGGCAGGCCCGGCCGCTCGCCCTCGTAGCGGCCGCAGACATTGCCGATCGCATCGAGATGCGCGCTCATGCCGGCCTCGCGCATCCAGGACAGGATCAGATCGGCCGCCCTGCGATGCTCGTCGGTGAGGAAGACGCGCGCCAGATGCTCCGGCGTCTCCGAGATCGCCGCGAGCTGATCGATCCGCGCCACGATTTCGTCGCCAAGGGAAGACGGGTTTGAGGACGGATTCGAGGACGGTTTTGTCTCACTCATGCTGTTTCCCATCGGTCCAACCCGGCGCCGGAGCCCGCTTCACTGGTAGCAGGCCCGGTCCGATTCACCAGCCGGCAAATGCCGCCGTCTGCGACGCTGCGAGCCCGGCTCGCAGCGACCGCTCGGCGGTTAGCGGTTGCTTAACGGCATTGCATACAACGAAGAATGATCGCCTATAAATTAGGCATGATTGATGTTGCTGATTCCAAAGGCGAACCACATCGATCATCATTCGTATTCACAATCAGCTACTTACGGAACCGTGACTGCCAAACGTGCTCTGGCACGAAGCTTGCGACACTCCATCAAGCGCTGCCGTTACGGCGGCTGCGACTAGGACAGGCGGACCGGCCCGCCGGAGGGAGCACGCGATGGATTTTGGCAGGATTTCAAGAAGGCATTTATTGCAGGGAAGCGCGGCATTGGCGCTTGGCAGCACGCTCGGCATTCGCGGCGCGGCGGCGGCGGAAACCACGGTCGGCTTCATCTATGTCGGGTCGCGCGACGACTACGGCTACAACCAGGCCCACGCCCAGGGCGCGGCGGCGGTGAAGAAGCTCCCCGGCATCAAGGTGGTCGAGGAAGAGAAAGTGCCGGAGACCGATGCGGTCGAGAAGACCATCGAGTCCATGGTCAATCTCGACGGCGCCACGCTGCTGTTTCCGACCTCGTTCGGTTACTACAACCCGCACGTCGTCAAGATGGCGACCAAGTTTCCCAAGCTGCACTTCGAGCATTGCGGCGGCCTGTGGACCGACAAGGACCCGAAGAACGCCGGCAGCTATTTCGGCTATATCGACGAGGCGCAGTACATCTCCGGGATCGTCGCCGGCTATTCGACCAAGAGCGGCAAGCTCGGCTTCGTCGCGGCCAAGCCGATCCCCCAGGTGCTGCGCAACATCAACGCGTTCACGCTCGGCGCCCGGCTCGCCAATCCGAAGGCGACCACCCAGGTGATCTTCACCGGCGACTGGTCGATGCCGGTCAAGGAAGCCGAGGCCACCAACAGCCTGATCGACCAGGGCGTCGACGTGCTGACCTGCCATGTCGACGGACCGAAGACGATGGTCGAGAACGCCGCGCGTCGCGGCGCGATGGTGTGCGGCTATCACGTCAACCAGTCGCCGCTGGCGCCGAAGGCCTATCTCACCGGCGCCGAATGGAATTGGGAAGCGCTGTACCCGAAATTCGTCAAGATGATCGTCGCCGGCGAACCGATCCCGAACTTCTATCGCGGCGGCCTGAAGGAAGAGATCGTCAAGGTCTCGCCCTATGGCGAGATGGTCTCGGCCGAGGCGCGCAAGCATGCCGACGACGTCAAGGCCAAGTTCATGTCCGGCGAATACACCATCTTCAAGGGCCCGCTCGTCGACAACAAGGGCAATACGGTGATCGCTTCCGGCACCGACCGCGGCCAGCAGGATCCCGAACTCGAGAAGATGGACTATCTGGTCGAGGGCGTGATCGGAGCCACCGCGTGACGACCGAGGCGGCGGAATCGGTGGAGGCGGCCGGCGTTGCTCCGACCGCCGATCCCGGATTCCTCCAGCGCTACGGCGCGAGCATCGAGTACATCCTGATCCCGGGCGCGGCGCTGGTCGGCGCGCTCGCGGTGTTCGGCGGCTTCATTGCGCTCTACGGCAAGAACCCGCTCGATCTCTATTTCTACATGTATTACGGCGCGTTCGGCACCTGGTTCTCCTGGCAGAACACGCTGACCCGCGCCGCGCCGCTGATCCTGACCGCGCTGTGCACGGCGCTGCCCGCACAGCTCGGCATGGTGATCATCGGCGGCGAAGGCGCACTCCTGATCGGCGCGCTGTCGGCGACGTCGGCGGCGCTGGCATTGCAGGGCGCTGCGCCGATCGTGGTGCAGATCGCGATGGTGATCGCGGGCATGATCGGCGGCGGCCTCTGGATCACGCTGTCGGGCGGCCTGCGGCAGTATCGCGGCGTCAACGAAACCATCTCGAGCCTGCTGCTGGTCTATATCGCGCTTGCCATCCTCAACCATCTGGTCGAGGGGCCGATGCGCGATCCGGCGAGCCTCAACAAGCCGTCGACGCGCGAGATCGGCGCGGCCAACATGATCGGCAGCATTCCCGGCACCGACGTGCATTGGGGCCTGGTGTTCGGCCTCGTCGCGGCCATTGCCGCCTATATCCTGATCTATCACACGACGTTCGGCTTCGCCGCGCGCGTTGCCGGCGGAAACATCCGCGCCGCCAAGATCGTCGGGCTTTCCGTCGGCAAGCTGATCCTCACCGTCTGCTTCCTTGCCGGCAGCTGTGCCGGGCTTGCCGGCATGATCGAGGTCGCGGCCGTGCAGGGCCGCACCAATGCCAACCTCGCGGCGGGCTACGGATTCACCGGCATCCTGGTCGCGTTCCTGGCGAGGCAGAATCCGCTCGCGATCATTCCGGTGGCGATCCTGCTCGGCGGTATCAGCGCTTCCGGTGGTCTGTTGCAGCGGCGGCTCGGCTTACCTGACGCCTCGGTGCTGGTACTGCAAGGCATCATCTTCGTGTTCGTGCTGGCAAGCGACGCGCTCTACGGGCGGATCGGCTTCCTGAAGGGAAAGTCCTGACATGGCGGATGCATCGCTCGGGCTCTGGACCGTCCCGCTCGCCGTGTTCGGCGGCGCCATCCGCGTCTCGACGCCGTTCTTGTTCGTCAGCCTCGGCGAATGCATCACCGAGCGGTCTGGCCGCATCAATCTCGGCCTCGAGGGCACGCTGGTGATGGGCGCGATGAGTGCCTATGGCATCTCCTATCTCTCCGGCTCGCCGTGGCTTGGCGTGCTCGCGGCCGGCATCACCGGCGCGCTGTTCGGCGCACTGCATGCCGGGATCTGCTCGCTGCCGCGCGTCAACGACATCGCGGTCGGCATCGCGCTGATGCTGCTCGGCACTGGCCTCGCCTTTTTCCTCGGCAAGCCGCTGATCGAGCCGACCGCCGCGCGGCTGCCGGCGATCGATTTCGGCTGGTGGAGCGATGTGCCGCAGATCCGCGCGGCGCTGCGCATCAACGTGCTGTTCCTGATCGGCGTCGCCATCGCGCCGCTGCTCTACTGGGCATTCCGGACCACGCGCTGGGGCCTGTTGATCCGCACCGCCGGCGAGAGCGCGGATGCCGCGCGCGCGATGGGCCATTCGGTGCTGCTGATCAGGTTGCGCGCCACCATGGTCGGCGGCTTCCTCGCCGGGATCGGCGGCTCGTTCCTGTCGCTGTTCTATCCCGGCAGCTGGAACGAAGGCCTCTCCTCCGGCCAGGGCATCACCGCGGTGGCGCTCGTCATCTTCGCGCGCTGGGATCCGATGCTGTGCCTATGGGCCTCGCTCGCCTTTGGCGGCGCCGCGGCGCTCGGGCCCGCGCTGCAATCGGTCGGCATCACCTCCGGCTATCATTTGTTCAATGCCGCGCCTTACATCCTGACCTTGGCGATCATGATCATCACCTGCTCGCCGAAGCGCACGCTGACCGGCGCACCCGCCGAATTGTCCATCACCCGATAGAGCCAGTGAGATCATTCCATGCCCGAGCGCTTCATCAAGTCCGAGCCCTATGCCTGGCCCTACAATGGCGACCTGCGGCCCGAGAACACCGCGCTCATCATCATCGACATGCAGACCGATTTCTGCGGCGTCGGCGGTTATGTCGACAAGATGGGCTACGACCTGTCGCTGACGCGGGCGCCGATCGAGCCGATCAGGAAGCTGCTCGCCGTGATGCGTGCGCAGGGCTTTCACATCATCCACACCCGCGAAGGCCACCGGGCCGACCTGGCCGATCTGCCCGCCAACAAGCGCTGGCGCTCGCGCCAGATCGGCGCCGGAATCGGAGACCCCGGCCCCTGCGGCCGCATCCTGGTGCGCGGCGAACCCGGCTGGGAAATCATCCCCGATCTCGCGCCGCTGCCGGGCGAACCCATCATCGACAAGCCCGGCAAGGGATCGTTCTGCGCCACCGATCTCGAACTGATGCTGCGGCTGCGCGGCATCGAGAACATCGTGCTGACCGGCATCACCACCGATGTCTGCGTCCACACCACGATGCGCGAGGCCAATGACCGCGGCTTCGAATGCGTGCTGGTCGAGGATTGCTGCGGGGCGACCGACAGGAGCAATCACGACCACGCGCTGAAGATGATCAAGATGCAGGGCGGCGTGTTCGGCGCAGTGACGAAATCCGCTGACCTGATCGGGGCATTGTCGTGATCATCGGCGAACCGCCCGCACCGTCAGGCGCGTTCGGCGTCGACGCCATCGCCATGACGATGCGGTTCGGTGACTTCCTCGCGCTCGACAATGTCGAGCTCAAGGTGCGCCCCGGCTCGTTCCACGCGCTGCTGGGCGAGAACGGCGCGGGCAAGAGCACGCTGGTGAAATGCATCATGGGCTATTACCATGCCACCGAGGGCGACATCATCGTCGGCGGTCGCCAGCAGAGCATCGCCAATCCCAAGAACGCGCATGCGCTCGGCCTCGGCATGGTCTACCAGCACTTCACGCTGGTGCCGGCGATGACGGTTGCCGAGAACCTGGTATTGGCGCGCGACGACGTGCCTCCGGTGGTCGACTGGCGCAAGGAGAAGAAGGAGCTCGAGGCCTTCCTGGCGCGGATGCCGTTCAAGGTGCCGCTCGACGCAAAGGTCTCCGACATCTCCGCCGGCGAGCGGCAGAAATGCGAGATCCTCAAGCAGCTCTATCTGAAGCGTCGCTTCCTGATCCTCGACGAGCCGACCTCGGTGCTGACGCCGGGCGAGGCCGACGAGGTGCTCGGCATGCTGCGCGCGATGGTGGTCGCGGGCGAATTGACCATCCTGATGATCACGCACAAGTTCCGCGAGGTGATGGCGTTTGCCGACGAGGTGACGATCCTGCGCCGCGGCAAGCTCGCCGGCACCGGCCGGGTCGCCGACCTCACGCCCGACGAGATGGCGCGCACCATGATCGGCGCCGAGCAGTTGACGGTGCAGCCGCCGCGCACCGGCGAGACCGGCGCAGCGCGGCTCGAGCTCGACAAGCTCACTGCGCTTGACGATGCCGGCGCGATTGCCGTGCACGGCGTCTCGCTGACGGTGAAGAGCGGCGAGATCGTCGGCATCGCCGGCGTGTCCGGCAATGGTCAGCGCCAGTTGGTCGAGGTGCTGGCGGGCCAGCGCGAAGCCGAAAGTGGCGTGATCCGCGTCCAGGGCGAGACTTACTCGGCGAGCCGCGAGGAGATGCGGCGGCACAGGATGTCGCTATTGCCGGAAGAGCCGCTGAAGAACGCCTGTGTCGGCGGCATGAGCGTCGCCGACAACATCGCCTTCCGCGAGTTCGACCGCGCCCCGTTCGCGCGCGGCGGCTGGTGGCTGAATCGCTCGGCGTTCCGCGCTGACGCCGAACGCAAGATCAACCGCTACAAGATCAAGACCCGCACGCCGGAGACGCCGATCGCGGCGCTGTCGGGCGGCAACGTGCAGCGCGCGGTGCTGGCGCGCGAGCTCTCGGGCGACGTCGAGGTGCTGGTCGCCGCCAATCCCTGCTTCGGGCTCGACTTCGCGGCGGTGGCGCAGATCCACGCCGAGATCATGGCTGCCCGCAACCGCGGCGCGGCGGTGCTGCTGGTCAGCGAAGACCTCGACGAATTGCTGGAACTGTCGGACCGGCTGGTCGTGATGTTCCACGGCGCGTTCGTGCACGAAGCCCGTGCGAGCGAAGCCGACCTCACCGAGATCGGCCGGCATATGGCGGGGCATTAGATCGGGGCGCTAGGCGATCTCGAACGCTTCTGCGGCGAGATGCCTGAGATTGGCGTGCCAGTGCTCGGCGATCTGAAGCCGGGTCGGCACCCAGACGTGCTCGTGCTTCGCGATGTAGTCGAGGAAGCGCATCAGCGCGGCGGCGCGGCCGGGACGGCCGACGACGCGGCAATGCAGCCCGACCGACATCATCTTGGGTGACGTCGCGCCCTCGGCATAGAGCACGTCGAAACTGTCCTTCAGATAGGTGTAGAACTCGTCGCCGCCGCCAAAACCCTGTGCGTTGATGAAGCGCATGTCGTTGGCATCGAGCGTGTAGGGGATCACCAGATGCGGCTCGGTGCCGGCAGCCTTGATCCAGTACGGCAGATCGTCGGCATAGGAATCGCAGAGATAGCGCAGACCGCCCGCTTCCATCAAAAGCCGCAGCGTGTTGATCGAGGAGCGGCCGGTGTACCAGCCGAGCGGCGGCGCCCCGGTCGCCTCGGTATGCACCGCGACGGCGCGGGCGATCTCCGCGCGCTCCTCGTCCTCCGACATGTCCTTGTGCTCGACCCAGCGCAGGCTGTGGCTTGCGATATCCCAGCCCGCCTCCTGCATCGCGGTGACCACGTCCGGATTGCGCTTCAGCGCCATCGCGACGCCGAACACAGTCGCCGGCAGCTTCCGCTCGGTGAACATCCGCCACAGCCGCCAGAAGCCGGCGCGCGAGCCATATTCGAACATCGTCTCGATGTTGGCGTGACGCTGGCCGACCCAGGGCTGCGCGCCCAGCACGTCGGACAGGAACGCTTCCGAGGCGCGATCGCCGTGCAGGATGTTGTTCTCGCCGCCCTCCTCGAAATTGACCACGAACTGCACCGCGACACGCGCGGCGTCTGGCCATTTCGGATCCGGCGGCGTGCGGCCGTAGCCGCGGAGATCGCGCGGGTAGCGGGCCTCGGTCACATCAGACTTCCTCGAAGCGGATGTTCTGCGCGCCCTTCCACAAAACGGTCTTGCCGAAGGCGGTGAGATTCTCCAGCCCCGAGGTCAGCGTGATGAAATGATTGCCGGCGAGTTGGCCCATCTTGCTGGCGAAGTGCACGCCGCCATAGGCGAGCAGGATTTCGGTCTCGCTGATGCCGCCGGGATAGAGGATGATCTGGCCCGGCGCCGGATAGCTGGTGTGGTTCTCGTAGGAGACGCCGAAATCGAGATCGCCGAGCGGCATCCAGACGCCCTCGCCGCTCCAGCGCACGTGGATCGCCTGGCTCTCGAACGGCATCGCCTTGCGGAACGCGGCGACCGTCTTCGGCGCCAGCTGTTCCTCGAAACGGGCGTCAAAGGTGAAATCGCCGGCGCGGACAATCAGTTTGCTCATCGGACTCTCGTGGGTAGCTGGAAGAAGTGATGCTCCAACCATTGCCGCCGGCCCGCGCCGGACGCAAGGCCGATTCCGGCCCAAAATGCCGGTTTTTTGCCGCAAGGGCGGCTGCCGCAACGCAGATTTGAGCAGGGTTGCGTTGCGCCCCGCCTCCCCCTTTGCGAACCTGACTGCACTCACAGGAGGACGGTTGATGACAACAAACAGCTTGCACGGACATGTGGCGCTGGTGACCGGCGGATCGCGCGGCATTGGTGCTGCGATCGTCAAGATGCTGGCGGAGGCCGGAGCTGCCGTCGCCATCAACTATCGCGAACGCTCGGCCGAGGCCGAGACACTGGCGAAGGGCATCATTGCCGCCGGCGGCCGGGCGGTCGCGATCGCCGCCGACGTCTCGGAGGCTGCAGCCGTCGCCGGCCTGGTCGAGCGTGCCAAGGCCGAGCTCGGCCCGATCGACATCCTCGTCAACAATGCCGGGATCGCGATCGTCAGGGGTGTCGACGATCTCACCGAGGAGGATTTCGACCGCACCATCACGGTCAATCTCAAGTCGGCGTTCCTGTGCACGCAGGCGGTGCTGCCGATGATGCGCACCCGGAAATGGGGCCGCATCGTCAACATCTCCTCCGGTGCCGCGCGCGGCGCGGGCTCGATCGGCCCGCACTACAATGCATCGAAGGCGGCCATGGAGGGCATGACCCGCGGCTATGCCGCACGCCTCGTCAAAGAGGGCATCACCGTCAACGCGGTCGCGCCCTCGCTGATCGAGACCGACATGATGAAGGGACAGAGCGACCTCGTCAGCCGGATCCCGGTCGGCCGCTTCGGCACCGCCGAAGAGGTGGCGCAGGCCGTGATGCTGCTGGTCAACAATCCCTACATGACCGGACAGACCATCGCGATGAGCGGCGGCATGGCGTTCAACTAGGGCTGGCACATCTTGACCCGACAGCGCGATTGCCCTACGGGTCACGCCATGAACCGCTCGATCCTGATCGCCAATTTCTGGTGGCTCGCCGACTGACAGGCGGGCCGAAACGCGTTCATGCATTTTCGGGGCCGCCGCATTGAGCGGCCTTTTTCATGTCAGCAGCCCGCATGCGGCGTCCCCATTCAACCGAATGGAGATAGCCATGACCAAACCGATCATCCTCACCGGCGACCGCACCACCGGGCCGCTGCATCTCGGCCATTACGCCGGCTCGCTGCGCAGCCGCCTGAGATTTCAGGACACCCATACGCAATTCCTGCTGCTCGCCGACATGCAGGCGCTGACCGACAATGCGCACGACGTCGGCAAGGTCCGCAGCAACGTCATCGAGGTTGCGCTGGATTATCTCGCCGTCGGGATCGATCCCGAGCGGACGTCAATCTGCCTGCAGTCGCAGCTTCCCGCGCTCGCCGAACTGTCGATGCTCTATCTCAACCTCGTCACCGTCGCACGGCTGGAGCGCAACCCCACCATCAAGGACGAGATCCGCGCGCGCGGTTTCGGGCGCGACATCCCGGCGGGCTTCCTGTGCTACCCGGTGGCGCAGGCTGCCGACATCACCGCGTTTCGTGCCACTGTCGTCCCGGTCGGCGAGGACCAGGCACCGCTGATCGAGCAGACCAACGAGATCGTCCGGCGCGTCAACACGCTCGCCGGCCGGCCGCTGCTGCCGGAGGCCGAGGCCATCATCCCGCGCGCCGGACGGCTGCCCGGCATCGACGGGCGTGCGAAGATGAGCAAGTCCGCGGACAATGCGATCCCGCTCTCGGCCTCGCCCGATGACATCTCGGCCGCGGTGCGGGCGATGTTCACCGATCCCGGTCATCTGCGCGTCGCCGACCCCGGCAAGGTCGAGGGCAATGTCGTCTTTACATACCTCGACGCGTTCGACGACGATCATGACGCCGTCGAGGAGCTGAAGGCGCATTATCGGCACGGCGGCCTCGGCGACGCGACGGTCAAGCGGCGGCTTGAAGACATCCTGCAAGCCTTGGTCGCGCCGATCCGGACACGGCGCGCCGAGCTCTCGACCAATCGCGATCACGTCGTCGACGCGATCAGGCGCGGAACCCTGAAGGCGCGGGAGATCACCGAGCGCACCAAGCGCGACGTCATGGCGGGGCTCGGATTGTTCCAGCTCTGAACCTGTCATCAAACCATGGCAGGAACTGTGCTTGGCTAGGGCAGTTGTCCGTTTTCAGCATGATCTCCTCGGAAACCGCTTCGCACTTTTCCGGATCACGCTGTGGCGAAACCGGATTTGGAGCCTGTCGTGATCGATCCGAAAACGCTTCTCGAACGCGCCGCGCAGTTGGCCAATCAGGCCAAGGGCGAAGAGGACCAAGGCATCCGCGAGCGGCTGCTGCGCATGGCCGAACACTATCGCGATCTCGCCGCGCATGAGGCCTGGGCGCATGAAAACCCGCCATCGGTCGGCGCGCTCACGGGAGCGCTCGGCAGCCGCCCGCATTGAGCTGCTCGCGCAAGCGATGTCGTTTTGTCAGCTGACGCGAATCCGGTAGCTGAGCGACTGACGCGCTCGCGGGGCGATCAGCATCAGGCCGGGCTTGTCGGCGAACTCGCCATCGAACTCCGCCGGACTGGCAAAACCGTACCATGGCTCGATGCAAAGGAACGGAGCCCCGCCAACCTTCGACCAGACGCCAAGTTCGCGGAAGCCGCGCCAGGAAATCTCGATCGCCGGGCCTTGCGTGGCTGCTGCCGGACCCAGTGTCGCCGTGAAGAGGATCGATGTGCTTGCGATCTGATCGAAGACCATCGCGTCGTCATCGAACAGCTCCTCCAACAGCGCAAGCGTTCTGCCCTTGACCGGATTTGGTTCAGGCTGCCGCCGCATCAATCCGTCCTTCAACCGCCGGATCGGCGCGGGTTCAGGCTTGCCGAAGCTCAGCGTGTAGGCCTCCTTCGGCAGCCCCGGCACCAGCGGCCAATTGAACGCGGGATGACCGCCGAGCGAGGCCGGCAGCATCTCGTCGCCGGTGTTGATGATCTCGAAGCCGACCTCGAGATCGGCGCCATCGACGGCGTAGGTGACTTCCAGCCTGAACGCGAAAGGATAGCGCGCCCGGGTTTCCGCATCGTCTGACAGCGCGAGCTTGCACGACCGGGCGCTCTGCTCCAGCCAGTCGAAGCGGCGGTCGCGCGCGAAGCCGTGCTGCGTCATCGGATAGGTCTTGCCGTCGTGGCGAAGCGTGTCGTTCTTCAACCGGCCGACGATCGGGAACAGGATCGGCGCATGGCGCGGCCATTGCGGGCCGGCCTGCCACAGCAGTTCCCTGCCCTCGGCGTTCCTGAGCGACGACAATTCGGCGCCCTGGGCGTTGATGGTTGCGGCAATCCCGTCGCCGCGCAGGGTGTGACTGTCGCTCATGGATGGCCTCGTCGGGGTTGCACTGTGCCCCGTCACGAGATGTTCGATACCGGCGAAGCCGTCAACCCCAAAGCGATGGGGCCGCCCGCGCGTGGCGGCCCCGGGCGCCAAGCCTAACCGGTGATCTTGGAGAAATCGGGCTGGCGGCGCTCGGCAAACGCCGCAAAAGCCTCGCGCGCTTCGGCGCTCATCAATCGCTCCTGGAAGATCTTGCCCTCGCGCGCCATCTGCGCGCTGATCGCTGCGGGATCACGCATCAGCGCCTTGGTGTGCTGCAGCGAGCCGAACGGCCGCTTCGCCAATGCGTCCGCCGCGCCGCGTGCCCTGGCCCGGAGATCCGCGAGCGGCACCACCGCGTTGGCGAGGCCGATCGCAACAGCGGTCTCCGCCTCGACCGGTTCACCGAGCGCGAACATCGCATAGGCGCGCGCGTAGCCGATCCGCTGCGGCAGCAGATAGGTCGAGGCCGCCTCCGGCACTAGCGCAAGATTGACGAATGGCGTGATCAGCCGCGCGGTCGGCGCGAGATAAACGAGGTCGCAATGCAGCAGCATGGTGGTGCCGATGCCGACCGCATTGCCCTGCACGGCAGCGACCAGCGGCCGCGTCGCCTTGGCAAGACAGCCAAGGAAGCGGCTCACATGACGCTCGCCCTGCACGCCGCGCGACACCGCCGCGAAATCGGCAAGATCGTTGCCGGCGGTAAAGCTGTCGCCGTCGCCCTGCAACAGCACGGCGCGGATCGAGGAATCGCCTTCCGCGCGTTCGAGCGCGTCGGCCATCGCGCCATACATCGCATTGGTAATCGCATTCTTCTTGTCCGGACGCGCCATCGTCACGGTGAGAACGCCATTGTCCAGCGCCACGGTCACTTCACTCATGTCTCACTCCTTTGATTGCTACTTGTTTGGCGCGTTTTCTTCACGCGAACCGGTACCCGCTTCGCGCGAAAACGCTCTAACCGTCTTTGTCCTTCGGAAACTTCTCTTGCAGGCTGGTCAGCCAGCGCGACACCACGTCGATCTCGGCCTCCGAGAACCCGTCCATCAGGCGATTGTTGATCACCCTGGTCCGCGTCGCGGCGCGCTTGCCGAGCTCCTGCCCTGCCGGCGTCAGATAGAGCCGCTGGCTGCGTCCGTCCTCACCATCCCGCCGGCGCTTCACGAGGCCGGCGCGCTCCATCCGGTCGGCGAGCCCGGTCATCGCCGACGGCACGATGTCGAGCGCCTGCGACACGTCGCCGATCAGCGCGCCATCATTGCGGCCTAGGAAGAACAGCACGCCCGCCTGCGCCGACGTCAGGTCGTGCGCGGCCGTCTCCTGATCGATGGCGCGTTGCAGCCGTCGATAGGCCACGGTCAGAAGGAAGATCAGCCGGTGTTCCGCTTTCATGCGGTCGTTATATATTTCGCTCGCGAAATATCAAGATATTTCGTGCGCGAAATATCTGGCGATGTCCGTTTGCTTTTTGCGGCGCCTCAATAATTCCGCATCCAAGTCCCGTAAAATGCCAAAGATGAGCCCTCTCAACCGCTTTGATTGCGACATTTTGATCGCGTCGCCGGATCGTTGCGCCGTGCTCCAGCAGAAAACCCTTGATCGACATCGACCAAACGGGAAATCTTGCATCGGGCAGCCGCGCCTTGCTTTGCGGCTTCGGCGGCACCACGGGAGTGTCATGACGTCAGCGGCTAGTCCGGACAGGGAGCGCGTTGCCCGCCCGATGCGGCCGCGCCATCTCAGCCAGGCCATGCGTTGTGAGACCGCGTTTCGCCTGATCCTGTCGGAATGCCTCGAGGAAGTCGCGACCAATCACGAGGCCCTGAGCTCCGGCGATCCCACGGCGCTGCACCAGACCCGGATCGCACTGACGCGGCTGAAGGCGGCGGTCGCCTTTTACGGCCCGATGGTGGCAGACAGCGAATGGACGCGACTGAAATCCGAACTGAAATGGCTGAGCGCCCATCTCGGCGCAACGCGCGACCTCGATGTGGCGATCACGAACAGCAAGGGCTTGCCCGAGGAGCGCATGCTCCAGACCGCGCGAGCCGACGCCTTCGACGCGCTCAAGGAGGCGCTGCAAAGCGATCGATACTGGCAATGGTTCGACGGCATGTGGGACTGGGTCGGCAGCGGCCCCTGGACCACACCGCAGAACCGCCGCGCCGCGCAGCGGCGGGCGGTACCGGTCGCGGTGTTTCACGCCCGCCGGTTGGCGCGGTGGCATGGCAAACTGTGCCAGAAGAGCCGCGGGCTGCAAGGCATGGGCAAGAACAAGCGCCACCGGGTCCGGCTCGCCAGCAAGCGGCTGCGCTACGCCATCGAGTTCTCGGAGGGTGGCTTGCCTGCCGATGTCTACGCGTCTTGGCGGCACGTGCTGAAGCAGTTGCGCAAGGGACAGCAACTGCTCGGCGAGCTGAACGACGACGAGGTCCGTCGCGCGCTGCTCGAAAATGCCGATTCCCTTGCGCAGCGCGCCCACGAGCGCAAAGCCAAGCACCAGCGCGTGCACGAGCGGAAGCGCAAGAGCCAGCTGTTGCGCCGCGCCGCGGCGGTCTACCGGAAGCTTGCCGAATGAACACAGTCCTCCCATTCGCACACGGCGATTCCGCCCGTTTTCATCATCCTCTCCTTTGTGGTCATTCCCATGCCTGACGGCTCCTCTACGACACATCTCTATCGTCCCAAGCTCCTCACCACGCTTACCGAAGGTTACGGCCTTGCCGCCTTCCGGCACGACGTGATGGCAGGCCTGACGGTAGCCGTGGTGGCACTGCCGCTGTCGATGGCGATCGCGGTGGCCTCCGGCGTGACGCCGGAGCGCGGGCTTTTCACGGCCATCGTCGGCGGCTTCCTGGTCTCCGCGCTGGGCGGCAGCCGCTTTCAGATCGGCGGCCCGGCCGGCGCCTTCATCGTGCTGGTCGCGGCAACCGCCGCGAAGTTCGGCGTCGAAGGCCTGCTGCTCACCGTCATGGTCTCCGGCCTGATGCTGACGCTGATCGGCGCATCGGGACTTGGCTCGCTGATCCGCTACATTCCGCATCCCGTGACCGTCGGCTTCACCTGCGGAATTGCGGTCACCATTCTGGCCAGCCAGTTGCGCGATCTCGGCGGGCTGACGCTTTCGGGTGCCGAGCCAGGGCCGTTCCTGCCGAAGCTCGCGGCGCTCGGTCACGCCCTGCCGACGCTGAACTGGTCCGCGCTCGCGGTCGGCGTCGGCTCGGCGGCGGCGATCTTCGTGCTGCGCGCCTGGCGGCCGGCCTGGCCGGCGATGCTGATTGCTATCGCGATCGCGTCGGTCGCGGCGCTGCTGCTGCATTTGCCGGTCGAGACCATCGGCACGCGGTTCGGCGAAATTCCGCGCGGCCTGCCGGTGCCGCATCTGCCGGAATTCTCCTGGGCGCTGCTGCTGCAGATCCTGCCGGCGTCGCTGTCCTTCACGTTGCTCGGCGGCGTCGAGAGCCTGCTCTCGGCAAAAGTCGCCGACGGCATGACCGGCCGCAAGCATCGCTCCAACATGGAGCTGGTGGCACAGGGCATCGCCAACGTCGCATCGGCGTTTTTTGGCGGAATCAGCGTCACCGGCACGATCGCGCGCACCGCGACCAACATCCGGGCCGGCGCGCGCAGCCCGCTGTCCGGCATGCTGCATTCGGCGTTCCTGCTGTCGTTCATGATCGTGGCGGCACCGCTTGCGAGCTACATCCCGCTGCCGGCGCTGGCCGGCGTCCTCGTCGTCGTCTGCTGGTACATGGCGGAGAAGGAAGCGTTCGTGCACCTGATCACGAACTGGCGCGCTGCCGCAGTGCTGCTCCCAACCTTCGGCCTGACGGTGTTCGAGGATCTGACGTTCGGCATCATCTCGGGGTGCGTGATCGCCGCGCTGCTCGCCGGCGCCGACCGTTGGCAGCGAAGGGGAACCAACTAACCGCTGTCGCGCAGCACCAGCTCGAAGCCGAGATCGATCCGGCGCTCGCCGCCGCGCTCAAGCGTCAAGGTCGCCGCGGTGCGGCCGATCGCGTCGCCGTGCACACTGATGGTGCTCAGCGTCGGCGAGATCAGCTGGCCCATTTCGAGATCGCCGAGCCCGATCACGGCAACCGGCTGCGCCGATGCGGGCCCGTCACGCAGCAGCCCGGCCTTGCGCAGCCCCGACATGAAACCGATCGCATGTGCATCGTTGGCGGCGAACACGGCATCGACGTCGGGCAGCTTTGCATGCGCCGCCACGCTGCCGGAGGCGTTGCGCTCCAGGATCAACCGGCGCGGCTCGGCGAGGCCGCTTGCCACCGCCTCGTCCCTGAAGCCGAGCCAGCGGCGCGTGCCCCGAGGATCGTCTCCGCCGATGAAGGCAAGCTGCTTGCGTCCTTGCGCAACCAGATGCTTCGCGACGGCCGTGCCGGCCTTGTAATTGTCGAAGCCCGCGACCGCATCGATCGGGTTTGCCGGCAGATCCCAGGTCTCGACGATCGGGATGCGCGCATTGCGCAGCAGGCGGCTGCCCTCCTCCGTTGCCGGCGAGCCGACCATGATGATCGCCTCGGGCCGCCGCGACAGCAGCGCCGCCAGCATGCGGTCCTCGCGCACCGCGTCGTAGCGCGACTGCGCCAGGATCACCGAGAAGCCGAGCGGCTCGAGCTTGTCTGACAGGCCCTGCACCGTATCGGCGAAGATCGAATTGGCGATGGTCGGCACCAGCACGCCGACCGAATTGGTCCGCGCGCTCGCCAACGCCCCGGCCACCAGGTTCGGGATATAGCCGAGATCGCGCATCGCCCGCTCGACCCGCGCCCTCGTCTCCGGGGCGACCAGATCGGGCATCCGCACCACCCGGCTTACCGTGATCGAGGACACGCCGGCGCGCTTGGCCACCTCTGAAAGGGTGGGCGCGGCGCCAGCCGGGCCGGTCCCGGGTTCGGTCAGTTCGGAGTTCATGGCTGGAGCCTGCACGATTCCGGGTTGCCAAGCCATGATGTTAGCGCTAGCATCAGCCAATGTTAGCGCTAACATGAGACAAAATGGGAGAAACAGCATGATTTCGGACGAGCAGGCCCAAGCCTACAGGCGCGACGGGGTGATCGTGGTCCCCGAGGTGCTCAACCAGGAGACCCTGGGGCGGGTGCGCACGGTGCTCGCGGAGCTGGTGGCCGGCGCCGCCGCGGTGACCGAGCACACCGATGTCTACGACCTCGAACCGGGCCATACGCCGGAGACCCCGCGCGTCCGCCGCATCAAGGCGCCGCACAAGGTGCATCCGATCTTCGATGAGATCGTCCGCAGCCCCGCCGTGATCTCGATCCTGACCAGACTGATCGGCCCCGGGCTTCGCCTGCACGGCTCCAAGCTCAACATGAAATCTGCGCAGTACGGCTCGCCGGTCGAATGGCATCAGGACTGGGCGTTCTATCCGCACACCAATGACGACATTCTCGCGATCGGCGTGCTGCTCGACGATTGCGACATCGAGAACGGCCCGATGCTGGTGACGCCGGGATCGCACACCGGCGACACGATGTGGGATCATCACGGCGAGGACGGCTGCTTCGCCGGCCTGATCGACCCCGACCAGATCCAGGACGACATCAAGCGCGCGGTGCCCTGCATGGGCAAGGCCGGCAGCATGTCGTTCCACCATGTGCGCGCGCTGCACGGCTCGGCGACCAATACGTCGAACCGGCCGCGCAATCTGCTGCTCTATGAAGTCGCCGCCAGCGACGCCTGGCCGCTGATGGGCGTGAAGGACTTCGACGAGTTCAACAGCCGCCTGCTGGCAGGCCCGCCGGTGGTCGCGCCGCGGCTGACCGACGTGCCGGTGCGGATGCCGTTGCCGCCGGCCAAACGGCAGGGATCGATCTACGAGACCCAGTCGGCGTCGAAGAAATCCTACTTCACGCGCGCGGCCTGAAGACGACGACAATGCCCGCGGCCAAGCCGCGGGCATTGCTGCTTTCAATACATAAAAACAGACACTACGGGGAAACGAATGACCAAGATGGCAGATGGCGCCAGCAATTCGCGCCTGCGTGTGATTCTTGCAGCCAGCATCGGCTCCGCGCTCGAATGGTACGACTTCTTCCTCTACGGCACCGCCGCCGCGCTGGTGTTCGGCGAGCTGTTCTTTCCGAAGAGCGATCCGGTGGTCGGCACGCTGCTGTCGTTCCTGACCTTCGGCGTCGGCTTCGTGGTGCGGCCGTTCGGCGGCCTGTTGTTCGGCATCCTCGGCGACCGCTATGGCCGCAAGCCGGTGCTGGTCGCAACGCTGCTGATGATCGGCATCGGCACCACCGCGATCGGCTTCCTGCCGACCTATGCGCAGATCGGTGTCTGGGCGCCGGTCCTGCTGGTCGCGATGCGCGTCATCCAAGGCCTCGGCGCCGGCGCCGAGTATGGCGGCGCGGTGATCTATCTGGTCGAGAACGCGCCGCCGAAGCATCGCGGCTTCTGGGGCGGCTTCGCGCCGCTCGGCGTCTCCGTCGGCAATCTGCTCGCCGCCGGCGCCTTCGCGCTGGTGACGATGTTGCCGCGCGAGCAGCTGATGAGCTGGGGTTGGCGGCTGCCTTTCCTGGCAAGCTTCCTCCTGATCGTGGTCGGCATCTTCGTCCGCATGCGCATCACCGAGACACCGGTTTATACCGAGGCGGTGGTTGCGCGCGGCAAGGTCGAGAGCAATCCGGCGATGGAGGCACTGCGCCAGCACCCGCGCAACTTCTTCGTCGTGCTCGGCGCGCGGATGGCCGAGAACGGGCTCGGCTATTTCTTCCCGGTGTTCGGTCTGAGCTACGTGATCACGACGCTCGGCGTGCCGAAAGCCGAAGCGCTCAGCGCGCTGATGCTGGCGTTCACGGTCGAGCTGTTTGCGATCCTCGGCTTTGCGGCGCTGTCTGATAGAATCGGACGGCGTCCGGTCTACATGTTCGGCGCACTGGCCGGCGTCGCGCTCGCCTTCCCGTTCTTCTGGATGGTCGGCACCAAGGAATGGATCATGATCGCGCTCGCCTTCATCCTGGCGCGCGCCGTGGTGACGGCGGCGATGTTCGGGCCGCAGGCGGCGTATTTCGCCGAGCTGTTCCCGCCGCAGCGCCGCTTTGCCGGTTTCGCCTTCGCCCGCGAGCTCGGCTCGCTGCTGTCGGGTGGCCCGGCGCCGTTCGTTGCCACCGCACTGGTGGCGGCATACGGCACCTGGTGGCCGGTCGCCTGCTACGCGATGTTCCTATCGGCCTGTACGGTGGTTGCGATCTGGATCGGACCGGAGACCTATCAGGAGAACATCGCCGCCGATGCCAGCGAACAGGCAGAGCTGCCCGCGGCGATCCCGGCGCGGGCCTGATCGGTGGCGCAACGACTGCGTATCCTGCAGTCGCTCTGGGCGATGGAGCGGCGGCTGGCGGACGAGGCCGAATGGCCGTTGCAAACCCAGCTCGCGATGATCCGCGATGCCGGGTTTGACGGCGCCGGCGTTCGCTTCATCGATCCGGCCTTCGCGCGCGAGGTGACGAGCTTCCTGCGCGCGCATGGCATGATCTGGCAGGCGCAATGCTACCCGAAGGGCATCGACGACCTGAAGCCGGTGCTCGAGCTGGTCGCCGAGCTCGGCGCCGATCACGTCAACCTGCAGCCGGACGTCCGGCCACGCAGGCTCGCCGATTGCATTCCCCTGCTCGAAGGCTGGCGGCGGCTCGCCACGGAGGCCGGCATCGCCGTGCATGTCGAGACCCATCGCGACCGCATGACGACCGACCTGTTCTTCATGCTCGATTTGCTCGACTGCTTTCCCGACCTGCGGCTTACCGCCGATCTCTCGCATTATCTGGTCGGCCGCGAATTCGCCTGGCCGGTCGATGACGTCAACCACGCGATGATCCATCGCATCCTCGACCATGCCTGGGGCATCCACGGCCGCATCGCGAGCCGCGAGCAGGTGCAGATCTCGCCCGGCTTCCCGCAGCACCAGGGCTGGGTGTCGCTGTTCACAGCCTGGTGGGAGTACGGCATCCGGTCCTGGCGGAAGCGCGCCGGGCCCGATGCGACCCTGACCTTCCTGTGCGAGCTCGGGCCCGCGCCCTATGCCATCACCGGCCCCGACGGCCGGGAATTGTCCGACCGCTGGCAGGACGCGCTGGCCATGAAGGACATGATCCGCGCGCTGTGGGATCGCATCGCAAGCGAGCCGCAAGGCGCGCTCCCGCGTTGATTCAATCAGGCGCCGGCGGCATTCTGACCCGAAGCGCAACTCAGAACGCAGCGAGCAACCGTGCGCAATCATGGCCGGGCAGATCCAATTCGACGCCTCGCCCGCGTCGTCGTCCCGGCTATTGCCGCCTTGGTCTGCACGAAGGCGACCGCAGCCGAACTGACGCTTGATGTCGCGGCCATGCCGCGCGTCGCGACGATCGATCCGCGCTTTCAGTCGTACAACATCGAGATGGTCGAGGTGACCGGCGGACGATTCTGGAAGCCCTATGGCGCCGCCGGTGCCACGGCGGATGCCAAGGCAGAACGGTTCGCACCGCGCACGCCGATCGATCTGCGCGATGACAGGCTGCGAAGACTCGCGGCAGCGCTCTCTCCGGCCTACCTTCGCGTCAGCGGAACCTGGGCCAACAGCACGTTCTTTGCGGATACCGGTGCGCCGCCGACCACACCGCCGGCCGGCTTCAAGGGCGTGCTGACACGCCGGCAATGGCTAGATGTGATCGACTTCTCGCACGCCGTCGATGCCCGCATCGTCACGTCCTTTGCGATCAGCGCCGGCACGCGAGACGCTACGGGACGATGGACCCCCGAACAGGCCCGGCAGCTTCTCGCCTTCACGCGGTCGACCGGCGGCGAAATCGCCGCCGCCGAGTTCATGAACGAACCCGACCTGCCGGCAATCGGCGGCGCCCCTGACCGCTACGATGCCGCGGCCTACGGCAGGGACTTTGCTGCGTTCCGCACCTTCATGAAGACGACAGCGCCTGACGTGACGATCC
The DNA here is from genome assembly GCF_002289535.1 of Bradyrhizobium sp. UFLA03-84. NCBI lineage: Bacteria > Pseudomonadati > Pseudomonadota > Alphaproteobacteria > Hyphomicrobiales > Nitrobacteraceae > Bradyrhizobium > Bradyrhizobium sp. UFLA03-84. The sequence continues at coordinate 1,204,960 of NZ_NSJY01000013.1, read as the reverse complement.
TCGGGCCCGGCACGATCGGCACCGGCGCCGATGCGCAAGCGCGCTTCGCCGTATCGGCAAAAGGCATCGATGTGGTCTCCTACCATCACTACGGTGCGCTCTCGGCGCGATGCGGCGGCGATCGCACGGCGAGTCAGGCATTGTCGGACGAATGGCTGGCGCGAACCGGCAACACACTTGTGTTCTATCGGACGCTGCGCGACCGTCTCACACCCGGCAAGGCGATCTGGCTGACCGAGACTGCCGAGACGGCGTGCGGCGGCAACCGCTGGGCCGCCACCTTCGCCGACACTTTCCGCTACCTCGATCAGCTCGGGCGATTGGCCAAGGCCGGCGTTCAGATTGTCATGCACAACACGCTTGCCGCGAGCGACTATGGGCTGCTCGACGAGCGAACCCATCTGCCGCGGCCGAACTACTGGGCCGCGCTGCTATGGCGGCGGTTGATGGGAACGACCGTGCTCGATGCCGGCATTCCCGTGCAGCCCGGCTTCCATGTCTATGCGCATTGCGCACGCGACATGCCCGGCGGAATAGCCCTGCTCGTCATCAACAATGACCGCCGACGACAACGCAAGCTGACGCTCCCGGCCGCTTCGCAACGCTACACGTTGGCAAGCGAAAAGCTCGCCGACGGCAATGTTCGGCTCAATGGCAGCACGCTCGCGCTTGGAGCTTCCGACCAGCTTCCCGCCCTGAACGGCACGCCAGCTGCGGCGGGAGCGATCGTATTTGCGCCGGCAACGATCACATTCCTGACCGTTGCCAATGCCGGCAATATCAATTGCCCGTAGTGACCGAGACTTCGGCTTATGCCGCGTCGCGGCCGGCCTCGGTGGCCTCCGGCGGACGCGCCACCAGATGGCCGAGCATGATCGCCGTCATCAACCGCTCCATCTCGAGCCGTGCGGTGACATGCGACATGGTCGGCCGGCTGCCCAGCGCGAGCTGGTTGACATCGTCGACCGCCGTCAGGCCGCGCGGATAGAATTCGCGGAAGATGACGCGCTCGGCCAGGCCGTCGACCAGGCGGAAATTCAGCGTCTTCGACAGCTCGCTGAGCGCCTCGCCAACGAGGCGCTTGTTGCGTGAACCGAGGGTCGAGAGGCGATTGCGCAGCACCACCCACTCGAATGCCGGCTGATCGTTTCCGGTGCGCTGCTGCCGCGCCTCCTCCACCATCTTGGAATAGTGGCTGATACCGGTCACCTTGAAGTCGTTCGGATCGACGGTGCCGAGCACGTCGAAGTCGAGGAAACTGTCATTCAGCGGCGTGATCAGCGTGTTCGCCAGCGAATGCGTGAACGTCGTCAGATAGGTATCGTGACCGGGGCAGTCGATGACGACGAAATCATGCGACCGGCTGAGCCGCTCGACGATCTCGGCGAGCGCGCTGCGCCCGAGCGTCTCGACCTCGCTGCTCCTGCCGCTCACCGTCTCGAAGCACATATGCGCCGGGACGCCGAGATCCAGCGAGGTTTCCCGCTCCCAGTCGCGCCGGTTCTCGACGTAATGCGTCAGCGACTTCTGCTTGTTGTCGAGATCGATGGTGGCGACACGCTGCCCCGCCTTGATCAGCGCGATGGCGACGTGCATGGCAATCGTCGACTTGCCAGAGCCACCCTTGTTGTTTCCTACAACGATTACGCGTGCGTTTGTCATGGGAATCCCTACCGGACGCTTGAGTCAAAGCAGGACGAAACAGAATTTAATGAATGGTACGAATCTCCCTGATTCGACGAATCTCGACAAGAGTCGTCGCGACATCGTCATGATCGAAATTCGTGCGGCTGCGACATCATTGTCACAACCGCATCGAGGGCACGTACCGTGAACGCAATGCACGTTTCAGGGACTAACGTCGCTGAGACTAGCGCCCCTGGAACACGGCCGCACGACGCTCCACGAAGGACTTGATGCCCTCGGCGGCATCCGCAGTGTTGAGCACGCGCTCGCGGATCTCCGGGATGATCGCAATCGCCGCCTGCTCGCCGGCTTCGATGAACTTGCGGCCCGCTTCCTTCGTCACCTGGATTCCGAGCGGCGCATTGCGCGCGATGATCGCTGCAAGCGCCATCGCGCGTTCGATCTGCTGACCGGCCGGCACGACTTCCTGCACCAGGCCGATCCGATGCGCCTCGGTGGCGGAGAACTCGTCGCACAGCAACAGGTGATACATCGCATCGCCCCATCCGGCACGGCTGATGTAGCGGAAATGCGCGCCGGCAAGCGGCGCGATGCCACGCTTGGCCTCCATCTGGCAGAAGCGGCTGTCGTCCGCGGCGATGACGATATCGCCGGCCAGCATCATCTCGATGCCGACCGTGAATACGATGCCCTGCACTGCCGTGACGATCGGCTTCCGGCACCGCTTCGACAATCCGAAGGGATCGACGTTGCCCTCCGGCAGCGGCTTGCGGCTCGCCGTCGGACCGAAGAATTTCGGCATGTCGAGACCCGCGGTGAAGCTGCCGCCGGCGGCGCAGAGCACGCCGACCCAAAGGCCGTCATCATTGTCGAGCAAGGTCAGCGCGTCGGACAGCTCAGTCATCATCTCCGGACTGAAGGCGTTCTTCTTCGCGGGATTGTCGATGATGATCTTCAGGATGCGGTCGTGCCGCTCGTGACGGACCCGCCCTTCGCTCGCGCTGCCGGACATCTGTTGCTCCCTGCTTTGTGACTGACAATTTTCTGGATGATACTTGTCATCCAGAAGCATGATGGTCATAATCCAGATTGAGAGTCAAACAGGGGCATTGCGAGATGGGCCATTCCCAGGCCGACAAGGCCAGGAGCCGGGAGCGGATCCTGAACGAGGCGGCGACACAGATCCGCAAGAAGGGGCTCGACGCCCTCAGCATCGGAAACCTGATGCAGCAGGTGAAGCTGACCCATGGCGGATTCTACGGGCATTTTGCCTCGCGCTCCGACCTGGTCGCCGCGGCGCTGGAACAGGCGCTGAATGCCGGTGAAGCGTCGGCGCACGCCGCGCGCGATCCCGACAAGCCGGTCAGCATCAACACGCTGGTGCGAAGCTATCTGAGCCGCACCCATCGCGACCAGCCCAAGTCGGGTTGCGCGATCGGCGCGCTGATCTCCGATGTCGGCCGCGCCGACGCGCAATGTCGCGCGGTGATGGAGCCGCACATCGAATCCTTCATCGCCAAGGTCGCCGAGACGTTCGGTGATGATGACGACAGCCGCGCGATCGTCGCTGTCAGCGCGATGGTCGGCGCACTCGCGATCTCGCGCGTCATCACCGACCCGAAGCGATCCGATGCCATTCTGCGCACGGTGCGCGACAGTATCGTCGCGATGGCCTCGGACGAATGATTGCGCCCGCACCGCGGGTACCTTGTTTGTTTGAGCATGATCTTTTCGGGAAACCGGTTTCCACTTCTCCGGATCATGCTGTTGATGGAGCGAGCCATGAACGACCGATCCACCCTCGAGCCGACGGCTGTGCAGGGCAGCGTGCTGATATCAGGCGTCGGCGCATCCAACGGCCTGGGCGCCGCGATCGCGCGACGCTTTGCCGCCGGCGGCTATCCGGTCGCGATCGCTGGCCGCAACGCCGAAAAGCTCGCAGCAACCGCGGCCGAACTCGCCGCCGATGGCGCCAGGGTCACTCATGTCGTCGGCGATGCATCGACTGCGGCTGATGTCGCCCGCTTCGTCGAGGCTGCGCAGAAGCTGGCCCCGCTTGCGATGGCCGTACACAATGCCGGCTCCAACCGGCCGGCGCCGTTTCTCAAGGTCAGCGAGCAGCGCTTCGAGGAGCACTGGCGCGAACATGCGCTCGGCGGCTTCCAGCTCGCGCAGGCCGCGATCCCCGCTCTGCTCGCGCGCGGCGGCGGCACGCTGGTGTTCACCGGCGCCAGCGGCTCGCTGCGCGGCAAGGCCAATTATTCGCCATTCGCCGCCGCCAAGGCCGCGCTGCGCGCGATGGCGCAGAGCGTGGCGCGCGAGTTCGGTCCGCAGGGCATTCATGTCGGCCATGTCGTGGTCGATGGCGGCATCGAGGGCGATCGCCTGCTGAGCCTGCGCCCGCAATTGAAGGACGATCGCGGGCCGGACGGCCTGCTCAACATCGCAGCCATCGCCGACGCCTATTGGGTGCTGCATCACCAGCATCGCAGTGCCTGGACGCTGGAGCTCGACCTGCGGCCGTGGGCGGAGCAGTTCTGAGCACCCTGCGCCGCCCTCACCCCTGAATATCGGTTGCGATCCGCCGAAATCTTGTCAGGCTATGCCGCAGGGTTTGTCGAGATCGCACCATATCCCGGGAGGAGGCCATGTCGCAGCCCACGCCGATCCTGCATCATTTCGATCAGTCGCCGTTTTCCGAGAAGATCCGCATCATCTTCGGATTCAAGAAGCTCGCCTGGCACTCGGTGCGGATTTCCCGGATCATGCCGCGGCCGGACCTGATGCCGATGACCGGTGGTTATCGCCGGACGCCGACGATGCAGGTCGGCGCCGACATCTATTGCGATACCCAGATCATCATCCGCGAGCTGGAGCGGCGTTATCCGACGCCGACGCTGTTTCCCGCAGGCAATGCCGGGATGCCCTGGGCGCTTGGCATGTGGACCGACCGGCCGTTCTTCCAGAGCACGGTCAACCTCGTGTTCGGCTTCATCGGCGACAAGGTCCCGCGGGATTTCATCGAGGATCGCGAGAAGCTGCGCGGCGGCAAGTTCGACGTCGCCGCGATGACCGCGGCGCTGCCGCAGATGCGCGACCAGTTCCGCGCCAATGTCGACTGGATCGAGGCGCAACTCGGCGACAACAGGCCGTTTCTGCTCGGCGAATTCAGCCTCGCCGATGTCAGCGCCTACATGAACGTGTGGTACGCGCGGCAGAGCCTCGCTGCGATGGACGAGATGATGAAGCCCTTCCCGCACGCGCTGGCCTGGGAGGCACACGTCCGCGCCATCGGCCACGGTACGCGCAGCGAGATGTCGTCGGCCGACGCGCTCGAGATCGCAGCGAAGGCGCAGCCGGAGACGCCCGTGTGCGCCGACCCGGCGGATCCGAACGGCCGCAGGCCCGGCGACATCGTCAACGTGATGCCGGATGACTACGGCAAGATCCCGGTCCGCGGCGAGATCGTCTCGCTGTCGGCACAGCACATTGCGATCCGGCGGTCGGACGAACGCGTCGGCGAGGTCGTGGTGCATTTCCCACGCGCCGGCTTCCTGGTCGTCCCGGGCTGATCGCCGCGGCTGCAGCCGCCGGCTGCACTCCCGCAACCTGGAAACGCTGCGTTTCGTGGCCTGACCTTGCCGCGCGCCCGAGCCGGCAATAGCTCCAAATGATCTCCAACCGAAGGCTCCACAGCGCAGGCTTGCGGACATCTCAGCAAGCAACATGACCTCTCGGCCTGCGTGCGATGGGTGGCCCGTGGCGGATGCTCCGCCACGCCGACAACTGGACTATGTGATGACGACCTCCCTCGAATTCGGGCTCGATACGTTCGGCGACGTCACCAAGGACGCCGCAGGCGCGCCGCTTCCGCACGCCCAGGTGATCCGCAACGTCGTCGACGAGGCGGTGCTGGCCGATCAGCTCGGGATCGATTTCATCGGGCTCGGCGAGCACCACCGGGCCGACTTTGCGATCTCCTCGCCCGAGACCGTGCTGGCGGCGATCGCCGCACGCACCAACACCATCCGGCTTGGTTCGGCGGTGACCGTGCTGAGCTCGGACGATCCGATCCGGGTGTTCCAGCGCTTCGCCACCGTCGATGCGGTCTCGAACGGCCGCGCCGAGGTGATCCTCGGCCGCGGCTCCTTCACCGAATCGTTCCCGCTGTTCGGCTTCGACCTCAGGCAATACAGCGAGCTGTTCGAGGAGAAGCTCGACCTTTTCACGGAGCTTCTAAAGCAGGAACCGGTGACCTGGGAGGGCAAGCTGCGGCCGCCGCTCAAGGGCCAGTCGGTCTATCCGCCGGTCGAGCACGGCCGGCTGAAGACCTGGATCGGTGTCGGCGGCAGTCCCGAATCGGTGGTGCGGGCGGCGCATTACGACCTGCCGCTGATGCTCGCCATCATCGGCGGCGATCCCAAGCGTTTTGCGCCCTATGTCGATCTGCACCAGCGCGCCTACCAGCAGTTCGGACGGACGCCGCAGCCGATCGGCGTGCATTCGCCGGGCTACGTCGCGGAGACCGACGCGCAGGCCCGCGAAGAGCTGTGGCCGGACTACAAGGTCATGCGTGACCGGATCGGCAAGGAGCGCGGCTGGCCGCCGATGGGCCGTGACGAGTTCGTCGCCGAGGCCGAGCACGGCTCGCTCTATGTCGGCGCGCCGGAAACCGTCGCCCGCAAGATCGCGGCGACCGTGAAGGCGCTCGGCGCCGCGCGCTTCCAGCTGAAATATTCGGCGGGCCCGCTGCCGCATGAGAAGCTGATGAAGAGCATCGAGCTCTACGGCAGCAAGGTGGTGCCGATGGTGCGCGACATGCTCGCCGCGTGACGCCTGCGAGCCGCCCGCACAAAGCAAGATCCCCGGCGTTTTGGCGCCGGGGGTCATTACAGACAGACCACGCGATGCCTGGCTGGCCGAAACAATCGGATCAACCTCAATCTTGGTTCAGAGGTTGGGCCTCACGGCGTGATACGTGAACGGGTCCGCCGCCCATCCTCGACCATGTCGCTCCAGCCAGCCCTCTGCCACCAACTTTCGGCACGTTGGATTGACGCGCTGTATGGAACCTCCGTCGCCGAAGATACGCTCGGCAATCTGGCGTTCGGTCAGACCGGGCTGTTCGCGAATGAGCCGAATTATTTGTTGAGCTACCGTCATCGGTCGCCAAAACGATCCATCGGTGGGTTGGGTACTAATTAATGAACCAAATATGACATCGTACAAAAAAATGGCGCTCTTGTGAGAGCTGGCGCACGGCCTGAATAAAGCAAAACCCCCGGCGTTTCCACCGGGGGCTCTGTTAGCTGGCTATCAGATCAACCGGTATTACCAGTTGCGCTGAGCGCGGAGCAGCAGGAGAAGCGTATTCTGGTCCTTCATCTCGTAGAGAGCAGCAGGCTTGCCGATCGTGGCGCTGGGCGCCGAGACCGTACCAGCATACTTCTGATCCAGATGGGTGTAGGTCAGGTCTGCCGTGAAGGTCAGGTTCTTGACCGGGGTCCACTGGGTCTGGGTACCAATCTGCGCGATATTGTAGTCGGGGTTGCAGGTGGTGATCGCGCCGCCCAGAGCATTGAGGTTGGCCCGAACCGAACCACCCACGCCGCCGACGCCGCAGAGCAGGGTCTTAGCCGTATCGTTGTAGGAGATACCGGCATAGGCACCGTAGATCGAGGTGTTCCAGTAGGGATTCCAGTTGTGCACGTATGCACCGCGGAAGCCCCAGGTCGAGACCAGCTGCTGCCCGGTGTTCACGCCACCGATGGCACCGAACACGCTGTCAGGAGCAACGCCGATACCAACGCTCTGGTACGCGCCGGCCAGACCGGTTCCGCCGTAGATGGTGTTCGCACCAGCCGAACCAGCGAGGTCCTGGATGTTGTAGCGCGTCGCACCGTTGGTGTAGACGCCCTGCAAGTTGATGGTGTCGCCAGGTCCGGTCGGGATGTTCTTGATCGACAAGGCCAACTGACCTGCCCAGCCCCACTTGTCGTCCGGATGACCGGTCAACTCAGTGCCGCCGTAGTAGGCCGCGTGGTTGTCATGCGCCGCGACCGACGCCTGGAACAGACCCCAAGCCTGGTCGACGCGCAGCATTGCGACGAAGTCCGGAGCGATCGTGCCGGCGTAGTCGCTGGTGCCGTAAGCGCCACCCGCGAGGATGTTGTTCACGCCAGCCTGGTAGTAGGCGCTCTGGTCCTGAGCCGACAGAGACAGCGACACGCCGTTGCCGAACTGAGCGGTGTAGGTGAACTGGTTCACGCCAGTGATCGTACCGCCGCCGCCGACGAGGCCGTCGAAGTTGTTGCCCGGATAGTTGGCCCACGGAGCCGAGAACTGCGAGACCGCCTTACCCATGGTGAAGCCGGCGAACTGGATGAAGGCGTAGTAGACGCCAACCGTACCACCAGCGACCGCACCGGAGTTCGCGTTGTTCGGAGCCTGAACCGCGCCGATCGGCGAGTAAACGGTCGCGCCGTTGCCCTGGCCGGCGTAGGTATCCGAAGTCCACGAGAACGTCGCATCGAAGAAGGTACGGACGACACCGTATTCGGTCGCGGTACGCGTATCGATGTTCAGGTCTTCACGAGAGCGCCAGGTGTAGCCGTTGGTGAACCGGTTGTTCGCACCGCCGGCACCCGACGTGTTGCCGGTGTTGTCCGAGTTGGTGTTCACCAGAACGTCGGCACGGACGTAGCCGCCCAGCTTGATACAGGTATCGGTGCCCGGGATGTAGTAGAAACCGGGACCATACAGGGAGCAAACCTTCACGTACTCGACCGCTTTGGCCTTGACGGGAAGATCGGCCGCCTGAGCTCCGCCGACCGCGACGAGTGCCGCCGCCGAGCCGAGGATAAGGCTCTTAACCATCTTCATGTTAAACCTCCAAGTTGCTCTATCTCAGGGAAGGTTCCGGTTCCGCCGGGTAAAACACCCTCAGGTTGGTTCCCTTTGTCCCTTAAATCCCCGCTCAGTCGCTTCGCGCCTTCGGACACACCCGCATGAACGCGAGGGACTTAAGCGAACCACCTAGAACGGGACGACCTCGGGATGCCCCCCTCCGTCGCAGTTCCATATGAGACAGAAGGCCCCCGATCACGCAACAAAAGACCGCTCGGGTGAGCAGGAGTTGCGGCTGTTTTCGGGCAAATGTTGCACAAATATCACGGGCATTTGAACTGCGGCATTCCGACAAGCCATTGAAATTAAATAGGAATATTTAAGATACCGCTGGCGGGCACAAGTTTGGGCAACACCGGGCGGAACGGTGTGCAAAACGCGTAGTGCTACGGAGAAAGCGAAAATCGGAGCCTGTTTGGACGGCACTGATTCCGGTGTCGGGCTCAAGATTTCAGCCCAAAAATACCGATGGCTGAACAACATAGCCCGCTCCCGATACCGCCGACTCGGGCCTGAAAGGGGGCGTTCCAATGGCTCGGATCAGGTCGTAGAACGGCGGACGGACCGCTTCATGTGTGCAGTACCGGCGCTACATGTCACCGCGATGTCAGCGCGCCGGATCAGTCGATTTGTTCTCCGCAGCAGGCGCGCGACGAAATATCTCCACTGCGTGCGTGATGCAGTCACAAGGCGCGATGCAGTCGGATCGAGTCATAAGACTCGTATCTTGAGCCAGTCCGCGAAGCAGCGGGCGGGTGACGCAGCCCCGCGCAGCTAAGTTGACGTCGCACTCACTCGTCCAGAACATCCAGCAGATCGTTGATCCGCTCGAAAGGCGGCTCCTGTGTTCTGCCCGAGTAGAAGACGCGATCGCCGTCGCGTTGTAGCGATCGTGCCCTGGATTTCGGCAGCCGCCCCGGGAGGAAGGTCGCCGCGACGGCCTCCGGTCCAACGTCGAGCCTCACGATGCCTCGCCGCTTGCAATCGATCCTGAGCCTTGCCGCCGCGAAGAAATCCCGCCCCGCCGGCGGCAGCTTGCCGAAACGGCGCGACGTCTCTTCCTCGAGATCTTCCAGATCGTCCTCGTTCCGGCACCTGGCGACGCGGCCATAAATTTCAAGGCGCATCGATTCCGACTGCACATAACTCCGTGGCAAGAGATCCGCGAGCGGAAGGTTGAGGTCGGGCACCCACAGATCGGCGGACCGATCGTTGGTCTTCTCCGAAGCCTGCTTCAGAAGGTGGCTATAGAGCACCGGCCCGAACACCTGCACGTGGCCGGACTGCCGCTCGGACAACAGGTCTCCGGCACCTCTGAGGTCCAGATCACGTTCGCTGATCGCAAACCCGGCGCCCGGCCTGCTGAACTCCTCCAGAACGGCCAGACGCTTGCCGGATTGCTCCGAGCTCGATTCCGTCAGCATGTACGCGAAGGCGCGCGTTCCGCCGCGCCCCACCCGTCCCCTCAGCTGGTGCAGCTGCGCCAGACCAAATTTTTCCGGCCAGCAGACCACGATGGTGTTCGCCCGTGGAATGTCGAGACCGCTTTCCACGATGTTGGTCGCCAGGAGAACGTCTGCCTCGCCTTCGACGAAGCTCATCATGCGGTCGTCAAGCTCATCGGCGGGCAGTCTGCCATGCAGGCAAACGATGCGGAGCTCCGGGGCGACCGCCTGCACGCGCGCCAGCAGCGGATCGAGATCCTGGATGCGCGGACAGATCAGGAAGCTCTGCCCGTGACGCCGCTGCTCGCGCAGCAATGCCGCGGCCATGGCGGCGTCCGACAGCGGCGCGATCTTGGTCACGACCGGCAGCCGATGCACCGGCGGAGATGCGATCACGCTGAGATCCCTGAAGCCGGCGAGCCCCGCCGCAAGCGTGCGCGGGATCGGCGTGGCGCTCATCCAAAGCGTATGGACCCCCTTCGCCAGGCCCGAGAGCTTCGCCTTCTCCGCTGCCCCGAAGTGCTGCTCCTCGTCGACGATGACGAGGCTGAGCTTGGCGAATTTGACGTCCTTCGATGCGATCGCCTGCGTGCCGACCACGACCTTCATCTTGCCGCTTCGCAGGCTTTCCTTGGTCTCCCGCATCTCCTGCGCCGACGTCGCGCGCGACAAGCTTCCCACCTCGATGCCGAGCGGCGCAAACCGCTTGCGGAACGTCGCGACGTGCTGCCTTGCCAGAACGGTGGTCGGCACGACGATGGCAACCTGCTTGCCCGACAGCGCGACGGCGGCCGCCGCGCGCAAGGCTACCTCGGTCTTGCCAAATCCGACGTCGCCGCAGACCACCCGATCCATCGGATGACCCGACGCAAGATCATCCAGCACGTCGCGGATCGCCTTTGCCTGGTCGACGGTCGTGAAATACGGAAAGCGCGCGACGAAGCGCTCATATGCGGGACCGGGAGCAACCAGCTTGGGCGCGCGCCGGCGACGCCGCTGCGCGATATGTTTGGCAAGCGCCTTGGCGGCGATCTGGATTTCCTGCTCCGCCTTGGTCCGCCGCGCCCACCACGTGCTGCCATCGGCCCTGTCCAATGTCAGCCGGCCGAGCTCCGCGGCATACGGCCAGATCAGCGCAAGGTCGGCGGGCGGCACCAGGACGGCATCGTCGCCCGCAAATGCCAGCCGGATCATCTCGCGGGATGATCCCTTCCCCATGTCGTAGGTCTGCAGGCCATCGAGCACGGCGAGGCCCCGTTGCAGATGAACGACGACCGCGCCCCGCTCCGGCACGTCGGGGTGATCGAATGCCGCACTCCAGGCTCTGGCCATCGGCTGCGGATGATGAGCCCGGCTGCCGAGCACATCGGTCGCCGTCACGACGACAAGCGGCTTGCGGCCTGAACCGATGAAGCCGGTGTCGAAGTCGGCCAACAGCGCAGCTTCGCCGCCCCGTCCCTTGGCCGCCTCGCTCCAGTCGGTGAAGCGTTCCGCCTTGATCCCGCCCATTCGCTCCATCGCGCGCAGGTCGTCCTCCACTGCCGCGACGAGCAGCAGCCGCGATCCGGCGCGCTCCGTGTCGGCGATGAAAGCGCGGAGCGCTTTGCGCGACGAGGCGACCTTGGAGAAATCCGGCGTCGGGATGAACGCCGCCTTGCGCGGCAGCACGCTCATCCGCTTGGTCAGCCGCTTCCAGTCGGGGGGGCCCAGGTACTCGCGCTCCGCCTCGCGGCGGCCGGCCGCCTCCTTGATCGTGCTCAGCCAGCTGTCGGCGTGAGCGGAGACGCCGGCGTCCGCGATCCAGCGTGCGCGGTCGCAATAGTCCGGCAGCGCCGCGCGCTGCGCCCTTTTGCCTCCCAGCGCGATCTGCTCCGACATCGGATCGATCAGCAGTTCCTGCGCGTCGAAGACGACGTCGTGCTCGTCCGGATCGACGCTGGCGATCCTGCGGATCACGCCGCCGGAATGCTCAATCCTGAACGGCCCAAGGGCGCCGGCCGGAAACACCTCGAACGTCATGCCGTGGAACAGAACGCTTCCCGGATAATCCGCCTCTTCGTCGAGATCGTATCCGAGCGCCTCCAGACGATCCTTGAGATCCTGCTCGGAATGGCGCGCCCCCACCTTCAAGCTGATGCTGAGGCGGCTCCAACTCGCGGGCAACGGCAACCGCTCCATGACCGCCTCGGCGGTCGACACCAGGAAGACGGGCCTCTTGCTCTTGGCAAGACGCCGCAACACTGAAGCGCGTCGGCCAGCGATCTCGCGCGACGGCTCCAGCCCGTCGAACGGCAAGGTATTCAGCCGCGGGAACACCAGCACCTCGAGCGACGGATCGAGCGAATGCAGCACGCTGCCGAGGCGCTCGGCCCTGTTCTCGCTTTCCGCCAGGAAGACGATGCCGTCGCGGCCGGACTGCTTCCATTGCTCAAGGAGATGCAGCGCCAACATGCCGAGAGGCGAGGAAGATGAGATCCCGGAACGCGCCGCTCCCTTACTTTTCTTGTTCGCGCCAGCAGCAGCGCGGGCCTTCTTGGTATTCGCCACGTCAAATCCATCGTTATTTTCGTGAGTCCGATCGCCCGTTGACGTGGGTCTCGGGGCGACTCAGGGCTTGTCGGCCACCGGCATGGAAACCAAAGCGGCACGGATTTCCAGATATAAACCCCGATCGATCTCCTTGAAGAGTTCGCGAAACGACCTAGTCGAGGTATCTTTACTGCGCAACAGCGTCAGCTTGTGCTGCACCAGCGGGTGTCTAACGATCGTGACGCTTCCATGGCAATTCTCTGCGTTAAAATACCGTGCCGTCGCTGATGATCCGGATCGGGGGCGATGCGTCGGCGCGGCGTTCGCGCGCCAGCCGTCGGCCCGCAGCCCAAGTGCCACCTTCCAGAATTTTCGCCAGCGGCAATGCATTTGCGTCGAGCCCGAGACGGCGTCGCACATGATCCGCGACGCGATCGAGCAACGCCACCGTCAGCGCCCGCCACTCCACGACCAGCGGCGAGGCAACATCGTGCTCCCGGCCTGCATCGCCTTCGTTGCGGAATGTCAACACGCCACCGTCGACGAAGAGCCCGCCGTTTCGATACTCGGCAAGGCCGGTCAGACCGTCGATATCCGTTACTTCAATGCCCGCACGCTGCAGCGGCTCGATCAGCGAATAGGCGAGCCATTGCGAAAGCTTGTGCAACGGCATCAGGTGACTGGTCGGATCTGCGGTCGTCAGCATCGGATGCTTCCAGCAATCCCCGAGCGCCACTCCACCGAGCGTCAGCCGCGACGGCCAGATCGGGCCGAATTCCCTGAGCAGCTCCGACAATATTGCGGGGGCCGGAAGCCTGTGGCCGTCAGCCAACGATGCCAGCCAATCGAACAGGCCGCCCGGCCGCGGCGTGTCGAAGCGTCCGAACACCGCCGGCTTCGAGGCCAGCAGCCGGCCGAGGCTGCGTAACAAGTTCACCCGGCCCTCGATGCCGACCAACGGATTGGCATCAGACACCTGCATGCCGCGGACGAGGTCCGCGACGGATAGATTCGCCAGCACGTCGGCATCGGCTCGAAGGGGCTGTCGTGGATCCGACGAGAATACACCGCCGGTAAACATCGCAAGGCTGGCCAGTCCCAACCCCTCCGAACGGCCGATCGCCCATCCGGTCGCGGGGTCGTGGTAACGCCATGATGGGCCGGCACCGGCGTCGAGGAAGACGCTGACCACGGCCAGATCGAACTCGGCGCGGGGCCGTCCCGCGGGATCGTGCCATGCCGTCTGGCCGGCCAACGTCGCCCAGCGATCGACGCCGTTCATGGAAAAATGCCGCCAGCGCGAATGAAACGGTACCGCCAGCGAGGGGTAGGCCTTGGACGTGGTCTCCACCACCAGGCCGGCCGTTCCGTCCAAACGGTCGAGATCGATGCGGAAGTTCGCAAGCCCGTCCTCGAGGCCGATGGCAAGAAGCCGATTTGCGCGCTCCCGCACCGCCCCGGCATTCAGCAGTGACAGGGCCGCCGACGTCTCTGGATTCACGGATGACACGGCCGCTCTCAATACTTGTCGAGCGAACGACCCACGAAGTCCCGCTGGGTTGGCGCTTCGGGTGAGTAGTAGCCGGCAGCCTTCTTCGCAACGATTTCGACCTGGGCATCCGCCGGCACGAGATCGTCGGGGATCGGCACGCGTTCGACGATATCGATACCCTGGCTCACCAGCGCATCGTGCTTCATGTCGCTCATGGAAACGAAGCGGTCGATGCGTTTCAGCCCGAGCCAGTGCACGACATCCGGCATCAACTGCTGGAACCGCGCATCCTGTACGCCTGCAACGCATTCCGTGCGTTCAAAGTACTGCGCGGCGGCATCGCCGCCTTCCTGCCGCTTGCGCGCATTGTAGACCAGGAATTTGGTCACCTCACCGAGCGCGCGGCCTTCCTTGCGGTTGTAGATCGTGATGCCAAGCCCGCCGGCCTGTGCGGCGCGCACGCATTCCTCGATTCCATGCAGCAGGTATGGGCGGCAGGTACAGATGTCCGAGCCGAACACATCGGAGCCATTGCATTCGTCGTGCACGCGGCAGGTGATGCTGGCGCGATGGTCCGGCAGCTTGGCGACATCACCGAACAGATAGGCGGTGGTGCCACCGATCGGCGGCAAGAACACATGAAGGTCAGGCCGCGTGACCAGCTCCGGAAACATGCCTGCCGTCTGCTCGAACAACTGCCTGCGCAGATTGCTTTCGGTCGTGGCGAAGCGCGCCGCAATTCCGGGCAGATACCAGACCGGGTCGATCGCGATCTTGACAACAGAGATGCTGCCAGTCTCGTGAACGACGGTCCCGTCGCGCTTGAGCCGACCGGCGGTGATCGCGGCCTGCAATTCCGGCAGATCGAGGCGGGCGCGGGTGATCGCAATGCTCGGACGGATATCGACGCCCTCGGCGATCTCTTTCGAGAACGCTTCTGCGGCCAGGTGCCCCCATGGATCGAGCGAGACGATCCGGTTGGGTTCGGTCCATTGCGGGAATGGCCCGACCGTGGCGGCAGGTTGCGTATTGGTCAGGTCCGGACGCCGGATCGGATCGAGCGCGCCGGACGAGACCGCCAGCGCGCGATAGATCGAATAGGAGCCGCCGTGGGTGCCGACGACATTACGCTGCTGGGGACGTGAAACCGTCCCAATTACCGGCCCGCGGACATGCGCCGTGGCCGCTCCCCAGGAAATCGGAAAGTCAATCTTCGCGCCCGGCGCCGGATGGGACGTAATCCGAATATGATCAGTTCGATTAGAGCGAGTCATCGCTACGCACCCACAGATGTCGATCGTTAGCCGGGCGGGATAGATCCGATTGCCAACAATCGAAGGATTCTTCAGTATGGCTGAACTGCGGTCGAACACAACGGCCGTTTCAGAGCGTCGCGCGCATTAACCGTAGTGCTTGCGACGCGACCATGACCTGCGGGGCCAAGCGCTCCCTAACCGCCTGCCCGTCAATCAACCACGCGGTGCGCGATGGCTAGAAGCAGCGGCGTACATGCCCGGGCACGCGACTTGCACGATCTCGCATGCAACCCATCTGGATAGAGCGACCTTATGACCAAGAGCAGCGTGAACCTCGTCAGCCATCCCCTGGTCCAGCACAAGCTCTCGCTGATGCGCGACAAGGATCGCTCCACCAAGGGGTTTCGCGAACTTCTGAACGAGATCGGAATGCTTCTCTGCTACGAGGTCACCCGCGACCTGCCCCTGGAAATGGTCGACATCGATACGCCGGTCGCCGCGATGAAGGCGCCTAAAATCGCAGGCAAGAAACTCACGCTCGCTCCAATCTTGCGGGCCGGCGTCGGATTTCTCGATGGAATGCTTGCGCTCGTTCCGTCCGCGCGCGTCGCGCATATCGGCCTCTACCGTGATCCGGAGACACTTCAAGCCGTGGAGTACTTCTTTAAGGCCCCGCAGGACGTGTCGGAACGTATCGTGATCCTGTTGGATCCAATGCTTGCGACGGGAAATTCGGCCTGCGCTGCGGTCAGCCTGCTCAAGTCGCGAGGCGCCCGGGACATTCGCTTCGTCTGCCTGCTGGCGGCGCCCGAAGGGATTGCCCGACTTCAGGACGAGTGTCCCGACGTCCCGATCTGGACTGCTGCGATCGACGAGAGACTGAACGATCACGGCTATATCGTGCCAGGCCTGGGCGATGCCGGAGACAGAATGTTCGGCACCCGGTGAGCGCGCGACATCGCCTGGCTAGCTCAGCAGCCTCAGAGCGAAATCGACGTTCGCAGGCATTAGCGAAGCCCGAATGCTCAGTCGGAAGCGATCGGCAATAGCCGGGCGATGACAGCTACGGGCCCGCCGCCGGGCGGCCCTTGATGTTCGGCTCCACCAGAGACATAGACGGCGCCGGTACCCGACAAGCCACCGATCAATCCGCCTACGGCAGCGCGGGCGTGCCGGGTTGAGCTGATGTCCGTGTCCTCAAGCATGATGTGACGAAATCCGCGAATACTGCCGCTTGGCGAGGCCTCTGCCTTGGCAAAGATGTTGACGAGCTGGCGGGCCGCCGTCGGCGGTTTGGAACCGTGTTCGATGTGCAGTCGCACGCTTTTCAATGCATCGATCACGGCTGCGGTATCAATGGCGTCGTGCATCACGGCGTGCCCGATCTCGAATGGTGCGGCAGAGGAATCCGAATTGCCCAGCACGATGACGACATTATGCATCAGCTCGATGCCCGCCGACGTGGACGCGACCGACGAAAACAGATCGAGCCGCCGCAGAACGTGTTCGTCGTCAATCCGACCTTCAATCTCGCCAAGTGCCACCGCGACGCCGAGCGCCGATGCGGTCGCTCGTCAGAAGCGGACACTTGATCTGCACAAAATGGACATCCCGCGGATCGACGATAGCAGCGTCGGCCATGGCAGCGGCTACCGCCTTCGCGGTTTCCCTGATCTGCGCGCCACGACCGATCTCCTCGGGCAGGAAATCCCGCGTGTGTGCCATCCCAATGCTGAGGCGCTTCCCGGAAATCTCCTCGACCCGGTGATCGGCAGGGCCATCGCGGGTAAAGACGGTGATATGTGGACTGAGCACACCTTCCGTCCCACCCGACATCACGAACGCGATCCGTTGCTCGACGCGATGCGGCGGCAGATCGACATAAGGCGCCAGGGTCGCGCTGAGGGCTGAAACGGCGTATTCGCGCGTGTAATCGTTGACGCCACCATTGCCCTCGGTTTTGCCGAGTATCGCGACGATCGACCTTGGATCGATCTCGCCCTGCTCGATCAGGCTCAGCAGGCCGGAGACATCACCGGGGCCTTTGGTGGAAATGCGAACGACGTTGACCGATTTTGTGCGCATCCACTTCCCCAGATCTTCAGGGTCACAAAGAATTCGCGGGCCATAGCGGCTCGCGGCGTTCCGCGGAAAGGCATTGATTGCATCAAGATGGTTCTGGCGAAAGGATCGTTTTCAACATCGCCTCGACCGCCTGCCTCCACGAACAAGGCCGCGGGCAGCCAAGTCCGCTGCGTCGAACGGCGGAATTGCCCACTTTTTGTCTCACCTGTCGCAATTTTTGGCACATCTGTTGCATCCAATTCCGGATAGCGTCCCGGGGCGACCGCCCAGGGTCCTCGGTAAGACCTGGCGGAATGGTGCGGATGACGACGACGGCGGCGCTCGAACTGGTGCAATTGACCAAGACCTACGGCGGCATCACCGCGGTTGACGCCATCAACCTCAAGATTCCGGCCGGCTCCTATTGTTGCCTGCTTGGGCCATCGGGCTGCGGCAAGACATCCACCCTGCGCATGGTGGCCGGTCATGAATCGGTGACGTCAGGCGACATCATTGTCGGGCCGAAGAATGTGACGGGCCTGCCCCCTGCCGATCGAAGCACGGCGATGATGTTCCAGTCCTACGCCCTGTTCCCGCATCTTTCCGTCATCGACAATGTCGGCTTTGCCTTGAAAATGAAGGGCGTCGCCAAGGCTGCGCGTCGCGCCGAAGCGATGAAGTTGCTGGAGCTCGTCGATATGCAGCCTTATGCGGCAAGGCTGCCGGGTCAGCTTTCCGGCGGCCAGCAGCAGCGCGTGGCGCTCGCGCGTGCGCTGATTACCTCGCCCCAGATCCTGCTGCTGGACGAGCCGCTTTCGGCGCTCGATCCGTTCCTGCGGCTGCGGATGAGAGCCGAACTGAAGAAGCTGCAGCGCGAGCTCGGGCTTACCTTCATCCACGTGACGCATGGCCAGGACGAGGCGATGGCCCTCGCCGACATCGTGGTTCTCATGAATGGCGGCCGGATCGAACAGCAGGGTTCGCCGCGTGAAATCTTCAACCACCCCCAAACCGAATTCACGGCGAAATTCATCGGCGGCCACAATGTCATTGCGGCGGGCTCCGAGACCTTCGCCGTTCGGGTTGATCGGCTGATGCTGAAAAGATCGAACGAAACCGTCGCTGGTCCGTCGGTCGCCGGCACCGTCAGCGAGGTCGAATACCAGGGGACCTATGTCCGCGTGGTCATTGCCATCGACGGCGGATCCGAGATCTCGGCCCAGGTCACGGAAACCCAGTTCGATGCGGACAACTACGCCGTAGGTGAGCGCGTTCTCGCCACATGGGACCCGGCGCAAGCCAGCCTTCTCACGACCACCAGTTCTGCAATCGTCCAATCGCCCGAAACGGCGGCGTGACACCAAGGGAGACAGTCATGACCAAATCCTCGAAACTCAATCGTGGCATCAGCCGGCGCGCCGTGCTGAAGGGCGCAGCCGGAGCGGCCGGCATTGCGGCGGGTTCGGGCGCAATTACCGGATTTCCCTATGTCCAGGCGGCCGATCCGAAGGTTCTGCGTTATCTCGGAACGGCGGTGAACGAAGGTGACGAGATTTCGAAGAAATGCTTGGCCGACACCGGGATCAAGATCGAATACATCACCGCCACCACCGACGACGTGACCAAACGTGTAATCACCCAGCCGAACTCGTTCGACGTGCTGGATACCGAATATTTCTCGCTGAAGAAGCTGGTGCCGTCAGGCAATATTTTCGCGCTGGATGCCAAGAAGATCAAAGAATTTGATAACATCACGCCGGTGTTCACCAAGGGGCAGTTGCCGAACGGCAAGAAGATCGGCGATCAGGGCACCGCACCGTGGAAGGTGCTTTATCTTGAGGGCGCGAACTCCAAGACGTTCTCCAAAACGCCGACCGAGTTCGTGACGCTGATCCCGACGGTCTATAATGCCGATACGCTCGGCATCCGGCCCGATCTGATCAAGCGGCCAATCTCATCGTGGACCGAACTGCTCAATCCTGAATTCAAGGGCAAGGCCTCGATTCTCAACATTCCGTCGATCGGAATCATGGATGCCGCGATGGTGGTCGAAGCCACCGGTCAGCACACTTATGCCGACAAGGGCAACATGACCAAGGCCGAGATAGATCTCACCATGAAGATCATGACGGAAGCCAAGAAGGCCGGCCAGTTCCGCGCGTTCTGGAAGGATTTCAACGAGTCCGTCAACCTGATGGCGTCGGGTGAAACCGTGATCCAGTCGATGTGGTCGCCCGCGGTCACCAAGGTGCGCTCGATGGGAATCCCCTGCGTGTTCCAGCCGCTCAAGGAAGGCTATCGCTCGTGGGCATCGGGATTCTGCGTATCGAAGGCAGTTTCCGGAGCAAAGCTCGATTGGGCCTATGAGTTCGTGAACTGGTATCTGTCGGGCTGGGCAGGCGCCTATCTCAACCGCCAGGGCTATTATTCGGCCGTACTGTCCACCGCCAAGGCCAACATGACGGCGGACGAATGGGGCTACTGGATGGAAGGCAAGGCCGCCGTCAGCGACATCAAGGCGCCGGACGGCACGGTTCTCGAGAAGGCCGGAGCCAAGCGCGACGGAGGATCCTACGACGACCGCATGGGCGCCGTCGCCTGCTGGAACGCCGTGATGGATGAGAACGACTACATGGTGCGCAAGTGGAATGAGTTCATCGCCGCTTGATGCCGCCTAACGGATTTGCCGGGCCAAGCGCCCGGCAAATCCTTCTTCACCATCACCGCAATCGACATTTCAATGATGCAAGACCGGAAATCCTTCGTGGCGTGGCTTCAGGCCGCACCGATGATGCTCGTTTTCGCACTGTTCTTCCTGCTGCCGCTGCTGTTCGTGACGATTGTCAGCGCGTGGGACTACAACGAATATGAGATGATCCCGGCCTTCAGCCTGCGAGGCTACACCGATACGTTCGAGGGATGCATTGTCGAACTGCCCAACCTCTGCACCATCCTGAAGACTTATCTGAAGACGCTGGAATTATGCCTGCTGACCTGGGTCCTGACCCTTCTGATCGGCTTCACCGTCGCCTATTTTCTCGCATTCCACGTCCGGTCCAAGACCTGGCAGATCGTGCTCACCCTGCTTTGCACCATCCCGTTCTGGACGTCGAACGTGATCCGCATGATTGCCTGGATTCCGCTTCTTGGCCGGAACGGGTTGGTCAACCGGGGCCTCGAGGCCGCGGGCCTGATCAAGCAACCGCTGGAGTGGCTGCTGTTCTCGGAGTTTTCCGTCGTACTTGCTCTGGTTCACCTCTTTACGTTCTTCATGGTGGTGCCGATCTTCAATTCGATGATCCGCATCGACAAGCGGTTGATCGAAGCCGCCTATGACGCCGGCGCGACCGGGTGGCAAACCCTGGTGAACATCATCATTCCCCTGGCAAAGCCCGGAATCGTCATTGGCTCGATCTTCGTGATCACGATCGTCATGGGTGATTTTGTCACGGTCGGGGTGATGGGCGGCCAACAGATTGCATCCGCAGGCAAGATCATCGAGGCACGCCTGAATGCGTTGCAATTTCCCGCGGCCGCGGCCAATGCGGTCATCCTGCTCGGCATCACGATCCTGATCATTTCGGCGCTGACGCGAGTCGTCAATATCCGCAAGGAACTGTGAGATGGGCGAGAAGCGGCCGCGATCTTTCTATTTTCTCGCCGCGTTTTTCACGGCCTACGTCCTGTTTCTCTACGGACCGATGTTCGCGATCTACATCCTGTCGTTTCAGGGGCCCGAAGGTGGCCTGACCTTTCCAATGAATGGCGTGTCCCTCGTCTGGTTCGGCAAGGTGTTCTCCGGTTCGGGCATCATCGACATCGGGGCGTCCTTCAAACGATCGCTTCAGCTTGGCCTCGTCGTCATGGTGCTTACGGTCGTTCTCTCGGTTTCGGCCGGCCTGGCCTTCCGCAGATCGTTTCGCGGTGCGTCCTTCCTGTTCTATGTTGCCATCGCCAGCCTGATCATGCCGTCGATTATCACCTCGCTCGGCATCGCCCTGGAATTCCGCCTGCTTGACGATTTCATCATCAAGAGCGGCGCTGCAGGTTGGACGACGGCGATGGGGCTCTTTACGTCGGGTCTTGGTGCTCACCTGACCTGGACCCTGCCCTTTGGCCTGCTGATCATGTTTGCGATTTTCAACAGGTTCGATAGCCGCCTTGAAGAAGCGGCGCGCGACTTGGGCGCGACACCCTGGCAGACATTTCGGTATGTCGTGCTGCCGATCATATTGCCATCCGTCGTGGGTATCGGCCTGTTTGGATTTACCCTGTCCTGGGACGAACTCGCACGCTCAAGCCAGACCATCGGCTCCGTCAACACTTTGCCGCTTGATTTGCAGGGCTTGACGACGACCGTTACAAAGCCGGACATCTATGCGCTGGGGACCCTGACCAGCGCGGTTTCCTTTCTCGTCATTCTGCTGGCGCTGATTGTGATTCTTGCACTTCGGGCTCGGCAAAGGCGTCACGGATCGGACGCAGGCAAGGGAATGGTGTAGGACCGGCCCGATGCGCATCTCGATCATCGACCCGAACGTCACCGCCGCGACGACGGCGAGGACCGGTCAGGGCGGCTTTCGGCAGGCCACGAGCTGCCCGTAGTCGATGGAGGGGACCGCAAACGCTCATGGTTGACATCCCGGCATTGAGTCAGGCGCAAGCCGACGAGCATTTTCTGCGACAGTCTTTCGACGTGGCGCGCCGCGCGCTGACCCACGGCAATCATCCCTTCGGCGCCGTTCTGGTCGACCACGACCGGCGGGTGCTGCTTGAAGCCGAAAATGGCTTCATGCCTGCTCGCGACGGCACGGCGCATGCCGAGCGGTTGCTCGCAACGCAGGCCTGCGTGACCCTTCCAGCCGACGTCTTGCGGCAGGCAACGCTCTATTCCTCCGCCGAGCCTTGCGCCATGTGTGCGGGCGCAATCTACTGGGCCGGCATCGGCCGCCTCGTCTACGGCCTGAGCGAGCATGCCTTGCGCGAGCTCACCGGCGACCACCCCGAGAACCCGACGCTCGACCTCCCTTGCCGTGAGGTGTTCCGCAGCGGTCAGCGGTCGACCGAGATCGTCGGACCGCTGCTGGAGACGGAGGCCGCGGCGCTGCATCAAGGTGTCTGGCGGAAGAGCTGAGCTGGCCAGGCTTCGCCCCCTTCCCCTGGAGAAAGAAGAATGGCGCCGCGGGGAACATCGCGGCGCCATCAGTGCCACCCGGTGGAGCGGTCCGGGTGGATCAGAACTTCACGCTGATGCCGGAATAGAGCGATTCCTCGGTGCAGGAATTATTGCTGACGCCGGCAGCGACGTTACAGACGACACTCTTGGCGTGGTCGAGGCCGAACTTGTTCTGCCAATAGCGATAGGCGACCCAGACGTCGACGAAGTGCGAGTATTTCGGACCCCAGAACGCCTTGCTCGCATCGAAGGTCAGGCGGATCGGCTCGGAGTTGAGCTCGACCGCCGTGCTGACATTGGTGACCGGGTTGAAGGCCATCGGCTCGTTCTCGGTGCCCTTCTTGCCATACCAGCCGGCGCGGCCGCTGATCGAGAAATACTGCATGTTCTCGGGCAGGAAGCCGAGATCCATGTAGTAGTTCACTTCGACGGCCCATGTCGGCTTGAATTTCGTGTTGCCGTCGCTGATGCAACTCACGCCCGGTACGCCCGCGCCGAACAGACCGCACTGGTCGAACGCATTGTGGTTGAAGAACTCGTAGTACATCAGCGGGGACACGTTGATGTAGCCCTTGTAGGGAAGATTGAATTCGAACTGGAGACCGGCAACGACGTCACGCTTGGCCGGCGCGAGGAAGTTGTTCTCCGTATTGGCGTCCATGCCGACTTCGAACGAGATATTGTTCAGCGGCCCCATGCTGAACGCCTTCGTGTTGAAGATCTGATTCCAGCCGAAAGTCGAACGGAACAGGCCGTAGATCTCGGTAGCGCCGGCGCAGGTGGCTGGAGCTCCGGTGATGGTCACGCCAACGTTCGAGCACGGCGAAGCCGGGTCGTTGTGATCCGACTTGAACATCGAGATCGTGAAGAAGTTCTGCCCGTAGGCCCAGATGTCGAAGTGCGTGAACGAGTAGACCTGCTTGGCGGTCTTTCCGTTGATGCTGCCGTCGGGACGGACGGAAAAGACGCCGGGATCGGTGCCGGAGAAGATATACGAGTAGGTCACCCGGTCATCGATCACCAGAAAGAAAGGCAGGTCGGCGGCCGGCTTCGGCGCCTTGACCGGCAGATCGGCGGCGCTTGCAAGGTTAGTGGCTGCCGGTATCAGCCCGAGCGATAGCGCGGCGGCTGATAGGGTTCGGCGGAAATTGAACATCGTGAAGACCCCCAAAGTGAAGCGTCAGGAATTCAGGCTTCAATGGGAGCCTTGCGCAGCTTCGGGGCGGACAGGAAGCCTGAAGTTTCTTCAGCTGCTGATGCGAGTTTGATCAACAACCTCTGCGAGTTGGTCCGGCTCGATCGGATTTGGCGCGCCAAAGATTTTGCTTCGATTGAATTCAGAACTTTTCGAATTATGCCCATCATTGTTCGGCTTCCGCGACATTTCCGCGCAACGCGCGGAGCGCCGTCGACACGCGAAAAAGCCAGACAAAGCCGCGCCGTCACGCTCTGCTCAAATTTCCACCATCGATGCCTACCCCTGTGCGAATTGGATCGACAGTCACAATTCTGCAACAGCGAAGTTCGGGTGCATGGTCGGCCAACGGCGCCAAGCCGCGCGCACCGCGGACGCACCCGGTGGACTGACGGGAAAGCTCAACTATGCCGAAGGCTTGAGCAAGCGCTGGCGCTTTTTGCTACTTACGCATGCAGGCAAACTGGCTCACTATTGCCGCTCCCTCTCCTCACGAATGCGATAGTCCTGGGATGCGAGACACGACATCGGCCGCGCCGCGCACGAGTGCCACCCCGCTCTTGCAGACGGTCGGCCTGACCAAGCGATACGGTTCTTTCCTCGCCAACGACAAGATCGATCTCGACGTCTGGCCGCAGCAGATCCATGCGTTGCTCGGCGAGAACGGCGCAGGCAAGTCCACCCTCGTCAAGACCATCTACGGTCTGGTGCAACCCAGCGAGGGCGAACTGCGCTGGGAAGGCCAGACCATGGTGCTGTCGGGTCCGTCGCAGGCTCGCGCCCGCGGCATCGGGATGGTGTTTCAGCACTTCTCGCTTTTCGACAACCTCACCGTTGCCGAGAACGTTGCACTCGGCCTCGATGGCAAGGAATCGTTCAGGGAGATGTCCGCGCGGCTCGAGCAGGTGTCTCGCAGCTATGGGCTTCCGCTCGATCCCAAGCGCGAGGTCTGGCGGCTTTCGGTGGGCGAACGTCAACGCATCGAGATCGTCCGCGCGTTGATGCAGAATCCCAGATTTCTCATCCTGGACGAGCCAACCGCGGTGCTGACGCCGCAGGAAGCCGACCAATTGTTCGTCGTGCTCGAGCGCCTCAAGAGCGAAGGGCGTGCAATTCTCTACATCAGCCACAAGCTCGAAGAGGTGAAGAGGCTGTGTGATACGGCAACCATCCTGCGCGGCGGCAAGAGGGTATCGACCTGCAATCCCAAAGCGGAGACCGCCGCCTCGCTGGCGCGCATGATGGTTGGCACCGAAATCAAGGAAGTGAAGCCGGCGGCAAGCCGCAAGATCACCGTGCCACGGCTGGTGATCAACGATCTCAACCTCGAACCTGACGATGCGCATGGCGTGCACCTCAAGGGCATCTCATTGGAGCTCAGAGGTGGAGAAATCCTGGGCATTGCGGGCGTGGCCGGGAACGGACAGGACGAGTTGTTTGCGGCATTGTCGGGCGAGCGGCTCGCCAGCGACCCCGGCACGATCGTGATCGAGGGAATCGCGGCCGGCCATCTCTCGATCAGCCGGCGGCGCAAGCTTGGAGCAGCCTTTGTGCCCGAAGAACGTCTCGGTCACGGGACCGCGCCGCGCATGAGGCTTTCGGAGAATGCCCTGCTGACCGGACACGCCGCCGGCAACATGGTGCAGCACGGTTTCGTCAACACGGCGGCGACACTGAATGCCGTCGACCGCGCGACGGAGACTTTCGACGTGCGCAAGGCAAAGCGTGATCCGGAAGCCGCGAGCCTGTCAGGCGGCAACCTTCAGAAATTCATCGTCGGCCGAGAGATCCTGCGCAATCCGGCCGTGCTTGTCGTCAGCCAGCCGACCTGGGGCGTCGATGCCGGCGCGGCTGCCGTGATCCGACAGGCCTTGCTCGATCTCGCGGCCGGCGGCGCTGCAGTGCTGGTCACGAGCCAGGACCTCGATGAACTCATCGAAATCTCCGACCGAATTGCCGTGATGTTTCACGGCCACCTGTCCGCATCGCTGCCAACGGCGGAGGCCAGCCGCGAGAAGCTCGGCCTGTTGATGGGCGGCAGCAGCCTCGAGACAAAGGAGCAGGCGCATGCAGCTGATACTTGAGAAGCGCGCCGAGCGATCGAAGACCGTCGCGCTGGTCTCCCCGCTGATCGCGATCGGCCTCACGATCGTCACCATGACCATCCTGTTCATGGTCCTCGGCAAGAATCCGATCTCGGCGCTCTACGTCTATTTCATCGTGCCGCTCACCGACGGCTACTCGCTGCAAGAGATCGCCGTGAAGGCGACCCCGCTGGTGATGATCGCGATCGGCCTGTCGCTTTGCTACCTCGCCAATGCCTGGAACATCGGCGCCGAGGGCCAGTTCCTGATGGGGGCGGTCGCGGGAAGCTGGATTGCGGTGAAAACGCAGGGCACCGAGGCCGGCCATTGGGTGCTGCCGGCGATGCTGCTGCTCGGCGCCGTCGCCGGCGCGCTCTATGCCCTGATCCCCGCGATCTGCAAGGTCAGGTTCGGCGCCAGCGAGATCCTGACCTCGCTGATGCTGGTCTACGTCGCCGACCTGCTGCTCGACTATCTGGTCCGCGGACCCTGGCGCGATCCGCAAGGCTTCAACTTCCCGACCACCGCCGAGTTCGACCCGGTCGCCACGGTGCCGACGCTGATCGAAGGCGGCCGACTGCATCTCGGCTCCATCCTGGCGCTGATCGTGGTGGCCGCCGGGGCCGTGCTGCTTGGCAAGACCATCAAGGGGTTCGAAATCCGCGTGGTGGGCGCAGCGCCCCGTGCAGCCCGTTTCGGCGGGTTCAACGCCAATCAACTCATCCTGCTGACGTTTGCAATCTCCGGCGCGCTTGCGGGGCTCGCCGGGATCATCGAGGTCGCGGGCCCGGTCGGTCATCTCCAGCCGGGTATCTCGCCGGGCTACGGCTTCACGGCGATCATCGTTGCCTTCCTCGGCCGCCTCAATCCGATTGGAATATTAATTGCAGGGCTCTTTCTCGCACTCACCTTCATAGGCGGCGAGCAGGCGCAGATCACCATGAAGATCCCTTTGGACGTCACCAAGGTTTTCCAGGGAATCCTGCTGTTCTACGTGCTCGCCTGCGACTCCCTCATTCTCTATCGCTTCCGTATCGTTTCCTCCTCTCCGCAGGTGGCGCGTGGAGCTCATTGAAGCCATCATCCTGTCGGTGCTTGCGGCATCGACACCCCTGTTGCTGGCAGCGACCGGTGAACTGGTGGCCGAGCGCTCGGGCGTGCTCAATCTCGGCGTCGAGGGCATGATGATCGTCGGCGCCGCGTGCGGCTTCGGCGGGGCATGGCTGACCGGCTCGATCATCATCGGCGCGCTCTGCGGGATGCTTGCCGGCGTGCTGATGTCGCTGCTGTTCGCCGCGATGGCGCTCGGGCTTGCGGTCAACCAGGTCGCCACCGGTCTGGCGCTGACCATCTTTGGCGTCGGGTTGTCCGGCCTGATCGGCGCCGGCTTTGTCGGCGAGCGGATCACACCGGCGCCGCATCTCCAGATCCCCTTCGTCACCGACATTCCGCTGATCGGGCGCATCCTGTTCGGCGAGGATGGGTTCGTCTACCTGTCGCTGGCGCTGGTCGCGGCGGTATGGTGGTTCCTGTACCGGACGCGGGCCGGGTTGATCCTGCGTGCCTGCGGCGACAACCATGTCTCGGCGCATGCGCTGGGCTATCCGGTGCTGAAGATCCGGATGTATGCCGTGATGTTCGGCGGCGCCTGCGCCGGACTCGCCGGCGCCTACCTGCCGCTCGCCTACACGCCGTTCTTCATTCCGGGCATGACCGCCGGCCGCGGCTGGATTGCACTCGCGCTGACGGTCTTTGCCTCCTGGCTGCCCGGCCGGCTGGTGATCGGAGCCTATCTGTTCGGCGCGGTGACGATCCTGCAATTGCACGCCCAAGGTGCCGGCATCGGCATTCCCTCTCAGTTCATGTCATCCCTGCCCTATCTCGCAACCGTGATCGTCCTGGTGCTGCTGTCGCGCGCGCGGACCGGCGGTTCAACCGCGCCAGCGGCGCTCGGCACCGTGTTCGTGCCCGATCGATGACATTCGTTTCCGGGCGAGCGCGATGGGGCGCGCCATCCCGGACCATGGTTCACCCCCACTGTTGTTGGAGGACATCACGATGAGAAAGAATTTGCTTGCAGCCGCCGCGACGCTTCTGTTGGCAGGAGGCCTGACGAGCAGCGCCATTGCCGCCGAGAAGCTGAAGGTCGGGTTCATCTATCTCGGACCGGTCGGCGATCTCGGCTGGACCTATCAGCACGAACTTGCCCGACAGGCGGTCGTGAAGGAGTTTGGCGACAAGATCGAAACCACCTTTCTCGAAAATGTTCCCGAAGGCCCCGACGCCGAACGCGCCGTCGAGCAGCTCGTCCGCGCCGGCAACACGCTGATCTTCACCACCTCCTTCGGCTACATGGATCCCACTTTGAAGGTGGCGAAGAAGTATCCCAACGTGCATTTCGAGCACTGCTCCGGCTATAAGCGCGACAAGAACATGGCGACCTACTCGGCGCGCTGGTACCAGGGCCGCTACATCCAGGGAGAAATCGCAGCCAAGATGTCCAAGGCGGGCGTGCTCGGCTACATCGGCTCGTTCCCGATTCCCGAAGTCGTCTCGGGCATCAACGCGACGATGATCGGCGCCCAGACCGTCAATCCCAACATCAAGGTCAAGATCATCTGGGTGAACTCGTGGTTCGATCCCGGCAAAGAGGCCGACGCCGCCAAGGCGCTGCTCGATCAAGGCGCCGACATCATCATGCAGCATACCGACTCGCCCGCAGCGATGCAGATCGCAAGCGAGCGCGGCAAGTTTGCATTCGGCCAGGATTCCGAAATGATCAAATTCGGCCCCAAGGCCCAGCTCACCTCGATCCTCGATACCTGGGCGCCGTATTACATCGAGCGCGTCAAGGCGCAGCTCGACGGCAGCTGGAAGTCCGCGGATACCTGGGGCGGTCTCGAGACCAAGATGTTCGAGATGGCGCCCTACACCAACATGCCGGATGACGTGAAGAAACTGGCTGAAGATACCCAGGCTGCCATCGCGGCCGGCAAGCTGCATCCGTTCAAGTGTCCGGTTGTCGGGCAAGACGGCAAGGAAGTCGAATGCAAGGGCGGCGATCACCTGGATGACGGCCAGATCCTCAGCATGAATTTCTACGTCAAGGGCATCGACGACAAGCTTCCCGGCAAATGAGCGATCGCGCGAACAACAGGTGTCCTCCCTCCGCGGAGGGCACCTTGGGCGATTGCGCCTCCCGGTGCTCGCCCGAAACCTAACCGGCGTGCATGGCCCGCGCGGTCGCGCTGTGGCGGCGGATCAGATCGGCGACGTCGAGACCCGGGATCGCTCCGTCGATGACGGTCCAACGGCCACCGACCATGACGCGATCAGCGCGGTGCGCGCCGCACAGGACGAGCGCGGCAAGAGGGTCACCGCGACCGGAGAAGCGCAGCTCGTCAAGCTCGAACAGCGCGAGATCGGCCGCCTTGCCGACCGCAATTTCGCCGAGTTCGGGGCGCCCGACGCAAGTTGCCGAGCCCTGCGTCGCCCATCGCAGCGCATCGATGTGGCTGACTCGATTGACGCCATAGCGCGCCCGCTGAACCAGGAATGCAGCGCGCACCTCCTGCATCAGATTGGACCCGTCGTTGGAGGCGGAGCCGTCGACGCCAAGCCCAATTCCAACACCGGCCTCTTCCATCTCGCAAACCGGGCAGCAGCCCGACGCCAGGACCTGGTTGCTGCATGCGCAATGGCTGATTGTCGTCCCCGCCCGACCGAGCCGCACCATCTCTTCGGCGGTGAAATGAATGCCGTGGGCAAGCCAGGTGCGAGAGTTGAGCCAGCCGCACTGTTCGAGATAGTCCAGCGGACGACAGCGATACATCTCCTCGCAGAATCTGTTCTCGTCCTCGGTCTCGGCGAGATGAGTGTGCAGACGAACCTCGAGCCTGTGGGCGAGCTCGGCGGTCTTGCGCATCAGCGACGTCGTCACCGAGAACGGCGAGCACGGCGCCAGCGCGATCTGTACCATGGCATCCTCGCCGCGCTGGTGATACCGGGAGACGACGCGTTCGCTGTCGGCGAGGATGGTGTCTTCGTCCTGCACCACGCTGTCGGGCGGCAAGCCGCCGTCGCGCTGCGAGAGATTCATCGAGCCGCGCGTCAGCAGCACGCGCATGCCGAGACGCCGGGCCACCTCGACCTCGATGTCGACCGCGTCTTCCAGCCCCGCAGGAAACACGTAGTGATGATCGGTCGTCGTCGTGCAGCCCGAGAGCAGCAATTCCGACATCGCTACCGTGACGCCGAGCTGCAGCGAGGCCGGCGTCAGCCGCGACCACACCGGATAGAGCGCCTGAAGCCACGGAAACAGCTCGCGATCGAGCGCAGCCGGAAGGGCGCGGGTCAAAGTCTGGTAGAAATGGTGATGGGTGTTGATCAGGCCAGGCAGCACGACATGGGCGCCGGCGTCAAAGATAACCGCGTTGGAGGCCGCTGCTTCGCGGCCGCGACCGATCAGTTCGACGATCTTGCCATCCCGGACCACAACGCCGCGTTCGGCGCCCTTCGCCAGGATGGAAAGCGGATCCTTGATCCAGATTGGTTGCGTTTGAGCCATGATCCCAACATCATACCCGACTGCCGGGCAAAGCCCAGAGATGCAAGGATCGGCCCACAATTGGCGTCAGTCTTGCAAGACTGCCTGCAAGGATCATCCGAGGGACACAACCCGGAGAAAGCGCTGACATCGCCATGGACCTGAACACGATCAGAGAGATCGCGCGCCCACAGACCCGCGCACAATTGCCCGTTTGGGCAGCAGGCGATGCATGGCTTGCGGGCGGAACATGGCTGTTTTCCGAACCGCAAGTCCATTTGAACCGCCTGATCGACCTGACCGACCTGAAGTGGCCTGCCTTGACCGTAAGTGAAAAGCACCTCAGCATCGCGGCGACCTGCACTGTGGCGCAACTCGACGCTCTCGCCTGCGCGCCTGACTGGATTGCGGCCCCGCTGATCGGCCAGTGCTGCCGTGCCTTCCTTGCGTCCTTCAAGATATGGAAGACGGCGACCGTCGGCGGCAATATCTGCATGTCGCTGCCGGCGGGGCCGATGATCTCACTGGCTTCGGCGCTCGATGGCGTCTGCACGATCTGGCGCGCAAACGGCAGTGAACATCAAATTCCAGTGGCGGATTTCGTCGTCGGCAACCAGCGAAATCTGCTGGCCAGTGGCGATCTCTTGCGGCAGATCGATATTCCCCTGACCGCGTTACGGCGACGCTCGGTCTTCCGTCAGATCTCGCTGACGCCGGTCGGCCGCTCGGCCGCGCTTCTGATCGGAACTCTGGATAGCGACGGCGCACTGTCGCTGACCGTCACCGCCTCGACTGTGCGGCCGATCAAGCTCTCCTTTGCGGACTTGCCCGTACGAGATGCGCTTCGCGCAGCCATCCTGCAGCAAGTTCCGGACTCCATGTACCATGACGATGTTCACGGCGAGCCGCTCTGGCGCAAGCATATGACCTTGCGTCTGGCCGAAGAGATCCGCAGCGAACTCGCGATTGGCTCATGATCGCTGGTGTCGCATGAGCATCGATGTCAACGGCAAGAGGTTTGCGCAGACGCCCGGCCCTGGCCAATGCTTGCGTACGTTTCTGCGAGAGCGCGGACAATTCGGTGTCAAGAAGGGCTGCGACGCCGGCGATTGCGGCGCCTGCACCGTCCTGCTGGACGGCGAGCCGGTGCATAGCTGCGTGATCCCGGCGTTCCGCGCCGAAGGGCACGCCGTCACAACAATCGAGGGCCTCGGGTCAGAGAGCGGCGCGCATCCGCTGCAACGCGCGTTCCTGGATGCCCAGGGGTTTCAATGCGGCTTCTGCACCGCCGGCATGATCCTGACCTGCGCTTCGCTCAATCAGGCCCAACGGCAGGAGCTTGGTGTTGCGCTGAAGGGCAACATCTGCCGTTGCACCGGCTATCGCTCGATCCAGGACGCGATGGACGGAACGACAAATGTTGAAGAAGCCGCCGCCGGTGACGCCTTCGGGCGCAGTCTGCCCGCACCGGCCGGACCGCTCGTGGTACGGGGGGCGGCTCCCTACACGTTCGATATCGCGCTTGACCGGTTGCTGCACATCAAGCTGCTGCGCTCGCCGCATCCGCACGCGAGGATCATCGGGATCGACAAGACTGCGGCGCTGGCGGTGCCAGGCGTACATGCCGTCCTGACGCATGAGGACGCACCCAAAATCCTGTTTTCGACCGCGCGGCACGAAAGGGATTGGATGGATCCGGACGACACCCGCGTGCTCGACGACACGGTGCGTTTCATAGGGCAGAAGGTCGCGGCTGTGGTGGCTGAGACCGAGGCGGCGGCCGAGGAAGGTTGCCGCCGGCTCAAGGTCGATTACGACATTTTGCCGGCGGTCACGGACCCGGCGCTGGCGATCGCGCCGGGTGCGCCGGTGATCCACGGCGACAAAACCGCCGAAACCCATCGTGTCAGCAACGCAGCCCGCAATGTGGTCGCCGAAAAGCACGGCGAATTCGGCGATGTTGCCAGCGCGCTCGTAAGTTCAGCCGCGACCTATGAAGGCACGTTCACCACTCAGCGGGTCCAGCACGCCGCCCTGGAAACCCACGGCGGACTTGCCTGGATCGATGCCGGCGGCCTGCTGAATGTCCGCTCCAGCACCCAGGTGCCTTTCCTGGTCCGAAGATCGCTGGCGCAGATCTTCGATCTCCCGCTCGACAAGGTACGGGTGTTCTGCGAGCGCGTCGGCGGAGGCTTCGGCGGCAAGCAGGAAATGTTCGTTGAAGACATTCTGGCGCTCGCCGCGATTGCAACCGGCCAGCCGGTCAAGCTCGAATTTACCCGCGAGGAACAGTTCATCGCGACCTCGACCCGGCATCCGATGCGCGTCACTGTCAAGGCCGGCGCCGACAGCGACGGCAAGCTGACGGCGCTGCAGCTCGACGTGCTCTCCAATACCGGCGCTTATGGCAACCATGCCGGGCCCGTGCTGTTCCACGCCGTCAGCGAATGCATCAGTGTCTATAACTGTCCGAACAAGAAGGTCGATGCGATCGCGGCCTATACCAACACGGTGCCGGCCGGCGCCTTCCGCGGCTATGGCTTGCCGCAGACGCTGTTTGCCGTCGAGGCCGCCATCGACGAATTGGCAAGACAGCTCGGCATCGACCCGTTCGAGATCCGCCGACGCAATATCGTGAAGCCCGGCGATGCCATGCTGTCGCCGCCGCCATCGCAATACCATGACGTGTTCTACGGCTCCTACGGGCTCGACCAATGCCTCGATCTGGTCGAGCGCGCAATGTCCGCGGAACGCCCCGACTACGGGCTTTCCGAGGACTGGCTGATCGGTGACGGCATCGCGCTCACCATGATCGACACCGTGCCGCCGGCCGGGCATCTCTCCGATTCGACGATCACGCTCCGAGACGACGGCGGATTCGAGCTGACGGTGGGGACCGCCGAATTCGGCAACGGCACCAGCACCGTGCATCGACAGATCGCCGCGACGGCGCTGGCGACGACCGTCGATCGCATCAGCCTGCGGCAGTCCGACACCGCGCTGGGGGGCCACGACACCGGGGCCTATGGCAGCGCGGGCACCTTCGTGGCCGGCCGCGCGACGCAAGCGGCGGCAGAGCAACTAGCCGATGGCATCAAGGCCTTGGCGGCGGAGTTGAGCAACGCTGCCGCCTCGTCATGCATCGTCGAGAATGAGACCGCGATCTGCGGGAGCGAACGCCGGTCGTTCTCAGAGCTTGCATCGGCCGCAAGGGCAAAGGGGCGCGTGCTGCAAGCCAGCGGCAATTCGGCCGGCACGCCGCGCTCGGTCGCGTTCAATGTGCAGGGCTTTCGGGTCGCCGTGAACAAGGGTACGGGAGAGGTCCGCATCCTGAAGAGCGTACAGGCCGCCGATGCCGGCCGCGTCGCCAATCCGATGCAATGCCGCGGCCAGATCGAGGGCGGCGTCGCGCAATCACTCGGCGCCGCGCTTTATGAGGAGCTGCTCATCGACGATGGCGGCAGGGTGATCAACCCGACGTTCCGTGACTACCATCTGCCGTCGTTCGCCGATGTGCCGCGCACCGAGGTCTATTTCGCCGAGACGTCGGACGCAATCGGCCCGATGGGCGCGAAATCGATGAGCGAGAGCCCCTATAACCCGGTCACCGCGGCGCTCGGCAATGCCATCGCCAACGCCATCGGCATTCGCATCACCAACACGCCGTTCAAGCCCGACAAGCTGTTTCCGGCGCTCAATCAAAAGTTTGGCTGAGACCTGCGAGGACCGAAGCCGGCCAATGCCCGACAAACCGGGCCAGGCCTTCACCTATCCCCTGGCCACGGTGCACTCGATCTGGCCATGCGGCTCGTCGGTGGGCAGAAAGACCTGGTTGTTGTTGTCCAGTCCGAAGGCGGAGAGGTTCATCGGGATGAAGTGCATGTTCGGGCAGGCCATGCTGATCTCCGAAATCTCCGGCACCGCTGCGAGCGCCGCCTCGCCCATCCGGTAGAGGCTGTCCTGCACGCTCCAGCTATAGGTCGTGGCAAACACCTCGAGCACGGTATCGAGAATCCTGGCATTGGTCGCGGGGTAGCTCGCCGGCTTTCCCGACCATTTCCAGGTTGCCACCATGCTGGTCGCGCAGATCCGATCGTTGGTTGGCGGAATCGTCGTATAGCGGTCCCTGACGTAATTCTCCCAGCCGGACTGCGTCGACTTCATGAAGGCAAAGTTGTCGATGCCGGACGACATCACCATTGGACCGCCCCGAGTCACGGCGACGTCCACGGTCGGCTTGCCATTGCCGTCGAGCACGAAACTGTGCGGATGCGGCTTGCCGTCGAAGCTCAGCCGGCTCCATTTGGTCTCGTGCGAGGTGATCGACGCCGAGGAGACCTGCGGATACGTATCGAGGTATTTCTGCGCCAGGACCTGGCAGAACTCTTCCGGGCTCAACCCGGTATTCTCCCGTGCGACCACGTTCACAATGTTCTTGATCGTGTCGGTCGACACCGTCGAAGAGTTGTCGGCATCCGTGAAGGTGCGGGCGAAATCGCCTTCGAGCATGGCCTTGATGTTGAGTTGGCTGACCTCATTCCGGTCACCGTCGCGATGAACGCGCATCACGCGGACGCGGCCCTTCCCATATCGGTTCATGATCAGCGGCACGTTTCGGCTCCAACAGGCTGGCGATCGTTACGGATGCTAACTCGGGTTCTGGATAAGGAGCAACGTTCGTGCCAGAGGCAAGCTGGCACTGCCGTCGTCTCGTCGAGGGCTGCCCAGGCCACACGAGACGAAGGGGCCGCCTGAGCGCCGAAACTCCGCCGTTGGCGAGATATTGCCCATTCCTCGCCTGCCGACGCGGCGACCGATCGTTCCCGCCGTGGCAGGCGGGGATCAGCTTCCCCGGTATGTCGCGTAGCTCCACGGCGTCACCAGGAGTGGTACATGCAGATGACCTTCCGGCTCGCTCACGGCGAAGCGCAGGGTGATGCGATCGAGAAAAGGAGGATCCGACAACGGCACACCGCGCGCGGCAAAATATTCGCCGACGCTGAATGTGAGTTCGTATCTTCCGATCGGCACGGGGCGTCCGCCAATCAGCGGCGCATCGGTTCGACCATCCGTATTGGTCGTCGTACGCATCACCACCCGGTTGGCGCCGAGTTCGGCCAATTCAACCAATTCGAGAGCGACGCCCGCAGCCGGCTTGCCGCTGTTGGTATCGAGCACGTGTGTCGACAGGCGGCCGGTCACTGCAAGACGATCGCTGCCGGTCACCGACTGGTCCAGCCGCAACGCCGCGATCCGGCAGATTTCGTCGATCGAGGTTTGCGTTTCCGTCACAAGGTCGTTCGGCAGACGCCGTTCGAAGTCGTGCAGGATCGAGTCCTTGGTGTGCCGACGCACGCAGACGATGTATGGAAAGCCGAATTTCGAGCGATACGCGGTGTTGACGCGCTCGAACGCCTCATATTCAGCATCCGACAGGCAGTCGAGACCAACACTGTTCTGTTCGGCACCGGACTCCGCAGTCAGCCCCAGGGCACGCTGGGTCTTGTCGGCGAGGTCGGGGTGCGCCTTGATCAGCGCCATCCGCAGGTCGGCCGGCGCTTGGTCGACGGCCGCTCTCATCGCGGCGAACAGGTCGCCGAGGCCAGCGAACGGCCGCCTGGCCGCCGCCTGTTCGACGATCCACGGTGAATGCTCAAAGATATTGGCGAGCGCCGCGACAAACTCGTCGCGGCTGCAGGCGTTCAACTCGACAAGCGCATTGGACATCAGCGATCCAATTGTGGCTGCATATTCGGCACCGAACTTCGCAATGACCGAACTTCCTCCAAACAATCCATGTGACACCGGGGACGCAAGGACGATCTGAAAGCAAGGACTATTCCATCCGCGCCGCGTCGCCGGCAGAGGCTCATCTAACGGCGGTCGTAGGACCAGCCGAACACTCCGCTGCGGCGGACTTCGGGTTCCGCGGCTGGAGCGGCCGCCGGCGCTTCCGCCTGCGGCGCAGCCGGTGCGAGTGCGGGTAAGTTGTCGCACTTCAGCGAGTAGACCAGTTCACCCTTCGCGGTACGACCAATCGGAGCGCACGCGTCGACAGCCGGCGGCGCGGGCCTTGCGGCCGGTTTGATGGTCGTCGGCTTGGTCTGCGCCAGGGCGGGCGACCCCAGCAACAGCAGGATCGGCAGGACCTTGTTCATGGGCGGCTCTCGAACATCCGTGCATTGAACCGGACCGAACCGGCAAAGTCCACGACAACACCGACCCGCCAGTGCCGATTATTTGGTCGTGACCAAGAAATTTGCTCGCTACTTCGTGACCCCTGCCGCCATCGCGACTGGCTCATGCGAGCGATAGATAAGCGGCTCAACGACGTGGTTCGCAGGCAATGCGCATCACGTCGGTGCACCAAATCGCCAAAGGGAGAGAGACATTGTCCAGGCTATTCCTCATCGCACTCGGCTCGATTCTCGTCGGCGCGGCATTGGTTGGGCCCGCGACGGCAGCCGAACGTCATCCCGCCAAGCCGGACCGGAATGCCAGCGTCCAGACCCCGGCGCGCACCATCGACGCCTACGCGGCTTGGCCGCGGCCGACGCCTGAAGCGTACGCCGGACTGTCGAGCTATTATCGGGGCGGCTATTCGGCCCCGGCTGGGCGCTGACGCCAGCACCAAAGTTGCGGCTACGTCGGCTCACAATGTCGCCGGCTATCTCTGGGGACCCTCAACGCAGGTAGGACTCCCCCGGGGTGGCTGGCGCCATCTGCCGTCCGACCGGGCCGCCAACGGCGAGCAGCGCCGGGAGATACGGCGACGTGATCAGCAGCGCGTTGGGCAAACCGATCCCCGCCGAGACGCGCGTCGCATCGTATCGATTATTTCAGTAAAATCAATATGTTGAATATGGTTTGGCGGGAGAGATCGAACCTCCAAACTGAGGAATCAAAATTGTTCGCTTGCGGCGCAAACCGGACTTTCGGCGGCACGGTGATGCCGAAGCGAAGAATCTGGCGATGAATGGAGGAGCGATCGATTCCGCGCGAGCGCCACTAGACCGTGCGCGGCTGATCGCGGTCACCGTGTGTGGTCCGGAGGTCAGAAGACGAGCAGCGATCTCCCCTCACATGCAAGAGCACAACAGCGCGCGCTGTGAGGCGTCAGTCGCGTTCGAAAATCTTGGCGCCAGGGTAGATTCGCCTGGCGTACGCGACGACCCGCTCTCGCTGCTGGGTCTCCAGGAACGGAGTTTGGATTTTGCACGACCCGACGACGAGGTGCCAAAGGCCATTAAGCTTCTGAATGTTGATGATCATTGGAGCGTTCCTCGAAGAACCCGCGTTCCTAAGACGTCCAGAGGTGCAGTAGGAGTGCGTTGTCGGGGCCTGGACGACCGCTTATGGCATCGCGTCCATACTGGTGGACCATCTGCGCCTTGGTCTGCTTCTTCTAGCGTTGCCTTCTGCTCGCTTTTTGCCGGGAGCGCTATTCCGGTCGAATACGTTCGGGAAAATACGTAAGGTAGATGCGCCTGCAATTCGATGCAGCTGAAAGCAAAAACCCGGCAGCCAATGAAGACCGCCGGGTGAACGCCAGTATTGTCTCGGGGATGAAATGCATTCCCCTTCTGCCGGATTTTTTCTGTGCGTGCTATCCGGGCGACTACGCTCGGAGTTTGTACGTGGGTCAAAGCGGGTCCGCAAAGATGCCCCATGGGTTGAGGCCAAGGCGCTGCAGTCCCTCACGCCCTTTTTCCTCTGTGCGTGCGCTGCTCGGCTTTGGCCGCGCGGCTTCGAGCGGCCGTCTGCCATCCCGTTTGGCTCTGCTCGGATTGATCCACGTCAGCACCTCCGCTCATGCTCGGCTTTAGCCTTCCAGAACTTGCAAGATCGGGAGGTGGGCCATGCAAGTTCCGACATTGGGTGATGTGTGCCTTGTGATCACGATCACAGGCATGGTCATGCTGATCGAGATCGGGGTTTTCGTCGCCTTGGGGCTCGTCTGAGCCGTCGCGCGTTGATGCCGATGGATGGCGCTAACGGGCCGCATCTTTTCGCTATGCCCGCGGCAACGTTGAATTGCGCCGATGCAGCGTCCCGTGGCGCTACGATTATTTGATGTAGCGCAACGAACGAGATGGAAGGAACCATAAGGGTTCGTTCGGTTGCGAATGGGTTTGCCGTGCGGGAACCCGGATTTGGAGCGCGCAACTAGGGCGGCTGTTGGGGCGACCCCTTGCTAGCAGTCACCCGAAAGAGGCCGCCTTATCGGCGGCCTCTTCCATTTCCATGCTTCATCAACGGTCGGCGCGATGCAGTTGCTAGTTGCTCTCAATAGAGGTGGCTGACACACGGCTAACGGCATCGGGATGGGTCGGCTTCGGCGTGCCCAAAGCGGCTCAACCGACCAGAGCAATGCCTGCAGCGGCAACGAGGTACAGGGGCCAAGCACCTCAGAGCTTGATCCAGCGCAAGATGTCGGGCCGCGACCTTCGTTAGTTTGGCGCCCGTCAACGAGGGATCCTCAGATGAAATTACGGAACTGGTGTGCGGCCCTAGCGCTCTCGGGCGCGGTTACCTCCGCAGTAGCCCAATCGGACTTCTCACCCTCTCCCACCGCAAGAAAGTATGCCCCCCGTTTGGTCGAGATCATGAGCGCGGCGCAGCTCCAGCATCTGAAGCTCTGGTTGGCCGGCAAGGACAAGAATTGGGATCTGGCTGCATATGAATTGCGCCAGTTGACCGACAGCATCGCCGAGGCTGCTGTGCTCTATCCAGGCATTCCTGTAGACAACGTGACGACAATGATGGCGCCACTGCTCTCAGTCTCAGATGCGATTGCAGCAAAGGATAGCCGCAAGTTCGCTGGCTCTATGAAAGGACTCACCGATGGCTGCAATGCGTGTCATAGCTCGATGGAACGCGGCTTCGTCGTCGTGAGACTGCCAACCGACCGGTTCTTGCCCGCCAATCAGTTGTTTGCGCCCCAAGGAAAGGCCGACGTGAGGCGTTAACACCGGCCTCGCGCATACTGCTCTTGGCCCCAACTCTCTGGCGACAGCGGTCTGATCTTTCTCATTCTTGCGACAGGGCAAGCGTGATCTCCGGGCCGAACCTCGTCTTGAGCAAGATCAAGTACCGGGGTTTTCGCGAGGCATATCCTTTCAAATCAAGCCTCTGGAGACCAACCAATGCCCCCCCATAAGCAGGTCCTGTTTCATTCGGCTGCGCGTGAGAAGGTACTGCACGGCGCCACTCTGCTCGCCGACGCTGTGCGGGTAACGCTGGGCCCCAAGTCCAAATCCGTGTTGATCCAGAAGAGCTGGGGACCGCCGGTCGTGTGCAATGACGGCGTGACCATTGCGAAGGAATTCAATCTAAAGGATCCGGAAGAGAATCTCGGTGCGCAGGTGCTCAGGCAAGCCGCTGAGCGAACCGGGGACGTGGTTGGCGATGGAACCAGTACCTCGACGATCCTGGCTCATGCCATTCTAGCGGACGGCGTCCGCAACGTCGTTGCAGGGGCGAGTGCGATCGACCTCAAGCGCGGTCTGGATCGCGCGTCGCATGCTGCGATCGACGCGCTGCGTGCAATGGCTCGACCAGTCAAGACTCAGGCGGAGAAGGCGCAGGTCGCAACGATTTCGGCTCACAATGACCCATCGATCGGCGCGCTCGTCGCCGAAGCGCTGGAGAAGGTCGGCGACGACGGCGTTATTTCTGTCGAGGAGTCCAAGACCACGGAGACCTTGCTCGAAGTCGTCGAGGGCATGAAGTTCGACCGCGGTTTTCTGTCGCCCTATTTCGTGACCGACGCCGACCGAATGGAGGCCGTACTCGAGGATCCGGTGGTTTTGCTTTGCGATCACAAGATCGGCGCGCTGCAGGATGTCGTTGCGCTGCTGGAACAGGTTGTGAAGTCAGGACGTCCGCTCCTCGTCATTGCCGAGGACATCGAGGGTGAGGCCCTGGCTACCCTGATCGTCAACCAGCTTCGGGGGGTGTTGAAGGGCTGCGCCGTCAAGGCGCCAGGCTTTGGTGATCGTCGAAAGGCGATGCTGGAGGACATTGCCGTCCTGACCGGGGCGCAGGTCATTTCCGAGGAACTCGGGTTGAAGCTCGAAAGCGCCGGCCTTCAACAACTGGGCCGCACAACCCGCGTGGTTGCCGACCGGGAAAATACGACGCTCATCGGGGGTGGCGGTGAGAAGGCCCGCATTGAGGGTCGGATACAGCAGATCCGTCGCGAGATCGAGAAGACCACCAGCGACTACGATCGCGAGAAGCTCCAGGAGCGTTTGGCCAAGCTGTCCGGTGGCGTTGCGGTCATTCGTGTCGGCGCCCCGACGGAAGCCGAAATGAAGGCCAAGAAGGAAGCGCTGGACGATGCCATCAGTTCGACCAAGGCGGCAGTTGCCGAGGGCATTGTACCCGGCGGCGGACTGGCCCTCCTGCGCTGCATCGAAAAGGTGGGCAGGGAAGAGGAGCGCTGCGAGGGCGACGAAAGAACTGGCGTTCAGATTCTCAAGCGGGCCCTTGAGGCGCCGGCCCGCCAGATCGCCGAGAACTCGGCCGCGGACGGTGGAGTTGTCGTCGCGCGGATGATGGCCGGCCAGGACAACACGGGCTTTGACGCCGCTCGCAAAACCTATGTCGACCTCGTCGCGGCCGGCATCGTGGATCCTGTCAAGGTGGTGCGGATCGCGCTCGAAAATGCCGTTTCCGTAGCAAGTGTGCTCCTTCTCACGGAAGCCACCATGACGGAAATTCCGGAGCCGAAACTGGAGCGGCGCCCTGATCCAGAGATGGCCTTTTGATTGGAGCTGCCCGATGTCCGATTTCGTCTGGGGCGTTTCGACCTCCAGCTTTCAAATCGAAGGCGGAGCGCGCGTCGACGGACGGGGCGAGAGCATCTGGGACAGGTTTTGCCGCCAGCCGGGCAAGGTCAAGAACGGTGATACCGGCGATTTGGCCTGCGATCACTATCACCGCTTCCGCGAAGACATCGCCCTCATGCGCGATATGGGAGTTGGTGCCTACCGTTTTTCGATATCATGGCCCCGCGTCCAGCCGGGCGGACGCGGCCTGTGCAACGAACCTGGACTGGCTTTCTACGATCGATTGATCGACGGACTTCTCTCTGCAGGCATCGAGCCCTGGATCTGCCTGTATCATTGGGACC
The DNA here is from genome assembly GCF_002289535.1 of Bradyrhizobium sp. UFLA03-84. NCBI lineage: Bacteria > Pseudomonadati > Pseudomonadota > Alphaproteobacteria > Hyphomicrobiales > Nitrobacteraceae > Bradyrhizobium > Bradyrhizobium sp. UFLA03-84. The sequence goes on along the minus strand of NZ_NSJY01000013.1, from coordinate 1,163,483 downwards.
TGCCGCAAGCACTTCACGAACTCGGAGGTTGGCAGGCCAGGGACATTGTCGGCTGGTTCGCCGACTATGCGGCACTGGTTGGGAAGCGCTACGGCGATCGCGTCAAGCGATATGCCACGTTCAACGAACCCTGCGTCTTCACCCTGTTCGGATACGGATTGGGTTGGCATGCTCCCGGCATCGCCGACGCCGATGCGCTGCATAAGGCGATTCATCACGTCAATCTGAGCCACGGCGCTGCCGTCGGAGTGCTTCGCGACCTGGTCAAGGGAGCTTCACTGGGAGCGATTCACAATCGCCAGCCGTGCTATCCGGCTACCCCGAATCCCGCCGATGAGGCAGCCGCCCTGAAATTCGCGAACTATTGGAACGACGCGTTTCCCTTTCCCCAGCACTTCGCGTCCTACCCTCCCCTTCTCGCCAAACTCATGGAGCCATTTCAGCAACCCGGTGACATGGCAGCGATCGCAAAGCCGGTCGACTGGTTTGGCTTGAATCACTATTCACCGCACTACATCAAGGCCGACTCCAACCTGCTTGGCGCCACATTCGGTGCGCCTCCTGTCGATATCCCTCGAACTGCCATCGGTTGGCCGATCGTTCCGAACGCGTTTCGCGATACTATCATCGACGTCGGCAAGCGTTTCCGCCTGCCCATCTATGTGCTCGAAAACGGCACCGCCGCCGATGATCGATTCGACCGTTCAGGCACCGTGCATGACTCTGAGCGGATCGCTTACCTGCAGGCGTACATCAAGGCAATGCAGGAGGCGATCACGGCAGGAGCCGATGTGCGCGGCTATTTCGTCTGGTCACTTCTCGACAATTTCGAGTGGACGGCCGGCTACTCCCAACGCTTTGGCCTCGTCCACGTCGATTACGTCACGCAACGCCGGACGCTCAAAGCATCAGCTCACTGGTATTCCGACCTGGTGGCGGCCCATCGCTCGCAAGACGCTCGAGGTGGCGTGGAATCAGCGGCATTGGCATGAGCGACATCGTAACCTTGACCGTCAATCCTGCTGTAGACGTCGCCATTACAGTTGACACGATCCGCCCCATCTTCAAGCTGCGCGCAAAATCGCAACGGCACGACCCAGGCGGCGGCGGTATCAACGTTGCCCGCGTCATCCACCGGCTGGGCGGGTCGGTCAGCGCGATATATCCAGCAGGCGGCCCCATCGGCGAACTGCTCACCAAGCTCGTCGAAAAGGAAGGCGTCGCAAGCAAGACCGTCCGCATCGCGGGCAACACGCGCGAGGATTTCTTCGTCGCGGAAGCCAGTACCGGCCAGCAATACCGGTTCATCCTGGCCGGTCCGCAACTCGCCGAACATGAATGGTCCGCTTGCCTCGATCTACTCTCGAGCCTGGACCCGTTTCCCGATTTCGTCGTCGCGAGCGGGAGCCTTCCCGAAGGAGCGCCCGACGATTTCTACGCAAGGGTCATTGCCCTGTCCAAACGACGTGGGGCGAGAACAGTTGTCGACACATCCGGCCCTGCGCTTTCCGCTGCAGTTTCAGCGGGAGTCGACGTCATCAAGCCGAATCTGCGGGAGATGCGGGATCTCATCGGATACCAGCCCGCGGACGTCAACGAGTGGATAGCCGCAGCCAAAGATGTCGTGAATGAGCGGCAAGCCAAGGTTGTTGCACTGACGATGGGGCATCTGGGCGCGGCACTTGTCACCAATGACCGCGTTCTGCGCGCGCAGCCGCTGCCCATAACCCCTCGTAGTGCGGTAGGCGCCGGCGATAGCTTTCTTGGCGCCCTGATATGGCGGCTAGCTGCTGACGCCGACCTTCGCGACTGCTTCCGCTGGGCAATGGCCGCCGGGGCCGCCGCCCTTCTCAATGAAGGCACGGAATTGTGCCGGCCTGATGATGTTAACCGGCTCGCCGACCTTGTCGTCACGGAAGTGTCGTGAGGGTCGCCGCCGGAATAGCCGGCTCAGCCGCTTTTTCCGTCGGCGTTGCGTGGTCGAGCTGATCGAGCGCCAACAGCAGCCCTCCAACGCGCTCAAGCGAGGAGTCCCAATCGGCGACCCTGCCGTAGTTGTCGACGAGCCAGTTGAACGACCCCTGCACAAGGGTGAATGCCGCGGCCGCTTGGGTTAGTTCGCCAAGGGTCATGGCGCCCGCCAGGAATTTGGGTGCGCACAAAACGAGACCCATGACCGGCGCCAGCAGCGAATTGCCCTGCGAGACCAGGGTCGTGCGCATCAACTGCCAGCATAAGTGGCGCCACCGGGTCAGCGCATTCTGAAGCCCCTCTCCGAGCGCACGTTTCACGCTGGCTTCTTGCTCCCTGGACGTTATTCCTTCCCCGATGTCTCTGAGCAGATGCGCCGCTGTAATCAACTCCGCCTCGCTCTGGTTCTTGAGCTGAATGACTCCTGGCAGGGGCGATCCGACAACGAGCATTGCGCTCGTCGCAATGCTCGAATAGACGACGACACCTACGACGAGATATCCCGGAATCCACACGCCGTGGCCGTAGACGGTGAAATTGATGCTCCCTCCGACGCTCCAGAGCACCTGAAGGAAGATGATTGCCGTGAGGAGCGACGAAACCAATCCGAGCGCGAAATCGATCGGTGCATCCGTTGCAATGCGGGCGTCCTCCGCAATCCGATATTCGGGAATCTGCTGCTCGACTTGAACTTGTGCCAGGCGAGCATATCGGTCGTTCTCGACCCAGTAACTGATCAAGTGCAGGCTTAGCCACTCGCGCCATCTGCGTTGAACTGTCATGCGTCCCCAAACCGAGGTGACGGCGAGCGCGATACTCGCCAGACAGAGTGGGATCAACCGAACCGCCTGCGTCTGGAGACGGTGCGCATCCCTTGCTTCCAGCGCATCGAAGAAATCACGATTCCAGTAGTTGAACAGGAACTGCGTGTAGAGCTGCAGGACAACGATAACCACCAGGCAGGCGCAGAGCAGCCAAACCTGCCGCGCGGACGGGCCGCGCCAGAAGGCTGATGCGCTTTCCCAGAAGCGGGACCACTCCTTGGATGGCTCGCCGAGGCTCTGATCGAGGATCATTTGATTGAAGGATACGGATCATCGCTGCCTCTCAATTGATCTTTCGCAAGGCCTGACGGGGCCAATCCCGCACACTGCCAATCGCAACTTCGGTTGCCATGAGGCGCATGCATGCTGCATTGCGGGAGAACCCGATGACTAGCTCCAGCTACATCCGATGGTTCGGTGAGATTGGCCTCAACGATGTGCCCTCAGTCGGCGGCAAGACCGCGTCGCTCGGCGAGCTCTATTCGGTTCTCACAAGCCAGGGCGTAAGGGTACCAAACGGGTTTGCAATCACCGCCGCCGCCTATCGAGATGCCCTGACAGAGAGTGGAGCAGCTGAGGAATTGCGCAAGCTGCTTTCCGGCCTGGACAAGCGCAAGATTGCCGACCTTGCGCGGCGCGCCGCTGCGGCCCGAGCGATCGTGTACGCCGCGACCGATCGGGACGATCTGCGCGCTCAAGTAAGTACGGGCTACAGCAGGCTTCAAGACGAATACGGCCGAAACCTTGCAGTCGCGGTGCGCAGTTCGGCAACCGCAGAGGATTTGCCAACGGCGAGCTTCGCCGGTCAGCATGACAGCTTCCTCAACATACGCGGACCAAGCGAGCTGTTCGATGCGTGCCGCCGCTGCTTTGCCTCCCTCTTCACCGACCGCGCGATCTCGTATCGCATCGACAACGGCTTTGACCATTTCAAGGTCGCGCTCTCGGTGGCAGTGATGAAGATGGTGCGATCCGATCTCGCCGCCAGCGGCGTGATGTTCACATTGGACACGGAATCCGGGTTTCGCGACGTCGTCTTTGTAACCGGTGCCTATGGACTTGGCGAAAACATCGTCCAGGGCTCGGTCGAACCGGACGAGTTTTACGTCCACAAGCCGACCTTCAAGACAGGCTCCCGCGCGGTCCTGTCCCGTCACCTGGGTGCCAAGGACAAGAGAATGGTGTACGGGCGCGGCCATGCGACGACGCGCAATGTGCGCACGTCCGCGACCGAACGACGACGCTTCTGCATCTCCGACCAGGATGTTCTCAAGCTCGCCGGCTACGCGATCGCCGTCGAAGATCACTACTCGGTGAAAGCGGCCATGCCAATGCCGATGGACATCGAGTGGGCAAAGGACGGAAAGAACGGTGAGCTCTACATCATCCAGGCCCGACCCGAGACCGTTGCGTCCCGCAAGAGCCCCGCAGCGCTGAACAGTTACACCCTGAAGTCCAGCGGCCGCGAATTGGCGCGCGGACGCGCTGTCGGCGAGAAGATCGCAACGGGCGACATTCGTTTGGTCGCCACCAAGCGGGATTTGCGCGCCTTCAAGCCGGGAGAAGTGCTCGTCGCACCATCGACCAGTCCCGATTGGGAGCCTGTGATGAAGCTCGCGGCCGCTATCGTCACAGATCACGGCGGCCGGACCTGTCATGCCGCCATTGTCGCCCGCGAACTGGGGGTACCGGCAGTTGTCGGAACCGAGAACTTCAGTCGCAAAGTCAAGAACGGCGCGACGGTCACGGTTTCCTGCGGTGAAGGCGACATCGGTCACGTCTACGAGGGAGCATTGCGATTCGAGGTCGAACAGGTGGTGACAGATGCGCTGAAAGCGCCAAAGACCGAGATCATGGTCAATCTCGGCAACCCGGAGATCGCGTTGAAGACGGGCATGCTGCCCAGCTCCGGCGTTGGTCTTGCCCGAATGGAGTTCATCATCAACGAGCACATCGGCGTGCATCCGATGGCATTGGCCTGTCCGGACAAAGTCAAATCCGCAAAGGATCGGCAGAGCATCAAACAGCTTACGCGGCTTTACGCCACACCGTCCGATTTCTTCGTCGAGCGGCTGTCCGAGGGCGTTGGCCTGATCGCAGGGGCCTTTTACCCCCGCCCCGTCATCATCCGGCTGTCAGACTTCAAGACCAATGAATACGCGAATTTGACGGCAGGAGCCGACTTCGAGCCGAAGGAAGAGAATCCAATGCTCGGCTTTCGCGGTGCCGCGCGCTACGCCCACCCAGCCTACGCACCGGGTTTTGCCTTGGAGTGCACTGCGCTCAAACGCGTCCGCGAGGACATGGGCCTGACCAATCTGAAGATCATGATCCCATTCTGCCGCCGCGTGGATGAAGCCCGCCGCGTGATCCAGGCCATGGATGAGCACGGCTTGAAGCAGGGCGACAAGGGACTCGAGATCTACATGATGTGCGAGATCCCGAACAACGTCATCCTGATCGACCAGTTCGCCAGGCTGTTCGACGGATTCTCGATCGGCTCCAACGACCTCACGCAACTCACGCTCGGCGTGGATCGCGATTCCGACATTGTCGCTTTCGACTTCGACGAGCGCGATCCCGGCATGCTCGAAATACTTCGCCTCGCCGTCGCAGGCGCGAAACGTAATCGGCGTCACATCGGCATTTGCGGCGAAGCGCCGGCAAACTACCCCGAGATCGCTCGATTCCTGGCTGAACTCGGAATCGATTCGATCAGCGTCAATCCATCGAGCGTCCTGCGCACGATCAATATCGTACGTGAAGCCGAACAGGAGACGCTTCGCCGTGTGGGGTGAAGGCTATGCCTTGGCTGGCGCTCGCACGAACCGGCACTCGAGACGTTGATCGACGTCCAGCACGGTTACGAGGGCAAATTCCGGATCTGTCCCGATAGGGGTCTCCGTGCGGCGACCATCTCGCACTGAACGCAGCGCGCAGGGCTGCTGCCTTCAGCATCGGTTTCGCTGGAGACATTGCCGTCGCAGGCGCGCTGGCACAGCTCACATACTTGCCCCCTGGGATTTACGCTTGCTTCCTTGCGGATCCATGCCACGGGAACGTTACAAGTTCTCGGTCAAATGCTTCTCGATTTCGGCGACCGGATGCTTCGTAAGGTCCTTGTGCAATTCGGCCACGAGGCAATCCTTCACATCGTCATGGAGGGCCCCACGAAGATCCGCCAAGGCCCGAGGAGGCGCCACCACGACGACCGCCTTGGTCTTGCGCTGCCGAACCAACTGCTCGAGGGCAGCGGCCATCTTGCGCGCAAACTGATGCTTCTCCAGATCATGCCAATCGACCGCTTCGACCGCACTCCTCTGGCCGGAATGCATCGCCTTGCTGACTCGCCCCGGTCCCTCGCTGCCCTGCACGTGCGTTGGCGGATTCTCGTCCTCAAATACCTGCTCGAGCTTAAGGTTCAGAAACTTCTCATCACCCTCGTTGCGCAGAAACAGAGCCTTGCGGCCATCGCCGACAAGGACGATCGTGTTGTGTGGGATTGCTGGTTTGTTCATGATGAAGATCCTTCGCCTCTGCGCTCTCCGAACGCGCGTCAGAACGGTGCCACCGAGGAGCCCTTGGACATGCTCCTACGAGCGATGGATGTCTGTAAGCTTATCTGCCGGCACGAAGCTTGATTTTCATCAAAGGAACCACCCGCAGGCACTTTTATTGTGTGTCTCAGGAGGTTCGTCATGAGTACAATTCCTGATCTGACCATTTCTTCGGAAAAGGTGGCTGCGGTCCTCACCAAGGCTCGCCAATTCGATACCAAGGGCCCCGTGACGGATCCCGACTCCGGATCGAACGCATGTGACGACTCGATGATTTCCGTTCTCGAGGATCACGCTGACGACCCCGTCCAGACCGAGCTCGTGGCCCTCATTCGCGGGCTGAACGAGGACGAGCAGATCGACCTGGTCGCACTTGCCTGGCTCGGACGCGGCGACGGCAGTCTCGATGACTGGGACGAACTTCGCGCTGAGGCGGCCCGCGCGCACAACAAACGAACGGCCCGGTATCTTTTGGGAATACCGCTGCTCGGCGATTATCTGGAAGAGGCGCTGTCCCAATTCGGTCATTCCATCGAAGAGTTCGAACAGCCGGTCTAGTCATCATGCCCTATCGATCGAACGCGGATCTTCCTGCGCCGGTCCAACACCGCCTGCCTCCGCACGCCCAAGACATTTATCGCGAAGCTTTCAACCATGCTTTTGCGGCGCACGCTGATGACTTGCGACAAGAAGAGATTGCACATCGCACCGCATGGGCGGCGGTCAAGCGGTCCTACATCAAACTCGATGATGAATGGGTGTCGCGACAAGGCGCGCACCAGGCGCACGGCAGGCACTCATGATGCATATCAGTACGGCCCTTCCTGCTGATTGAGAAAATGCCCTCCCAATCGGGAAACTCCTCATGATCAAGGAAATTCTTGTTCACATTCCGACCGAACGGTCATTCCGGCCGGTCGTTGATGCATCGATCTCGCTCGCACAATCATTTCGCGCCTCTCTCGATGCAATGGCAATCGGATACATGCAGCCTAGTATGGCCTACTCCGCAGACGGTGCCGTCGTTACCGCGGTTGCTGCCGTACTCGCGGCGGAGCAGCGGCACGCCGCCGAACGCAGCGCGGCTGCACTTGCGGTCTTCGAGACGGAGGCTCGACACGCAAGAATTGCGTATGAATGCCGCTCGATTCAGGACTTTCCGGCGGAAGCGGCCTCCTCGATTGGTGCTGCCGCCAGGCTCTATGATCTTGTCGTCGTGCTGCAACCGGACGCGGCCCTGGAGACCCACGACAACGCCACCGCGAGGGAGATTTTGCTGCAGGCCGGAGGCCCCGTGCTGTTCGTGCCTCATATCTTCCGTGGGCCCTTCAACCCGAGGCGCATCGGCATTTGTTGGGACGGAAGCCGCCTTGCCGGGCGAGCGCTGAGAGATGCAAAGTCCTTTCTTGCGCACGCCGAAGCAGCCGTGGTCATTTCCATCAACGAAACCCAGGTTGCTCCCGCGGAGGCCTCCGCGCAGGAACTGATGCGACACATGGGGCGGACCACGCTCTCGGCAAGGCTGATCGAGTTGACGGCCGAGCGGTCGGAAATTCAGCCTTCGATCCTGTCTTTGGCGGCCGATGAAGGCCTCGACATGCTGGTCATGGGTGCCTACGGGCACTCTCGCCTGCGAGAAGGAATTCTCGGAGGCGTCACGCGGGAGATGCTCAAGACGATGACCGTGCCGACCCTCATGTCCCATTAGATTGACGGTCGCTTTTCTGGCCGGATCCCCTGCGGACGCGACTTTGTTGTCAGTCGCGCGGACATCATCCAAGCCGTGGCGAGCGCCCGACGAACTTTCGAGATCAGAAAGCTCCGGTTGAGCTGGATCAATTGACGATATAACAGCGCTAATACTTTTCTCAGAGAGAACGGAGCCCTCTGAAAGAGAATATGGTCAAACGCTACGAGAGCTGGAGAACGCGGTCCCTCCTCAGCAGGTTCGCCCATCTCATGGAACGAACAGGCCTCGCCTTGGCCGGTGGCTCGTGCGGCCTGTTCGTGGCGGCTCACATTGCAAGGTCCAATTTCAATCTGATCGACACCACCGCCGCTATCCTCGGCATGATGGTTTACGGTGCGAGCGGCTTCTATCTCGGCATCGATTTGCCTCCTGCTCCGCAGAAGCTGCGAGAGCTGTCTCTGCGCGGTCTTGGATCCAGGGCGGATGCCGTGGAGCTGCTGAGTGCGACCGGCACCTTTCTCACCGCAGTTGTGGCGGTTATTGCGGTCAGCAGCATCATCCTCGACGAGGTTGCGCGCCCTCGCGGCGCGATGTCCGCATTCGTTGGCTGGGTTCTTGGCGCGTCGATGCAAATCGCCGCCGGCATTATCGCACGAACCCGGACGCATATTTCCTGACGCAGGTCGTTCGATGAGGGCGTGTAGTCATAGACTCGGTCCTAAGCGCAGGCGTGAGCGTCCCTGGACCGGCAAGCAAATCAGATTTGCGGTATCAGCGAAACTCGCGACCCATTAATGACCGCGACAGAACTGCCTGGCGACCAATAGCAGCGTCATTCCACACCCTGCTATCGCTTCAGACCCTTCTTTAATCTGGATAGCAACACATCGAGTTTGTGGGTCTCGACAATCGCTGCGATCTTTCCGGCAAGGTCCTTGCCGATACCAGGCAGTTCAGACAGGTCTTCCCCTGCGTTCAGAAGGCTGGTGATGCTCTTAGGCAGCCGCTCGATCAAGCGAGCAGCATTCCGATAGGCTCGGGACCGGAAGGCATTGTCGCCCTTGATCTCAGCAGTTCGGCGGTCTGGTCGAACATCTCGGCGATTTCGGCGTTCAGGACCGGCACGGGCGCGCTCCTCCCTTGAATCAGGAGGCTGGTGTTGACATTTTCTTCGTCGCCGGAAACCGCTTCAGGATCGCGATAACCTCATCATCGCCGACCTGCCGAAAATCGCGGTAGTAGTAGCCGATCGCTCCAAAGTCCCGCGGCGTTTCAAGGCAAACGATCGCGTCGACCTCCGAGTGCAGTCGCTGGAGCGTCGCGAGCGGCGCGACCGGTACAGCGAGGACCAGTTCCTTTGGCTCCCGCTTTCGCAGCGCCCGGATCGCGGCGAGGGTGGTCGCGCCCGTCGCAATACCATCGTCGACGATGATTGCGACTTGCCCTTTGACGTCGGACCGGGCGCGATCGCCGAGATACCGTTCGCTGCGCCTGTCGATCTCCGCAAGCTCCTCCACGCAGATGCCGTCGAACGTCGCCTCACTCACGCCGGTCAAATCGATGACATCCTGATTGTGAACGATGACCGGTTGCTCACCGTCCACCACCGCCCCCATCGCCAGTTCTGGCTGCATGGGCACGCCGATCTTGCGCACCAGAATCAGATCAAGCGGCGCTTCCAGCCGCTCGGCGACCTGAGCGGCCACGGGAACGCCGCCGCGAGGCAGCGCCAGGATCACGGGGTGCCGGCTCTTGTACTTCAGCAAGGCCCTGGCCAGCTGACGGCCAGCATCTTCTCTATCCTGAAACAGCATGTCGCTGGGTCCGTTCGCGTTTAATACAACAGTATTGCTCCGGCGCCTCCGATCGTTGATCAGTGTCAAACCGTCTCAGATCTTCGTTTGGCACCAAGTTGCCATGCTGGACCGCCAGAACGAGCTTTCGACCGAGGATGCCGAGAATGACAGCATCCCTGCCCTTGCTCGCAAGGTCGCCTTCCTGAGCCATCCTCAGAGCTACACCCCCGTTCCCGATCGCCTTCAGGCGCGCGAGACCCACATGTCCTGGGTCTTCATGAACGGCGCGCGGGTCTACAAGCTCAAGAAGCCGGTCCGCTTTTCCTATCTCGATTTCTCGACGCTGGAGCGCCGCAGGACGGCGTGCCTGGCGGAAGCCAGCCTCAATCGCCGGCTCGCGCCCGAAGTCTACCTCGGCGTCGTGCCGTTGACCGAGGGTCCTTCAGACTACGCGATCGGCGGTTCCGGCCGGGTGGCGGACTGGCTTGTCGTGATGCGCAGGCTGAACGAGGACGAAACGCTTGAAGCCGTTCTCCGCAGGGGCAGCGCTGGCCGAGCCGACGCCGACCGGCTGGCGGCGGTTCTCTCTCGCTTCTATTCGCATGCCGCGCGAATCCTGGTCGCTCCAGAGACCTATCTGGCTTCACTACACGAAGCCGCTGCCCTCGATTGGCAGGTGCTGCTAAATCGCCGTTTCGATCTGCCGCACGGCAGGCTGCTGCGCATTGCGGCCGTGCAACGGCGATTCCTCAAGGACAACGCTTCGATACTGGTCGGACGGGTCCGTCGAAGGCTTATCGTCGATGGCCACGGCGACCTGAGACCGGAGCACATCTGGCTTGCGCCTCCCAATCCCGTCATCGACTGCCTCGAGTTCAATTCCCGTTTGCGGGCCAGCGATGCATTGGCCGAGATCGCGTTCTTGCACCTGGAATGCGAGAGGCTTGGCGGCCGATGGTTCGGCGATGCGATCCGGCAGCGACTGGCGCGCGCGCTGCAGGATGACCCGGCAAGTGGCGTCTTTCTATTCTATCGACTTGGCCGCGCGATGCTCAGGGCGCGCTTGTCCATCGCGCATTTGCTCGACGCGCACCCCCGCACGCCCGAAAAATGGCCTCGCCTGGCGCGAGCCTACCTGGCGATCGCGGAAGCCGATGCGAAGCGGCTTGAACAGCTCCTCGCCCGATAGATTGGGCCGAACCTCGTCAAGCCTGATACATCAGGAGATCGGCCAGCGGCTCACCCTGATGCAGCCGTTTGATGGCTTCCGCGAGCAGCGGCGCCGCCGAAATCACTTCAAGCTTCGCAAGCACCGGCCCCGGAGCAAGCCGGAACGGCGGAACAGTATCGGTCGCGATGATGCGATCGATCGATGCATCGGCCAGCGCCGTTTCAGCTCCCGGCATGAACAGGCCGTGGGCGACGCACGCAATCACGTTCTTGGCACCATGGGCACGCGTCGCTTTTGCGGCACGGACCAAAGTTCCGCCGCTGCTGATCAGATCGTCGACCACCACACAAAGCGCATCGGTCACCTCGCCGGCGAACAGATCTCCGGAGACGCGGCCTGAACTGCGATGCTTTTCGACAAAGGCCTTTCCTATTGGTCTCTGCAATGCGTTTTCCAGCGCCTCCCGCAACACCTCGGCCCGCTTTCCACCGCCCAAATCCGGAGAGACGACACTGATCGGCCCATCGCCCGCGATCGACCTGATCTTTCCAATCAGCAGTGGCGCGGTGGTGAGCGCGACGGACGGACAGCGAAATGCGTTCTCAAAGGCCGCCTCGTTATGCACATCGAGCGTGACGATCCGGCTTGTACCTACCGCCTCAAACAAGGATGCCAGGTAACGTATGGTGACGGGATCGTTCGCTTTCGTTCGACGATCCTTTCGGGCATAGCAAAGATATGGCGTGATCGCGGTCACGTTCGTGGCACCCGCGTCTTTCAGTGCGCCGATAAAGAACAGCAGGCGACAAAGCTTGTCGTTCGGACTCTGGTCCGGGCCGCCGTGAAGGCTGTGAACCACATAGACATCGCAACCGGCAACCGTATCGAGCGAACGAGCCTTGTGCTCGCCGTCTTCAAAGCTGCGTTCTTCGTGGGCTGCAAGCGTGCAGCCCAACGCGGTCGCGATTTTTCCGCCAAGCTCCGTGCTTCCGTTCAGCGCGAATAGACGCAGCCGATCACTCCGCGCCAACGCAGTCCGAGACGTCCACCTACTATCTGTCATAGGCGCTCCGCCAATCGTGACGAGGAAACACTTACGCCCGCAAGCTGTGTTTGCTCAGTACTCTCACCGTGCTCGCCTGCGGCCCCTTCTCCCCGCGTTCCTCGACGTAGCTGACACGTGAGCCGACGGCGATGTTCGAGCGACCTTCGAGAACACTGTTGCAGTTGAAGTAGATTTCCTGGCGGTCGGCGCCCTCAAGGAAGCCGAACTCACCGCTTGGATCGATCTGCACGACGGTCCCGACCGGCTCCCCTTCGTGGAACTTGGTCTGGCCGCGCATAAGGCGCACCTGGTCTTGCAACTGCCTGCGCGCTCGCTTGAACGCGTCGTCAACCGCAAAGGTCAGATCTGCGTACCGCTCATCCTTCTTGGGCGTTCGACCGACATTGACCTCGCGCCCTTCCGGAAGCGCCAGCCGGATGCTTACCTGATACTGACCACCTGTCTTGTGGCGATCACCGGGGCCTCGCACGACGATACGCCCCGCGGTCGCTCGACCATACTTGTCTTCCAGCTCGGAGATGTGCTGGTCAATGCTCGCTTGCAGGGCTTGGGTCGGGGTCAGATTCTCGAATTCAACTTGGGTCGGGGTCTGCATGACCTGCTCCTCCGATTGGGCTGTCGATCTGACCATGCCGGGCGCCAGTCTCCTTGAGCGAAATCAAACCGGCTCGATGACGAGGCGTCACGAGGCACTCTGCGCCCCTGCTCCTTTTTTCGCTCCCGCAGGAAACCTTGAGGCACGTCAAAGCCTGCCGACGCAGGGGCTGCGACTAATTGACGGCCCGCCTCTAATCCGGGAGCACGACATGAGCACGACAACGGGTGTGACTGCATTGGACCATACAGTCCAGGAAACGAACGTTTGGCTCAAAGCGATCGACCAGGAGCTGGCCTTGGAAAATCGCCACCACGCCTACAATGCGTTGCGAGCCGTCCTTCATGCGCTGCGCGATCGGTTGCCGCCGGAGGTCGCCGTCAAGTTCGGGGCCCAACTGCCGATCATGGTGCGCGGCATCTTCTATGAGGGATGGCATATGGCGGCGACCCCGACCAAAGAACGCCATCTCGAGGAGTTTGCGGAGCATATCCTTAGGGACCTTTCCCCGCAGTTTCCCATTGATCCGCTGATGACCGCCCGCGGCGTCTACGAAATTCTCTGGGAAAAGCTGGACCCAGGAGAATTCGGAAAGCTCATGGCCCACCTGCCGGCCCCGTTGCGGACTTTGCAGGACTGACCGGAGGGGGACGATTCATGCACAGTGACCGGCCGCGCGACGTCCTCATTCCGCCACTTGGGCTCGCGGGAACGCTGACGCTACCGGTCAACGCACGCGGTCTGATAGCCTTCGCGCATGGCAGCGGTTCTAGCCGGCTCAGCCCAAGGAATACTTTGGTTGCAAGGGCGCTGAATCATCGCGGCCTTGCGACACTGCTGTTCGATCTTCTCACGCCGCAGGAGGAGCAGGATCGCTCAAACGTCTTCAATATCGTCATGCTGGGAGATCGTTTGGTTGCGGCAATCGACTGGCTTCAAAGCCAGACATCAGCGATTGCCGATCTTCCGATCGGATTGTTCGGCGCCAGTACCGGCGCCGCAGCCGCCCTCATTGCGGCGGCGCGGCTCCCGGATCGAGTCGCCGCAGTGGTCTCGCGTGGCGGCCGTCCCGATCTGGCCGGCAACGCTCTGCCTCACGTCCGCGCGCCGACCCTGTTGATCGTGGGAGGCGCCGATAGCGGCGTCATCGGGCTCAACGAAGGCGCCCTCGCCCGTCTTCAGGAGCCGAAGGCCCTCGAAATCATTCCCGGCGCTACGCACCTGTTTCCCGAGCCAGGCGCAATGGATGCCGTCATCGAACATGCGAGCCGATGGTTTGAGCGATACTTGCACTCGCCGAGCTCGGTCCGCGCCGCAAGCCGGCAGAGCCAATAAACTGCTGTCGAACACCTTCGTAGACGGCTCCACGCTTCACCTGAGACAACGCCTTGCCTACTCGGCGCGCGAGCCGACAAAAACCTGTCCAGCACTCATCGCTGGCCCCGATCCAATGGCTGGCTGCACCGTGCCAGATTTGACCTGGATCATGATGGAGCCGCCCAGTCCCGTCACAATTTTTCCAGTCAGCTGGAGACGACTGTCATGACGAATATCATGGTGGCGACAGATGGTTCAAAGGGAGCTTGTCGCGCGATCGATGTGGCGGCAGATCTCGCCAGGGCATTGTCGTGCGATCTCCTGATCGTGACAGTTGCAGATCGCCTTCTGGGAGAAGAAGTGCGGCAACTGCCGCACACCGGAGCCAGCCCCAGCGATCTGCTGGAGGCCTTTACCGGTCAGACGCTGAAGGCCGCCGAAGCGCGTGCACGCGAGCTGGGGCTGTCCCGGATTGAAGTTCGGACCTGTTGGGGTGACGTCACCCAATGCTTGATCGATCTCGCCACCACGACCTCGGCCAGAATGATCGTCGTGGGCCGCCGCGGCCGCGGCCAGTTGGCGGGGCTGTTGCTCGGCAGCGTCTCACACAAGGTTGTCAGTCTCGCTCCCTGCGCAGTCGTCGTCGTCCCTTAGATTTCGATCGGGGGCGACGCAGCCCAACGTAGCCCCAGAGCGAGTTCGGAAGATTGAATCTGGGATGGCCTTTCGACGACGCACGCTTTCCAAAATTGCCAACTGATCGAACCAGATCCCGTCGTCCTGCCGGCAATCGCGATCGCGGCGCTGCGATCATGGCAGCTCTGCGCAAGCCTGGTGGAGAAGCCGCGACGACCTTAGCCAACGCATCCGCCGGCAATCAGCTTGAACGCTCTTGCCGCCCCGCCAGGATGAATACCGGCACCGAGGCAAGCTGGATCACGATCGAGAACGCGATCAGCGCAGCTCGCGAGTTTTCGTAGAGCAAGCCCGTCACGATGCTGCCTACGAGCCAGCCGACACCGTATCCCGCATAGTACAGCCCGAACGCGAAGTTGCGCTTTCCTTCGGGCAACAGCTTGGCGACGATCGCCTTGAGCAGCGTGTCCTGGGTCGCGTAGCCGACGCCCCAGAGCAGCATGCCGAACAGCACAAGCCAGAAGCCTCCCAAAAAGACGAAGGGCGAGAACGCGGCCGAGACGCATACGGCGCCGATCACGACCGGAAGCCCGACTCGATCGTAGGCCTTTCCGAAGGCGAGGTTCGCCAGCACACCGAAGGCGGTCGAGATCGCGAGCATCACCGGAATCCATTGCTCGGAGGCAATGTTCGCCTTGGACAGATGGTAGGAGATCAACTCGAAGCTCATGAGCCCGGCCGCGAACAGGGCGCCAGCCAGCATGTACAGCCAATAGGCCCGGCCGAAATCCTTGGCCGGCGCCGTGCGGCCCTGCTCAAGGCGCGACGGCAGCGGAAAGTTCACCCGGGCGACCACCAGCGCGACCAGCGCAGCCGCGGCCGAGATCGACAGGCAGGCGTAGCCGGTCCGAAAATCGCCCTTCAGCAGAAGCACCAGAGCGATGATGAGCGGCCCCAAGGTCGCGCCGGTCTCGTCGAGCGCGGTGTTCAGCGCGTACACCCATCCCTTGCCGAGCTCGCCCGTTGTGTAGGACAGCATCGCTTCGACGGTAGGCTTGCGGAGTGCCCGCCCTATCCGCTCCGCGAGGACGAGGGCGGCGGCGATCTGCCAGCTTCCGGCGAGCGCCATCGCCGGCACCGCGAATAGATTGATGACGTAGCCCAAGAACGTAATCAGCCAGTAGCGGCCTGTACGGTCCGCCGCATAGCCGGCCGGCAGGCGCAGCGCGTAGCCGAGAAACTCCCCGAGTCCTGCCGCGACGCTGATGATGGCGGCGCTGGCGCCGAGCGTCGCCATGAACGGTCCATTGATGCTGGCGCCGCCTTCGTAGGTGATATCGCCGAACAGGTTGACGACCCCGGTCGTCATCACGAAGAGAAATGCAGGTGAAGTGACCGACGGACGAGCCATGGATTTACGGAGCCCGATAAAGGTGCGCCGAAATGAAGTTCAAGGATCTGCTGAGCGGTTTCGTCCGGCTGCACGTCCTGCACCATGCCGCCGAGCATGAGATCTACGTCAGTGGATCATCGAAGAGCTCGCGCGGCACGGCTATGAGCTCAGCCCCGGAACACTGTATCCCCTTCTGAGCGCGATGGAACAGTGGGGCTACCTCAAATCCCGAAAGCAGCGCGAGGACCGCACCGCCCGGGAGTTTTATCGGGCCACGCCTTTGGGCAAGAAAGGGCTCGCGCTGGCCAGGCTCCGCGTCAAGGAATTCACCGGCGAGGCCATCGGGGGATAGGAACGGCCGTCCCACCCGGAAGTTACTTGCCTTCACCTGGACATCGACTATCGATATCGGGACCCGATAAGAGAACTGCTGGCTGCGGCGCAGCCTGGTGGAGGGGTCCCCGACATGCCGATAGACCGCCGTTCCCTGCTCGCCGGCGGGACACTCGTCCCTCTGGTCGGCCTGCAGAGCCGGATCGCACCCGCATTCGCCCAGGCCGACCAGATGAAGGCCGACTACACCTTGCGTATCGCGACGGGCCTCGCTGAATTGGCTCCGGAACACATCGTGTCGACGACACTCTACAATGGCCAGTTCCCGGGCCCGCTGCTGCGCTTCAAGGAAGGGCAGCGGACCGTCGTTGATGTCCACAACGATACCGACGTGCCGGAGCTGGTTCACTGGCACGGCCAGTTGATCCCGAGCGACGTCGACGGGGCGGCCGAGGAAGGCACGCCCTTCATCCCGCCGCATGGCATGCGGCGCATCTCGTTCGTGCCGAAGCCCGCCGGTTTTCGCTTCTATCACACGCACGTCGTGGCCGGCGGCGACCTTAATCGAGGGACGTACACGGGCCAGGTCGGCCCGGTCTACATCGAGCCCAAGAACGAGCCCGGCGCCTACGATCGCGAGGTGTTTCTGGTGCTCAAGGAGTTCGCACCGTCCTTCAGCCACGGCGGCGACATGGCAATGGACTTCCTTGCCGGTGAGGAAATCGGGGCGCTGAAGGATCTCGGCAGGAAATCCGACGATGAGGCCCAGGAGAAGACGAAGGGCTTCGAGGTCGGTTACGACCTCTTCTCGATCAACGGCAAGACGCTGGGACATGGCGAGCCCGTTCGCGTCAAACAGGGCGAACGTGTGCTGTTCCACGTCCTGAACGGCAGCGCCGGCGAGATCCGGAGCCTCGCGCTACCGGGGCACTCGTTCAAGATCGTCGCGCTCGACGGCAACCCCGTGCCGACGCCGAAGGACGTGCCGGTGCTCTGGCTCGGAACGGCCGAGCGCATCTCGGCGATCGTGGAGATGAATCATCCGGGCGTGTGGATATTGGGCGACCTCGCCGATGACGACCGCAAGCGCGGGATGGGAATCATCGTCGAGTACGCCGGCGCCAAGGGTAAGCCGCAATGGGCCAAGCCGAAGCCCTACAAGTGGGATTACACGCAGTTCGGCAAGCCCGACGCGTTGCCGGCCAAGCCGGATGAGACGATGGAGTTCACCATCGTCAAGCGCAACGGTGCGCTGAACGGCTTCAATCAGTGGACGCTCAACGGCGAGGCATTCTCGATGGAGATGATGAAGCCGACGCGCAAGGTGCGCGAGGGGCGGCGCTATCGCCTGAAGTTCCGGAATGCGAGCGACGACATCCACCCGCTGCACCTCCACCGTCACAGCTTTGAGCTGGTGCGGGTCGGCGGCAAGCCGACTGCCGGCGTGCTCAAGGACGTCGTCATGCTCGCCGGCTTCCAGGAGATCGAGTTCGACTTCGTCGCCGATAATCCGGGAGCGACGCTCTTCCACTGCCATCAGCAACTGCACATGGACTTTGGTTTCATGGCCCTGTTCAACTATGCGTGACGCAACGGCATCCCCCCGAAACAACAACCGTCGCCGTCCGCCGCGACGATAGCGCAAGTGCGTCCGATGCTCCCGGCGGTCACGCGGCGACGCCGACTACAGATTTAACCTTGCGAGGTGAAGCCGTCGAACGAGCCATTCTTGGCGAGGTTCAGCATCGGCACGGCCGGCCAAATGCCTTTGGCCGTGAACACCCCATACCGATTGCCGAAATTATTGCAGATGCTTAGCTACAAGAACGCTTCCCAGCGTGGCTCGATAGATCATCCGCGGCGATCCATGCTCGCGCGGCCACCAGCAGATTCTCAAGGAAATGCGGATCCGCATGCGGCACGAAGCGATCGAAGCATTCGATCGTGGTGCTCGCAAACAAGCCGGCGCGCGTATAGGGCTCGCCGGCGAGGAACGCCTCGACCGCCGCACGGCTATCGTGCCGCAGGATCAGGAACATGCCTTCGACCGCGCCGTCGGGCGAGACCAGCGCGCCGCCCTGCTCCAGAAAGCGGCGATTGGCGATCATGTATTCGACATGGACGTCACGGATGTGCAGCCGCTCCTCCGCGCCGCCGGACCGGTAAAGACAACGTACGACCGTCAGCATGACCTTGCTACGCCGCTCCCCTGCTCGGCCCGGCGAACGGCGCACGAATCGCATCGAACTGCGCGAGCAGATTCTGCCGCTCGCGCTCGACGGCATCGAGGCTCCTGGCCTTGACGTGGCCAAACCCCCTGATCTTCTCGGGAAGCGCCGCGAGCCGCACCGCCGTATCGAGCGTCGCCGGTGACAGGCCGGCCAGCAACCGTTCCACCAAGGCCCGATAATCGCGGATCAGCCTGCGTTCGGTCTTGCGCTCCTCGGTGTAGCCAAAGAGATCGAAGGGCGTGCCGCGCAGGAATTTTAGCGATGCGAGCGGGCCAAACAGTCGCATCATCCATGGGCCGAAGCTGAGCTTGCGCGGCGCGGCACCGTTTGGGCCGGGCTTCGCAATGAAGGGCGGCGCAAGGTGAAACCGCAGGGTGACGTCGCCCTCGAACTGGTGCTTCAGCGCGGCCGCAAACTCCGGTGACCGATAAAGCCGGGCGACCTCGTATTCGTCCTTGTAAGCCATCAGCTTGAAGAGATTGTTCGCGACCGCACGCGTGAGCGGCAGATCGGCGCCGAGGCCGGTTCGCTGCTCGGCCGCGGCGCATCGCTCGATGAAGGCGCGGTATGGCGCTGCATAGGCCGCGTTCTGGTAGTCGGCCAGTTGCGACGCGCGCCGTTCGAGCAGCGCCCGCCAATCCTCCGCCTGCGCCGGCACGACCACGGCCGGCGCCGCCTGCCCGCCACCGGCGGCAACGACGCGGCCGAAGGCGAACGCACGCCGATTGGCGTCGATCGCAACGCCATTGAGTGCGATCGCCTGCGAGAGCGCCGCCTCGCTGACCGGGATCAGTCCCTGCTGCCAGGCATGCCCGATCAGGAACATGTTGACGCCGGTGCTGTCGCCGAACTCCTGCTGCACGCGCGCATGCGCGTCGAAGCTGGTCAACATCTCTCGCGCGCCAGCATGGCGCACCTTCTGCAGCAGCTCATCCGTGCGAGGATCGAAATCCGGGTTGCGGGTGAATTCCGCCGTCGACCCGATATGCGTATTGGCGAGCACCCGCGTCGCGCCATGGCGAATGGTGCCGAGGCTGTCGGGCAGGCACCCGACGATAAGGTCACCCATGATCACCGCATCGGCCTCGCCCCAATCGATGCGAGGCTGGTTGATCTCTGTCCCGGCTCGGCCGAGCCGCAGATGACACATCACCGAGCCGCCTTTCTGTGCCAGCGCCGTGAAGTCGAGCTCGGCGACCGCGAGATGATCGAGATGCGCCGCCATCGCGACGATCGCGCCGACCGTGATGATACCGCTGCCGCCGACACCTGCGATGAGCAGGTTGTGCGGACGATTCGAAGGGATTGCCAGCTTCGGCTTCGTGAGTTGCTCGGCCCGCGCGATCCAGTCCGTGCCGGACGCTTGCCGCTTGCGCAGCTTGCCGCCGCTCACGGAGACAAAGCTCGGGCAGAAGCCGTCGACGCAGGAAAAATCCTTGTTGCAGGAGGTCTGGTCGATCGCCCGCTTGAGGCCGAGCTCAGTTTCGAACGGAACGATCGACAGGCAGTTGGAGGCCTGGCCGCAATCGCCGCAGCCTTCGCAGACGGCGCTGTTGATGAACATGCGCTTGTCAGGATCGGGATAAGTTCCTTTCTTGCGGCGGCGGCGCTTCTCAGCCGCGCAGGTCTGATCGTAGATCAGCACGGTGACGCCCTTGATGGTGCGCAGCTCGCGCTGGATCGCGTCAAGCTCATGGCGGTCATGCACGGTGACGTCAGGTTCCAGCGCGACTTTGGCATAGCGGCCGACATCGTCGGTCGCGACCACCACCTTCTTGGCGCCCTCGCTCAGCATCTGGCGAGCGATCTGCGGTACGGTGAGCTGGCCGTCGACGGGCTGCCCGCCGGTCATCGCCACCGCGTCATTGAACAGGATTTTGTACGTGACGTTGTTGCCGGCTGCGATCGATTGCCGGATCGCAAGATAGCCGGAATGAAAATAGGTCCCCTCGCCCATGTTCTGGAACACATGCGGCGTCGCGGTGAATCCGGACTGTCCGACCCAGTCGACGCCCTCGGCCCCCATCTGGGTGAGGCCGGAGGTCTGCCGGTCCATCCAGCTCGCCATGTAATGGCAGCCGACTCCGGCAAGCGCGACGCTGCCTTCGGGCACTCTGGTCGAGGAATTATGCGGGCATCCCGAACAGAAATAAGGCAGGCGGCGCATGCCGTCAGCCGCGTTGCTGAGCGCTGGAGGCTTTTCGAACAAGGCCGCGGCATCCGCCGGCGCAAGGTCGGGCCGGATCGCCGCCAGCCATTTCGACAAGGGCGCCAGCAGCGATGACGGCCGATGCTGGCCGAGCGCGGAAATCAGCGGTGCGCCGCCGAGATCGTGGCGGCCGGCGACGCTCGGCCTGACATCCGCCGGACGATTGAACAGGATCTCCTTGATCTGGCCTTCGACGAGGCTGGTCTTCTCCTCGACGACGAGGATGTGCTTCAGTCCGGTGGAAAACGCTTCAAAGCCCTCGCGATCGAGCGGGAAGACAAGGCCGGGCTTCCAGATGCGCACGCCCTGCTCCGCCAGGCGCTGCGGTGACAGGCCGGCACGCGACAAGGCTTCCATCAAATCGAGCGCGGTCTTGCCGACGGCGACGATGCCGATGTCGGCGCGCGGCGCGCCGATCAGAAGCCGGTCCAGCGGATTGGCGCGCGCAAAGGCCGAGATCGCCTCGAGCCGGCGCATCATGCGAAGCTCGATCGCCGGCGTGAGGAAGTCGCGCGTGCCGTAACCCAGGTCCTCGCGCGCCAGGTTCTCGCCTGCCGAAACGGCAAAGCGTGGCAAAGCTTCGGCCGCAAAGCTGCGGCTGCTCTCGACTGCCTCCGAGATCGCCTTGAACGCGACCCAGGCGCCGGAGAAGCGCGAGGCGGCCCAGCCCCACAGGCCGAACGGCACATATTCGTCCACGCTTGCGGGATGGATGATCGGCAAGCTCCACCCCATCAGCGAATTGTCGCTGGCATTCGGAATGCTCGACGATGTCGCGGCATGATCATCACCGACCACGAGCAGCACGCCGCCGTTATTCGAGGCACCGGCCGCATGACCGTGCCGGATGGCATCGCCGGCGCGGTCGACGCCGGGCCCCTTGCCGTACCAGAGCGCGAACACGCCATCGACCGTGCGGTGAGGATCGCTGCCGACGCGCTGCGTGCCGGCGACTGCGGTCGCGGCGAGATCCTCGTTGACCGCCGGAAGGAACCTGATCTCGTGCTGTGCAAGCGCCGCCTTGCTACGCCACAATTCGGTGTCGACGCCGGCGAGCGGCGAGCCGCGATAGCCGCTGATGAAGCCTGCCGAGCGGATGTTGTCACGGCGATCGGCGAGCCGCTGCATGATCATCATCCGCACCATCGCCTGCGTACCCGATGCAAAGACACGCCCCTCAGGCCTGGTGACGGCATCTTCGAGTCGATAGTCGAGATCGACGCTGGCTTGGCTGGGTTCGAGAAGAGTCATGACGAGCTGCTCTGTTCGTTGTTGGCGCGGGGCTTCCCCGCGCATCACGCCGGTTACTGATAGGGACGGTAAGCCCCGGCATCCAGGATCTTGCCGGGGTTCATGATGTTGCGCGGATCGAGCGCGCGCTTCATCGCGGCAAGCGCCATCATCGCCTCGCCGCGCTCGGCCGCGAGATAGCCGATCTTGCCGGTGCCGATGCCGTGCTCGCCGGTGCAGGTGCCGCCGACGGCGTGGGCACGCGCGACCATCCGGCCGTTCAGCTCGGCGACGCGCGCCTGCTCATCCTGATTGTCAGGCTCGACCAGGATGCAAAGGTGGAAATTGCCGTCGCCGACATGGCCGCACATCGGCGCGATCAGGCCGAGCTCGGCGACATCCTCCTGCGTCCTGGCAATAACGTCGGGCAGCGCCGAAATCGGCACGCAAATATCGGTCGGGACGCCCTGCGAGCCCGGCCGCAGCGCCAGCGCCGCCCACCAGATATCATGACGCGCCTGCCAGAGCCGGTTGCGCGCCTCCGTTGCCGTGGCCCAGCGGAAGTCACCGCCGCCGTGCTCTTTCGCGATCTCGGCCATCAGCTCGACCTGCTCGTCGACGGCGCGATCCGTGCCGTGAAACTCGAGGAACAGGGTCGGGCAAGCCGCCAGATCGAGCATGGAATAGCGGTTACAGGCCTCGACCTGCAGCGCATCCAGTAGCTCGGCACGTGCCAGCGGGATCGCGCTCTGCAACGCAGCCACCACGGCCGATACCGCGGCCCGCACGGTCGGAAACGCGCAGACCGCAGCGGCGATGCGTTGCGGAACCGGCGCGAGCCGTAGCGTCACTTCCGTGATGATGCCGAGCGTTCCCTCGGCGCCGACGAAGAGGCGCGTCAGGTCGTAACCGGCAGAGGATTTACGCGCTCTAGTCCCTGTCTCGACCACCTGGCCGTCGGCGAGCACCACCACAAGCGACATCACGACATCCCGCATCGTTCCGTAGCGAACGGCATTGGTCCCGGAGGCCCGGGTCGAAGCCATGCCGCCGATCGACGCATCGGCTCCGGGATCGACGGGGAAGAACAGCCCGGTGTCGCGCAGCGAGGTGTTGAGAGTCTTGCGCGTGACGCCTGCCTCCACCGTACAGTCGAGATCATCGGGCGAGACCCGCAGGATACGGTTCATCCCCGAGAGATCGATGGTGAGACCACCCTGCTCTGCGCTGATCTGCCCCTCGGTCGAGGTGCCGGTGCCGAACGGCACGATCGCGCAGCGATGCTCATGACAGATCCGCACGGCATCGACGACATCCGCGGCCGCGCGCGCAAACAGCACCGCGTCGGGCAGCTCGGTGCGATGCGCGGTGACTCCGGTGGCGTGATGGCGGCGGATCGCCTCAACGGTCGAGAGCTGGTCGCCGAAGCGTGCGCCGAGGCAGGCGATCGCCTGCATGGTGTGGCGTTTCATCATCGTCTCCCCGACAGGCGTTGGCGGCCATCATCGGCATGCGCCATCGATCCGCCGAGATAGGCGTCGATGACGCGAGGGTCGGCCGCGATCTCGGCGGCCTTGCCGGCAAGATGAACGGCGCCGTTCTCCAACACATAGGCGCGATCTGAGATGCGCAGCGCGGCGCGCGCGTTCTGCTCGATCAGCAGGATCGAGACACCGTCGTCCTTCAAACGCTGGATGATGCGGAACATCTCGGCGACGATCATCGGCGCAAGTCCGAGACTCGGCTCGTCGAGCATCAGGAACGAGGGACCCAGCATCAGCGCGCGGCCGAGCGCCAGCATCTGCCGCTCGCCGCCGCTCAAGGTGTCGGCGCGCTGGTCGCGCCGCTCGGCAAGGCGCGGAAACAGCGCAAAGACCTCGGCAACCCGTGACGCCATGTCGAATCCGGCCTCGCGGCGCAGCGCGAAAGCGCCGAGCTTGAGGTTGTCGAGCACGCTCATCGGCCCGAACAGGTCGCGCGTCTCCGGCACCAGCGAGATGCGCGCCCGGATCCGGGCCTCGATCGAGCGCGACGCCTCGGGCAAGGCCGGGAAGGCAAGGCTGCCTTGAAAGGGAATGAGGCCCATGATCGCATTCACCAGCGATGTCTTCCCGGCGCCGTTCGGGCCGATCACCGTCGTCACCTCGCCGGCGCGGGCTTCGAGCGAAACATCGTTTACCGCGAGCAGCCGGCCATAGCGGACCGAGAAGCGCTCGAGCTTGAGAAGCGCCGTCATGCCGCCGCTCCGAGATAGGCTTCCTGCACACCGGTGTCGGCACGCACCTCCTCCGGACGGCCGACGGCGATGCGGCGGCCGAAATTCATCACCATCAGCCGATCGGCCAGGCTGAACACGAAATCCATGTCGTGCTCGACCAGTACGATCGCGAGGCCTTCGGCGCGCAGCTCGGCCAGGAGATCCGCAAGGACCGCCTTCTCATTCGTGCGCAGCCCGGCGGCGGGCTCGTCGAGCAGGAGCAACACCGGATCGGCTGCGAGCGCGCGGGCGATCTCCACCAGGCGCTGATGGCCGAGCGACAGATTCCCTGCGAGCTCGAAGGCCTTGTCCGCAAGGCCGACGCGATCGAGCAGATGCATCGACCATCCCAGCAATTGCCGCTCCTCGACTCGATCGAGCCGAAGCGAACTGGCGAAGAGACCGCGCCGGCCCAGATGCGTGGCTCCGATCGCCACGTTCTCCAGAACCGTCATGTCCTGCACCAGCGCGGCATGCTGAAACGTTCGCGACAGGCCGCGCCGGCACATGTCGCGCGCACTTGCTTTCGACAACGGGCTGCCGAGAAAGCTGAGCTCTCCCTTGCTGCGCGAGAGGGCACCGCTGATCAGGTTGAACAGCGTAGACTTGCCGGCGCCGTTCGGGCCGAGGATACCGAGGATCTCGCCGCCTTTGACGTCGAAACTGATGTCGTCGACGGCCAGGAGGCCACCGAAGCTTCGCCGCAGGCGGCCTGCCGAGAGCACGGTCAGGCCATGTTCCGGCTTGGCACGGCGGCGCGGCATGATAGCCGGCTCGATGCCGGCCACGGGCGCAATAGCCGTCGCGAATCTCTGCTCCAGGAACGGCCAGAGGCCTCTGCGCGCTTTCTGCAGCACCACGATCATGATCGCCGCGAATACCAGCAGCTCTAGTCGCGTGGTGGGCCCGAATACGAATTTGAGGAGATCCTGCAGCTCGTGTTTGATGATCGTCACGAGCCCGGCGCCGAGCAGCGCGCCCCATAGTTGACCGCTGCCGCCGATCACGGTCATGAAGAGATAGTCGATGCTGGCGGTCAGCCCGAACGGCGTCGGGCTGAGGAAGCGCTGCACATGGGCGTAGAGCCAGCCTGCGACCGCGCCAATGACCGCGGCGAGAACGAAGGCCATCAGGCGATAGTGGTGGGCATTGGCGCCGAAGGTCTCGGCGATCACGGGACCGCTCCGCAGCGAGCGCAGGACGCGCCCGGTCCGCGACGAAAGAAGTTGCCGGCACCAGGCGATCACCAGTACCAACATCACGAGCACGAGATAATAGGTCTGCCGCTCGCTGCGCAGCTCGAAGCCCGCGACACTGACGGGTGCAATCCCGGTCAGGCCGTTGAAGCGCCCGAGCATCTCCGAATTGCCGACCAGGAAGTAGAAGCTGATGCCGAAGCAGAGCGTCGCCAGCGCGAGATAATGTCCGCTCATGCGCACGGTGATGGCGCCGATCAAGCCGGCTGCAAGGGCCGCGGCGATCACCGCGCAGGCAAGCCCGATCCAGGCCGGCCAGCCGAGCTGCGAGGACAGATAGCCCGACACATAGGCGCCGAGCCCGACAAAGGCGGCATGGCCGAACGAGACCATGCCGGCGATGCCGGTCATCAGCACCAGGCCAAGACAGGCGACGGCGGCGATCATCACATAGGTGACGACCGCGACCTGATAGGTCGGCAAGACCAGCGGAGATAGAGCGGCCAGCGCCAGCGCGATCGAGGGCGCGAAACGGACCAGGGCGCGGGTCATTCGAGGCCATCCTCCGGCGCAAGCGTAGAGACGGAGCGCCAGAACAGCACGGGAATGATGAGGAGAAAGACGATGACGTCGCGATAGGCACTCGCCCAGAAGGAGGCAAAGGCTTCGACCGTGCCGACCAGAAGCGCTCCGGCGGCGGCAAGCGGATAGACTGCCATGCCGCCGACGATCGCGCCGACAAAGCCCTTCAAACCGAGGATGAAGCCGGAATCGTAGTAGAGCGTCGTCGTCGGCCCGACCAAAAGGCCAGAGACCGCCGCGGCAAGGCCCGCCAGCACGAACACGGTCCGGCCTGCGGCGACCGTGCTGATACCGACGATCTCCGCGCCACGCCGGTTGTGGGCCGCCGCGAGCAGCGCGCGGCCGCGCAGCGAAAAGCGGAAGAAGATATAGAGCGCGGCCACGACCACGACGCTGCTGGCGAGCACGCCGGCCGCTTGCGACGTCACGATCATGCCAAACAGGGCGAACGGCGAACCGGAAAAGCCTTCCGTACGCACGCCTTCCGGGCCGAAGACATGCAGTCCGATGCTGTTCAGCCCGAGATGCGTTGCGATCGCGGCGATCAGCAGCACCAGTGGCGAAGCCGCCGCCATCGGCTGGAACACGATCCGGTAGATCAACGCGCCGAGGCAGGTGATCAGGGCCGCGCTGACTGCCATCTTCCAGAACAGCGGCGCGCTTTTCGGTACCAGAAACAGCGCCGCCAGGATGACGACGGCCGGGATGACGCCGAAACGCAGCACGGACCGCACGGCACGGGCGCGATCCCGCTGCCGTGCCGCCTCAATCATCTCAAGCGACAGCGCGCCGGCCGCCGCGAAGGCCACGATCCATACCGTGCCAGGCCGCTGGCCGGCCTCGAAGGCGGACAAGGTGAGCGCCGTGAACGCGACCAGATCGCCTTGCGGCACGAAGATCACGCGGGTGACCGAAAACACCAGCACCAGCGCGGTCGCCAGCAGAGTGTAGATCGCACCGTTGACCAGTCCGTCCTGCAGCAGGATCAGCGCAACATCCGTATTCATGCCGCCTTATCCGATTGTTGAAGGCGCGCGAAGGGCACCCGTCCTGCGAGCGGCATCATTGCACCAGGCGCCATTCGCCGCCCACGATCTGCGTCATGACGCGCGACCGCTCGTCGAGCCCGAGATGGTCGTTCGGCGACATGTTGTAGACGCCGTTCGGCCCGGCGACGTCCTTGACGTTCTCGATGGCGTCACGCAGCGCGATGCGAAACTCCTCCGTACCAGGCTTGGCGCGATCGGAAGCGACAGCGATCGCCTGGTTGAGGATGAGTTGCGCGTCCCAGAGATAGGCGGCGAAGGTCGAACGCGCGCCCGCACCGGGAATTGCTTCATAGCGCTTGATGAAGTCGAGGCCGGCCGCCTTCGCCGGATGGCTGTCGGGCAACTGCTCGGCGACCAGCACCGGACCGGCCGGCACGAAAGTGCCCTCCAGCGCCTTGCCGCCGACACGGAGGAAGTCGTTGTTGGCGACTCCGTGGGTCTGATAGACGAACCCCTTGTAGCCGCGGTCGACCATCGTGGTTTGCGGCAGCGCCGCGGGCGTGCCGGATGCCGCGATGAAGACGGCATCGGGGTTCTGCGAAGTGATCTTGAGGATCTGGCCGAGCACGCTGGTATCGGTGCGTTGATAGCGCTCGGATGCCACGACCTTGATGCCGGCACCTTCCAGCAGGCCCGTCATCACCTTGATCCAGCCTTCGCCATAGGCGTCGCTGAAGCCGATCAGGCCGACGCTCCTGATATTCTTGCGCTTCATGTGTTCGAGTACGATGGACGCCATCTGCGCATCGCTCTGCGGCGTCTTGAACACCCAGCGTCGCTTGTCGACCGGCGGATCGACGATCAGCGCCGAGCCGGCGAGACTGATCATCGGCGTCTTGCTCTCGGCGATGACATCGAGCAGCGCCAGGGAATTTGGCGTGAGGCTCGGGCCGACGATGGCATCGACCTTTTCCTCCGTGATCAGCTTGCGCGCATTCGTCACCGTGGTCGACGTATCGGACGCATCGTCGAGCAGGATATAGCGGACGTCCTGCCCGCCGAGCTTCTGCGGCAGGACCGGCACGGTGCGCTGCTGGGTGACACCGACGGACGCCGCGGGCCCGGTGGCCGAGACGATCACGCCGATCCTGACTTCCGCGCGAGCCGCGCTGACCAGCGTGAGCGCGGTGACCAATCCAATGAGCGTTTTCTTCACGAATCCTCCTCCAACCGCTGTTTCTTCTGTCGGCCGGACTGCCACCCGGACTGGTCCGTCCATCGATCTTCCGGATCCACGGCGGCCTTTGTCCTTTACTTAGACCAAACGGTCGGTCTAAGAAAGAGAAAAATGAAGATGCGAAGCGTTCCGAAGGTCCCGGACAGCCGGCGGCACGCCCGCGTAGGGAGGAACTGACATGCTTCATGCCGACATCGAGAGCCTCGACTATCCGGCGATACAGGCCCTGCAACGCACGCGGCTGGCTGAACTGGCGAAGCGGCTCGACGGACAGCCCGACTGGACGGCGCACTTCGCTGCGGCCGGAATGAAGCCATCCGATCTCGCGGCCAAGGACGGACTTGAGCGGGCGCCGTTCCTCGACAAGAGCGCACTGCACGAGCGCTATCCGTTTCCATTCCTGACCGCCGCCATGCCCTCCGTGCGCCGCTTCATGGCGACCTCAGGCACCACGGGATTGCCAGTCCTGTTCGGCATGACCGAGAACGACTATGGCAGGCTGCTGCCCTATCAGATGGCTCGCATCCTGTCGGCCGCTGGCGTGCAGCGCGGACAGCGCGCGTATCAGGGCTACGGCTATGGGCTGTGGATCGGCGGGCCGGCGCTCGACGTCGGGTTCGCCGCGCTCGACTGCCCGAGCTTTCCGATCGGCCCCGGCCGCGGCGAGCTCGTGGTGAAATGGCTACGCGACCACAGCTATGACGTCGCCTCGATGTCACCCTTGTGGCTGATGTCGCTGATCGCGATCGCCAAGCAGGCCGGGATCGATCCGAGGAAGGACTGGTCGATCAAGCTCGCCATTCTTGGCGGCCAATCCGTTTCGACCGAGTTCCGCAACTTGCTCGAGGCGGAGATGCCAGACGGCTTTGTCAGCCACAACATCTATGGCACGACAGAAGCCGGCGGACCCGTGCTGGCGATCTCGACCCCGTTCACCCATGCCGCCGACGAACTGCAGCTCGTCAACGAGGACACCATCATCACCGAGATCCTCGATCCGGCGACCTTGAAACCGGTCGCGCCGGGCGAAATCGGCGAGATCGTGATCACGACGCTGGCCCGCGAGGCCTCGCCGGTGGTGCGCTGGCGGACGCGGGACCTCGTCCGCCTCTCCGCCCATCCCTTCGACTGCAAATCGGGGCGCCGCGGCATGCGCAAGATTGGCCGCATCATTGGCCGCACCGACGATATGATCAAGGTGAAGGGCGTCATCGTCTTTCCCTCGCAGATCGAGGATATCGTCGCGGCGACGCCCGGCACGGTGAAAGAGGCCTGGCAGATCTATGTCGACAAGCAGAAGACCACCATCGGCTCGATGTGCGTCGCCATCGAGGCCAATGCGCGCACCAATCGCTCCCAGGAGGAGTTGGTCGCCGAGGTCCGCCGGGAAATCCGGGCCCGACTCGGCTTCAATGCCGTCGTCGAATGCTTCGCCGAGGGCAGCTTGCCCCGCTACGAAGCCAAGGCAACACGCGTATTACATCGCGCGGAGGCAGCCGAGGCAGCGACGCCCGCATGACCAAAGCAATTTGCCTCGGCCGAAGCGCGGGTCTATATAGTCCGATCGTTCGAACGATCATGCAGGACAGCTTGTGACGAGACCGCGCTCGCCGGACTACGACAACATACAGGAATCCATCGTCAAGCAGGCCGCCTCGCTGTTCGCCCATCGCGGATATGCCGCCACCTCGATCAGCGATATCGCCGCGGCCTGCAACTGCTCGAAATCACGGCTCTACCATTACTTCGAGTCCAAGGACGCGATCCTTGTCTTCATGCTGACCGAGCATGTCGACAAGTTGCTCACCGGATGCACCGACATCCTGGCCGGCCGAGAAGACGACATGGCGCGCTTTCGGCGGCTGATCCGCTTCTTCATGGAAATCTATGCCGTCTCGCGCGACAAGCACGCGGTGATGCTGACCTGCCTGGAATTCCTCCCAGCCAATGTCCGCAAGGACGTGATCCGGAAGCAGCGCCAGCTCATCCAAATCGTCGCCGATGTTCTGACGAGAATCCGCCCGGACCGCGCCAAGGACGCCTCCAGCGTCCATATCGATTCCATGCTGTTCTTCGGCATGATCAACTGGACCTACACCTGGTTTCGACCGGACGGGCGCGTGTTGCCGACCGAGCTCGCCGATCGCGCAGTGAGCCTGTTTCTAGACGGCTACATCAAGTCGAAGGTCTTCTGATCCGCTACGACAGCCGCACGGCGGCGAACATTCTTTCACGTCGAAGAGACCCGCCGCGTCGAGCCAGGAAGCCACCGTCTGATCATCGGTCACATCGATAGGTACGAAATTCGTCCCGATCTCATCCGCCAGGGTATTGCCGCCAGGCGCGTCGCGGTCGCAGAAGGCGACCATCATGCCATCGCGCGCAAGCTGGCGGCAGACCGCGGCGCCGATGCCGTTGGCGCCTCCGGTTACCAATGCGCGGATTGCGCTCGCCATGCCCAGCGACCGCCGAAGACTGGCGTACGCTTTTCCAGCACCGCAGCAAGCCCCTCGCGCGCGTCCGCAGTCGCCGACAGTTCCGCGAACGTTCGCGCCTCTTCCGGCAGGCAGGACTCGACGCCAATGCCAAGGCCGGTCCAGAGCAGCCGCTTGGACGTAGCCATCGCCCTTGGTACGCTGTTCAGGCGGACCAAGGCCCCGACCGCCATCTGCAGGTAGGCTGTGACCTCGCGCAGGAAGTCACCCAGTTGCTCGTCTTCGGAAGCAAATTCGCGAAGGTCGCCACCGGCGCAGAAGTTCGGTCCATTGCCGCGCAGGTGAACCACCCGGACCCGGGGCTCAGCATGGCAGCGCATCACTGCTTCATGCAATGGCACATCAGGCCGATGTTCATACCGTTGAAAGCTTCGGGACGGTTGAGCGTCAGGGTCGCGACATGCTTTCCATAGTTCAGCAAGACCAGCCCCTCGGCCATCCATTCTTCCGCTAGGTCCGCGCCGACTTGATCGGGCATGGACAATCAACCTCAGACGAGGAAAGAGAGCGTGAAGATCGGCCTGTGGTTGTTGACCAGCGAGACCTTCTTGCGGACCAGCTTGAAGCCATCTGCCGTCATACGCAGGCGATATTCGTTGCGCGCCGCCCACAAGGTCTCGCCGCGCAGATTATCCTCGAAGATGAGGACATTGGCGCGAGCATCGACCTCGTTGCCGGCCTGCTGGATCAACTCGACGTTGGACACGATCCGGGCCAGCTCCGATCGCGGCGTCTGCGTATGATGCCGGCCGGTCTTGAGCTGGTTGATGCGCACGCGGATGCGCGACCGATTATCATAGATGATCGACATCTGAGTTTCGGGATCAGTCGCGCCGTTCGCCGGCACCCAGTAGATCGCATCGTCTGTCCACAATGCTTCCCACTCCTCATAGGCATGCGTGTCCTGCAGTCGCGCTTCCATGAACAGAAACTGTTCGATCCGCTCGAGCAAGTTGCCCTTCCCGTTCCCGGCCGGCTTTGCAGCCGTCAATATCTCCTGCTGGTCCATCGAGAGCCTCACGCCGTCATCAGCCTGGCGTAGTGCCGCCAGATGCCTCGCTGCGGCACCTCGTCGGTCGAATGACCGATGAGGTATCCGTTCTCATCATGGCGCTCGCGATGCAGGCCGCGGCTGAGGGTGAGCCACTCCGGATCGCTGATCAGCGCGCCACGATGGTTGCGCTCGTACATCTCGGTGTCATCGGCGAGCAGGAAGCCGGCCGGCCCGACCGAGCCCATCGTCTGCTGCCGCAGGCGGCGGTTGAAGTCCGGCGCGCCCTTGAACTGCAGGGCGGTGACATGCTGGATCGTTTCGTTGACTGCAAGCGGCTGCAGCACGAACATCTGGATCTCGGCAATGAACAGGTTCGGGAAAATCATGATATGCGGCGAACCATCGATCATGATCTGCCGGGCGCGCTCGGCGCCGTAGCTTGTCTCCATCGCTTTCACATAACCGGGCAAGCGATCTTCCGTCGCGCCGAACCAGGCAAGCGGTTCGCCGAGGCGACGCCATTCGGGCCTGAGATCGAACTCGGTGTGGCCGTTGCCGAAATCGCGCGTCAACGCGGTCGATTGCGGTCCATAGAGCTTGCCGATGCCGCTGTCGGTGACCTGGAAGACGGAGCTGTGAACGAAACCGGGATGATACCCATCGGTCTCATTTTCCAGCATGAATTTCCAATTCGCCTGGGTGCGATGCTGCAGAAAACCGGCCGTCAGCTCCAGTTCACCTTCGGGAGAGTTATCGAGAAGCTGATCAATTGAAGCCTTGGCACCGCCCAGATACTCGTCCACCGACGGTCCGTCGGTTGCGAGCGAGCCGAACACGAAGCCGCGATAGATGCCGACCCGCGGGACCCTGCCAAGCGAAAACTCGCTTTTGTCGACGCCCTCGTAGCCGTCCGCATAGGCGAATCCAGCCAATTCGCCGGTGTTGCTGAAGGTCCAGGCGTGATACGGACAGGTGAAGGTGCTGCGATTGCCTTCGCGGTAGGCACAGAGCTGATTGCCGCGATGCGGACACTTGTTCCGCAGCAGCGTGATCTGCCCGGTTCGATCATGGATCAGAAGCACCGGCATCGGCCCGATCGACTTGGTGACATAGTCGTTCCGGTTCGGCACCTCGCTGATATGTCCGACATAGACCCAGCTCCGATACCAGATGCGCTCGAGCTCCTGCTCGAAAATGGTCTGATCGTAGTAGAGACGGCTGTGAACCCGTGTCGGCTCAATCAGGGCTCGAGTATCGCAGCTTGAAGCAGGTGGCATGGCCTTCACTTATTTAGTCCGATCGTTCGGACTATAAATAGCCAATAGGCTTCCGACGTCAAGCCATAAAATTCCAAACCACGGATCGGCTGACAGGATTCTGCAGGAGGGCCACTGGCAGATGTACGAAATCCCAGGAAATCAGTTTGGCGCAGGAGTCGTGAGCGGCTCAGGTGACACTTCGTGCGGGACACATGCGAGCGCTTCAGCAATTCCAGCGCAACAAGGATCAGCAGCGCGATCCCAATCGTCAACGCAAGATCGTCGAGATGCAGCACGCCGAGGTCAGGAGCCAGACCGCAGGGCAAGAGCCCCCTTCGCTACGCGAGAATTCAATGGCTGCGGCGCGCAGCCGCGCCCTATGAGCCAGATCAAAGCTCCAACGTCGCAGGACACCGGACTGGAGCTGCAGGCTTACGGGCGTAGATAGGCGTATCCCTGCTGCTGCAACTCGGCGAGCCGCACCACGCCGCCCTTCTCGGCCACCACGAAGCCGGGCGTGAGGTCGTCAAGCTTGACGCCCTGCGCCTTCATGGTGTTGGCGCAGGCGTCGAAGCCGACGCCGGCATCGACGAGCTTGTTCATCATCGCAACGGTGTGGTCCTCGGCGGCGAGCGCGTGGAAGGCGCGCAGCGCCGGCCCATGCACGACCAGCCTGATGTCGGCCTTGCCGGGTCCGCCGACGCCATCGACGTGGTTCTGGAGGTTACCCAGCACGAAAACGACACGCTCGGCATCGGCGAGGTGATAGACCACGCGCTGTCGCACCGGCATTTCGGTTGCGGCAGCCGCCTCGCGCACAGCGAACGCACCAAATAGTCCAGCAAGGCTCGCGCGAAGTATGGATCGACGCTGCATGGTCCCTCCTATCGTGTCTGCTTGATGAATTCGGCGATCCGATCGGCGACATCTTCCGAGAACAGGTCGCGGAAGAAATGATCGGCGTCCTCGATCCTATCGAGCTGCACCCTGCCACCGCTCGAATCAGCAAGCGGCGCGAAGGAAGCAGTTACATCGGGCACTACCGCATCCCTGGTTGCGGCGATTACGAGGACGGGAACCTTCGTCCGCGCTACGAGCGCCGCGGTGTCCTGACCGACATCAGCGCCATAGAAAGACGCGAACGCGCGCGCCGTCACCACGGCGTTGCGGCAATAGATGAAGCCGGGCACGTCCATCCACTCTCCCCCGCGGCCGGAGGTGACGGCCTTCGTCGCCTGCTCCAGGAACGGCTCGAGCGGCTTGCCATAGGTCCGGCCATAGGAGGCGCGCAGATCGGCCTCGGCCCTTGCGGTTGCCGGCGCCAGCAGCACCGCACCAGTCACTGGAGGAGCTTCGCTGGCCGCAAGGTAGCGAGCGACCTGGTTGCCACCGCGCGAGTGGCCGAAGGTGAACACAAACCGGGCCATGCTCCTGGATTTCGCGACCCACGCAGCGATCTCGGTCACCGCATCAGCAGTGACATAGTCATGCCGCACGGCGCAGTCATACATGCTCCTGCGATGATCGACCCCGAGCGAAAGCGTATGGGCAAGCGAAGCGATGCCGCGCTGCTCGAGCGCTTTCGAAACGCCCTGAATAATCTCCATATCCTTATGCGCGAGCGTGCCGTGGGTCATCACGACGAGTGGCGTGTCCGGCCCCATCGAGGCTGGCGTGCGCAGCGTTGCCAAGGTCGTGCGGCCGTTAACCGATAGTTCGAGCTCCTGCTCGGACGCGCCGGCAGGCCGCGCGAGAAGGAGCAAGACAGCCGCTACCACCAACCATCGCATCGGCGCTTCTCTCCTTACGGCCGGACAATCGTCCAGTTCTTTTCCGCAAGATCCAACAGCATGGCAACCCCGACCTGGGTGACGCTGATACCGTCGATCAACGGCGGACGCCGGCCTTCCTTCGCCGCCAGCGTCTCCAGCGTATTGCCACAGGCGATGAAGCTCACATTGGGCATCGATTTCAGGAAGTTCACCAGGCGCTCCTTCACCGGCGAGCGGTCATCGAGCAGCATGTCAAGGCCGCCATTGAAGGCAACCACCACAATCTCGACATCCTCGCCCTGCCCCGAATAATGCCGCGAGACGTTGGCCGCAACGTCGAGGACAGCGCGCATCTTGACCGGATCGTCGTCGCTGATCTGCAATGCGAGCCTGTGCGGCTCCGCGGCCAGGGATGGCACGACGAAACCGGTTGCGATGAAAGCCGCAGCGAACAGGCCGCCAACCAATCCACGGCGGCTCGCCAGGCTGCAGTTCACTCCACGCCCCGCGACTTTCTGTCCTTGCCGTCCTCAGGCGTCACATCGATGACCGCGGCGCGCGCGGTGATCTTCACTGGCGCGATGCAATCCTTCATGCAGGGATCCTTCTGCCAGAAGGATTTCTCGCTCGTCGCGCGATCGTCCATTACAAAGCCCTGCTCGTTCGGCATCTTGATCGTCGCGAGGTTCTTATTGGTCAGTTCGAAATTCTGATCAGTGACAACGTCATTCAGGTACAGGACGTAGGCGACCAGCGCGTAGTATTCGTTGACCGAAAGCGACTCGGCGTTGCCGTAAGGCATCGCATGACGGATATAGTCGAACACGGTCGAGGCGTAAGGCCAGTACGAGCCCACGGTCTTGACCGGGTTGTCGCTAGTCAGCGACTCCTTGCCGCCGGCGAGCACCGGCCAGCGCCCGTTGCCTTCGCCGAATTCGCCATGGCAGGTCGAGCAATTGTCCATGAACAGCTTCTCGCCCTGCGCAACCGTGCCCTTGCCCTCCGGCAGGCCCTGGCCGTCGGGCCGCACGTCGATATCCCAGCCGCGGATCTCGTCCGCGGTCGGCGCGCGGCCGATGTGATAGCGCGGTCCGCCTTTGGCGTCCGCGAACTGTTGCGCGGATGCGGGTGCGGTCAGCACGCAAGCGAGCAACGCGGCTGCGATGAACTTAGGCGACTTCGACATTCTCGACCTCACCATTGGCCTGCACATGCCAGGTCTGGATGCCATTGTTGTGATAGATGGAGTTGACGCCACGGATCTTGCGCAGCTCGGCCTTGCTCGGCTGCACATAGCCGGTCTCGTCCTGCACGCGCGATTGCAGCAGCAGCGGCTCGCCGTTCCAGTCGAACTCGTAGTAGAAGCGCGTCAGCGCCTTGTCGAGCACGGGGCCGTCGAGACGCGCCGGCCACCAATTGCGGCCGCCGTCGAGCGACACGTCTACGCGCTTGACCTTGCCGTTGCCACTCCAGGCGAGTCCCGAGACGATCGTGAAACCCTTGCCGTGCTTGATCGGCGCCTGTGGACTCGGGCTCGTGATGACCGACTTGGCGTCCATCGACCAGGTGAATCGCCGCGCCTTGCCGTTCGGCAAGAGGTCCGTGTACTTCGACGTCTCCTCGCGCGTGTGCCAGGGCTGATCGCCTACCTTGATGCGGCGCAGCCACTTGACCCAGAGATTGCCCTGCCAGCCCGGCACCACGAGCCGCATCGGATAACCCTGCTCGGGATAGAGCGCCTCACCATTCATCTTGTAGGCGATGATGCAGTCGTCGAGCGCCTTCTCGATTGGCAGGCTGCGATCCATCGCAGCGGCGTCGGCGCCTTCGACCAGGAGCCACTTGCCGTTGGCCTTGAGGCCGGCTTCCTCCAGCAGCGTGCGCAGCGACACGCCGGTGTACTGCACACAGTGGATCATGCCGTGGGTGAACTGACAGCCGTTAAGTTGCGCGCCGCGCCACTCCATGCCCGAGTTCGCCGCGCATTCCATGAAGTGGATGCGATTGACGCGCGGGTAGCGCCTGAGCTCCTCCAACGTGAGGATCAGCGGACGCTCCACCAGCCCGTGGATGATCAGGCGATGATCGGCCGGATCGATCTCGGCGATGCCGCCGTGATGCCGCTCGAAGCAGAGCCCGTTGGGCGTAATGATGCCCTCGAGCTCATGCAGCGGGGTGAAGCTCACCGAGGACTCGCGCGAGGCGGTCAGCCATTCGACGTCGCGCCGGATGACATCTTTCTCGAACTTCGACGGTTTGCCATAGGGGCGCACGGCGACGCCTTCGCCGAGCGACTTCGTCCACTCGGGGACGTTGGGCGGCTGGTTCGCCGGATTCCCGCCGCCGGCCAGGGCGGGCTTCGCGAGCACCGACGCCGCAACGCCGGCGCCAGCTGCCAGGAAACTGCGTCGGGATTGCCGGGGATTGTCCATCTTCGACATCGCTTCTTACGCTCCGGTGACTTTGACGGCTCTATTGGGTTCGAGGCGAACCGTCTTCTGTCGGGTCAGGTAGTTGCCGACGACCTCCCAGATCGGCGGTCCTTCGGTTCCTTCGTTGACGCTGGCCCAGCCGGCGACCTGATATTCCCGGCCTGGATCGATCGGCGCACCGGTCTTGACCATCCGCATGTCCGAGATGCGGCTGCCCTGCGGCCTGGCGACATCGATCGCGTAAGACAGCCCGCCGATCCGCACCATGTCGCCGCCCTGCTGATAGTAGGGATCGACGTTGAACAGATTGTCGGCGACGTCCTCGATGATCTCCTTCAGCCGTGCGCCCGTCATGCCCATGCGGTACACCGCCGGATAGGTGATCGCCGTCGCATTGGTGACGTCCTCGAAAGTGATGTCCTGTCCGGGCAGCACGCTGGTGCCCCAGCGAAAACCGGGCGACAGCGCGATCTCCGCATCGCGCTCCTGCAGCAGCGCCTGGCAGATCAGATCGTCGAATGTGCCGTTGAAATTACCGCGCCGGTAGAGCAGCGAATCCGTCCTGCCGAGCACCTTGGCGAGGTCTGACGCGAACGGCTTGCGCACCTCGGCGATCTTTGCGGCCATCTCGGCGTCCGCCGTGATCACGTCCGAGAACAACGGAATGAGCTTGTAACGGAACCCCTTGACCTCGCCGTCGCGGACGTCGAGATCGAGCCGTGACACGAACTTTCCGGACGAGCCCGATGCAATCAGAAGAGTCTTGCCCACCTTCACGGCCTCGGGCAGCGCATCATGCGTGTGCCCGGTCAGGATGACGTCGATGCCCTTGACGCGACTTGCGAGTTTGCGATCGACGTCAAAGCCATTGTGGGAAAGCAGAACGACGAGTTGGGCACCACCCTTCCGGACTTTGTCGACCTGCGCCTGGACATCCTCCTCACGCACGCCAAATGACCAGTTCGGAATCATCCAGCGCGGATTGGCGACCGGCGTATAAGGGAAGGCCTGGCCGAGGACCGCGATCTTGACGCCGCCGCGCTCGATCATGGTCGAAGCGTCGAAAGCGGCTTCGTTCCATTCGGTGTCGCGGATGTTGAGGCCGAGGAATGGGAATCCGAGCCCCTCGATGGCCTGTTTGACGCGCTCGGTGCCGTAGGTGAATTCCCAATGCCCGGTCATGGCGTCGGGCTTGAGCAGCGCCATGCAGTCGATCATGTCCTGGCCGCGCGTCTTCAGCGACGACCACGATCCCTGCCAGGTGTCGCCACCATCGAGCAGCACGACCTTCTCGCCGCGCTCGGCACGGATCGCCTTGATCACGGTCGCGGCCCGATCGAGGCCGCCGATCCTGCCGTAGCTCCTGGCCAGCGCCTCGAAATCCTCGGACGTCAAGGCGTAGGCCGCCGACGAGCCCGGCGCTATGCCGAAGCGGGCAAGAAACTCCTTGCCGGTGATGTGCGGCGGCAGCCCCTTCGCCTCGCCGACCCCGAGGTTGGTCGAGGGCTCGCGGAAATAGAGCGGCATCAGCTGGCCGTGAATGTCGGTCACATGCACCAGCGTGACGTTGCCGAGCGGCTCGAAGGCCAGCAATTCCTTCTCGGTCAGGAGTTGTTGGGCAACCGCTCGGCCGAGGCCCGATCCCACACCGCTCGAGAGTGCCGCCGTTGCCGCAGCCACCTGAATGAATTCGCGGCGAGAGATCATGCGCAATGCTCCTGCGTGCTCAACGTGTCAGTTGCGCACCGACGGCGTCTCGACCGGTAACCCGATTCCGCGCCAGGCGACGTAGAGTTCGAGCGCAAGGAATTCGTCCGACAGCGGCTTGAACGGCTCGGCGCGCACGTCGAACATGCAGCCTTCGAAGCGTTCATGCAGCGGCACCAGGCGCTGGTCGCGCAACCGATAGGTCGGGAAACCGTTGGTTTGGCCCTGGCTCAGGAAGTCGGCGCGCATGAACTTGCCGTTGTTGCGCTCGTGGCAGGATTCGCAGGCGAGATCGAGCTGGCCATAGCGCGTGTAATAGATCTGCTTGCCGCGCTCGAACCACGGCGACATCGGGCCATCGGTCTTCACCGTCACCGGCATGCCGTGCGACTGGTATCGTACGAAGGTGGTCATGTCGGTCAGTTCCTGGGATTTGAACTTCCAGGGCTCCGCCTTCATGTGCTCGGTGCGGCAGATGTTGATGCGCTGCTCGAGATTGACCGGCTTCTTCAGCTTGTCGTCCCATTTCGGCATGGTGGCGCCGACGCCCTTCATGCTGGTCTCGGCTTCGCCATGGCAGCTCATGCAGGATTTGCCTTCGCTGCCCTCGACCTTCTTCCAGACGTCCGCCGCCCGCTCCACGGCGAGAAAGCCCGGATTTTCAAGATCGTCGTCCTGCAGCGCACGGGTCTCCTTGCTGCGGAACTCGTAGCCGGAGATGATGGTCTTGAAGACGTGGCCGGGCGGCGCCGGGATGCCCTTGCGCTCGGCGTCCTGCGCGAGCGCGACCGTCGCAATTGATGCGACGGCCACGATCGCAGCAGTTATCCCAACATGTCGCGGCGCCATTCGAGCCCTCCCTCAATGCGCGATGCGCATCACGCCTTGAGCGCGATCTTCTCTTCAGCCGTGATCACCGTGCCGTCGTCGTCGGTCCAGGAGAACTTGAACGTTCCGGCCTCGTCGATTCTGGCGTCGAACTGGATGTAGGGGTTGGCGGAGATCGCCGGCTCCAGCGCGCAGGAGAACACCGGCTTGCCGTTGAACTCGCAGGCGAACTTGTTGATGATCTTGCGTGGAATGGTCTTGCCCTGCGCATCCTTGCGCTGGCCCGACTCCATGATATGCGAAACCAGGGTCTTGATCTGGACGACCTCGCCCTTGGCCGCTTCCTTCGGAAGCTTGATGCGCGGTTTATCTGCCATCTTTCCTCTCCTGCACCCTTAGCCGCCGCAGCCGCCGATTGTGACCTTCACGATCTTCTGCTCCGCGAACATCGACCCGTCGCTCATCTTCGCGATCGCAACCACGTTCTGGGTGGTCGCGAGCCGGATCCGGATCGATGCTTCCGCCTTGCCCGACAGTGGCGTGAAGGACAGGGTTGCGACGCCGGCATTCGGGTTGCCGTCCGCGATAATCATGACTTCCTTGACGTAGGAGTCGGCTGTCATCGAACTTTCGATGTTGATCGAGAGCGGCACGGTATTGCCGTTCTCCGCGATCTCAGGCAGGTCGAGCGAGATCTTGCCTTTGGCAGGTTGCTTGCCGCCGGTGAATTTCTCGATCCACTTCGCCGCGTCGTTCGTCACCTCCGCGTCGGCTGCCATGGGCATCAAGGTCAGCACGACAAAGCCGCCTCCGAGCGCAAAAGCCTGCCGTCGATTGATGGCTTTCATTCCTGCTCCTTCTCGCCGTCAGTTCAGCGTCTTGAGAAATGCGATGACGTCCTCGACCTGCGCGGCCGTCAGGATGGATTTGCCGACGAATTCCGGGCGCACCCGGCTCAGGCCGTCGTTCTTGAAGAACGCCGGCATGACCGTGTTGGTGAAGATGCGCTTCGGATCGGCAACGATGAGGCGCAACTGCGCCTCGTTGTAGCGGCCGGCCACGCCGTCGAGCGACGGACCGAACTCGCCGTGGAATTCCTCGGATTTCAGGCTGGTGACCTGATGGCAAGCCAGGCAGTTGCCGAGCGTGCGCGTCAGAAACACCTTCTTGCCGGCCTCGGCATTACCGGGCGTGCCAGTCAATGACTTCGGAAGCGAGTCGTTGACGACATCGAGCTTGATCGGCTCCACAGCCGATTGCTGGGCAAGCGCGCCGCCTGCCGACAGACACAGTGCAAACGCAGCCACAAGCGAGCGCCGCATGTTTCCTACCCTCATGACGGGTTACGCCCGCCTTTGATGACGATGGACTAACAATCCATCAAATTCATCTATTACGATATGTTGATGCAATCGAATGCGTCAAGCGAAATTCGCAAGATGCTCTTCGCTATCCATTTGCGGCGAGGAAATCCCGGAACGAGCCACGCTCATAAGCCCGTTCCCGCACGAAGCGAAACATCGCCAGGAAATGCGGCGGCTTGAGATAACCCGGTGCCCGCGCAACTTCGCGTGCCGCCGCTTCCTTCGCTTCGATTCCATCGGACGACGGCGGGAAGAACTGGAACGTCGGGGTGAATCTGATCCCGTATTTCTGCGCGAGGTCCTTCTCAGACAGTTCCTCGCGGTCGAAATCCGTGACCTTGCGGGAGCCGACCAGATTGAGCTGCAGCACTTCGAAATTGTCGCGGATATATTGCGAGATCCCGGCATCGGCGAAATTCGTCAAGTGGGTCTCGCGGCAGTAGGGGCAGCCGCGCAACTCCCACATGACGGCGAGGCGCTTGCCGTTTGCTGCAGCACTGTCGAGGTCCTCACGCAGATCGAGGAAGCTCTGAAGAAACCACGGCTCGTGGTAGAGCCCGTCTTCTCCGAGCGCAGGCTCTGCCACGGCCGGACCGCAGCCTGCAGCAATGGCAGCGCCCGATGTCAAAACGAGAAAGCTGCGCCTTGTGGGCGCGCTAGAGGTCACCGGGGTTCTGCGCTCAGGAAGATCTTGCGTATCGGTCATTTTTATTATGATATTCAAATACAAGAATATGACAACGGATTTCGATCTTGCGCTGCATCATCGCCCTGCTGACATGGCTGGCTTCGACCGCGCTCGTTCTCGGCGCGGAGGCCGGCAAGCCGCCCGATTTCGCATCCGCAATGGGGACGATCACGGCGAATCTGCGAACCGCGGCGAGCTATGCGCGTACCGGAAACGTTGCACTTGCGCAGATCGAGGCCGACGAGGCGATGGCCGCGTGGAAGCGGGTTGGACCAGCCGGTGCCCCGGCTGCCTACGCGCCGGCCGAAGTGTCGGACTTTCTCAGCCGAGGGCACGAGCGGCTCACGGCCGTCACCCGTGCGCTGGACAGCGGAGACACAGTCGGCGCGGGCCGGGAGCTGCTTGCGCTTCGCCAGTCCTTTCATGAGTTCAGGCGTCGCTCGGGCCTCTACGATCTCGGCGACTGCGTTTTCGAGATTGCGCCGGCGATGGAAAAGCTGCGTGCTGCAGCCACGCGGTATGGCGAGCATCCGGCGGCTGCGAACGCCGAGGACATCGTCGCCGCGGCGAGCGCATTCCGCGATCGTTTGCAGCGCTGCAACGAATGGGCAAGTCCCGAGATCGCCGAGAAGAGCGAGTTCCGCCGCCTGATTGACGGCGCGATCGCGAGCAGCGGCGAGATCGCGCATGCGGCAATGGCTGGCGACGGGCCGCTCGTGCATCGTTACGTGATCGAGTTGCAGTCTTACGCCCAATTGCTCGATTTTCGCTTCGGCTGAATGTCAGCCG
Organism: Bradyrhizobium sp. UFLA03-84; assembly: GCF_002289535.1. Classification (NCBI taxonomy): domain Bacteria; kingdom Pseudomonadati; phylum Pseudomonadota; class Alphaproteobacteria; order Hyphomicrobiales; family Nitrobacteraceae; genus Bradyrhizobium; species Bradyrhizobium sp. UFLA03-84. Next base: position 1,120,875 of record NZ_NSJY01000013.1, on the reverse strand, counting down.
ATGCTGGTGAGGCCGGGGAATCGCTCTAGCAACCATTCCGACACCGCCGGCATCAGGCCGCTCAGGAACATCAGGCCGGTCATGACCAGGAAGATGCCCATCGTCTTCTCGACCAGGCCGAGATGCCGGCGCGCGCGCCCGAGCAGCGTGATGAAACGACCGGTGAAGGCGGCCGCGATCAGGAACGGGATGCCGGTGCCGACCGAATAGGCCAACAGCAGCAGCGCCCCTCGTCCCGTCGTGTCCTCCGAACCCGCCATCAGCAGGACCGCGGCGAGAATGGGACCTGCGCAGGGTGTCCAGCCGAACGCGAACGCGAGACCCATGACGAATGCTCCCGCCACGCCGGCCGGCCGGTTGCCGACCTGCACCGTCGCGCTGCGATAGAGCAACGGAATCCTGAGCACACCCAGGAAATGCAGGCCCATCACGATGATCAGCCCCCCGGCGACGATGCCGAGCGTCGACAGATGCGCCGAAATGAACCGCCCCGCGAGCGACGCGGTCGAGCCGAGCGCGACGAAGACCAGCGAAAAACCCGCGACGAACGCCAGTGCCGAGATCAGGACGCGCGGCCGCAGATCAAGCCTGTCTTCGGACAGATCCGTGACCGAAACGCCGGCCATGTAGCAAAGGAAGGGCGGCACCAGGGGCAGGATGCAGGGCGACAGAAACGACAGCAGACCTGCGATAAAGGCCGCGCCAAGCGTGACGTCCAAGGTCATTTGGCCTCATCCATAGCACACATACGAATTTAATGATATAAAGCGTTCAGGAAGTCCAGAGACCCGTCACTTCAATGAAACGAATCCTCGCACAGCTCGCAGTCACTGTCGGGCTCGTGCTGCCCGCGACGGAATCGCGCGCGGCCGAGCTCATCATGTTCGAGCGGCCCGGCTGCGTGTGGTGCGCGCGCTTCGATGCCGAAATCGCACCGATCTATGCCAGGACGGAGGAAAGCCAGGCCGCACCGCTGCGCCGGGTCGACCTGAACAGCCCCCTGCCCGCCGACCTCGCCGGAATCGATCCCGGCGTTTTCACGCCGACCTTCGTCGTGGTAAAGGAAGGCCGCGAGATAGGACGTATTCGCGGCTATCCGGGGGATACCTTCTTCTTCGGCCTGTTGGACCGGATCTTGTCCGACACAGGATCGAAGCCAGGAAGAACGTAACCGCTCTCGAAGACTTTGCTCAGGGGAATTTGACGCGATGACATTGCCGAAGCTGAAGGAGATCGAGGGCTCCGCCGAGCTCGAGCAGATGATCGAAAAGGCGCGCGAGGCCAGCGACATGCTCAAGGCGCTGTCGCACGAGTCGCGATTGCTGCTGCTCTGCATCCTCGCCGAGGGTGAGAAATCCGTGACCGAGCTCGAACAGTTCCTGGGCGAGCGGCAGTCGACCGTCTCGCAGCAACTTGCGCGGCTGAGACTCGACCGGCTGGTGACGACCCGCCGCGACGGCAAAGCGATTTACTACAGTCTCGCCAACGAGGACGTCCGCAAGATTCTGACGACCATCTACGACGTGTTCTGTGAGCCGGTCCGCCGACGGCGCCGGTAGTTTTCCGCGCTGGATTTTGGTAACTCGCCGGCGCAGACTGTCGTAACGCAGAACCACATCGTCAGGAGGAATGCTCAATCCGTCGACCATAGCATTCGCATGCGGGCTTGCCGCCGGCGCCGTCCTCGGTGTTGCCGGCCGAGCAGGCCGTTTCTGCACGCTCGCGATGCTCGAGGATGCGTTCTTCGGATCGGACCATCGCCGCCTGAAATCCTTTGCACTCGCCGCAGCCGTGGCGCTGCTGGCAACGCAGGCGCTCGCAGCATTCGGTGTCGTCGACCTGTCGCGGTCGATCTATCTCACGACATCGATCGGACTTGGCGGAGCGATCATCGGCGGACTGATGTTCGGCGTCGGCATGGCTCTGGTCGGCACCTGTGGCTTCGGCACACTGGTGCGCGTCGGCGGCGGCGACCTGCGAGCTATCGTGGTCTTTCTCGTGCTCGGCCTGTCGGCGCTTGCAACCATGCGGGGCATCACCGGCATGCTGCGCGTGAGGCTGATCGAGCCGTTGTCGCTGCGCCTCTCCGAGGGCAGTGACCAGACGCTGACATCGCTTTTGGGCGCCGGGAGCACGATGCGTGCAATCCTCGTCGTGTCCATTGCAGGCGCTCTCGCCTTCTGGTCACTGGCAGATGGCAAGCTTATCCGATCGCCACGGCTATTGATGTCCGGGCTTGCAGTCGGTGGCGCGATCGCGTTCGGCTGGTTTGCGACGGGATGGCTCGCGGACGACGAGTTCGACCCCGCCCGCGTCTCCTCGCTCACTTTTGTCGCCCCTCTTGGCGACACCATCCTCTACATCGCCACTTTCTCTGGCGCGCGCCTGAATTTCGGCATCGGCTCCACTGCAGGCGTGGTCGCGGGCTCTTTCGCCGCGGCGCTGCTGGCGCACGGCTTCCGATGGGAGGCGTGCGACGATGCTCGCGAATTGAAGCGTCATATGACCGGCGCGCTTCTGATGGGCATCGGTGGGATCATGTCGATGGGGTGCACCATCGGTCAGGGTCTGACCGCGTTCTCGACCCTTGCGGTTTCGGCGCCGGTAACGATGCTGGCGATCGCCTACGGAGCACGACTGGGACTTGAGTTCACGATGACTGGCGAGTGGTTGCCGGCAGTGCGCAAGCTGTTCGGCGTCTCGACCTAACGGGCCCTCTCGCGCCCGCGAGGGCCGGTCGAAGAGCGGGTCAAGCATGTGTCATGAGCCCGACGACGGCAGGTTGAAATAAGCGCGCAAAACCGGGGAGACCGCTCGGGGTGGCGCCGGCGCCAGCCGGCGCTTTACCCTGGCGCGCGCGAGGGGCAGCACCCCTGAGATCCAATCATGAGAGTGGTGGGTACTCAGAGGAAGTGAAACCCCCATGCTTGCGAACCAAGCGGCAACGGACGTTCGGAATGTGGCCGCTACCGCCATTCAGAGCGGCGGATCGAAAGAAACAAAAATCTCATGAAATATCAATGCGTTAAATTGGCTGGGGCGGGAGGGATCGAACCTCCGAATGGCGGAATCAAAATCCGCTGCCTTACCGCTTGGCTACGCCCCAACGCGCCGATTGAAGGCAACGCCGGTCTATAGGGTGAGTCCCGCCATTTCAACAGGGCGGAGGGCGAAAACGCACGAAACCGGTGGGATGATGAAGCTGCTCTTATTGATGAGCGCCGCTGCGGGGGCCGAAACTGACCGCGCGATGTCCGTTCGGACAGTTGAGAGCCTGCCGGTTTCATGGGATGACAATTCGCAAACGCCTCGTCGGGAGTAACGCCATGACCTACCGTGCGCCGATCAACGATATCCTCTTGTCCCTCAATCACGGTGCGGGGCTTGCGGCCGCCGTTGAGGCCGGCCACTACGGCGATTTCGATGGCGACATCACCGCTGCGGTATTGGAAGAAGCCGGCAAGTTCGCCTCCGATGTGCTGGCGCCGCTGAACAAGGTCGGCGACGAGCACGGCATCAAGCTCGACAACGGCAAGGTGACCACTGCTCCCGGCTGGCCCGACGCTTACCAGCGCTGGACCGCCGCGGGGTGGAACGCGGTGTCCGGGCCGGAAGCGTTCGGCGGCCAGGGCCTGCCGCTCGCGATCAACGCCGCCTGCACCGAGATCTGGAGCGCATCGAATGTCGCCTTCGGCCTCTGCCCGCTGCTGACGCTGTCCGCGATCGAAGCGCTCGATGCCCATGGCAGCGCCGAGCTGAAGAAGATCTATCTCGAGAAGCTCGTCACCGGCGAATGGACCGGCACGATGCAACTAACCGAGCCCAATGCCGGCTCCGACGTCGGCGCGCTGCGCACCCGCGCCGAACGCGCTGGTGACGGAACCTACCGCATCAAGGGCACCAAGATCTTCATCACCTACGGCGAACACGACATGACCGACAACATCGTGCATTTCGTGCTCGCGCGATTGCCCGATGCGCCCGCCGGCACCAAGGGGATTTCCCTGTTTCTTGTCCCCAAGTTCCTGGTCAATGCCGATGGCTCGCTCGGCGCGCGCAACGACATCCATGCAAGCGGCGTCGAGCACAAGCTCGGCATGCACGCCTCGCCGACCTGCACCATGACGATGGGCGACAAGGGCGGCGCGATCGGCTTTTTGATCGGCGAGGAAAACGCCGGCATGCGCTGCATGTTCACGATGATGAACCAGGCCCGGCTCGGCGTCGGCCTCGAGGGCGTCGGCATTGCCGATCGTGCCTATCAGCAGGCGCTGGCCTATGCGCAGGAGCGCCGCCAGGGCAAGGCAGTCGGCCACAAGGGCGACGGGATGGATCCGATCATCGTGCATCCCGACGTCAAGCGCATGCTGATGCAGATGCGCGGCCTGACGGCGGCGGCGCGCACCATCTGCTACGCCACCGCGGTCGCGCTCGACGTCTCGGTGCGCGCCAAGGACGCCAAGGTCCGTTCCGACGCCGCTGCACGCGGCGCGCTGCTGACTCCGATCGCGAAGGCGTTCTCCACCGACATCGGCAACGAGGTCGCCTATCTCGGTGTGCAGATCCATGGCGGCATGGGCTTCATCGAGGAGACCGGCGCCGCGCAGCATTACCGCGATGCCCGCATCACCTCGATCTATGAAGGCACCAACGGCATCCAGTCGATCGACCTCGTCACCCGCAAGCTCGGCGCCAACGGCGGCGCCTCGGTGTGGGCGCTGCTCGACGAGCTCGATGCGACCATCAAGCAAGTCGAGACCTCCAACGATCCGGCGTTCGGCACCACAGGCGCCAAGCTGCGCGATGCCCATGCCGCGCTCGAGCGCAGCAGCAAATGGCTGCTCGAGCGGCTCGCCTCCGCGCCGAACGATGCGCTGGCCGGCGCGACGCCCTATCTGCGACTGTTCGGCGCTACGCTCGGCGGCTGCATGCTCGCCGGCGAGGCGCTCGCTGCCAAGGCAAGCGGCGAAGCCGAGCCGCAGCGCTACGTCGCATTGGCACGCTTCTTCGCCGAGAACATCTCCGTGCAGGCGCCGTCGCTGGAGAAGACCGTGACCGAAAGCGCCGAGGCGGTGACCGGCGCGGACGCGGTGCTGGCGGGATAAGACAACAGATCTCTTCGCTGTCATTGCTGTGTTCGTAGCACAGGCGTTTTCACGAACACGTTGCGCTTCATACACTGCGGTCGTCCCTGCAAAAGCAGGGACGACGATGGGATCGTGCTCGATTCAACCTGTCAAATAGCTCGTTCGGTGTCATCGCCCGGCTTGACGGGCGGGGCGCTGCTTGCGTGGAGCCGACCGCCGCTCTTTTGGTGGAGCCGGCTCGGTCGGACGCGTGATCGGAAACGTCTTGCGCATGTGCGCGGCCAGCATTGCACAATAATCAGTTGCGAAACGGGGCAAGGGACGCCGCTTGTCCCAAGAAATGGTCAGCGGCTCTTGCAGCACGCGGCGCCGATGCATGAGACCGACAATTCTTACGTCGTAGCGCCAGCACTGAAGTTGGGAAGGAACGATTGCTATGCCGTGCCCTGCCTCGGCGAGCGCCAGCAAGGTGTGCGGGCTGCGGCTTTCGAACATGATCGTCGGCTTCAGTCCGGACATGCGGCTTGCTGCATCGAAGGCACGGCGAAATCCGAACCCGCTGTCCAGCAGCAGCAACGGAAGCCCGGCGAGGTCGGCGATCTCGATGCTACGACGCGGACCAAGTGGCATCGCGGGATGGCAGGCCGCCAGCAACTGCACAGGTCCAAGTGGAAGGCTGCCGAAGTGCTGGTCGTCCAGCCTGACCGCGTGCAGCAGGTTCTGGCCGAGATGGATTTCTCCGCGTTCGAGCATCGTCAATATTTCGCTGCCGGTGCCCTCCCTGATCCTGATCTCGACCTTGGGATATCGCTCCGCGTATCGGTGGAGAAATGGCGACAACACGCTCTCGATGTGCTGCGGCGACGCGCCGATCCTGAGAACCCCGGTGTCGCCTTGGCGGAGCAGCTGAGCCTGCTCTTTCAGCGAACTGACGCTGCTGAGCAGCAGCCGGCAGCCCGCAATCAACTGCTCGCCTTCACCGGTCAACAGCAGCCGGCGCCCGACGCGATCGAACAGCCGCAGGCCGAGTTCCTGCTCGAGAGCGATGATCTGCCTGGACGAAGCGGGCTGGGCGACGCGCAACCGCACCGCTGCCTTTGAGACCGTGCCGAGTTCGGCCACGGTCACGAACGTGAGGGCCTGTCGAAGGTTCATACCCCTTTATATCATTCGGGCATAGGATTTGAGAGAATATATGCATTGGACATACAGAGTGCGCTGTGGAGAGTCCTCTCAGGCTACGGCTTGCGGCACTGGCATCAGGAGGACCGCATGAATTCGCGATGCAAGATCGGTCTGGTCATGTTGACGTGCACAGCCTTCGGCGCGCTCGGCAACGAAGCGCTCCACGGCGAAGCAAGACAGCCCGCCTATCTGATCGGCCAGATCGACGTGACCGATCCCGATGGTTACGCGAAGGAGTATCTCCCCAAGGCGAGGGAGATCATCAAGGCACATGGCGGGAAGCTGGTTGCGGCCGCGGGCGCGGCGGCAACCGGTTCGCAAGTCGTTGCCGTTGACGGCGATCCGCCGAAGCGCGTCGTCATCTATATGTATCCGAGCATGGAGGCGCTTTGGGCCTGGCGAAACGATCCAGCCTATGTGCAGGTTCGAGCCGTCGGCGAGAAATATGCCAGGTACCGCACATTTGCGGTCGAGGGTTCTGTCCCGAATTAACTCTGATCGCGCCGTCGATCGCGGCGACCGGCAACGCGCGCCAGCTAGTTTCGAAACACCAGGCAGCGGCCACCGATCGCCTCCAGTCGTGCGCACAGCTGATTGGCGCGCTCACGGGTCGTCTCGGCGACCCGGAGCAGATACCAGGTGGCCGAGCCCGGCCCGGCCATATGCGATCTCAGAACAAGCGGCGCGCGATCGCCGAGCACGGGCGCAAATCGTTTCTGAAGTTGCTGGTAGTCGGCGAGAACCCTGGATTGCGACGGGCCGCCGGCCAATTGAAGGCCCCAAGGTCCCCACGCGGCTTGCTCCGCGAGTGTCACGGATTGCTTTGGAGCCGCAGGTAGCGCCCTGATCAGCATGCCGCGCACGATGTCACCGCAGACCAGCGCAGCGTCGGTGTGGACCCGATCCTCCACCGAATTCTGCGCCCATTCCTCGGCTGACTTGCCGGTGATGATCATGACATAGGCGCGGGTTTCGCCCGGCAGGTTGCCGCGCCCCGCCAGCCAATCCTGAACGCGCCGCGGGCCGCCATTATAGGCAGCCGCCGCGAGGCCGAGATTGCCGAACTGCGCGCGCAGCTCGCGGAGCCAGCGTGCCGACTCCTGCAACGCAGGCAAAGGCTCGAACGGATCAGCCAAGCCGCGCCAACGCGCGGTGCCGGGCATGAACTGGGCGATCCCCTGAGCACCGGCCCGGCTGACCGAATTCGGATCGAAATTGCTTTCCTGCCAGATCAGCCGGACCAAGAAATCCGGCGGCAGGCCGTTCTCCAATGCGGCTTCCTCCAACGCCTTGCAATATTGCTGCGGCCCATCAAGCTTCGGACCCGCTGGTGCTGGCGCCGAAGACGGAGCGGATGAGGATTGCCGGTCCTGCGCCGGCCGATCGGCCTCGCCGCTGTTCTCTCCGACAGTCGGATTCGGACGAGCCGTTTCAGTTTGCACTGGCTCGGCGTGTTGCCCGGTCGGCGTCAGCGCCGGATTGCCGATCGGTTCTGCGCCGGCCACGCGGACGCACAGCAGCAGGCAAGCCGAGCCGATGGCCGCTCGTCGAAATCGATGAAACCGCCGCGGCCTGAAAAGCGACTGCATGAAGCGATCATCAAAACGGAGTATGTGTCCGCGCGATCATAGCATCGGTGCCGCCTGGCGGGCGGAAAATCTGCCGCTTACAAGCTGCCGACGATCGATGCGCGGCGGGACAGCTCGATCCAGTTGCCGTCGGGATCGAGGATCATGGAGATCCGCGCGACCTCGCCAAGCGTTACCGGCGCGAGGCCCTCGCGCACGCCCTTGGCGCGCAGCTCGTCATGCACGGTGTCGATGTCGGCAACCTGCAACGTGATGTACCGCCAGCCGCGCGCCTGCCGGGTTTGATCGACACTCGCGGCGCGATCTTCCCTGAGCAGGATCAGACTGTCGCCGAGGCGAAAGGCCGGGCCGCCCGACCAGGATTGCTCAGCGAAGCCGAGGATGTCGCCGTAGAACCTGCGGTGCGCGGCGAGGTCGCGCACTGCCATCGCGACCGCGATCCCGGTGATGCCGTCGTGTCCGGGCGCGACGAGACAAACGCTGTTGCCGTCGGGGTCGGCCATGCGCCGCGGCGCCGCAATTCCCTCACGCGCGACGATCAGCTCGCGATAGCCGCTCGGTGCCGCATCGGGCAGCGGCTCGACATGATGGTTGAGCTTGATGACCGAACCGTGCGCGTCGTGCCGGTACTGCTTCTGCCCGCGCCGGATCGGCAGCACATGATCGAAGCGCAGCCCGGCATCCTGCTGCCAGAACCGCAGCATCGGCTCGAGATTGTTGGTCGAGAGGCCGACGTCGATGACATTCTTTGCCAGTTGCATTTGCCTGCAGCCCTCACACATAGTTCCGCGACGGACCGGACCAGCTATGCGAGGATCAGGGCCTTCGCGCAAGCACCAAGACATCCCCGATCCTGAAGCAGTCACTCCAGTGAGGACCGAAATGCCTGCGAGCCTCGTTCAGACCTTTCGAGCTTTTGCGTACAACAATGCCTGGGCCAATCATCGCCTGCTCACGGCATGCGCCAGCCTCAACCAGGCGGAGTTCGCGGCGGCCCGGACCGGCTTCTTCCCGAGCCTGCAGGCGACGCTGAACCATATCCATGTCATCGATCTCTTCTATGTCGACGCGCTCGAAGGCGGCTGGCTCGGGCCGAGGGCGTGGGCCAATGAAGTTCCCTACCCGTCGGTCGCGGCATTGCAAGGCGCGCAGCGCGCAATCGACCAGCGGCTGATCGTGCACTGCGATGCGCTGACGCCCGGCCGGCTCGATGAAGTGGTGAAGGTCAATCGCGACACATCGGTACAGACCGAGCGGCGTGACCGCCTGCTGATGCATCTGTTCCAGCACCAGATCCATCATCGCGGCCAGGCCCACGCGATGCTGTCCGAAACCACGGTCAAGCCGCCGCAGCTCGACGAATTCTTCGCCGCCGGCGAAGCCCCGCTCCGGGAAGCCGAGTTCAGGGAGCTCGGCTGGAGCGAGGCCACCGTGTGGGGCGGCTGAGAGCTCTGCGCGCAACGCCATTGCGGAATGGTTCCCATTTCGGAACGAGGCCTTGAAACAGCCCGTCTCCACGCTCACCTCAGGTGAAACGTGGGGAACTCTATCAATGCCTTTTGCCAATCACCGGGGCCAGCGCATCCATTACACCGTCGAAGGATCCGGGCCGCTGATCGTGCTGCAGCACGGCCTGCTGCTCGACGCGGCGAGCTGGAAGCAATGCGGCGTGGTCGACGCGCTTGCGGATCGCTTCCGCGTGGTCTGCGTCGATTCGCTTGGACACGGCTTGAGCGACAAGCCCGCCGATCCCGAGTTCTATGATCAGGCGCAGCGCGCCGGCGATATCGTTGCCGTGATCGACGATCTCGGCGACGAGCGCGCCCATGTGGTCGGACACTCGATGGGCGGCTGGGTCGCGGTCGGCGTCGCCCGGTTTTTTCCGGCGCGGTTGGCATCGCTGGCGATCGGCGGCTGGGACTTTCTCACTGGACTCCCGCGCGGCAACGCCGGCCCGCTGACCTATGGCGCCTTCATCACCTTTGCCCGCCGTACGGTGCCCGAGCTCGCCGAATGGGTGACGCCCGATCTCGAAGGCGGCGTGCGCGCCTGCTTCGACGCGCTCGGCCAGGTCGACGGCGCCAAGGACGCCGTGCTTTCCTCGCGCGTGCCGGTGCTGCTGTGGAACGGACAGGACGACGGACCGCATGCGCCGATGCAGCGCTTTGCCGCGGAGAACGGCCTGTATGCGATGTCGGTCCCCGGCGATCATCTCGGTGCGCTCCTGCAGCACGGCGCGGCGATCGGCCGCGGCATCGGCTCGTTTGTCGGACGCGGCTGAGCGGACACGTCTGGGATCGTGCGACAGCGTCCCGTTGGCTGGCCCGCGGATCGCGAAATTCCGGTTGACTGCATTGCGCTGTCGTCATGCTCGCGCAGGGGGAAAAGCGGCCTCGAACACCCCTGAGCGCTTGGGGCCTGCGCGGGATCATGTAGGATAGCGGCATGACTCCGCCCGGCGACGCCGCCGGCCGACCCTGGGACCGCTTGATGACCGCGCATGTCATAGTCACCGACGAAGTCGCCACACGCGTGATCCGGCTGCGCAGGCCCGAAAAGAAGAACGCGATCACCCAGGAGATGTTTCGCGCGATCAGCGACGCGATCGACAAGGCGCAGAACAATCCGAAGGTCCGCTGCCTGATCATCACCGGCGGCTCCGGCGTATTCACCGCCGGCAACGACATCGAGGACCTGCTCGCGCAGGGCACCTCGGCCGGCGAGACACCGCCCGCCTCCGACCTCGTCAAGTTCCTGTATTCGTTGGCCCACAATGTGAAGCCTATCATCGCCGCGGTCGACGGCGTCGCGATGGGTATCGGCACCACGATGCTGTTTCACTGCGACTATGTGCTGGCCAGCAAGACCGCGCTGTTCTCGACGCCGTTCTCCAATTTCGGCCTGGTGCCGGAAGGCGCCTCCAGCCTGTTGATGCCGCGCATGATGGGCCACCAGCGCGCCTTCGCGATGCTGGTGATGGGCCGCACCATGTCGGCCGACGACGCCCGCGTCGCCGGCTTCGTCAACACCGTGGTGGCGCCGGGCCATGCCGAGGTCGAGGCGCACAAGGTCGCGCGCGAGATCTGTGCGCTGCCGGCGGAGGCGGTGGCAACCTCGCGGCGCCTGATCCGGCTGCCGCCGGAGGACGTGACCCGTCGCATTGAGCAGGAGAACCACCTGTTCAGCGAGAGGATGCGCTCCAACGAAGCGATCGCCGCGTTCAAGGCATTCATGGCGCGCCCCAAAGATTGAACGAAGCGCCGGGGTTGAAACGAAGCGTCGCAAAATTGTAGTGGCGTCGCGCCATGATCGTGTGTTCCATGGACAGGTCATGAGACAGCCCCGCCTTACGCTACTCGCCGCGCTCTGCGCGCTTGGCCTTGCTGCGACTGGCCCTTGCCTGGCGCAGAGTGTCGCCGCGCCGGTGGATTTGCGCATTCTCGCGATCAACGATTTCCACGGCTATCTGCGGCCGCCTCCCGGCGGCATCCGCATCACCGATCCCGCTGATGCGACCAGGAAGATGATGGTGCCCGCCGGCGGATCGGAGCGGGTCGCCACCCTGGTCAAGCAACTGCGCGAAGGCCACAAGAACAATATCTTCGTCGCGGCCGGGGACCTGATCGGCGCAAGCCCATTTCTGTCGGCGATGTTTCATGACGAGCCGACCATCGAGTCGCTCTCGATGATGGGGCTTGCGATCTCCTCGGTCGGCAATCACGAATTCGACGAGGGCAAGAACGAGCTGCTGAGGATGCAGAATGGCGGCTGCCATCCGGTCGACAAGTGCCAGGGCCCGCACCCGTTCACGGGCGCCAAATTCCGCTATCTCGCCGCCTCCACGATCGACAAGGCCACCGGCAAGACGGTCTTTCCGCCCTACGAGATCAAGGAATTCGACGGCATTCCGGTCGCCTTCATCGGCCTGACGCTAAAGAACACGCCGAACCTGGTGTCGCCGGCCGGCGTCGCCAGCCTCGAATTCCTCAACGAGGCCGAGACCGTCAATGCGTTGGTTCCCGAGTTGAAGGCGAAGGGCGTCGAGGCGATCGTGGTCTTGATCCACGAAGGCGGCTTTCCGACCGGCGATTATAATGAATGCCCCGGAATCTCAGGACCGATCGTCGACATCGTCAAGAAGTTCGATCGCGCGGTCGACGTCGTGATCTCCGGCCACACCCACCAGGCCTATGTCTGCGAGATCGACGGGCGGCTCGTCACGTCAGGCGACAAATACGGCACGCTGGTCACCGCGATCGATCTTCAGCTCGATCCGAAGAGCCATGACGTGATCAGCGCCAAGGCCAACAACACTATCGTGAAGATCGGCGGCATCGCCAAGGATCCCGAGCAGAGCGCGCTCCTGGAATCCTATGACCGGCTGGCCGCGCCGATCGCCAACCGCGCCGCCGGCTCGGTCACCGAGACGCTGTCGCGCACGCCCGGCGAGACCGGCGAAAGCGTGCTCGGCGATATCGTCGCCGACGCGCAGCTCGCAGCGACCGCTTCGGAGCCGAATGGCGGCGCGGTGATCGCCTTCACCAATCCGGGCGGCGTCCGCACCGACATCGTCAAGCGCGAGGACGGCGCGGTCACCTATGCCGACATCTTCGCAAGCCAGCCGTTCCGCAACCAGCTGGTGACGATGACGCTGAGCGGCAGGCAGCTCAAGGACGTGCTGGAGCAGCAATGGGCCGACCCGAAGCGGCCGCGCGCCCTGCAGGTCTCGAAGGGCTTTGCCTATGCATGGGATGCGAGCAAGGGCGACGGCGCGCGCATCATCGCCGCCCGGATGTCGCTCGACGGCAAGCCGATCGACCCGGCCGCGAGCTACCGCGTCACCGTGAACAATTATCTCGCCGAGGGCGGAGACGGCTTCACCGTGTTCAAGGAAGGAACGGCGCAGCAGTTCGGCATCTACGACGTCGATGCGCTCTATGCCTACTTCAAGGCCAACAGCCCGGTCGGCCCGACGGCCGGAAAACGCATCGAACGGATCAATTGAGCCGCAACCTGGGCACTTCCCTGTCGAGCGGGTGAGCGGAACGATACGGTGAGATCGAAGCTTGGGCCTTTCCGGTGGGCGGGTAACGGCCTAGATTAGGGGTCGTTCGCGAATGATCCTCGGAAACCCGCTGCGCATGTTTCCGGATCATGAGTCCTCGCACGCGCCTCCATTGCGCCGGGAATTTGCATGACCCTGCTTCTGACGCACTCCGCCTGCCTCGATCACCTGACCCCACCCGGACATCCCGAACGCCCCGACCGGCTGCGCGCGGTTGCCGAGGTGCTCGGCGAAGACCGCTTCAAGGCACTGGTGCGCGACCTCGCGCCGGAAGGCGACCTCGACACCGTGCTGCTCTGCCATGGTGAGCACTATGTCGGCGAACTGCGCCACATCGCGCCGACTTCGGGCATGATCTATATCGACGGCGACACCTCGATGTCGCCCGGCACCTGGGAAGCCGTGATGCGCGGCGTCGGCGGCGCGGTGGCCGCCACCGATGCGGTGATGGAGGGCAAGCACCAGAACGCCTTCGTCGCGGTGCGCCCGCCCGGGCATCACGCCGAGAAATCGACGCCGATGGGCTTCTGCTTCTTCGACAATGTCGCGATCGCCGCGCGCCACGCGCAGCGCAAATACGGCATCAAGCGCGCCGCCATCATCGATTTCGACGTCCATCACGGCAACGGCACTCAGGACATCTTCTGGGCCGATCCGACCGTGATGTACTGCTCGACGCATCAGATGCCGCTTTTTCCGGGCACCGGCGCGTCAGGCGAGCGCGGCGAGCACGACACCGTCGTCAACGCACCGCTCGCGCCCGGCGACGGCGGCGCCAAATTCCGCTCCGCGTTCGAGAACCTGATCCTGCCGCAGCTCGAAAAATTCTCGCCCGAACTGGTCGTCATCTCGGCCGGCTTCGATGCGCATCACCGCGATCCCCTGGCCTCGATCAACCTGACGGGCGAGGATTTCGGCTGGGTCACGCGCAAGCTGATGGATCTCGCCGACAAGAGCGCCGGCGGGCGCGTCGTCTCCGTCCTGGAGGGCGGCTACGACCTCGAGGGCCTGAAAGAGTCGGTGGCATCTCACGTCACCGCATTGATGGGCGCCTAAATCCCCGCCACAATACGCCCGCAAAAATTCGATTGATTCTGCGCCGGGGCAAGTATGGCCCGCAACGGGTCATGCTTGGACGACAAGATCCGATCACGGTCTGATCGGCGCACTGGGAACATATGATGGCCGAAAATACTCAAGCCGACGTCAAGAAGCTCTCCTTTGAACGCGCGATCGAAGAACTCGAATCGATCGTCAAGCGGCTTGAGGACGGCAAGGTCCCGCTTGAGGAATCGGTCGCGATCTACGAGCGCGGCGAGGCATTGAAGCGGCGCTGTGAGGAATTGCTGCGCCAGGCCGAAGCCAGGGTCGACAAGATCACCACCGACGCCTCCGGCCAGGCAACCGGGACCGAACCGCTCGACGTGCAGTAGCGCCGACCACCGCAACCATGCGACAGGATGTCCGCCACGGCGGGCAATTGTTGCTGCGTATTTCCATTGATTGATCGCGCCGTGGGGTGACCGCGGCGACCGGCGCAGCCGCGAATCGGGCCGTTCCGGACCGGCTAGTCGCCGCTAAAATGGCCAAATTGGAACCCGCTCCAAGCCCCAGCCATTGAAAAATATAGGTTTTTCAAGACAACGCATAGGAACCCTGCGCCGCCTATCGGGTTGGCTTTGGTTACGGCTTTGGTGTAATGCTTCCAGTTCTATGGGCATTTGAGGGTGGCGGGCGGCCCGAAGTTTTCGGGCGGCATGCACCTCAAATGGTTCGACAAAACTGAACCGGGACGGGTGAAGAGCGACCAAGGTGATGCGTATCACGTGGTCCAATCCGGAGTGAATCTAGGCTTACAACCAGGCACGGTCTGCCGGGGCGGCACCCAGTGTCTGGCTTTCGCTGCGCGATGTGCGCGCCAACCCATCTCGCGTCGGGCGGTTCGTTCCGACAGGCAAAAATTGGAAATTCGCTGTGACCACATTTAGTAAAACGCCGCTTCTTGACACTATTCACACGCCCGACGACCTGCGCAAGCTGAAGGTCGAACAGGTGCAGCAAGTTGCCGACGAGCTCCGCCAGGAAACCATCGACGCCGTGTCGGTGACCGGCGGCCATTTCGGCGCCGGCCTCGGCGTGGTCGAGCTGACCACCGCCATCCACTACATCTTCGACACCCCGCGCGACCGCCTGATCTGGGACGTCGGCCATCAGGCCTATCCGCACAAGATCCTGACCGGTCGCCGCGACCGCATCCGCACCCTGCGCACCGGCGGCGGCCTCTCCGGCTTCACCAAGCGCACCGAGAGCGACTACGATCCGTTCGGCGCCGCGCACTCGTCGACCTCGATTTCGGCCGGCCTCGGCATGGCCGTGGCGCGCGATCTCTCCGGCGGCAAGAACAACGTTATCGCCGTGATCGGTGACGGCGCGATGTCGGCGGGCATGGCCTACGAGGCCATGAACAACGCCGGCGCGATGAACTCGCGCCTGATCGTGATCCTCAACGACAACGACATGTCGATCGCGCCGCCGGTCGGCGCGATGAGCGCCTATTTGTCGCGCCTCTACTCCGGCAAGACCTACCGCTCGCTGCGCGAGGCCGCCAAGCAGATCAACAAGCGCCTGCCGAAGATCCTCGCCAACCGCGCCAACCGCGTCGAGGAATATTCCCGCGGCTTCATGATGGACGGCGGCACGCTGTTCGAAGAGCTCGGCTTCTACTATGTCGGCCCGATCGACGGTCACAATCTCGACCATCTGCTGCCGGTGCTGAAGAACGTCCGCGACATGGAGACCGGGCCGATCCTGGTTCACGTCGTGACCCAGAAGGGCAAGGGCTACGGTCCGGCGGAAGCGTCCGCCGACAAGTATCACGCCGTCGTCAAGTTCGACGTCGCGACCGGCACCCAGGCCAAGGCCAAGCCGAACGCGCCCGCCTACCAGAACGTGTTCGGCCAGAGCCTCGTCAAGGAAGCGCAGAAGGACGACAAGATCGTCGCCATCACCGCGGCGATGCCGTCGGGCACCGGCGTCGACATCTTCAACAAGGCGTTCCCGGACCGCACCTTCGACGTCGGCATCGCCGAGCAGCACGCGGTGACCTTCGCCGCGGGCCTCGCCACCGAAGGCTACAAGCCGTTCTGCGCGATCTACTCGACCTTCCTGCAGCGCGGCTATGACCAGGTGGTCCACGACGTCGCGATCCAGAGCCTTCCGGTCCGCTTCGCGATCGACCGCGCCGGCCTGGTCGGCGCCGACGGCGCGACCCATGCCGGTTCGTTCGACAACGCCTATCTCGGCTGTCTGCCCAACATGGTGATCATGGCCGCCGCCGACGAGGCGGAAATGGTCCACATGGTGGCGACCCAGGTTGCGATCAACGATCGTCCGAGCGCGCTGCGCTATCCGCGCGGCGAAGGCCGCGGCGTCGAGATGCCGGAAGTCGGCGTCGCCCTGCCGATCGGCAAGGGCCGCATCGTCCGCGAGGGCAAGAAGGTCGCACTGCTGTCGTTCGGCACCCGCCTCGCCGAGTGCGAGAAGGCCGCCGACGAGCTCGCCGCCCACGGCCTCTCCGCCACCATCGCCGATGCGCGCTTCATGAAGCCGCTCGACGAAGAGATGATCATGAAGCTCGCCCGCGACCACGAGATCCTGATCACGATCGAGGAAGGCTCGATCGGCGGCTTCGGCTCGCATGTCATGCAGTTCCTGTCCGACAACGCGATGCTCGACAGCGGCATGCTCAAGTTCCGCTCGATGATCCTGCCCGATGTGTTCCTCGACCATGACACGCCGGCGGCGATGTATGCCCGCGCCGGTCTCGACGCCAAGAGCATCGTTGCCAAGGTGTTCGAAACCCTCGGCAAGGACTACAAGACCGAGACCGTCAAGCTCGCGTAATCGTTTCGGGCAGCACGAGCATTTCCGGTTCTGATTGAATCAGAACCGGAGCTCCGGTTTCCTGTTCGCGCGAAACGCCATAGCACCGGCAAGTCCATGAGAATCTATCTGGCAGGTCCTGACGTATTCCTGCCGGATGCCTTGGAGATCGGCCGCCGCAAGGCGGAGGTTTGCGCCTATCACGGGCTGACCGGGCTGTATCCGCTCGACAACAGCATCAATCCCACCGTCGCCGGCGCCTCGCTCACCATCTTCAAGAGCAACGAGGCGATGATGGAGTCTGCCGACGCCATCATCGCCAATTTGACGCCGTTTCGCGGCCCCAGTGCCGACGCAGGCACCGTCTACGAACTCGGCTACATGGCGGGACGCGGCAAACTGTGCTTCGCCTATTCGAACGATCCCACGTCCTACGCTAACCGCGTGGCGCGGCTCGGCCAGGTCGTGCCGGCATCCGACGGACGCCTGATCGACGCGGAGGGCCTGACGGTGGAAGAGTTTGGATTGCCGGACAATCTGATGATGATGCACGCGCTGGATCTGCACGGCAGCCCGCTGGTGACGCCGCGGGAGCCGGCGACCGACCTTTGGCACGACCTCACCTCCTTCGAGGCCTGCGTGCGGCTCGCCGCCGCGCAGCGCCAGCAGAGCGTCATGTGAGCAGGCAGGTGACCAAGGCGGGCGCCAACGACAACGCCACATCCGCCGGTAAGCGCATCGACGTGCTGCTGGTCGAACGTGGCCTGTTCGAAAGCCGGGCACGGGCGCGCGCCGCGATCGATGCCGGGCTCGTCACCGCCGACGGCAAGCCGATTGCGAAGGCCTCCGAAATCGTCGCTCCCGGCGCCGAGCTCACGGCCGAGCCGGCGCATCCCTATGTCTCGCGCGGCGGCGTCAAGCTTGCCGGCGCGCTCGAGCACTATCCGATCGACGTCGAGGGCCACGTCTGCCTCGATGTCGGCGCCTCGACTGGCGGCTTCACCGAGGTGCTGCTCGCCAACGGGGCGAGCCTCGTGTTCGCCATCGACGTCGGCCACGGCCAGTTGCATCCCTCCCTGCAAGGCCATCCGAAGATCGTCTCCATGGAGGAGACCGACATCAGGAACTATGAGGGGAAGCGGTTGCCGGCGCGGCCCGATGTCGTCGTGATCGATGTCAGCTTCATCTCGTTGAAGCTGGTGCTGCCGGTGGCGCTGTCGCTGGCGGCAGCCCCGATGCATCTGCTGGCGCTGATCAAGCCGCAATTCGAGGCGGCGCGCAAACATTCCAAGCGCGGCGTCATCCGCAACGCGATGGTGCACCAGGAGATCTGCGACGATATGACGGCCTTCGCCGCCTCGCTCGGCTGCACCGACATCGAGGTGTTCCCGTCATCGATACCGGGCGGCGACGGCAACATCGAATTCTTCCTCGGCGCCCGCCGTGGCTGAGCTTCTTACCATCGACCATGTCGGCCACCGCGGCGACGGCGTCGCGATCGACGGATCGCAGTCGATCTTCGTGCCCTATGCGCTGGCCGGCGAAACGGTCGAGGTCGAAGGCGTCCCCGGGCACCATCCCGACCGGCGGCGGCTGGTACGCGTCAGGCATGCGAGTCCCGAGCGCATCGCGCCGTTCTGTCCGCATTTCGGCGTCTGCGGCGGCTGCGCGATCCAGCACTGGAGCGAGGAGCCCTACCACGCCTGGAAGCGCAACATCGTGGTCGAGACGCTGGCACAGGCAAAGATCGCAGCTGACATTGCGCCGCTGCTCGACGCCCATGGCGCGGGCCGCCGCCGCATCACGCTGCACGGACGCATGGGCACCCATGAGGTGCTGAAGGTCGGCTTTGCCGCGGCTGGTTCGCACGACATCGTTCCGGTCGATCGCTGTCCGATCCTCGATCCCGCGCTCGACGGCGCGCTCGAAGCGGCCTGGGCTATCGCCGAGCCCCTGATCTCGACCGGCAAGCCGCTCGACATCCAGGTAACGGCGACGCTCAACGGCCTCGACATCGACGTGCGCGGCTCCGGCGCGCTGCCCACCAGCCTGATCACCACTTTGTCGCGGGTCGCCGAGAAACACCGGCTGGCGCGGCTGACGCGGCACGGCGAGCTGGTGCTGCAACGCGCCTCTCCGGAGGTTGCGATCGGAAAGGCGAAGGTCGTGCTGCCGCCGGGCTCGTTTCTGCAGGCAACCGTCAAGGGCGAGGAGACGCTGGCGGCGCTGGTTCGCGAGCATTGCGGACGCGCCAAGCACATCGCCGATCTGTTTTGCGGCGTCGGTCCGTTCGCACTCCGCCTCGCGGAGAGGGCGCGGGTCGCGGCCTTCGACAGCGATGCCGGCGCGATCACGGCACTTCAGAAGGCCGCGCAGTCAACGCCGGGGCTGAAGCCGCTCAAGGCCGAGGCACGCGACCTGTTCCGCCGCCCGCTGATGCCGCAGGAGTTGCGCGACTATGACGCCGTCGTGTTCGATCCGCCGCGGCAGGGCGCGCAGGCGCAGGTCACCCAGCTGGCGGCGAGCAAGGTGCCCGTGATCGTTGCGGTATCCTGCAATGCCGCGACCTTTGCGCGCGACGCGAAGATCCTGATCGACGGCGGCTACAGGATCGCCGGTGTCACGCCGGTTGATCAGTTCCGCCATACCCCGCATGTCGAGCTGGTGGCGCCCTTCGCACGCTGAAGCATCGTTGCGCCTATCGCAGCGTGCGGTGGTCTCGCTATAATCCGCGTAGCATGTCCCACGATCCGCTGCTCGCGCACATCATTCCCGTCCTCGCCGCCGTGCCTGGTGTCGCTGCCATCGTGCTCGGCGGCTCGCGGGCGCGCGGCACGGCGCATGACGCCTCTGATTACGATCTCGGCCTCTACTACCGGAACGGCACCGCTCTCGACATCGATCGGCTGCGCGCGGCCGCGACCGGCCTGGTCGACGACCCCGCTGCCGTGAATGTGACACCAGTCGGCGATTGGGGGCCGTGGATCGTCGGCGGCGCCTGGCTCGCGATCGGCGGCCACAAAGTCGACCTGCTCTACCGCAGCGCCGAAGGGGTCACTGATGTCATCGAGGCCTGCCGGAACGGCGAGATTGGCATGCATTACCAGCCGGGCCATCCGCACGGCTTCTGCTCGGCGATCTGGATGGGCGAGGTCGCGCTGTGCCGTGCGCTGCATGATCCCGACAGCCTCGTCGCAGCAATGAAGGCGAAGACCACGCCCTTCCCGCCGGCCCTGCGCGACGCACTGCTCGGGCGCTTTCAATGGGAAATCCTGTTCGCAATCGAGAACGCCGAGCTTGCCGTACCGCGCGGCGACGGCACGCATATCGCAGGGTGCGCCTACCGTGCGCTGGCCTGCACCGCACAGGTGCTGTTCGCACTGAACGGGCAGTATCTGATCAACGAAAAGGGCGCGCTGGCGCAGGCTGCGAATTTTCCTATGACGGTCCGGGACCTCGCCGCGCGCGTCGCCGAGGTCTGGCGGCAGATCGGAGCGGCGGACTACGCCGCCGCATTGCGGACGCTGCGGATTCTGGAGACTGAGCTAGGCGAGATGTCGGCAGAACCGTAGGAATGGGTAGAGCGCAGCGAAACCCATCACTTCGAACCCGCCGCACGATGATGGGTTTCGCTGTGCTCTACCCATCCTACATGATCGCTATCGTCCCCAGCGGTCCTGCCAGATCTTCTCGCCGATCGTGCAGCTGACCCGCGGCTCCTTCTCGGCGGTCCGCACCACCGGGCGCTCGGGGGTGCGGCCGGCGACTTCGAGCAGCAGCTTGGTGCGGATCGCCTCCTTGAACTTCTCGCGATCCTTGATCGTCACCACGAAGGAGCCGGGCCCGCCGATCACGCAATCCTCGTAGTAGTAGTCAAGATTCTCGATATCCATCGTCGAATAGGACGGCTCCTTCACCATGATCGGCAGACCGTTGATGACGATGCCCTTGTCGAGCGCGGCATCGCGCGCCGGCGTGATCGGCGCGCCGTTGTTGTTGGGCCCATCGCCGGAAATATCGATCACGCGGCGAATGCCGCGATGCGGGTTCTCGTCGAACATCGGAATCGCAAAGTAGATCGCGCCCGAAATCGAGGTGCGCGAGGCGCGGCGCACCGGCGTCTTCATGATCTCGGCGGAGACCGCGTCCGCCGATTCTGGGCCGTCGATCACCCGCCAGGGAATGATCACCTTCTGGTCGTTGGACGCGGCCCACTCGAAATAGGTGATCGAGATCTTGCCGTTCGGGCCGGCCTTCAGCGCCTGCAGGAAATCCTTGGACACGATCGCTTGGGCATAGCCCTCGCGCTGGATCGCGAGCTCGTCCATGTCCATCGAATAGGAGACGTCGACCGCAATGATCAACTCGATGTCGACGCTCGGCGTGGATTCCTTTTCCGCAACGCGATGGCCGGACTGATTGCCCGGGCCGGGCGCGGCAACACCGGCCACATCGCCGCTGGCCAACATGCCCGCGACAAGCACCGCTCCGATCGAGACATACCAGCGCATTGCGGCCCTCCCGTCGTATCCCGTCATGGTGACACGCAAATCAGGCGGCGAAAAGCGCGGATATCATCTATCCTTCACATTCAAGTTAGACGCCTGCAGGTTAGACGTCACGCATGAGGCAACGCGCGCCGTGCCGTTGCCGCAATGACGCCGTGCAAATCGAACGGTTCCAAGATGTGCCGGGAGACGGTAGTCTTACGGAGCAATCGCGAGGGAGTGCGATGCCCGATAGCGTCGTCAAGCCGAAAACCAGGACGAAGACCAAGGTCGAGCGGCCGCGCCTGCACAAGGTGATCCTGGTCAACGACGACTACACGCCGCGCGAATTCGTCGTCACCGTGCTGAAGGGCGAATTCCGCATGACCGACGACCAGGCCTATAAGGTGATGCTGACCGCGCATCAGCGCGGCGTCTGCGTGGTCGCCGTGTTCACCAGGGACGTCGCCGAGACCAAGGCGACGCGGGCCACCGACGCCGGCCGCGCCAAGGGCTACCCGCTGCTGTTCACCACCGAGCCCGAGGAATAGCGCGGCAGCGCCAGTTTGCCGCAGGCCTTGCCGGGCATTTTATCGATCGCAGCCACCCCTGCTTTAGGGATCGCATGGCACCAACGCGGCATGACCGTCGCACTGCGCCAACAGCTTTCACTGCGGAAAACCCGCCCGGAGACCTCGTTCGGGCCGTTTCGCCCCCTACCCGCTTTGCCCTGGCTCGTCATGGCGACGGCGATACGGATCGTCGGCTTCGGCAAGCCCGGCCTGACATTGCCCGCACTGGTGCTGGCCGACGTCTGCGTGCTGCTCGCCTTCTTCGCGACAGCACGGGATTCGATCCAGGCTGCCGGGGGCCAATCATCGCTCGGCGAATTGACGCTGGCCGAGCAGATCAGGCTGTCACTATCGATCCTGTGGCGGATCGTGCTTGTGATCATCATCGCGACACTCGCCACTGCGGCGGTCGGCTTCGCCTCGTTTGCGCCGCACCTGCTGTGGGGCCTCGACGGCATGGCCTTCGATCAAGGCGCCGATCTCGGCCGGCTATGGAGTGCTGCGATCGCAGCGCTGGTGCTGATGATCATCGTCAACGCCGAAGGTAATGGCGGCCGCGTCGCGCTGTTTGCCGCCGCCAAGGACCTTGGCCGGCACGCGCTCTGGCTTGGTGTCGCAGTGCTCGCGCTTGGTGCGATCAACGTGGCGCTCGGCTACGGGCAGCAGTTTGTGCGCACTGTGATCTGGCAATTCTGGCAGACCTCCGAGGTGGGCCAGCCGATCAAGAACCTGGTCTACGTCGTTTTCATCTTCAGCTTCGCCATGCTGCGGCTGTGGATCACGCTGTCGATCCTGACCTTCGGCCTGAAGCAGTCTTACGCACGCGGCTAGCCGCCCTTCACCGCTCCGCCGGCTGCGCGAGTTGCGTCCGCTGGCTCAGCACGACGTCGGCGACGACCGCGCCCATCACCAGCGCGCCGCCGATCAGGGCGCGCAGCGACGGCACCTCGGCAAACGCCAGCCACACCCAGAACGGCATCAGCGGCGTTTCGAGGGTTGCGATCAGCGACGCCTGCGCGGACGGCAGCAATCTCGAGCCGACCGTAAACAAAGTGAGACCGAGCCCGACCTGGCATGCGCCGAACATCGCGAGCACGCCGAGATCGGCGCCGCCGACCGCGCCGATGCCGAGCCCCAGCGGCAGGCTGACGGCGCTGCCGAGGAAGTTGGAGAGCGCCGCGGCTGGTATCATCGGCGTGCCCTTGTGCCGCCGGATCACCACCGTCATCAGCGAAATCGCCAGCACCATCACGCAGGCAAGCCCGATGCCCCTGTAATCCGTGATGCCGCCAGCGCCGCTCACGGTGATGGCGACGCCCGCGAGTGCGACGAGACTTGCCAGCAAGGTGCCGGGCCGCGCCCGTTCGCGCAGCCAGAGCCAGGCGATCGCGGCGGCCGCAAATGGCTGCATCGCGATGAGAATTGCGACATTGGCGACGCTCGTCAGTTGCAGCGCCGGAATGAACGTCACCATGCCGAGGGTCGAGAGACCGGCCACCAGCCATCCGCTCAATGGCATCGCGACGAGATCGCGCGCGCCGCGCCGGCCTTGCGTCGCGACCAGGAACAGCACGATCGCACCGCCGCCGAACAGCCCGCGCCAGAACAGGATGGTCCAGGAATCGAAGTGCAGCAGCCGGGTAAAGAACGGCGCGGTGCTCCAGGCGGCCGCGGCCGCCACGACCAGCGCAATCCCGGTGCGATGCTGCGCGTCCGTGTCAATCACCTACGCTGCACCTAACTGGCCGCAGCAACCGGCGCCTCGTCGAACAGGCCATAGACCCGTTCCGCCTTCGAGAACCCCGCGATCGGAAACTCGCCGAGATCGCTCCAGCCGCCGTCATGGATCCCGGCGAAGCGCTCGGAGGCCACGACGGTGCGGCCGAGACGGCCGGCGATCTTCTCCAGCCGCGCGGCGAGGTTGACCGCCGGGCCGATGCAGGTGAAGTCGAGCCGGTTGCCGCCGCCGATATTGCCGTAGAGCACGCGCCCGAGATGCAGCGCGACGCCGAAGCGGAAGCGCTCGACCGCGTCGCCATTGGGGAATTGCAGCGCCTCGACGCCGGCGCGGGACGCCCGCGCGGCGTCCAGCACCCGCGAGCAGACCTGCACCTCGTCGCCGAGATATTCGTCGACCGGAAATACCGCGAGCAGGCCGTCGCCCATGAATTTGAGCACCTCGCCGCCATGGTCGCGGATCGCCGTGACCTGGCAATCGAAATAGAGGTTGAGGATCTCGACGACGGTCTCGGCCGGCAAACGGTCCGACAGCGCGGTGAAGCCGCGCAGGTCGGAGAGCCAGATCGCGGCATCCATCGTATCGGCATGGCCGCGCCGGATCTGGCCGCCCATGATGCGCTCGCCGGCACGGTTGCCGACATAGGTGTCGAGCAGCAGCGAGGCGGTGCGGCGCAGCGTCACGATCTCGATATAGCGCGACAGCGGGACGGTGATCGAGCGGATCGCATCGAGCTGTTCGTCGGTGAAGCCGCCCGGCTGCTTGGTGGTCCAGCTCGAGGCATTGGGGAAGCCATCGGTGTTGATTAGCGGCACCGCAATATAGTCGGTGACGCCCTCCGCCTGCAGATCCACCACGATCGGAAAGCGCCGGCTTGTGGGATCGTCGAGCCGCGCGCGCACTTCAACGCTCTGCTTAAAGACGATCGACAGCGGGCTGACAGCAAAATCGGGGGAGTCGAGGATGTTGTGATCGACGGTGCCGGTTTCGACCTCGCCGCCCTGCTTCCAGAAGAAATGGCGGCCGTAGATCTCCGGATGCAGCGTGCGTACGAAGACGCCGACGCGCCACAGGGGCAGGCCGGCCCGCACCAGGCGCTCACAGCATTCCGCCATCATCTGCTGCGGGGTCGGCGCCGATCGTGCGCCGCCGATCATCCACGTGATGATATCCCGTAGCTCCGACGCATTCATGGTAGTCCCCCAGGGCGGTCTGGTACCGCCACTATATAAGGGATCAGCGCCCGGTCTGCCCGCGGTCGCGCAGAAAATGATCGGCCAGCACGCAGGCCATCATGGCCTCGCCCACCGGCACGGCCCGGATGCCGACGCAGGGATCGTGGCGGCCCTTGGTCAGGATGTCGGTATCGGCGCCCTTGCGGTCGACGGTCCGGCGCGTCGTCAGAATCGACGAGGTCGGTTTCACCGCAAAGCGCACCACCACTGGCTGGCCGGTCGAGATGCCGCCAAGCACTCCGCCGGCATGGTTGGACAGGAAGCGCGTTCCGTTGTTGCCGGTCCGCATCTCGTCGGCATTCTCTTCGCCGGTCAGCTCGGCAGCGCCGAAGCCCGCGCCGATCTCCACGCCCTTGACCGCGTTGATGCTCATCATTGCCGACGCCAGTTCGCTGTCGAGCTTTGCGTAGATCGGCGCGCCGAGACCGGCCGGCACGCCCTCGGCGACCACCTCGATGACGGCGCCGATCGAGGAGCCGCTCTTCCTGATGCCGTCGAGATAGCTTTCGAAGAACGCCGCCTTGTCCTTGTCCGGACAGAAGAACGGGTTGTTGGCGATCTCGTCCCAGTCCCACTTCTCGCGGTCGATCTTGTGCGGGCCCATCTGCACCAGCGCGCCACGCACCTTCACCTCGGGCAGCACCTTGCGCGCGATCGCGCCGGCCGCGACACGGGTCGCGGTCTCACGGGCCGAGGAGCGTCCGCCGCCGCGATAGTCGCGCAGGCCGTATTTCGCCTCGTAGGTGAAGTCGGCATGGCCGGGGCGAAACTTGTCCTTGATCTCGGAATAATCCTTCGAGCGCTGGTCGGTGTTCTCGATCAGCAGCGCGATCGGCGTGCCGGTCGTGACCTGCACCCCGCTCTCCGGATGCGCCATCACGCCGGACAGGATCTTCACCGCATCCGGCTCCTGGCGCTGGGTGGTGAAGCGCGACTGGCCGGGCCTGCGGCGGTCGAGGTCGTGCTGGATCTCCTCCACCGTCAGAGGGATCATCGGCGGGCAACCGTCCACCACGCAGCCGATCGCGACCCCATGGCTCTCGCCGAAGGTCGTGACGCGGAACATATGGCCGAAAGTATTGAAGGACATGCCGTGTCGTAACGCGGGCAGGCAGCGGGGTCAAACCTCTGCGCCGTCATTCCGGGGCGGTCCGCACGACCGAACCCGGAATCTCGAGATTCCCTGCGCTATTGCGCACCTGAGGGTTCGCTTCGCGCCCCGGAATGACGAGTCCCCTTAACTATACTTCTGCAGGCCCGCCGCGCCGAACACGTAGACCGCGCCCTGCTCGATCGTGAGGTCGGCGGCCGAGGCCGGGGTCTCGAAGCCGAGCGCGACCATCAGCGCCCGCGCCGTGCCGCCATGGGCGACGGCGACCGTGTCCGATGTCACCGAACCGTACCATTCGGTCATCCGCGCCTGCACGTCGACATAGCTCTCGCCGCCCTCCGGCGCGACCTGCCACTTCTCAGCCAGGCGGCGCGCATAGACCACGGGGTCGGCGGCCCGCGCCTGCGCCAGCGTCGAGCCCTCCCAGGTCCCGTAGGCGATCTCGCGCAGCCGCGCGTCGAGCGTGTAGTCGCCCGGCGGCAGGCCAAGCTCGGTGCGCGCCAGCTCCATGGTCGCGCGCGCCCGGATCAACGGGCTTGCGACGAACGGCAGCGTCGTCTTGTCATGGCCGTCGCGCGCCAGGAGATCGGCGAGGATGCGACCGGCATGCACCGCCTGGGCGCGGCCGCGCTCGTTGAGGGCGATGTCCTGCACGCCCTGAAGCCTGCCCTCGGCGTTCCATGAGGTTTCGCCGTGGCGGATGTAGTAGATCGTTGGCACCGGCATTCCCGTAGCGGCTGGTCCCTGCTGAGCGAGCTGTCCGGCGGCTGACCCAAGACTTCCACGCTTGGACTTCCACGCTTCGAATTTTTTCGGTTCGGAGGTACACCAGCACTTTGGCTGGCGACAAGCCCAAATCGGCCGCAGCAGAGGCGCACTGCGCGCAGGTCGGCGCAACCGGAATAGGCACGTCGTTCGGGTGTTATGTTTGCCAAGGCGGCCATCGCCGCGACCATCGAAGACTGGATGCATGACCGCGTTTCGTCAAAGTGTCGAAGCCATGATTCCAGCGCTCCGCCGCTATGCGCGCGCGCTGGTGCGTGACACGGATATCGCCGATGACCTGGTGCAGGACACGCTGGTGCGCGCGCTGCGCTCGGAGCGGCTGTTTCTCGGCGGGGACGTCAGGAGCTGGCTCTATACGATCCTGACCAACCTGAACAAGAACCGCAGGCGCTCGCTGGCGCGGCGGCCGCCCCTGATGCCGCTGCTCGACAACAACGCCGACGCCAGCGGCACCGAGGCCGAGGGACGCGACATCGAGCGCGCGCTGTCGACGCTGGTCGAGGAGCAACGCTCGGTGCTGCTGCTCGTGATGCTGGAGGGCATGAGCTACCGGGAGGTCGCCGACATCCAGGGCGTGCCGATCGGCACGGTGATGTCCCGCCTCGCCCGTGCGCGCGCCCATGTGCGGGCTTCGATCGAGGGCCAACGCCCGGCGCTCAGGCGGGTGAAATGATAAGGTGCGCGATGGCAGCCGTTACGATGAGCGATTTTCGAACAAGATTTGGCAGAGACGACTGATATGACCGACCCGAACATTCCCGTCACCGAAGACGAGCTGCACGCCTACGTCGACAACGAGCTGCCGGCCGAACGCCGCGGCGATGTCGAAGCGTGGCTCGCCACCCATCCTGACGACGCGGCACGGGTGCAATCCTGGCGCGCGATGGCCGAGACGCTGCATGCGCGCTACGACAGCGTGCTGGACGAGGCGGTGCCGAAGCGGCTCGAGCTTGAGCGGCTGGTGCGCCAGCCGCGCCGCTGGGTCTATGGCGCGGTGGCGGCGACGCTCGCCGCCTTCATCGCCGGCGGCGGCGTCGGCTGGATCGCGCGCGGCGCCTCAGCAACCCCGTCCACCTTCCAGAGCTTCACGCTCGATGCGCTCGATGCGCATCGGCTCTACGTGGTCGAGGTCCGGCATCCGGTCGAGGTGCCCGGCAGCGAGCGCGATCATCTGCAGCAATGGCTGACCAAGCGCTGCGGCTGGGACGTCCGCGCCCCCGACCTGACCGGGCTGAAGCTGGTCGGCGGCCGCCTGCTTCCCGGGCCGAGCGGGCCGGCGTCGTTCCTGATGTATGAGAGCACGTCCGGTGAGCGCTTCACGGTCTACACCGCGAAGGCGAAGACCGAGGCGACGCAGATGCGCTACGCCGTACAGGGCGGCGACGGCGCGCTGTTCTGGGCCGATCGCGGCGTCGCCTATGTCGTCAGCGGCGGTACGGACCGCACCCGCCTGACCCAGGTCGCGCGGGCGGTCTACGATCAGATGGAGAAGAACGGCGGCTGATCTCCCGTAATTTTACGGGAGATCACGGCGTCGAGTTGCACCATTTCGAGCAAGTGAATCCAGCCTCACTCAGCGTCCCAATTCCGACATTGAAAATTTCGATTCGCGTCATTGCCGCGTCTCATTATCGCACCGGATGCTCACGCGAAGATGATCTGCGCCCGATCCGCCGATCGGCGCACGCGGCCTCGATTGGGGTTTTGTGTACCGCGCTGGTCCCCCTCTCGAGGCCGCACTCCTTTTTCCGCCATCCGGTCTGCACGCCGCAGACCAGGAATTCGGACAGCCGGTCATCCTTTGACGCGCTCACGGCGCGGCGTCTACCCCGATAGAGTCCGGGGTAGTTGCAGTTTCGCGTCTTCGCGTCTCTGGAGCGCGCTCCCGGCGGTCAGCCGAGATCGCTGCGCGGATTGTAGGGATTTCGCTCCCGCCACGTCTGCATCAATGCCTCAAGCTCGGCATCGTTCCCGTCGGGAAGGATGATGCGGGTCGTGACATAGAGGTCGCCGACGGCGCCGGCCTTCGGCAACCCCTTGCCCTTGAGGCGGAAGGTGCGGCCGCTGGAGGTGTTCTTCGGGATCGACAGCTCGACCGCGCTGCCAAGCGTCGGCACGCGGACCTTGCCGCCCAGCACTGCCTCGTAGAGGGTCACCGGCAGGTCGATCCGCAGATCATTGCCGTCGACCTTGAAGAACGGATGCGGCGCGATCGAGATCGTGATCAGGAGATCGCCGGGCGGGTGTCCTTGCGCCGTGTCGCCCTGGCCCTTCAGCCGGATCTGCTGGCCTGCGGTGACGCCGGGCGGAATCTTGACGTTGAGCTCGCGGCCGGTCGGCAGGCGGACACGCTTGTCGCCGCCCCTGACCGATTCCTCCAGCGACACCGTCATGGCGACCGAAAGATCGAGGTCGACGCCGACCCCGCCGCCGTCAAATTCAAACGGGCTGGCTCGCCCGGCACGGCCGCCAGCGCTGCCACGGGCGTTGCCGAACATGCTGTTGAGGATGTCCTCGAAGCTGCCGCCGCCCATGCCGCCGCCGGGGCCACCACGGAAACTGTACTCGAAGCCGCCGCCCGGACCGGCGCGGCCGCCGGCGCCACCGCCAGGGAAACCCTGGAAGCGCGGCTTGCCCTCGGCATCGATCTCGCCACGGTCGAACTGCTTGCGCTTGTCCTCGTCGCCGACAATCTCGTTGGCCGTGTTGATCTCCGCAAAGCGGGCCGCCGCCTTCGGGTCGTTCTTGTTGTTGTCAGGGTGATGCTTCTTGGCGAGCTTGCGATAGGCGCTCTTGATCGTCGCAGCGCTGGCGCTCCGCTGCACCCCCAAGACCTCATAGGGGTCGCGCATCCGTCACGTCTCCTTCACGGGAAAATCAGTCCTGGCCGGGAACCCATCCGAGCCCACTTTACCTTCATGTGGGGGCTCAGTGGCATTTTTGCAACTAGGCCGCTGCCAGCTTCTGCCGGAACTCTCAGGACTTTCTCCAAGGCTTCAAACTATGGATTTCCCACCGCCCTTGTCCAGCCTTGCAGGCGGCCCCCTGTAGCCAGCTCTCGGTGGCTCCATTGACATAGCTGGCGAGGAAATCCCGGCACGTCTTGCCGTCCTCGCCGGAATAGGCCTGGGCCAGCGGCGTCACCGAGCCGCGCGCGCCGGTCTCGGGATTTTCCCAGGGCTGGCTGGAATCCTTGTCACCCTTGGTCAGCACGTCGGAGGCCGCGTTGCGGGCAAACGCCAGATCGCTGTCGGTCGGCATCACAGCACTGACCGGAGTCGGGCTGATCGAGCCCGTCACGTCCTTGTCGTCCATCTTGGCGAAGGCATCGGTGCGCGACAGGCTGCAGCCGCTGGCACCGACGCCGATCAGGATCAATGTCACCACCGCGCCCGCGGGGTGGATCGCCGATAGGCCAACGCGCCCCCATGCCCTATATAGGGCCAGTAGCGCGTTCTCGGACGCGGGCGGATGCAAATCGGGACTCCTGACATGACCGACACGACCTCCATCAAACACCCGACACCGTTAACATCGGGTGATTTCACCGCGGCGGAGGAACCGTTCGCCCTGTTCGCAGAATGGTTTGCGGAAGCGGTCAAGTCCGAGCCGAACGATCCGAACGCGATGGCGCTCGCGACCGTCGACGCCGATGGGCTGCCCGACGTGCGGATGGTGCTGATGAAGGGCTTCGATGCCGACGGCTTCGTGTTCTACAGCCACATTGCGAGCGCCAAGGGCCGTGAATTGGCCGCAAATCCTAAGGCTGCTTTACTGTTTCACTGGAAATCGCTGCGCCGCCAGGTGCGCATCCGCGGGCCGGTGACCCCCGTGACCGATACCGAGGCCGACGCCTATTTTGCCACGCGGCCGAAGCAGGCGCAGATCGGCGCCTGGGCCAGCAAGCAATCGCAGCCGCTGGAGAGCCGCTTCGCCTTCGAGCAGGCGATCGCCAAGGTCGGCGCGAAATACGTCATCGGCGAGGTGCCGCGGCCGCCGGGCTGGAGCGGCTGGCGGATCACGCCGCAGCGCTTCGAGTTCTGGCACGACCGCCCGTTCCGCCTGCACGATCGCATCGAATTCCGCCGCGATGACGCCGGTCACGCATGGTCGAAGGTACGGCTCTATCCCTGAAAACCCGCCGCGACTGTCATGAAAGGGCGAAAGTGCGAAGCGCGTCTTCGTGTAAGATGACCCCGGCCATCGACGTCATGATCTCCCTATCATTCGAAGACGTCGATGCCCGGCACGGCGCCGCGCATGGCGAGAACGAAAGAAACCGTCGATGACCCGCCCATCCAATGCACCGCGGCGCACGCTGCTCCTGACCGGCGCAAGCCGCGGCATCGGCCACGCCACCGCGATCCGGTTCTCGTCCGCCGGCTGGCGCGTCATCACCCTCTCGCGGCATGCGTTTCCGGAGGTCTGCCCCTGGGGCGCCGGACCGGAAGACCACATCGAGGTCGACCTCGGCAGCCATGACGACACCGTGCGCGCGATCTCGGAGATCCGGCGGCGGCTGGACAACGATGAGCTGCATGCGCTGGTCAACAATGCCGCGATCTCGCCGAAGGCCGCGGGCGGCGGCCGGCTCGGCACCATGGATACCGACATCGAGACCTGGACCCATGTTTTCCACGTCAATTTCTTCGCGCCGATCATGATTGCGCGCGGGCTGATCGAGGAATTGAAGCACGCCAAGGGCGCGGTGGTGAACGTCACCTCGATCGCCGGCTCGCGCGTGCATCCGTTCGCCGGCGCGGCCTATGCGACGTCGAAGGCGGCGCTCGCGGCGCTGACGCGCGAGATGGCATCGGACTTCGGCCGCGTCGGCGTTCGCGTCAACGCGATCGCCCCAGGCGAGATCGATACCTCGATCCTGTCGCCGGGCACCGAGAAGATCGTCGATCAGCAAATCCCGATGCATCGCCTCGGCACCCCGGACGAGGTCGCCAAGATCATCTACGTGCTGTGCACGGAAACCAGCTCCTACGTGAACGGCGCCGAGATCCACATCAATGGTGGCCAGCACGTCTGAGCTTCGGCTTGGATGTGATTTCGGGGGAGAGAGGTTCGAGGCGATCCCGGCCGCCGCCGCGGCCGTAGTTTGAGGGATTGCTTCGATGGCATGCGTAACGACGCGGACGAGGCTTCTGCCTCTAGTAGGCCTCAGCCTCTAGTCCGCATAGAACCGACGCGACTTCTTCTCAGTCCGCTGCAGCGCGACGTCATTCAGCGCGCTGGAGCAGTCGTCTTCGTCCTCGCCATCAAGCAGCGCCGCGTCACAGTAACGGCAAAGTCTCGGCGAGATCGCCTGCACCCTGCCTGCTGCGCGGTCCTGTTGATAGCGCGCAAAGTCGATGACGTTACGCCGTGGCGTTATGATCTTCTCAACCATTGCTGTCCTCCGGCTTCGAGGCGGGCGTTATCGCAGACAAATTTCGCCCAAACGTTCAGCGCAACACTCAAATTTTAGGAGAGGAAATAAGGCAGAAAACGCGTCCCAAAACGCGACGAATGGAACTGCTTTACAGCCACTTTTTCCACTTGAAGATCCAGTACGGCACAACAGCCGCGATCAGCATCAGCACCAGCGCGAACGGATAGCCGTGCGGCCATTCGAGTTCCGGCATGAGCTTGAAATTCATGCCGTAGATCGACGCAATCAGCGTCGGCGGCATCAAGACCACCGCCATCACCGAGAACAGCTTGATGATGTTGTTCTGTTCCAGATTGACCACGCCGAGCATGGCATCGAGCACGAAGGTGATCTTGTTGGAGAGATAAGAGGCGTGGTCGGTCAGTGAGGCCACGTCACGCTGCATGGTCTTGAGCTGCTCGCGCATGTCCTTGGACCATTTCACGCCTTCGACGATCGCGGAGAGGAAGGTGACAAGGCGGCCGATCGAGACCAGGCTTTCGCGCACCTTCGAGGTCAGGTCGCCCTTGCGGCCGATCGCGATCAGGATCTGGGAATATTGCTTGGCGTGGCCGTGGCGCTCGCTCTCCGGCTCGAAAATGTCGTGCGAGACCTGGTCGATGTCGGCCCCGCAGCGCTCCAGCAGGTCGGCGCAACGGTCGATCACGGCGTCCAGCAGTTCCATCAGCACCTGCTCGCCGGTGATGCCGGGGGAGCAGGCGCGGGCCAGCTTGTTCTCGACCAGCGCGAACGGCTTCGGCAGGTCGTAGCGCACCGTCACCAGCCGATGGCTGGTCAGGATGAAGGTGACCGCCGTGGTGCGCGGCATGTCGGTGTCAGACTGGCACATCAGCGTCGCGGTCATTTAGCGGGCGCTGTTCTCGATGTAGAGCCGGCTGGAGATCTCGATCTCCTGCATGTCTTCCCGGGTCGGAACCGCGATTCCCGCGAGCTTCTCGACGGCCCGGTCCTCCTCGACGGTCGGGTTCACCAGATCGATCCAGACCGCGCCCTCCGGCAGCGCGCCGAGCTCGGTGGCGGCGGCCTTCTTGAGCGAAAAATCGGAGGGAACGAACACCGACAGCATCACGAACTCCGAGATACAGGGCAGGAAACAGGGCTGGAGGACCCGCCGACTTAGCGCGATTCTGGCTGGCGCTTCATGACCGGGGCATTAACCGGGCGTCCATATTTGTGGCAGTCGGGTGGCAGTGATGGAGCTCCGACTCGACGACCGTTGCCTGTTTGCACAAAAAACCGACCCACGCCAGAACAGTTGCGGCAAAAAAGCCACAGATCACATCCCGCGATGCGGGAAAGCCATCTAAAGTCTGGGAAGAATGGCGGGTTTCAGGCAATAATGCCCCTCATGGAATCGTGGCGTTTGGGGCGTAATGTTGGCGCTTTCGGGCGCGGATTTTCGATTGGAATGTAATCATGTCGTCGCTCAAAGTTACCTTCGGGATCCTGGCCGCAGGCCTGATGTTGTCGGGCTGCATGCAGGCCACGACCTACGAGGCAACCAATACCGCTGCCTTCAAGCCGCGTGACAAGGAACTGCTTGCCAAGACCACCTACGTCAAGACGCCGGTGGCTGAACCGTTCCGGCGCGCCATCGTCGAATATCACCGCAAGGAAGCCCCCGGCTCGATCGTGGTCGATTCCGACAACCATTACCTCTACTACGTGATGAGCGACGGCAAGGCGATCCGCTATGGCATCACCGTCGGCGAAGAAGCGATGGCCTGGTCCGGCATTGCCAAGGTCGGCAGCATGACCGAATGGCCGGCTTGGCACCCGACCCCCGGCGAAATCTCGCGCCTCGGCGTTCCGACCTTCGTGGCGCCCGGTCCGGACAATCCGATGGGCTCGCGCGCGATGTATCTCTACTCGGGCGGCAAGGACACGCTGTTCCGCATCCACGGCACCAACCAGCCGGAGTATATCGGCTCGTCGATCTCCTCGGGCTGCATCCGCATGACCAACGAGGACGTCATCGACCTCTACAACCGCGTCAAGCTCGGCACCATCGTCGTGGTGCTGGAGCCCAAGCACGGCGACTCGCCCTACAAGCCGCAGATGGCGCTGCAGGGCGCCGGCGGCACCACCTACTGATCCCAATCACGTCGCAATCGCGATCAAAAGCGCCGGCTTTGCCGGCGCTTTTTTGTTGGCTGTGGCTTGGTCTCGGGAGCGCCCTTGGGCACGGCCGCCGCATCACCTGATTTCGCCGCATCCGGCTCGTCGGCCTTGGTGGCATCATGCCTGGATGCATCGGACTTCGCGGCGACCTCGCGCGGCGGCGCCTCTTCCGGTCGCTCGGCCGGCAACAGCGGCGCGACCTGCGGCAGCGGATCGTACACGTTCCACTGGCAGATCCGGTAATTGCTGCGACGCTCGATCAGGTCGAGATGGATGTGATCCTCGTGGTACCAGTCCGAGCCCGGACCGAGCACGGTGGAGAAGCGGGCGCAGACCGAATGCAGCACGGTCTCGCGCAGATCGCGCGGCACGCTGCGGTCGGTCAGCGAGATCGACTTGCCGTTGGCGAGACCGAGAGCGCGCACGTCGAGCGCGTTTGCGCGGCCGTGCTCGGAGAGCTGCGCGCCGGCGACGCGATTGCGGCCGCGGCATTCGAACGAGTCGAAATTGTCGAGATTGCTGATCCCGCCGCCGAGGGTCTGCGCCAGCGGCGCGATATCGGTACGGACCCAGTCGGCGACTGCGGCCGCCATCTTGCAGCGGAGGATCGCCGCGGGCTTGACCGCGACCTTGCGCTTGTCCGGCAGCACGATGGCCTCGAGCCGCACCAAATCCTCGCCGCCGCAGCCGCCTGCGCCGTGGATATCCGGAATGCTCGGCGCGATCGCGATCTCCTCGGTGAGCGCCTGCCGGCAGGCCGACAGCTGCGGCTTGGGAGGCTCGGCGGGCCTTGCTGCTTCAGCCGGCTTGGCCGTCTCGCTGGGCCTGGCAGCCTCGGCAGGCGCGGCTGGAGGCTGCGTCTCGGCGGCCGGCGGCTCGGGCTCGGCTGCGGCAGGCGCGTCAGCCGGGCGCGGCCTCGGCAACGGCACCGCCGAACGGCGGACCGCCTTGTGCGCCCTGTGCGGCCGGGTGCCGAACAAATCATCCCACGGAAAGGTGGGCACGCCGCGGGCGGCCTGCGCGGGCCCGGCTTGCATGCCAAGGGAAAGCAAAAGGCAAAGCAGCGCGCCGGCAGCGGTAACCATTGCCGCGGCGGCGCGGCGAAACGCGCCATCAGGCCATTTTCGGCTTGCTTTCTCCGCGCTAAAGTTCATGTCAGTTCCATGATTTTACTGCCGGCCGTCCAAGATGCCGGCGGATCATGTGTGAGGATCGAGGAGGGATTTGCGTATGCTTGGTTTGATGCAAGATTGGCCCTTGCTGTGCCACAAGATTATTGAGCACGCCGCCAAATATCACGGCACGCAGGAAGTCGTGACACGGTCGGTCGAAGGTCCGATTCATCGCACCAACTACGCCCAGATCCATGCCCGCGCGCTGAAGGTCTCGCAGAGCCTCGAGCGCGACGGCATCAAGCTCGGCGACCGCATCGCCACCATCGCCTGGAACACCTGGCGCCACCTCGAGGTCTGGTACGGCATCATGGGGATCGGCGCGATCTGCCATACGGTCAATCCACGGCTGTTCCCGGAACAGATCGCCTGGATCGTCAACCATGCCCAGGACCGCATCGTCATCACCGACCTCACCTTCGTTCCGGTGCTGGAGAAGATCGCGAGCCAGCTGCCGAGCGTCGAGCGCTACGTGGTGCTGACCGACAAGGCGCACATGCCGCAGACCACGCTGAAGAACGCGGTCGCGTATGAGGACTGGATCGCAGCATCCGACGGCAAGTTCGAGTGGAAGACCTTCGACGAGAACACCGCGGCTGCGATGTGCTACACCTCCGGCACGACGGGCGATCCCAAGGGTGTACTTTATTCGCACCGGTCCAACGTGTTGCACGCGCTGATGGCCAATTCGAAGGACGCGCTCGGCACCTCCGCCTCGGACACAATGCTTCCGGTGGTGCCCTTGTTCCATGCCAACAGCTGGGGCATCGCCTTCTCCGCACCGTCGATGGGCACCAAGCTGGTGATGCCGGGCCCGAAGCTCGACGGCGCCTCTGTCTATGAGCTGCTGTCGACCGAGAAGGTGACCCATACCGCCGGCGTCCCGACGGTGTGGCTGATGCTGCTGCAATACATGGCCGCCAACAACGTCAAGCTACCGGATCTGCAGATGGTGATCTGCGGCGGCTCGGCGATGCCGCGCTCGATGATCAAGGCGTTCCTCGACATGGGCAGCCAGGTGCGCCACGCCTGGGGCATGACCGAGATGAGCCCGCTCGGCACGCTGGCGACGCTGAAGCCGCCGTTCACCGAACGCACCGGCGAGGAGCGGCTCGACATCCTGCAGACCCAGGGTTACCCGCCGTTCGGCGTCGAGATGAAGATCACCGACGATGCCGGCAAAGAGCTGCCTTGGGACGGCAAGACCTTCGGCCGCCTCAAGGTCTCGGGTCCCGCGATCGCCAAGGCCTATTTCCGG
The DNA here is from genome assembly GCF_002289535.1 of Bradyrhizobium sp. UFLA03-84. NCBI lineage: Bacteria > Pseudomonadati > Pseudomonadota > Alphaproteobacteria > Hyphomicrobiales > Nitrobacteraceae > Bradyrhizobium > Bradyrhizobium sp. UFLA03-84. The sequence goes on along the minus strand of NZ_NSJY01000013.1, from coordinate 1,084,147 downwards.
GTCGATGCCAACATCCTCGATGATGCCGGCTTCTTCGACACCGGCGACGTCTCGACCATGGACGAGCACGGCTACATGCGGATCACCGACCGCTCCAAGGACGTGATCAAGTCCGGCGGCGAATGGATCTCATCGATCGATCTCGAGAACCTCGCGGTCGGCCACCCCGCGGTCGCGGAAGCCGCCGTGATCGGCGTCCACCATCCCAAATGGGATGAGCGACCGCTGCTGATCGTGCAGCTCAAGCAGGGCCAGAGCGCCACGCGCGAGGACATCCTGAAGTTCATGGACGGCAAGATCGCCAAATGGTGGATGCCCGACGACGTCGCTTTCGTCGAAGGCATTCCCCACACCGCGACGGGCAAGATCCTCAAGACGGCGCTGCGCGACCAGTTCAAGGACTACACCTTCCCGACCGCCGCGGCGTAGGCGAGCTTCCATCCTCCCCTGGAAGGGGGAGGATCGGTTCGCATGACGCGCAGCGGAATGCGAACCGGAGTGAGGTGACAGTCCCTCCGAGACAGGCGCCCGTGCTGAGGGATCACCCACCGCCGCTCATTTCATTCGCGTCGACCCTCCCCCCAGGGGAGGGTAAGACCCTTGAATTCGCCGCAGGTCCGTGGTCTCACACGGTCATTGGCGGCGGCTGAGGTCGCCGGGGACATCAACCGGCAGATTTTTCAACGATGGCGCGCAGGTTTTCCGCTCCCTACCAGCAGGAGCCCGTGTCCGGCCTCGCCACCTGGTCGCGCAACCTCGCCATCTTCTCCGTCGTCGCGGTGGTGGTCTCGATCCTGATCGTCCGGTTCGGGTTCCTGGAGGTCAAGCCGGCGCTCGCGACCTTCTTCGGCGCGCTGGGCCTCGCCGGCCTGTCGATCCTGCTCGGCCTCGCCGCCTTCGCCGCGATCTGGCAGAACGGCACCCGCGGCATGGGCCGGATCCTGCTCGCGTTCCTGATCGATGCCGCGATCCTCGGCTACCCGGCCTACCTGACCTATCAGTACAACAAACTGCCGCGGCTCTACGACATCACGACCGACCCGATCGACCCGCCGCGGTTCGAGGCGCTGGCGCGGTTGCGCACCGGGGAAGGCACCAACCCCGCCGCCTACGCCGGCCTCGCCTCGGCCGAGCGGCAGCGCATCGCCTACCCGGACATCGAGACCGTCGAGCTCGAGGTCCCGGCTGACCGTGCTTATGAGATGACGCTGCGGCTGGTGAACCGCCGCAAATGGCTCGTCATCGATGCACGCGCGCCGCAGCCGCCGCGCCGCATCGGCCGCATCGAGGCGGTGGCGCGCACGCCGATCATGGGCTTCCGCGAGGACGTCTCGATCCGGGTCACGCCCGACGACGAGGATTCGCGCGTCGATATCCGCTCGGCCTCGCGCTATTTCGACACCGATCTCGGCAGCAACGCCGCACGGGTCAAGAAGCTGATCGAGGACCTCAACACCGCCGCCGAAAACGACAACGCCAAGCCGGCGAAGAAGGCCGCGCCTGCCGCGCCGAAGGCGCCGCCGGCGAAAACGGTGAAGAAGTGACGCCCTAAGCGTCATTCCCCGGTGCGCAATTGCGCACCTGAGGGCGCGCGCGCAGCGAGCCCGGAATGACGGATGGATGGTGGAGGCCGATCAGACCATCCGGTACGTACCGCCGATCACCGGATCGCCGTCAGTTGCCACGATGCCGCGCGCGACCAGGTCCTCCAGATGCGCCAGCACCGAATAGCCGGCGGCGTTGGCGAGGCGCGGATCAAGCCCGATATAGATCGCCCGCACCATGGTCGGAATGTCGGCCTCGCCCTTGCCGAGGCGGTGCAGGATCGAGGCCTCGCGCGCCCGGCGATGCCGCGCCAGGAAGCGGACGAAGCGCGGGCCTTCCGGGATCTCTGGGCCGTGGCCGGAGAGATAAAGCTGCTCGGGGCGCTGCTCCAGCCGCTCCAGCGAGGCCATGTAGTCGATCATCGAGCCGTCGGGCGGCGCCACGATCGAGGTCGACCAGCCCATCACATGGTCGCCGACGAAATTGATGCTGCGCTCTGTCCAGGCAAAGGCCAGGTGATTGGCGGTGTGGCCGGGGGTGGCGACCGCTTCCAGGGCAAAGCCCGCGCCCTCGATGACATCGCCGTGCTTGATTTCGACGTCGGGCTGGAAATCGCGGTCGGCGCCGGATTCCGGATTGTGCTTCTCGCTCTCGAAACGCGGCCGCGAGGCGCGGTGCGGGCCTTCGGCGTAGACCGGCGCGCCGGTCGCGGCCTTGATCCGCGGCGTGTTCGGCGAATGGTCGCGATGGGTATGGGTGACCAGGATGTGGCTCACCGTCTCGCCCTTGACCGCATCAAGCAACGCCTTGGCATGCGCCTCGTCATCGGGACCGGGATCGATGATCGCGACCTTGCCCTCACCCACGATGTAGCTGACCGTGCCGGTGAAGGTGAACGGGCTCGGATTGTTGCAGAGCACGCGGCGCACGCCGGGGCGGACCTGTTCGACCACGCCGGGCTTCAGCGAAAAGTCGCGGTTGAACGGGATGTCGTCGTTGTCGGCCATTTGGAATTTCACTCCGACGTCATTCCCGGGCAGCCCGACAGGGCTGAACCCGGAATCTCGAGATTCCGGGTTCGATGCTGACGCATCGCCCCGGAATGACTGCAAGATGATCTACGAAAACGCCTGGATGCCGGTGATGGCGCGGCCGAGGATCAGCGCGTGGACGTCGTGCGTGCCCTCATAGGTGTTGACCGTCTCGAGGTTCGCGGCGTGACGCATCACGTGATACTCGATCTGGATGCCGTTGCCGCCGTGCATGTCGCGCGCCATGCGGGCGATGTCGAGCGACTTGCCGCAATTGTTACGCTTGACGATCGAGATCATCTCGGGCGCCATCTTGCCCTCGTCCATCAGGCGGCCGACGCGCAGTGAAGCCTGCAGGCCGAGCGCGATCTCGGTCTCCATGTCGGCGAGCTTCTTCTGCACCAGCTGGGTGGCGGCCAGCGGCCGGTTGAACTGCTTGCGGTCGAGCGTGTACTGGCGCGCGCGGTGCATGCAGTCCTCGGCGGCGCCGAGCGCTCCCCAGGAGATGCCGTAGCGGGCACGGTTGAGGCAGCCGAACGGGCCCTTGAGGCCGGAGACGTTGGGCAGCAGCGCGCTTTCCGGCACCACCACATTGTCGAGCACGATCTCGCCGGTGATCGAGGCGCGCAAGCTGAGCTTGCCGCCGACCTTCGGCGCCGACAGGCCCTTCATGCCCTTCTCGAGGATGAAGCCGCGGATCTGGTTGTCGTGCGCGGCCGACTTGGCCCACACCACGAACACGTCGGCGATCGGCGCATTCGAGATCCACATCTTGGCGCCGTTCAGCTTGTAGCCGTCGGCGACCTTCTCCGCGCGGGTCTTCATGCCGCCCGGATCGGAACCGGCATCGGGCTCGGTCAGGCCGAAGCAGCCGACCCATTCGCCGGTCGCGAGCTTGGGCAGATATTTCTTGCGCTGGTTCTCGTCGCCATAGGCGTAGATCGGATACATCACCAGCGACGACTGCACCGAGTTCATCGAGCGATAGCCGCTATCGACGCGCTCGATCTCGCGCGCCACCAGGCCATAGGCCACGTAGCTCGCATTGGCGCAGCCATATTCCTCGGGCAGCGTCACGCCGATCAGGCCGAGCTCACCCATCTCGTTGAAGATCTCGCGATCGGTCTTCTCTTCCAGATAGGCCTTGGTGACCCGCGGCAACAGCTTGTCCTGCGCATAGGCCCGCGCGGTGTCGCGGATCAGGCGCTCGTCTTCGGTGAGCTGGTCGTCGAGCAGGAACGGATCATCCCACTGGAAGCTGGCCGCAGCCGGCTTGTCCTTGGCCTGGGGGCGCACGCTCATGAAACATCCTTTCGCATCGTCACTCGGAAATTGGCGGATAAATTAAAGCGCTATGCTGCGAAGCGCAATTGAATTGGGTGGATGCCATGCCCCGGAGCGATGCGCATCGCCCCGGAATGACCCGCATCAGACATCGAACTTTTCGTTCGACACGATCTCGATGCCGAAACCGGACAACCCCTTGTAGTCGTGCACCGACGAGGTCAAATGCCGGATCGAGGTGATGCCGAGATCGCGCAGGATCTGCGCGCCGACGCCGACTTCGCGCCATTGCTTGTTGCGATCGGCCTCTGCCGACTTCTGCTCGCCGACCGGCTGGACCGGAACACCGGCGGCACCGTCGCGCAGATATACCAGCACGCCACGGCCGGCATCCTTGAAGTGCCGCAGCACCGCTTCCATCCGCGCCGGCCCGGTGAACAGGTCCTTCACGATGTTGGGCTTGTGCAGCCGGGTCAGCACGTCCCGGCCGTCGCCGATGCCGTTATAGACGAAGGCCGCGTGCATGATCTCGTCGAACGGCGAGCGGTAGGCATAGCCCTGCAGCGGGCCGATCGGGCTTTCGGTGGTGAAGGTCGCGACCCGCTCGATCAGCTTCTCGCGCGCCTGGCGATAGGCGATCATGTCGGCAATCGTGACGTGCTTGAGCTTGTGACGGGCGGCGAATTTCGCGACCTGCTCGCCCTTCATCACGGTTCCATCGTCGTTCATCAGCTCGCTGATGACGCCGACCGGCGGCAGGCCCGAGAGCCGGCACAGGTCGACTGCGGCCTCGGTATGGCCGGAGCGCAGCAGCACGCCGCCGTCGCGCGCGATCAGCGGGAAGATGTGGCCGGGTCGCGCAAAGTCGTTGGCGCCGGCATTGGGATTGGCGAGCGCGCGGCAGCACGAGGCGCGTTCCTCGGCCGAGATACCGGTGCCGCCATCGGGCTTGTAGTCGATCGAGACGGTGAAGGCCGTGGTGTGGTTGGACTCATTATGCGCCACCATCGGGTCGAGCCGCAGCCGGCGGGCGTCCTCGGTGGTGATCGGCGCGCAGACGATGCCGGAGGTGTGGCGGATGATGAAAGCCATCTTCTCCGCCGTGCAGAACGACGCCGCGACGATCAAATCGCCCTCGCCTTCCCGATCGTCATCATCGGTGACGACGACGAGCTCACCCTTCGCAAAGGCTTGCAGCACTTCCTGGATCGTATCGGCCATTGTCCTGACATCTCGCTTTATGCAGGCAGTGGATTAGCCGGGTTCCGATGTCAGCGCCAGTATCATTATGCAACCCGCCATGCGTCCGGCAGGCATACCAGGACCTGGGACGGACCTCGTTTCCTGTTTGATTTCTTGTTTGAACTTGAACCGCCGGAGAACGGATGCCCACTTTTCCGGATCGTGCTCGGTAGCCCCGGAGCGAAGTGCAATCCGGGGGGTGTTTCTGCGTGCGTGGCCCCGGATTTTCGCTTCGCTCCATCCGGGCTACGCAATCGCGCCAGCGAAGGCGTGCCTGACGACGCAATCGCCAAGTGGATGCACCCTTAGGGCAGCACCTCTCGCCGGTCGCTGAGCTGGGCATCCATCTCGGCCCGCTTGTCGTCGAGCAGGCCGGCGTCGGCGGCTTCGATCACCGAATAGAGCTCGCCGGCGTCGCTGAGTCGGGTCACCGTCACATAGTCGGCACCGGCCTCGTAGAGATCGTCGACGCCGCTGAGGAGATCCGCGGTGGCGACGATCCGCGCGGTCGGATTGAGGGCGCGGACGTGGCGCACCAGCTTCTCATTGTCCGCACCGACCAGGAGGAAGTCCGGCACGCTCAGGATGATGATCTCGGCCTTGCCGATGCCGGCGTGCACGAGCGTGTCCACATTGCTGATGTCGCCATAGATCACGTGCATGCCGCGGTCGGTGAGCGTGCGGAACACCAGCGGATTGAAGTCGATGACGCTGATCTGTTCGAGCAGCGACTGGTTCTGCCGCTCGATCTGGCTGACCAAGGCGCTCGCCGCGCGGAAAAAGCCGAGGATTACGATACGCCTGATCTCGCCGTGTCCCCCCTCCTGGCCGCCCTCGCCCACATGGTCGAGATCGCGCAGCCCGATCCGCTTCAGCGGACCGATCAGGCCACGCACGATCTGGTCGCTGCGGCCCATCGCAAAGGTCGAGAGCACCGCCAGCACCACGAAGGCGAACGAGGCCGCGCTCGCGGTCTCGGTCCCGATGTGGTTGGCGGCAATGCCGGTCTGGATCACCACCAGCGAGAACTCGGAGATCTGGGCCAGGTTGATCGCCGGCAGCAGGCTGGCGCGCAAACCCTGCTTCATCAGGTAGAGCGGCGTGAACGTCGTAATCAGACGGCTTATCACCGTGAACGCCGCAATGACGAGCGCGAGCCAGATCACCTGCAGGCCCGGGATCGGGATCGTCATGCCGAGCGCGACGAAGAACAGCGTGATGAAGAAATCCCGCAGCGTCGTCACCTTGGCGGTGACGTCGAGCGCGTAGGGAAAGGTCGAGATCGAGACGCCGGCGACCAGCGAGCCCATCTCGCGCGACAGATGCAGCCGCTCGGCGATCTCGCCGATCAGGAAGCACCAGGCGAGCGCACCGAGCAGCACGAGCTCCGGCCGCCGCGCGATCTGGTGGAACAGCCGCGGCAGCACGTAACGGCTCAGCACCAGCGCCGTCGCGACCAGCACCGCAACGCGGGCGATCGACAGCAGCACGACGCTGACCTGAAGATTGTCGAGGCTCGGCTGCACCGCCAGGAACAGGATCGCGAAGATGTCCTGCAGCACCAGCACGCCGAGCGTGATGCGGCCCGGCAGCGTATCGAGCTCGCGCTTCTCGTACAGCACCTTGACGATGATGACGGTCGAGGACAGCGCACAGGCGACGCAAAGATAGACCGCGTCGAACTTGCCGCCGCCGATCGCGAGCCCGATTCCGGCGAAGAATGCCGCGCCGATCAGGCAGCCGCCGATCAGCTCGCCGGCGCCGGCGAACAGGATGACCTTGCCGGCGCGGATGATCTTCTTGAGGTCGATTTCCAGCCCGATCATGAACAGCATGAAGATCAGGCCGAGCTCTGAGATGACGCTGATCGACTCCTGGGACTTGACCCAGCCCATGCCGAATGGACCAATGAAAAAGCCGGCGATAAGGTAGGCCAATATCAGCGGTTGCCGGGAGAAATGGGCGAGCAGCCCAATCCCCCAGGCAAACAGGATACAGAGCGTGATATCGGGAATCAGTTCATGCATGCGTCAAAGACTTCCTGTTGCCGCAACCTAGAGGGCCGGGCGTGAGGATCAACCGAGCAATGTGTCACATCCGCGCAGGCGGCATTTTTCTGGCAGTTTTGCTCTGCCTGCTCACCGTGCGCATCACTGAGGCGCTAGCACAATCCCCGGCAAGTATTGAACAAAATTTTGCGAACTCACTCACCGCGGTGCCGTCTGAAGGCCTCACCACATCCGGTGCATTCTACGTGCCGGTGTATTCCAGCGTATCGATGAGCCAGGGCAAGCTCAGGGCCGATTTCTCGGTGACGCTCAGCGTGCACAACGCCTCCGAAACCAGGCCCCTGGTGCTGAAGCGGATCGCCTATTTCGACACATCAGGCAAGATGGTGGAGAGCTACCTCAAGGCGCCGGTCGCGCTAAAACCGTTTGCGACCGTCGAGGTTTCGATCGCCACCACCGATACCCGCGGCGGCACCGGCGCGAATTTCGTGGTCGATTGGGCGGCCGCCGGCGAAATCGCGGAACCGGCGGTCGAGGCCCTGATGGTGGGCAGCGTCGGCGCCGGGCACTACGCCTTCATCAGCCAGGGTCGCCCGGTCCGGCTGACCGGCAAGAACTGAATTGAACTGACTCCACGGAAGGCCGCTTCCCGCGGACCTTCTCAACGACAACAACACGGAGCGAAACGTCCATGTCCACCTCGGCCCAGTTCGACTTTGCACCACTGCTCCCGGCCGGCCTGCCTGCACCGGCCGCGCGCTGGACCGGGCTCGCGAAATACAGCTTCGTCGGCGGCAACAACGATCCCGACCAGGTCCCGGTCGACGGGCTGCTGGAGGCGGTCAACGCCGTGCTGAAGCGCGAAGGCAGGAATCTCGCGACCTACAACCTCGCGCACGGGCCGCAGGGCTACCTGCCGTTGCGCCAGTTCCTGACCGAGAAGCTGAAGCGCGATGCCGGGATCGCCTGCACGCCGGACGAGATCATGATCGTCTCCGGCTCGCTGCAGGCGCTCGACCTCGTCAATCAGACGCTGCTCACCAAGGGCGACACCGTGCTGATCGAGCAGGAGACCTATCAGGGCTCGCTGAACCGGCTGACCCGGCTCGGCGTCAACGCGGTCGGCATCCCCCTCGATGGCGAGGGCATCAGGATCGATGCGCTGGCCGCAGCGCTCGCCGATCACAAGCGGCGCGGCATCACGCCGAAATACATCTACACGATCCCGACGGTGCAGAACCCGACCGGCTCGATCCTTCCCGAAGGCCGCCGCGCCGAGATGCTGAAGCTGTCCAAAGAATACGGCGTGCCGATCTTCGAGGACGATTGCTATGCCGATCTGATCTGGAACGGCGAACGGCCGCCCGCGATCTATGCGATGAGCAAGCACGGCGGCGTGATCCATATCGGCTCGTTCTCGAAATCGATCGCGCCGGCGCTGCGGGTCGGCTTCATCGTCGCGCCGTGGGAGATCATGTCGCGGATGCTGCCGCTGAAGACCGACGCCGGCTCCGGCGCGCTGGAGCAGATGGTGCTCGCGGAATACTGCGCGCCGCATTTTGCGACCCACGTGCCGCGACTGACCAAAGGCCTGCGCGCAAAGCTCGACACGCTGATGGAGGCGCTGAACGAGCAATTCGGCACCTCGGCCGAATTCGAGGCGCCGAAGGGCGGCATCTTCCTGTGGGTCAAGCTGCCCGACAACGTCGATACGTTGAAGCTCTACCAGGCGGCGCTCGCCGCCGGGGTCTCGATCAACCCCGGACCGGAATGGTCGACCAGCAAGGCCCATTCCGGCAGCCGGCTCCGGCTCTGCTTCGCGAGCCCCTCGCACGACCAGATTCGCGAAGGCGTCGCCGTGCTGGCGGAGGTGTGCCGCAAGGAGTTCGGCGTACCCGAGCGCAGCAGCAATGTGGAGAAGCGCGGCTAGAGCGTTTTCGAGCGAAGTGGATACCGGTTCGCGTGAAGAAAAACGCGTCAAAATAAGAATCTAGAGCCCCGTTCCGATTCAATCGGAACGGGGCTCTAGGCTGACACCGCCGAGCCCACTTCAGAGGCCACGTGAAACTCCACGTTCACCTGGCCGCTTCCGCTCGACGGGAAGTAGTCGCAGAGTTGTTCGGCTGGGCCACGGAAATCGTACCAGCCGAGCGCCGCGAACAGCATGATGGTGTCGGCCATCCCGCCTTCGCCGTGACACCGCGTTGCGTAATCGGGAAGCATATCGAGAAACTCCCTATAGCGACGCTGCTGCCAAAGCTCCAGCACGCGCAGATCGACCTGGCGGTTGAACTCGCTGGCGATCGATGTCCAGGCTTCGGGGCCGAGCTTCTTGTTCGGCAACAACCGATGCGATAGCGATCCGCTGGCAAGCAGCGCAACCCGCTCGCCGGACCGCGCGATCGCACGGCGGGTCGCTTCACCGAGCAGCCGGCTCTCCTCCATCGATGTGAATAGCGGCGACGCGACCGAGACCACCTTCGCCCAGCCCTCCGGGTTGAGGTAGTGCATCGGGACGATGGTGCCGTACTCCAGACCAAGGCTTTCGACCCGGTGCGCCATCACGTTGAGGCCGACGCTTGCCGCCTCCTGCGCAATCGCTTCTGCCAGCGCGCTATTCCCCGGCAGATCGTAGCCCAGATCCTTGATCATCTGCGGCGCCTCGTGGCTCGTGAACGAGCCGCGATGCCGGGCATTGGCGTTGATGTGGTAGCCGAAATTCGATAGCCAGTGGGTATCAAACACCACAAAGGTCGATACCCTGCGTTCCCTGGCGCGGCGGCCGAGTTCTCGCAATGCTGCGACCGCGCCGGCCCTCACATCGTGCAGCGGATGATCGGCCGGCTCCGACAGCATCAGAGACGGCACATGGCTGACCTTGGCGGCCAGTACGAGTTCGCCCATCAAAGCCATATCCTCTTCCCGGTCAGGCCGCCTTGGTGACAACGTAGCGGAAGGCGTTCAAGATGCGCAGCAAAAGCACGATCGAGACGTTGCCCTTGCCGGCTTCTATGAGCGCAATATAGCGCTGCGACACGCCAGAGCGGCGGGCCAGTTCGCGACGCGTCATGCCGGCATTCGCCCGCGCGCCGCGGACAGCCGCGCCCAGTTGCAGCAGGAAATCACTTTCGGAGAACGGTGCGCCGTCAGGCGCGGAAGTGCGTACCGATCGGTCGATGGAGGAATGATTCCCGGTCACGACGTGCCCCTTTATGATCGCTCATCATCGACCAGCGGAATTTGCTGTCCTTGATGCGGATCAATGACAGGGACCGGCGGGGCGCGCCGTTCACCGCACCGAAAATGGCGCCTGGTAGGGCCGGCCGAACGGCACGCCGTTGACCACGGTCTGAACCGGCTTCAGCTGCAGATTGCCGTCGCGCTTGTTGTTGCGGGTATCGAGGAAGGTGACCGGGCCTTCGACGAGGTCCATGATCGCGACATCGCCGGGCGCGCCACGCTGCAGCGTGCCGATCTTCGGGGCGCGGTTGATGATCCGCGCCGGCACCGAGGTCGCCATCGCGACGACCTGATCCAGCGAGGAGCCCATCGCCAGGAACTTGCTCATCACGTTCGGCAGGAACGGGATGCCGGGCGAATTGCCCGAGAAGACGTGGATGTCGGAGGATATCGTATCCGGCGTGCAGCCCGCGGGGATCGCGATCTCCGCCACCGTGAAATCGAAGCTGCCGCCGCCATGGCCGACATCGAACAGCACGCCGCGCTGCTTGGCCGCGAGCGCGGCCGGCAGCAGCTTGCCGTCCTGCACGATGTTGGTGAAGGCGCCGGACATGTTCGGCGCACCGGAATAGGCGTGGGTGAGGATATCGCCCGGCCGCAGCAGATCGAGGATGTCGGACATCAGCTCCCTGGTCTCGACGCCGCCGATATGCACCATCATCCGCGCCGGCCAGCCGCACATCTCGCAGGCCTGGATGCCGCGCTTCAGCGGCTCGATGCCGTGTTTGAAGATGACGTTCTCCGACATCCGCACCTTGACCCCGATCAGGAAGTCCGGATTTTCGGCGAGCGCCATCGCGCAGGCTTCGACCTGGGCATTGTCGATGTTGTAGAGCTCGGCCACCGGGAAAGCCGACAGGCCGTTATTGGCGATGTGGACGAAGGCGTAGATTCGCGCCCGCGACTGCGCCACGATGAAACGCCGCAGCGCCGCGAGATTGTTGACGCCGGCATCGCCGGCCGAGACCACGGTCGTGGTGCCCTGGAATTGCACCAGCTCGTCGGCGGGAATGCCGATCGCCGATCCATAGGGATAGACGTGGCAGTGCAGATCGACGAGGCCGGGCATCACGAGCCTGCCCGATGCGTCGATCGTCTTGGCCGCGCGCGCGGCGGGGATCTCGTCTTCGATGGCTTCGATGAAGCCCCAGCGGATGCCGATGTCGCGCTTGCCGCGCAGCGACTGGCTGGGATCGATCACGTCGCCGCTCTTGATCACGAGGTCGAACTTGTCGTCCGGCCCCATCGCCGCAGCGGCCGGCCCTGCAATGGCGGCGGCAGCGGTCGATCCCGTGGCTTTCAAAAAATCCCGGCGCGAAAATCCACTCACGGCACCGTTCCCCCGACCATTGATTTTTATGGCGCGATGATGCGTCGGACCCGGTGGTTAGGCAAGTCCGCCTGAACAACCGTTCAGAAAACTCCGCCGGTTCCTGAGGAACGTTTCGATGCCTGCCCGGTTGCTTCCTCGCATCATTTGAGGAGGATGAAATGAAAAAGATTGGTTTTGTTCTTGCGGCGATTGGTACGCTTGCAGTGGCCGTTCCGTCGATCGCGAGCGCCGAGACCGTCGTGATCAAGCGCGGCCACCATCACTGGGATCGTGGCTGGGGCGCGCGCGCCGAGATGCGCCACGACCGTGGTTGGCATCGCGGCTGGCATCACGACCATGACCGCACCGTCGTGATCCGGCGCGACCGCTACTAACCGCCGACAAGAGACCGACACAACGGAAAATGGCTCCTTACGGAGCCATTTTCTTTTTCAACATCTGCGTCGGATGGTCGACGGCTCAATCCCACGCCGGCGCAAAGCCCGGATTGACGCAGCGCATGTCCTTGGGCAGCGCGGCGATCGCCTTGCGGTCGTCGGCATCGAGTTCGACCTTCAGCGCATCGAGATTGGCCTGCTGGCTTTCTGCGCGCGAGGCTTTCGGGATCGCCGCAACGCCGTCCTGATCGAGCAGCCATTTCAGCGCCACCTGCGCCGCGGTCGCACCATGCTTGCGGCCGATCTTCGCCAATGTCTCGTCGGTCGCGAAACGGCCCTGCGCCAGCGGACAATAGGCCACCAGCGGGATCGATTTCGCGGCAAGATATTTCCGCACCGGCGTCTGGTCCAGCATCGCGTGATACTCGATCTGATTACAGGCGATCGGCGCCTTGATGTCCTCGACCACGGTCTTGAGCAGCGCAGTGGTGAAATTGGCGACGCCGATCGCGCGGGTGCAGCCCTCTTCCTTCAGCCGCATCAGCGTCTCGAACACGGCAGGCAGCTTCATGTTCCGCGACGGCCAATGCACCAGATAGAGATCGACGTGATCGAGCCGCAGCTTGTTCAGGCTGGCGTCGAACGCCTTGCGGATCGCATCCGGCGCCAGGTTCTCGTGCCAGACCTTGGTGGTCACATGCAGGTCCTTGCGCGCGATCTTCGAAGCCGCTATCGCCTGTCCGATCGCCTCTTCATTGGCGTACATCTCGGCGGTGTCGATGTGTCGGTAACCGAGCCCAAGCGCGCTCTCGACCGCCGCACGGCAGACATCGCCCTGCATGCGGAAGGTGCCGAGCCCGAGCTGCGGCAGGCTGATGCCCTGTATTTGCAGATTTTCCATGGGATAGCTCCTGACGCGTGGGACGCCGAGGAAATCGACGACGTCACGCCAGCAAATCGGCTGTAAGGAATGAAATTGGCAGAACTGCCAGGCGACAGTCTGCCCGCAAACCGGTCCGTCGGGCAAGGCACCCCGCAATCAAGATGTCGCGACGGGATGAGGGACGGATCTAGATGTGCTGCGCCAGGATCTGGCCGGGCCGCGCGTCCGGCCGCGGCTCGATGTCGACCGACCAGAGATCGTGGTTGTCGACGTCCTTCAGCGTCACCTTCATCACGCCGGTCTTGCCGTCGATGTCGACGCGGCCGAAGAATTGCAGGCCGAAGCACGGCGCGAGGTTGTCGCCCTGCTCGGCCGAGCAGCCCTTCTGGTACATCGCCTTCGGGCCAAAGGTGTTGTCGAGCTCGCCGGGCGACCAGGTGCCGGCATGCAGCGGGCCGGAAACGAATTCCCAGAACGGCTCGAACTCCTGGAACACCGCCCGGTTCGGATCATAGTGATGCGCGGCGGTGTAGTGCATGTCGGCGGTGAGCCACACCGTGTTGCGGACGCCGGCGCGCTTCATGAAGGACAAGAGATCGGCAATCTCGTGCTCGCGCCGCTCGGGCGGCCCGTCGCCGAGCGCGACGGCATCGAGGCTGACGAGCCCGATCGGCAGGTCGGCCGCGATCACCTTCCAGATCGCGTCCGACGCCACCAGCTCCCGCTTCAGCCAGGCAAGCTGGCCCTCGCCGAGAATGAAGGCCTGGTCCGGATCGCCCTGCTTGTTCCAGCTCGAATCGCGGTAGGAGCGCATGTCGATGATGAAGACGTCGAGCAGCGGCCCATAAGGGATCTTGCGATAGACCCGGCCGTCGCGCTCCGGCATCAGCCGCATCGGCATGAATTCATGGAAGGCACGGCGCGCCCGCGCCACCAGGCGCGAGCTGCCGTCCGCGTCGTAGCCGGTCGAATCGGCGGTGCCGATCGGCGACCAGTCGTCGGCCACCTCATGGTCGTCCCATTGCGCAAACATCGGCACTTCGGCGTGGAAGGCGCGGAAATTCTCGTCGAGCCAGTTGTATTTGTAGTTGCCGCGAAACTCCTCGAGGCTGCGCGCGACGACGGATTTCTCCGCGGTGACGATGTTGCGCCAGACCTCGCCGTTCGGCAGCTTCTGCTCCGCCGGCACGGTGCAATCGGCGTAGATGTGATCGCCGGAGTGGATGAAGAAATCCGGGCGCTCGTTCAGCATGGTGTGGTAGCTGCGCAGACCGCCGCGCGCAGGGTCGATGCCCCAGCCCTGCCCGACGACGTCACCGGACCAGACGAAGGAGACTGAGCGGCGATCGAGCGGCGCGGTGCGGAAGTGCCCGACGCGGCTCTCACCGGCAACGCCGTCGCGATCCTCGAAACGCACGCGATAGAACAGGTCCTGGCCCGGCGGCAGATCATCGAGCAGGAGTTTCGCGGTGAAGTCGCGCTCGGGCAGCGCATCGGCGCACGCGGTGCGCAGGATGGTGGCGAAGTTTTCGACGGAAGCGCATTCGATCTGCATCCGCGCGGCGCGGTCAGTGCGGGCCCAGATCACGGCGGAATCGGTGGCGATGTCGCCGGACTGGATGCCCGCGATCGCGGGCCGATCCGCCGCGCGGCTGAGATAGGGTCTCGCCAGCGCGCCCAATCCCGCCAGCGCGGCCGTGGACGCCGAGCGCACCAGAAGCTGACGCCTTGTGAGGCCTCGCCGCCTCGCGGAGATCGCTGTCGGCATCCCGTAACCTTCGCCATATCCTGACGAGGGTTTTGCCTGCGCCGTTTGACTCCGGGCTTACAGTTTCTTGACTCTCCGCCGACGGTTTTGCGACGGCGGGATGACTCAGCGGGGAGCGGCGATCGGAGCCACAGCGCCCGGAAAGCTAGACCCGTCATCCCGAGGAGCGCGCTCTTGCGCGCGTCTCGAGGGATGCACGGCCGCGCTCGTGGCCGATTCATCCTTCGAGGCTCGCTCCGCTCGCACCTCAGGGATGACGGGTTTGGGTACTGGCGGGATGTACGTGGAGATCGGCGCGAGAGCGCCGACTCTCACCGCTGCCAGTTGCAGATGCCGCCGGTCCGGCACGGCCAGGTCTGGATCCGGGTGTCGCGGGCTTCCGCGTCGAGCGGGTTCGAGTGTCGCCGCGCGAGCTTGGCGCGGGCGGGAACGTGCGTAGCGGCACGCTTCCGCTCTTGCGGCGCGGTAACCCGGGTGGTCCACAAGGGCTTCTGCTGCTCGACCGTCGGCTCCTCGAC
This sequence comes from Bradyrhizobium sp. UFLA03-84, assembly GCF_002289535.1. NCBI lineage: Bacteria > Pseudomonadati > Pseudomonadota > Alphaproteobacteria > Hyphomicrobiales > Nitrobacteraceae > Bradyrhizobium > Bradyrhizobium sp. UFLA03-84. Next base: position 1,068,917 of record NZ_NSJY01000013.1, on the reverse strand, counting down.
CTTGGGCTCGGCGGCTGCATGCTGATCCGGCCCGTGGTCGGTCTTCGCTTCGACCGGAAGCGGCTCGAACTGCGCGGGCGGGCCGAGCGGCTTCGGCGACAGCACGGCCCGGGAGAGATCGAGGCTGAAGAACTCGCTCGGACGATAGTCGTCGGCCAACGCCACGCCGGCCAGAGCCAAGGACGCGGTACAAACTGTTGCAACGAAAACGCTTTTCAGGACCGTCAAAAGGGCCTCCTGAAATCACTCGAACAGAACAGCCATCATGTAGGAACCCGGCCGCGCGATTCCAGCCGCTGATTGCGGGCAGGGTTACCGGTCAACCACGGGAACAGCGGAAAGTTCCCGCTGCCCCCGCCCTGGCCTATTCAGCCGCCTGCGCCAGCGGCTGGCCGATCGCGCGCTCCAGCCGCGCGCATTCGGTGCGGTAGCGGGCGACGTTGCCTTCCTTGATGTGGCCATAGCCGCGGACGAGGTCCGCAGCCTTGGCCAGCGCCACGAGGCGCGGCAGGTCGAGCGGCTTGTTGCCGCCGAGATGACGCAGGATCATCGCCGAATACTCCACCGGCAAGGCGCGCTCCATCTTGCGCTCGGCGGTGTAGCCGAAGATGTCGAACGCGGTGCCGCGCAGGCCCTTCAACCCCGCGAGCAGGCCGAACGCCTTGAAGATCCACGGCCCGAACTCGCGCTTCTGCAAGCGCCCGGTGACGGGATCGCGTTGCGCCAGCAGCGGCGGCGCCAGCAGCACCTTCAAGCCGGAATTGCCCTCGAACTGCTCCCGCAGGGCCTTCGTAAACTCGCCGTCGGAATAGAGCCGCGCGACCTCGTATTCGTCCTTGTAGGCCATCAGCTTGAACAGGCCTTTCGCAAACGCCTCGGTCAGGTCCTGCGAGCCCGGCGCCGCCGCGGTCTCGGCCGCGCGGACGCGCGCGACATCGTCGAGATAGCGTTTGGCGTAGGCCGCGTCCTGATAGTCGGTGAGGAATTTGGCGCGGAACGCGATCGCCTCGTCGAGCGTCTTCTTGGCCGGCGCGGAACCTGCGCTCTTGAAGCGCGCAGCGCTGACCACGCGTTGCAGATCGTGCGCGGCAAGCCGGCCCCACGAGAACGCGGTCTTGTTCATCTCGATCGCCGCGCCGTTGAGCTCGATCGCCTTCAGGATCGCCTCCAGCGACAGCGGGATCGCGCCGCGCTGGAACGCGAAGCCGAGCATGAACGCGTTGGTGGCGATGCTGTCGCCCATCAGCGCGGTCGCCAGTCCCGTGGCATCAAGGATGTCGAGATCGTCAGGCCGCACCGCGCCGTTCAGCGCGTCGCGCATCGAGCTGGCCTCGAAATCGATATCGGGGTCGATCACGAAGCTTGCGGTCGGCAGCAGGTCGGCGTTGACGACGGCGCGGGTGACGCCACGCTCGGCACGGCTCAGTGCCGGCACGCTGGTGGCGACAACGAGGTCGCAGCCCAGGATCAGGTTGGCATTGCCGGGCGCGATGCGGACCGTGGTCAGCATGTCGGACGCCGGCGCCAGCCGGACATGGCTCATGACAGCGCCGTTCTTCTGCGACAGGCCGGTGAAGTCGAGCGTCGAGCAGGCGAGCCCCTCGACATGCGCGGCCATGCCGAGCAGCGCGCCGATGGTGATGACGCCGGTGCCGCCGATGCCCGTGATCAGGATGTTGTAGGGCGCGCTCAGGGCCGCCGCAGGCGGGTTCGGCAGGTCGGCGAACAGCGCCTTGGGATCAGCGGCCGTACGGTCCGCCTTGCGCAGCTTCGGGTCCTGCACCATCACGAAGCTCGGGCAGAAGCCCTCGATGCAGGAGAAATCCTTGTTGCAGTTCGACTGGTCGATGCGGCGCTTGCGGCCGAGCTCGGTCTCCAGCGGCTGCACCGAGACGCAGTTCGACGCCACCGAACAGTCGCCGCAACCTTCGCAGACCCGTTCATTGATGAAGACGCGCTTGGCTGGATCGGGAAACAGCCCGCGCTTGCGGCGGCGGCGCTTTTCGGCGGCACAGGTCTGGTCGTAGATCAGGACGGTGAGGCCCTCGATCTCGCGCAAGGTGCGCTGCACGGCGTCGAGCTCGCGGCGATGATGGATGGTGGCCCCGGACGGGAAGTAATTGGCAGGATATTTGTCGGGATCGTCGGAGACGATCGCGAGCTTCCTGGTGCCCTCGGCCCAGACCTGATGCGCGATCTGCGACACGGTGAAGCCGCCTTCGGCGGGCTGGCCGCCGGTCATCGCGACCGCGTCGTTGTAGAGGATCTTGTAGGTGATGTTGACGCCGGCCGCAGCCGCCGCGCGCAGCGCCAGCAAACCGGAATGCGTGTAGGTGCCGTCGCCGAGATTCTGGAACACATGCTGTTCGCTGGTGAACGGCGCCTGCCCGATCCAGCTCACGCCCTCTGCGCCCATATGTGAGATGGTCTGGGTGTTGCGGTTCGGCACCGACAGCGCCATGCCGTGACAGCCGATCCCGGCCATGGCACGGCTGCCCTCGGGGATCTTGGTCGACGAATTGTGCGGGCACCCCGAGCAGAAATACGGCGTGCGCGCCAGCTTCGCGGCGCCGGTGCCCTCGGCCGGGCGATCGAACGCCTCGAGTTTGGCGAGGCGCTGCTCCAGCAGCGGGCTGCGGTGACCGAGCTTACGCAGCCGCGCGACGACGGCGGCCGCGACCATGGTCGGCGTCAGTTCGCCCTCGCTCGGCAGCAGCGGTGCGCCGCTTTCGTCGCGCTTGCCAACCACAGAGGGACGCTTCGATGCGTCCATGTTGTAGAGGATGCGAACCAGCTGGTCCTCGATGAAGCCGCGCTTCTCCTCGACGACCAGCACGTCCTGCAAGCCTTCCGCGAAGGCGCGCGCGCCGTTGGCTTCCAGCGGCCAGGTCAACGCCACCTTGTAGATGCGCAAACCGAGGTCCTGCGCCTCGGCATCGGTGATGCCGAGATCGGCGAGCGCCTGGCGCAGGTCCAGATAGGCCTTGCCGGTCGCCATGATGCCGAGCCGCGCCGGCTTTGAATCCAGCACGATGCGGTCGAACCGGTTGGCGCGGGCGAAGGCCGCGACCGCCTCCATCTTGGGCCCGTGCAGCCTGCGTTCGGCTTCGAGCGGCGGATCCGGCCAGCGGATCGAGAGGCCGCCGGGCGGCATCTCGAAATCGTCGGGCATGATGATCTTGATGCGATCGGGATCGCTGACGATCGAGGCCGAGCTCTCCACCGTCTCGGAGATCGCCTTGAAGCCGACCCAGCAGCCGGAATATCGCGACAGCGCAAAGCCGAGAATGCCGAGATCGAGATAGTCCTGCAGCGTCGCCGGATTGACCACCGGCATCAGCGCCGAGGCGAACACCTGCTCGCTCTGGTGCGCAAGCGTCGAGGACTGGCAGCCATGGTCGTCGCCGGCGAGCGCGATCACGCCGCCATTCGGCGAGGTGCCGGCGGAATTGGCGTGCTTGAGCGCGTCGAGCGAGCGGTCGACGCCGGGCCCCTTGCCGTACCAGATGCCGAACACGCCATCGACCTTGGCCCCGGGGAACATGCCGACCTGCTGGCTGCCCCACACCGCGGTCGCCGCCAGGTCCTCGTTGAGGCCGGGAACGAAGGCGATGTCATGCTCTTTGAGGAACGATTTCGCCCGCCACAGCGCGTGGTCGTACATGCCGAGCGGCGAGCCGCGGTAACCGGAGATGAACCCGGCGGTGTTCAGCCCGTGCGCGCGATCGCGTTCGCGCTGCAACATGGGCAATCGGACCAGAGCCTGGGTACCGGAGAGGAAGATTCGCTTCGTGTCCAACCGGTACTTGTCGTCCAGTCCAACGTCCATCAACGCCATCAGTTTCCCCGTCAGTCAGCCACGCCGGTCCGAACCGGTCTCATTGTCTGTCCATGATCATGCATCAGCATGCACTGATTTTGTTATGCATCAACAGCCCCGTTTCCATGGTCGCAGCACATATCTCGTTGTGCGGTGTTGTTGCTCTGCGAGGCCCTGCTGCTCTGCGAGGCTTGCCGAACCCCGGCATCTTTGAAACGGTGGCGCGCAAAGGGAGACCAAGGATGATTAAAGTCGAATCCGCGTTCACGACGGAAATCGTGGAGAATGGCGATCTGCTGGTGGGTCCCTGGCGCAGCCCGAAGCAGATGCTGCAGGCCCAGACCTACGACTCCCACGCGTCGATCCACGACGACGCAACCGCGCAGAAGCTCGGCTTCCGCGGCGGCACCATCGAGGGACCGACCCATTTCAGCCAGTTCGCGCCGCTGTGCGAGCGGATCTGGGGCCGCGCCTGGTTCATGACCGGGTGCCTGTCGGCGCACTACCGCAATCCGGTATTCGAGGGCGAAGAGGTGCAGGCCCAGATCGAGAAGCCGAAGCCGGGCCAGACCGTTTGCGCGATCGGCATGATCAAGCGCGACGGCACCGAGATCCTGCGCGGCACCGCCTCGATCGACGGCGATGGCAGCGAGACCGCGCTGAGCCACCGGCTCGGCGAATTGAAGCCGCTGACCGATCCGGTGATCCTCGCCGACATCAAGGTCGGCATGAAGACGCCGCGGCAGGCCATCAAGATGGATTTCGACCAGAACATGGGCGATCTCTACCCGTTCTCGCTGACCGACAAGCTCAAGGTGATCACCGAGCCGTCGGACTATTATTCGCTGGAGCACAATCCCTGGGGCCGCGCCGTCATCCCGATGGAGATGCTGAGCGTGCTGTTCCAGTACCGTGCGCGCGAGGACAGGCTGCCGGTCCGCGGCCCGGCCGTCGGGCTGTTCGCCGATCAGGAGATCCGGCTGCTGCGCGGGCCGCTGTTCCCGGGCGAGACCTATTGGGTCGAGCGCGAGGTCGTGGCGCTCTCCGGCAGCAAGCGCACCGAAAGCATGTGGGTGCGCTCGACCGTATACGATGCCGACAACGCCGTGGTCGCGACCATGCTGCTCAACGGCGCCAGCATGAAGGACTCCTACGCCAACTACGCCAGCGAACACAAAGCCCTCTACGGCTGAAGCGACAGCCGCCGCCAGACAACGCTAATATTGCAAGCCGCCGAACCAAGGACAACAACAATGGCCCGCCTGCCCTATCTCGAAGCCGACCAGGTCGCAGCTGAGTATCGCGACATGCTCAAGCGCAACACCAATCTGCACAAGCTGCTGGTGAACTCGCCGGACATGGCGCGGGCCTTCAACGGCATCGGCGGCTATATCCGCTTCAAGAGCAAGCTCGACCCGCGGCTGCGCGAGCTCGCGATCCTGCAGGTCGGCTGGCTGGAGAAGTCCGAGTACGAATTCACCCACCATGTGAAGATCGGCAAGGAGTTCGGCGTCACCGATGAGGACATCAAGGGCCTGATCGCGGAAACCGACGGCAAGCCGTCGCAGCTCGAGCCGCTGGCAAGAGCGATCCTCAGGGGCGCCCGCGAGATGGTGCGCGAGCTCGCGATGTCGGAGGCGACCTTCGCCGAGATCAAGCAACATCTCTCCGACGAGCACATGACCGACCTGGTGTTGACCATCGCATTCTACTGCGCAGTCGTGCGGGTGCTCGCCACCATGCAGATCGACAATGAACCCAGCTACAAAGAGGTACTGCAGCAGTACCCGATCCCGGGAGTGAAGTGACATGCGCCTGCAAGATCGCGTCGCCATCGTCGTCGGCGCCGGCCAAAGCCCCGGCGAGGGCATCGGCAACGGCCGCGCCACCGCGCTGACCTTCGCGCGCGAAGGCGCAAAGGTACTGTGCGTCGATCACAACCTGGATTCGGCGCAAGAGACCGTCGATCTGATCGTGGCCAAGGGCGGCACGTCGGTTGCCTTCAAGGCCGACGTCACCAAGAATTCCGACATCAAGGCGATGGTGGCGGATGCGCATGGCCGCTGGGGCAGCGTCGATATCCTGCACAACAATGTCGGCGTCAGCCTCTCCGGCGGCGATGCCGAGTTGCTCGACATATCAGAGGAAGCATTCGACCGCTGCGTGGCGATTAATCTGAAGAGCTGCATCCTCGCCGCCAAGCACGTGATCCCGATCATGCGCCAGCAGCAGAGCGGCTCGATCATCAACATCTCGTCGATGGCCGCGATCACGACCTACCCTTACGTCGCCTACAAGGCGACCAAGTCGGCGATGATCGCCTTCACCGAACAGCTCGCCTACCAGAATGCGCAATATGGCATTCGCGCAAACGTGATCCTGCCCGGATTGATGAACACGCCGATGGCCGTCGATACGCGCGCCCGCGAATTCAAGAAGAGCCGCGCCGAGGTCGAGGCCGAGCGCGACAGCAAGGTGCCGCTGCGTCACAAGATGGGCACCGGCTGGGATGTCGCGAATGCCGCACTATTTCTCGCGTCCGATGAAGCGAATTTCGTGACCGGTGTCACGTTGCCGGTCGATGGCGGCGCAAGCGTGCGGCGCGGTTAATCGAGACGATTAACCTGTGTGACAATTCGGGATTAATCTCTGTGACGAAATCACGCGTTGTTGCGCCGCAATGATTCGAAAAAATTGAAGTATTCCAATGACACGGCGATGTGACGGCGCGTCCACATAAATCGAAATCCTGACTCGTTGTGGTCGCACGAAATTCATCTGCGCTCTGTATCTCGCACGCCAAGAACTTCCGGAGTGCCTGGACCAATGAGCGAAGAATTCGAACTCAGACCCGATCAGTGGGATGCGCTGAAAGCGCTGCGGGCTCCCGCAGCAAACCCTTCACGTTTGAACCGGTTTGCCGTCGAAAGCCTGATCACGCTCGGTTATGTCGCTGTACGAGGCGACGCGTTTGAGCTGACGCCCGCGGGCCGCAAGGTGCTGGTCCGCGGTTCGTCACTTCTGCTGCTCGATATCGCAGCCTGACCTCTTGCAGTATGAGACAAAGGTTACACACGCGGCATCATGCCGCGTGTGCCTTTCCGGGGATCGTCGCCTCGCCGTGCTGCGTCAGCGGCTTCATGCCGGTGAGCGTGCGCAACAGCACATAGAACACCGGCGTCAGGAACAGGCCGAACACCGTGACGCCGATCATGCCGGAGAACACCGCGACACCCATCGCGCGCCGCATCTCCGAGCCCGCACCGGTCGACAGCACCAGCGGCAACACACCCATGATGAACGCCATCGACGTCATCAGGATCGGCCGCAACCGCAGCCGGCTGGCCTCGATCGCCGCTCTGATCGGCGAGCGTCCGGCGAATTCGAGCTCGCGCGCGAATTCGACGATCAAGATGGCGTTCTTGGCCGACAGGCCCACCAGCACGATCAGGCCGATCTGGGTGAAGACGTTGTTGTCGCCCTTCGACAGCCAGACCCCGAACATCGCCGCCAACAGGCCCATCGGCACGATCATGATGATCGACAGCGGCAGCGCCAGGCTCTCATAGAGCGCGGCCAGCACAAGGAACACCAGCAGGATCGCGAGCGGGAACACCCAGATCCCGGAATTGCCGGCGATGAACTCCTGATAGGTCAGGTCGGTCCATTCGAAGGCAAAGCCCGGCGGCAATACTTCGGCCGCGATCCGCGTCGCTGCCTCCTGCGCCTGGCCGGAGGAATAGCCCGGCGCGGCAGCGGCGTTGATATCAGACGACAGGAAGCCGTTGTAGCGAATCGCGCGCTCCGGCCCCGCGCTTTGGCGGACCTTCAGCAAGGCCGACAGCGGCACCATGTCGCCCGACGACGAGCGCACCTTCAACTGCCTGATGTCGTCGGCACGCGCGCGGAACGGCGCGTCGGCCTGCACATAGACCGAATAGGTGCGGCCGAATTTGTTGAAGTCGTTGACATAGTAGGAGCCGAGATAGATCTGCAGGGTGTTGAAGACTTCGGTGACCGGCACGCCGAGCTGCAACGCCTTGGTGCGGTCGATGTCGGCGAACAGCTGCGGCACGTTGACCTGGAAGCTCGAGAACACGCCGGCGATCTCCGGCGCCTTCTGCATCGCGGTCATGAACGCCTTGGTGGCGTCGTTCAACGCCTCATAGCCGAGGCCGGCGCGGTCCTCGATCTGCAGCTTGAAGCCGCCGATGGTGCCGAGGCCGTTGACCGGCGGCGGCGGGAACATCGCGATGAAGGCATCCTGGATGCCGGCATATTTCTTGTTCAACGCCGCCGCGATCGCCGGACCGCTCAGCGAGGGATCCTTGCGCTCGTCGAACGGTTTCAAGGTCGAGAACACGATGCCGGCGTTGGAGGAGTTGGTGAAGCCGGAGATCGACAGGCCCGGGAACGCCACCGAGCTTTCGACGCCCGGCTGGGTCAGCGCGATCTCGCTCATCTTGCGGATCACTTCCTCGGTGCGGTCGAGCGTGGCGCCATCAGGCAACCGCGCAAAGCCGACCAGGTATTGCTTGTCCTGGCCCGGCACGAAGCCGCTCGGCACCTGCTTGAACAGCACGCCGGTCACGCCGATCAACAGCACATAGAGACCGATCACGACGGCCTTGCCATAGATCACCTTGGTGACGGTACGGCCGTAGTTCGCGGACGACTTGGTGAACACCTTGTTGAAGCCGCGGAAGAACCAGCCCAGCGACCTCTCCATGACCCGGGTCAGCCAGTCCTTCGGCTCGTGATGGCCCTTCAGAAGCAGTGCCGACAGCGCCGGCGAAAGCGTCAGCGAGTTGATCGCCGAGATCACGGTCGAGATCGCGATCGTCAGCGCGAACTGCTTGTAGAACTGTCCGGTGAGGCCGGAGATGAAGGCGAGCGGCACGAACACAGCGATCAGCACCAGCGCGATCGCGATGATCGGGCCGGACACTTCGCGCATTGCCTGGTTGGTGGCGTCGCGCGGCGACAGGCCGGACTCGATGTTGCGCTCGACGTTCTCGACCACCACGATGGCGTCGTCGACCACGATGCCGATCGCCAGCACCAGGCCGAACAGGCTGAGCGCGTTGATCGAGAAGCCGAACACGTGCATCACCGCGAAGGTGCCGACGATCGACACTGGAACCGCGATCAGCGGAATGATCGAGGCGCGCCAGGTCTGCAGGAACAGGATCACGACCAGCACGACGAGCGCGATCGCCTCGAGCAGCGTATGGATGACGGCCTCGATCGACGAGCGCACGAACTGGGTGGGATCGTAGACGATCTGGTACGACACGCCTTCCGGCATGTTCTTCTTGATCTCGGCCATCGTCGCGCGGACATGATCAGAGATTTCCAGCGCGTTCGAACCAGGCGCCTGGAAGATCGGGATCGCGACCGCCTGCTTGTTGTCGAGCAACGAACGCAGGCCGTATTCGGAGGCGCCGAGCTCGATCCGGGCAACATCACGCAGCCGCACCACCTCGCCGGCGGAGCCGGTCTTCACCACGATGTCGCCAAACTGCTCCTCGGTCGACAGCCGTCCTTCCGCGTTGACGGAGAGCTGGAGGTCGATGCCCTTGACGCTGGGCGAGGAGCCGACCACGCCGGCCGCGGCCTCGACGTTCTGGGCCTGGATCGCGCGCACGACGTCGCTCGCGGTCAGCGAATGCTCGGCGGCCTTCTGCGGATCGACCCAGACCCGCATCGAATAGTCGCCGGCGCCATAGAGCTGGACGTCGCCGACGCCGTCGATCCGTGCCAGCCGGTCCTTGACGTTGAGCACTGCGTAATTGCGCAGATACGTCATGTCGTAGCGATTGTTCGGCGACAGCAGATGCACGACCATGGTGAGGTCGGGCGAGCTTTTCTTGGTGATGATGCCGAGCTGGCGGACCACCGCCGGCAGGCGCGGCTCGGCCTGCTGCACGCGGTTCTGCACCAGCTGGGTCGCCTTGTCGGGGTCAGTGCCGAGCCGGAATGTCACCGTCAGCGTCATCGCGCCGTCGGTGGTCGCCTGGCTCGACATATAGAGCATGCCCTCGACGCCGTTGATCTGCTCCTCGATCGGCGTTGCCACCGTCTCGGCGATCACCTTCGGATTGGCGCCGGGATAGGTCGCGCGCACCACGACCGACGGCGGCACCACATCGGGATATTCCGAGATCGGCATCGCCACCAGCGAGATCAGGCCCGCCAGGAAGATCAGGATCGATAGCACGCCGGCAAAGATCGGCCGGTCGATGAAGAATTTTGAGAGATTCATGGCTCCGCCCCCGCGCGCAGCGCCTAGCGCTGCACGACGTGCTGGTTGGTTTCAGTGGATGCCTGCTGCATGCCGCGCGCGCCCATCTCGGCGACTTCCATCTTCAGAAGTGCGCCGGGACGCACGCGCTGCAGGCCGTTGACGACGATGCGGTCGCCGGATTTCAGGCCGGCGGTGACGATCCGCAGGCCATCGACCGCGCCGCCAAGCGTGACGGAGCGATAGACCGCGCGGCTGTCGTCGCCGACCAGCATAACGAACTTCTTGTCTTGGTCGGTGCCGACGGCGCGTTCGTCGATCAACACCAGGGTCTGCTGCTTGGGCTGGCCCATGCGCACGCGGGCGAACTGTCCGGGGATCAGGCGGCCGTCGTCGTTCTTGAACACGGCACGGACTCGGATCGTGCCACTCTGGCCGTTGACCTGGTTGTCGATGAGCTGGATATGCCCCTTGGCGCTGAGGCCGCCCGAGGTGACCATGTCGACCGGGATCTGGTCCAGATTGCCGCGCTTGCCGGAGGCATCCGCGATCGAGTTCAGCGCGCGCAGCACGACTTCCTCGTCGGCATCGAAGCTCGCATAGATCGGATTGACCGAGACCAGCGAGGTCAGGACCGGCGACGATGTACCCGCGGCGACGAGATTGCCGACGGTGACCTCGATCCGGCCGACCCGGCCATCGACCGGTGCGCGGACCTCGGTGTAGTCGAGATTGAGCTTTGCGGTCTGCAGCGCGGCTTCAGCCGCCTTGACGTTGGCGATCGCCTCGCGATTGGCGTTGTCGCGCTGGTCGAAATCGCGCTTGGTGACGATGTTGTTGCCGACCAGCTGCGCGCCGCGCTCGACCTCGCTCGTGGTGAACACGACGCGGGCCTTGGCCGCCTCGAGCTGGGCCTGGGCGCGATCGACCTCGGCCGCGTAGGGCGCAGGATCGATCTTGAACAGGATGTCGCCGGACTTCACCAGCGCGCCCTCGGTGAAATTGGTCGAAAGGATCGCGCCAGCGACCCGCGGCCGGAGCTGGACGCGGTCGACGGCCTCGAGCCGGCCCGAGAAGTCATCGAACAGGGTGGTCGGCCGCGGCTGGATCACGGCGACAGTCACCGGAACTGCCGGTTCGGGCGCGGCGGCGGTGGCGGTCGCCTGCGCGGCATGGAAATAATGGCCGGTCGCGATCGAACCGGCGGCGGCCACGGCGCCCAGGATCACGACGCCGCCGACGACGCGTCGGAAACGGCCGGAACGGGGATTTTGGGTTGACGAGGGCATTCACGCGCTCCAGAGATCTGTAGTGTTCGCTACAGATGTGGAGCTGGACGCCGGTTCGCAAGATACTTATGTATCAGACACTATGAAATTATTATCTCATTCATGGGGAAATGGGAAGCCGCGGAAAAACTACTGGTGCAACAAGAGGATAAGCTAGGGACAGTCCGTCACAGAAACGGCCCCCCGCTTACGGAGCAACGAAAAATGGGAATGGGACGCCCCCGCGCCTTCGACGCGGACGCCGCTTTGGACCGGGCCATGGACGTGTTCTGGCGCCACGGATACGAGGGCGCGACGATCGCGCAGCTCACCGAGGCGATGAGCATCAATCCTCCGAGCCTGTATGCCGCCTTCGGCAGCAAGGAAGGCCTGCTCAAGGCCGCGCTCGACCGTTACACCGAAAAGCGCGACGCCTGGATGGACCGGGTGGTCAGTTCCCCGACCGCGCACGAGGTGGCCGAACGATTTCTGATGGAGCATGCGGACGCCCAGACCGACCCCGCCAACCCGCCCGGCTGCCTGCTGGTCCAGGGCGGCCTTGCCTGCGGCACCGGCTCGGAGAACGTTCCGTTCGAGCTGGCGGCGCGTCGCACCCGCACCGAGGACCAGCTGCGCGAACGCTTTGTCCGCGCCAAGGCCGACGGTGACCTCGGCGAGAGCGTCGATCCGGCCACGCTTGCGCGCTTTCTCTCCGCGGTGACATCGGGCATGTGCGTGATGGCCTCGTCGGGCGCGAACCGCGAGACGCTGCGTGAGATCGCGGCGGTGTCGCTGAAGGCGTTCGAGGAGCAGACCAAGGGCTGAGCCGCTTCAGCAAGAATTTCGGCGCAGCCGTCGTAAGTCACCTCGCCCCGCTTGCGGGGAGAGGTCGAATTCGAGCGCAGCTCGAATTCGGGTGAGGGGGACTCACCGCATATCTCACGCTCACCGTCATCGCGGCACGACCCCTCACCCCGACCCTCTCCCCGCAAAAGCGGGGCGAGGGAGACAAGACATCACCACATCGTCTGCCGCGCGCGCTCCGGCCATTCCCGATCGTACTTCTCGCCGCCGACCGTGTGCTCGCTCATCTCGGCAAGGATCTGGCCCGGCGTCGGCAGGGTTGCCGGATCGATTCGCTTGTCCGGATTCCAGAGGTCGGAGCGCACGATCGCGCGGGCGCACTGGAAGTAGATCTCCTCCACATTCATCACGATGACAGTGCGCGGCGCCTTGCCTTCCATCATGAAGGAGGCCAGCAGCTCCGGCTCGGCCGTAATGAAGGCGCGGCCGTTGACGCGCAACGTGCTGCCCGATCCCGGGATCAGGAACAGCAGCCCGACGCGGGGATCGCGCACGATGTTGCGCAGCGAATCGCAGCGATTATTGCCGCGGCGATCCGGCATCATCAGCGTCTTCGCATCATGGATGCGCACGAAGCCCGGCAGGTCACCGCGCGGCGAGCAATCGAGCCCTTCGGGGCCGGAGGTCGCCAGCGACACGAACGGTGATTTCTCGATGAGCACACGATAGAGCGGCGTCACGTGATCGGCGACCTTCACGGTCGACGCGTCGTTCGGGAAACCGTAGATCGCCTCAAGCTGCTCGATCGTAGAGATCACCGACATCAGTGCTGTTCTCCTTTGTGGCCACTCGTGTGCTGTCACTCGTCCCAGCGTTCGCCCTTGATGATGCGGACGAGCTGTCGCGCGTGATACTCGGCGGTGCCGGAATTGACGATGGTGAAATCGGGCGTCGAGGTGCTCTCGTCGACGGTGCGGGCCAGCCGCTGCGCGAGCAGGCCGTCGCTGCTGCGCGCCCGCATCGAGAGCCGGGCGGCCAGCACGTCCGGCGGCGCCGTGACCAGCACCACAACGGCACTGGCATAGTTGCGGCGGGCGGCCGCGATCACCATGCGCGAGACGTTGGCGATCACGGTACGTCCGGCGCGGATATCGTCGTTGATGGCCCGCGACAGCGCATAGCGATGGCCATGCGCTTCCCAGTGCATGGCGTAGTCGCCGGCGGCAGCCGCTTGCTGGAAAGCCTCCGCGCCGATCTCCTCATTGTCTTCCGACGCCGAGGCCTGGCGGGTGATCAAGCGGCGCGGAAACACGACGTCGCGATCATCGGCGCAGGCCGCTTTCGCCAGCCCAAGCAGCGTATCCTTGCCGGCGCCGCTCGGTCCGACCACCAGGATCAACCGGCCCGGCCCGATCGCAGCGCGCTGCTCGGCGATCACGGACGCTTCGGTCACGCGACCCTCCCCCCTTCGCGCCAGACGCTGCGCACCACCGGCAGGTCACGCGCGACGTGCACGCGGATCAGATCGGCGCGCCGGCCGACCGCGATCTCGCCACGATCGGACAGGCCGACCGCTTCGGCCGGCGTCTTGGTCACGGTGCGCACGGCGGAGGCAAGGTCGATCGCCGGCACATGCCGCGGCAGTTGCAGCGCCGCCATCAACAGGCTCGACGGAATGTAGTCCGACGACAGGATATCGAGCATGCCCTCATTGGCGAGATCGACGGCGGCGATGTTGCCGGAATGCGAGCCGCCGCGCACCACGTTCGGCGCACCCATCAGGATGTCGATGCCGGCGGCGTGCAAGCCCCGCGCGGCTTCCATCGTGGTCGGGAATTCCGCGACCGCGACCCTGTCGTTGACGGCGTCGACCACGTTCTCGTCGGTGGTGTCGTCGTGGCTTGCCAGCGGGATCTTGTACTCATGGGCCAACGCGACGATCGCGCGGGTGTTCGCAACGGCATATTCCTTCTGATAGGCGAAGCGCCGCGCGAACAGCACGTCGAGCTGGGCGTCGGTCATGCCGCCGCCCTTGCCGCGGTAGTAATCGCGCAGCTTGACCTCGTCGCGGAACTGGCGTTGGCCCGGCGTATGATCCATCAGCGACATCAGCCGCACATCCGGCCGGTCGATCAGCTCCTTGGCCTCGGCGACGACGTCAGGCATCGGCACCTCGCAGCGCAGATGCAGGAAGTGATCGGCCCGCAACAGATTCTCCTCGCGCGCCGCCGAGATCGCCGCCGCCAGCACGCCGGCGCGGCCGTCGACATCCTCCGCGCCGTCCTCGCGCCAGACCCGCAGCGAGTCCAGCACCGTGGTGATGCCTGAGGTCGCGAGCTGCCCGTCATAGGAAATCACGGCAGCGACCGGGTTCCAGAACACCTTGGGCCGCGGCACGTAGTGCATCTCGAGATGGTCGGTGTGCAGCTCGATCAGCCCGGGCATCACGAGGTCGCCGCCGGCATCCTCGGCGGCCTCGGGCGCCCTGCCCTCGCCGAACTCCGCGATCTTGCCGTCAACGATAGCCACCCAGCCCTGCTCGATCACGCGATCGGCGAGGACCAGCCGAGCGTTGCCGATGATGGTGTCTTGCTTGGCAGTCATTTCAAACGGTCCTTCAGGCAGCAGCAGCGAACGAGGTCACATCGACGATGCGATCGGCAATCAGATGACGGATTTCGTCGTCATGGACAATCGCGACCATCGCGACGCCCCTGGTCTTTTTCTCCGCAATCAGCTCGACCACCACTGCGCGATTCGCCGCATCGAGCGAAGCGGTCGGCTCGTCCAGCAGCAGGATCGGCAGGTCCGAGATGAAGCCGCGCGCGATGTTGACGCGCTGCTGCTCGCCGCCGGAGAAGGTCGAGGGCGGCAGGGACCAGAGCCGCTCCGGAATGTTGAGCCGGCGCAGCAGCTTCCCTGCGCGCTCGCGGGCTTCCTCGCGCGCCACGCCATTGACGATCAGGGGTTCGGCGACGACGTCGATGGTCGCCACCCGGGGCACGGCGCGCAGGAACTGGCTGACATAGCCGATGGTCGAGCGGCGGATGCTCAGCACCTGGCGCGGCTCGGCGGTCGCAAGGTCGATCACCTTGCCGTGGTGGCGGATGCCGATTCGGCCGCTGTCGCAGCGATAATTGCCGAAGATCATCTTCAGGATCGAGGATTTGCCGGCGCCCGACGGGCCCGACAGCACCACGCATTCGCCGGGATCGGCGTGGAACGAGACGCCGCGCACCACGGGCAGCTCGACGCCGCCCTGCAGATGCATGGTGAAAGTCTTCTCGGCGTTGGCAAGTTCGATCATCGCGGTCATTGGCAAGCTCATGGCGGCAGAATCGAGGAAACGAGCAGCTGGGTATAGGGCTCGCGCGGATCGTCGAGCACCTGGTCGGTGAGGCCGGTCTCGATGACGCGACCGCCCTTCATCACCATCACGCGATGCGACAGCAGGCGCGCGACGGCAAGGTCGTGGGTCACGACGATCGCGGCAAGGCCGAGCTCGCTGACGAGGTTGCGCATCAAGTCGAGCAGGCGCGCCTGCACCGAGACGTCGAGGCCGCCGGTCGGCTCGTCCATGAACACCAGCCGCGGCTCGGTGACGAGGTTGCGCGCGATCTGAAGCCGCTGTCGCATGCCGCCGGAATAGGTCTTCGGCGCATCGTCGATGCGGCCGACATCGATCTCGACCCGATCCAGCCAGGTCGACGCGGTGTCTCTGATACGACCGTAGTGATTCCAGCCGACCGCCATCAGCCGTTCGCCGACATTGGCGCCGGCCGAGACGCCCATGCGCAATCCCTGCGCCGGATCCTGATGCACAAAACCCCAGTCGGTACGGAACAAGAAGCGCCGCTCCGCCTCGCCGAGCTCGGCCAGATCGCGCAGCACGCCGTCGCGCATCCGGTAGGAGACGCGGCCCGCGCTCGGCGCGAGCTGCGCGGAGAGCAGCTGCAGCAGCGTCGACTTGCCCGAACCGGATTCGCCGACGATCGCCAACACCTCGCCGGGATAGAGCGCGAACGAGACATCGCGGCAGGCCGGCAGCCGGCCGTAATTCTTGGCAAGTCCTTCGGCCACCAGCAGCGGCTGGTCGTTGTCGGGGCTCGAAAGCTCAGACATGCGCCTTCTCCTTGTGCGGTGCCGCGCTCTCGGTGCCATGATGCCCGGCGGCCTGGCGCTGCTCGCAGAAGTCGGTATCGGAGCAGACGAACATCCGGCCGCCCTTGTCGTCGGTGACAATCTCGTCGAGATAGGAATTGTCGGCGCCGCACAGCGCGCAGGGCGCGTTGAAGCGGTAGCGCGTGAACGGATGATCCTCGAAGTCCAGCGAGACCACCGTGGTGTAAGGCGGGATCGCGTAGATGCGCTTCTCGCGTCCGGCGCCGAACAACTGCAGCGCCGCGCAATTGTCCATCTTCGGGTTGTCGAATTTCGGCGTCGGCGACGGGTCCATCACATAGCGCGCATTCACCTTCACCGGATAGGCGTAGGCGGTCGCGATGTGGCCGAAGCGCGCGATGTCCTCGTACAGCTTGACATGCATCAAGCCGTATTCAGCGAGCGCATGCATGCGCCGCGTCTCGGTCTCGCGCGGCTCGAGGAAGCGCAGCGGCTCGGGGATCGGCACCTGATAGACCATCACCTGCCCCGCATGCAGCGTCGCCTCGGGAATGCGGTGCCGGGTCTGGATCACGGTCGCATCGGTCGTCGAGGTCGTGGTCGCGACTCCCGCGGTCTTGCCGAAGAACTTGCGGATCGAGATCGCGTTGGTGGTGTCGTCGGAGCCCTGGTCGATCACCTTCAGCACGTCGTCGGGACCGAGGATCGCCGCCGTCACCTGCACGCCGCCGGTGCCCCAGCCATAGGGCATCGGCATCTCGCGGCTCGCGAACGGCACCTGATAGCCGGGGATCGCGATCGCCTTCAGAATCGCGCGGCGGATCATCCGCTTGGTCTGCTCGTCGAGATAGGCGAAATTGTATGCCGGCGCGTTCATTCCGCGGCCTCCTGCAGTTCGACCGCCTGATTGGCCTCCGCGAACTCCTGCCGCAGCTTGCGCAGCAGGCCGAGTTCGGACTGGAAGTCGACGTAGTGCGGCAGCTTGAGATGTTCGACGAAGCCGGTCGACTGAACATTGTCGGAGTGCGACATCACGAATTCCTCGTCCTGCGCCGGCGCCCCCGCCTCCTCGCCGAGCTCCCGCGCACGGAGCGCACGGTCGACCAGCGCCATCGACATGGTCTTGCGCTCGCTCTGCCCGAAGGCGAGACCATAGCCGCGGGTGAAGCACGGCGCCTCGGTGGTCGAGCCCTTGAACTGGTTGACCATCTGGCACTCGGTCAGCTCGATCGAGCCGAGCGGCACGGCGAAGCCTGCATCCTCGGCGAAGAACTCGACCTCGACCTCGCCGAAGCGGATCTCGCCGGCGAACGGATGATTGCGGCCGTAGCCGCGCTGCGTCGAATAGCCGAGCGCAAGCAGGAAGCCTTCGTCGCCGCGCGCCAGGTTCTGCAGCCGCAGGTCGCGATCGGCCGGGAAGCTCAGCGGCTCGCGCGTGAGGTCGCCGACCGGCGCGTCGCTTTCTGCCTGCGGCGACGTCTCGATCAGGCCGTCGCGGCCGAGAATGTCGGTGACCCGCGGCGTGGCCGCCTGCGAGGCCTCCGCCGTCATCGGCTGCTCCGGCACGAAGCCTTCCGCGAGCTGCGGATCGAGCAGACGGTGGGTGTAGTCGAAGGTCGGCCCCAGGATCTGGCCGCCCGGAACGTCCTTGAAGGTCGAGGAGATGCGTCGCCGCACCTGCATCTCGCCGGTATTGACCGGCTCGGTGGCGCCGAACCGCGGCAGCGTAGCGCGGAAGGCGCGCACCAGGAAGATCGCCTCGATCAAGTCGCCGCGCGCCTGCTTGATCGCGAGCGCCGCAAGCTCGCGGTCGTACAGCGAGCCTTCGGTCATCACGCGATCGACCCCGAGCGCGAGCTGCTCGGAGATCTGCGCCAGCGTCACCTCGGGCACATCGCGATCGCCGCGCCGTTCATGCGCCAGCAGCCGATGAGCGTTCTCGATGGCGCGCTCGCCTCCCTTGACGGCTACATACATCGCTCACACTCCGCTTGCGATCAGCCGCGTGGTGCGCGGAATCGCGACAATCTTGTCGTCATGGACCAGCACGACATCGATGCCGCGCGGGAACAGGGCTTCGTTGATCGACAGCCGCTGGAACAGGTCGCGCGGCTTGATCATCGCCTGCAGCACCGCGCTGCCGTCGATGCCCGGTCCCTTCAGCTCGAAGGCCGGCCCCTGGGTCAGGCTGTCGACCTGCAGGATCAGCGTGGTCGACCGGTCCGGATATTCGCTGCTGCCGAACGCGAAGCGCTCCAGCGCCGGCAGGTTCGCGGCATCGCCGATCAGCGCGAAGCTCGCGATCGAGGAATCCGCGATCACCGGCGCGCTGGCGTGAAATTTCAGCCATCGCGCGACGTCCGGCGTCGCCGACATCGCGGCGTCGAGCCAGATCGGCGTGTCGTGATCGAACAGCGTCAGCGCAATCGCGGCCGAACCGCGCATCAAGCCGGCCGGCGTTCCGACATCAGCGGCGACGCGCTGCACGCTGCCCGGGCGCGCCATAGCATCCATCACGGAGCGGAACGTTGATTGCGCCGACAGCACCTTGTCGGCAAAGCCTGCGGGCATTTCGGCAATCGTCGTCATTGCATCATCCCTCACCGCGCACCATCGTGTAGAAATCGACCCGCGTCGCCGCGGTCTCAGCCGCCTTGCGGCTGCGCTCGGCATCCACAGCGGCACGCAGCGGCGCGATCACCTTGGCCTCCACCTCGCCGGACAATTCCGCCGACTGCACCATGGCGTCGCACAGCGCGATCATCCGCGCCTTCTCGGCGTCACGGCCGAGCGTGTAGCCGAAGCCGACCTCGCCGCTCGCAAGCCGCACCGCCGCGCGCGACACCGTCGCTTCGCCGAGATTGAACGGCGCGCCGTCGCCGCCGACCCGGCCGCGCAGCATCACGAGGCCGTTCTCCGGCTCGCGCAGGTTCTCGTGCTTTGGGATCGCGATCGCCGCCAGCCGGCCTGCGATGTCGGCAGCGGCCGAGTGCGCGAGCACCGTCATCGCAGCCTTGCGCTGGGCCTGCTTGCTGTTTGGTCCGGTCGAACTGGTCGAACTCATGTGCAACCTTGCGTGCGTCAAGTTGTCTATGATAATAGACAACTTGATAGCCGAGCGCCATGACTGTTTCGTGACAAGCCGAAGATTTCTGGTATCACCGCGCGATGAGCATGCAGGAAAGTTCCGGCGTCGCCTTGTGGCGGCAAGTTGCCGACGGCATCGAGCGCGGCATCGCTGACGGCCGCTTTGCCGCCGGCGAAAAGCTGCCGGGCGAGATGGAGATCGCGGAGACGTACCGGGTCAACCGCCACACGGTGCGGCGCGCGCTCGCCGCACTGGCCGAGCGCGGCCTGGTGCGCGCCGAGCGCGGCAGCGGCACCTATGTCGAAGCTCAGCGCCTGGCCTATCCCTTGCGCTCACGCACGCGATTTTCCGAAATCGTCGGCGCCGGCGGTCACGAGCCGCGCGGCCAGCTGATCGATGCCGGCGAGGATATTGCCAACCGCGAGATCGCGCGCGAGCTCGGCCTGAAGATCGGCGCCCCGCTGATCCGGATCGAAGCGGTGCGGCTCGCCGACCGGACGCCGATCTGCGTTTCCACCACCTGGCTGTCGGCCGAGCGGTTTCCCGATGCCGGCAGCGTGTTCGCCAACGTCCACTCGATGACCAAGCTGCTCGCGCATTACGGCGTGAAGGATTACCACCGCGCGTCGACCCGGATCACCGCGGCCATTGTCGATGCGACCGACGCCGCGCGGCTTGATTTGCCGCTGGGACGGCCGGTGCTGGTGGTCGACGCGACCGACGTCGATATGCTGGACCAGCCGCTGGTGACCAAGCGCTCGCGCTTCGCCGCCGAGCGCATGGAGTTCCTGGTCGAGAACGGCTGACGGCATACGCGCTCGCTCCGCACGATTTCGGAATACTGGAAATCTATCCCTGAGTTGCCCGACGCGTCAAGTTGCCTTGTCGAATGCCGGCGACCGCCGGCTCCTTTGCATGGGGTTGTTTTCGTTATTTTGGCTGCGCGCAATGGCGGCAGCCGCACGCCGGGAGAGGCGAAAGGAGAAGCTATGCTACCGCCCGCTGGCCGATGATGGCAAAGCGCAGCTTGCTGGAGATGAAGTCGATCGCGGCGACCGCGATCAGGATCATCAGGATCAGGAACGACACCTTCTGCCATTCCAGCACGCGGATCTGCTCGGCGAGCTGCAAGCCGATGCCGCCGGCGCCGACGATGCCGATGATGGTGGCCGAACGGGTGTTCGATTCGATGAAGTAGAGCACCTGGCCTGCGATGACCGGCAGCACCTGCGGCAGCAGTCCGAACCGGATCTCATGCAGCGCATTGCCGCCAGAGGCACGGATACCCTCGACCTGCTTGCGGTCCGCCGCCTCGATTGCCTCCGAGAACAGCTTTCCGAACGCGCCGAAGTCGGAGACCATGATCGCCAGCACGCCGGCGAACGGGCCGAGGCCGACGACGTTGATCCAGACCAGCGCCCAGATCAGCGTATCGACGCCGCGGATCGAGTCCAGGAAACGGCGCACCGGAAAGCGGATCAGGTTGGACGGGATGATGTTGCGCGCCGCCAGCAGGCTGACCGGCAGCGCGAACAGCGCTGCGAGCGTGGTGCCGAGCAGCGCGATCGACAGCGTCTCGCCGAGCGCCTGCATGTAGAGCGGGAACGATGAGCCGGGGTTCGGCGGGATCATCATCATGGTGATCCAGCCGAGCTGGCTCATCCCGGTGATCAGCTTGGTCGGCGAGAAGTCGAGATCGACCAGGCCGTAGACGAAGATCGCGAGCGCTGCGGCGATCATGGCCGGCATTGCCAGCCGCGCCGACGCCGGACGTTCGAACACGCCGGGGTATTTTCCGCGCAACTCAGCGGTGTCCGGTTTCGGCATCTGGCTCATCGGCGGGTCTCCTTGCCGAACAGCCGGCCGCGCAGCCAGCCGGTCGAGATGTCGATGATGAAGACGGTGACGATGATGGTGACGAGGATGGCGCTGACGTCGGAATAGTAGAACTTGCGGATCGCGACCACGAGCTCCTGCCCGATGCCGCCGGCGCCGACGAAGCCCATCACCGACGCTTCGCGGACGTTGATCTCGAAGCGCAGCAGCGCGTAGCTGGCGTAGCCCGCCGAGACCTGCGGCAGGATGGCAAAGCGCATGCAGGACAGCCAGCTGGCGCCGGTGGAGCGGATGCCCTCGACCGGCTTCATGTCGGCATTCTCGACGATCTCGGCAAACAGCTTTCCGAGCGCGCCGGTGGTGTGGATCGCGATCGCCAGCACGCCGGCCATCGGCCCGAGGCCGAACGCGATCACGAAGATCAGCGCGAACACGATGCCGGGCACTGTGCGGGCGAATTCTAGCAGCCGGCGGATGATGAAGCGCACCCACGGTCCCGGCGAGGTGTTCTGGGCGGCAAAGAAATTCAGCATAAAGGCGAACACCGCACCGGTCAGGGTGCCGACGTAACTGATCAGCAGCGTCTCGCCGAGCAGGCGCAGCCACTTCTTCAGCCCCCAGAACCATTCCAGCGGGTCGGTCCAGACCCGCGCACCGGAGTCCAGCGTCAGGATGCGGTCGAAATAGCTGAGGAAGTTGCCGAAATAGGTGAAGAACGTGTGCAGGTTCACTTCGGCGCCGAGCGCGGCGATGAACAGTGCCGCGCAGAACACCGCGGTCGCCACCGTCGCCTTCAGCCGCTTGCGCGCAACCGCCTTGCGATAGGCATCGTTCAGCGTCGCCAGTTGCTGCGCTGGAAGGATGGATATGGCGGTCGCCATCGATGCGGGCCAGTCTGCTCGAGGGAGGAACGAAAAGGGCCGGGTTGTCGAAACCCGGCCCAAGTCAGCGACGATGTGTGATCAGGAGCCCTTCTTGCGCAGGGCGTCGACGAACTTGATCAGCTCGATGGTCTTGTCGTAGTCGGCGTTGGTGACCGTCTGCCACGGCAGGTTCTTGCCGTCGGACAGCTTCTTGAAGGCTTCCGGATCCTTCTTCGGCATGTCGAGGAAGGCCTGCTTGATCTTCGCCTTCATGTCGTCGGGAAGGCTCTCGAGGTAAGCGTAGGGCGAGTTGATGATCAGGTCGGACTTCACGATGATGCGGAAGTCTTCCTTCTTCAGTGGCGTGCCGTCGCTCGACTTCACCATGTTCTTGGCGAGCATGCGGGTCAGGTTGGAATCGTCGTCGGCATTCCACCAGTTGGCGGCAACGTCGACGGTGCCCTGCGCCAGCGCCAGCACCGCGTTCTCGTGGCTGCCGGTGAACACCACCTTGGAGAAATAGGTCTCCGGATCGATGCCCATCGCGTTCAGCTTGAAACGCGGCATGTTGTTGCCCGAGGTCGAGTTCGGATCGACCAGGCCGAGGTTCTTGCCCTTGAGGTCCTCGACCTTCTGGTACGGGCTCTTGGCGAGCACGTAAAACACCGAATAGTAGCCCTTCGAACCATCGGCATTGACGTCGATCACGAACGCATCGGTCTTGACGCCGGTGAGACGGGCGCGGGCAAACGACGCCGGGCCGTAATAGCCGATGTGGATGTTGCCGGCGCGCTGGCCCTCGATGACGGCCGCGTAGTCGTTGGCGACGCGCAGGTTCACCTTGATGCCGAGTTCCTTGGTCAGATACTCGGTGAGCGGACCGTAGCGCTCGGTGACGCCGGAGCCGTTTTCGGCCGGGATCACGGCAAAGGTGATCTCCGGATATTTGGCCTTCCAGTCCTCGGCCGAAGCCGAGCCGGCGAATGCCAGTGCGGCTGCGCCGGCCAGAATGATGCGACGAGTGATCATGTTACCCCTCCTTGGTAGTTACGCCTGTTGGCCGGGCCAAATGCCCGGTCGTCCAGATTTTCGGTGATGCGACGCTCAGGCCGCGGCTGCGGTGCCGAGCGCCGGAGCAGTTGCGCCGTCGGGCGCCGGCAGCGGTGCTGCGCCGATGACGTCATTGGCCTCGAGGTCATAGAGCTCGCGGGCGATATGGTCGGTGAGCGCCGCCGGCGCTCCGTCGAACACCACGCGGCCGGCCGCCATGCCGACCAGGCGGTCGCAGTAAGTGCGCGCGAGGTCGAGCGAGTGCAGATTGCAGAGCACGGTGATGCCGAAATGCTTGTTGATGCGCAGCAGCGCATCCATCACGATCTTGGTGTTGCGCGGATCGAGCGAGGCGATCGGCTCGTCGGCGAGAATGATGTCGGGCTCCTGCACCAGCGCGCGGGCGATCGCGACGCGCTGCTGCTGACCGCCCGAGAGCTGGTCGGCGCGCTGCGCCGCAAGCTGGGCGATATCGAACTGCTCGAGCGCAGACAGCGCCAGCGCCCTGTCCTGCTCCGGCCAGACCTGCGCCAGCGAGCGCCATGACGGGATCTGGGCGAGCCGGCCCATCAGCACATTGGTCAGCACGTCGAGACGGCCGACCAGATTGAACTGCTGGAAGATCATCGCCGAGCGAGCCCGCCACTGCCGCAGCGCCTTGCCGCGCAGCGCGGTGACATCGGTGCCTTCGAACAGGATACGGCCGGAGGTCGGATCGGCGAGACGGTTGATCATCCGCAGCAGCGTCGACTTGCCGGCACCGGAGCGGCCGATCACGCCGACAAAGCTGCCCGGTGCGATCGAAAAGGACGCATTGTCGACTGCGGCTTTTGCGCCGAAACGGCACGTCAACCCTTCCACCACCAGCATGTAATGCTCCAACCGCGTCGCGTTGGGCCATCGCTATCCCCGGCGTTTTACAGTTATGTGACGGCTGCGCCGCGGTGCGGCGATCGTACACACCCTCGCGCGTCGCTCCCTTGCCGTCATCGCAACGTCATGATGTTGTCATCAAGCATCCCGATGACGAGCGCGCATCCCACGGAAGCCCAAGATTCTTCGAGATTTGCGGAGGCCCTGATGGCCGGAAAAACACTCTCGGTTGTGCCGACTGTCGACCCGACTGCGTCGGTGCGCGAGAGCAAGCTCGGCAAATACACCGAGGTCGGCGCGCGCACGATCCTGCTTGAAGTCAGCATGGATGACTATTCCTACGTCGTGAACGACAGCCAGATAACCTACACCTCGATCGGCAAGTTCTGCTCGATCGCGGCGATGACGCGGATCAATCCCGGCAACCACCCGATGCATCGCGCGACTCAGGCACATTTCACCTACCGCGCCAGCGCTTATTTTCCCGGAGAGAGCGACGACACCGACTTCTTCGACTGGCGACGTGCGCATCACGTGCATATCGGCCATGACGTGTGGATCGGTCACGGCGCGATTTTACTGCCGGGACGGAACGTCGGAACCGGCGCGGTCGTCGCCGCCGGCGCCATCGTGACCAAGGATGTCCCTGCCTATACCATCGTTGCCGGTAATCCGGCGCGTCCGGTGAAGCGGCGCTTCTCCGAGGCAACAGCGGATCGCCTCACTGCGCTCGCGTGGTGGGATTGGGATCACGAAACACTTCGTCGTGTCCTGCCCGACTTTCGCGGACTGGCGGTCGAGGAATTCCTCGACAAGTATGAGGCCGAGGCCGTATCCCAATCACAGGACAAGCAACGGAGCGCCGCATCGTGACGGACATTTTCATCGAGGGCGGACGCACGCTGGTTGACGGTGCCCTGGTCGAGACCTCGCTGCGGACCTCGGGCCGCGACATCGGCGCGCTCGACGCCGAGCAAGGCCGCGCCGCGCTCCACATCGATGCCAGCGGCCTGCTAGTGCTGCCCGGCATCATCGATCTGCACGGCGATGCGTTCGAGCGGCAGATGATGCCGCGGCCAAGCGTCGACTTCCCGACCGACGTGGCGTTGGTCGACAGCGACCGGCAGGCGATCGCCAACGGCATCACCACCGTCTTCCATGGCGCGACGTGGTCGTGGGAGCCCGGCCTGCGCAGCGCGGAAAATGCGCGCAAGCTGCTCGATGCGATCGAAGCGCTGCGGCCGCAGCTTGCCGCCGACACGCGCTTCCATCTGCGCCACGAGACCCACAATCTCGAAGCCGAAGCCGAGATCATTCAATGGCTCACCGAAGGCCGCATCGACCTGTTCGCCTTCAACGACCACAGCAATGTCAAGCCGAAGAAGCGCAACCAGCTGGCTGAGCGCACCGGGCTCTCGCTCGAGGCCGTCAACGACATGCTCGACCGGATCGTGTCGCGCCGTCCCGACGTGCCCGCCTCGATCGCGCGGCTCGCGGCGGCCGCACGCGCGGCTGATATCCGGATGCTCTCGCATGACGACAACAGCCCGGCGATGCGCCAGGAGTTTCGCGCGCTGGGCGCCACGATCGCCGAATTCCCCGTCAACGAGGAGACCGCGCGCGACGCCGCCGCGGCCGGCGACTTCATCGTGTTCGGCGCACCCAACGTGGTGCGCGGCGGCAGCCACACCGGCTGGACCAAGGCATCCGACATGATCGCGCAGGGCCTCTGCTCGGTGCTGGCCTCGGACTACTATTATCCGGCGCAGCTGCTCGCAGCGTTCCGGCTCGCCGCCGACGGCATCCTGCCACTGACCAAGGCCTGGGACCTGATCTCCTCGGCGCCGGCGCGCGCGGCGGGACTCGCCGATCGCGGCGTGCTCGCCGCCGGCCGCCGCGCCGACATCATCGTCGTCGACGACAAGGTGCCGCTGCGCCCGCGTATCGTCGCGGTGATCGCGGCGGGACACCTGGTGCATCTGGCGGATGCGAGCTGCCTCGTTCATTCGCTCGCGCCGCGCAAGACGGTTGCGGCGGCGTAGCTCAGCCCCATGGCCAACACTCCGCGCTACGCGATCTATTATGCGCCGTCACCCGACAGCGCCCTGCACCGCTTCGGCTCAACGCTGCTCGGCTACGACGCCGTTGACGGCCGCGACCTGCCGTTTCCCGGCGGCGTTGCACCCGACTGGCGCGAGGTCACCGAGGACCCGCGCAAATACGGCTTCCACGCCACGCTGAAGGCGCCAACCGCGCTCGCCGATGGCAGGACTGAGGCCGAACTGCTCGATGCCTGCGTCGCCTTCGCCGGCCAGGCCCGGCGGATTCCCGTGATCGAACCGGTGGTCGACGCCATCAGCGGCTTCATTGCCGTGATCCCGGCGAGCCGCTCCGACGATCTGCAGCAGCTTGCCGCCGACTGCGTCACGGAATTCGACACCTTCCGTGCGCCGCTGACGCCGGAAGATCGCGCGCGGCGCAAACCCGAACGTCTCACCGAGCGGCAGCGCGATTATCTCGACCGCTGGGGCTATCCCTACGTCATGGAGGAATTCCGCTTCCACATGACGCTGACGGGACGGCTGAGCGACGAGCGGCGCGGCCCGATCGTGGCACGGTTGCGCGAGCGATTCGCGGCGATCGAGCTCGCGACGCTCGCAATCGATCGCATCGCGCTATTCAAGCAGACGGACAGCGCATCACGCTTCCGCATCATCGGAAGCTGGCCACTGCGGGCGAACTAGTCCGGCTTGGCGATCTCGGCGAGCAGCTACTTCTTGAAGGTCTGCAGCGCGCGATTGCGCTGCGCGCCCGGCGGATGAACCAGCCAGTAGCTGCCGGTGACGTGGCCGACCGGCAGGAGCCGGCGGATCGTGCCGCGCCGTTCGCTTTCGGCGATGAAGGGCTCGAGCGCGAGCGCAACGCCCGCACCGCGTTCGGCGGCCTGCAGCGCGGCGACAAAGCTGTCGACCGAGATCGCGCGCGCCGCGGCCGGCGCCGGCTCGCCGGCATGCTTGAACCACAGCGGCCAGGCTGCCGGAAATGTCGTGACGTGGATCAGCACGGCGCGACCGAGGTCGGCGGCGGTGCGCAGCTTCAACCGCCGCGCCAGCGCCGGTGCGCCGACCGGAACAGTCCTCACCTCCATCAGGCGATGTGCGACGACGCCTTCGGGCTTGTCGGGCCCGAAGCTGATGCCCGCGTCGAACGTCTCGGTGTCGAAATCGACATTGCGGTTCGAGGTCTCGATCGCGAGATCGATTTCGGAATGCCGGGTGAGGAACGCGGATAGCCGCGGGATCAGCCAGGCCGACGCGAATTGCGGCAGCACCTTGAGCCGCAGCCGGCGTTGACCGGCCGCCTCGACCACCGACTCCGCCTGCGCCAGCAACGCGAACGCGCGGCCGGTCGCCGCAGCCAGCTTCTCGCCGGCATGGGTCGGCCTGGTAACGCGATGGGCGCGATGAAACAGCGCGACGCCGAGATGGACCTCGAGATTGCGGATGCGATGGCTGATCGCCGAGGCGCTGACGTTCAGCACGCCGGCGGCCTCCTTGAAGCTGCCGAGCTTGACCGCGACGTCGAACGCCTGCAGCGCCAGCAGATGCGCCGGCCTGAGGCTCGCGGCAGCGAGGTCGTCCCGCTCCTGCGCTGCGGGCCGGCACCCCGGCCTTGGGTTGTTCCTGCTCATCGGCCGATCCTAACGGCCGGCCGCCGCCGATGTCGCGTGGAAAATCCACTTCAGATGAATGTCATTCATGCGAGCCGGGTTCCTTTCGCTTGTCGCATGCGGGACAATGGGAGAGTCTGTCCCTGAAGCGGGACCGGGCGGCAAGTCCGGCCAATGTAGGGAGAACGGCGATGACGACACAGCTCGCGGACGAAGCCGCCATCGTTGAGCGCATCCTCAGGCATATCGATGCGAAATCGACCGATCTCAGCGACGGCGTCTGGCACGAGCCCGTCGCGCATTATCAGTCGCAGGATCGCTTCGCGGCCGAGATCGAACAGGTGTTCCGCCGCACGCTGACACCGTTCTGCCCGTCCGCCGCGCTCGCCGAGACCGGCGCCTATGTTGCGCGCGACGCGGCGCTGACGCCCGTTGTCGCGATCCGCGGCGCCGACGGCATCGCGCGTGCCTTCCGCAATGCATGCCGGCACCGCGGCGTGCAGCTTGTCGACGGCGCGGGCTGCAAGAAGGCGCTGACTTGCCGCTATCACGGCTGGACCTACGGCCTCGACGGCCGGCTGCGCGGTGTCCCCGACGACCATGGTTTTCCCGGGCTCGACAAGAACACGCATGGCCTTGTGCCTGTCACCTGCATCGAACGCGATGGCCTGGTGTTCGTCGCGCAGGACAATCCCGCCGCACCCCCGGACGCGACCGGCATGCCGGCGTTGTTCGGTGACGACTGGAAGCTTTACTCGACCGCATCGCAGGAGGTTGAGGCCAATTGGAAGATCGTCGCCGAAGGCTTCCTCGAAGGCTATCACATCCGGTCGACGCATCAGGATACGTTCTATCCGCTGCAATACCACAATCTCAACGTGATCGAGGCCTTCGGGCGCAACAGCCGGATCAGCTTCCCCTATCGGCGCATCGAGAAGCTGCGCAACGTGCCACCACGCGAGCGCAGAACGGCCGGCATGCTCACGCATGTCTATCACCTGTTCCCGAACGTGATGCTGTCGACCTTCCCGACCAACCGGTTGATGACGGTGCTCGAGCCGCTCGCGGTGGACCGCACCCGGCTCGTTACCTACACGCTGTCGAACCAGATCACGGCGGAAGATGGCCGCGCCGCGGTCGCCCAGGGACGCGACTTCGTCACCGCGGGCGCGGCTGAGGATCGCGAGATGGCTTGCGCCGCGCAGCACGGGCTCGCAACGCGGGCCAACGAGCACTTCACCTTCGGCCTGTTCGAAGGCGCGATCAGGCATTTTCACCAGAACCTGGCCGCGATCATCGACAGCCGCACCGGCGCGCGTTGACCCGTTGCACCACTGCCCAGAGGACCGAGCATGCTGGACCACCCGACCGTCAAATACCGAACCGAGCAGGCCATCGCGATCGTGACCATCGATCGCTATGACGAGGCGCGCAACGCGGTCAATCCGGAGACCGCGCAGGGCCTGGCCCAGGCCTTTCGCAGCTTCGATCGCGATCCGTCGCTGTCGGTCGCGATCCTGACCGGCGCGGGCGGCGCGTTCTGCGCCGGCTTCGACCTCAAGCGCACCGCGGCCGGGCATCGCGGCCACCGCGTCGAGAGCGGCGACGGTCCGATGGGCCCGACGCGGATGAAACTGTCGAAGCCGGTGATCGCCGCGGTCGAGGGACCGGCGGTGGCAGGCGGACTCGAGCTTGCAATCTGGTGCGATCTCCGCGTCGCGGCGCGTGACGCCACCTTCGGCGTCTATTGCCGGCGCTTCGGCGTGCCGTTGATGGATCTCGGCACCGTGCGCCTGCCGCGGCTGATCGGGCACAGCCGCGCGATGGACATGATCCTTACCGGCCGCGGCGTCTCCGGCGAGGAGGCCGGAAGGATCGGCCTCGCCAACCGCGTGGTCGCACCGGGCACCGCGCTCATGGAGGCACGCAGCCTCGCCCACGATCTGTGCCGCCTGCCGCAGGCGGCGCTGCGCAGCGACCGGCTCTCCGCGATCGAGCAATGGGAGCTCGGCTGGGAGCAGGCCACGCTGAACGAATTCCGCCTCGGGCTTGCGACGGTCGCGAGCGGCGAGACCGAGGCCGGCGCCCGCCGCTTCGCCAGCGGCAAGGGTCGGCACGGCGATTTCGCCGACATCGCCTGAGCAGCACGCTACTCGTCAGGCCGGGTCCGGGCGATGATCTCGGCGGCGCCCTTCTCCAGGAGCTCCATGCCGACGGCGCGACCGAGTTCGCGCGGTCGATCGGCGGGCCCACTCCGCGTCACCTCGATGAAGCCGGCACCGGCTTCATCCAGCACCGAGGCGCGCAGCGTCATCTCAGCTCCCGCGAGCGTCGCGTGGCCGGCGATCGGCGAGTTGCAATGGCCGTTGAGCACCCAGAGCACCTCGCGCTCGGCCTCGGCGGCCAGCCGTGACGGTGTGTTGTCGATCGCCGCGAGCCGCGCCCGCGTCGCCCAGTCGGTCTCGACGCATTCGACCGCGACGATGCCCTGGCCGACCGCGGGCAGCATCTCGCCGACCGAGAAATCGTGGGCGATGCGCGCGGTCATGCCGATGCGCTCGAGGCCGGAGCGCGCCATGACAAGCGCATCCGCCGGTCCCACCTCGCCGCCATCGGGCAGTCGCTGCTTGTCGCCACGATCGAGTTTTGCAACACGCGTGTCGGCGGCGCCGCGATAGTGGATCACGGTCGCTTCCGGAAACAGCCGGCGCAGATAGGCGGCGCGGCGCACGGCGTTGGTGCCGATCATGAAGCCCTTGCCGCGCGCGGCGCGCAGGGTGTCCAGCGACAGGCCGGGCCGCAGCACGAGACTGTCATTGGCGGCATCGCGCGCCAGCATGGCCGCGAGGACGAGGCCCGGCGTCTCTTCATTGCCCGGCACGTCTTTCAAGGAATGCATCGCGGCCTGCAGCGTGCCTGATCGCATGGCCTCGCGGATCTCGGCGACGAAGGCGCCGCCCTTGCCGCCATGGCGCAACAGCTTGCTGGTCTGGTCTTGATCGCCGCGGGTCTCGAACTTGACAATCTCGACGGCAAGGTCGGCCGCCGAGGCTCGCAACAGCCGCGCGACCTCGTCCGTCTGCGCGAGCGCCATCGCGCTCTTGCGCGTCCCGATCCGCAAAACCTGTCCCGACACGAAAGCTCCGCTGCGTGGTCATCAACGGCTGGGGAATAGAACAAAAGGCCAGTTAAAACAATGGTTTTCGCCCCCATTTGGCGATGCTCAGGCAATCTCCTCAACAAGCGCGACGCCGGCCTCGCGCATCGCGGCGGTGGCAACAGCAAGCGAACCGCCGAGATCGATGGCACGGCAGGCGGACAGCACGACCGTGGTCTCGAAGCCGAGCCGCCGCGCATCGAGCGCCGAATATTGCACGCAAAAGTCCGTCGCCAGCCCGGCCATCACGATGCGCCTCAGGCCGCGCTCGCGCAGATAGCCGGCGAGCCCGGTCGGCGTGGTGCGGTCGTTCTCGAAGAACGCCGAATAGGAGTCGATCGCGGGCCGGAATCCCTTGCGGATCACGAGCTCGGCCCGGTCGGCCGCAAGCCCGCGGTGAAGCGCGGCGCCCGCCGCGCCCTGTATGCAATGATCCGGCCACAGCGTCTGCGGCCCATAAGGCATGGCGATCGAGGAGAACGGCGCCGCACCCGGATGCGAGCTCGCGAACGAGCTGTGACCCGCCGGGTGCCAGTCCTGGGTCAGCACGACATGGTCGAAGCGCGCCGCGAGCCGGTTGACCACCGGCACAACGGCATCGCCGTCCGCGACCGCCAGCGCGCCGCCCGGGCAGAAATCGTTCTGCACGTCGATGATCAGCAGCAGGTGGTCGGGCCCGATCTTCATCATGTGCCGATCCGCAAGGAGGCGCGCAGCTTGCGCAGGCAGGCGATCACCGACAGCGCGGTGATGCGGCCGGTCTTCGGATTCTCCGAGGGGATGTTCTCGATCATCATCGAGAACCGCGCGGAATCGGAATCGACCTCGATGCGGTGGGTGTTGCGCGTCACCGTCGGATCCGCCCAGATCTCGACCCTGGTGCGGTCAGGGCCGATGCCGGCGAGCGACAGCGCCACCGCGACGTTGAGATTGGCGGGAAAGCCCTTGGCGGCATCGCGCGCGCTGCCTTCGAAGATGCGCAGCGGCTCGGTGATCCCTTCGATCTTGATGTTGTTCTCGACCAGATGCGGCGCGCCGAGCAGGCCCGCGACCGGCTTCCGCGTCACCAGCTTGGCCGAATGAATGGTCCCGATCGCCGCTGCGGTCACGGCGTCGAGCCCGATCAGCGCACCGGTCGGCACGATGATCTGGCCGCCATGAGCCCTGGCGAGATCGACGAGATCCTCATTCTGCAACAGTGCGCCGACGCTGAGCACAACAGCGGTCTTGCCGCGCTCGACCACCGGCGCCACGATCGAGCGGACCACCTTGCTCGGGGCGCACTCGACCACGATGTCGGCGACATCAGCCAGCTGCTCGATCGTCACCAGCTTCGGCGCGGACTTGAGCTCCGCAACCCAACCGCGGTGCTTGTCCGGGTTGTTCGCGGACACGGCAACCAGCGTCAAGCCTTCGATGCCCTGATCGAGCGCCTTGACGACATCAGTGCCGATCGCACCGAGACCTGCGACCGCTACCCGCAACTTTGTCTTGTTGTCAGCCATCATTTCCCGCCGGCGAGCATCTTGACCAGGCGATAGAGATACTCCTGCCCCTCATAGAACGATTTGACCAGTACGCGCTCGTCCTTGCCATGGTTCCGGTTGTCATCGACATCGGCGCCGAGCCCGGAATGACCATAGGTCGGAATTCCCGCGTTGCGCAGGTAGCTGCCGTCGGTTGCGCCGGTGCTCATGACCGGAACGATCGCGGCATCCGGCCAAAACTCCTTCGACAGCTTCTCGATCGAGCCCATGATCTCTTCGTTCAGGGGCGACGGCGGGCTCAGCACGGCCTTGCCGGTCGGGGTCACCGCAATCTGCTTGTCGTCGAGCACGCGCTCGATCGTCGCCTGAACACCTTCGACCGGTTCGCCGGGCAGGATCCGGCAGTTCACCTTGGCGGTTGCCAGCTGCGGCAACGCGTTGATGGCGTGGCCGCCCTCCAGCATGGTGGCGACGCAGGTGGTGCGCAGCTGCGCATTGTAGCCGGGATTCTCCGACAGCCGCGCCAGCGCCGCCGCGTCGGGTTGCGGCGCCAGGATGGCCTTGATGTCGTCGGCATGCGACTTGTCGACCTCGGCGGTCTTGGTGAAATAGATCCGCGTCGTCTCGTTGAAATTCATCGGGAAGTCGTATTTGGAAAGCCGGACGAGGCCTTCCGCGAGGTGGTAGATCGCATTGTCCTTGCGCGGCAGCGACGAGTGCCCGCCGCGATCCTTCACGGTGAGCTGATAGCCGATCGAGACCTTCTCGCTGGTCTGCACGCTGTTGCGGATCGCCTTTCCGTTCTTCAGGCCGACGCCGCCGCCTTCGTTGAGCGCGAACTCGGCATCGATCAGGTCGCGGTGGTTCTTGATCAGCCATTGCATGCCGAGACCGTTGGCATCGAGGATCTCCTCGTCAGTCTCGAGGGCGACGATGATGTCGCGGTCGGGCTTGTAGCCTTCCTTCTTGTAGCGGATCAGGTTGGTGATGAAGGAGGCGGCCATGTACTTGTCGTCGCTCGAACCGCGGCCGTAGAAATAGCCGTCCTGCTCGGTGAGCTTGAACGGATCGACCGTCCAATCCTCGCGCAACGCAGGCACGACGTCGATATGGGCGACCAGGAGGATCGGCTTGCGGGCGCCGGAGCCGTGCAGCCGCGCCACCAGATTGCCCTTGTGCGGCGCGGGCGAGAACACATGCACGTCGGCCTCGGGGAAGCCGGCCGCACGGAGCCGCGCGCCCATCGCCTCGGCCGCCTTCTGGGTGTCGCCGGTCGCGGTGGTGGTGTTGATTTCGACCAGCTCCTGATAGAGGCCGCGGGCAAATTGCTGCTGCTCGGTCAGCCCCTCCGCGCTGGCGCCGGACGAGAGCAGCATCGGAGCGAGCGCTGCCGCAAATTGCAGCGATCGAACCATGTTTCGGGCGTTGTGCGACATCGTGCTCTCCCAGAATTCCACCACCTGATTGGCGACGAATTCAGACAGGCGGCACACGCTTTGGCAAGACGGCGAGCCCTTCAATTTCCGCGCGCATGCTCCGCAGTTTCGCGCATGCTATTTGGAGCCCCTATTTGGCTTCCCTATTAGTATCCTTGGCCGCGATCACCTCGATCTCGACCAGGAAGCCGGGATTGGCGAGGGCTGCGACGCCGACCACCGAGCGCGCCGGCAAGTTCGGCTGGCTGCCGCCGAAGAACTGGGTGTAGCCCTCCATGAAGGCCTTGAAGTCCATCGGCGCGGAGGCGTTGTGGACCAGGAACACCTGCATCTTGACCACGTCACCCATGCCGAGCCCCTGGCCTTCCAGAATAGCCTTGATGCGGTTGAGCACACCGACGGTCTGGGTCTTGGTGTCGCCATAGGCCTGCGGGCTAGACGGGTCGGCGTCCTTGTTGACGACAGGGGGCACCTGGCCGCTGACATAGACCGTCGTGGTGTTGCCGGTGACCGTCACGGCCTGCGCAATCGGGAATGTCGAGTTCGGAATCGGATGCCTGACCACGTCAGCCGAGGCCGCGGTTGCCATCGCCGACAGCGCGGCGCCCAGCACAATACCGATCAATTTCATCAAACTCTCCCCGTGAGTTGCGTGGTCAGCGGCGGGCGTCCTGAACGTCCTTGGTCGTCACCGCGTCCTGATAGCTGTTGCCGAAGTGCGTCCGCAGATAGTTCACAACGGCGGCCACCTGACCATCGGTCATCATGTCGCCGAACGCCGGCATGCCGCGGCGGCCGTTGATGACGAGGTAGATCGGATAGCTTCCGGATTCGAGAGCCTTGTTGCCGGCGAGCGAAGGATAGGTGCCGGCGCCGCTGGCGCCCGTAGCATCCGGCATGTGACAGCCCTGGCAGACATTGGCGAACAACTCCTCACCGGTCATCTCGACGAAACGGTAGCCCGACGAGAAGGTGCGCTTGCCCGCCCCGCTGTCCTGCCCAAGGGCCGCGGACGCCGACAGCAGCGCCAGCGTAGCGATCACAGATGTTGCGGTCCGCATCATCATGTCTTCACCACGCGTTCGTGCAATCGGGTAATCGCGTCGAGTGTGGACAGGATTGCGCCCTCCTGCCAGGCTGGCAGCTGCGAGGCGTGCTCGCCCGCCAGCACGATGCGGCCGTCGATCTGGCAGAGATTGCGGTAATGCTGCGCCCGTCCGGCCTCGGTCCATTCGCCGGCGCAGCCGAGTGTGAACGGCACGCGATGCCAGGCCACCGCGACGCCATTCTCGAATTCGCTCTTGTATTGCGGATGGATCTTGGAGCCGAACTCGACCGCGCTGGCGACGCGCTCGGCCGGCGTCATCGCGGTGAACTCGAAGGAATTGGCGCCCTCATAGAGATAGGCGCCGAGCAGCACGCCGCGGCCGCCGCGGTTGAAGTCATAGTTCGGATAGCCGATATTCCGGATCGGCAGGTCGGTGTAGCTGATGCCGCCATAGATCGCCTCGTCCTCCTCCCAGAACCGCCGCTTGAACTGCAGCCCGACCTTCACCGAGGCGGCATAGGGCAAGGAATCGATCGCATTCTTCATTGGCCCACCGACGTCGACCGGCAGCTGGCTCAGGATCGGCAGCGGGATGGTGCAGATGCACCAGTCGGCGGTCGCCTGCTGCACCGCGGATGGACTGGCGGTGTCGACATAGCTCACGGTGACGCCCGAGCCGTTCTGCTGGATCTGCGTCACCTTGGAATTGTAGCGGATGAGATCGCCGACCTCGCGCGCGAACGCCTTGCCGATCATGTCCATGCCGCCGACCGGCTGGAACATCGTCATCTGGAAATCGTAGCGTGCAAAGCTTTGCAGATAGCGCCACATCCGCGATCGCAGGAGCTCCTGGAGCGGGATCGGATCGCTCGGCAGCGGATCGCCCATCAAGCCGCCGCCGGGATCGCGCGCATAACCGCGGAACTCGGCGGAGCCGAGGTTGGCATTGTACTTGTAATCGCGATCCAGCGCGCCCCAGTCGCGCAGCGCCTGGAGCAGGATCTCCTGATCTTCCTTGGTGACGAACTCGTCGAGCCTGCCTTGCTGGCTGACCTTCGCCAGCAGCTCCGCCACCCCGCCCTGGAAATCGGCCTTGATGCTGCGAAAGCGTTGCGGCTTGCCGCCGAATGCACGCGTCGCGTGCAGATAGGCGTTGTGATTGAGCTGGATGAAGGGTTCCAGCGTCACGTTGAGCCGGCGGCAGTAATCGAGCAGCGCGCGGTGATGATAGGGAATCCGCCACGGACCTGGATTGAGATAGAGCCCCTGCTCGAACTGGCAGGTCTGCTTGAAGCCACCGAGCTCGGTGAAGCTGTCGCCGCCGCGGATCGACCAGTTGCGGCCGCCTGGACGGCTGTTGAATTCGAGGATCTGGACCTTGTAGCCGGCCTTGCGCAGCTCCAGCGCCGCCGTCATGCCGGCAAGTCCCGCGCCGAGGATCAGCACCGAAGCGCCCTTCACGTCGCCCGCGAGCTTGAGCGGTCCCTTATAGGCGGACTCGGATGCGAAGCCGAGGCTCGTCATCGCGTGATACATCGCCGAACTGCCGGCGATGGTCCCGATCAGCGCCAGCAAATCCCGCCGCCTGATCACAGATTCGTTCTGCACCCGCGTTCACCCAGCCACTGACGTCGATGCAGAAGGGAAACGGTTGACGCGATCCGTGTCAAGAAAGGGCACACGCTTCCACATGCACCCACACGCGCTTTTGATGCGTGACGCGACCGATACATCACACCACACGCTCGAGATGCACGCGCCGGCAGTCCATTTCGAAATCGAGCCCGACCACCGGCGGCCGGTCGAAATGCCAGGTCAAGCCATTGCGCAGCACGCCGCGACGGCCGAGCTCGCTTTCGAGCACCGGATAGACGTCATGCACGGTGTAGAGCTGCACCGAGGTGGTGTCCTGCCAGGAACCACCGAAAGCGCTCATCCGGCGTTCCATCTCGTTAGCCACGAATGTCGCCTTCGCCAGAATGCCGGCGGGGCTGGTGTCGCCGGGCGCCACGGTATG
This sequence comes from Bradyrhizobium sp. UFLA03-84, assembly GCF_002289535.1. Classification (NCBI taxonomy): domain Bacteria; kingdom Pseudomonadati; phylum Pseudomonadota; class Alphaproteobacteria; order Hyphomicrobiales; family Nitrobacteraceae; genus Bradyrhizobium; species Bradyrhizobium sp. UFLA03-84. The sequence goes on along the minus strand of NZ_NSJY01000013.1, from coordinate 1,032,134 downwards.
ATCGCGGTAATTGGCCTTGCCCTCGACCGACTCGCCGCTGCCGGCCACGACAAAACTCGTCGGCGCATCCTTCGCAGCCGGCACCGTGTAGCAGAAGGCGTGGAAGCTCGGCTCGCCAGGCGGATCGAGCTTTGGACAGACATTGCTGCGCGCCACCGGATTGACGCCATCGCGCATCACGCCCCAGGTGATCAACGTCTCGATGTAGATCTCGTTGAAGGCCTTGAACCCATCCTCGGTGAACGGCGCCGGCGAGCGCAGTTCACAGGCCCCGAATGCCGTCAGCGGACGACCCGCCGCCTTGATGATGTCGGCAATCCGCTCGAAACCCGCGCTCAGCGGCACCGGCTCGGAGAACCTGACCCGCTCGATGGCAAAGCCGGGCAGCGCGCCGATGCCGCAGGAATACTGACTGACGCCGGGCATGAAGCGATAGCCGCCGTCGGGGGTGTCGATGGTGCTGGTCATGGTGCCTCGCGATGTGGAGTGATGCGGCCGTCACGATGACGTCGCACGATGCAAGATACACGCGAACGGCCCGATTTCATCACCGCTGTCGTCCCTGCGAAAGCAGGGACCCATACTCGGCGGCGGATGTTGTGAACCGGACTCGTCGTTCCAGCGTCGGACGGCAATGACCAATGGCGGTTATGGGTCCCTGCTTTCGCAGGGACGACACTGAGTTTGTTGCACCGCCTGCGTGTCACGCTTCCGCGTTCTCGCCGCACGTTTTGGCCGAGCTTTGCTGTTCGTTTTGCCCTCTATCGAACAGAGGGCGCAGGGAAAGCCGGGTGCCGATCGCACCCATGGGTGAAAGGCTTGACGCATTTTGCTGAGTTGCCCGTCGGGCAACTCAGCGCGTCGTCATTGTGAGGGAGCCACCGGCGGCAGGGTTCCCTCTCCCCTTGCGGGAGAGGGAGCCTGAGAGGCGTGCTCACCTCACCGCGTTCCGGGCAGCGCGCCGCATGCGTTACTGCGCCTTCGCGATGTACGGGCAACCGCCTTCAGCGAGCGGACGGAAGGCCTGGTCGCCCGGCACCGTGGCGAGGTACTCGTAGAGGTCCCACTTGTTCTTGGACTCTTCCGGCTTCTTGATCCGCATCAGATACATGTCGTGCACCATGCGGCCGTCCTCGCGCACGACGCCGTTCTGGGCAAAGAAATCATTCACCGGGGTCTTCCGCATCTGTGCAATCACGGTCTCGGCATCGACCGAGTTGGTGGCGGCGACCGCCTTGAAATAGTGCCGCAGCGCCGAGTTGACGCCGGCCTGGTAGGCCGTCGGCATCGCGCCGTGGCGCTTGAAGAACTCCTGGGCGAAGACGCGGGTCTCGGGCGTGCGATCCCAGTAGAAGGAATCGGTGAACAGCAGATCGTGCGCATGCGCGAGGCCAAGCGCCGGCACGTCGGTGAGCGTCACTTGCAGCGCGACGAGCTGCATGCCGGCGCGGATGTTGAACTCATCGGCCTGCGACACCGCATTGCGGAAGTCGGAGCCGGCATTGGCCAGCGCCAGGATTTTTGCGCCGGAGGACTGTGCCTGCAGCAGGAAGGACGAGAAATCGGCGGTATCGAAGGGATGGCGCACCGCGCCCAGCACCTTGCCGCCGGCCGATGTCACAGCCTTGCTGGCGTCACGCTCCAGCGCCTGGCCGAACGCATAGTCCGCCGTGAGGAAGAACCAGGGCGTGCCGCCGCGTGCCACAACGGCCTTCGCCGTCGCATTCGAGGAAGCATAGGTGTCATAGGTCCACTGCACGCTGGTCGGCGAACATTGCTTGCCGGTGAGATCGGATGAACCGGACCCCGAGATCAAAAACAGCTTCTTGCGTTCGCGCGTCACGGTCTGGATCGCAAGCGCCACCGCGGAATTGACGCCTTCGGCGATCACGTCGACACCCTTGTTGTCGATCCAGTTGCGCACGATGCCGGTCGCGACGTCGGGCTTGTTCTGATGATCGGCCGAGATGATCTCGATCTTGCGCCCGGCGACCGTGCCGCCGATCTCCTCCGCGGCCATCTGCGCCGCGATCACCGACCCCGGGCCGTTGCCGTCGGAATATTGCCCGCTCATGTCGGTGATGATGCCGACCCGCAGCACACCATCCTCGGCCCGGGCAGCGCCGGCTGCAAAGGAGAGACAGACGGCGGCAATTGCGACCAGGAGATGCGAGCGTTTGGTGATGGACATTTCGTTCCCAGGGGTTCGGATGGTTCGGGCGATCTCCTGAAGGAATCAGGCATCGCCGACAACCCCGTGGCCGGCATGGCGCTCTGCAATTCCGCGCAAGAATTCCGGGAGGAGGAACGCGGCCGGCGACGCGGCTCGCGCGCCACGCTCATCACGCAAACGCCGCGACGAGATTTCGCCGCGGCGCGCCCTGGATGATACCAATGGACTATGTGAGATGGCGTCGAGATCGTCTCAGCGCCGTTCCCACAATTGCCTGGTCAAAATGCCGGCCTTGCGCTCGATCGCCTCGGCGGCGTCGAGGCACATGTCCTCGCGATAGCGCGGGCCGACGATCTGGACGCCGACCGGCAATCCCTCATGCAGGCCGACTGGCACCACGGCCGCTGGCAGCCCCAGCACGTTCATCGACGAAATGAAGCGCAGGTCGTTCCAGAACAGCTCCTTGACGCGCTGATCGCCACCGAGATCGGCGTTGACCTCCGGCGTCTTGCGCACCGAGGTCGGCATCAGCACCAGCGGATACTGCTCGAGGAAGGTCATCCAGTTCCTGATGTGGCCCGACCGCGCGGCGATCGCCTTCATGTAGCCGGCCTGGTCCAACTGATTTGCCAGCGCGATGAAGCCGTGGAACGTCTTCTGGAAGTCGGCGCTGCTCACCGCCAGCATCTGGTCCTGCTGCAACACGCGGGTCTCGGTCATGATCAGGTCGCACCAGAGCTGCCAGACCTTGTTCAGATCAGGGACCTCGACCTCGCTCACCGCATAGCCGGCATCGGCGAGATGATCGGCCGCCTTGCGTTGAAGCGCGATCACGCCGCGATCGGTCACCATGTCCTCAGGGATCTTCGCGAGCGCGACCTTGACCGGCGAGGCAGGCTTCGGACCCTGTAGCGGCGCCGGCACGTACCAGGGATCGCGCGGATCGCGCTGCGCCATCACCTCGAGGCCGAGGCGCACGTCGGCGACATGGCGCGCGAGCGGTCCCTGCGACGACATGAACTGCGCCATCAGCGGCCGTTCAGCTGTGGCTGAGGGATTGAACGCCGGAATGCGGCCCTGGGTCGGCTTGATGGTGGCAATGCCGTTGCAATGCGCCGGCCAGCGCAGCGAGCCGCCGATGTCGTTGCCATGCGCGATGGTGCCGATGCCGGCCGCGATCGACGCGCCGGCGCCGCCGGATGATCCGCCGCAGGTCACCTCCGCGTTCCAGGGATTGCGCGTCAGGCCGTGCAGCGGATTGTCGGTGAAGCCGCGCAGCGAGAATTCCGGCGTGTTGGTCAGACCAATGATGACGGCGCCGGCCTTCCTGAGATTGGCCGTCACCGGCGAATCGCCCGGCGCGATATTGTCCTTGAAGGCGACCACGCCGTTGGAATTAGCCTGACCTTCGACGTCGATATTGATTTTGATCGTCACCGGCACGCCGTGCAGCGGGCCGACCTCGCCGCCGTCACGCTTGCTCGCCGCCAGCGTCTCGTCGGCGGCTTTGGCGGCCTGCATCGCCGACGCGCCGAGGTCGACGACCACGGCGTTGAGCGCCGGGTTGGCGGCATGCATGCGGTCGAGATGGGCGCGGACCACCTCTTCCGACGTTACCTTGTTGTTCCTGATCGCCGCGGCGGTCTCGACGGCGGACCATTGCCAGATCGGTGCATTCGTCACTTGGTGTTCTCCCGTTGTGCTCAGAGCCTTGTTGTTGATTCAGTCGCGCGGATCGATCGGCGTCAGCGTCGAGGCGCGCGCCTCGATCACGGCGGCCACCGCGAGACAGATGTCCTCCCGGAAGCGGCCGGCGATCACCTGCACGCCGACCGGCACGCCACCGGCGGTCCCGGTCGGCACCACGACCGAGGGAAAGCCGAGCGCGGGCACCGCGAGCAGTGGCCGCTGGGCATCGAGCAGCGCGCGGACGACGTCAGCGTCCTCCTGATCCTGGTCGAAACGGAACGGCAGTTGCGCCGAAACCGGCAAGATGATCACGGGGCAACGCTCCTGGAACAACTGCCAAGCCCGCACGATCGAAAGCCGCTGCTCGAAACAGGCCAGCACCTGATCGCCGTCGAGTTCGGGCGCATAGGCGATGTGGCAATCCAGATTGTAGCGAGACCTCGCGTCGCCGAATTTGCGGATCATCGGCGCCAGCACGCGCCGCTCCTCATTGATGACGAGGCGGTGCCAGAGATCGGCGGCCTCCGCGAGCCGCGGCGGCAAGGTCTCCTCCACCGCAAAGCCGGCCTCCGCGAGCCAGCGTCCGGCAGCGCGGACCGCAGCGCTCACCTCCGGCGCCTCGTCGCCGAACGGCGCCGGCGCGATCGCAACCCCGATCGGCCGCTTGAGCTGTGCGCCTTGCAGCGGCACCGACAGCCAGGTGCCGTCGCGCGCGTCCGGCTGCGCCATCGCGGCGAGCGCGACGCCGAGATCGGCAACCGAGCGGGCGAGCGGCCCCTGCACCGACATCATCTGCGCGGTGATCGGCCGATCGCTGGTCGCGGACGGATTGAACGACGGAACCCGGCCCGGGGTCGGACGCAACCCGGCGACGCCGCAGGCGTAAGCCGGATAACGGATCGAGCCGCCAAAATCATTGCCATGCGCGATCGCGCCCATGCCGGAAGCGACCGCGGATGCGGCGCCGCCGCTGGAGCCTCCCGGCGTCAGCCGGCGGCTCCACGGATTGTAGGTCGCGCCGTGCAGATCGTTGTTGGTGAACCAGCGGTGCGAGAACGCCGGCGTGTTGGTGCGGCCGACGATGACGGCGCCGGCCTTGCGGAAGTTCGCGACCACCGGGCTGTCCTCGGCGGCGACGACGTCGCGGAAGGCGACGACGCCATTGGTGGTGGCGTGACCGCGCTGATCGACATTGACCTTGATGGTCACCGGCACGCCATGCAGCACGCCGAGCTCCGCGCCGGATTTCACTGCGGCGTCCGCTGCATCCGCGGCCGCCAGCGCTTCGTCCGTCAGCACCTCGACCACGGCGTTCAGCGCCGGATTGACCTGCGTGATGCGATCGAGGCTCGACTGCACCGCTTCGCGGCTCGAGATCGCACGCGTCGCGATCGCACGCGCCAGATCGACCGCCGACCAACTCCACAACTCATTCTCGCGCTGCGTGACCATTGTCGTTGCCTCCTACGCAAATCTTCAGTCGAGCCGCAACGGCTGGTGAAAGACCGGCAGGTCCATGCGGCGGTCTTCCGCGGGGACGACCACGGCCTCGGCGCTCAGCACGTGATCGAGCATGACGCGGCGGGCGCGCGCGGCGTTGCCGGAGCGGAACGCAGCCATCAGTCGCTTGTGAAACTCGATGTTCTCGCAGGTGAAGCTCGATGCGAATTCCTGCACGCCGAGCTTGCCGATCAGATGGCGGATCGCCTCGTTGACGAAGCGGGCGACCAGGCCGAGCAGCGGATTGGGACAGGCCTCGATCAGGATGTCGTGGAAGTCGATCTCGGCGTGGCGGTGGTGCTCCCAGTCTTCCGCGCCGCCGGGATGATGCTCCTGAACCGCGATCGCCCTGTCGAGCGCCGCAAAATGCGCCGCCGTGAGGTGGCCGACCACGCTGAAGGCGAGCTCCGGCTCGATCAGGCGACGGATCTGGTAGATCTGCGCCGTACTGATCGACTGGAAATAGAAGTAGTTGCTGAGCAGGCCGACGATCCGGTTGATCGACACCGGCGCGACCCGCGCGCCGCCGCCGGGCCCAGTGGTGTTCTGCACCAACCCCTGCACTTCCAACGATTTGAGCGCCTCTCGGATGGTCGAGCGGCTGCAGCCGAACATCTCGATCAACTCGCCCTCCTGGGGCAGCCGGTCGTTGGGCTGCAACCCGGCCTGGAAGATGTGGCCGCGGATCAGGTCCGCGACGGCGTCGGAGCGCTTGCGCTTGATCGAGGCGCGCCGGGACGGGTCCAGGGGTGGCAGAGCCGATTTATCCATTTTATGATCATAAATAAGATCGGAACGGATTGGCAAGGGGCGATCGCCCCAAAAGGCCCATGCCCGGAGCTCATCCGGGCATGGCGGCAAACCCAACATTCAGGAATTGGCGAGCGACGATCGCTCAGCTCGTTCCGCGCTGCGCCTCGAGGCTGCGGCTGTAGCGCGACATCGCGAAGCAGAACACGAAGTAGATCACGCCGACGAAGACGTAGACCTCGACGCTGAACGACTGCCAGGCCGGATCGACGATCGCGGTCTTCGCCGTCGTGAGCAGGTCGAAGATGCCGATGATCAGGACCAGGCTGGTGTCCTTGAAGAAGGCGATGAAGGTGTTGACCAGCGGCGGGATGACGTGGCGGATCGCCTGCGGCAGCACGATCAGCGCGTGCTTCTCCCAATAGGACAGGCCGAGTGCATCGCCCGCTTCATATTGTCCACGCGGCACCGCCTGCAGGCCGCCGCGCACGACTTCGGCGAGATAGGCGCCGGCATAGAGGATAAAGGCGATCTGCGCGCGCAACAGTTTGTCGATGTTGACGCCGTCGGGCATGAACAGCGGAAACATCACGCTCGCCATGAACAACAGGCTGATCAGCGGCACGCCGCGGATCAGTTCGACATAGAGTACGCAGAGCGAGCGGATCGCCGGCAATTTCGAGCGGCGGCCGAGCGCGACCAGGATGCCGAGCGGGAAGCCGAACGCCAATCCGAACGTCGCCAGGATCAACGTCACCGGCAGCCCGCCCCAGCGGTCCTGGGTGACGAAGCTGAGACCCAGGAAGCCGCCCCACATCAGGCAGCCGATCACGATCAATGCGGCGGCCCACAGCAGGAACAGCTCCTTGCGCCAGAAGCTGCGGCGGCTCGAGACCGCGAACAATGCGATGAAGATCAGCACCGCGAGCGCCGGCCTCCACTGTTCGTCGAACGGATAGGTGCCGAACAGGATGAAGCGGTACTTCTCGGGGACGACGGCCCAGCAGGCACCGACGCCGCGCAGCGCGCGGCAGGCGCTGGTGTCGTTGCCGGAGACGAGCCAGACCGCGTTGGCGATGCCCCATTGCCAGAGCCCGATGCAGGCCTTGCCGAGCACGAACAGCAACAGCAAGGTCATGATGCTCGACGGGATCGAGGCGAACAAATTGGCGCGCAGCCAGCCGATGGGACCGCCGAGCGCGCGCGGGGCGGGGCGCGGGCCGATCGGCAGCGGATCCTGCGGGACGTGGGCGACCGAGCTCATGTCAGCGCTCCACCAGCGCGATCCGCGCGTTGTACCAGTTCATGAACAGGCTGATGCCGAGGCTGATGGTGAGGAACACCATCATGATCAGCGCGATCGACTCGATCGCCTGCCCGGTCTGGTTCAGCGTGGTGTTGGCGACCGACACGATGTCCTGGTAGCCGACCGCGACCGCGAGCGAGGAGTTCTTGGTCAGGTTCAGATACTGGCTGGTCATCGGCGGGATGATGACGCGCAGCGCCTGCGGCAGCACGATGTGTTGCAGCACGAAGCCGCGCTTCAGCCCGAGCGCCTTGGCCGCCTCCGACTGGCCGCGCGGCACCGCCTGGATGCCACTGCGCACGATCTCGGCGATGAAGGCCGAGGTGTAGGTGACGAGCGCGATCAGCAGCGCGAAATATTCCGGCGCCAGGGTCAGGCCGCCGACGAAGTTGAAGCCGCGCAGCTCCGGCAGCGTGATGCTCCAGCTCGCGCCCGAGAGGAAAGACACCAGCGCGGGCAGCGCGACGATGAGGCCGAGCGCGTAGGGCCAGGCCGGCCGCGCCCGGCCGTCGCGCACCTGCTGCGCGATCAGACGGCGCCTCACGATCGTGAAGGCGACAACGCCGGCGACCAGCGCGAGGACCGTCCACCAATTGGCCTCATGCAGCGGGACCGAAGGCAGGATCAATCCGCGATTGGAGAGAAAGACGCCCCCGATCGGCTTCCACGCCTGGCGCGCCGCCGGCAAGCCCTGCATCAGCACGTACCAGAACAAGAGCTGAAGCAGCAGCGGCAGGTCGCGCAGCACCTCGACATAGACGGCGGCAAGTCGCGCCAGCAGCCAGTTCGACGACAGCCGCGCGATGCCGACCAGCGTGCCGATCACGGTCGCCAGCACGATGCCGATCACGGCGACACGCAGCGTGTTGACGACGCCGACGATGAAGGCGCGCAGATAGGTGTCCTTCGGCGTGTAGTCGATCCAGCTGTCGGCGATCGGCATGCCGGCCTCGCGGCCGAGGAAGGCGAAGCCGGTCGAGATGCGCCGTACCGAGAGATTATGGACCGCGTTCGACCACAGGAACGCGACGACGGCGACTGCAATGGCAACCACCAGGACCTGCCAGAACAGGCCGGCGACGCGGGGATCGCTGAGCGAAAGCCGCCAAGGCCGGGCGGGTGGGCGTTTCGGCGTCGATGTCGTCACAGCACAAGGATCCCGGTGAGAAGCGATCTTCTGCCATGCGCTATGTGCGCGCGTCATATGTTGCACCAAATTGATAACTGTGCAACATATGTTTCATGGCCCAGGCTCAGCCGAAACCATCGCCCTTGACCGAATTGTGCAGCGCATTGCCGTCGCTGCCAATGCGCTTGCAGGAGGTTGGTCGGTTTGTCGCAGCCAACGATTACGACGCCACCACCCGCTCGATGCGCGAACTCGCATCCGTCGCCGGCGCCGATCCCGCCTCCTTTACCCGTCTGGCAAAAGCGCTCGGCTATTCCGGCTGGGACGAATTGCGCGCCGCACTCACCGAGGCGCGACGGCCGGCGCAGGGCTCGCCGTTCTCCGGTCGCGCGAAAAGCCGCCGCGGCGGACCGAATGCCGACGTCAAACTGGTTCACGACAAGCTCGAAGCCGAAGCCGCCGGGCTAGCACGCATTTCCGCGAACGCAATAGCGGACGCCGCGCGTACGCTGCACACGGCAAACCGGATCTGGATCACGGGCTTTCGCAGCTGCCGCAGCGTGGCGGAACTGCTGACCTATCAGCTCCGCCTGTTCCGTCCCGACGCCGTGCAGCTGGTCGGCGGTTCCGGTCCGTTCGATCTCGACCATGGCGCCTTTCGCGCCGAGGATGCCGTGGTCGTGATCGGCTTTGCGCCCTACACTTGGGTCAGCGTCGAGACGGCGCGTGCGGCGCATCAGGCGCGCGCCACGCTGATCGCGATCGCCGACACGATCAGTGCGCCGATGGCCGAGGGCGCCGATCATCTCTTGCTGTTCGAGGCCGCCTCCTCGCCCGGCTTCTTCCCGAGCCTCACCGGCGCGATCGCGGTGGCGCAGTCGCTCGCCGCCGTCGCCTTCACGCTCGGCGGCGCCGGAGCGAAACGCAAGCTGGAAGAAACCGAAGGCCGGCTTGCCAGGATGTCGCAATATACTGTCGAGAAAGGATGAGTGTCATGGCAGCCAACAAGAGCCGCGTGATGCATCGCAGCCTGCGCGAAACCCCGCCGAAAGCGATCGGCGGCGACGGCGTCTGGCTGATCGCGGAGGATGGCCACCGCATTCTCGACTCCTCGGGCGGCGCGGCGGTGTCGTGCCTCGGCCATCAGCACCCGCGCATTCTCGCCGCGATCGCCAAGCAAGCGTCGAAGATCGCCTATGCACACACCGGCTTCTTCTCCTCCGAGCCCGCCGAAGAGCTCGCCGAACGGCTGGTCGGCCACGAGCCCGGCGGCCTCGGCTATGTCTACTTCGTCAGCGGCGGATCGGAGGCGATCGAGGCTTCGATCAAGCTGGCGCGGCAATATTTCATCGAGCGCGGCGAGCCGAAGCGCGCGCGCTTCATCGCTCGCCGCCAGAGCTATCACGGCAACACACTCGGCGCGCTGTCGGCCGGCGGCAATGCCTGGCGCCGTGAGCCCTATGCACCGCTGCTGTCGCCGTCGTTCAGCCATGTCACCCCAGCTTTTGCCTATCACGAGAAGCGCGACGATGAATCGGAGGCCGCGTTCGTGGCGCGCCTTGCCGCTGAACTCGATGCCGAATTCCAGCGGCTCGGCCCCGAGAACGTCGCCGCCTTCATCGCCGAGCCGGTGGTCGGCGCCACCGCCGGCTGCGTGCCGGCGCCGGAGGGCTACTTCAAGGCGGCGCGCGAGATCTGCAGCCGGCACGGCGCGCTCCTGATCCTCGACGAGGTGATGTGCGGCATGGGCCGCACCGGCACGCTGCATGCGTGGGAGCAGGAAGGCATCTCGCCCGACATCCAGGCGATCGCCAAGGGCCTCGGCGGCGGCTATCAGCCGATCGGCGCGATGCTTGCGAGCGGCAGCATCGTCGACACCGTACGCAACGGCTCCGGCGCGTTTCAACACGGCCATACCTACCTGGCGCATCCGCTCGCCTGCGCCGCCGCGCTCGAGGTGCAGAAGACGATCGCCGAGGAGAAGCTGCTCGATCAGGTCAAGGAGCGCGGCCGCCAGCTCGAGCAGCGGTTGATCGAACGCTTCGGCAATCACCGCCATGTCGGCGACATCAGGGGCCGCGGCCTGTTCTGGGGCATCGAGCTGGTCGCCGATCGCGGCACGCGGCAGTCGTTCGATCCCAAGCTGAAGCTGCATCAGCGGATCAAGTCCGCGGCGTTCGCCGGCGGGCTCGGCTGCTATCCGTCGGGCGGCACCGCCGACGGCCAGCGCGGCGACCACGTGCTGCTCGCCCCGCCCTATATCGCAACTTCCGGCGACATCGACATGATCGTCGAAAGGCTCGGCGCTGCAGTAGACAGCGCATTGAAAGACGTCGGTCATTAGGAGGAGGACAGAATGAGGAACGTACTGATCGCGGCGAGCCTGCTCGTCGCAAGTGTCTCAACCGCAGGCGCGGCGATGCTCGACACCATCAAGCAGCGCGGCACGCTGGTGTGCGGCGTCTCGACCGGCTTTGCCGGCTTCTCGGCGCCGGACTCGCAAGGCAATTTCAAGGGCCTCGACGTCGATTATTGCCGCGCGCTCGCCGCCGGCATCCTCGGCGATCCCGCCAAGGTGCGCTACGTCGCGCTGACCGCGCAGAACCGCTTCACCGCGCTGCAGTCCGGCGAGATCGACGTGCTCTACCGCAACTCGACGCAGACCTATCTGCGCGGCACCACGCTCGGGCTGCGCCAGGGTCCGGTCAATTTCTACGACGGCCAGGGCTTTGTGGTGAAGAAGGACCTCGGCGTGAAGGAGCTGAAGGATCTCAAGGGCGCCACCGTCTGCGTCGCGCAGGGCACCACGCATGAGGTGACGCTCGGCGATTACGGCCGCGCCAACGGCATCGATTGGAAGCCTTTGGTGTTCGATCGTCCCGACACCATGTACCAGACCTTCTTCGGCGGCCGCTGCGATGCCATGACCCAGGACGCCTCCGCGCTCGCCGGCGCGGTCGCGACCGCAGCGCCAAAGGCCGACGACTACGTCGTGCTGCCGCAGACCATCAGCAAGGAGCCGCTCGGCCCGTTCACCCGCAACGGCGACGAGGTGTGGAGCGACATCATCACCTGGCTGCATTACGGCCTGGTCGAGGCCGAGGAGCTCGGTGTCACGCAGGCCAATGTCGACGAGATGACGAAGTCGCAGGTGCCGGCGATCCAGCGCCTGCTCGGCGCGTCCGGCGATCTCGGCTCCCGGCTCGGCCTCGACAACAAATGGCTGGTGGCGGCGATCAAGGCCGGCGGCAATTACGGCGAGATCTTCGAGCGCAATGTCGGCAAGGCTAGCCCGCTAAAGCTCGAGCGCGGCCTCAACGCCACCTGGAGCAAGGGCGGCTTGATGTACGCGATCCCGTTCAAGTGACGGCCTGAGAAGCCTTGAACCTGTTGCTCCCGTCATTGCGAGCGAAGCGAAGCAATCCATCGCGCCACAAGTACGGCGATGGATTGCTTCGTCGCTATCGCTCCTCGCAATGACGAGTTGATGGATCAGCCTCCAACCTCCCCGACTTGCGGAGAGAGGGAGAAGAAAATCATGCGCATCACCCTCATTCATGCCCTGAAGCACTCGATCGTGCCGATCGAGGCCTCGTTCGCACGGCATTGGCCGGAGGCGCGGCTGATGAACCTGCTCGACGACAGTCTTTCGGCCGATCTCGCGCGCGATGGCAGGCTGACCGAGCGCATGACCGAACGCTTCCTCACGATGGGCCGCTATGCGGCCGGCACCGGCGCCAACGGCATTCTGTTCACCTGCTCGGCATTCGGGCCCTGCATCGAGGCGGTGGCACGCGCGCACGCGCCGATGCCGGTGCTGAAGCCGAACGAGGCGATGATCGAACAGGCGATCGCACGGGGAAAGCGGATCGGCCTGCTCTCGACCTTCCCGCCGACGCTGGTGTCGATGCCGCCGGAATTTCCGTCGTCCGTAACGCTGGTGCCGAAGCTCGCCGAGGGCGCGCTGGCCGCGCTCGATCGCGGCGACCGTGCCGAGCACGACCGCATCGTGGTCGAGGCCAGCAGGGACTTGCGCGACTGCGACCTGATCGCGCTAGCACAGTACAGTATGGCGCCCGCCGCCGAGCGCGTCGCTGAAGCCACCGGCCGCGAAGTGCTGACGACGCCCGACAGCGCGGTGCTGAAGTTGAAGACGATGCTCGGAATCAACTAAGCGCGCATTTGCGCACCGAGTTCCGGCGATCAATCGACTTGATTGCCCCGTAGCCGACCAACAAGTCTAACGATAATGTGCCGCACGGCCTCGGCGGAGGCTTCGTGACGTCACCTTCTGCCGTCACATAATCTTCCTAGACTTGCGTGGCCGACTTCCGGCTGAGATGAGGGCAAACTCCTGATGCGAAATGCGACTTTCCTTGTGATTGCGGCCGTCATTGCCTTTCTCGAACCGGCCGCCGCCCAGCAGGCCCCGCCCGCTTCGCCGGCGAATGCGCAACTGACGCAAAAGATGAACGCCTATGTCGGGTGCATCAACCGTCTCTCGGCACGATCGTACGAATCCCGCGACCGCTATTTTTCCTGGGCCGCCAAGAACGGTCCCACCGGCAAGGAGCGGATCATCTACGGCACCTACACGATCTACGACACAACCGACTGCAAGACGAATGTCGCGGCCGCCAATGCGGCGGAGCCGCACGACGCCGGGCTTGAAGCCGCTGCGAATGCCTATGTGGCTGCCGTCACCACGCTCGAGCCGCTGTTGAAGGAGGCGGACGACTACTACACCCAGGAGAATTACAAGGACGACAAGATGGCCAAGGGCAAGGCGCTACATCCGCGCCTGGTCGCGGCCTGGGATGCGTTCGCCGGCGCCGACAAGGCGTTGCGCGCCGGCGTCGAGGCCATCAATGACAAGCGCGCCGCCGAGCAGCTGGCCGCGATCGAGGCGAGCGAAGGCCGCAAGACGCACTACTATGTCGAGGCCCTGATGATACAGGCCAAACGCGTGCTTCGCGCGCAGCAGGCCGACAAACCCGACATCGACGCGATAACCCAGGCGCTCAACGAGTACGAGGCCACAGTGAAGGCAACCGAGGACGCCTCCGGCAAGGACGGCGACGCCAAGCTCGGCTCGATGTTCATCGGCAGCGCCAAATCATTCCTCACCACGGCGAAGCAACTGATGCGCCGGGTTCGCGACAAGGTGCCTTACAGCTCGGGTGAGAAGATGATGCTTAGCAACGTCGGCGCCGGCTGGATGGTGGAAGGATCGCCGCCCCGGCTGATGCGCGACTACAATCAGCTGGTCGACGGCTACAACCGCGGCGCCCGCATCTGAGTGGCCGTGCCCGACATTGCGGCGCTGCCTGGGGCATGATCTCCGTCATTGCGAGCCAACGGGTCGCGCGAACGCGCGCCCGATGACAGGCTCAGCGAAGCAATCCATCGCGCGGCATACGCGGAGCCGTGGATTGCTTCGTCGCTATCGCTCCTCGCAATGACGGGAGACACCCCTCATAGCCTACGTACCCGCGTCATTCACGTTCAGATCGACGCCCTGCGGGTCCTTGATGGTCGACACCGTGATCAGCGAGATCAACGCCAGCACCGCGATGTAGACGCCGACGCGCCACGACTCGCCGTAGGTGCCGATGATCCATTGCGCGATCATCGGCGCGAAGGCGCCGCCGAAGATGGCGCCGAGCGCATAGCCGATCGAGACGCCGGAATAGCGCACCTTGGCCGGAAACAGCTCGGCATAGAGCGCCGCCTGCGGGCCATAGGACAAACCAAGCGCGATGGTGAGGCCGACGGCGCTGACGAAGAACAGCAGGAGGTTCTTGCTGTCGATCAGGAACCACATCGGCACCGCCCACAGCACCATCAGCCCGTAGCCGATCTGGAAGCAGCGGACGCGGCCGATCTTGTCACCGAGGATGCCGCCCAGCAGCGTGAAGACGAACCAGCTCACCGCCGCCAGCGTGCCGACCAGCAGCAACTGGTCGGACGGCATCTTCAGCGTGTTGGCGCCGTAGCTGATCAGGAACGCGATCAGGATATAGCCGGCCGCATTGTTGGCCATGAAGATCAGCGCCGTGCGGAAAATCTCCTTGGCATGATTGCGCATCAGCTCGCGCAGCGGCGCGGAGGATTCCTTGTGCCGGCGCTGCATCGCCTTGAACACCGGGGATTCCTCCACGGTGCGGCGGATCACGATGCCGACGACGATCAAAAGGATCGACAGCAGGAACGGAATGCGCCAGCCCCATTCGATCATCGCCTGCTTGCCGAGCGTCGTGGTGAGCACCCACAACACGCCGGTTGCCAGGATCATGCCGAGCGGCGTGCCGATCTGCGGGAACGAGCCGAAGAAGCTGCGCTTGTCGCGAGGTGCCGATTCCACCGCCATCAGCGCCGCGCCGCCCCACTCGCCGCCGGCCGAGAAGCCTTGCAGGATGCGAAGCAGAATAAGGAGTGCTGGCGCCCAGGCGCCGATCTGCGCATAGGTCGGCAGCAGGCCGACCAGCGCGGTCGCAGCGCCCATCAACAGCAGCGTGACCACCAGCATGTTCTTGCGCCCGAAGCGGTCGCCGAGATGGCCGCAGACGATGGCCCCGAGCGGACGGAACAGGAAGGAGAGACCGAGCGTCGCGAACGAGACGATCTGTGCCAGCAGCGGGTTGTTCGCGTTCATCGGCGCGAAGAACAGCGCGCCGAACACCAGGCCCGCCGCCTGGGCGTAGACGAAGAAGTCGTACCACTCGATGGTGGTGCCGACGAGCGTCGCGGTAAGGACCTTGCGCTCCTCATCCGACAGTTCAGCGCCGCGCGAGCGCGCGGACATTTCGATGGACATATGGCCTCCCCAAACCCGTTCTTGGCCGCGCGGCGTGATCGGCGCGATGCGCCTGCCCCGTGCGGATGCTGGTACGGGGGATAGCAGAGGTTTTCGCGCGGCACGAGCTAAATAGTTGCAGCAGCAACGATATCTCCCCAGCCGAGGCCCGCGGTCCGGTTCCATGAACGGATTACCTCAGCCCTCGCCGACGGTCTCCCATCTGGAAATGCCGATTGTGCAACGCAGCAAGACAACTATGATCCGAGGCTCTCCAAGAGGTCGTAAGTGTCTGACATCAATGCCGACGCCTGGGTTTCCTCAGGCCACCGCCCGATGGGCTTTCCCGAATTCGTCGTCGTCATCGCCTCGATCATGGCGCTGAACCCGCTGGCGATGGACATGATGCTGCCGGCGCTGCCTAACATCCGCTCCGCGTTTGAGATCGCCGACGCCAACCGGCCGCAGATGGTGCTGTCGATCTTCCTGGTCGGCTTCGGCGTCGGCCAGTTCGTGATGGGCCCGCTGTCGGACCGCTTCGGCCGCCGCCCGGTGCTGCTCGGCGGCATGACCGTCTACACCATCGCCGGCCTGCTCGCGATCATGGCGCCTTCGTTCGAGACGCTGCTGCTGGCGCGCGCGCTGCAAGGGCTCGGCACCGCAGCCACCCGCGTGATCGCGACCTCGATCGTGCGCGACTGCTACGCCGGACGGCGGATGGCGAGCGTGATGTCGCTGGCGATGATGGTGTTCATCGCAGTCCCGGTGATCGCGCCGTCATTCGGCCAGGCCGTGATGCTGCTGACGCATTGGCGCGGCATCTTCGTGCTCTTGATGATCTACGGCGTGATCGCACTGGCCTGGAGCGCGATGCGGATGCCGGAGACGCTGCCGATGGAATTGCGCAAGTCGCTGGCGATCCCGGACGTACTGTCCGCGTTCCGCCAGACCGTCACCAACCGCCAGACGCTCGGTTATGCGCTCGCAGCCGGCGGCGTACAGGGCTCGCTGTTCGCCTTCGTGTTCTCGTCGCAGCAGATCTTCACCGAGATCTTCAAGCTCGGGCATTACTTCCCGGTCGCCTTCGCGGCCTGCGCGGTCGGCGTCGCGATCGCCGGCTTCCTCAATTCGCGCATCGTCGGCCGCATCGGCATGCGCGTGATCTCGCACGCCGCACTGACCGGCTTTGCCGTGGTCGCCGGGCTGCTGTTCCTCACCGTGAAGACCGGCACGCTGTCGCTGCCGCTGTTCATGGTGCTATCGGGCCTGATGATGTTCGCGTTCGGCCTGATGATGGCGAACTTCACTGCATTGGCGATGGAGCCGCAGGGCAAGATCGCCGGCACCGCCTCCTCGCTGTACGGCACCATCACCACCTTGCTCGGAATCGGTGTCGGCACCACGATCGGCCAGGATTACGACGGCACGCTGCTGCCGTTCGCGACCGGCTTCTTCCTCTGCACGCTGGCCGCGCTAGCAGTGGTGCTGGTGACCGAGAAGGGCCGGATGTTCCGGCCGCATCATCATCCGATTTGACGAACCCGTAGCCCGCGTCAGGCTTCCCTGGTCCGAGCAACGTTAGCCCGAACCGGAGCCGCTGCACGCCGCGTCGCCGCAAATCCCTCCATCCCGAGCTGCCATTGCAGGCCGACGATCGCGCCCTTGGTCGGCTGCAGCAGCGCGAGTGCGCTGAACAGCGTCACCGGCAGCCAGATCGCGAGTTGCAGCCACGCGGGCGGCGCGTAGGTCATCTCCATCCAGAGCAGCGCCGGCACCACGACGTGGCCGACCACGACGATGACGAGATAGGCCGGGAAATCGTCGGCGCGCTGCGGGGTGAAGTCCTCGCTGCACACCTCGCAATGATCCGCCACCTTGAGGAAGCGCCCGAACAGATGGCCGCGCCCGCAGTTCGGGCACTTCATCGTGAAGCCGCGCCACATCGCCTTTTGCAGGGAAACCGTCTCGGTCATTGCCGTCGTCCTTTGACTGTTGTCCTTGACCTGATCTGATGATCCATACAATATGCCTCGTAGAGCATACAATCAAAGACAAAGCGCCGGATTGCATGGATTGGATCCCTACAGTTTCGGAATGGCAAGGCCCGATGTTCCTGCGCATCGTCGACGCGCTCGCCGCCGACATCGCCAGCGGCCGGCTGGTCCGCGGCCAGCGGCTGCCGACCCATCGCGCGCTGGCGACCGCGCTCGACATCGATCTCACCACGGTGACGCGCGCCTATGGCGAGGCGCGGCGGCGCGGGCTGCTCGACGCCCGCGTCGGCCAGGGCACCTTCGTGTCGGAGACCACCGCGCGCGCAGCGTCCGAGCTATCAGCCCCCGTCAACATCGACCTGTCGATGAACCTGCCGCCGCAGCCGGTCGAGGCCAATCTCGACCTGCGGATCGCACAGGGACTTGCGACCATCCGCTCCGAGGCCGGGTTCTCCGCCTATCTCGGCTATGCCCGGCCCGGCGGCACCGCAGACGAGCGCGAGGTCGGCGCGGCGTGGCTCGCATCGCGCGTGCCGCAGGCAACCGCCGACCGCATCGTGATCTATCCGGGATCGCAGGCGATCATCTTCAACGCGCTGCTGGAGCTGACATCGCCCGGTGATGTGGTGGTGACGGAGGCGTTGACGTTTCCCGGCATCAAGGCCGCGGCGGCGCGGCTCGACGTCCGCCTCGTCGGCGTTGCGATGGACGCCGAGGGCGCCAGGCCCGACGCGCTCGACGAGGCCTGCCGCAAGCACAAGCCGAAGGCGGTCTATCTGGTGCCGACGCAGCAGAACCCGACCACCGCGACGATGGGTGCTATCAGGCGGAAGGCGGTCGCCGACATCATCAGGAAGCGCGGCTGCGTGCTGATCGAGGACGATGTCTACGGCCCGCTGGAACCGCAGATGGCGCCGATTGCCACCCTGATTCCCGAACGCACCTACCTTGCCGCGAGCATCGCGAAATGCATCGCGCCCGCGCTGCGCGTCGCCTATCTGCTGGCGCCCGATGCGAGCGCCGAGCAGCGCATGCGCGCGGACATGCAGGCCACCATGCAGATGCCGCCATCGCTGATGGTGGCGCTGGTCACGCAATGGCTGCGCTCCGGCGTCGCCGGCGACATCATCCGCGCCATCCGCAACGAGGCGGCCGCCCGCCAGCAGCTCGCGGCCCGCTTCCTCAAGGGCGTGACCTACGCGGCGCGGCCGGCCAGCCACCATCTCTGGATGCCGCTGCCAAAGCATTTCGACGGCACCGACCTGCTGTCGCATCTGATGCGCAATGGTCTCGCCGTGGTCGGCGAAGATGCCTTTGCGGCTGGAGACGCCGCGCCGCGCGGCCTGCGGGTGTCGCTCGGCGCCGCGCGCAACCGCGCCGAACTGAGCCAGGCGCTGCAGGTGCTGTCGAATGCCGTGCGGACGCCGGTCGGCGCCACGCAAATTGTCTGAATTTCGACCATCGTTAGGGAATAATGTCGCCTGAAAATGATTATGGTGCGGGGGCGCCTGCGCTAAGGCTGCGGCGTTCAAGGCATCAGGCAGGGGCGGCTTTTTTCAATGTCATGCGGATATGATCGGGCGACGATCCACCTCGCCGTGCGGACGCTTCGCGGAGCATTGACCGCAGTCGCCTGTCTTGCGCTTGTGACATCGGGCGTCGCGCGCGCCACCGGCGCCCCCGCCCCGTCGCCGGAGAAACTCGAACGGATCACCGAATTCTTCAACAACGAGGTCGCGAGCGGCAAGCTGCCCGGCGCCGTCATCCTGATCCAGCAGCACGGCAAGCCGATCTATCTCAAGACCTTCGGCTATCGTGACGTCACGACCAAGTCGCCGATGCGGCCGGACACGATGTTCGCGCTGCATTCGATGACCAAGCCGATCACCAACACCGCCGCCATGATGCTGGTTGACGAGGGCAAGCTGTCGCCGCAGGACCCGCTGTCGAAATACATTCCGGCATTCGCCGACGTGAAGGTCGCGATCGAACCGGACGGCGGCAACGATCCGGCCAAGGTGGAACTGGTGCCGCCGATCCGCCCGGTCACCATCGAGGACCTGATGCGGCACACCTCGGGCATCACCTACGAATATATCGGCGCCGACTGGATCCAGAAGATCTATCGCGCAGGGCATCTGTTCGACGGCAAATTCGACAACAAGGAGTTCACCGCGCGGCTGGCCAAGCTGCCGCTGTCGCGGCAGCCCGGCACGCTGTGGCGCTATGGTCATTCGACCGACGTGCTCGGCCGGGTGATCGAGATCGTCTCGGGCAAGTCGCTCTACCAGTTCGAGAAGGAGCGCATCTTCGATCCCCTGAAGATGAACGACACCCGATTTGTGCTCGATGCAGAGACCGAACGGACGCGGCTGGCGGAGCCGCTGCCCTCGGACACGATCCTGATCGACGGGGAGAACGACCGGCGCGCGCATCCGGAGTGGGAGTCCGGCGGCGGCGGCCTGGTGTCGACCATTCTCGATTACGCGCGCTTTGCGCAGATGCTGCTCAACGGCGGCGAGCTCGACGGCAAGCGCTATCTGAGCCCGGCCGCGTTCAAGGACATGACGAGGGACCATATCGGTCCGGGTTCCGGCGTCGGCCGCGACTATTGGTACTTCCCCGGCGACGGCTTTGGCTATGGTTACGGCATCGCCGTGCGCACCGATCCCGGCATCGCCAAGCCGCCGCCGCCCGGCTCGATCGGCGAGCTGAAATGGGACAGCGGCAGCGGAACCTATTTCGGCGTCGATCCGAAGCTCGACATGATCTACATCATGCTGGAGCAGACCCAGAACGAACGCCAGCGCATCACGCCGATCTTCCGCAAGCTGGTGTACGACGCGTTCAGCCCGGACTGAGTCGCGTCGGTTATTGCTTCGCGTCGCGCGCAGCGACGCGACACTCAGTGGTGTGACACCGATTCCCGTTCCATGACGCGCCTTTCCGCCGTCGCAGCTTCCCGCTTCAGCTTCCCTTTCGCTATATACTATCGTATATATCGAGACGACAAGGCAGGCGGTGACGATCCGGTCGGGAACCCTGCGCACAACAACCATCGACCGGAGACGATCGCCTCACAATCCTGCCTGGTCCAACCAGGTCCATTGAGGAAACGCGATCATGATAAAGAACAATGGCGACGCGGGACGTCCGCGCGCAACGGGAGAAACGCTGGAGATCCGCCGCGCAACACTCAACAGCGCTGCGGCCGTCATCCTTGCGCTCGGCATGGCCGGCGCGGCTCGCGCCGAAACCGCTCCGGTCGGCGTTCCCGACAAAAGTTTTCCGGAGAGCGTAACCTCGACCTCCGACGGCACGCTTTATGTCGGCAGCTTCAATCATGGCGGGGTGACCAAGGTCTCGGGCGGCAAGGCCGAGCAATTGGTCAAGCCTGGCGCCGGCGACAGCCGCTCGACGCTGGGCGTGCTCGCCGACGAGAAGAGCGGCACGCTGTATGTCTGCTCCAACGACATCAGCGCGATGGGCGTCGCGGGGCCGAGCGACACCAAGGGCGCATGGCTGAAGACCTTCGACCTCAAGAGCGGCGCGCCGAAGGGCAGCTTCGCCTTGAGCGATCCGAAATCGTTCTGCAACGACATCGTGGTCGGCGCCGACGGCACGGCTTATGTCAGCGATTCCTTCGCGCCGTTCGTCTACAGCCTGAAGCCCGGCGGCACCGCGCTTTCGACCTTCGCGACCGATCCGCAGCTCGCGCCGGCCAAGGACGGGGTCGGGCTCGACGGCATTGCGATCGGCGCCGACGGCAATCTCTATGTCACGACCTTCATTCCGGCCAAGCTGTTCAAGATCGAGATGCAGGACGGCAAGGCCGGTGCCGTGACCGAGCTGAAGCCGTCGCGGCCACTCGACCACGCCGACGCGCTACGCGCCCATGGCAGCGGTCTCCTGCTGATCGAGGGCAATGGCAAGCTCGACAAGGTCACGGTGAAGGGCAGCGAGGCCACGATCGACACCATCAAGGATGGTCTGGCCGAGCCGGTCTCGGTGACCCAGGTCGGTGATGTCGGCTGGGTCGCCGAGGGCAAACTGTCCTACGTGATCGGCGATAACAAGGGCAAGGATCCGGGCCCGTTCAAGCTGACGCCGGTCGCGCTGCCGAAGTAGGGAGCCGGATACATCCAGCCTCGTCATTGCGAGGAGCGATAGCGACGAAGCAACCCATCTCGCCGCATATGCGGTAGCGATGGATTGCTTCACGGAGCCTGTCATCGGGCGCGCATTCGCGCGACCCGTTGGCTCGCAATGACGGGGATAGGCCGCGGCGCATGAGCCGAGCCACACGGTTGCTTAGATCACGTAAAACCCGTGCGTGCCGTCGCGGCGAAGCTGGTCGACGAGGCCGTACTCCCAATCGAGATAGGCCTGCATCGCCCGTTCCGCGACATCGGTGCCCTCATAGGGACGCCGGTAGCGGTGCGCGGGGTCGGGCCTCGGCACGACGCGCGGCGGTCCGACTTCCAGCGGTCCATCATATCCGCCTTCGAGCACATACACCTCCCAGCCCATCTGCGCGAGCCAGGACGCCGTCATGTCGGCGCGGATGCGCCTGTCGTCGGTCAGCACGATGCGCGCGCCGCGCACCGGCGCGGCCATGTCGATCTCCTGCACCAGCTGGCCGCCGGCATAATGCCGGAAGCCGGCGAGGTGACCGGCGGTATATTCCTCGGCATCGCGCACGTCGAAGCGATACAGCGTACGGCGTGCGTCGCCTTCCAGTGCGGCGAGCTCGGTCGCGCCGATGTGACGGACGCCGGCCCGATAGGCGACGTCGCGCGCATTGTCGGGGGCACCTTCGAACGGCCCGACATCGCCGCGCTTGCCGGCGCCGTGCTCGAGATCGTGTTTCGCCAGCGTCCAGCCGATCGTGCCGTTGCGCAGCGCCCTCACCTTGTTCGGCAGCCCGGCATTGATCAGCGACTGCGTGCCGATGATCGAACGGGTCCGGCCCGCGCAGTTGACGATGATCGTGGTGTCGGGATCGGGCGCCGCGCCGCCGGCGCGCAGCACCAGCTCGGCGCCGGGCACGCTGACCGAGCCCGGGATGTTCATGGTGGCATACTCGTCGAAACGGCGGACATCGAGGATCGCGATGTTGGCCTTGTCCGAGATCAGCGCGGCAACTTCGTCGGCGCTGAGCGAGGGCGTGTGCCGGCGCGCCTCGACCAGCTCGCCGAACGCCTTGGCGTAGGAATTGACGTCCTCGAAGACCTCGTAGCCGGCTGTCTTCCAGGCCTCGAGGCCGCCGGCGAGCGAGGCGATGTTGCCATAACCCAGCGCCCGCAACTGGTCGGCCGCGACAGCGACCAGTCCCTCGCCATTGTCATAGAGCACGATCGGCGCGTCCTTGCGCGGCAGGCGCAACTCGGCTTCGAGCGCGATCCGCCCGGCCGCCATGTTGGCGGCGAACAGCGGATGCCCGGTGGCGAATTCCGCCTCGTGCCTGACGTCGAGCAGCGCGATCTCCCGGCGCAGCAAAAGCGCTGCGCGGATGTCCTGGGGGGTGACGGAAGAAACTGTCATGAGAGGGCTGGCCTGGGCGGGAAAATGCGCAGGCCTGCTCTAGGCCGAAATCGCGCGACGTCAATAGGCTTAACCAGCCCGCAACCCCGATCTTCACGAGAGAGGGGTACGGGAACGAAAACCCACCATCCCGCTTTGCCCAACCGGGACGCGCTTGCTACGTTCCAATCGGCCCCGTTGGCGCCCGATCAGCCCTTCCGGACAAGAGAAGGTAGCGGGGCCGGCCTGAAGTTCTGGGAGGATGACCATGAGATCAGTCGGAAATGAACCATTGTCGCGTCACGCCCTCGCTTTCGTGCTGGCCGGCGGACGCGGCAGCAGACTTCAGGAGCTCACCGACAAGCGCGCCAAGCCTGCGGTGTATTTCGGCGGCAAGTCACGCATCATCGATTTCGCGCTCTCCAATGCGGTGAATTCCGGCATCCGCCGCATCGCGGTGGCGACCCAGTACAAGGCGCACAGCCTGATCCGGCATCTGCAAGGCGGCTGGAACTTCTTCCGTCCGGAACGAAACGAGAGTTTCGACATCCTGCCAGCCAGCCAGCGCGTGTCTGAGACGATGTGGTATGTCGGCACGGCGGATGCGGTCTACCAGAACATCGACATCCTCGAGGCTCACGGCACCAAGTACATCCTGGTGCTCGCCGGCGACCACGTCTACAAGATGGACTATGAGATCATGCTGAAGCAGCATGTCGAAAGCGGCGCCGACGTTACCGTCGGCTGCCTCGAGATGCCGCGGGCGGAATCCAGCGGCTTCGGTGTCATGCATATCGACGAGCACGGCGTGATCCAGTCTTTCCTGGAGAAGCCCGCCGATCCGCCACCGATGCCGGGCAAGCCCGACAAGTCGCTGGCCAGCATGGGCATCTATGTCTTCAATTCGGAATTCCTGTACGACGAATTGCGCCGCGATGCCGCCGACTCGAACTCGGCCCACGATTTCGGCAAGGACATCATCCCCTATATCGTCAAGCACGGCCGCGCAGTGGCGCATCAATTCAACGATTCCTGCGTCCGCTCCGGCGACGATCCCCGTTCCTACTGGCGCGATGCCGGCACCGTCGATGCCTATTGGGGCGCCAACATCGACCTGACCGACGTGGTGCCTGAGCTCGACCTCTACGATCGGTCATGGCCGATTTGGACCTATGCCGAGATCACGCCGCCGGCGAAGTTCGTCCATGACGAGGATGGACGGCGCGGCCAGGCGGTGACCTCGCTGGTCTCGGGTGCCTGCATCATCTCGGGTGCATCGCTGCGGCGGTCGCTGCTGTTCACCGGCGTACACGTCAATTCCTACGCCAATGTCGAGAACGCGGTGATCATGCCCTATGTCAATGTCGGCCGCGGCGCACGGCTCAGGAACGTGGTGATCGATCGCGGCGTGCGGATACCGGAAGGGCTCGTGGTCGGCGAGGATCCCGAATTCGACGGCAAGCGCTTCCGTACCACCGAGAACGGGATCACGCTGATCACGCAATCGATGATCGACAGGCTCGGGACATGACGCCCATCCGCGTCCTCGCGGTCGCCTCGGAAGTCTACCCGATCGTCAAGACCGGCGGCCTCGCCGATGTGGTCGGCGCGCTGCCGGCCGCGCTGCAACAGCACGGCGTCACGACGCGGACGCTGGTACCCGGATATCCTGCCGTGCTCAACGCGCTGGCCTCGGCGGAAACGCTGCTGCACTGGGGCGAGTTCTATGGCGGGCCGGTCCGCGTGCTCGGAGGCACCCATGACGGCCTCGATCTCTATGCGCTCGACGCGCCGCATCTCTATACGCGGCCCGGCAATCCCTATGTCGGCCCCGAGGGACGCGACTGGCCCGACAACGGCATCCGCTTTGCGGCGCTGTCACGGATGGCGGCCGAAATCGGCCGCGGTGCAATCGCCTCCTTCGTCCCCGACGTCGTGCATGCGCATGACTGGCAGGCTGGCCTCGCGCCGGCCTACCTGCACTATGGCGGGCAGCCGCGGCCGGGCACGGTGATGACCGTGCACAACCTCGCCTATCAGGGCCAGTTCTCGCCGGACATGCTCGCGACCTTCGGTCTGCCCGGCGAGGCCTACTCGCTTAACGGCGTCGAATATTACGGCACCATCAGCTTGCTCAAGGCCGGCTTGCAATTCGCCGACCGTATCACCACGGTGTCGCCGACCTATGCGCAGGAGATCCAGAGCGACGAAGGCGGCATGGGGCTCGGCGGCCTGCTGCGCGAACGCGCCGACGTGCTGAGTGGCATCCTCAACGGCATCGACATCGAGGTGTGGAATCCCGCCACAGATCCCGCGATCGCCGCGCGCTTCAGCGCCGAGCAGATCGCGGCGCGCGCCGCCAACAAAGCGGCGTTGCAGCGGCGCTTCGGGCTCGATCCCGCATCGGACGCGATGCTGCTCGGCGTCATCAGCCGGCTGTCATGGCAGAAGGGCCTCGACCTGCTGCTCGAGAGCATTCCGACCTTGCTTGGCGAAGGCATCCAGCTTGCGCTGCTCGGCAGTGGCGATCACGATCTGCAGGATCGCTACGCCGCGCTGGCGCGCGACAATCCCGGACGGATCGCAGTCGTGATCGGCTACGACGAGGCGCTGGCGCACCTGATCCAGGCCGGCTCCGATGCGCTCGCGGTGCCGTCGCGGTTCGAGCCATGCGGCC
Organism: Bradyrhizobium sp. UFLA03-84; assembly: GCF_002289535.1. Taxonomy (NCBI): domain Bacteria; kingdom Pseudomonadati; phylum Pseudomonadota; class Alphaproteobacteria; order Hyphomicrobiales; family Nitrobacteraceae; genus Bradyrhizobium; species Bradyrhizobium sp. UFLA03-84. Next base: position 1,006,597 of record NZ_NSJY01000013.1, on the reverse strand, counting down.
TCACCCAGCTCTGCGCGCTGCGTTACGGCGCGGTCCCTGTTGTCGCCAATGTCGGCGGCCTTGCCGACACCGTACTCGGCTTCGACGAAGCCGCGGTCACCGGCAGTGCCGCAACCGGCATCAAGTTCGCGCCCGTCACCGCGGAGGCGCTCGCCCATGGCTTGCGCACAGCGAACTTGCTGTTCAACGACAAGGTGACCTGGCGCCGGCTGCAGCTCGCCGGCATGGCCACCGACGTCTCCTGGCACAATCGCGCCGGCCGCTACGCTGCGCTCTATCGCGAGCTCGCCGCCAGAGCATGATCCGGAAAAGTGCGAAGCGGTTTTCCCTCGCGACAAAGCGTTTGCGCGGAGATCATGCTCTCAAGGTGAGCAGGTAAAGCATGCTCAGTTCAACTGATCGCAGGACGCGATGCGGTTGATATCGGCGAGGCGTCGATCGGGATTGCCCTTGAGATCAAGGCTCGCGACGAGATCGAGCAGCCTGCCATAGGCGCGGTCGGCGACCGCAACGGGCAACGGCTCCTCGTCAAAGGTTTCGACATAATTGCCGACGAGACCGCTCAGCAGCCGGCAAACGCCGCGTTGCTCGGGGTCGTCCTTGCTCAAAGTCTCGAGTTTTTGCTGGAAGGTCCTGAAGGTCCGCAAGCCGTGCGGCTGCTGCGAAAGCCAAGTATGTAAATCAGGATTTTGCAAATCGGTCATATCAGCCTCTTCAACATGGAGAAGAAGCTACCGGCTTATACAGCCGATCATGGTTCCGCGCCATCGCGATTTTTGCATGCATCCCCTGCCGGGCCGCGTCATCGGATTGGCACGCAGCATCGCTAGGGTATGTCGGTTTGATCAGAGCCGCGCGAGTGCCGGCAGAATCCTGTAGCGCGCGATCTCGTGCGGATAGTCACCGCGATTGGCGAGTAACACGATGCCGAACCTGCGCGCAGGCACCAGGCCGATATAGGCCGAGGCATTGTTGAGGCCGCCGGGCTTGTCGATGACGGTGACGCCGTCGAGCCGCACATGCTCCCATGCCATCCCCTGCCCGAACTTCGCGTCGACGCGAAAGCTCTCGCGCATGGTCATCTGCAATGCCGCGCGCAATTGCGGATCGATCACCCCGCCGTCGAGACAGGCACGCAGCAGGATGCCGAGATCGCGCGCCGACGAGAACATCTGGCCGGTGCCCGGAAAATCGTAATAGCTCTGCTGATTGCCAGGCGGACCGATCGGGATGCCCTGATGGGAGTAACCCTGGACCATGCGTTGCATGATCTCCGGCAGCATCGCCGCGCGATTGTCCTCGCCGCGATCCGGAATGAACGTCGACGTCATGCCCAGCGGCTTGAGGATGCGGCTCTCGATCAAGGTCGCGATCGGCATGCGATAGCGCCGTTCCAGCACCAGCTGCAGCAAGACATAGCCGGCATGGCTGTAGATGCGTTGCCTGCCCGGCTGCACGTCTGCCGGCGGCGTCCACGCATTGAGCATCGCGATGAACTGATCGCGGCTGAAGGTCTCGTTCGGCCAGGGCGGATGATCGGTCGGCAGCAGCAGCCCGGATGTATGGTTGACGAGCTCGCCGACGGTGACGTGGCTGATATAGTCGCCGTGCAACTCGGGCAGAACCTTGCCGACGGGATCGTCGAGCCGCAATTCACCGCGCTCGGTGCCGAGCGCCACCAGCGCCGCCTCGAACAGCTTGCGCAACGAGGCGAGGTTGAACAGCGTGTCCGAGGTGATCGGGCGCTTCGCCGCGGCGTCGGCGAAACCGTAGTTGAACAAGGTGACCCGGCCGCCGGCATAGACCGCGGCGGCGAGGCCGCCCGGATCTGCTGCGGTTGCGGTCGGCGCGAGCTCCGCCTCGACGATGTCCCTGATCTGCGCATCCATGTCGGAATCCGCGCGCGCGCCTGGAAGTGCACTTGCTGCGACGGCAAGCACGATGGCCGCGATCCGGACGGGGAGCCACTGTTTCATCAAGGGCGAGATCGGAACAATGTTGCGACGGCAGGCTGATCTGTTCAGCCACCGCGAGATGGCGACATCGCGATCTTAAGCGACGGAACCTAGTCGTCCGCGTTCACGATTGCGCGCATTTCACCGTTACCTGTCCAGGCTGGGAAGGGGCGGCCCGATCGCTGTTCCGGCGGTCACTGCCGGAAACCGCGATCGCGACCGCCCTCCCACTCCAGCCACGGTGCGGGAACTGCAATGGAACTAAAAAAATCGGGATCTTTAAAAATGCAGGGAATGTGCTTGGACGGAAAGGCGATACCGGCGTCTGCCGGGCCGGCCGCCGATATGTCTGACTTCATCACATTCCGCTCCCAACTGGGGACCGTTTCCTAGTAGCAACAATTCGTCAATCAACGGTTGCATAGGCCGATGGGATTCGATTGACAAGACACGGTTGCCTGCGACGAATCGTCCGGTTCCCGGTTCCGAGTTCCAGGTTCCCGATGCCACCTGCGCGAGCGCGCGTACCTGGATGCCGCTGCTAGTCCAGACCGAGATAGTAGCGCCACTCCGTTCCCATGTTGTCGTCGGTAACAAGAACCTGATCGGTTGTCCGCGACAGCAGGGTCGGACACTGCTCGATCATCTCGCCGTCGAGGCGGAACTCGCTCATCAGCTCGTCGAGGAAATCACGGTCGGTCTTGTCGGCCGGATTGAACTGGCGCTTTCCGTCGATCGTGTAGGCCTCCAGGACCGCCCGCCAGCGTGCATAGTTCCAGTCAAGCGGAGCATTCGACGCCACCATGTGGTTGGTGAACCGCGCTCCATGGGCAAACACGGTGCATGCCGTCTTCTGCATCCGTCGCGACGACGTCGTGTTGTAGAACACGATGCCGCCGGGATTGAGATGGCCGCTGACCAGTTCGAGAAACTCGACCGAGAGCAGATTCGTGGCATTGGCGCGGAAATTCCAGGTGGTGTTGGAGATGACCGCATCGAACTGCCGTCCCGGGTGGCGACGCAACCAGCGGCGTCCGTCATCCGCGATGATGGTGACTTTAGGATGATGCAACAGCGATTGCACCTCGGGCCGCTCCGCGATCAATTCGGTGTAGCCCGGATTGATCTCGACGATGGTGAGCGATTCGACCGCCGGATTGTTCGCGATGACCTGTGCCCACGACCCGGATGCAAGCCCGATCATCAGCACGTCGCGCGGCGCCGGGTGAAACAGGCTGAGCGCATAAGCGCGGATGACGCCGTTGCGATCGGATTTCAGGCTGGTGTTGAAGCGTCCGTCATACATGCCGTTGCCGTAGACGACGCCGTCGGCGTCGACGGTAATCACGCCGCTCCGGTTCTCGACCACCCGGGCGAAGGCCTGACTGGAAGTCGTATGGGTCTGGAGGTTTTCGAATAGGTGCCGCGACAGCGGCGGCGCAATGAGTGTTCCGGCGCATAGAACGGCAACCGCGGTTGCGGCCGCCCTGGCCCGCGCGCCGGTCACGCTCGGGGACTTGTAGATCAGGAGCAGCGAGCACAGGGTGCCAATCCCGAGCAGCAACATGCTGATGTGCTGCAGACCGAGGTAATTCGTCAGGACGAAGCCGGTGACGACGGCGCCGGTGGCGCATCCGGCGATGTTCGCGCTGTAGAGCAGCGCGGTCTGCATGCCGGCGCGATCGTCCGCCGCGATGCCGAAATGCGAGAGGAACGGCAGCAGTGCGCCCCATTGCCGCGCGATCAGGTAGATCCCCGCGAGCACGATCAGGATGAATCCGATTCCCATTCCCGCGGACTGGTTCGCCAGCGGCAGAAAGGCAGCGCCCGCAGCGTTGGCCAAGATCAAGCCCCTGGCGGCCTCCCCCATCGCATCCGCAGGCGAAAGCCGCGCGCAGACTTGCGCCGTGTTGTACGCACCGCCGGCAACGCCGGCCAAGAAGCCGCAGAGCACGAAGGCGAACGCCATCGAGCTCGACCCAGAGGCAAACGACACGGTCCGAAACAGAAAGATCTCGAAGGACAGCGAAACGAAACCGCCGACGGCGGCAAGCAGCATCACGAACGGCATTGAAAGGATCGGCGGCGCCGTTCGCGGGCGCTGCGCAACGATGCTCGCGTCGTTCAACTCCTTGCGGCGATAATGGGCGATGAACGCACCGGCGGCGATCGCGACATTGATCCCCGCCGCGATGTACACCGCCGCGCGCATCCCGAGATGAGGGAAGATCACGATCGCACAAAGCAGGCAGGCCGCCGAGGCCCCCAACGTGTTGACATAATAGAGAAGGCCGACCGAATGGGCCGTCTGCCCCGACGTTCTCACGAGGTGCGAGACCAGGATCGGCAGCGTCGCGCCCATCAGAAGCGTCGGGATCAGCACCAGCAACAAATTTATGGCGCCGATGGCCGGCAACGACCAGTCGAGCGCGAGGTCGCCGATCCATTCGAAGATCGCAAGCGACACGACGCCGAACGCCGCGGTGAGCAGTTCGATGATACCGAGCAGCAGCAAGGGCTGCACGGCGCGCCGCCGCGTGATCCATCCGCCGGCAAGGCTGCCGAGCCCGAGGCCCAGCATGAATGCGGTCACGACGATAGTGACGGATTCCGTATTGACCCCGAAGATGCGGAACAGGCTTCGCTGCCAGGTGAGCTGGTAAACGAGCGCGGGAATTCCGGAGAAGAAGAACAGGATCGGCAGGATCCGATGGCGCACAGCTGATGAGACCGAGCTTGCCGTCGACAGTTCAAGGGCAGTCACGTTTATCCCCCCAATTTCGGGAGATTTCTCATAGCAACAATATGTCAATCGACGGTTGCAGCGGTCCCTCGGATTCGAGCAGCGGGAGCGGCGTTTCGGCCGAACGCTTCAACGCGGATACGTTTTGGTCGCCGCGAGATACCGTTGATTCAGCGATCGTTAACCAAGGCGACAACTACCCGGTTCGCGACCGGACGATCGACCGCGGCAACGACGCCAGCAACAACACGAGGCAGACACACAGCAGCACGATGTCCTTGAACAGGAACTCGCCGGCCAGGTTCCAGGCCATCGGGTCGGTCGACAGGCTCCATTTCACCACCCCTGGTGTCGTGAAGAAAAACGACCAGGTCACGGCAAAGGTGATCACGCCCATCAGCGCGCCGATCGCCGACAGGAGCGGGCTGAAAGCGCCGGCGGCGAGCAGCACCGCGATGCCGAACTCGGTGACGCCAAGCACATAGGCCTCGCCGCGGAGACCGAACACCGACAGCCACGAGACGAACGGGCTGTTGCTGATGAACTGCGCGATGCCTTGCGCCGATTGCAGCGTGAATTTCTGCATGCCGAACGACACGAAGATCACCACCATGACCCAGCGCAGGATCGCGAGCGGACGAAACGAGCCCTCGCCCTGTTCGGCGATGTTGAACGACAGATTCATGCGGATGTTTCTTCCCTTGCTGCGATGCCGCTATCGGCCGCCGTTGCGGCGTTCGTGACATGACTACGCAGCGCGCCGCGCGCGTGTTACGCGTGGCGTCCGTCCCATCCATCACAAGGATGTGCAGGCGATGTGATCAGTCAGGCCGCAGTAAGCAGCTCGCCGACCTTCTCATAGGCCTCGCCCTTGAACCGCATCAGCTGAAACTGCTTGACCGGCACATAGTCGCTCGGCGTGGTGTTGAGGGTGATGCCGGGAATCAGCAGCGGCGCGGCGAAGTTCTTCAGGTTGGTCGCCTGGTGCAGGATGTTGGCGCGGGTCAGTTGGTCGCCGCATTGGCTGACGACGTGGGCGGCGGTTGCCGCCGCGGTGTAGCCGATCGCATAGAGATCGTCGGCGCGATCGGCATTCGGGACGTAACGGTCGAGGAACGCCATATACTGCTTCATGTCCGGCGTATCGGCCCAGAGCGGATTGCCGGGGTCCATCCGGGTCGCAAAGGCGAGGATGCCCTGCGCGGTCTCGAACCCCGCCGGCTTCAGCGTCGCGCGCACCGAGGCATTGCCGGCGCCGAGGAACACCTGCGGCCGCCACTCTAGCGCGGCCATCTTGCGCAGCGCCTGGCTCGCCATCTTCGGGATGGTGATGAGGAACACCACGTCGGCACCGGATAATTTCATCTGGACGATTTGGGAATCGACGGTGGGATCGCCGACCGAATAGTTGAGCTCAGAGACGATCTGCGCGGTCTTCGCGCCCAATCCCGCCTTCAGGCCCGACAGCGTCGCCTTGCCGGCATCGTCGTTCTGATACAGCACGCCGATCTTCGCATTGGGCGTTGAGCCGGCGATGTAGCGGCCGACGACGCCTCCTTCGATCTCGTAGGTCGATCCGCCGACCATGGTCCACGGATTGGTCGCCGGATCCGACAGCTTGCTGGCGGCTGCCGCCAGGAACAGCTGCGGGACCTTTCGCGCGTTCAGATATTTCTGCACGGCGATGTTGCCCGGCGTTCCCATCGCGCCGGCGATGAACAGCACCTCGTCGCCTTCGACCAGACGCCGCGCCGCCTCGACCGATTTCGGCGGGCTGTAGGCGTCGTCATAGTTGATGAACTTGATCTTGCGGCCGTTGATGCCGCCGGCGTCGTTCAGCATGCGGAAATAGGCATCCATCGCATTGGCGAGCACGCCGAACGACGACACCGGGCCGCTGAGTGGTCCGAACTGCCCGATGCGGATTTCCTGGTCGCTGGCGCCGGGATCGTATGAGGCACCGGCAGACGCCTTGCCGCCAATCGACGCCGCGAGACCGGCCGCCATCGTCCCGAGCAGCGTTCTACGGCTGACCGTCATCATGGGTTTCCTCCGTTGGATTGGGCGCCTTAGGCGGCGCCTCCTTCGAATGCCAATTGATATTGCGCGGCGATCTCGTCGACGATGTCGGCCGCCGCCGTCACCGCATGGACGCCGGAGACTGAATGCCCGGCGCTCCAGACTTCGATCCAGCGCCGTGGTCCTCCGGCATCGCTCTTGCCGCCGAACTTTTCGCGCGCCCGCGCCTCCGACACGGACTCGTCTAGATTTGCGGGATCGAGGCCTGCGGCGACGATCGATGGCCGCAGCATGCTGGCGTCGAGCCCGGTGAAGGCCTTGGTCAACATGATATCGTCGAGCGTGCTGTCGACCAGCATTCTCCGATAGGCATTGCTCGCCATGCTCTCGCGGGCCGCGATGAAACGCGTTCCCATATAAGCGAGATCGCAACCGAGCAGCTGCGCCGCGGCGAGCGCGGTGCCGTCGGTCACGCCGCCCGCGAGCACGACCGGACCGTCGAACATGGCGCGCACCGCGCGCACGAAGGCGAACGGATTGGCCCAGCCGGTCTGCCCGCCGGCCCCCGCGGTCAGCAGGATCAGGCCATCGGCGCCCGCCTCGATCGCCTTCTCGGCATGCCGCAGCGAGGCGATGTCAGCGAACACGAGGCAGCCGACATCGTGCAGCGGCTGCACCGCCGCGGCCGGCGAGCCGACGCTGGTGATGACCATCTCGACCTTATGCCTGACGAGGCAGGCGAGATCATCCTTGAAGCGCGGCTGACGGATGATGAGGTTCGGACAATGCGGTGCGGCCGGGCGGCCGCGCTCCGCGACATTGTGCTCGATCTGGGTGAGCCAGGCATCGAGCTCCTCGACCGAGCCGGCGTTCGCGGTCGGAAATGCGCCGATCGCGCCGGTGCGGCAGACCGCGGTCACGAGATCGACACCGGATACACGCAGCATCGGCGCTGCGATCAGCGGCAGGCGAAGCCGCTGCACGATCGCGGCCGGAAGCGCGCTCCGGCGGGCAGAGGCCTGCATGATCAGCGCCCCTTCCACACCGGCTTTCGCTTCTCGGCGAACGCCTTCAACCCTTCGACGCGGTCCTCGGAGTTCAAGGCGCGTTCCGCGATCGGGCCCTGCGCGGTCCATCCCGCCTCATCGGTCCAGTTCGCGGCCTGGAAGATGATCTCCTTCGACGCAGCGAGCGCGGTCGGGCCATTGACCAGGATCTCGTTGCCGAAGGCGATCGCCGCCTCGAGCGCGTGTCCGGGTTCGACGAGCCGGTTCACGAGGCCCAGGCGCTCGAAATACTCCGCGCCCTTGAACTGCCCGGTCAGCGCCAGCTCCATCGCGATATGATAGGGAATCCGCTTCGGCAGCCGGAACAGGCCGCCACCGATCGCAACGACGTTATGCCTGACCTCCGGCAGTCCCATCTTGGCGTCGCGCGCGGCGACGATGAGATCGCAGGACAGGCAAAGCTCGAGCCCGCCGCCGACCGCATAGCCCTCGACTGCCGCGATCAGCGGCTTGCGCGGCGGCCGGCGAAACAATCCGAAGCCACCGCGTTCGGTGACACCCCGCTCGCCGCGCGCCACCGCCTTGAGGTCGGCACCGGCCGAGAAGTTGCCGCCCGCACCGGTGATGACGCCCGCGAACAGCGCGTCCTCCGCGTCAAGCAAGTCCATCGCATCGGAGATGCCGCGCGCGAGCGCCGCGTTGCAGGCGTTGCGCGCCTCGGGACGGTTCAGGGTGACGACGAGGATGTGGCCGCGCCGCTCGGTCAGAACGACCTGTTCGTTCTCGGTGCTCATCGATGCGCCTCACAATGCGAAGGTAAAGCCGCCATTGACCGGATAGGTCTGGCCGGTGATCCATGCGCTCGCATCGGAGGCGAGAAACAGCACCATGTTGGCGACGTCGGACGGCAGGCCCGGGCGGCGGATGACGTACTTCTCCATCATCTTCTTCTGCATCTCGGGATTGGCCTTCAGCCGCGCCTCGATCGCCGGCGTCAGGGTCGCGGCAATCGCCACGCAATTCGCCGTGATGTTGTGGCGGCCGAGCGATCGCGCGACTGCGCGCGTGAAGCCCGCGGCGCCCGCCTTCGCACCTGAATAGACCTCGAGGCCCGCTTCGCCGGCGCGGCCGGCATCCGAAATGATGGTGACGATGCGGCCGCCCTTGCGTGCGATCATCTGCGGAATGCAGGCCGACGCGCAGTTGATCACCCCGTAGAGATTGACGCCGATGAAGCTGTTCCAGACCTCCGGGCCGGTCTCCCAGAACGGCTTGCGCGCATCGGGATCGGGCGTCGCACCGGCGTTGCCGGCATTGTTGACGAGCACGTCGATCGTGCCGAAGGCCTGCTCGGCCTTTCCGATCATCGCCTTCACCGAGGCGAGATCGGTGACGTCGGCCTGCGCCGCGATCGCCTTGCCGCCGGTGGCGTTGATTTCGCGCGCGACCTGCTCGGCGCGTTCAAGGAAGTAATCGTTGACGACAATGCCCGCCGCGTTGTGCGCGGCGAAATGCAGCGCGATCTGGCGCCCGACGCCCTGGCCGGCGCCGGTGATCAGCGTCACCTTGCCGTTCAAATCAAGGATGTCACTCATACGTTTCTCTCCCGTCCCTTCCAGTAGGGCTCGCGCAATTCGCGCTTGAGCAGCTTGCCCATGGTGTTGCGTGGCAGTTCGTCGACGATCGACAGCGTCCTGGGCCGCTTGTACGAAGCAAGGTGGTCGCGGCAGAATGCGAGGATCGCGGCCTCGTCGGTTTCGTGGCCCGGCTTCAGCTCGCAGAATGCCTTGACTTGCTCACCGAACTCGTCGTCGGGGATGCCGATGACAGCGACGTCCTGGACGTCGGGATGCCTGAGGATCGCCGCCTCGATTTCGGCCGGGTAGATGTTGACGCCGCCGGCAATGATCATGTCCTTGGCGCGATCGGTGATGAACAGATAGCCGTCGTCGTCGAGCATCCCGACGTCGCCGACCCGGAAATATCCGGCGTCGTCCCGCGTATCAGGTCCAAGCGGCTTGCCGTTCAGATAGGAGCGGATCGTCACCGGCGTCCTGATCCAGATCTCGCCGGACTGGTTGCGCGGCAGCTCGCGCCCGTCGGCATCGCGAATCGAGATGTCGACATGCTTGTGCGGCCGACCGCTCGAGCCGGGCTTGCGCTCCTGCATCTCCGGCGGCAGGAAGCTGATCATGCCGACCTCGGTAGCGCCGTAGCCTTCACCGAGGACGCCGCTGCCGAAGGTGCGGATGATCCAGCGCTTGAGCTCATAGGGCACCGGGGCCGCGCCGACCGACAGCGCGCGGATCGACGACACGTCGTAGGTATCGAGCACGTCCTTCGGCAGCGCCGCGAGGCGCTTGTACATGGTGGGGACGCCGGTCCAGTTGGTGACGCGATGCTGCGCGACCAGGCGAAGCGCGGCCTCGGGATCGAAACGGCGCATCATGACAGTCGGATTGCCGAGCTGGATCGCGCCCCAGACCTGGGACGGGCCAGCGCCGTGATGCAGCGGCAGCGTCAGCAGCGACACGCCGCCGGGCTGGCCGCGCCGGGTCGATGCAACGTCAGAGAGATATTCGCTGGTGCGCGCATCCATCTGCACGCCCGGCTGCAACACCGAGACCACGCCCTTGGGCAGGCCGGTGGTGCCCGAGGTGTAGAGGATCAGCGGCGGCCGTCCGGTTGAATGCAGTGCCGGCTCTGCGGAGGCGTCGAGAAGATCGGAGAATGCGACGAACCCGGGCGACGCGGCACCGATCGAGACCGCGAGCTTGATCGGCAAACCTTCGAATGCGGGCTTCAACGCCGAAGGATCCTCATCGTCGCAGACGACGACCTGGGCGCCGCTGTTAGACAGCACATACTGCGTCTCCGACGGCGTCAGCCGCCAGTTCAGGCCGAGCAGCGAGCAGCGCAGCTTGCCGATCGCCTCGCTTAGAACAGGCCACTCGATCCGGATCTGGGTCCGCAGCACGACGATGTCGCCGGCGACGACGCCCCGGGCCGCAAGGCCATGCGCAACGCGGTTCGCGGCGTCGTTGAGCTGCGACCAGGTCATCTGGCGATCGCCCTCGATGAAAGCGACATCATCCGGACGGTTGGCGGCCCAATACTCGACGCTGTTCGGCAGAATGCTCATTTCGCCAGCCTTCCTTCGACCGTGGCAATGAAGCAGGCGCTGATAGCCTCAAGATCGACGCCCTCCGGATCGACCAGCCACTGCGCGACTGATCCGCGCAGACCGGCGAGGATCAGCGCGCTCTCGGTTTCCAGATCGATGTCGGGGCGCAACCGGCCCGCGGCGATCCCTGCCTTGAGACCCGCGGCGATCTCGCCCCGCGTTTCGCGATTGAGCTTGGCGACGGTGGCGGTGATCGGCGGTACGGTGAGCGCGCCGGCCAGCACGGCGTGAAACGCGCGCGCCATGACAGGCGTTCGGGCCGGCATCACGAAGTAGTATTTGAACGACGCGATCAGGCCGTCATATCCGGTCAGCTCCGGCGAAGCGGCGCGGCGGTCGTTGATGAATGAATCGATGATGTACGCGCCGAGCGCCGACAGCAGGTCCGCTTTGGTCTTGAAATAGTGCGACGGCAATCCGCGGCTGTAGCCGGCGCGCGCACCTGCCTCCGCCAGCGTGATCGCCTCGAGTCCATTCTCAGCGACGATCAGCGCGGCGGCTTCAAGGATCCGCCGCTCCGCTTCGTCGCGTCGCTCGACCTGCGTCCGCCGAGACACGGGCGCCTCGTCTCGCGATTCCTGCGCGCGTCGAACTGCTCGTGCCATTCAGCTTCGCTCCCTTTGCCGTGCGGCGACTTCTTGCTTGCATTCAAGCTAGAATAATGTTTGTTGGTCAGTCAACAAGTTTCTTTGGAGGAAACGCATGCGACCGAACAAGCTATTGAAACCAGGCCTTTATTCCGAAGGCTCGAGCGATCGGGATGGCACGACTGTCCGCCTTAGGGGCGGCCGATGCCACTGCGGCTACGTCTTCTTCCCGATGCAGACCTATGGCTGCGAGCGCTGCGGCAGCTATGGGGACGCGCTCACGCCCTGCGAACTATCGGCCGAAGGCACGCTGCTTGCGGAAGCGACCGTTCACCTGCACGCCGACAAGAACCGCCTGGCCCCCTTCACCATCGTCAAGGTCGCGCTCGATGACGGCCCCGTCATCCGCACCCTGCTGGCCGACGACAGCGCACCGGTTGCGCCGGGCCAGCGCGTGACGGGCAGACTCGTTCCGACGACGCAGAACGAGAGCGGCGAGACCGTGCTCGATCTTCGTTTCAGCATCGCATCCTGATCGACCCGGAGGTTCGCCATGGCACGATCACTCAACGAACTGCGGCCGGTCTACGTCGTCGGCATCGGCTGGCATCGCTATCAGAACCCGAGCGAGACACCCTATGTGGAGCTCGGCCTCACCGCGATCCGCTCAGCGCTTGCAGATGCGCGCATCGAATGGCCCACGGTGGAATCGAGCTATGTCGCGACCGCGCTGCTCGGTATGGCGTCGGGGCGGCCGATGCTGCGCCATCTCGGCGCGACCGGTGCGCCGCTGATGCATGTCGAGAACGCTTCGGCCTCCGGATCGACCGCGTTCCGCCACGCCTGCATCGAGGTCGCAAGCGGCATCTCCGACGTCGCGCTGGCGGTCGGCGTCGACAAGCGCAATCCGGTGCGGCGCTCGGACACCGGCATCGGAAACCTTGCCGAAGACGCGATCGTTCCCTTCACGCATTTTGCGCTGCTGACCAATGAATACGCGGTCCGCCACAACGCATCGACTGAGGACATCGCACGGGTCGCGGTGAAGAACCATCGCAACGGGGCGAAGAATCCCAATGCGCAGCGGCAGCAGGAGCGCACGCTCGACGAGGTGCTCGGCGGCAAGCGGGTGTCGGGATCGCTAACGGCACTGCAATGCACGCCGATCGGCGAAGGCGCTGCGGCCGTGATCGTCGCATCCGAGGACGGCATTCGCAGGCTCGGCATCGACGCCGGCCGCGCTATTCGCACCACGGCGTCCGTCGGCTGCAGCGAGCGGGTCTATCCGCCCGGCGCCGGCTTCGACGCGGCGCTCACCAAGGAGACCGCAGACCTCGCCTTGGCGCAGGCCAAGCTGACGCCTGGGGATCTCGACATCATCGAGCTGCACGACGCCTTCACGGTGGAGGAACTGCACTACATCGAGAGCATCGGCCTCTGTCCCGAAGGGCACGGCGTTCGCATGCTGAAGGAGGGCGCGCTCGATATCGGCGGGCAATGCGCGATCAACCCTTCCGGCGGCCTGATCGCGATGGGGCATCCGATCGGCCCGACCGGCATCGGCCAGATCGGCGAGATCGTCATTCAGCTGCGCGGTGAAGCGGGCCCGCGCCAGCATGGCGGCGCGCGAACCGGGCTGGCGCATATGGTTGGCGTGGGCGCGGTCTGTTACGTGCACATCCTGCAGAAGTGACGCTTCGCCGCGATGGCCCTACGCGCGCTGGCGCAGCGGCCGCGCGGCATCCTTCGCCGGCACCGGCATGGTGAAACCGTACAGGAACAGGTCCACCACCATGTCGGCGAACTCACTGGGGTCGATCCCGCCCTTGGGGTCGTACCAGGTGTGGCTGAAGTTCAGGATGCCGAACAGCATCATGCTGTAGATCTTCTTGGTCCGCTTGACGATCTTGCTCTCCTTGTCGAGCTTGACCAGGAGATCGGAGACCGTGTCGACGAGCTGGCGCTCCAACGCCTTGATCGCGTCCTGCTCGGTCTCGCCGAGGAAAGAGAGGTCGTTGAGGATCACGCGCTGCTCGTCGCTCGAGCGCGCATTGAGCGCGACGATGGCCTGAATCGCGGCGCGGAACTGCTCCAGCGTCGTCGTTTTGCCGGCCATCGCGGCCTCGACGTCGGCGATCATCTCGCGGATATGCGCATCGAGGATCGCGAACAGGATCGCTTCCTTGGAGTCGAAATAGTGATACAGCGCGCCGCGCGACAGCTTGCAGGCGTCAGCAAGGTCGGCGATCGAGGCACGCATATAGCCCTGCCGCGCGAACAGGCCGCAGGCGGTGGTGAGAATGCCCTGCTGGATCTCGTCGTAATTCTCTGAGCGCGTCCGCGCCATTACAGTCTCTCTCGTCCACCGCTGACGCCGCCGGAATCGGGCGGCTTCCGTCTCTCTATACTATTGCCGCCGCGCGCTCCTCCCCTTTGCGGGCACCATCCACCACAACTCGTCTATCTGGCGCGGCGGGATCATTGACCTGCGTCAAAAAATAATTTGAACGACCGGTCGGATTATATTAGGCTGCTCGTCATCAAGCAAGCGGATTGCGCACGCCGGAACCAATCCGGCGGCACGGAGGGAGGCTGCGCGTGGATGCTCAGAGGATCGATGCTGTCGTGATCGGAGCCGGCGCCGGCGGGCTGTGCGCTGCGGCGCGTCTCGCCCATGGCGGGCTGCATACGCTCGTCGTCGACGACAAGGACCGGCTCGGCGGCCGTGCCTCGACCGAGGAGATCGACGGCTTCAAGGTCAATATCGGCGCGATCGCGATCGAGTTCGGTGGGGTGTTCGAGGAGACCTTCCACACCGTCGGCGCGCCGCTCGATATCCGCGCGCCGGAGCCTGCGAGCTCGTTCTTCATCGACGGCAAGGTGATCGATGTCGGCCGCGGCGGCTGGTCGCTGCTGCTGGGGCAACTCACCAAGCAGGCCTCGCGCATCCTGGAGAAGTTCGCCGACGCCCGCTCCGGCAATCTGCCCGACGGACGGCAATCGACCGAGGACTGGCTGAAAGGCTACACCAGCAACGCCACGGTGCACGCGCTGTTCCGCAATCTCTGCGCGGCGATCTTCGCCTGCAACGCCGCCGAGCTGCCTGCCCGCGCCTTCCTCACCTATTTCACCAGCAAGGGCGCCTTCAAGAAATTCGGCTTCTGCCCGCAAGGCACGATCGGCGTCTGGAACAGCCTCGGTAGCGCGATCAGGCGCAACGGCGACATCTGGCTCGACACGCCGGCGACGACGATCCACACCACCAACGGCCGTGTCGAAGGCGTCACCGTGCTGCGCAACGGCGAGAAGGTGCGGATCGACACCGACCTCGTCATCAGCAATGCCGGCCCGAAAGCCACTGTCGCGCTCGCGGGCAGCGATGCGTTCCCGCCCGATTATATCGCCAAGGTGAAGAACGATCTGCGCCCGGCCGCCAATATCGTCATCAACGTCGCCAGCCGCGAGCCGCTGATCAACCATCCCGGCATCGTCACCTTCGGCAAGACGCGCCGGCTCTGCAACATGGCCAATCTGTCCGCGACCTGTCCGGAGCTGGCGCCGCCTGGCTGGCATCTCTACGTCGCCTATGCCGTGCCGGTACCCGCGCTCGGCGATTTCGATGGCGATGCCGAGGTCGCGCTCGCGCTGGAAGACCTGCGCGAGCAGTTCGCCAATTTCGACCAGGCAAAAATCCTGTCGATCCGGGTGATGCGGGACGACTGGCCGGCGCAACGCAGCTGCGCGGGTTACGATCTGCCGCGCGAAACCGGCATCGAGGGCCTGTGGTGCGTCGGCGACGCGGTGAAGCAGTATGGCAATGGCGGCACCCAGGCCTGCGCCGAGACCGCCAAGATCGTCACCGATGCGATCCTCGCCGCGCGCCCGCGTCGTTCGGCCGGCCGGGTCTGAGCGCGATGCCGACGACTGTCCCGCATCCGACGCCGCAGGCAGCGCCACAGGCGAAGCCGGCGCCGGATACTCTGCTCGAATTCCGCAACAACCGGATCGTCTACGACAACGCGATCGAGGCGATCCGCGATGTCTCGATCGCCGTGCCTGAAGGCAACATCGTCGCTTTGCTTGGCTCCAACGGCGCCGGCAAGTCGACGTTGCTGAAGGCGATGTCCGGCATCCTCTACACCGAGGAAGGCGTGATCGAGAACGGCAGCATCCGTTTTCGCAACGAAGAGGTGCATCGCCTCGCGCCGGACGAGCTGGTCCGCCGCGGCATCGTGCAGGTGCCGGAGGGACGCCGCGTGTTCGCGGCGCTGACCATCGACGAGAATTTGCAGATGGGCGGCTACACACGAACCGGCGCCGAGGCGCGCGAGCGCCGCGACAAGGTGTTCGCGCTGTTTCCACGCCTGTTTGAGCGACGCGACCAGATCGCCGGCTACATGTCCGGCGGCGAGCAGCAGATGCTCGCCATCGGCCGCGCGCTGATGACCGATCCGGTGCTGCTGGCGCTCGACGAGCCGTCGCTCGGCCTTGCGCCCCTGATCATCGATCGCATCTACGAGGTGATCGTCCGCCTGCGCGACGAACTGAAGATGACCGTGCTGCTGGTCGAGCAGAACGCGCAGCGCGCGCTCGATATCGCCGACTACGGCTACATCCTGGAGACCGGCCGCGTCGTGCTCGACGGCACGGCCAAAAATCTCACCGCCAACGAGGACGTCCGGGAATTCTATCTCGGCGTCTCCTCGTCCGGCCGCAAGAGCCTGCGCGACGTCAAGCATTACAAGCGGCGCAAGCGGTGGCTGTCGTGACCGCGCTGCTCGCGATCGAGAATCTGTCGAAACGCTTCGGCGGCCTGCACGCGGTCGCCGATGTCAGTCTGCAGGTGAACTCTGGCGAGATCTGCAGCGTGATCGGGCCGAACGGCGCCGGCAAGACCACGCTGTTCAACATGATCTCGGGCGTGCTGCGGCCGAGCGGCGGCCGCATCAGCTTCGACGGCATCGACCTTGCGACCATTTCACCGTGGAAGTTCGCAGCCGTCGGCATCGGTCGGACCTTCCAGAATCTCGCACTGTTCAAGCACGGCACCGTGGTCGAGAACATCCTGACCGGCCGCCACACCCATTTGCGCTCGACCGTGCTCGATGCCGTGGTGTTCTTCGGCCGCACCCGCAAGGAGGAGATCGCGGCGCGGCAGCGCGTCGAACACATCATCGAATTCCTCGAGGTCGAGCACATCAGGGATGCCGTGGTCGGCACCCTGTCCTACGGCCAGCAGAAACGCGTCGAGCTCGCCCGGGCGCTCGCCTGCGAGCCGAAACTGCTGCTGCTCGACGAGATGGTCTCCGGCATGAACCAGGAGGAGACCGAGGATATCGCGCGCTTCGTGCTCGATATCCGTGACGAGCTCGGCATCACCGTCGTGATGATCGAGCATGAGATGCGCATCGTGATGGACATCTCCGACCGCATCCATGTGCTGAACTTCGGGCGCAAAATCGCCGAGGGGACGCCCGACGAGATCAGGCGCGATCCCGCGGTCGCGGAGGCCTATCTCGGCGGCCAGCGCGGCGGGGCGATGAAGGTGGGCGCGTGATGTCGACGCTGGACAGCTTTCGCACCGTTCATCCGCCGTTGCAGGCCACCGCGCGCACCGCGCCGCTGGCAAGCGTCGATGCGCTCCAGACAGCGCTCGAGGACGCCGCCATCACCATCCCGCAATTGCTGCGGCAGCGCGCCGCCATGCATGGCGAGGCGTTAGCGCTGCGCGAGAAGGACTACGGCATCTGGAACCCGTATTCCTGGCGGCACTATTACGAGACCGCGCGTGCAGTCGCGTTGGGCCTGCTCTCGCTCGGCATCAAGCCGGGCGATCGCATCGCCATCGCCGGCGAGAACACGCCGGAATGGTTTTATGCCGATCTCGGCGCCCAGATGATCGGCGCGGTCGCGGTCGGCATCTATCCGACCAATCCCTGGGTCGAGCTGCAATACATCGTCAAGCATTCCGGCGCGCGCGTCCTCGTCACCGGCGACCAGGAGCAGACCGACAAGGTGCTCGACGCGATGGCCAACAACGGCGGCCTGCCGGAGCTCGAGGCCATCATCTGCATCGACATGAAGGGGCTGCGGCACTACCGCCACTCGGAGCTGATGTCGTTCGAGGCCCTCTGCGAGCGCGGCAAAGCCCATGCGCAGCAGAACCCGGACGCCGATGCCACGCTCGACCGGCTGATCAGCCAGGCCGCGCCCGACGATGTCTGCATCCTCGTCTACACCTCGGGCACGACGGGTCCGCCCAAGGGCGCGATGCTGACCCATCGCAACCTCGTCTACGCCGCCTATGCCTATGCCAAGACCGTCGGGATCGCCGACAAGCCGTTCGAGGCCGTGAGCTATCTGCCCCTGTGCCACGTCGCCGAGCGCTGCTACGGCACGGTGACGCATCTGGTGCTCGGCGGCACCGTGTCCTTTGCCGAATCGATCGACACGGTCGCGGTCAACATTCGCGAGATCGCGCCAACCTTCTTCGTCGGCGTGCCCCGCATCTACGAGAAGCTGCAGCAGGGCTTTCTGTTCCGGCTCGGCGAGAGCGGCAGGCTGCGGCAAGGTTTTACAAGAGCCTGCGTCGCCTGGGGCCGCAGGCTGTCCGACCGACGGCAGGCCGGCAAGGCCAACCTGCTCGATCGCGCCGCGTTCGGCCTGCTCTACCTGCTGATGTTCCGCAATCTGCAGCGCCATCTCGGTTTCGCCTACAGCCGGCACCGGCTGTGCGCCGGCGCCTCGATCTCGCCGGAGACGCTGCGCTTTTTCGACATCATCGGCCGCCCGGTGTCGCAGGGCTACGGCCTCACCGAGAGCGGCGGCGTTGCCTTCATCCAGACCGAGAGCCATCACCGGATCGGTGGCTGCGGCATCCCGCTGCCGCAGACCGAATGGAAACTCGACAGCGACGGCGAGATCCTGCTGCGCAACCCCGGCGTCTTCAAGGGTTACTTCCTCGACGAGAACGCCTCGACGGCATCGCTGGAACAAGGCGGCTGGCTGCGCACCGGCGACATCATCGACATCCTCGATAATGGCGAAATCGCCGTGGTCGACCGCAAGAAGGCGATCATCATCACCGCCGGCGGCAAGAACATCGCGCCATCGGAGATCGAGAACGCGCTGAAGGATTCCGAGTTCATCAAGGAAGCGATCGTGGTCGGCGAGGCCCGGAAGTACCTCGGCGCCATCATCCAGGTCGATTACGACAATGTCGGCCGCTGGGCACGCGACCGCGCGCTGGCCTACACCAACTACAAATCGCTGTCGCAGCTGCCTGACGTGCACGAGCTGGTCGAGCGCATCGTGGGCGAGACCAACAAGCGGTTCGCCCGGGTCGAGAACATCAGGCGCTTCGCCATCCTGGAGAAGGAGCTCGACCACGACGACGGCGAGCTCACCGCGACGCAGAAGGTACGCCGCGCCACGATCGAGAAGAAGTTCGCCCGCGAGCTCGCCATCATCTACCAGGCGGAGGGCTGAGTGCAGTATCTGATCCAGCTGCTGATCTCGGGGCTCGCGATCGGCGCGATCTACGGCCTGATAGCGATGGGCTTTGCGGTGATCTACAAATCGACCGGGCTGGTCAATTTCGCACAGGGCGAGATGACCATGATCACCGCCTATATCGCCTGGACGATCTCGACCACGGTGAGCGGCAATGTATTCGTCGTCGCAATCGGCGCCATCCTGGCGGCGGTCGTGCTCGGCCTCGTCATCGAGCGGCTGGTGATGCGGCCGATGCTGGGCGAGCCGGTGTTCGCGACCGTGATGGTGACGATCGGGCTCGCAGTGATCCTGCGCTCGGCGATCAACTTCATCTGGGACGCCTACCCGCACGGTCTCGATATCGGCATGGGCCGCAGCGTCGTACATCTCGGCGGCATCGGCGTGCGCACCGGCCAGCTTGCCGTGATCGCGACGCTGCTTCTGCTGCTCGCGGCGATCTGGGCGTTCTTCCGCTACAGCAAGGTCGGTGTCGCGATGCGCGCGGTCGCGGCCGACGACCGCACCGCGCTCCTGATGGGCATCAGCGCGACGAAGGTCCATGCGCTGGCCTGGGCCGCGTCCTCCGTGATCGCCGGCATCGGCGGCGTGTTCTTCGCACTGTCCTACGATCTGTCGCCGGCCATGTTCCAGCTCGGGCTGAAGGCGTTTCCGGCCACGATCCTGGGAGGTCTCGATGCCGTGCTGGGGTCCGGCCTCGGCGGCCTGCTGATCGGCATCACGGAAAATCTGGCCGGCGGCTATCTCGGCTCAGGGATGAAGGAGGTCGCGGGCTTTGCCATGATCATCGTGGTGCTGATGGTCCGCCCGTTCGGCATCTTCGGCGAACGCGATATCGAGAGGGTGTGATGCGGACCGGCGATTACAAGCAGAGCTACGGCGAGCTGGTTGCACTGATCGATTCCCCGCCGGTCTGGCTATGGTCGGCGGTGCTGCTGTTGGGACTGATCGCCGCGCCCTATCTGCTGAACTCCTACGCGCTATCGTTCCTGATGATCATCCTGATCACGGTGACCGGCGCGCTCGGGCTCAACATCCTGACCGGCTACACCGGCCTGATCTCGCTCGGCCATGTCGGCTTTCTCGTCACCGGCGCCTATGCCTATGCGGTGCTGGTGTCGAAATATCAGATGCCGCCGCTGGTCGGCTTCCTCGGCGCCGGCGTGGTGCCGGCGCTGGCGAGCCTGATCGTCGGTGCGCCGTCGCTGCGGCTGAAGGGGCTCTATCTCGCCGTCACCACACTCGCCTTCTCCTTCATCATCAATACGGTGATCCTGGAGATGCGCTGGCTCACCAACGGCGCCCGCGGCATCCAGGTGCAGCGGCCCGAGATCTTCGGCATCAGTTTCGACGGCGATGCCGCCTTTGCCTATCTCTGTCTTGCGATCGCGGCGCTGACGCTTTTCGCCACCCTCAACATCCGCCGCAGCCGGGTCGGCCGCGCCTTCGTCGCGATCCGGGACAACGACACCGCGGCCCGCGTCATGGGCATCAATCTGCACGCCTACAAGCTGTTCGCCTTCGTCACCTCGGCCTTCATCACCGGCATCGCCGGCGCGCTCTACGGCATCTATCTGTCGTTCGTCAGTGTGGAGGGCTTTCCGTTCCTGCTCTCGATCGAGGCGCTGGCGATCCTGATCGTCGGCGGGCTGGGCTCGGCGCTCGGCGCGGTGCTCGGCACCATCCTGATCGTGCTGCTGCCGGAGGCGACACGACTCGTCTTCAGCCTGTTCAGCGCGCAGATGGACGCGACCTTCACGACCGGCGCGCAGGAGCTGAAGAGCATGCTCTACGGTCTCGTCATCATCCTGTTCCTGCGCTTCCAGCCTCGCGGGCTGGTCGGCGCCTGGCACGACATCAAGCGGGCCTGGGTGCACTGGCCGCTGCGCTACTAACCAAGAAAAGCGACACAACACCATGAGGAGGAGACAATGATCAAATATCTGGCGGCAGCCTCGCTGCTGCTCACCACCGCCTGTCTCGTCGCCGGCCCGGCTCGCGCCGCCGATCCCGGGATCACCGACACCGAGATCCTGATCGGCGACGTCGAGCCGCTGACCGGCCCGCCGGCGTTGCTCGGCGTCGCGGCCTCGCTCGGCCACAAGATCGCGATCGCGGAGGCCAACGCCGCCGGCGGCATCAACGGCCGCAAGATCAAATATGTGCTGGAAGACGACGGCTACGTCACCGCGCGCACCATCCAGGGTGTCAAGAAGGTGATCGACGTCGACAAGGTCTTCGCGATGATCGGCATCTCCGGTTCGGGCCAGTCGATCGCCGTGATGCCCGTGCTGGAGAAGTCGGGCATCCCGACCGTGATCGACGTCGCGCCGGTCAAGCACCTCTGGGAGCCGCCGCGCAAGAACGTGTTCGTGGTCGGACAATCCTATGAGGAGGGCATCGTCCACCTCGTCAACTTCCTGGCCGACAAGAACCCGGGCAAGAAGTGGGGCCTGATCACCCAGGACGACGATTACGGCATCACGGTGCGCGACGGCTTCGATAGCGTGGTCAAGGCCAAGAAGCTGAACGTCGTCTACAGCGGCAATTACAAGAAAGGCCAGCAGGACTTCTCGTCCGACATGCTGCAGCTGAAGGACTCCGGCGCCGAGGTGTTCCTGGCCGGCGGCATCATCGCCGAGAACATCGCGATGATGAAGGAGATCGAGAAGCTCGGCATCAAGCCGGTGACCGGCATCTTCTGGCCCGGCCGGATCGAGCCGGTGCTGAAGCTGATGGGCCCGGCCGGCGACGGTATCTATGCGGTCGACTATGTCGAGCCGTTCGCAGGCGCGGCCGGCAAGGCGTTCCTGGAGAAAGCGAAGCCACTCGTATCGGAGGCCGAGTTCAAGGGCATCAACCGCTACACCATGACGGGCTACGCTGCCGCGAAAGTACTGATCGCGGCGATCGAGCGCTGCGGCAAGCAGCCGACCTGGGCCTGCACCATCTCGGAGCTGGAGAAGACCAAGAATGTCGAGACCGGCGTGATGGCGCCGATCAGCTTCGGCCCCGGCGTCCGCTTCTCCAACCAGAAGCTGCAGATCATGCAGGCCGATACGGCCACGCTCAGCTTCAAGCCGGTGAACTAGATCAATGAAGGTCCTGATCGTCTTCGCCCATCAGGAGGCGCAGTCATTCAACACCGCATTGCTGGCGCGGTCGGTGGCGGAGCTCACCGCGCTCGGGCATACGGTCAGGATCTCCGACCTCTACGCAATGGGCTTCAATCCGGTGGCGACCGCGGACGACTTCGGCGAGCGACGCTTTCCCGACCGCCTGCAATATGACCGCGAGCAGAAGTACAATCTGCAACAGGGAACACTCAGCGGCGACATCGCCGCCGAGATCGAGAAGCTATTGTGGTGCGACGTCCTGATCCTACAATTTCCGCTGTGGTGGTTCTCCGTCCCCGCCATCATGAAGGGCTGGATCGACCGCGTCTTCGTCAATGGCGCGGTCTATGGCAGTGGCCGCCGCTACGACACCGGCGGCCTCGCCGGCCGCCGCGCCATGGTTGTGACCTCGACCGCCGCCTATCCGGGCATGTGCGCGCCCGACGGCCTGGTCGGCGCGCTCGACGTGGTGTTATGGCCGATCCAGAACGGCATGCTGGCCTATGCCGGCTGCAAGGTACTGCCGCCTTTCGTGTCCTATTCGGTGAACTTCGTCGACGAGACGACGCGGCATCGCTATCTCGACGACTACGCCGAGCGGCTGCGGCAGCTCGAGACCACCGAGCCGCTGTTCTTCCATCCGCTGGCGGATTTCGGCGAGGACTGGCGGCTGAAGCCCGGGATCGCCGCGCAGGCGGTCGGCCAGGGTAAGCATACCAGTTGATCGTTCCGCCGCGGTGCCACGTGCAACTTGAGTAACCGCCAAGCGCACCGCCCGGCGAACCCGCTTCACCCGTCCACAACTCAACGCTGCACGTATTGCATACATTTATCAACGCGCGACGGCGCGTTTGTTAACATTTGGACGGCATTCCTTTTCCCGCATCGGGTCGGGGAAATTGGAGAGTTCGATGAACGGCGATTGGATGTCGGTTTTGCTCTCGTGGTGGCCGTTCGTCATGCTTATCGGCGCGTGGATCCTGATCGTTCGCCTGAACCGCCAACGCACAGCGTCCGGGCTCTCCGTCGTCGAGCTTTATGAGCAACAAATCGCCGAGACCCGGCGTACGAACGCCATCCTGGAGAAGATCGCGGACGCACTCCACAAGGGCTCCGCGAACTGAATATCCGAGTGGTGGAGGCCGCGGTCGCAACGCCCGGTTCACATCCGCTTGGCGACTTCTTCCAGCATTACCTCGGTGGCGCCGCCGCCGATCGTCAGCACCCGGGCGTCGCGCACCATGCGCTCGATCGCTGTGCCGCGCATGAAGCCTGAGCCGCCATGCAGCTGCAGGCAGCCATGCACGACCTCGTGCAGTACCTCGGGCGACAACGCCTTGACCATCGACACCTCGCGGAGACATTCCTTCCCGGCCGCCGCGAGCTCGGCGGCCTGATAGGCCAGCGCCCGCGCGGCCGCCGCCTTCGCAGCGAGCTGGGCGAGCTTCATCCGCACGCCCTGCTGGTTCCAGAGCGGGCCGCCGAACGCCTGCCGCGTCTTCACATAATTCGTCGTCAGCTCGATCGCCTTGGCCGATTCGCCGGCGCAGATGCCGCCGATGCAGATCCGCTCGTTCTGGAAGGTCTCCATGATGCCATAGAAGCCCTTGTTCTCCTCGCCAAGCAGATTCTCCGCCGGCACGCGGACGTCCTGGAAGCCGAGCTCGGCAGTATCCGAGCAGAGCCAGCCATGCTTGTCGAGCTTGGTCGCCGTGATGCCCGGCGTGTTGCGTTCAACGATGAACAGCGAAATTCCGCGACTGCCCTTGGCATGCGGATCGGTGCGCGCGGCGACGATCAGGATATCGCCATAGACCGCGTTGGTGATGAACATTTTCGCGCCGTTGATCACCCAATGATCGCCGTCACGGCGCGCGCGGGTCTTGAGGCCTGCGACGTCGGAGCCGGCATCGGGCTCGGTCACCGCGATCGAGCAGACCGTCTCGCCGCGAATGATCGCCGGGAGATACTTCCGCTTCTGCTCAGGCGTGCCGCGCAAGGAGATGTGCACCGCAGACATGTCGGTGTGTACGAGGATCGACGAGGTGAAGCCGCCGAAGCTCGAACGGCCGAGCTCCTCGGCGAACACCATCGAGGCCAGCGGCCCCATGTCGGTGCCGCCATATTCGGTCGCGTGGCGCATGCCGAGGAAGCCGAGCGCGCCCATGCGGCGATAGATTTCGCGCGGGATCTTGCCGTCGCGCTCCCACGCATCGGCATGCGGCACCACCTCCTTCTCGACGAAGCGGCGGACCTGCTCGCGCAGCATGCGCAGTTCTTCGGGCAGGTTGGGCGGCTCCGGGAAATGGAATTCGGTCTCAGCGAGCTGGCGCGGGTCCGACGTCATGACGTTCATTGTGGCGCCCTCTCTGGGGTAATGTGAAGATGGTTGCGCAAGAATTTTGCCAGCGATGCGATCGCCTCGCGCGCCTGCGCAATCTCCGGGAACATCTGGAAGACGTGGATCATGCCGTCCCAGACCTGGAGTTCGACGTCGACGCCGGCCGCCTTGGCGCGCGCAGCGAGTTCCACTGAATCGTCGCGGACGGTTTCGCGGTCGCCGACCTGCACCAACAGCGGCGGCAGGCCGGCGAGATCGGCATAGAGCGGCGAGGCCAATGGATCGCTGACATCGCCGTCCTTGCCGAGATAGTTCTTCGCCAGCGCCAGGATCATGGCACGCTGGTGGATCGGATCGGCCTCCGCCCTGCTCTCATAGCTGGCGCCGGTCGCGGCGAGATCGGTCCAGGGTGACATCAGCATGCCAGCGGCCGGGAGCGGCAGGCTGCGATCACGCGCGGCGAGCATCGCAGCGAGCACGAGATTGCCGCCGGCGGAGTCACCGGCGAGGGCGATATCCGCCGCATGCAATCCCTGATCGCGCAGATATCGATAGGCCGTCAACGCATCATCCAGCGCTGCCGGAAAGCGGTGCTCCGGCGCAAGCCGATAATCGATCGCGAGCACGCGACAGCCGGATGCATCGGCGATCCGCGCGATCAGATCGCGATGCGAGGCGACCGAGCCAATGCGGAAGGCGCCGCCGTGAAAATAGAGGATCGCCTTGTCACGCGATGCGTTGGCGGGCACGATCCATTCGCCATCGACGCCGCCGGCAGAGACCGGCCGACACGTCACCGGCACCGAGCAGCCGGCAAAGGCAGCATCCCAATCGCTCCGCATCTGCGCCACGGTCGTTTCGCGGGTCCAGTTCCGATAGATTGCGCGCAGGCGCTCGATCGCACGTTCGACCGGATCGATTGCGATATCGTCGCCCGCGCTCGCCATCTCAGCCGCCGATGCCCATGCCGCCGGACACGCCGAGCGTCTCGCCGGTGATATAGGCTGCCTGGTCGGAAGCCAGGAACAGCGCAGCGGCCGCGACCTCCTCCGGCTCGCCGAGGCGGCCGAGCAGCGTCGCGCCGGTCATCGCCTGCAGGATCTTGTCGCCGCCCTTGGCGACCGCCCGCTCGAGCATCGGCGTGCGGATCGGCCCCGGCGCGATCGCATTCGCAGTGATGCGAAACCGCGCATTCTCCCGCGCGATGCTCCGGGTGAAGGAGATCACGCCGCCCTTGGCTGCGGAATAAACCGCGCCGCCCTTGGAGCCGAGCCGCGCCGCCTCCGATGTGACGTTGATGATGCGGCCAAAACGCGCCGCCTGCATTGCCGGCAGGGCGGCATGCGTGCAAGCCAACACCGAGGTGAGGTTGACCGCGATCAGCCGGGCCCAATCCTCCGCACTGGTGTCGGTGAAGAAGGCGTGCTGATCGATGCCGGCATTGTTGACGACGATGTCGAACGGGCCGTCCTGCGTCATCACGGCCTGCACCGCCGTGGCGTCGCTGACGTCGAGCCCCGCGACCCCGGCATGGATCTCGCGCGCAAGTTCAGAGGCTGCGGCGACATCGAGATCGGCGACCACGACTCGGGCGCCGGCGCCGGCAAAGCTGCGCGCGATCGCAGCACCAATGCCGCGCGCGCCGCCGGAGACGAAGGCACGGCGTCCGTCGAGGCGTCCGAATGGCAAGGTCGCCACCTCAGCGCCCCGTGAACACTGGTTTGCGCCGCTCGATCACGGCGGCGAGCCCTTCGCGAGCATCGGCCATGCCCGAGAGCTCGGCAACGGTGCGGGCCTCTTCCGACAGGCACTGCTCGATGCTGGTGCCGGTGCCGGCCCAGACCAGCCGCTTGGTCGCCGCCAACGCTTTCGGCGCACCGTCAGCAAGCTCGCGCGCCAGCGCGAGCGATGCATCGGCGAGCTCGGCGTCGGGCACGACCTTGGTGACGATGCCCATCTGCAAGGCTTCGGCTGCCGGGATCACCGGATTGGTCAGCAGGATCGACATCGCCCGCCGCAACCCGACCAGCCGCGACAACGTGACCGAGACGCCGGCATCTGGCGCCATCGCCACCCGCGTCGCACCCGCAAGGAATTTGGCGGACTCTGCCGCAATCACGATGTCGGAGGCGCAGACCAAGCCGAAGCCACCGCCGCCCGCTGCAAAACCCTGCACCGATGCGATCACCGGCGCCTCGAGGCGCAGCAATCCGGTCACCGCATTCTGCAGATAGGCGGTGGCCTGCCGGATATAGTCCGGCAGCTTCTCGCCCTTGGAGGCAAAGGCGCGGACATCGCCGCCGGCGCAGAAATTGGCGCCCTCACCGGTCAGCAGCACCACGCGCAAATCCGGATGGCCGTGGCACAGCATGATGGCTTCACACAGCGCGCTCAGGAGCTCGGCGCTCATGCCGTTGGCTGCATCAGGGCGGTTGAGCCGCAGCCGCGCGATGCCGTCGGTGATGTCGAGCAGGACGGGGCCCTTGTCGATCATGGCGAGACCTTCCCTAGACCAGAAACGAGAGCGTGTAGATCGCCTTGTCATTGTTGACGAGAATGACCTTCTTGTGGGCCATCCGCAATTCACCATCGACATGACGCAGCCGGTATTCGTTGCGCGCCGCCCATAGCGTATCGTCGCGCAGGCTCGACTCGAAAATCAGGCTGTTGCTGGCGACCGTGATGTCGCCATTATCAGGCTGCTCGTCCATCAATTCGATGTTGGAGATCAGTCGGCGCAAATTCGACTGCGGCGTCTGGGTGAAATGCTTGCCGGTCATCAGCTGCCGGACGCGTAGCGCGATCCGCGAGCGGTTGTCGTAGATGATCGACATCTGCCGCTCCGGGTCGATGTCGGCGCCGTTGGCCGGCACCCAGTAGACGCCGTCGTCGGTCCAGAGCTTTTCCCAGGCCTCGTATTGATGCTCGTCCTGAAGCCGCGCCTCGCGATAGAGGAAGGCGGTGATGGCGCTCATCAACGTGGCGCTGCTTTCGCGCGACAGCATCAAACCGGCTCCATCAGCTTGCGATAATGGGTCCAGATGCCGCGCGACGGCACCTCGTCGGTGACGTGCCCGACGGTGAAGCCGAGTTCGTCCCGCCGCTCGCGCTTCTCGCCGCGACCGAGGAAGATCCATTCCGGATTGCGCGCCAGCACGCCGCGATGGCAGCGCTCATACATCTCGGAATCATCCGCGAGCAGGAAACCGGCCGGGCCGACCGAGCCCATGGTCTGCTGGCGCAGCCTCCGGTTCAGATCGGGCGCGCCCTTGAATTGCAGTGCGGTGACGTGCTGCACGCTGTCGTCGACGCCGAGCGGCTGGATCACGAACATCTGGATCTCGGCGATGAACAGGTTCGGGAAGATCATCACATGCGGCGTGCCGTCGATCATGATCTCGCGCGCCGCGGTGTCGCCATACGCCCTCTTCATCCGTGCCGTATAGTCCGGCAGCCGTTCTTCGCTTGTCCCGAACCAGCTCATCGGCGCATCGCGTTTGCGGAACTCGGGCCGCAGGTCGATCTCGGTATGGCCGTTGCCATAATCGCGCGTCAGCGCAGTCGAGGCACCGCCATAGAGCTTGCCGATCATGCTGTCGGCGACGCCGAAGATCGAGGTGTGCACGAAGGCCGGGTGATAGCCGTCGCACTCGTTCTCCAGGATGAACTTCCAGTTCGCCTTGACGCGGTGCTTGAGGAAGCCCGCCGTGATCTCGACCTCACCCTCCGGCGAGGTGCGCACCAGTCGATCGATGGTCTCCGCGGCACCGCCGAGATGCTCCTTCAGCGTCGGACCATCGGCCGCGAACGAGCCGAACACGAAGCCGCGGTAGGAGTCGACGCGCGTCACCCGCCCGAGCGCGAGCTGCGCCTTGTCCTGCCCCTCGTAGCCGTCAGGGAAGGCATAGCCGACCAGCCGGCCATCATTGGCAAAGGTCCAGGAATGGAACGGGCAGGTGAACGAACGCGCATTGCCGCGCTCAAAGGAGCAGACCTGGTTGCCGCGGTGCGAGCAGCGGTTGAGCAGCAGATTGACCTTGCCCTGCTCGTCGCGCGTCATGATCACGGATTGCGGGCCGATCGACTTGACCACGTAGTCGTTGGCGTTCGGCACCTCGCTCTCGTGGCCGACATAGACCCAGGTGCGGTACCAGATGTGCTTGAGCTCGGCCTCGAAGATCTCGGGATCGGTGTAGAGCGATCCGTGCACCCGGTCGGGCCGGATCAGCCGCTCCCATGGCGAGACGCCGGTCATCATGTTCATCACTCCGTCTCCCTCGCCCGCCACCTGCCTGCGGATGTCCTGCCGGTCGCCAATAATAATCCGAACGACCGTTCGATCAATGAATAACACGCGTGCGGCGGACCGGCAAGCTTCTTGTGATCTCCGCTGCTGTTCCGGAGCAACGCGCAAAGATGCAATTCCCGGTGGTCGCGGGCGCGCCTCAGCCCTGTGCCGCGCCACCGTCACCGCCCGCGATCTGCTGCAACATCGATTTCGGCGTCGTCGCAAGCTCGATCTTGAGCTGGTCGCAGATCGCACGCCGCAGCAGGCGTTCGATCTCGTTCGCGGCAACGCGGTCCGCCGCACGCGCGCCCTCACCGCTGGCCCAGAGCAGGAGTTGCCCGAGCCGCCGGTCGCCGTCGTCGCGCAACGCCTCGATCGCGGCGGCATCAGAGTTGTCGCCATGAATGCGGGGCGTCGCGGGAATCTCCGGATGCGCCATGCCATTGGCCAATCGCCTGATCGCGGCGAAGGTGTCGTCTTGCAGGCTCACTTGCTCCAGCAGCGGCCCGGCCTTCCAGTCGGCGGCGAGCTTCAGCCCGTTCAGCGCGTAGATCGCGGAGAACACCTGACCGCGGACGAAATCGTCGCCGCTGTTCGGCACGACATGGCTCTGCAAGGCATCGATGATGCCGTCGATCAACCGCTCGAAAGATGCACTCATGCCGCGGCCTCCAATGCGCGCTCGAAGGCCCGCACGATCGAGGGCATCTGGCTTGCCATCACCGCAAGCCGCATGTCATTGAAACGGTCGACCTCGAAGGCGCGCACCGCGCACATCTGGATCGCGGCGGCCTGATAGAGCGCATAGGCCTCGTAGAATGCGAGGCTGCGGTCGGAAACCGCGATGCCCGAGGCGCCCTGATAGAGATCGATCACCTCGGCGCGCTCGAGCACGCCGTAGAGCTTGCGGCTTCGGGCATTGAACGTCGGCATCAGCGCCCAGGCCAGGTCCTCATGGGGATCGCCGAGATGGGTCAGCTCCCAATCGAGGATCGCCGTGATCCGCCCCTCGTGCTCGATGAAGTTTCCGATCCGGTAGTCGCCGTGCACAATGGTACGGCGCGGCGGCTGTGGGCAATTGTCGTGAAGCCAGCGGCCGCCCCAATCGAGCAGCGGATAGTATCGCGCCGTCGGGCGCGCGAGCGAGGCGCGCCAGCCGCCGATCGCGCGCAGCTCGGCGCGCTCTTCGCCCTGCTGCAGCAACGCAAATGGCGTCGTGCCGGCGTCGATCCGGTGCAGCGACGCGAGGATCTCGACGAACTGCCGCGCGATCGCGCGCTTGTGCTGCGGATC
Source organism: Bradyrhizobium sp. UFLA03-84 (assembly GCF_002289535.1). Taxonomy (NCBI): domain Bacteria; kingdom Pseudomonadati; phylum Pseudomonadota; class Alphaproteobacteria; order Hyphomicrobiales; family Nitrobacteraceae; genus Bradyrhizobium; species Bradyrhizobium sp. UFLA03-84. The sequence continues at coordinate 976,552 of NZ_NSJY01000013.1, read as the reverse complement.
GAGCCCGCTCGCCGCCCAGGGCGCCGGAACATCGCCCTCGACGTGCTGGCAGATGAAGAAGGGAAAGCCGATCTCGGCGCCATCCTGTTCGAACGACACCAGCGCCGGAATGGGAACGCCCGTGCCGGCCAGCGCTTGCAGCGCATAGACCTGCGGCAGCACGGTGTACGGCGCGAACAGGCCGTTCGGCGGACCGACGCGGAGGATCAACTTGCGGTCCCCATCGGCCGAGCGCGCCACGAAAGCGTAGGTAATCCAGGAGAAGCCCGACGATTTGCGGCCGAAGCTTATGATCTCCATCCGCTCCCCGGATATCCGCGACATATATCGTGCGAGCGCACCGCGTACTGCGTCGTCATTCACGACCACGGGGCGCGTGGGCGCCGACGCCGCATCGGCCAGATCGTCCGATCGTTTCGCAGCTTCCTGCATCAATTGACCGACCTCATATAGCCCTGCCACTTCTCCTCGCGCAGCGCCGACTTCATGATCTTGCCGGAGCCGGTCAGCGGCAGCGGCTCAAGCCGGATGTCGACCGAGCGTGGGCATTTGTAACCCGCGATCAGCGTGCGGCAATGCGCGATCACAGTCTCGGAATCGAGCCGCGCGCCATCCTTCGGGACCACGATCGCGTGCACCGCCTCGCCCCATTGCGGATCAGGCACCGCGATAACGGCGCATTCCTTGACCTGCTCATGCTGGAAGATCGCGTTCTCCACCTCACCGGAATAGACGTTCTCACCGCCGGAGACGATCATGTCCTTCAGGCGATCGACGATATAGACAAAGCCGTCCTCGTCCATCCAGGCGCCGTCGCCGGTGTGCAGCCAGCCATTGCGCAGCACGCGGGCGCTTTCCTCTGGCTTGCGCCAATAGCCGAGCATCACGCCGGCGCCGCGGATTGCGATCTCGCCGACCGTGCCGCGAGGAAGCTCGTTGCCCGCGGGATCGACGATGCGGATCTCGACACCAGGAGCCGCCCGGCCCGCCGACTTGCGCTTGCCTGCCAGCGGGCCTTCCAGCGCGTGGTATTCCCAGGGTAGGATCGTCGCGAGCGCCGCGCTCTCGGTCATGCCGTAGCCCTGGTGGAAGCGCCAGCTCGGCAATACTCGCATCAGCTTGACCAGCAGCGCGTCCGGCATCGGCGAGGCGCCATACTCGCAATCCCTGACGCTGCTCAGATCATATTTGCCGAACGACGGATGATTGAGCATCATGTTGAGCATGGTCGGCACGAACAGACAGTAGTCCACCCTGTGCTCGGCGATCGTCTGCATCGCGAGTTCGGGTTCGAATTTCGGGATGGTGACATGCGTGCCGCCGACCAAAGTGAGCGCGATCATCGGCGAGGTGCCGGCGAGATGGAACATGCCGGCCGAATGCAGATATCTGGTGTCCTCGCGGAAGCGGAGCGCATAGATCCAGACCAGCGATTCATAGATGATGTTGGCGTGCGACAGCATCACACCCTTGGGGAAGCCCGTGGTGCCGCCGGTGTAGAAGATGCCGGCAAGATCGTTGTAGGCGCCGGAGGCATCCTCGATCGGCGCCTGCGCAACGAGTTCGTCATAGCTCTGCATGCCCACCGGGACCTCGCCCTCGTCCAGATAGATCGTCGCGGTGAGTGACTTCGCCCCCTTCAGCGCTGATGCAATTTCGGCAAAGGCCTTGTCGACCAGCAACAGCCTTGGCGTGGAATCATCGATCGCATAGGCGTTCTCGGCAACCGCCCAGCGCGTGTTGAGCGGCACCGCGACCGCACCCGCCCAAGCGATGGCATAAAGCGCCTCGATATAGAGATCGCTGTTGTGCGCCAGGATGGCGACCCGATCCCCGGCCTCGATGCCGAGCCGCCGCAGGCCGCCCGCGGCACATGCGACGCGCCGGCCGATCTCCTTCCAGCTCCGCGATCGTCCGGCATGGATGGTGCCGGGTGCATCCTTGCGCAACTGCACCGCCGAGATGAGCGCCTGCGTCAGCTTCATGTTTCCTCCTCACCGCCAGGCAGCCGCGCACGCGCGGATGTTTCCGTCACGCGCGAGGCCGATATCCCTGCCCGGAGATTCCAGTTGATAATCCGGACAGACGGTCTATTATTACATAGCCGACGCGACGGGTAAAGCCTTTGAAGGCCCCGCCGCAGGGATCAACGAGCCCCGCAAAGAGGGCCGTCATGGGAGGGGATGATGCGGAAGCCAATCGTCACGTTTGCCGTGTGGGCGTTCGCGCTTGCCGGCGCACTCGGAGCAGCGAAGGCAGAGAAGGCCTATGGTCCCGGGGTGAGCGACACCGAGATCCTGCTCGGCGCCAATGCGCCCTACAGCGGACCGGCATCGATCTATGCGAGCTTCCCCAAGACCATGCTCGCCTATTTCGCGATGCTGAACGAGAAAGGCGGCATCAACGGTCGCCACATCAACTTGCTGACCCGCGACGATGGTTATAGCCCGCCCAAGACTGTCGAAGTGACCCGCGCGCTGGTCGAGAACGACAAGGTGCTCGCGATCCTGGCGCCGTTCGGCACGCCGACCAACGCTGCGATCCAGAAATATCTCAACAGCAACGGCGTCCCGCAACTGCTCGTGCAAAGCGGCGGCACCCGCTGGAACGATCCGAAGCAGTTTCCGTGGACGACGCCCTACTCACCGACCTATGTCAACGAATCCCGGATCATCGCGCGCTACGTCCTGCGCGAGAAGCCGGATGCAAAGATTGGCGTGCTGTTGCAGGGCGACGATATCGGCAAGGACTTTGTCCTTGGCCTGAAGGAGGGACTCGGCGCGAAGGCCGACACGATGATCGTCAAGGAGGCGATGTATCAATCGACCGAACCGACGATCGATTCCCAGATCGTGAACCTGAAGGCCTCGGGCGCGGATACCATCCTGATCGCCGCGCAAAATAAATTTGCCTCGATGGCCATCCGCAAGATCCACGAACTCGGATGGAAGCCGCTGATCTTCCTCGGCTCGACCGCGAATTCGATCGCCGGCGTGCTGGTACCGGCGGGGCTCGAGGCATCGACCGGCATCCTGACCACGACCTCCTACAAGACGCCGAACGATCCGGCCTGGGCCAATGACAAGGGCATGATCGACTATCTCGCCTTCGTCGCGAAATACATGCCGGGCATGGACCCGAACGACGTGATCGCGGTGACCGGCTACACCACCGCACAGCTCGGCGCGATCATCCTGCAACGCTGTGGCGACAATCTCACGCGGGAGAACGTGCTGAAGCAGGCCACCAACCTCAGCGGCATCGAGCTGCCGATGCTGCTGCCGGGTATCACGATCCAGACCACGCCGCAGGATTACGCGGCGATCACCGAACGCCGCTTCGCCCGTTTCGACGGCAAGACCTGGGTGTTGTTCGGCGACATCGTCGGCGCGGGACCGGCCAAGCAGGCGGCCAAGGACTGACCGCAGCTCGCATCGAACGACCGAGGCTCAAACACAAGGACAAGAACAATGCTGACAGCCCAGGATGATCTGATCGGCCACCAGACACCGCAGCCATTTGCCAAGGCAGGTGGCGGCGATATCAGGTTCACGGAGCGCTACTGGTACACCGCGCATCCGATCGACGGCAGCGAGCTTTTGATTGATATCGGGCTCGGTTACTATCCGAACCGCAACGTGATGGACGGCTTTGCCGGCATCACCATCGGCCGCCGGCAGCACAATTTCCGCGCCTCGCGCCGGCTCGGGAGCCGGCCGTTGGAGACGGAAGTCGGCGGGCTCAGAATCGAGATCGTCGAGGGCAACAGCCTGCACCGGGTCTCGCTCGCCGAGAACCCGTCCGGCATCAGTTTCGCGCTCGAATTCAAGGCGAGCTTTCCGGCCGCGCAGGAGAAGCAGAATTTCCGCGAGCGCAACGGCGTCGTCGAAGAAGACCTCGCCCGCGTCTCGCAGTTCGGCCGCTGGCGTGGCTGGATCGTCGCCGACGGCAAGCGCTACGAGATCGAGCCCGAACTGTGGTGGGGACAGCGCGACCGCTCCTGGGGATTGCGCTCCGAGATGCGCACCGACGAGGCGAGACCGCCGGTTGCGACCCATCGCAATTTCTTCTGGACCTGGTCGATGTTCCAGTTTCCGCAGTCGGCGCTGTCGATCTTCATCAAGGAGCGAACACCCGGCAAGCCGCATTACCTCTCCGGCACCGAGTTCCGCCGCGAAGCCGACGGATCGGTGTCGCATCGCGAGGTCACCGCGGTCGAGCACAGGATCGAGTGGGCCGACGATCCGCTTGGCCAGACCATCGCGACGGCCGACTTTACCTTCGCTTTCGATCGCGGCGAGCCGCGCCAGGTCAGGATGCTGGGATTGCCGATCCGGTTCTATCTCAAGGCCGGCATGTATGGCGGGTTGCAGGGCTGGACCCATGGCGACGACCGCGGCGAGCACGATGCCGCGCACGATGTCTGGAACCTCGACGATGCCGCGACGCGCGCCGTCGCACGCACGCTCTCGGACCATGTCGTGCGGCTCGAGAGCGGCAACGAGACCGGATTCGGCATCAGCGAATATGGCGTCGCTGCCGGCTACCCGCTCTATCCGGGACCGCAGAAATTCCCGGCGATGTGATCGGGATGGACGGGCAAGGCATCCGCGTCGCGGACGGTGACGAAGCCGCCTGCGATCGATGGGACAACCAGGCGGCCGAGTCGCTGGTCTCGCTCGAAACCATAACCCCGCTCCGCTATCGCAGCCGCTTCGGCGACGGCAATCTCAACGGACGGTCCTATGGCGGCCAGATCCTCGGCCAGGCGATGATGGCGGCGACGCTCAGTGCGCCCGACGATCGCCCGGCGGCAATGTTGCAGCTCCTGTTCCTGCGCGGCGCCGATCCTGCCCGGCGCATCACGTTCGACGCGCAAGTTCTCCAGGACGGCAAGCGGTTCTCCTCCCGCCATGTCGTCGGCCACCAGGGCGATGGGCGAACGGTGCTGAGCGCACAGGCCACGTTCTGCGCAGCACAGCCGGGTCCGCGCCACGCCGCGCCGTTCGCAGCTTCGGAAGATCCCGACAGCCTGCCCGGCCTGGCAATGATCCCCGACGCGCTGATGGCGCAGCTGCGGCCGCTCGGCCCCTACTCGCAGTACATCAAGCCGAGCATGGATTTTCGTATCCCCGAGATCGATCGGCAACTCTCGGCCGCGTCAGCGGAACCGCGCCTGCGCTTCTGGATCAGAAGCAGGCAGCCACTCGCCGCTGGTTCCCGCGCCCAGGCGGCAGTGTTCGCCTATCTCTCGGATTGGTGGCTCAACTTCTCCAGCGTCGGCGGCCATCTCCGCGACCTGCAGTCACGCGCACCGCTCTACCTGTCGAGCCTCAACCATTGCATCTGGTTTCACTGCGCATTTTCACCTGACGCGTGGATGCACGTCGAAACCGAGAGCCCCTGCGCCGATGGCGGCCGCGGGCTGTCGATCGCCCGTGTCCATGACCGCAATGGGGCGATGCTCGCGACCTCGATCCAGGAAACCCTGATGGTGCATCCGGATGGCGATGCTTAGGCCACACCGCGGTTGAGGCTCCGTCGCGATCGCTGCTGGGGTGCGGTCGATGCGCGGCGCCGGTTCCATCGCCTGTTGAATCCCGGCAACACTGTCAGACAAAAACGCGCAATTGCGTAGATTGCGCGTCTTGAATCACGAAGGTGCCGCATCCCTGTCAAATCCTGTACCCCGGTGGCGCAACAAGAACACTATTGGGGAAAACCTACATGCAGCAGCAGGCACCGTTGGGCGCGCGGAACGCGGAATCGTCTGGCTATGTCCTCTACTTCCAGCTTGCCAGCAACGGCACGAGACGCGCGTGCAGTTTGACGATCCAGGCGGAAAGCGCCAACGAGGCGGCGCGAATCTTTCGCGAGAACTGGGGCGAGATCGAATCGATGGCGCGCGACGGCGTGAGCACGGGAATGGTCGGCAAGGCGCCGGTCAGCCTGACGATGTCGTGAGCCGCATCGCGCGACACGGCGTACATCTACGCGTGAGGCGTGACAGGACAAACGACCTCCGGGATCGCGCGACCAATTGACGCGCTGACGCAACGATCAAGTCATGAGGTGCAAGGCTCGCGCGCGTGCGCGAGCCTTGCTGCGTCTTAGAACGATTCAAATCCAATCCGGTTAGAGGGATTCAAGTCTGCTCCGGTTCTTTTCGCGCGCGCCGACTGCTAGAGGCGCGGCGTGAATACGTTCGTGTGAATCGGAAGTCCAAGCGTGCCTGTGAATGCTGATTGCCGGATTGTCGGCGACCGTCGAATTGCCGCCGACAAGGGCCACACCCACCTGCTGATCGGCGCAGCATTCCTGCTCGCCGATGTCTCCACCGCGGTGACACCGGCAAGTGCCCAGTCGAGCGTCCCGTTGCCGCCGGTCACGGTCGAGCAACCAACGCAGAAGCGTAAGCCGGCAAGCAGTTCGGTGAAGCCGGCGCAGCGAACGCAGGCGGCAGCCGCGGCACGGCAGCGCAGCCGGAATGCTCAGTCGACGCCGCCGACGGCGTCGGAGCGCGCGGCAGCTGGCGCCGCCGCGCTGAATGAAGCCAAGCTAGGCTATCGCGCGATGCCGAGCTCCACCACGCTGCGCAGCGGCGCCTCGCCGCTCGACACCTCGCAGACCGTCAATGTCGTGCCGGAGCAGGTATTGAAGGACCAGCTGCCGCGCAATCTCGACGACGCGCTGTCCAACGTCAGCGGCGTCACCCAGGGCAACACGCTGGCGGGCACCCAGGATGCCGTGATGCGCCGCGGCTTCGGCGACAACCGTGACGGCTCGATCATGCGCAACGGCATGCCGCTGGTGCAGGGCCGCAGCCTCAACGCCACGGTCGAGAGCGTCGAGGTGCTCAAGGGCCCGGCCTCGCTGCTCTACGGCATCATGGACCCCGGCGGCATCGTCAACACCATCAGTAAGCGCCCCGAGCTCTATCAGCACGGCTCGATGACCCTGCTCGGCTCGACCTACGCCAACAACAAGAGCGGCGCCGACGGCACCATCGATATCACAGGCCCGATCGGCAATGGCGGTCTAGCCTATCGCTTCATCGGCTATGGCGTGAGCGAGGACTACTGGCGCAATTTCGGACGCCATCGCGAGATGCTGATCGCCCCGTCACTGGCCTGGTACGGCGACAACACCACCGTGCAGCTCAACTACGAGCACCGCGAATTCATCACGCCGTTCGACCGCGGCACCGCGTTCGATTCCGTGACAAAGGCGCCGCTTGCGATCCCCGCGACACGCCGGCTCGACGAGCCCTTCAACAACATGTGGGGAACCTCCGACCTGATGCAGGCCTCGGTCGAACACCGCCTGAACCAGGACTGGAAGCTGTTCGCGGCCTACAGCTACAACACCGAGAGCTTCAGCGCCAACCAGCTTCGCATCACCGGCATCAACAGCAAGACCGGCGTCGAGACCCGCAGCAATGACGGCACGCAGGGTTCGCTCAGCAATGCCAGCTACGGCACCTCCTATCTGCAGGGCAATGTCTGGCTCGGCGGATTCCGCCACGAAGTGCTGTTCGGCGGCGACGGCCAGTACCGCACGATCTACCGTGACAACCTGATCCGGCAGGCGACGCCGAGCTTCAACTTCTACAATCCGGTCTATGGGCTGATCACGCCGGGCACCACGGTATCGGCCAGCGACAGCGCCCAGACCGACAAGCTCGGCCAATGGTCGCTGCTCTTCCAGGATACGCTGCATCTGGCCGAGCGCTTCGCGCTGGTCGGCGGCGTGCGCTACATGGATTACGACCAGATCGCCGGCAGGGGCCGGCCGTTCATCACCAACACCAACGTGTCGGCCGATAAGGTGCTTCCGCTCGGCGGCGCCATTGTCAAGCTCACCGACCAGGTCTCGCTCTATGCGAGCTACACGCAGTCGCTGAAGCCGACCTCGACCATCGCACCGCTTACCGGAGGCGTCGTGATCGATTCCAACATCGCCCCCGAGGAAGGCACCCAGTGGGAGACCGGCGTCAAGTTCGACTTCAACAAACGCTTATCCGGCACGCTCGCGCTCTACGACATCGACAAGAAGAACGTGCTGGTTTCGCAGCTCAACTCCGCGACGGGAATCGTCGAGTACCGCACCGCCGGCAAGGCGCGCTCGCGCGGCGTCGAATTCGACGTCACTGGCAGGCTGACTGATAGCTGGAGCATGATCGGAAGCTACGGCTATACCGATGCGCGCGTCACCGAAGATCCAGTGCTCGTCGGCAAGGCGCTGCAGAACGTCGCGCTCAACACCGCCTCGCTCTATCTGGTCTACGATTTCGGCACCACCTTGCCCGGCCGCCTGCGTCTCGGCGGCGGCGCGCGCTATGTCGGCGACCGGCCCGGCGACGCGGCGAACAGCTTCGTGCTGCCGGCCTACACCGTAGCGGATGCATTTGCGACCTACGAGACCAAGGTCCAGACCTTCCCGGTGATCTACCAGTTCAACGTCAAGAACCTGTTCGATACCGTCTACTATCCATCCGCCAACAACATCCTGACGGTGGCGATGGGCGATGCGCGCCGCTTCTCGCTTTCGGCGACGGTGAAATTCTAGCATGGCGACGGTGCGGACAGCGATCGGACTGCTGGCCGCGACCGCGTTGGCCTGCGCCGCGGTCCGGGCCGACGAGCTCACGCTCTACTCGACCCGCGAATCCAACCTGGTCGCGCCTGTCATCGCAGCGTTCACGGCCGCGAGCGGCACCGGCGTCAAGACCGTCTTCGTCGAAGACAGCCTGGTCAAGCGCCTGACGTCGGAGGGCGACAATTCGCCCGCGGATGTCCTGCTGACCATCGGGCTCGACAAGACCACGCAGCTCGTCACGCGCGGGCTGACGCAGCGGCTCGCGTCTGCCGTGCTCGACCAAACGATACCGGCAAGCCTGCGCGGTGGCGGCGGCCAGTGGATCGCGCTCGCGGTCCGACCGCGTGTGGTGTTCGCACGCAAGGACAGCCCCCTCGCGGCGATCACCTATGAAGAGCTCGCCGATCCGAAATGGCGCGGCAAGTTGTGTATGCGGCCGGCCACGCACCAGAACAATGTCGCGCTGATCGCGGCCTATCTCGCACATCACGGGGCTGACGCGACGGCGAGCTGGCTCACCGGGCTGAAGGACAATCTTGCCCACAAGCCGGCCGGCAAGGACAATGATGTGGTCCGCGAGATCGCGGAGGGACGCTGCGACATCGGCATCGGCAACACGGTCGCGCTCGCGCAGCTCCGCGACGGCCGCGAGGGCAATGACTGGCGCGCCCGGGCGGACGTCGTGAAGGCGGTGCCCGCCGCGTTCTCGGGCGGCGGCAGTCACGTCAATCTGACTGGAGCTGCGATTGCGCGGCACGCCCCGCATCCGGCCGCCGCGCGCGCGTTCCTCGAATTCCTCGTCACGCCCGAGGCTCAGACGATCTTTGCCGCATCCGAGCTGGAATATCCCGTGCTGGCGACCGCACCGCGGCCTTCGATTGTCGATGCGATCGGATCGTTCACCATCGATGCGCTGCCTGTCGACGAGATCGCCGCGCATCAAGCGGCGGCAATCGCCCTGATCCGAAAGGCCGGCTTCGATGAGTGACGTCCGGCGCCCGATCAAGGCCGCGCTGTTGCAGATCCATTCCATTGCGGGTCTTGCGCTGGCACTGCTGTGGGCCGTGGTCGGCCTCACCGGCGCGACGATGGCCTTCGAGGACGAGATCGAGGCCAGCCTGAACAGCAAGATGATGCGTGTCGACGCCAGCGCGACCGGGCGGCTCACGCCGGACGAACTGGTCGCGCGGCTTCAGGCGGCGGGCGATTTCGGCAAGGTCTCGGCCGTAGCGATGGCCAGCGATCCCTCGACTGCGGCGCGCATCCGCTTCGCCCGCAGCGAAGGCGGCACGCGGCCGTCCTCGGTCTATGTCGATCCCTATGACGGACACGTGCTCGGCTCGCCGCGCGGCGAGGACTTCTTCGCCACCGTGCGCAAGCTGCATCGCTGGCTGCTGTTGCCGGGCGACGGCAACGGCATCGGCCGCAAGATCACGGGGGCAGCCGCGGTCTGCCTGATCGTGATGCTGATCACCGGCCTCGTGCTGCGCTGGCCGCACCGCGCGCGCAGCGTGAAGATGTGGCTGAAGCCAAACCTGGGACTGCGCGGGCGCGGCCTACACCGCTCGCTGCACGCCGTGATCGGCACCTGGGTGCTGCCGGTTTATCTGGTGATGACGATGACCGGCCTGTGGTATTCCTTCGAATGGTACAAGGCCGGAGCGAACTGGCTGCTGGCGCGCCCGCAGACCACCGTCGCGGCAATGCAACCCAAGGCACCGCGCAGCGGCGCAGCCGCCGAGGGCAAAGGGCAAGACAAGACCGAAGCAAGGGGCGAGGCAAAGCCGCTCGCCTTCGACCGTGTCTGGACTGCATATCTGCAACAGGAAAATGGCAGTTACGGAAGGGCGCTGCTGACCCTGCCGGCGAGCGCGGGCACGGCGGTGCGCGTGCGGTCATGGCCGCAGGATTCGACGCTCGAGAGCGTGCGCGACGAATTCCGCATCGATGCCGTCACCGGACGGCTCATCTCTTCGGACCGCTACGTGGACAAGACGCTCGGCGAGCGCGTCCTTGCCGGCGTGCTCGACATTCACCGCGGCGCAATCCTAGGATGGCCCGGCAAGCTCGCCTTCATGCTCGCCGCCGCCCTGATGCCGCTGTTCACCGTGACCGGCCTGCTGCTCTATCTGTCCCGCCGCAGGCACCGACGCCTCGCGCGGCCGCCGGTCGCGAGCCTGGTTCCAGGCGAATAGCTTGATCCGCCTGGAACAAGCGCTGTCGGCGATCAGGGCTGCAGCTTCGCCGCCACCAGCTTGGCCAGCGCGTTGACACGCCGAGTGGCGTCGTCATAGAGCTGACGATCGCGGTCACCGCCGCTGACCCGCACCTCGACGACGAGCCGTCCTTTCCGGATCACAACCGAGTTCATCTTGCCGATGCTGGCTTCATCGCCGAGTCCGGGGACATCGGTATCGGCATCGCTGGTCTTGCGCGCGATCTGATAGAATTTCTTCGACAGCTCGTCGTTCGCTGCCATGTTGTCGATGATCAGGCTGGCGTCGTAGACCGCAAAGCGCTTCTCGCCATTGACGATATCCGTACGGCTGGTCGAGTAGACGCAGCGGATCGGCTTCGGCAGGGCTTCGACCTTGTCGATGCGGGATTCCAGCTTGAGCTGCGCCATCGTCTTGCGCGGCGGATCGATCTTCATGTCGCTGAAATTCGCGCTGATATCCTCAGGCGACAACAGCGCGCAGGCATCGGGCCACTGGTCTGCGGGTGCTGCCGACGAGGTCCGGGTGTCCTCGGGGATATCGACGCTGCCGTTCGCGGCAATCGGCGTATCGGCCTCGACCATGCCTGTGCCCGGCTTCCATCGCTTGGCGGCCTGCGTCGCGAGCGCGACGACATTCGGCTGCGTCTGCGGCGAGTAGATGTCGAGGTTGACGACATAGATCAAATCCGCCTTGCGCACCCGAACCGTGACGGTTGACGGCGACGTCTCCACGAAAGCCTCGTCACCGATCCCGGACAGCGGCTCCAGCTTCAGGTTCAGCTTCGGATCCTGCTGCAGCTTCTCGCGCATCGAGCGCATGTTCGCGAAGGTCGCCGTCGAGCCCCGCAGGCCGTCGATCGGCTCGCCCGATTGCACGATGGTGATGGTGGCGAATTTGGTCAGCTCGGACTTCGATGTCGGGCTTGGCACCTTGACCGTGTACATGCAGCTCTGATTGTACTGCGGACCCTTGTAGACCGGGCTCAGGGTCCCGCCCTTGCTCGCAACCAGGCGGCCGGGGAACAAGGCTTCAAGGTCGCCTTGCGTGAGCAGCTTGCAGGCGTCCGGCATATTGGCGCCGGCCTGCGCCGACGGCGCATCGGGCCTCGGAGTAACCGTGGTCTGCGCCAGCAGTGGCGACGCACCGAGACAAATCATGACGGGAACAGACCAGGTTGCACATTGCTTGAAAAACATGGAGAGACGACTCCTCGATTTTCTTGCGACGCGCACGATATCGAGAATGGGGAATTCCCGATCGACAAGTTTGCGCGCGTCAATTTCTTCGTTGGCTCGCCGCCATTTGGACGAGACGCGGACTATTCAGCGACGCCAAGGAAAAAATGAGGCGAAGTGCGTCTTGCTTGAGTCACAATCGCTCATTTCGTGTGACGCATTTTCGTCACATCGCATGGAACTCGCGGCGTGAGTCCACATTCGGAACTAGTGTCGGCCATCAGCCGAGATCGCACGTCGCGATCCGCACGCGCAACGCGGCGTCGGTCTCGGCCGCAAGCGCGAGCAATCCGCGGTAGGGATCGCCCGCTATGCCGAGCACGGCGGCAAACGCAGGCTCGGTCTTGAGGCCGCCTGCCCTCAACTTGCTGACGGCTCGTCGCAGCCTCCCGTCGTCAAGCGCGAGCAGCCGCCGTTCGACCTCGAAATGGATCCAGCCCTGCTGCCGGTCCACCGGACGCTGGTCACCGAACAATTCGAACAGCCAACCGTCCCACACGAAGCGAGCAATCACCGGCCGCGTGTCCGAGGTCCATCGGTAGATGGCGAAATCAGCGGCCGATCGATAGTGGGTCCAGATGATCTCGGCAAAAGCGTCCGGATCGAACGCATGACAGACGATATCGATATCGCTGCCGGCCACGGCAAGGTCCAGCGGCAGCGTTCCGACGACGCGTGGATCGAACGGCTTGAGCCGCTCCATCACGGCAGAGCTGGTGACGGTGGATGCGTAGTGCCCGACATTCATCGCGTGGCGTACCCTCGAATTCGCAGGGTATCACGCGCGCATCGGATGCGTGAACCTCCACACACGCGCGGCGCCTTGAAAAGGGTTTGCAAATGGAACGAGGCGATCCCGACCACTTCAGCATGGTCGAAACCGCCCCGGGCAAAAAGAGAACGGGCGGGACTGCCTCGCAATCCCGCCTGTCCGCCGATACCTTGATCCGTTCGAGCGATTAGCCGAACTGGTTCATCGTGTTGTGGGCGCCACCCGCCTTCAGCGCGGCCTCACCGGCGAAGTACTCCTTGTGATCGTCGCCGATGTCGGAGCCCGCCATGTTCTGATGCTTGGCGCAGGCGATGCCCTGACGGATCTCCGCGCGCTGCACGTTCTTGACGTAGCCCAGCATGCCCTGCTCGCCGAAATACTCCTTCGCGAGATTGTCGGTCGACAGCGCCGCCGTGTGATAGGTCGGCAGCGTGATCAGGTGGTGGAAGATGCCGGCGCGCTTGGCCGAATCCGCCTGGAAGGTACGGATGCGCTCGTCGGCCTCGATCGCCAGCGGCGTCTCGTCGTATTCCGGCTTCATCAGCTCGGCACGGTTGTACTTGCTGACGTCCTTGCCGGCTTCCTTCATCGCGTCGTAGACCTGCCAACGGAAGTTGATGGTCCAGTTGAACGACGGCGAGTTGTTGTACGCCAGCTTCGCGTTCGGAATGACCTTGCGGATGCGGTCGACCATCGAAGCGATCTGTTCGATATGCGGCTTCTCGGTCTCGATCCACAGGAGATCAGCGCCGTTCTGCAGCGACGTGATGCAGTCGAGCACGCAGCGATCCGCACCGGTGCCGGGACGGAACTGGTAGAGGTTGCTGGGCAGACGCTTCGGACGCATCATCTTGCCGTTCTGGTTGATGATGACGTCGCCGTTGCGCGCATTGGCAGCCGTCACTTCCTCGCAATCGAGGAAGCTGTTGTACTGGTCGCCGAGGTCGCCGGGCTTGTGGCTCACGGCGATCTGCTGGGTCAGGCCGGCGCCGAGCGAGTCGGTGCGGGTCACGATGACGCCGTCTTCGACGCCCAGCTCGAGGAACGCATGGCGGCAGGCGCGGATCTTCGCGATGAACACCTCGTGGGGCACGGTGACCTTGCCGTCCTGGTGGCCGCACTGCTTCTCGTCGGAGACCTGGTTCTCGATCTGCAGGGCGCAGGCGCCCGCCTCGATCATCTTCTTGGCGAGCAGGTAGGTCGCCTCGGCATTGCCGAAGCCGGCGTCGATGTCGGCGATGACGGGCACGACGTGGGTCTGGAAGTTGTCGATCTTCTCGATCAGCGCCTTTTCCTTCGCCTTGTCGCCTTCCTTGCGCGCGGCATCGAGCGCGCGGAAAATGTCGTTGAGCTCACGGGAATCCGCCTGACGCAGGAAGGTGTAGAGCTCCTCGATCAGCGCCGGCACCGAGGTCTTCTCGTGCATCGACTGGTCGGGCAGCGGGCCGAACTCGGAACGCAGCGCCGCAATCATCCAGCCGGAGAGATAGAGGTAGCGGCGGTCGGTATTGCCGAAGTGCTTCTTGACCGAGATCAGCTTCTGCTGGGCGATGAAGCCGTGCCAGCAGCCGAGCGACTGGGTGTACTTGGTGCTGTCGGCGTCATAAGCGGCCATGTCGGCGCGCATCAGCGCAGCCGTGTAGCGGGCAACATCCAGACCGGTCTTGAAACGGTTCTGCAGGCGCATGCGCGCCACGGCCTCGGCGGTGACGCCGTTCCAGGTGTCCTTGGTCTTGAGCAGCGCTTCGGCCGCCTCGATCTCGCTCTGATAGGAAGCCGGTCCCTGGATGGCCCGGTCGCTGATCCCGCGCGGTTGGAAGTTCATGTCCGTGATCCCTTCGGTGACGAAATAACTGGTTCTTTTGTAAGCCCAGTCTCACCGGGAGCTAGACCTGGCGCGGAAAACTTGTCATAACTTACAAGAAACCAATGTATTGTTGTAAGAAAATTACAACCCACCTGGATTAGGCTATGGCAACCTCAAGCGCCCGTTCCGTTTTCATGGGCCCCCGGCTGCGCCGGCTGCGGCGCGATCTCGGGCTGACCCAGGCCGACATGGCGGCCGACCTGGAAATCTCCGCCCCCTATGTGGCGCTGCTGGAACGCAATCAGCGGCCGGTGACGGCCGACATGCTGCTTCGCCTCGCCCGCACCTACAAGATCGATCTGGCCGATCTCGCCGGCGACGGCGGTGCCGATCACACCGCACGCATGCAGTCGATCCTGAAGGAACCGATGTTCGCCGACATCGACATCCCCGCGCTGGAGGTCAGCGACCTCGCGGTCAGCTACCCCGGCATGACCGAGGCGTTCCTGCGGCTCTACACCGCCTATCGCGAGGAACAGCTGGCGCTGGCCGAGCGGAGCGCCCCGGACCTGGCAGGGGGCGCATCCTTTCCCGGGCAGGAGAATTTCGACGCCAACGATCCGGTCGCCGAGGTCAGGCGGTTCCTCGCCGCGCGACGCAACAACTTCGCCAATCTCGACGACGCGGCCGAGCGCCTCGTCCACGAGCCCGCCGGGCCGGCCGGATTTATCGAGCGGCTGCGCGAGCGTCACAAACTCCAGGTCCGCTATCTGCCGCCCAACGTCATGCTCGGCTCGATCCGGCGGCTGGACATGCATCGCAGGCAATTGCTGCTCGAGGACTCGCTCGATACCGCGGGCCTCAATTTTCAACTGGCCAAGCAGCTCGCCTATCTCGAACTGGAAGACGAGATCGGCGCGGCGGTCGAGGACGGCAAGTTCACCAGCAAGAGCGCCGAGTTGCTGGCCCGCCGCGCGCTTGGCGCCTACGCGGCGGCCGCGCTCATCATGCCGTACTCGGTGTTCGCGAAGGCTGTCGAGACGCGTCGCTACGACCTCGAGGCACTGGCGCGTCAATTCGGCACCAGCTTCGAGCAGACGGCGCACCGCGTCACGACCTTGCAGCGGCCCGGTCTCGAGAAAGTCCCGTTCTTCCTGATCCGCGTCGATCCGGCCGGCAACATTTCCAAGCTGCTGGACGGCGCCGGATTTCCGTTTGCGAAGCACGGCGGCGCGTGTCCGCTCTGGTCGGTCCACGGCATCTTCAAGACGCCACGTCAGATCGTGACGCAATGGCTGGAATTGCCCGACGGACAGCGGTTCTTTTCAATCGCCCGCACCGTGACCGCCGGCGGCGGCGCATTCGGTGCTATCCGCGTCGAGCGGGCGATCGCGATCGGCTGTGCCGCCGAGCATGCGGGCCAGCTGATCTACACACGCGACGGACAGGGGCCGAACGCGGACGAGCCGACGCCGATCGGCGTCGCTTGCCGCGTCTGCCATCGTCCGCGATGCGCCGCCCGATCGGCGCCGCCGATCGGACGCGAGATTCTTCCCGATGATTTTAGAACCTCGAGCGTCCCGTTCGGCTTCTCCGCGGACTGACGCGATCGATCAAGCCTGCGGCCGGTTCTGGTCGTACAGCACCCGCGCACGGATGGTGCCATCGATGGCTCTCAGATCGGCGAGCAGTGCCTCACCCTCGCCGCCGACCACGTCGGTCTCGAGCACGACATAGCCGACTTCCGGATCGGTCTGCAGATACTGCGCCAGGATGTTGATGCCGTGCCGGGAGAGCGCGTCGTTGACCTGGCGCATGACGCCGGGAACGTTGCGATGAACATGGATGAAGCGGGTGCCGGTCGGTCGCGCCGGCAATTGCACCTGCGGAAAATTGACCGCGCCGAAGGTCGACCCGACATCGGAATAGTCGATCAGCTTGCGTGCGACCTCGCCGCCGATGCGATCCTGAGCTTCTTCGGTCGAACCGCCGACATGCGGCGTCAGGATGACATTGGGTAGGCCCTGCAGCGGCGAGACGAAGCGCGCCTCGTTCGACACCGGCTCGACCGGAAACACGTCGACTGCGGCGCCCGCGAGCCGGCCCTCGCGCAGGGCGCTCGCCAGCGCATCGAGATCGACCACGGTGCCGCGCGAATTGTTGATCAGATGGGCCTCGGGCTTCATCAGCTGGAGCTGGGCTGCGCCGATCATGTTGGCGGTGGCCGGCGTCTCCGGCACGTGCAACGAGACGACGTCACTGGCCGCGAGCAGCTCGTCGAGCGTGTCGACCGGCTCGGTGTTGCCGTGGCGCAGCTTGTCGGTGTGATCAAAATAGATCACGCGCATGCCCATCGCTTCCGCGAGGTTCGACAGCTGCGAGCCGATATTGCCGTAGCCGACGATGCCGAGCGTCTTGCCGCGCACCTCGCGGCTGCCTTCGGCGGACTTGTCCCAGCCGCCGGCATGCGCGGAGACCGACCGTGGAAAGATCCGGCGGAACAGCATCACGATCTCGGCGATGGTCAGCTCGGCCACACTGCGGGTGTTGGAATATGGGGCGTTGAAGACGGGGATTCCGAGTTTTCGCGCGGCGTCGAGATCCACCTGGTTGGTGCCGACCGAAAAGCAGCCGACGACCAGCAGCCGGTCAGCGGCCTCGAGGATTTCCGCGGTCAACTGGGTCCGCGACCGAATTCCCAGCATGTGGATGCCCGACAGCGCCTGCCTGAGTTCTTTCGGTCCCAGCGCCTTGGGCAGACGTTGCAGCTCGGTATAGCCGTTCGCTTCGAACATCCGGACCGCGGAATCGTTCACGCCCTCCAGCAGCAGCACGCGTATTTTTGTCTTGGGAAGCGACAACATCATCAAGATCCAAGCTCGTAGGTTCGGCAGATCAAGCGCGAACGCAGTTTCGACGGATCAGGTGATAACATAGAAAGCAATCGCGTCAGAAGCGGCCGTCAGCGGCCTGCCCCGCGATTTCTGGTCAAGCCCCCTCGATCCGTACATCCAGACGCGGGGCGGGAACCGATTCAGCCAAATATCTCGCTCGATTCGCGGGCAGCGGCTCCGTTCTGCCCCGGCGCGGTCGAACGCCTGCTCCGGCTTACCGGAGCAGGCGCAGCTGCGTCTCACCGCTTACTGGCAGGGATAGCGCCGGCCGTCCTTGGCCTGGAACGTATTCGACGCCGGATCGTACGAGCGATAGCGCTGGGCGCAGGACGTCGCGTGCTGCTGGGCGGCCGCAGCTTCCTGCTGCGCGGCGGCGTTGGCCGCACCGGCCGCGATGACGCCGCCGATGAGGCCGCCGACCAGTCCGCCGACGGCCGCGCCGCCATCGCAGTTCCCGTAGCGGCACCAGACCTTCTCGGTCACGGCCGGCGCTGCGGCCGCAACACCGGTAGCATGCTGCAGCGGAGCCGAGATTGCGGAGGCGGAAAACATCATAACGCCGGTGGTGGCCGTCAAAACGACTTTCAGAAAGCGAGCCCTACGCATCATATCTCCTGCTTCATTGCTGTGGGCGCAGGCCGGTACCTGCGTCCCGATTCCCTCGACATAAATGGGCTCGTCTGGTCCCGGACCGGACGACACCCGGACACGCGCGGCCGGTTACAATTCGCGCGTCAGCCTGCTTCACGGATGGGCGGAGTTCATTGGCCGGCTGCGTTCACGACGCGGCAGAGATTATCGCCGACACCCGGAGCCAACTGTCCCGGCGGCAAGATGAAGGTCGCATCGACGCGGCTGCCCTTGACGTCCTTGCGGACGACGACCTGCAACGTTTGTGGCCGGCCGGATCCGGTGGTCTCCTGCTGAACGGTCAGCGTGCCGAGCTTCTTGTCCACGTTCACACCGACAAAACCCTCGGCCAGGACTGCGCGGGACACCTTGTCGAGGGCAGCAGCGGGATTGACCGACGGGAAGATCATCCAGGTCTTGTGCGTCATGCCCGTGACCATCGGAACGCCGGTGCTCTGGACGTGATCTGCGCAGCTATCGGCCAGCGCAGGTATGGACGAAAGAACCGTGAGCGCGAGTACGCAAGTTATCCTTGTAAGCATGCTTTCATAACCCGTTTGAGTAGGCCCGCAGCATTTAGGCCAAATGGGCTATGAGTCCATGGACGCCATCGCATTCTGGATGGATGCGTTCGGATTTTGGCTAGCATGAACGGTTGCGTGCGCCGCCACGCTCGCTGGTATTCTGAAACGCCAGCACTGCAGCAGGCGTGACCGCAACGAACACGCTCCGGAGGCGAGCGAATTGGATCAAATCTTACATTTCGCCGCTCGATTTCGCGATCCGGATATCCTGTTCGGCAATTGGATATCGAGTGGGACGAAAATGAGAACGCGACCTGAATTCCCCAAGGCTGTGTTAGTGTGACCGTGCGGTTTGTGCGTGTGGCAGACGTCTCAGGGGATGGATACCCCCGGTCTGATGGATCGGGTCACTTCGCACACAGCAATTGGTTAGGATTTGATGATCGAAGACGTACTCGCTGCACCTCCCACACGATCGGGCTCTTCGTTTGAAGAACTCCTTGAAATGCTCAGACCGCACGGGATCAGTACCAACTCCCCGCTGCAGCCCGACCAATCGTTTCGTTGGCATGCGGATATTGCAATTGGCGCGGAGATTGATGTTGTACGGGCGGATCTCTCTGCAGGGTGGGATTGGCGCTACTCGTACGAGGACTCTGCCGGAGAACTCGCAATAAGCCTGCTGAATGCCGGCAAGGCCGAGACGCGCATTGCGGGAAAGAACGTCGAGCGAACCCCGTCCGAGATCGCTATCGTCCCCCTCCCGACGATGCAGGCACAGCGTGTCGAAGCGGTCGATGGACGATACTCGAGCGTCACCCTTACCCTGCATACGGGCGTCGTTTCGAAGGTGCTGTCCGCGACATTCGGGAGCGCGGCGCTCGAAGATCTCAATTTGACACCCATCGTCGACTTGTCGACCGGCGCCGGGCAGACGCTCCTTCAGCTCGTGCGTACGAGCGCGAGCGGCCTGTACGACGGCACCCTGGCGCGCTCTCCAAAAGCCAGCGCGCTGCTGTCCGAGGCCACGATACAGCTCATCCTCGAGAACGTTCCACATCGGCTGAGCGACCGGTTGAACCGCCACCCGCTGGATGCGCCGCCGCGTTACATCAGGCGGGCTGTCGATTATATGCGCGCAAACCCTCATCTGCCGCTGACGATATCGGACATTGCCGCGACAGTCGGTGTCAGCAGCCGGCTGCTGCAATTGGGCTTCCGCAAAATTCACGGCACGACGCCGGTCGCCTATTTGCGACAAGTTCGGCTCGAGGCGATCCACGATGAGCTATCGCGACCCGAGAACCTGCTTCCGGTCAGCGAAGTTGCGCTGAAGTGGGGCTTTACACATATGGGCCGGTTTGCGGCGGTGTACCGCTCTGCGTTCGGCCTTTATCCATCCGATACAGTGCGGCGAGCACGCGGCTTCTGCGGCTGAGCGCGCGGTTGTCGAGCACTCCGGCAGATCAGCAAATCGCCATCCCTGACGCCTTGTCGAATAGATGCGTGCGCTCGAGGTCGAGCGCGACGTCAATGAATTGATCCGGCTCGGCGGCGACGCCGACCGGCATTTGCGCGGTGAACGCGAATGCGCCGACGGTCCCGATCACGAGCGTATGCGGCCCGAGCGGCTCCACGTCCTTCACAAATATGCGGATGGAAGAGCCCGCCGGCGCGCCTTCGCGCAGCACATGATCGGGTCGCACACCGAGCACCACGGGCTTGCCGACGCTGCCCGCATAAGCAGCCTCACGCGACTTCGGCACCTTCAATGCCGTGCCGGACGGCTCGGTGAAGGTGAGCGCGCCGTCGCGAGCCGTGAGCACGCCATGGATGAAGTTCATGCTGGGTGCGCCCATGAAGCCCGCGACAAAGAGGTTGCTGGGCTTCTCGTAGATCGTGATCGGATCGGCTGCCTGTTCGATCCGGCCCTTGTTCATCACCACGACGCGGTCGGCCATCGTCATGGCTTCGACCTGGTCGTGCGTGACATAGACGATCGTCTTGGCGAGGCGGCGGTGCAGCGCCTTGATCTCGGTCCGCATCTCGATGCGGAGCTTGGCGTCGAGGTTGGACAACGGCTCGTCGAACAGGAATACGTCCGGGCTGCGCACGATGGCGCGGCCGATCGCGACGCGCTGGCGCTGCCCGCCGGAAAGCTGCTTCGGCCGACGCTGCAAATATTGATCGAGGTCGAGGACCCGCGCCACGTCACCCACGGCCTTGTCGATGCTGGCGCGCTGCTCGCCGCGCACCTTCATGCCGTAACCGATGTTCTCGGCGACCGTCATGTGCGGATAGAGCGCGTAGTTCTGGAACACCATCGCGCAGTTGCGCAGGCCGGGGCGCAGCTGCGTCACGTCGCGGTTGCCGATGCGGATGGTTCCGCTGGTGACCGCCTCCAGTCCCGCGATCATGCGCAGCGTCGTCGTCTTGCCGCAGCCGGACGGGCCGACCAGCACGACAAACTCCTCGTCGGCCACCTTGAGGTCGAGCCCTTCGATGATCTTGTAGGGCCCGTATGCCTTGCTGACGTTCTCGATCTCGACGTGCGCCATGGAATCCTTTTCCGTCCCTTCGTCGACGGTTCGTCAAAATCCCGGATGACGCTCGCGCATCATCCGGGATGCCTCGGTTGAAAGCTAGTTCTTCGGCGGAAGGCCCATCGCCGCGCGATAGGCCGCGAGCTGCTTGGCCCGGCCGAACTCGTCGGTCAGCCTGTTCCACTCCTTCGCCATCGCGTCGAGCGCTGCCTGCGGCGTGGTCTGGCCGGCCAACGCCTTGCCGAGCTCGATCTCCACGACCTCGGTATAGGAGAAATAGCCGGGCAGACGCATGTCGAGTGCGACATTCTTGGCATTGATGGAGTCCGATTGCGCGCCGAGATATTCCTTGGCCTCTTCCGGCGAGAAGATCTTGCTCCACAGTTGCAGATTGGCGGTGTGCGATTTGCGGTAGGGATTGACGCCGCTGCCGCCGGTGATCGCCGCCTGGCCCGACACCTCGGGGCTGGTCAGCGTTTTGACGAAGTCCCACGCCGCCTTCTGGTTCTTGCCGGCCTTCGGCACCGCGATCTGCCAGCCGCCGAATGCCATGAACGGGCCCGGCAGCACGCTCGGGAATTTATCCCACGTCTTGGTCTTGGCGTTCCAGATCTGGTCCGAGCCGGGCAGCATCGCCGAGCCGACCTTGCCCGAAATCTTCGACTGCTTCGGGTCGGCGGCGATGACGCCGGTATCGCCCCAGCCGATCGATTCCGCGACCTGCCCGCCGGCGACCGCCGCGTTAACCTCGCCGAACGAGAAGTTCAGCGCGTTGGGCGGCCCGAGCTTCGATGCCTTGATGTATTCCTCGAGCCCCTTCACCCAGCCCGGATTGTTGATCTGTGCGTCCATCGTCTCGGGGTCGAAGAACATCGCGCCGGGATAGTTCGGATTGTTGGTGTAGGCCGCCGCGTGGCTGAAGAAGAACCAGAACTGCTGACCGCCGCGACGGAAGGCTTCCGCCGTTCCCCACAGCCCCTTGTCGGGCCGCTGGAAGAACTCCGCGATGTCGAGATACTGCTTCCAGGTCTTCGGCGGCGCGAGATCGTAGCCGTACTTGGCCTTGAAGGCGTCCTTCTCCTTGGGATCGCTGAACAGGTCGGTGCGATACGTATAGGTATGGACGTCGCCGTCCATCGATTGCGAGTAAATCTTGCCTTCCCACACCATCAGCCGTTCGCGATAGGCCGGCTCGATATCGTCCCAGTCCTTGCCGGACTGCATCTCCTTCGGCATCTCGCTGAGATAGGGCACGAAGTCCGGCAGCCAGGCCGGCGCGAAGCTGACGAGGTCGAACGTCGCGTCCGACGCGGTCAGCGATGTCGCGATCTTCGGATAGAGCTCGGACCATGGAAACTCGACGACGTTGACCTTGCCGCAGGTCTTCTTGGCCCATTCATCGGCGCCGAGCTTGAGCGCGGAGGCGATATACGGTCCGGTCTGCGACGCCACCGTCAAGGTGACGCCGGTGTAATCCGGGCTGCAGGCAGCATTCGCCTGGCCCGCGGCGCAGGCCATCGCGAGCGAGGTGGTCAGCATCAGGAACGTCCGTCGTAACATCGTCTAGTCCTCCCTACAAAGTTTTTGCTATTTGATGGCCCCAAGCAGCAGGCCCGACCGCATCATCCGGCTGAGCAGGCCCGCCATGATCATCATGGGAACGATGGCCACGAGCGCCGCAGCCGAGATCGCCCACCATTCGTCGCCGCGCTGGCTGTTCTGTCCCGCCACCAGGATGGGCAGCGTCTGCCATCTGGAATTGGTCAGGAACAGCGCGAACAGGAACTCGTTCCACACAAAGGCCAGCGTGATCATGAACGTCGCCAGCAGCCCGTTCATCGACATCGGCACCACGATGCCGATGAAGATGCGCCAGCTCGGCACGTTATCGACCATCGCGGCTTCCTCGACCTCGATCGGGATCGCCTCGAAGAAGTCGCGCATCAGCCAGACCACGATCGGCAGCGAGAACGCGACGTAGCACAGCGTCAGGCCGACATAGCTGTCGATCAGTTGGAAACCGAGCCGGCCGATCTCGCTGTAGAGCAGATACAGCGCGAAGGCCGTGACGATCGGCGGAAACATGCGCTGGCTCACGAACCAGAACAGGATGTCTTCATTGCCGAGGATCGGTCCGGGCAGCGGCAGGCGATTGGCGATGACGGCTGCGACCAGCGCGATCGGAAAGGCGAGCAGAAGTGCCTGCGGGCGGGTCAATCCGAACGTCGCGTTGAAGAAGAGGTAGCCGGCGAGCGCAAGCAGGAAGAACACGAGGCCCGCGCCGAACCGGACCTTGAACTCGAACCGCACCAGCGCATAGGCCGCCATCGCACCGATCGCGGTGGCGATCGCCGCCGCCGACAGGCCTACGATGGTCGAGTTAAGGAAGGTCCGGAAGAACTCGCCGCGAATCCCCTGATAGAGATCGATAAACGGCTGCAGGGTCGGCGTGAAGTCGACAAACGGAATGTAAGTCGGCCCGCCGACGACGCCCGGCGGCGTCTTGAACGCGGTCACGACCACCCAATAGAGCGGAAACACCGTGATCAGGCACCAGGCGAGAACGCCGACCGCGACCAGCCGGCGGCTCCATGGCGACAGTCCCGTCAAGCCCTGCCCGCTCATCGGCGCTTCTCCAGATGCGGCCGCAGCAGCGCCAGATAGGTGACGCCGATGATCGTGATCGCGATCAGGAACAGGAAGCTGAGTGCCGACGTGTAGCCGAGATTGAACTTCTTGAAGCCTTCCTGATAGGCGAACAAGGTCAGCGTCTCGGTGTCGACGCCCGGCCCGCCGCCCGTCATCACGAACACCGTATCCATGATCTTGTAGCTCTCGATCAGGCGGATGAAGACGACTGCGGCCGAGATCGGCAGCATCATCGGAAAGGTGATCCCCCAGAACTGCTGCCAGGCGCTGGCATTCTCCAGCTCGGCGGCCTCATAGACGTCTTCGGGAAGCGTTTGCAGGCCGGCCAGCATCATCAGGATGACGAACGGCGTCCATTGCCAGACCTCGACCGCGATGATGCAGGCGAGTGCCCAATGTCCATTGGTGAGGAAGGGCAGATTGACCAGCCCGAACTTCGACAGGAACTGGTTGAGCGGTCCCATGGTCGGGTTGAACATCATGCGCGCCACCAGCGCGACCGCCACCGGCGCAAGCAGCATCGGCAGCAGCAAGGCGACGCGAAACAGCCGCTCGCCCGGCACCCGCGCGTTCAGTGCCAGCGCGACGCCGAAACCGATCGCGTATTGCAGGCCGACCGCGATGAAGGCGATCAGCGTCGTCGTGAAGAGCGCACTCCAGAACCGCGGCTCCTGCAACAGCGTCGCATAATTGCCGAGCCAGACCACGCGCGGCGGGATCGGCGGGATCAGGCGATAGCTGAGGAAGCTCGTGGTCAGCGAATAGATCAGCGGAAAGATCGAGATCGCCAGCACGACGAGCACCGCCGGCCAGATGAAGACATGCTTGATCGGATCGTTCCGCATCATCGCGCGATCATCCCTTCAGCAGCGCTTCGATCTCGGCACGCTGCGGCATTGCGGGCGCGGTCCCGGGACGCGTGACCGAAATTCCGGCCGTAGCCGAACCGAACCGCGCAGCCTCGAGCGGATCGACGCCATCGGCGAGCGCCGCAGCGAAGCCGCCGACGAAGGCATCGCCCGCGCCGGTGGTCTCGACCACCTTGCCGGCGGCAAACGGCGGCACGTGCAGCGAGCGGTCCCGCGCATGGAACAGCGCGCCACGCTCGCCGAGCGTGATCAGCGCCGTGCCGGCGCCCTTCGCCAGCAACGCGTCGCCGGCACGTCGGGCGCCGGCGAGATCGCCGACCGCGATCCCGGTCAACGCTTCGGCCTCGGTCTCGTTCGGAACAACATAATCGCACAGCGCAAACAGGCTATCGTCGAACTTGATCGCCGGCGCCGGATTGAACACCGTGATGCTGCCGGCGGCACGCGCGACCTCGAGCCCCCGGAATGCCACATCGACCGGCTGCTCGAGCTGCGTCACGAACACCCTGGAGTCTCTGATAGCGTCCGCGACCGCGTCGACATCGGCCGGGCTGATGCCGCCCGCCGCACCCGGCACCACGATGATCGCGTTGTCGCCGCGCGTCTCATGGACGTAGATGAACGCAGCGCCGGTCGGCGCGTCCGCAGTCCTCGCCACCCGCGGCCGAATTCCCTCGGCCTCCCAGGTCTTGACCGCCAGCTCGCCGAAGGCGTCGCTGCCGATCCGCGAGATGAAGCTCACGCTGGCACCGGCCCTTGCTGCCGCGACAGCCTGATTGGATCCCTTGCCGCCGGGCCCCATGGCAAATCCCGATCCGGCGATCGTCTCGCCGATCGCTGGCATGTTGCCGGCGCGGAACGCCAGATCGACGACGAACACGCCGAGGACGGCGACGCCATTCTTGCTCATGTCGTTACTCCCCGTCCGGCGCGATGACGCCCTTGGTGAGCAGGAAGCAGCCGTAGAAGCGCCGCTCACCGGTCGCGATCACACAGTAGGCCGCCTTCGCCTTCTCATAGAACGCGTGGCGCTCGACGCCGACCAGAGGCCAGGACCGTCCCTCGGCACGATCGATCGCGGTCTGCACCTCGTGCTGCACGGGGGGCACCTCCTGCGGTTGGCCGACAATCTCCATGCGGATCGCGGCATCGTCGACGAAGGTATCGAGCGGCATCACCGAGAGCACGGCTTCGACCGCCTTGGCGGCGCTCACATTGTCGATGCGCAGCAACTCGCCCAGCACGCTCTGGCGCGCGATCGAGTCGGCCGGAAAATTGGTGTCGCACACCACCAAGCGATCGCCGTGCCCCATCGCCCGTAGGGCATAGAGCACGTCGGCATTGAGCAGTGGATTGATGCCCTTGAGCATGTAGCGTCCCTCCCTCGTCTTCAGCATCGCCGGACTCTGACGGTCCGGACCCCATCCATATCACCGCAAGGTGACGTCCCTAGATTCCAGTCTTGACGCGTCGTCTTCACGCGAACCGGTACCCACCTCGCTTGAGAACGCTCTAGTCGCCGTACGGAATCCAGATGTTCTTCACCTGCACGGCATGGCGGAGCAGGATCGGGCCCTCGCTCGCGGCCTTGTCGTACCAGTCGAGCGCGAGGCCATGATCGACCAGCGTCCGCTTGAGGTTGCCGATCGACAGCCGTTCCGCGGCCGCCGACGCGTCTTGCGACCCGAACGCCCAGAGCGCGTCGACATCGTCATGCTCGGCAAGCACCTTGACCAGTTCGTTGCGCTCACCGGTGACGATGTTGACCACGCCGCCCGGCACATCAGACGTCTCGAGCACCTGGTAGAAATCCGTCGCGGCGAGCGGATGCCGCTCGCTCGGTACCGCGACGACGCGGTTGCCCATCGCAACCAACGGCGCGACCAGGCTGATGAAGCCGAGCAGCGGCGCCTCGTCCGGACAGGCGACACCGACCACGCCGATCGGCTCATGCATTGCAAGCGCCACGCCGCGCAGCGGCGGCGCGTGGATGGATCCCTCGAACTTGTCGGCCCAGGCGCCATAGCTGAACAGCCGCTCGATGCTCGCATCGACTTCCGTGCGCGCCTTTGCCGACGACACGCCGGTCATGTCGGCGATGCGCCGGACAAACTCGTCGCTGCGCGCGGAGAGATTTTCGGCAAGGTAGTAGAGGATCTGGGCGCGATTATGCGCTGTCGCCCGCGCCCACGATTCGGCTGAGCGCGCCGCGGCCACCGCATTGCGGATATCCTTGCGATTGCCCTCGCCCACCTCGCCGAGGCGCCGGCCCTTTGGCGACAGCACCGCGCGCGAATAATTGCCGTCCGGGCGGACCTGCTTGCCGCCGACGAACAGTTTTGCCGTCCGATCGATCGGCGGCACGTCGAATCCAGCACTTGCGGCGGCCGCAATCGGCAGCGGCGATACCTTGGGCCGCGCCTTGCGCCCGCTCCAGGCCTTGGGCTTGAGATATTCGACCATGCCTTCACGGCCACCCTCGCGGCCGAAGCCGGACTCACGATAGCCGCCGAACCCGACGCTGGCGTCGAACAGGTTGGTGGCGTTGACCCAGACGACGCCGGCCAGCAACTTCGGCGCGATGTCGAGCGCAAGACCAATCGTCTCGCTCCACACGCTCGCGGCAAGGCCATAGCGCGTGTTGTTGGCGAGCATGACAGCCTCGTCGGGCGTGCGGAATGTCATCGCAACCAGGACAGGACCGAAGATCTCTTCAGTCGCAACCGTCGAGGATGGATGCACGTTCCAAAGCAGCGTCGGCGGATAGAAGCATCCCTCCGCGGGCATCGCGCCGGGCGTCTGATATTTCTCGGCGCCTTCCTTCACGCCGGTCTCGACCAGCGACTTGATCCGCTCGAGCTGCACCGGGGCGACCACCGCGCCCATGTCGATCGCCTTGTCGAGCGGCATGCCGACGCGCAGCGTCGACATGCGGCGGATCAGCCGCCTGCGGAAGGTGTCAGCAATGCCTTCCTGCAGCAGCAGCCTCGAGCCGGCACAGCAGACCTGGCCCTGGTTGAACCAGATCGCATCGACCACGCCTTCCACCGCGCCATCGATGTCGGCATCGTCGAATACGATGAACGGCGACTTGCCGCCGAGTTCGAGCGTCAGCGATTTGCCGGTGCCTGCCGTCGTCTGACGGATCAGCCGCCCGACCTCGGTCGAGCCGGTGAAGGCAATCTTGTCGACGGGACTTTCGACCAGCAGCGCGCCGGTCGCACCATCGCCGGTCACGACGTTCAACACGCCCGGCGGCAGGCCGGCCTCGGCCGAGAGTTCGGCAAATAGCAGCGCGGTCAGCGAGGTGAACTCCGCGGGCTTCAGCACCACCGTGTTGCCGGCGGCAAGTGCCGGCGCGATCTTCCAGGCCAGCATCAGCAGCGGGAAATTCCACGGGATGATCTGCCCGATCACGCCGATCGGCGCCTGATCGGCGAATTCCCGCTCCTGCAACTGCGCCCAGCCGGCGTGATAGTAGAAATGGCGGGCGGCGAGCGGCACGTCGAGATCGCGGGTCTCGCGGATCGGCTTGCCGTTGTCGATCGCCTCCAGCACGGCGAGCAGCCGGGCGTGACGCTGCAGCATGCGCGCCAGTGCATAGAGATGACGCGCGCGGCCGTGACCGCCAAGCTTCGCCCATGCCGTCTGCGCCGTGCGCGCGGCGTTGACCGCCGCCTCGACGTCGGACGCCGCGCCCTGCGCGATGCGCGCCAGCGGCTTGCCGGTGGCGGGCTCGAACGTGGTGAGGTGCTTGCCGGCATGCGGCGTTGTGAACTTGCCGGCGATGAAATGCCCGAACGTGGCGTCATGCCGCGCCAGCCAGGCGCGCGCTTCGCCGTCCGCCTCGGGCGCGGGGCCATACTCCATGGTTTCGAAATAGTTTGCGACGCTCATCGCTGGAGTCTCATCCCACGGGGTGGCGGTTGAAAGCCGAATAGTGGCCGGTCACGTGATGCTCGAGCTGCCGCTCGATATCGGCAAGCAGGCTGGAGGCGCCGATGCGGAACAGATCCGGCTCGAGCCAGTCGCGCCCCAATTCCTCCTTCATCAGGAACTGATAGTTGAGCACGTCCTTTGCGGTCGAGATTCCGCCGGCCGGCTTGAAGCCGATCTTGAAGCCGGTGCGCTCCTGGTAGACGCGGATCATCCGCAGCATCGCCAGCGTCACCGGCAGCGTGGCGTTGACGCCCTCCTTGCCGGTCGAGGTCTTGATGAAATCGGCACCGGCCATCATGCAGACCATCGATGCCTTGGCGACATTGCGCAGCGTCTTGAGGTCGCCGGTGGCCAGGATCGTCTTCAGATGCGCGTTGTCGCAGACGGCGCGGAAGTCCTGGACCTCGGCGTAAAGCGCCCGCCAGTCGCCAGTCAGCACGTGCTCGCGCGTGATGACGACGTCGATCTCCTGCGCGCCGTCGCGCACCGACGCCTCGATCTCCTTCAGCTTCAGTTCGTGGGGGATCAGCCCCGCCGGGAATCCGGTCGAGACCGCAGCGACCGGGATGCCGGATCCAGCGAGCGCTTCGACGGCCGTGCCGACGAACCGATGGTAGACACAGACCGCGCCGGTATGCAGCTCGCGCCCGGCAAAGCCGAGCCGCTCGAGAAGGTCGCCGCGCACGGGCGCCTTGGCCTTGGCGCAGAGGCGCTTCACCCGTTCGGTGGTATCGTCGCCGTTGAGCGTCGTCAGGTCGATGCAGGTGATCGCCTTGAGCAGCCACGCCGCCTGCGCATCCTTCTTGACCGTACGACGGCCCGGCAGGCTCGCGACCCGCCGTTCGGCGGCCGACAGGTTGATCCTGATTTCGTCGACCCAATCCATGTCGAGCGCGCGGCCGCTATTGCGCAGCGCCGAATGAGGATGCCCACCGCCCGGGGAAGGCGGCAGCGTGGTCAGCGCGATCGGATTCTGCATGGGGACGCTCTGCGTCATGGAAACGCCGTGCGGTCCTAGCGAATCGACGAGATCGCCAGATAAACTGAATGTGTCGATCGCAACATGTGATCCTCCCCTGACCTTGCCGCTGGGTTTGCCACCTGCCGAGGAACGACACCGTCCCGACGCCAGATGAGCCGCCAAACTGGATGTTATTATTGTAACAAATCGACGTTGCTAAACTCACAACATTGTAAGATCATTGTCAATCAGATAAGCAAGCTCGGCGACAAAAATGGCTGAAACCCCGAACGCACGACCAAGCGAGACACGCGTCCAGCGCCTGCAGAGGCTGCGCCGCGCCGTCGAATCGAGTGGCGCGCTGCACCTGAAGGATGCCGCCGAGCTCCTGAAGGTCTCCGAAATGACGGTGCGGCGTGACCTTGCCGGCCCGGAGGCCGCCCTCGCCTTGCTCGGCGGCTACGTCGTCAACGCCGCATCGCCGACCGCGATCAAGTACACGTTCGAGCAGGAGATCGACCAGCACACCCAGGACAAGCGTCTCGCCTGCCGGGCTGCGGCCGCCTCGATCAAGGAAGGCGATACGATCTTCATCGATTGCGGCACCACGATGCAGTCGCTGGCGGACTGCCTGCCCGAGGATCTGCCGCTCTCGGTGATCTGCTATTCGATGAACGTGGCGTCGATCGTGACGCATAGGCCCGGCACGCAGGTGATGCTGATGGGCGGGCTCTATCATCCCTCATCGCAGTCCTTTGCATCGGACGATGGCCTGTCCTATCTGCGGCGGCTCGGCATCAACAAGGCCTTCATTTCCGCCGGCGGCGTGCACTGGACCCGCGGCGCGAGCTGCTCGAATTTTCACGAGGTCGCCGTCAAGCGGGCTGTCATCGAAACCGCGATGGAGAGCATCCTGGTGATCGACGCGAGCAAGCTCGGCAGCCTCAAGTCGGCATTCTTTTCCGATATCGGCGCGTTCTCGCGGATCATCGTCGGCGGCGCGGCGTCGCCGGACATGCGCAAGCACTTCCGCAGCCTTCCGGTCGAGTATGTGACCACCGCAATCTGACCCGGGCGGGGGCTGGCTCGCCCGGGTCAGCTTTGTCCACGATGCGCGCCGTTGCGACACCGCGCATCGCTGGCCAAAGATCAGTTGCAGGCCGGCTTCGCCTTGTTGCAGGCGTCGGTCAGTTCGGACGGCGGCTCCTTCTTGAACACCGTCTTGTAGGATTCCAGCACATTCGACTGCGTCACCGGCAGCGACTGCACGCCAACCCAGGCCGGCGTCTCCTTGCCAAGCAGCGCGTTCATCATGGCCATCGCCTCCGCGACGCCCTGGTCATAGGGACGCTGCGAGCCGGTCGCCTTCAGCGGTCCACCCTTGGCGATCTCGATCGCCGATTGCAGGCCGAGATCGACGGTCGTGACCGGAATGTCGATGCCCTGCGCGCGCATAGAGCTCAACGTATCGAGCGCCGGCTGATCCCAGACCGCGAACACGCCCTTGACGTCGGGATTGCCGGTGAGGAAGTCGCCCGCGATCTGCGACACTTTCGGCGGATCGGTGAAGTCGACCTGCTTCATCTTGATGTCCGGCCGGTTCTTCTGCATCCACTCGCGAACGCCCTTGGTGCGCTCGTTGGTGCTGAAATAGTCGACGCCGAAATTGACGAGACCGATGGTGGCGCCCTGCGCCATGCAGGAGGCCAGGATCTGCGCCGCGATCTGCCCGTTACCCAGATTGTCCGCCGAAATCATCGAGGCATATTCCTCGGGATGCTTGAGGCCGGTCGGGATGCTGTCCATCAGCACCAGTTTGATGCCGGCCTTGGCGACTTTCTTGTAGGTCGGCGCGGTCGCGGTGAAATCGACCGGGATCGAGATGATGCCGTCCGGATGCTGCTGGATGGTGTTCTCGATGTCGGCGATCTGCTTGTCGACCTGATATTCGGCCGAGGCGACGCCCGTCACCGTCACGCCGTACTTCTTCAGCGTGTCGGTGATGCCCTGGATCTGCAGCTGCGCCCAGTCGAGGTTGACCGTCTGCATCGAGATGCCGACCTTGAAATGCTTCTCCTTGACCTTGGCGGCATCGGCATCCGACAGTGCGAGCACTTCGGGCGACGCGGCCTTCTCGCCGTGGGGCCCCTGACCGACGATCGATTTCGGTCCGAGCGTCGCCAGATCGACGCCCTTGACGCAGGTTGCCGGCACTTCGGCGTGGGCCGAGGGGGCGATCGAAATCGCCGTCGCCGCGATCAGCGCGGTCAGCGGCAGGGTTTGTCGCAAGATTGGTTTCATTGTTTCCTCCCTTTTTGGTCGCCGATTGACCGGAGGCCGGCGACCTTGCCCCTACTGCCGCAACGCGGGCCTTACGGTCCCGACGCCGCATCCCGACTAGCGTTTCGTGAAAGCGACCGCGGCCACGATGATCGCTCCCTTGATGACGAGTTGCATCGGCGAGCTGACGCCGAGCAGCACGAGGCCGTTGTTGAGCGTGCCGATGATCAGGCTGCCGAACAGCGTCCCCAGAATGTAACCACGGCCGCCAAACAGGCTGCAGCCGCCGAGGATCACGGCGGCGATGACGTCGAGCTCCATGCCCTGCACGACGTCGGGCCGCGCGGCATGCGAGCGCGCCGACAGCACCAGCGCCGCGAGCCCGGCCAGCGCGCCGGTCAGCACGAAGGCCGCGGTCGTCACCCATTTGGTGTTGATGCCGGAATAGAGCGCCGCAGTCGGATTGCCGCCGACCGCATAGATGCGGCGGCCGAACACATTGTAGTGCAGCAACAGGATGCCGACGATCATCGCCACCAGCGTCCAGGCGATCGGAACGGGGATGCCCAGGAACGTGCCTTCGCCGAAGATCGCGAAATAGGTCTCGTTGGTGATGATGACCGGCTTGGTGTTGGTCACCATCATCGCGAGGCCCCGCGCCATGCTCAGCGAGCCCAGCGTGACCAGGAAGGACGGAATCGAGAGCTGCGTGGTCAGGATGCCGTTGAGCAAGCCGACCAGCGCGCCGGTGCCGAGCCCGGCGGCGGCGCCGACGATCCAGCTGTTGCTGATCTGGCTCATGGCGAGCGCTGCGGCCATGCCGGACAGCGCCAATGTCGATGCGACCGACAGATCGATCTGGCGCGCGATGATCACGAAGGTCATGCCGACCGCGATGATCGATACCAGCGTGGTCTGGCGTCCGATATTCAGGAAATTGTCGACCGACAGGAACCAGGGCGAGGACAGGCTGAACACCACCAGCAGCACCACGAAGGCGATGTACAGCATGTAGGGCCGCTCGCCCCGCAGCAGGTTCTGCAGCAGCTTGCGGCGCCGGTCGGACCGGGTCGGCGCGGCGGCGACGTTGGGCGCGGTCAGTTCAGTCATGCGGGCAGCTCTTGCAATACGCCTTGTCCGGAAGCCTGGTAGATCTGCAGCAGATGATGCAGCTCTTCGGCATCAACGATCTCTCCGCGCTTCAGCGTCCGCGCCACGCGTCCATCGACGATCACGGAGATGCGGTCGCAGAGCTCGATCAGTTCGACGAGATCGGACGAGACGACCAGCACGCCGCTGCCGTCGCGGGCGGCATTGCGGATCACGCCATAGATTTCCTCGCGTGCGCCGACGTCGACGCCGACGGTCGGCTCGTCGAGCAGCAGCACGCGCGGCCGCGGATCATTCCATTTCCCGAACACGACCTTCTGCTGGTTGCCGCCGGACAATGTCCTGACCAGGCTGGAGGCGCCCTGCGCCTTCACCGATAGCCGCGCGACCGCGGTCTCCGCGCGCCTGATGGCAGCGCGCTGCTGCATGAAGCCCCAGCGCGAGAAATGCGGAATCCGCGGCAGCGTGATGTTGCGCTCGATCGAATGGTCCAGCACCAGGCCCTGCACGTGCCGATCTTCCGGCACCAGCGCGACGCCGTGCTCGATCGCATCGGCCGGGCCGTTCGGCAGCCATGGCCGGCCCTCGATCTCGAATGCGCCGCGCTCGACCGGCCGAAGTCCGAAGATCGTCTCGAGAATCTCCGTGCGTCCGCTGCCAATCAATCCGGCAAGGCCATGGATCTCCCCCTTCATCACCGACAAGTCGACGGCCGACAGCCGGTCGTTGGACACATCAGACAGCGACAGCACCGGCGACGGATCGAGCGCGCGCGCTGCCGCGGGCGCGGCGCGCGACGCCGCGGGCGCCGAGCGATCGGTGCCGATGATGGCGTTCACCAGCCGCTTCATGTCGGTCTCGGCGGTGACGAAGGTGCCGGCGTTGGCACCATCGCGCAGCACGGTGACCCGCTGCGAGATTTCGAAGACCTCGTTGAGCCGGTGCGTCACGTAGATCACGCCGACGCCGCGGCGCGTCGCCTTGCCGATCGCGTCAAACAGGATGCGAACCTCATCCGAGGTCAGCGAAGATGTCGGCTCATCGAGGATCAACAGCCGCACCTCGCCCATCAACGCCTTGGCGATCTCCGTCATCTGGCGGTAGGCGAACGGCAGCGAACCGACCGCAGCTTTGGTATCCAGGGGAATGCCGAGTTCGCCCAGGAACGCTTCGGCCCTCGCCATCAATTCGCGCTTGCGGACAAAGCCGAACCGCGCGCGGGGCTCGCGGCCGAGCAGCAGGTTGTCGGCGACGCTCAACGATTCGACGAGACTGAGGTCCTGATAGACGACGGCGATCCCGGCCTCACGCGACCGTGCCGGGCTGTCGAACGTCACAGGCTTGCCGGCGATCTCGATGGTGCCGCTGTCGGCGGTATGAACGCCGCTGAGGATCTTGATCAGCGTGGATTTTCCGGCCCCGTTCTCGCCCAATAGGGCATGCACCTCGCCGGCACGGACCTCGAGGTTGACGTCGCGCAGCGCCCGCACGCCGCCAAAGCGCTTGTTGATGCCGCCGACCATCAAGAGCGACGTCGACGGCCGAGGCTCTGCAGCGATCGAACCGGACAATTCCATTTTTCCTCCGCCGCCCGCGCGAAACGCTGATGCGATGATGACATCTTGTTATTTTTGCAACTTATTGTGTTATAATTCTATCACAACAGCCGACCTGTCAATGGGAGATCGCGCCCGCCGGCGTCGGAATCGAGGGCGGCCGATCGAGCCCCCGCACCGTCGGATACGCACCGCCGGCCTCCGCGGGGCACGCCGACATCCATCAGGGTTGTGCTACGCTGTGATCGCTCATCTCATCGAAGCCAATGCCGGTGAACCCAGATGAAACTGAGTGCTGCGATTGCCGTCGCCCTGATCGGGTTTTGCCTCCCTGCGACAGCGCAGCAAGGCGGTGCCGCCCTCTACGCGCAACGCTGTGCGCAGTGTCACGATAGCACCGACGCGAATATTCGGGCGCCGAGCCGCGCCGCGCTGCAATCGAGGTCGTTCGATGAGGTTCTGGGCGCGATCACCACGGGCCCGATGGCATCCTTCGCGCAGGGACTGAGCAATGACGAGCGGGCGGCGATCGCCTCGCTCGTCACCGGTAAGGCCGCCTCGCATGCGGCGGCCGCGAACGCAGGCCAATGTGCGCAGAGCGAGGCCGGCTTCCCCCAGGCGATCGATGGGCCACGGTGGAACGGCTGGGGCGCGGATCTCAACAACAGCCGGTTTCAGCCGGCGGCGATGGCCGGCCTCACACGCGACCAGGTCTCCCGGCTGCGCCTGAAATGGGCCTTCGGGTTTCCCGGCGCCTCGATCGCGTTCGCTCAGCCGACCGTCATCGGCGGCCTGCTGTTCGTCGGCGGCACCGACCGCAAGGTCCACGCCCTCGATGCCAAGACCGGATGTACCCGCTGGGTGTTTCCGACCGACGCGCCGGTCCGGGCGGCGATCAATTTCGCCGCGATGGATGACGGCCAGCCGGTGATCTTCTTCGGCGACTTGCTCGCCAACATCTACGCGGTGAATGCGACAACCGGCACGCTGATCTGGAAGACCAGGATCGAGGACCACCTGGCCGCCCGGATCACCGGCGCACCCGTGTTCTACTCCGGCGCCGTCTATGTCGGCGTGTCATCGATCGAGGAAGCGACGGGGTCTCGCCCCACCTACCAATGCTGCACGTTTCGCGGCAGCGTCGTGGCGCTGAAGGCCGATACTGGCGCGCATATCTGGAAGACCTACACCATCGCTGAAGCGCCGCATCCGACCAGGACGAACGCGATCGGGACCCAGCTGTTCGGCCCGGCCGGCGCGTCGGTCTGGTCCGCTCCCACCATCGACGTTCAACGCAAGGCGCTCTATGTCGCGACATCGAACAGCTATGCCGACCCGGCAACCGACACCAGCGACGCCATCCTCGCGTTCGATCTTTCGACCGGCAAGATGCTTTGGCATCAGCAGGCGACGCCCAAGGACAGCTTCGTCGTCGCGTGCTTCGGCACCGACCAGAGCAACTGTCCGCAAGATCGCGGTCCCGATCACGACTTCGGGCAATCGCCGATCCTGGTGAACTTGCGTGATGGACATCGCGTGCTCGTCATCGGCCAGAAGTCCGGCGTGGTCCACGCGCTGGATCCCGACCATGAAGGCAAGATCTTGTGGCAGACGCGGATCGGCCAAGGTGGACCGCTGGGCGGGACCGAGTGGGGCTCTGCCGCCGACCAGGACCGAATCTATGTCGCCAACTCGGATGTGCGGTTTCTTCGTGACGGTTCGCGGCGCCTGAATTCAAGCGAAGGCGGCGGCCTGTTCGGACTCGATCTGGCGACCGGGAAGATCGCGATGCAGGTCGCGCCGGTTGCCTGCGGCGACCGCCCCCAATGCAGTCCTGCTCTTTCCGCAGCGGTCACCACAATTCCCGGCGTGGTGTTCTCGGGCGGCGTGAGCGGCTTCCTGCGTGCTTACGCGACCGATGACGCAAAGCTGCTCTGGGAATTCGACACCGCGCGCGACTACACCACGGTCAACGACGTTCCGGGCCATGGCGGCGCCATGGACGGACCCGGGCCGATCGTTGTGGACGGCATGCTGTACGTCAATTCCGGCTACGCGCAATGGGGCGGCCTGCCCGGCAACGTTCTGTTGGCCTTCGAGGTCGGTAACCCCTGACACAATTTCAGCAATGCGCTGGCACTGCTGCAGCTCATATCGGGCATTCGCCGTCGCTAGGCGGCGGTCTCCTTGCCCAGAATGAAGCGTGCAGCGCGCTCGCCGATCATCATCGTCGGCGCATTGGTGTTGCCAGAGACAAGACGAGGCATGATCGAGGCGTCGGCGACACGAAGCCCTTCCACGCCACGCACCCGCAAGTCTTCCGACACGACCGCCATGGGATCATCGGCAGCTCCCATCTTCGCGGTGCCCGACGGATGGAACACGGTCTTGGATATCGCACGAACATAGTCGCGGAGCGCGTCTGGGTCGGCTTCCAGCCCCGGCTTCGGAAGGACACGCCGCTTGACCAAACGGGCCAGCGAGGGGGCCTCAGAGATCCGGAT
Source organism: Bradyrhizobium sp. UFLA03-84 (assembly GCF_002289535.1). Taxonomy (NCBI): domain Bacteria; kingdom Pseudomonadati; phylum Pseudomonadota; class Alphaproteobacteria; order Hyphomicrobiales; family Nitrobacteraceae; genus Bradyrhizobium; species Bradyrhizobium sp. UFLA03-84. The sequence goes on along the minus strand of NZ_NSJY01000013.1, from coordinate 939,462 downwards.
GGCGATCTGAACACCGCGAACGAGCGTCTCGACATCGGCCTGCTCGGCGAGCGAGTTGGCAACAAACAGAGCGGCGTCGGTCGGGTTCGTTGAGCGCAACCGGACCGAGCCGCGCGATTGCGGCCGCAGGACACAGGGACCGATCGAGATGCCATGGCCCGCATGAGCTGACCGATCGGCAAAGCCATTGAATGCCGGCAGTACATGAAACTGGATGTCGGGTTCGCCCGTACCTGCCGTGTCGACGAACCCGCCGGATTCGACGACCGTCGACGTCAGCAGGCCCGTCTTGGTCAGAAGATACTGCATCATGTGCGCTGCCGCGCGGAAGCCCTTGTCTTCGCCGAAGATCGAAATCGGATCCTTGGTCTCGCACTGAACGGTCGCCTCGAGATGATCCTGGTAGTTCTCGCCGACCCCGGGCAGGTCGAGCACGACGTCGACGCCGTGCTCGCGCAGATGGGCCGCCGGCCCGATCCCCGACAATTGCAGGATTTTCGGCGTCGCCAGCGCGCCGGCGGTCAGAATCACTTCGCGCCGCGCCGTGACGGTCGATCCGTCATCGAGCAGCACTCCGGTCGCTCTCTTGCAATCAAAGAGGACTTTGTGGACACGGCTTCCCGTCTTGACGGTCAGGTTGGCACGCCCCTCCGCCTGCCGCAGAAAAGCCTCCGCCGCACTGCGACGGCGCCCGCGACTTGTGGTCGTCTGATAGAAGCCGACGCCCTCCTGGCGGGCTCCATTGAAGTCCTCATTGTAGGGGATGCCGACTTCCTGCGCGGCGCGGATGAAGGCCCACGAGAGCGGATGACCGTAGGCGCGGTCCGACACGGTGAGCTCGCCAGTGGCCCCGTGATACTCACCGGAAAGCCGCTGGTTGTTTTCGAGGTCGCGGAAGACAGGAAGCACCTTGTCGTAGCCCCAGCTACGACAGCCGAGCTGCGCCCACGTATCGTAATCCTGCCGCGAACCACGGATGTAGACCATCGCGTTCACCGAACTGCCGCCGCCCAGCACATGACCCTGCGGCACGATCGACGGCCGTCCGTTGAGGCCCTGCTCCGGCTCGGATGCGTAGAAAAGCGCGTCGCGGCCCTTCTCCAGAACCTTGAAGAAAGTTGCCGGAATGTGAATGTACTTGTCGGTGTCGCGCTGGCCGCTTTCGATGAGGAGTACGCGATTGCGGGAATCCTCCGAGAGGCGCGACGCGAGGACGCATCCCGCAGAGCCGCCGCCCGCGACGATGTAATCATAGTCCTGCATCTGCCCTCCCCGACGCGCCGCGTTCAGCGTTCCACTTCAACAGAACACGGTCTGTACGGTGGTGAACTCCTTCAGCCCCTCGACGCCAAACTCGACCCCGAATCCCGATTGCTTCACGCCGCCAAACGGCGCGTTGGGTTGAATGGCGCCATGCTTGTTGATCCAGACCGAACCGGCCTCGATCCGCCCTGCCACACGTTTTGCCTGCGCCAGGTCGGTACCCCAGACCGAGCCGCCCAGCCCCATCGAGCTCGCATTGGCCTTGGCGACGGCATCATCGATGTCGCGGTACCGGATGATCGGAAGAGCAGGACCGAACTGCTCTTCGTCCACGAGCCGGCAACCGTGGTCCACGTCGGCAACCAGCGTGACTGGATAGAAAAAACCGGGCCCTTCCGAGGGATTGCCGCCGATCAGCACACGGCCGCCCTTGTCGCGCGCCTCATTCACGAACGTTGAAACGATGTCGAACTGACGGCGATTCTGCACCGGACCGAGCGTCGATTTTTCCGACAAGCCATCGCCGACGACGACCTGGCCGGCATACTCGACGAGCTCGTTGCAGACCTGCTTGTAGAGGCTGTCGTGAACATAGAGCCGCTTCAGCGCGGCACAGGTCTGGCCGCCGTTGATGAAGGCACCCCAGAAGAGGCTCTCGACGATCTGCTTCGGGTTAGCGTCAGACAGCACGATTCCCGCGTCATTGCCGCCGAGTTCGAGAGTCAGCCGCTTGAGCGTGGTCGCTGCGCTCTGCATGATCTTGCGGCCCGTCGCCGTCGAGCCCGTGAACGTCACCTTGGCAATGCCGGGGTGCGAGGACATCAGGCTGCCGATCTCGTTCTCGCCGGAGACGACGTTCACCACGCCCGGCGGCAACGTCTCGTTCATCAGCTCCACAAGCCTGATGGTGCTGAGCGGGGTCAGCGGCGAAGGCTTGATGACCACCGTGTTACCCGCCCGGATTGCCGGAATGATGTGCCAGCATGCAATCATGACCGGCCAGTTCCACGGCGTGATGGAGCCGACCACGCCGATCGGCTTGCGGTGCAGCTCGACGCGCCCCTCGGCTCCGTCCTGCAGGACCTCCACCGGGAGCGACAGATCGCTCGTGAAGCGCGTCCAGGCAACCGCGCCACCGATCTCGAAGCGCGATCCCAGACCGTTCAGCGGCTTGCCTTGCTCGAGCGTGAGCAGGCGGGCAAGCTCTTCGGAATGCGCCTCGATCGTTTGCGCAACCGCACGACACGCTTCGGCCCGTTCAATTTCGGAGGCTTCCTTCCAGATCGCAAACGCCTTGGTGGCGGCGGATATCGCGGAATCCAGATCCTCCGCCGTCGCGAGCGGCATCGCGCCGACGACGGCGCCAGTCGCCGGATTGATGACGTCCAGGACGCCGGCTGTCTCGACCTTGCGACCGTCAATGACCAGGCTCGAGCGCTGCATGCAAAGATCTCCCAAGCGCAAGTGATGCGGCCGAGGAAAGACGATGATGCGTCTGCTGTCTTGGAAAAGAGCGCGGCGTTGATTGGACAGGAGCGCGGCTATCGGCGCACCACATCCGTGGGAGAGCAGTCGAAGGCCTTCTTGAAGCAGCGGTTGAAATAGGAGATATCGTTGAACCCCGATGAAAATGCGATCTCGGCGATGGTCCCGCCTTCGGCGCCGCGTTGCTTCTCGATCAACCGGTCCCTCGCAAGTCGCAGACGGCGATCACGAATGAAGCTCGTGATGGTGGTCCCGACCGTGCTGAAATCCTCTTGCAGGGTCCGCATCGACACACCGAGACGGCCGGCCAGCCATTGCGGCGTCAGGCACTCCGCGGTGAGATGACGGTCGACCAGCGCGCGGGCGAATTCGAGCCGGCCCGAGGCACGCTCCTTCGGACACAAGGGTGCAACGGCGGTATCCGTGGCGAACGCCTGCCGCGTCGCGTGGAGCAGGAGTTGCCGCAATTCGCCCGATCGCTGGTGATTGGCCGGCGTCTGCAACATCTTGGCGACGAGCGCCCGCAGCATGGTCGACATCGGGTCCTCGGCGCCCAGGCGTCGCGATACCTCGAAATCGTTGGGCCTCTCTGCCAGCAGCAATTGCCGCGGCAGATGCACGGAGAGGTGATTGATGAATTGACCGTTGAAATAGAAGTTCGACGGCAGCGAGGAATCGACCAGGATACAGTCACCCGGGGAAATGATGCTCTGTTGCCCCTGCTGCTCGACCCCGCACGTCCCCTCCAACTGGACAAGCAGGAAGAAGAATTCGCCATAGTCGAGGCGGATGTCGCGCTCGTCGCGACGAACGACGCCGATGTCGCCGGCAACCTGGGCGATGTCCATGCCCGCGGCATCACGAACCAGCACGCCGCCGTTGACGAGGTCGCGTTCTTCCCATCCGAATGGATTGAATCGTCCGCAGACGGACTGGAGCTTGTGCCTCCACTCCTCCAACGGAGCTTGACTCCAGACTTGCGGAGTCCAGTTGCTAAACTCCTGGAGCTGCACGCGCTCCTCCCCTGGAAGGGCCGTCTGGCGGCTATTATCTAACATGTTAAGCAGCTCTTCCGAGCTGTCAATGGGCGGTATCCTGCAGGGAACCGCATCTGCGTCCGCCGATGTTGATGCTGATGTCAAGCGAGATAGGCGCTGTGCAGGATCTCGGGCCTGTCGATCAGCTCCTGTGGCTCGCCGGCAAAGCAGATTTTTCCATGCTCCATGACATAGGCTGCATGCGCGATCTTGAGCGCGATGTGCGTGAACTGCTCGATCAGAAGGACGCCGACACCCTGCGCGGCGAGGCCCTGCAGAACCGGGACCAAACGCGCGACCACGACCGGCGCGAGGCCGAATGAGAGCTCGTCGGCGAGCAGATAACGTGGTCGCGCAATGATCGCCTGCGCGAGGGCAACCATCTGCTGTTGTCCACCCGAGAGCGTGCCCGACCTCGCCGGCAGACGGTCGCGCAATTCCGGAAACGTACCGAGCGCGACCTCGAGGGCCGCCTTGAGTTGCGAACGCGCGAGGTGGCTGCCCGCGACCTTGAGGTTATCCTCGACACTCAAATCGTTCAGCACCTGGTGCCCTTCGGGCACCGCGGCGACACCGCCGGCGCGAATGGTCTCCGGCCTGAGGCCGACAATGGACTGGCCGTCCATTGCGATCGAACCGCTGGTCGCCGGCAACACGCCGGCGATGGAGAGAACGAGGCTGCTCTTGCCGGCGCCGTTGGCGCCAAGCAGGGCGGTGATCCTCCCCGGCGAGATCGTGAGATCGATGCCGTGAAGAACGGCCTTGCCGTTGCGCGCGATGTTGAGGTTCTGCACGGCCAGCCCGGCGCTCACGTCGCATCCTCCTCCAGGACCCCGAGATAGGCCGCCCTGACCTTTGGATCCGCAAGCACGTTCGGCGTTGGCCCATAAGCAATTGGTGAGCCAAAATCGAGCACCAGTGTCGCCGTGCAGGTTGCCGAGATCAGATCGACATCGTGGTCGACCAGCAGCACCTGCGCACCGCAATAACCGTGGATCGCCTTGATGACATCGCGCAGGTGCTCGCTCTCATGTTGAGCAAGCCCTGCTCCGGGCTCGTCCATCATGATCAACCGGGGCAGCCCTGCGGTTGCCCGCGCGATCTCCAGCATGCGGCGCTGATAGGCGTTCAGGTCGCGTCCGGGCGTATCGCGCCTGGCGAGAAGACCGACGAAGTCCAACGCCTTGTCGATCAACAGCCGCCGTGGCTGGCCGTCCGTCGGCACGTTGTCGAGCACCGCGGCGACATTGTCGCCGGCAGTCAGATTCTCGACGATCTGCTCGTTCTGAAACGTTCGGCGGAGGCCAAACGCGGCACGCTTGCGAATGGGAACATCCTTCAGGTCCCGCCCATCCACCCGCACACGGCCCTTCGTAGGCTGCACGAATCCGGAAAGCACATTAATCAATGTGGTCTTGCCGGCGCCGTTCGGGCCGACCAGACCGGTGACCGGCTCCGCAAGATTGGCGGTCAAGGCGTTCAAGCCGAGCACACCTCCGAACTGCACCGTCACGTCGTCGATCTCGATCATGACTCGGCCTTCCGCTTGCCACCCACGAGCCGGCGAACTGTTCGGACCAGATCCGCCAATTGGCCGACCACGCCGCGCGGAGCCGTGATCAAGGCGTGCAGCAGGCCGAGACCGAAGATCATTGTCGCGATATTGCCGTCGATCCTGAAGTCGTTCAGTAGCGCCGGAAATGCCCGAAGCAGCAGCCCGGCCACGATCGGACCGAGCCAGGAATAAGCGCCGCCGACGATGGTCAGCGCGAACAACATGATCGACTGACTGGCCGGGAACGCGCTTGCATCAAGCTGTCCCACGCCCCCTGCAAGCAGGCCTCCGGCGATCCCTGCAAGGAAGCCGGACAACGCAAAGGCCCGTACCTTGTAAGCAGTGATGTCGACGCCCCCGGCGAGGGCGCAAACTTCGCTGCGGCGGATCATCGCCCATGCGCGCCCCGGGCGGTCACGGACATGCGCAAGCACGAGCAGGTAGCAAAGCCCGGCGATGACGATGGCGTAGCGCAGATAGGCTTCGTCGTTCTGCGCGAGCAAAGGACGCGCCATCATCATCCGCGTCCCCGTACTCTTGCCGAGGATGCCCGAGCCTCCATCCGGAAAGCCGAACGCGCTGATCAGTACCTGGATTGCACCGGCCATCATCAAGGTAACGATCGCAAGATAAAGACCCCGCATCCGCAGCGCGGGCAGGCCGATGACGAGCCCGACGAGCGCCGCGGCGATCCCGCCGGTCAGCAGCGCGAGCTCGAACGGTACGCCGAGGCCGTGCGATATCCTGAGCGCAAACCAGCCGCCGACGCCTAACAGGCCGTACTGCGCCAGCGAGACCATGCCGAGCTGCGCGAACAGCAGGCTGACGCTCAGGCTGGCAACGGTCAACGCGGTGACCGAAATCAGCGTGCGCAGCCAGTAATCGCTCAGCGCGGCGGGCAGGAAATAAAGCGCCAGGAGCGCGCCGGCACAGACGGCAATCGCGCGGAGCGGCAATCGTGCAGTAGAGATCGGCATGGCTGCCTGCAGGCTTCGGTCGGTCACGTCGGATCACCTGTAGACGAAGGTCACTCGACGCTGCATCCACAGCATGGCGCCGACCGCAAACAGAAACGGGACTGCGGTGCGGAACGGGCCGATCAAGGGAATCGGGGTCAGCAGCGCCTCACAAACTCCGATCGCCAAACCACCCGCGACTGTTGCGGGGAGCGAGACGAAGCGCCCGAACACCGCGGCGGCGATCGCCGGAATGACCGCGAAGGTGAGCGCTTGTCCGCTCAAGCGCTGCAGATCGGCCAGCAACACGCCGCTGACGCCCGCCAGCAGGCCGGAGATCACCCACGCCCAACTGTCGACGCGGAGCACGCGAACCCCGAGCATCGCGCTGAGATCGCGGTTGCTGGCGAGCGCGCGCATCTGCAGGCCCACCCGGCTATAGGCGAGAAACAGCATCACGGCAGTGGTCGCCAGTACGCCAAGGCCGAATGCGATTGCCCGCGTCATCGTGATCCGGACGCCCAGGAGCTCAAAGCTCATCGTATCCGTGGGCAGACGAAGCCGGCGCGGCGCCTCACCCCAGACGTAGCCCATGAAGCCAAGCAGGATGAGCGCAAAGCTGAGCGTGGCCACCGCACGCATGATTGGATCACCGTAGGCCAGCCGGGGCGCGATGACGCGACCATAGAGGAACGAGACAAGCGCTGCTGCCGCGACACCCGCGATCCACGACCAGCCGGGAGGACCTCCGCGCTCGACAATCGACCAGGAGACAAAGGCGGCCAGGGCACCGACGGCGCCCTGGGCGAAATTGACCACGCCCGCCGCCCGATAGAGCACCACGATGCCGACGCCGGAGAGCACGTAGGTTGCCGCCGTCGCGAGGCCCGAGACGAGAAAGGGCGTAAAATCAGGCATGACTGCTTACTTCGCGATGCCGATCGTCTTCTCGTAGGTATGCACATCGTCGAGTTCAGGATCTTCCGACTCGACGCACACCTGCTTTGCCACGAGCTTGCCGTCTTTGACGAACGACACCGGGCCCGCGTGATTGGCGTTGTGACGAGGACCTTCGCCGACGTACCAAGGCGAACACCACATGTCGCTTTCGAACCGCTTGATGCTCCGCAAGGCCTGCGTGACCGATTTCCGGTCGATCTTGGCCGCGTCCATCTTCAGCAGGGTTTCGGCGGTGACGCGCGCCGCCAGATAGCCGGCTTGCGAGAAGGTGTCCCGCGGATCCGAGGCCTGGCCATACTTGTCCATCACCGCAAGCCAGTTCTGCATATCGGGCGTGCCGGCGTCGGCCGCCTTCAGTTCCATGTCGACGGTGACTTTGCCGTCCCAGTATTTTCCGATCGCACGCGGAAAATCCGGATTGTACAGCGAGGCAGGTCCGGTGAAATGCACCTTGTCGGCAAGCCCCTGCTCTTCCGCGGCGGCAAAGATCGGAACGGCCAGGCCCTTGGGCGTACCGACGCTGATGACGTCAGGCTTGAAGGCCATCGCCTCAAGGACGACCGAAGTCGCGTCGAGCGAGCCAGGGTCGAACGTGATGATCTTGCCATCACCGCCTTGCTTCTTGATCCAGGCGACCGCGCCGGAGCAGGACCATTCGCCGAGATTCGGGATGTTCGGTGCGATGCAGACCACGCGCTTGATCTTGCCCGGATAGGTCTGCGCCACATCCATCACGGCCTTGGTATTGCTGACCCGCGGGCCGGCATTGGTCGGCGCGTAGTTCTTCTGGAAGAAGCAATCGCGAGGGACGCCGACCCCCGCAATCACCATGATGTCTTCCTTTTCATAGATGCCCTGGTTAGCACCGCAATCGACGAAGCTCATGTTGCCGACCAGCGCGACCGCCTTCTGATCACGGATCAGCTTTGCCGCGACCTGCGATGACTGCTCGGGATTCCAGCCGTCGTCTTCGAGTTGGTACTTGATCGGACGTCCGTTGACGCCACCATTGGCATTCAGGCATTTGAAATAGGCTGTCGCGGCCAGCCCGGAGGAGCTGAAATTGTCGGGTCCGGTCACGCTGACAATTCCGCCGATCACGATCGGCTCGCCGTTCGCCGCCTTGCCGGTGTTGGCACCGCATTTGGCATCGGCCGCATGGGCCGTGCAGCCGGCACAGCCGAGCAGCGCAGCCATGAAGATTCCCAGGATCGTGTTCCTCAATGTCATGCGTTTCCCCTCATTAGGCCACCCGTCCGACGGCGGCGTTGCACCGGTGCATCTGTTCGCGATCGCGGCGCCGCCTCAAGGGAGGCCGAGCGATCGTCCGACGCTTGTCCGGCGCGATGACACTAGGCGCTGCCCTTTGCCGGCGTCTTGGACTCCAACGCAGCCGGCCTAGGACGCAAACGAGCGAAGCCCCGTCATGGCAAGAAAAAGCGCGGCCCATGTCATGAGCCGCGCCAAGTGGAGGGACTGCCGATCTAGATCGTCGCGCGGGCAACCAGGCTGGTGTCAGCGAATTGCTCGAAGCGAACGACGCGGCCGTCGTTCATGTCCCAGACGTGCACCACGCGTGCCGTCATGGTCTTCCCCGTCTTCCTGTACCGGCCCGAATAGGTCCGGATGCCGACGATCGTTGTCCCGCCGTCGACCAACCTTTCGAGCGAGAACGTATAGTCGATCCACTCTTCGCCGATGCGCTTGAAGACGCCTTCCACAATGGCACCAGCGCCGACATATGTACCCGCGTACGGAAAGCCCGCCATCTCGGTCCAACGAGTTTCGGAAGTGATGGGCGCCATCATGCCCACAACGTCCTTGCGGTCGGACGCCGCGTAATGCGCCTTGATTGCATCGTAGTTCGAGTTCACGCGCCGCGTCCCCCGTCAAACCGGTTGCTTGTTCTCGTCATAGACAGTCCGGGACTTCATCTGGATCAAGGCCCCGGCGGGCTTGTTTTCGATGATGCCCTGGCTGGTCACGCCGAGAAATTTCCCGGTCGAGCGCATGGCATCCCAGTTGTAGAAGAAGATCGATGCCACCGGGATGATGAACTCGCGAAACCCGAACACATACTGGTTGTCATCGAATTTGTATGTGGTGGCCAGATCGACATCACCATGCCCTCGCTGCACGCCGACGATGTTCTGCCAAGCGTAGCGCTGTGAGCTCAGATAGACGTGCTCGTAGACGTGCTGCGGGCTATATTCATAGTGCGCAGTCAATCCGATCAGATCCCTTGTCGGCGCAGGCTCCATACCTGTGGCCGGAACCGTGGGGTCGCCGACGATGCCGGGCGTATAGTCTTGCCTAACGCGCGGCTCGCCAGGCGCTTCACTCGCCGGCCGCACCCGTTCCCGCACCGACAGAACCCGGCGAGTGCTGAGATTGACGATGAAGGCTTCATCTTCATCCGGCCGCCCGGACAGTGTCATGTTGACGAAGAGCACGTCCGGCGCCACGTCGATCGCCTCGTACCAGTCCTGTCCCGATGCGCTCCCCTCCGCCCATTCAACCCGGTCCGCGGAGGTGAAATTCAGTCTGACCGCACGCCCGTTTTGCAGCGTGATATCGAGCGACCTGCCCGCGAGCCTGTCCGTGACCGGCAGGCGATTGGTGGCGATGCCGGCGGCGAAATCATCGAAATGTTTCCAGTCGGCAGGCCGGCTTGCTTGCTCCATTTCAAACTCCCTCCTACTCGACGAACGCCAGCGTCGGCAGATCGACCACGGTGGCGCCGCCATCCACCGTCAGGATCGAGCCGTTCATCGCGCTCGCCTCGTCCGAAGCCAGAAAGCAAACGACGTTGGCAACCTCTTCCGGCGTCGCCGGCCGGCCAAGGGGCACATCCTTGGTCACCAGGCGATAGGCCTCTTCGATCGAGGAAAGACCGTGCTTCTCGACCAGGACCTGCATCTGCTCGTCGGCCATGGCGGTCGCGACCCAGCCTGGGCAGACCGTGTTGGTCCGCACGCCGCTGCGGCCGTAGTCGCGTGCCAGCGACTTGCCGAGGCCGATGCAGGCATGCTTCATGGTCACGTAGCCGGCGGCCTGCGGGCCCGCAAACAGGCCGGCAATCGATGCAACGATTACAATGGCACCCTTTCGCTCGATCAGGTCCGGAAGGGTCTCGCGCGCGCAAACGAACGCCGTATCAAGGTTGAGGCGCGTCGACAGCGCCCACGTCTCGTCGGTCATTGACATAGTCGGGCCGACCCCATGTCCGCCCGCATTCGCGACGAGAATATCCGGCCTGCCGAACTTGCCCCGAATCTCGCTTAGCGCGGCGCGGACCGCTGCGCCATCTGCGGCGTCGGCCTGCACGACGAGACAGCCGGTCTCGTCAGCGAGCTCGCGCAGGGGCTCGCGACGCCGGCCCATGACCGCGACCTTGGCGCCCTCCGAAGCCAGACGCCGCGCAACGGCTGCGCCAATTCCCGTTCCACCACCCGTCACCAGGGCGGTTCGCCCAGCAAATCTCATTGGCACCTCGAGCGCGTCCCAGATCGATATTTTTTCGAACGCCGCGTGACGCGGTCCGGGACAGCGATAAGCCAACCGAGTCGGGTCGTCTTGGACTCGCGCGCAATCGGGCTAGGACGCAGGCGAAGCCACGGCAGTGCCGCGTTCCTATCCTTCGTCGATCAGCTGGTTGAATATGTGGGCGGGATGATGCTGCCATGATCGAGACGCCGAACGCTGATGGAATGTCATCTCATCAGCGGCGGCTACGACTATCTTCTCAGATTCGTTCGTCGCAGCATCTCGCACTACCAAGAGCGGATGGAAAATCTGCTTGAACGCAACGTCGGAATTGAAAAGTATTTCTCCTATATCGTTCTCAAATCGCCGATCGTGAAGCACGCCTTGCCTTTGAAGGTGCTCCACGACCGCGATTCGTGAGCCGATCGCCACAGTCGGCCAGCCGACGGATCGCCTTTTCGTCCAGATTGGACGAGCCCGATGTCATCGGGCATATCCGCAGACCGCTTGGCGACCCGGGAAACGGACAACGACGGAGCGAATTTCACGCTCACCTCAATGAAATCGTGAGCGCGCCAAGATTGGCTGCAAATTCCAGCCCGGCTTTTGGCCCTCTGAGCATGAGCACCACGCCATGTTCGTTTCGCAAGCTTGCTGCGCCCATACCCGCGGCCCATGCGCCGCCTCCCCCAACGAGCGTATAGTTGCCGGCGAAATCGTTGATCTCTCGGATGCCCGAGGCAGTACCTTCCAACCAACTCGTGGAAGCACCCGCGCTTATCCCGAGGCTGAAGCCGGACGCGGTGAACCGATAGTGCCGCCCGCGGAACGTAAGGATGCCGCTTCCCCCGCCGCCACCGACGATCAGAGCGGCCTTCACGAATTTGACCTGAACGTGCCCGCTAGCCTGAGCGAAGGACGGGGAAGAGAAAGCACACGTAAGCAACAACAGCGATAGACAACGCACCGAGAATCTGAACATCGCAAGTGCCCTTCCGTCAAGGATTGCTTGGATCGACCTTCCTCCAGGTGTGATCCGGGTCGAAGAGGATCATGCGCTTGCCGACGAAATCGGTGCGTGAACCGAGATCCTTCTGATAGACCGCACCGGCATGGCTCACCAGGAAGGTCATGACGCCGGAGTTGCCGTATTCGGCGGGATAGGCGACCAATGCGAAGCCGCCGATCATCTTGCCTTTCACCACATAATTGAGCGCCCCGCCGGGAGCGTCCGATCCCTGCGCCTTCAGGATCCGATAATAATAACCGTGGTAAGGCGCGCTTTGCTCTCCAGCCTTGTAGCCTTCGATAGCAGCCCGGGCTGCGAACTCGCCGAGTGGACTTGGGTTATTGTCGTCGCGCCAAAACAAGCCATCCGTCTTGCCGGGACTGCTGACGATACGCTGAGCATAAGCTCCTATTCCCTGACCGCGATCCCTGTCGGCGTATTCTCTTTGAGCATCGACATAGGCAAGGCAGGTCTGGATCGCGTCAAGTTCGTTGCGCCCGATCCGACGATAGAGAACTTCGCGACGGCCTGCCGCAGCGTCGAAGCTCCAGCCATCGCGGCCATTGACGATCGGGATTGGGAACGGGAAGTCGTCCTTGCCGAGGATCAGCGTGGCCTTCTTGTGCTGATCAGCCTTGATCGAATGCGCGGCGTCGTAAGCAGTCAAGAAACGCTGCCGCGCGTCGGCGTCGGCGACGTCATCGCCGGACTCGATAATATCAGCGGCATCACGCCCCAATACCTTTAACATAGCCCTGCTTGTGCCCAATTTGACGGCCGTCGCCAGAGCCGCCGCCGCATCCTCCGGGCTCGCGAAGCCTTGTTGGGCTCGCACGGGCGACAACAGGGCGAGTGCCGTTGCCGCCGCAATGCTGACGGAAGCAAGACGGTTCAGTCGGAACTGCGAGCGGCCTGTCATCGCGATGACTCCGAGGGGGATGGAAGCTTTGCGCCGGCAGAAAGCCAGTCGTCATAGCTGCGGAACTTAAGGCCGAGCTTGTCATAGTAGACCCTCAGATAACCGTCGGCGCCGCGCGTCACAGCCGCCGGCATGATCTGCTCGACCTCCTGCGCCATTACGCCGACATACGCTTTGCTGCTGCCGAGATAACTGAAGCGGTAATAGCCGAGGCCGTTGGCGAGATGCCCAAGCAGTTCGATATCGTGCTTGAGCGCAATGTCCGATCGCCGACCACCCCCGCCGCCGCCACGGAAGCCGCCACCTCCGCCTCCGCCGCGGAAACCGCCGCCGCCGTAGCCTCCGCCACCGCGGGCAGCAAAGTTGGCACCGCCGCTCCGTCCAGCGAGGCTCGCCTGCCCGCGCGCGGACTGCAGAGCGGCTGCGCGCCCCGAAGAGACGTTACCGAGCGCTCCGTCGCGCCGTCCATTGCCGCCTCCACCGCGCGAGGCATTGCGGCTGCGGTCGCTCGTCCTGGCGCGATCGCCGCCGCCCTTGGCCTTGTTGCCAGCACCCGCGCGGTCGCCACCCTTGCCACGATCGGCGGCCCCTGCACGGTCGCCCCCCTTGGCGCGATCACCCGCACGATCTCCGCCACGATCGCCTGCACGATCCCCCGCCCGATCCGCCGCGCGATCTCCACCTGGACGATCAGTCCCCGGGCGATCGCCGCTGGGCTTGAGAACCTGCTGACCATCGCGACCGCGGTAGTTCATTCGATCGCCGGCACCGGCCCGATCATTGCTGCCGCCGAAGCGCTGCTGGACGTTGCTGTTGTTGTATCGGACGCCCTGGCGATGCGCAGGATTGTGTTGCCAGCCATTGCCGGCATTGTTGATCTTGTTGAAATGGTTCACATAGACGTTGCGATTTCCCCAGTTGCAGCCGCCGCCCCAGTAGTTGCCCCAGCGTCCGATCGCCCACCCGGTCCCGAAGGCGAGGCCGGCGGCGATCACGCCGGCGCCGATGTAGGACGGATAGCCGAAGTAATAGGGCGGGTAGTCTGCATAGGGCCAAGCGCCATAGACCGTCGCGGGATCATAATACGGCACGTAGACCGTGTTCGGATCGGTCTGCTCGATCACGATCACCTGCTTGCTCTCCTGGGTCTGGACGCTGACCTTCTGCTGCTTGGTAGTCACCAGCTTGTTGTTGGCCTGTGCCTTGCTGCGAAGCCGCTGGATCGCATCCATAACGTCCGCCTGCTGGGCCAGCACCGCATCGCCCAGGCTCTTGGTCCAATCGATCTTATCGCTCATCATCGAGAGCACGTCCGATGTGCTGGTGAGCGCTCTCACGCTTTCGTCCCAGGCCTGCCTGTCGACTTCCGCCTTGAGCGCGTCCCCTTTGAGGTTCTTGCGCGCGTTCAGCCAGCGGTCGGCCTGGACGACCTCGAGCGGATAAGTCGAAGCCGCCAGGACGTTGGCGAGCAAAGTGTCAGGGTAAAGCGCAATCGGAGCGACCAGCGCTTCGAGCTGCTCGGGCTTCAGCAATTGGTCGGCCTGTGACGGCGTCCCCGATTGCGGCTGGCTGGATGCAGCTGGAGGGTTACCGCCGGTCTGCGCTGTTGCGGCAACCGCCGTCGTCGCCATGAGGACGATCGCGAGCAGAACCCGGCCCAAATGGATCATCGCATCCTCCATCGACATCAATGCCCGTTAACATCAGTCCTGCCAGTCGAGAATCGTTGATCGAGATCAAGGGAAGCGGCACGCGGCGTGTCCGCTTTGGGCACACTCGACTGCTGACAGTCGCTACCGTCAGATTTGGCAGCGGTGATAAGTCACCTCCATTCCATCGATGCCAGGGAACTGCCTCACGATGGTCGTTTCATCCACGGTCTTGATGAAAAACTGAATATTAGACGTCATGACGCCCGACGCGCAACCAACGACCATATTGATCGTCTGACCGTCCTCTTTCCGCGACTTGATTGCACAAGTCTCGAACTTTCCCCTCAGGCGACTTGGTTCCGCGATGAAGCCGCCACCATAGATTCCCGAAAAGTTTGCGAACGCAACCTGGCTTGCTCGACCTTTGCGCGCGAATACCTTGCTGCATTGATCAGCGCTCGTGGCCCAAGCGCCCGTCAGGTCATATGCTTGCGCGCAATCGCCGCAGGCCACGAGCACGGCAACAATCGCGCATGTCCTGCCATACGGCTTCATCCGATGTCTCCTCTCAATGTCACTGTCTCAGTGACCGCTAAGAACCAGCGTCTTGATCGGGAGCAGCAACGCCTGAATCCGCAGCAGCAACGCATGCACGAGTCCGACTCCATCGACCACATGCAGCGCAATGGCTCGGCCCGTACTCGTATCTTTCGACGTTATGGTCTCATGGTTGCTGGTATAGGCGTTGACGATACAGCTGCTGCCAGGTGTCACCCCGTCCAGACCGCCCTTGTAAAGCGGCTCCAGGAGCGCGAGAATTGTACCCGGCTTCACAGCATTCTGTGCTTCGAGCAACTGATCTCCGCCGCGAAACTGTCCGGCGGCGATATAGTCCTGAACGGATGTCACCACCATTGGGATGATGACCCATGGCTTTGAGATGCAGGTGGCTTCGGCCACCATGCCGTCCTTGATGACTTGGGCCTCGATCTGGCCGAATCCAGCTTGCAACTTTTCTTGACCGGCTCCTTCCGGAATAAGCACGCCCGCCGGACGCATCAGCTGGTTCACTACGTCGCCCACTCGGAGTACGAACTGCTCGACCCGGCCGTCGACGCCGGCTCGCACAACGGTCTTGTCGAGATCGACCTGCGACTGGTTGAGCGCAGCCTGCGCACTTGCCTTTTCAGCCGGAAGCAACGTTGAAACCCGCAGATCAGCGGATTGCCTTGAGGCGGCCGCGGCATCGACGCCGGCCTGCCGCTGGTTTACCAGCACCTGCAGCTTCTCGATGTCGCGCTGCGGCACGATTCCCGGGTTGCGGCGCTGCAGCTCGCTTTTGACGTCGAGCTCGTCCCTTGCCTGCTGCAGATTGCTCTTCGCTTCCTGGACCTGCGCCTCGGCCTTCACGACGTCCGCCTCGGCCGCGATCAGTGATGCATCGACCTCAGCGATCTTTCGCTTGGCAGTTTCGAGCGCTGCGTGTTGCTTCGAGCTGTCCAGCCTGAACAGCACGTCGCCCTTTTTCACCGGCTGGCTGAAGCCGATATCAACTTCCGCAACTCGGCCAGAGCCTTCCGGAAGGATCGGCACGGTGCGAAAATAGAGCGTCGCATTGGTGGTCGCCGGATGGAAATAGAAGATCAAAGTGATCAGGGAGACGGTCAGCATCAGGCAGCCAGTGATCCCCCACCTGAGCTCATACCAGACGGAGTAGAACGTGATCTCTTTGCCGAATCGCTTGCCCTGCACATAGCGGCGAAAGAGATAGTCGGGCAGGATCGTCACGAGGGAGCAAATGATGATCTCAAGCATTGTGATGCTCCCTCAGCACAGGTTCGGCCTTTGACGGGTCCAAGACCGCCTCACCGTTTACCCGCCCCGTTTCATCGCCGGAATCCCGATCGGCAATCTTTTCTACCGAATCGGCGATGCTTCGCAGCGGCGTGCCAAAATCGGGAATATCGATCAGGGCCAATAGAAGACCTGCCACCCAGAAGGCGTGAATGTGCGTAAACAGCGAGATTAGGCCGAGCACCGCGACGATCTCGAACTGCAGCTTCTGCGACTTGTGCGCCATACGCTCAGGCAGGCTGTGCAGACGCCAGTAGAGGGTACCGACCCAAAACACCGCACCGACCAAAAAGAGGCCCATCACCACCATGAGCGTGTCAACCTCGCTTCCGGAGGCCAGATAGAACGGCAAATGGTGCGGTGCCATCGGGTGAAGCTGTTCGCTCAATGATCTCTCCCAGGACGGGAGGCCCCGCATGCGCAGGACCCCGGCGGCACTGTGAGCAGCCCGGTCGGACCGACGCTTGATTTGAATCAAGGGAATGCGCCCTGTCCGACCTAGCCTTGGCGCGAGCAAGGATATCCCCAGGAGCGACGAGCCATGGCCCAACTTGACGATCTGATCCCGAGTGCAACGCAAATCCGCAAGGAGGCCGCCCTCAAGGAGGCTGAAAAGGTCGACGAATACGCCCGGCTTGCAGCGGCCGCGGAGGCAGAAAAGAGGGCGCTGATCGAGCGTCTCAGCAAGCCGTCCGGCAAGACGGAAGAGGAAAAGATCCAGCTGGCGGCGAACATCATCCAACGCGCGGTCCGGAACGGGCTGACTGAAGTTGAAGTATATCGCTTTCCCAATTCGCTCTGCACCGACAAGGGACGTGCGATCAATCAACGCGAGGCGGGCTGGGAGAAAACATTGACTGGCATCCCCAAGGAAATTTTTCAGCTCTGGTCCGACTACCTCAAGCCGCGCGGCTATCGCATCGGCTATCAGGTGATCGACTTCTCGAGCGGCGTGCCGGGAGATATCGGTATCACGATTTCCTGGGGCGACTGATCTAGCCATCATCACAACCGGATATGGAAGAGGCCGGCATGGCAAAGGATGGCGCCCGGGCGACGATGAAACGAAAACCTTACGAAAAGGAGCTGGAGAAGCTGCAGGTCGAACTCTGCCAACTTCAGGAATGGGTCAGGGCGAGCGGGGCCCGTGTCATCATCCTGTTTGAAGGTCGGGACGCGGCAGGCAAAGGCGGGACGATCAAGGCAATGACGGAGAAAGTCAGCCCGCGGGTATTTCGCGTAACCGCCCTTCCCGCTCCGTCCGATCGCGAGAAGACGCAGCTATTCCTGCAGCGCTACATGCAGCATTTTCCGGCCGCAGGCGAAATCGTGATCTTCGATCGAAGCTGGTACAATCGCGCCGGCGTCGAGTTCGTAATGGGATTCTGCACGCCAGCGGAGCATCATCGTTTCCTGTCCCTCTGCCCGGAGATCGAGAAGTACATCGTTGAGGGCGGTATCATCCTGATCAAGCTCTGGCTTGAAGTCGGGATGGACGAGCAGGAGCGCCGCTTCAACGCGCGTATCGACGATCCCCTGCGGCAATGGAAGCTGAGCCCGATGGATTTGGAATCCTACCGTCGCTGGTACGACTATTCACGGGCACGCGACCTCATGTTCAAGGCGACCAATGTAAAACACGCGCCATGGACCATCATTCGTTCCGACGACAAGCGGCGCGCACGGTTGAATTGCATCTCCCATATCCTGAAAGCAATTCCCTACAAACGGATCAAGAAGGACAAGGTCAAGTTGCCGAAGCGGTCCGACAAAGGGCGCTACAATGATCAGGCCAGCTTGCGTGGAATGAGCTTTGTAGCTCAGCAATATTGACCAGAAGAGGGCCGCAAATCGGCGGCCCTGCTCCTGAGATTGCTTCCCAGCTATTTCAGACGGATCGTCACCCCGCCAACGGCCGCTGACAGCTCGGCTCCGACTTTCGGTCCGCTGAGCTGGAGAATCACACCATTGGCGTTCTGCAGCTGGACACCCCCAGCACCAGCCGCAAGCGCACCACCGGCGCCCGCAGCACCGTAGCTTCCCTCGATCGATCCCGGCCCCCGCAGATTGATGGCTCTGCCCACAAGCTTCGTGGTGGAAGCACCGATCGTGAAGCCTACGCTCATGCCGGAAACGGTGAAGGGATAATGCTTGCCTCTGAGGGTCAGCACGCCCTCGCCACCGCCAACTCCGACAATCAGGCCGCCCTTGGTGAAGATCACGGCAACATGACCGGTCTCTGCTCGGGCCGCGGTGCTAAAAGCTGCAAGACCCGTGAGCAGCATCACGAGAACTGTACGTCTGGCAATTTTTCCCATTTCCGTTTCCCTCGATCAATAATCTTGGACTATTGCGCCAATAGCATCGCGAAGTAGCCGAACACAGTGAGCAGGATACCCGAGACGGCGTAGCCGACAGGAAAACCAATCCAGGGCACCGAGCTCTGGATTTCGACCGCAGCCTCCCGGCAAGGGCCGGAATGCGACCGCGCCCCGGCCACGCCGCCCATCAGTACAGCCGGGTTGATCTTGAAGATGTGATAGCCGATCGCCCAGACGATAAATGGCGGCACCGTGCAGGCGATGAAGCCCGCAACAAATATCTTCAGCGCGACCGCGCCCGTGAGTTGCGCGAGCAGCCCGGCACCGGCATTGACGCCGACGATCGCCACAAAGACAACGAGGCCGAGATCCTCCAGCACGTTGCGCGCCGCATTCGGCGTGTTGCCGAAAAAGCGTAGCCTTGACACGATCGAGGAGACGATCACTCCCGATAGCAGCAGGCCGCCGGCATTGCCGAGCCCAACCTTCGCGCCGAAGGCCGGAAATTCGATCATGCCGATCAGGAACCCGACAATCATGCCCACGGCGAGCGTCAGCAGGTCGGTCGACGTATTCGTCCGCGCGATACGTCCCCACATCTCCCCGAGCTCATTGACGGCCGACTTCAGTCCGACCACCGAGACGATATCCATCCGTTGCAACTCGGTCTTCAAACCAGCGGGGATTTGCACGCCTCCCCGCTCAACCTTGGTGACCTGCAATTGACCCGCAATCGCTTCGCCGCGGAAAGACTCGAAGGTCCGTCCGACAACATCCTTGTTGGTAACCAGGATATCGGCCTGGTCCATCGGGATGCCGAGAGCCTTGGGGTCCGCAACCTCGGGGCCAATCAGGCCCATCTTTTCCGTGAGATGCTCGGTCGAGCCGCCGAGCGCGATGATGTCGCCCTTCTGCAGCACGAAGTCAGGATCGGCGCCCTGTGGCTCACCGCCGCGCGAGACGTTGACGATTCGATATTCTGGATTGCTCTTGCGGAAGCCGGCGATGCTTACGCCAAACTGCGCCGGATTTTCCAGGCGATACGCGCGCAGACCGAACTGGCGAAAGCCGGTGAGACCGCCGCCCTCGAGGTCCTTGACCCCGAATTCCTGCTCGTACTGCTTGGCCGCGGCCCTGGCATCGACGCCCCACCAGCGTGGCAGATATTTGCAGATCAGGATGATTCCGACGGTACCCCAGATGTAGGTGATGCCATAGGACAATGCGATCATGCCCGACGCATCCTCGGGCTTCATGCCCGCGGGCAGCTTGACCACGCCCGAGGTGATAGCCTGTTCGGCTGAACCGATCGCGGCCGACATCGTCTGCGAGCCCGCCAGCATGCCGCCGGCCGCGCCGATCGGAAGCGCGAACAGCTTCGCAAACACGACGACAAGAGCGAGCCCCAGCACGCTCGACACCACGGCCAGGATGCAAAACTTGAGACCATCCCCCTTCAGGCTGTTGATGAAGGAGGGGCCGACGCGCAGACCGACACCGTACATGAACAGATAGTAGAACAAGCTCTTGGCGAAGTTGTTGAGCTCGAGCTTCACGCCGTAGGTTGAGGCCCACACCGAGAGGCCCGCACCGACCACGATGGCGCCCGCAACCATGCCGAGCCCGTACCCCTTTATACTGGCCCTGCCGATCCACACTGCCAGACCGACGACGAAGAACAGCAGCAGATATGGATTCTGCTGCAGAAACGTGAATAGGCCCTGCATGTTCGCCCCCTCTAGGATGCGGCCTTCAGCTTCGGAGCAGCCGCAGGCCTGGGCTTGCCGATCTTCGCCAAGGCTTCGGTGCGAACGAGCTTCAACCCTTCCTTGGCGTCATAGCCATGGATCTCCTTCACATCGAGCTTGCGCATGAAGTCGATGGTTTCCTGAGTAATCACCTGACCGGGCACCATGATCGGAAAACCCGGTGGATACGGAATGACGAAATTGGCGGAGACGAGTTCAGGACCCGCCTTCAGGCGACGATCAATTTCGGGATCGGAGAGGCGGATGAACTCGCAACCCACGGCATCATACGCAGCATAGAAGCCAGTCCGGATGTCACCCTCATTGGTCTTCGACCCGGCGTCGCCTCGGAAGCTTGGATGGAAATGCGAGAAGTTAGGCAGGTTGGGCACATCCTGCATCAGACTCTTCACCCGCGTCTCGAAGGTCTTTTTGGCGTTCGCACCGCCCTGCGCCAGGCCGCGATCGACTTCGCTGGCGATTTCAGACAGCACGCGTATCAAATGCGCGACGTCGCTGCGGGTGTTGTTGATGTTCGATTGCAGCAGCACGGAGTTGCGCGACGTCTTGTTGACCTGGATGCCGTACTGGCTCGCCAGAATCCCCTTGAACTGCGTCCCGTCAAAGCCCGCGGTACCGCAGACCAGGGTCATGCGGGTCGGATCGAGGCAGAACTCATCGTCCTGCAGGCTCTTCAGCGCTAATGCCCAGTTGGCGCCGGGCGCGAGATAGTCGACAAACCCGGTTTGCCGATAGGCAGCCGGCACCATTGCCGACGCATCAAGTATGCGGAAGTATTTCGAGATCAGCGGGTTGTTGTTAACTGCCTGCCGGATCGCGAGCGCGATCTCCATCGCATTCGCCACGAGGCCATACCCTTCCAACTCCATCTGCCGGCGGGCGACATCGAGGCTGGCGATGAGCTGCTGATTTGGGCTGGTCGAGGCATGCGTGAAGACAGCCTCCTTGAACTGCTGCTCAACCGTGTGAAATTCGACATCCTTGACGAACAGCATCGAACCCTGCCGGATCGCCGACATCGATTTGTGAGTCGAGTTGGTCTGATAGACGCGCAGCCGGATTTGCCTGGGGTCCGGGATCAGGCGGGTCTTGAGCAGCAGGTCATCGGAGGGATTCTTGCCGAGTTCAGCTCGCTGCTTCTCATAGCTCGCAATCGACTTCGGATCGTGCATCCACGCTTCGATGTCGTTGGCGGCGCCCATCGCAGTGCGAGGACGAAGAAATGGCGAAAAGCGTGCAAAGCCGAACCAAGCCTCGTCCCACAGGAAGATCAGATCCGGCTTGATCGCGAGGCATTCCTCCATCACCCGACGAGTGTTGTAGATGTGGCCGTCGAAGGTGCAATTGGTGAGGTCGACCATCTTCACTCGATTGAGCCGGCCGTCGGCCCTGGCATTCAACAGCGCCTGCTTAATGGTCTTTAGCGGGACTGCGCCATACATCGAGTATTCCGTCATCGGAAACGCCTCGACATAAAGCGGCTGGGCACCGGCCAGAACCATCCCGTAGTGATGCGACTTGTGGCAGTTCCGGTCCACGATCGCGATGTCTCCCGGCGACAACAGCGCCTGGACCGCCATCTTGTTCGAGGTCGACGTACCATTGGTGACAAAGAAGACCCGATCGGCGCCGAACGCCCGCGCTGCCTTGTCTTGGGCGCTCTTGATGTTGCCGGTCGGCTCCAGAAGGCTGTCGAGGCCTCCCGTGGTCGCGCTACTCTCCGCCAGGAACAGGTTCGGGCCATAGAATTCGCCCATGTCGCGAATCCAGTCTGACTTGAAGATAGATTTGCCCCGGGCGATCGGCAGTGCATGGAAAGTGCCGATCGGACGTTGCGCGTATTTCTTGAGATTATCGAAAAACGGAGTGTCGTAACGATCCTGAATACCCTCAAGGATCGAAAGATGCAGTTCCAGAATCTCCTCCACCGAATAGAAGATACGACGAGCCACATTGGCTTCCGGATTGCCAGCCATCTCCTCGACGTCGCGATTAGACATGAGGTAGATGTCGAGCTCGGGACGGATCCGCTTGAGGATCTGTGCGAGCTTCAGCGCCGAAACATCGGACGCCTCGTGTTCGCCCATCGCGTTCGTGAAGCTGCGCAGAATCGGCGCATTGTGACGCGATCGCAATGCAAAGCCTTCGTTGATCACGACAGCCGCCAGATCGGCATTGAGCAGCGCCGCGCAGAACGCATCTTCGAGACTACCAACGATGACCGGCTCATAGACAAAGGCATCGATCGGGCGCCGCAGGTTCCGCCATTCTGTCGCAAGCGCCGGCCAGTTATTCGACGGCACGCCGGTGACGATCAATGTTTCGAAGTAGGGACGATGCGCTTCCTTGTGTCCGAAGGTCGGCGGCAACAAGTCAGGGATATCGCCGTTGCCCTCGTCATGCAGATTCCAGTCCCCGGCATGCTGACGAAAAGATTTCGTCGTCAAGGCCTGTGCAATCCTCATGGCGAGTGAAACTGAGGTCGCGGCGTCACCGGCCGAAGCCGCTTCCCGCAACGCGGACATCAACTGGAGGCCCGGATAGCCGTGGAATTCCTCTGTCACCGATAATTCGGCGAGCGCCGCATCGTACCCTGTGCGATTCTGATCGCGCGCCCACGCCTTCGCGGCTTCCACCAGGTCACGCCAACTATCCGCTCTTGCTCCAGGGCCGGAGAAGAACTGATCGATGCGCTTTTGTGCAGGAATTGCGTCCTTGGACATGGGTGTCTCCCGATCTTCTGGGCCTTGCCAGCGATGATGGCCGATCCTGAAGTGGCCCCGAAGCCCACCATTGATCCAAATCAACAGTCGTGCAGGAGATGCAGGTGAACGAGTTTTGTCCCGCCCGCACTTCCATGGCGATGCAAAATGACGACTGGACGTCAGCGAGATGTCTGATCGGAATTAGATTGAACGCTGCCAAGAACGCCGTCGAGCGTGCGCAGCCATTGGCTGCTGTCGATCTTTTCGGCCAAGCCTTCCGCCCGAAGGAGGTCACGCAACTGGGCGTGCGCACCGACAATCGACAACGATATCCGACGAGAGACGAGCTCGTCGTAGAGATCGTGCAACATTCGCGTGCCGGCCAGATCGATGTAGGGTGATGCTGACAGGTCGCAGATCACCAGGCGAATGTCTGGCGAGTTGCGGACTGCGCTCAAGACGGTCTCGAGAACCCCTTCGGCATTGATATAGAGGAGCGACGCTTCGGGACGGAAGGCGATAACGCCGGCCAGCGGTTCGACTCCCTCATGCCGGGCGCGATCGGAATAGCGACCGCTTCCGGGCAAGCGGCCGAGGAACGCGACGTTGGGATTCGACGCACGCGCCAGCAACAGGAAGATCGACGCAATCGACGCCAGTAGGACGCCTTGCAGGATGCCAAGAAGCAGGACCGCAATCAGCGCAATCGATGCGGCATAGAAATCAATCCGGCTGATCCGCCACATCCGCAGCAGCGCACGAATGTCCACCAGTCTATAGACTGCGGCAAAAACAATCGCCGCGAGCACTGCCTTGGGCAAGTTGGTCAGCAGCCCTGCAAAAAACAGCAAGCACAGCGCGAGCGTCAGGGAGCAGACGATGAGCGCCAGTGGAGTTCGCGCGCCCGCGCTATCATTGACGGCGGATTGAGAAAGGCCGCCCGCGACCGGATAGCCATGACCGAAAGCCGTGGCCAGATTTGCGAACCCCAGGCCCAAAAATTCCTGCCGGACGTCAAGGCCATAGCCGTGCTTGGCAGCAAAGCTTCTGGCTGCCGAGACGCCTTCGATATACGCGAGCAGGACGCAGCCCGCCGCGAGCGGAAACAGATCGTCGAACTCGAGAAGGCCAAACGTCGGCCAACCCAATGCAGGCAGTCCTTCCGGAATTCTTCCGGTGACCGGAACTCCAAGCGACGAAAGACCCAAGAGGGTGGCTAGGGCAATGGACAGGGCCACGACGGCGATGCCGACCGGCTTCCCCGGTAAGAGCCGTTCGCCAAGCAAGAGCAGCAACAACGCGACCGCGCCGACCGACAGCACCGACAGGTTGATGTCACCGAACTGACCGGCGAGCTTCACGATGCGATCGAAGAAATTATGGCCGCCACCGGCAACGCCGAGAAGGCTCGGCAGCTGGCTCATCATGATGGTTAGCCCGGCACCGGCCTTGAAGCCGACCAGAATGCTGTCGCTGACGAGCCGGACCAGAACGCTCAATTTAAACAGCCATGCCACGAAGCACAACACAGCCACCGCACAGGCCGAGAGGCTGGCAATTTGCGCGTATAGGACGGCGTCCCCGCCAGCAAGCGCGCCGACTGTCGCGGCGATCATCAAGGAGATCGCGGAAGTCGGACCGACGGCGAGCTGCCGCGACGTGCCAAACGCGGCGTAGCCGAGCCCGCCAAGCATGTAGCCATAGATGCCGACTTGTGGAGCCAGACCAGCCATTGCCGCGTAAGCGAGCGAAACCGGAATTGCATAGGCAGCCAGCGTCACACCGGCGATCGCATCCGACGCGAGCCACTCGCGACGGTAGGCGCCAAGCCAAGTCCCGAACGGAAGAAGCCGCGTCCAGTTCGCGCGCGGCTCGGATCGTTCATTCATTTCTGCAACTCGAACGCCTGGCTTCACAACGCAGCAGCACAACCAACAGAGCTGTGACGGGTATCCCCAACGTCAGATCTGGAATCATCCTGGTTGCGAAGGCACCGGCCGCGGCACCTAGACCGAACAGAACGCAGACCGCAGCAAAAATGCCTGAGCGGCGCACAGATGCGGACGGATCTGCTCGCGAGACGACCGCGTAGACGTTCTCGATCGCCTGGCGCAGGTTACCGGTGATCATCACCGTGCTGTAGGACGCTCCTTCGATCTTGGTAAACATGGCTGCCTGGATTGCCGCAACGAAGGAGACGCCCAGGGTGCCGGCGATATCCGGCATACGATTGTGGAGGATGCCAATGGCGATCAGCACGACGAGCTCCATCAACGTAGCGATGGCCCTCGCCCGTCCACTGGCCGTCCCCCGAAGCAACGACGCAATTGCGACGCCAGCTACAAAGGCCAGCATCGGCGGGACGAACTCCATCGCCCTGGTCCATTCACCCGCGGTCCCATAGACCCAGAGAAAGATCAGGTTCGCCGTCTGTGCATTGGCCATCACACCATGAACCACCCAAGTATAGGCGTCGATATAACCGCCGACAAACGCAAGCAGGAGTGCGACTAGCACCGTTTCTTCGCCTCGTAGCGGTGGGCGAACGGCAATATCGAATGAGCTCATGCCCACGACTTCGCTGACTTGGCTTCGGCTCAGGGAAGATGCTCAGGCCAGGAAAGCGTTGATCTGAATCAAGCCTTGGGCGGACCTTGAAGAATTATATCCTTCAAAGATCACGCCCCGGGGATAGCGATTATGGAGACCGTCAGGTGGATCATCTCCACGGCCCCTGAAGTCTTTCTGCTCCTGGCCGTCGCCATCGGCACCGTCCTGGGCCGGATCAAGATACACGGTTTTTCGATCGGGACCACCGCGTGCGTCCTCATCGTGGCGGTGCTGATCGGGCAGCTGGGCAACTTCGCGTTCCCACCAGTGTTGCGAACGATCCTGTTCAGCTTGTTCGTGTTCACGATCGGTTACAAGTCGGGACCGGAATTCTTTGCGTCGTTGAGTATCCGTACTTTGGCCCAGGTTGCCATGGCGCTCGTACTCGGGGGTACAGGACTCTTGGTCGTACTCGTCTTCGCTTCCGCCTTCGGGCTCGGTCCGGGCACCGCCTCGGGGCTCGCCGCCGGCGCGCTGACCCAATCCTCTGTAATCGGCACGGCGTCAGGCGCGCTCGCGCAGCTCGGGCTGCCGAAGGCCTTGCTTGAGCAGCAGGAGGCGAACATCGCAGCCGGGTATGCTGTGACGTACGTGCTTGGCTATATCCTGACGCTCATCTACGTCCCGTTCATCGCGCCGAAACTGATGGGGATCAACCTCAAGGACGAGGCGAAGAAGCTCGAGATCGAGCTTTCGGGTGGTGAACCGCCAAAGACCGAGAACCTGCACTACCGGAAATTCCAGGCACGCGCCTATCGCGTCTCGGTGTCCGCGGGTCGCACGGTCAAGGCGATCGAGGAGGAGATCGGCGGCCGGACCGTGATTGAACGCATCGTCCGTCAGGGAAGCGATATTGAGCCTCATCTCGACACCGTTCTCGAAGCTGGCGATGACATCGTGATCGCGGGCCCAACGGCGGCCATCGTTCGCGCGCGCCCGGCGATCGGTACCGAAATTGATGCCGACGAGATCCTGAAGGCTATGCCGGGCAACGTGATCGACGTCCTGGTCGATAGCCGAAAGCTGCACGGCCGCTCGGTACAAGACGTTGCGAACCGCGTTGGGACTGACGCGCGCGGCGTATTTTTGCGCGCACTGACACGAATGGGGCGTGACGTTCCATTGAGTGCGGACACCCGCATCTATGTCGGGGACGTCATGACGCTGGTCGGGACGAGCCACAACATCGAACGCGCTGCAGCGCAGGTTGGACAGATTCTCCGCTCCAGCGACCGCACCGACATTTCCTTCCTCGCGGCCGGCATCGCCGTCGGGCTGCTTGCGGGCCTTGTCAGCCTGAAGATCGGGGGAATCGCGCTGACACTGGGTGGCGGCGGCGGCGCGCTGGTCGCCGGGCTCGTTTGCGGATGGCTGCGTTCCCGCCGACCGACCATGGGCGCAATGCCGCCCGCTGCGCAGCAAACACTGAGCGACCTTGGCCTCGGCGGCTTCATCGCTGCTATCGGCCTCGGCAATGGACACGCGGCCTGGCTGGCAATTCAAACGCAGGGTGGACTGCTGGTCGGGATGGGCTTCGTGGTCACCCTGGTGCCGCTCATGGTCGCAACACTGTTCGCTCGCCACGTGCTCCGCATGAACCCGGTTGTTACCTGCGGTGCACTGGCGGGGGCAATGACCGTCGATGCTGCGGTGACGGGTGTCTGCGAGGTCGCCGAGAGCCAGACGCCGGTGCTAGGCGTGGCCGTGCCCTACGCGGTGGGGAACGTGTTGTTGACCGTGCTCGGTCCGATCATCGTCGCGGCTACGTCTGCCGGCTGAGGGAGGCTGGGATGCGGCTCAACTGCTCGATCCAATGGCGAACGGCAGCGGCCCTGCTCTTGCTCAGCTGCTTCATTGTGCCGGCACGAGCCGCGGAAGAATCCCCGCCACGACGCATCCAGGAAGAAGTCTGGGCGCTGCCTTTGCCACTCCCGATGTTCGCCTATCTCGTCCGGCCGGTCGGCGAAGGTCCCTTCCCGCTGGCGATCATGAATCACGGCGTGTCGCTCAATCCGGCCGAGCGCAGCTTCTTTCCGCTGGTGGAGTTCCGAGACGCCGCAAAATGGTTCGCCCGGCAAGGCTATCTCGTGGTCGCGCCCGTCGGCACTGGATATGGCGCCTCCGCGATCGACATCCCCGAGCGCGGCCTCTATGGCCCGTTCTTCTCGAAGGTCGGCAAATGCAGCAATCCCAATTTCCACGACGCGGGGCTCGCCGTCGCGCAGGTCGATCTCTGGATCATCGATTACATGGTGGCCGAGAAGCGTGTTCTTCCCCAGAATGTCATCGTTATCGGCCAATCGGCCGGTGGCTGGGCTTCGATCGCGCTGTCCAGCCTGAACCCTCCGCAAGTGAAGGCTATCATCACCTTCGCCGCGGGTCGTGGAGGCCGCGTCGGCGGCAAGCCAAACAACAATTGCGCGCCGGACAAGCTCGTTGAAGCCACGGCTGATTTCGGTCGAACTTCACGCATTCCAATGCTGTGGATCTACATCGAGAACGACACTTTCTTTGGTCCTGCTCTGTCCAAGCAAATGCATAACGCGTTCACCGCGGCGGGCGGTAAGGCCGAATATCACCTGATGCCGCCGTTCGGCGATGAAGGGCACTTCTTCATCGGCTCACCGGATTCGATCCCGATCTGGTCGCCACTGGTGACGAAATTCCTTGAGGCGCCTAAGTAGCAGACGCGGGACGTCGGCACTCTGGAGAACTCCCATGACACCATCGGCCCACAAAACAACACCAAGTTGGCTTCGGCGGAGCACGGTGGCTGCACTGCTGTTGCTCTCGACGGTTCTCGATTCCACACATGCTCCGGCCGAGATCAGTCCTCGCGGGCAACGTACGGCAACCGACATCAAATATGGCGCCTGGCAGAAGCTTTGCTTCAAGGCCGCAGGCGCCCCGATGCTTTGCAGAACCTCGATCAAGGGTACATACGAAACGGGGCAAACCGCAGTCCGGATCGATCTGATCAAGCGCGAGGGCGACCGCGCGGCACGGATCCAAGTGTTCGTACCTGTCGGCATGTATTTGCGCATCCCCGCCAAGCTGCAAGTTGACGAGGAAAAGCCCAGCGTGATCCCCTACAGCTGGTGTTTGAGTAACGGGTGCATTGCGGCCGACGTCGCAAGCCCGCGATTTGTCAAGGACATGGAGAAAGGAACGACGTTGACGCTGGAGGTCGTCGATCCCAACTTGCTGTCTCTCAGGACGTCACTGCCGCTCGCACAATTCGCCGCCGCCCACAACGGAGCGCCGGCGCGGACGATCGAGCAGGACATAGACGAATAGGCCAAGGGCGACTTCAGCTGTCCAGTTCCGCTAGTCGAATCCGGTCCAGCAGCACGACCTCCCGTTGTGTCTGCCCATCAAATCGCAACATGTGCTCATCGCGCAGCGACGAAAGCGCGCGCGATACCGTTTCCAGTGTCAGTCCAAGGTAGTCGGCGATGTCGCGCCGTCCCATCGGCAGAACCATCACGTTCGGATGAGCCAGCCGCTCATCCATCTCCAACAGGAATGCGGCGACCTTTTCGAGCGCCGTTTTCCTGCCGAGCAGAAGCATGTGATTTTCGGCGTGCTGCAGATTCCGGGTAACAAGGTCGACCAGGTTGGTCTCCGTCTCGCGCCTTTTCATCACGTCGACGAGGCTGTGCCTTCTCGTAATTCGAACTTCAGTTTCAACGACCGCGTCGGCGCTGAAGCGGTGTGTGCGTCCGTTCTCGAGCCCGAAGATGTCGCCCGGCAGATGAAACGAGTTGATCTGCCTGCGGCCATCCGAGAGCAACTTGTAGGTTCGGATTGCACCAGAGATGACTTGGTAGGCGTATTCCGCTGGCTCTCCCTCGCCGAAGACCTCCGCGCCCCTGCGGTACCGGAATTCGCTACATGCCACCTGATCCCCGGCAAGGGTGGCCAAGGGGCCGTCAATCGATCTGCGGGTCAGTGCATTGGTTCTTACCAGCATCGTCGCACTCCCTTTAACCTGGGCCGATGCTAAGCGGACGGCGGAGGGGCGCATTTGATTCAGGACAAACGGTTGGAACCGGGTTTGCCGACCCCGTAAAAATACGGAGCCCCCCCTACCTGGCCCGCCGAGGCGGCGGTGGCGGCGGCGGAAGCTCACGCTGCCAAATCGTTCCGTTGTCGAATTGGATCGTGAAGCCATCGGGTGTGTAGACAGCACTCATATTGTAGGCGTCGATCCAAATTCGGCTGCCAGGGTAAAACCAATCCGGCCAGGCGCGCGACGCCACTCCGGCTTCAGTCACCAGGTTGAGTTCCGGCCCGTTCTGCGTGATGTGAGCGAACATGCCGCCTCGGCAGGACTGGACGCATTGGTAAGTGCCGGTCAGATCAACGGTTTGGGCGGCCGCGCCCGTCGCCACGAGGGAAGCGACGACGCCAATGATCAATTGCACGCGTTTCATGTCTCAGTACCCTTTCAATAGGATCGAACCGGTTCAGCGGACCGCCAACCATCTGCCCTGCATTCACCGCGCTCTTGATCTGCATCAACCGATTTGAAGCAATGCCGGGCGAGAGGATGACAAACGGTGTCGTCCAGTTCTCTCGATCTCGTCAGGCCGGGCATCCATTTGGAAGGACAACAGCACAGCCAGCGCCAAACGCGCGTCATCGGTATCGCATCCATGATTTGGGGCGTCTCCATCCTCCTCAGCCGCGTGATGGGGCTCGTCCGCGAGCAAATCATCGGCCGTACGCTGGGTGCGAGCAGGCAAGCCGATCTCTATTTTGCCAGCTTCACGTTACCCGACTTTCTGAACTACCTGCTGGCTGCGGGCGCGCTATCGATCGTATTCATTCCGATCTTTGTCGCGCACCTTCAGCGTGGAGATAATGCCCGCGCCTGGACTTCCTTCAGCATCATCGCAAACTTCATTGTGCTGATCTGCATGCTTGGGATCGGGGTTCTAATGATATTTGCTCGCCCTCTGGCCGCACTGGTGGCGCCGGGCATTGTCGATCCGAGCGAATTCGATACGCTCGTTCGTCTTACGCGTATCGTCTTGCCGGCCCAGCTTTTCCACATCGTGGGGGGTCTGCTTTCGGCTGCCCTGATGGCTCAGAATCTTCATACGTTGCCGGCTCTGGCGCCGCTTGTCTATTCGGCCGGCATCATCGCCGGAGGACTCGTCGGCATCGTCTATCCCGATCTCGGCGCCGAGGGATTCGCTTGGGGCGTCCTGATCGGCTCGATCGCCGGCCCTTTTGCCATGCCACTCTACGGATGCATCAAGAGCGAAATGCGCTGGCTGCCGCTGCTGCCAGTCAAAGATCCTGATCTCAGACGCTATCTCTGGCTGTCGGTTCCGATCATGATCGGATTTTCGATCGTGATCGTGGACGAATGGATCGTCAAGAACCAAGCCTCATATCTCGCGGCCGGAAACCTGGCCCATCTGCAATATGGACGGACCTTGATGAAGGTCCCGATCGGGATGTTCGGGATGGCACTCGGCGTCGCTTCGTATCCGACCATCAGCGAGTTGGTTGCCACCGGCGCCGTCGTGAGGGCTTATGCATTGCTGTGCCGCGCGATGCGGCTGATGCTGCTGCTGACATTTGCGGCACAGGTGTGCCTGACAGTCGCCGGTTTCGAAGCCGTCTACCTGATCTGGGGACTGGCCGCTCATCGCTTCAGCCTCGCCGATGCGCAGGATACCGCGACAGTGATGGCCTTTCTCTGCATCGGCCTCAGCGGGTGGGCTGCGCAAACGCTGATCAGTCGCGGCTTCTATGCGCTCGGCAGTACGTGGCTGCCGACGCTGGTCGGCACGGCGATCGCGATTTTGATGACACCGGCCTATATCATGTTACGAGAGCGCGGTGGCGCCATCGGCCTGGCGATCGCGAGTTCGGCGGCCATCGTACTCTACGTCATGGTACTCGGCTGGCTGCAGCGGCGACGTTTCGAAAGGGAGGCGGCGATCCGGGGCACGGCGCTCGATGAATCAGAAGGAATGCTCCGAGTCACGCTCCTCCTGGCGGTAGCAGCCGTCATTGCGATCGGCCTCGGCCTACTCGCCCGCTTCGAATTGCTGCTTTGGCTCCCGGGCGTCGATGCAGGGACCGTGCTGGCCCGCGCGACCATCCTCTGCACAACCAGCTTATGCGTCTACATTGCGACGATATGGCTGTTTCGGGTGCATGAGCTCGAGGAGATTCAGGCGCTGCTTTGGCGGACATTTCGTCCGAAACACACCACCGGCGCTCCTGCAACTGACGAAGATCAAGCTCAGGCCGGTCAGCGTCAAACAAATTGAGACCCCTGTTCCAGTTCGCGCGAGATCCGACCGGTCGAGAGCTCTTGCGTCCTCCGACCAACGGTCGCGGACAAGATCGAGAGGCTTGATGCAAATCAATAGAGTCCGCTTTAACTTCGACAACATCCGCTCACGCATTTGACCGGAGTTGGGGTCATGACGCCGATTTCCCTTGAAGAAGCCGTCGCGATGATCCCGAACGGCGCCAGCATCATGGTCGGCGGCTTTATGGGTGTCGGAACGCCGGCTCGCCTGCTCGACGAAATCGTTCGTCAAGGCAAGCATGGACTGACGATCATCAGCAACGATGCGGCAACACCTGGCACAGGCGTCGGCAAACTATTCGATGCCGCGCTGGTATCTCGCCTGATCGCTACTCACATCGGCTTGAACCCGAGCGCGCAGAAGCAGATGCTCGCCAAGCAGATCACCGCCGATCTCGTTCCACAGGGTACTTTCGCCGAACGTATTCGTGCGGGCGGTTGCGGCCTTGGAGGCGTACTCACGCCGACGGGCGTCGGCACTTTGGTGGCCGAGGGCAAGCGTCTGGTCGAGGTCGACGGCAAGTCATTCTTGCTCGAAGCCGCGTTACGCGCGCAATTTTCGCTCGTCCACGCATTCTTGGCCGACTACCTCGGCAATCTGTCCTATGCGCTAACTGCGCGCAATTTCAATCCGGTCATGGCCATGGCAGCCGACACCGTGATTGTGACCGCCGAGCATATCGTACCGGTCGGCGTGATTGCGCCTGATCATGTCATGACGCCGGCACCGCTGGTCGATTATCTGGTCACGAATCCAAGCGGGTGAAGTCATGGACGCACAGGAGATCATCGCACGTCGCGTGGCACGGGAGCTCCGACCTGGCAATCTGGTAAATCTCGGCATCGGAATTCCGACGCTGGTCGCCAACTATGTTTCGGCTGACCTCAAGGTCTTCTTTCAATCGGAGAACGGGCTGATCGGCACCGGACCGATCCCCGAGCAGGGGTTGGAACATCCCCTGCTCACCGACGCCGGCGGCCGGCCGATCAGTGCGCTTCCGGGCGCCAGTACGTTCGACAGCGCGATGTCCTTCGGCTTGATCCGCGGTGGGCACGTGGATGTCACCGTGCTGGGCGGCCTACAGGTCGACGGGCAAGGTCGCCTCGCGAACTGGATGATTCCCGGGAAGATGGTG
Source organism: Bradyrhizobium sp. UFLA03-84 (assembly GCF_002289535.1). Taxonomy (NCBI): domain Bacteria; kingdom Pseudomonadati; phylum Pseudomonadota; class Alphaproteobacteria; order Hyphomicrobiales; family Nitrobacteraceae; genus Bradyrhizobium; species Bradyrhizobium sp. UFLA03-84. The sequence continues at coordinate 906,408 of NZ_NSJY01000013.1, read as the reverse complement.
CCGGGCATGGGCGGCGCCATGGATCTCGTTGCCGGCGCCAAGCGCGTCATAGTCGCCATGCAGCACGCCGCCAAGGGCAAGTCGAAGATCGTCGTAGAATGCAACCTGCCCGTGACGTCGGCGCGGCCGGTCGACCTTGTTGTGACCGACCTCGCAGTGATCGGCTTCGCCGATGGAAAAGCCACACTGCTGGAGACAGCTCCCGGCGTCAGCGTCGGGGAGATCATGGCTGTAACGGACGCGGAACTCGTCGTCCGCGAAAGCGTGCCCGAAATGAAGATTTGAAACAGGCGAAGCATGCCGATTTTCAACAGCTTCAACGGATGAAATCGGCCGTCGGCACCAGCAACGCTCCAGGCACGCGATGCCCGGCGGCAAGACAAACAACCAGGTCGCATCCTCAATCGATAATGTGATAGCCACCATCAATGTAAAGAACGCCGCCGGTGATCAGCTTGGCGCCGTCAAGCGCCAGGAACGCGGTGGCGTTGCCGACATCATCGATGCTGACGAGGCTGCGCGACGGCGCTTTCGATTGCGCCCTATCCATCAGTTCATCGAACTCAGGTATTCCCGAAGCGGCGCGCGTGGCGAGCGGCCCGGGCGAGATGGCATGCACCCGAATTCCCTTCGGCCCAAGTTCGGCCGCGGCGTAGCGAACTGCCGATTCCAACGCCGCCTTCGCCACCCCCATGATGTTGTAGTTCTCGACGACCATCTGGCTGCCGTAATAGGTCATTGTGAACAGCGTGCCGCCATTCTTCATCAGCCGCTCGGCCAGATGCGCCATCCGCAGGAACGACCAGCATGAGACTTCCATGGTCTTGAGGAAGCCCTCACGGCCGACATCGACGACACGCCCGTGGAGCGCCTCCTTGGGTGCGAAGGCGATCGAATGCAGCAGGAAGTCGAGTTGCCCCCATTCCTTCGTGATGCGTTCGAAGACCTCCTCGATCTGGCCTTCGGTCATTACGTCCAGCGGCATGAAGATCGGTGCTTCGAGCGCTTGGGCAAGCGGCTCGACATGCTTTCTGGCGCGATCGTTGAGATAAGTGACAGCAAGTTCGGCGCCCAGCGCACGAAACGCCCTCGCACAGCCCCAGGCTATGGATTGATCGTTGGCGATGCCGACGATGAGCCCCTTCTTCCCCTTCAACGCGACCTTGGTCTCCGGATAGACGGGAATCATGACATCCTCGCTGGCTTGACGGTACTCGCTGGCGTGCTCTTGAGCAGCGATAAGGTATGCTGCGCGATCATCAACTCCTCGTCGGTCGGCAGGACGTAGACCGGGATCCGGCTATCAGATCGCGAGATGACCTGCGCGTTGCGGCCGTTTAGGTCCGGGTCCAACGTAGCGCCCAACCAGCCAAGCTGTTCGACCACGCGCCCGCGAATGTTGACGGCGTTCTCGCCGATGCCGGCAGTGAAGACGAAAGCGTCCAGACCCTGCATCGCGGCCGCGAGCATCCCCGCACTGAGGCCGATCCGATAGACAAAATAGTCGATCGCCAGCTTAGCCCTGGGATTCTCGCTTGCTTGCAGTTCGCGCATGTCGTTGCTGATGCCGGAAAGTCCCTTCAATCCGCAATCGTGATAGAGCAATTTCTGCACGTTGGACGCCGACATTCCCTTCTCTGAGATGAGATAAAGCACGACGCCAGGATCCAACTGACCGGGTCGTGTGCCCATCGGCAACCCGTCGAGCGCCGTGAAACCCATCGTGCTTTCGACGCTCCGTCCATCTTTGAGAGCACACATGGATGCGCCGCTGCCGAGATGAGCAACGATCACCCTGCGCGGGGCAATCTTGGGAGCAACCTGCCGGAGCGTCTTCGCAATATACTCATAGGACAAGCCGTGAAAGCCGTAGCGTCGCACACCCTCGGCGTGAAGCTGGTGCGGGATCGCGTAATGGTCGGCCACTGCAGCGTGTGTGCGATGAAAGGCCGTGTCGAAACACGCGACCTGGGGCAATGTGGGGAACTTGACGAGGATGGAGCGGATCGGCGCCAGATTATGCGGCTGATGCAGCGGCGCGAGGCCCATGAACCGCTCCAGCCGCGCGAGCACGCCGTGATCGATCAGCACCGGTCCCTCATATTCGGAGCCGCCGTGCACAACCCGATGTCCGACCGCAATCGGTTGAATCCGATGTTCGTCCCTCAGCCAGTCAGCGGCGATCGCCATGGCGGCGGGAACATCCGGCACCGCTTCTATCGGATAGGCCCGCTCCGCCAGACTTTCGCCAATGGCACCGCTCGCCCGCAACCGCGGACGGCTGCCGATGCCGTCCATCTGTCCCTTGATCTGCCGGCGAAGCCTCCCCTCCCCCTCGACCGAGAAGATCTGGAACTTGACGCTGGAGGAGCCAGCGTTGACCACAAGAATTGTGTCCATCGTGTTCACGCGGCAACGGTGGGAGCATGCTGTCGTCGTGCGTGAGCATAGAGCGATGCCACTGCGCACGAGGCCATGCGAGCCCGCGGCGTGTCCGCCCGCGACGTCAGCACCACCGGTACTCGCGCTCCGAGCACGATGCCCGCGCCGTCGGCCTTGGCGAAATACGCAAGATTCTTCGCAAGCATGTTCCCGGCTTCGAGGTCAGGAACGACCAGGATCTGAGCCTGCCCGGCTACTTCCGATTTGATGCCCTTGATCCGGGCAGCGTCCGGATCGACGGCATTGTCGAAGGCAAGCGGCCCGTCAAGGAGACCGCCGGTTATCTGACCACGGTCGGCCATCTTGCAGAGGGCGGCCGCCTCGATCGTCGACGGGATCTTCGACGTCACCGTCTCGACCGCCGATAGGATCGCCACACGCGGCAGCTTACCGAAGCCGGTTTGGGTGTAGAGGTCAATGGCGTTCTGGATGATATCGCGCTTGGCATCAAGATCAGGGAAGATGTTGATGGCCGCGTCGGTCACAAAGATCGTTTCAGCATAGGCCGGAACATCCATCACAAATACGTGGCTGATACGTCGTTCGGTACGCAGGCCACCGGACTTTGCCGTGATGGCACGCATGAGTTCATCGGTGTGAAGGCTGCCTTTCATCAGCATTTCGCCCTTGGCCGCGTGGATCAGCTCAACGCCCCTGGTGGCCGCGGCTTCGCCATCCTCCGCTTCGGCGATTTCGAATCCCGATATGTCGATATCGAACTTCCGCGCGATATCCGTGATCTTGCCCCGCGGTCCGACCAAGACCGGCTGGATAATGCCAGTTCGAGCACTCTCGAACGCTCCGCGTAGGGAAGTCTCGTCGCAGGGATACACCACAACCGTCGGGACTGGCGGCACGGCTCTCGCTGCCGCGATGAGACGATCGTATTTGCTGGGAGACTCCGCCTGCCTTTTCTCGGTCGACATCTGATGCTCCCCGTTCGTTCAGTGACTGCTACGACGCCTTGGCTTTGGACTCGAAGGAAGCGATGACATCTCCCTGCTCCCCGACATCGATGCCGAACAGCGCTGCAACCCGCTGCAAACGTCGTGCACGCTCGCCTGAGATCTCGCCGACGGCGGACAGCACCTCGCGCATAGCGGCAAGCGCCGCGCGGCGCTGGCCGATATCCTCCGGCAGCAACCTGGGGATCGCGGCGAGCGCCCCCTCCTGATCGAGTTGCAGCATGAAAAACTGCTCGCGCACCAGCATCTTGAACTCGGGCAAGGTCAGCCGTGGACCGCTGTAATCCCGACGAACCCGCCGCAGCGCCTCGATGCTGCGTTCATCGATCATTCCGCGCGCCGATCCGATGTACAACAACCCTCGAAGGGCCGCTTCGCGGATTCCGCCCTCGCCGATCCGGGACTTCAGCTCTGCAATCCGTTTCTCAAGCATCGCGCGATGCTCCATCGACATCTCGCGCCGCCGCGATGGTTCGGACCTCGGATCGATACCGAGCGCCGCCTGCAACGCAGGACTGCCATAGAGGTTGAGAAAAAGCGTTTCGCTCAGGGCTTCCTGGGCGTCGCGCCAACTATCCAGCGTGTGGACGATCTGCCGGGATATATGCTCCTGCAGCATCAGGAATGGATTATTCTCGGACGCCGGCCGGCGGTCTTCCGCCACTTTCTCGGCGCCCGATTTCACCGCTGACGAAAGCGGACTCTGACTGCTGAGGAGCTCATATTGAAGCCGCAGCGGATGCAGATTGCGCATGATGTCCGCCACTTGCGGCGTCATCACTCCCTTGATCAAGGGTTGAACGAACTTCCGGTAAGCCGCGAGATTGATCTCCGAGACACGCTTGGCGGCCGCAAAGCGCCGTTCGTCTTCGGCCGAATTGCCTCCCATGGCCCGGATATCGTCGAGCGTGCGCGCCTCACAGCGCATGACCCAATTGCCGATCACCAAATCGGAACTCGCGGTCGTATCGGCCCTGGCTTCGAACGTCGCCTCATAGAGCCCCGGTGGCAGTACGTCGATCAAGTCGATATTGCTGGAGAGCTCGGCATGCTCCTTCTTTGCGACGCCACCGGAAACAAAAATACCGAGATGGCCGACGCTCTGATGGACCGTGTAGACGATGGTCTGCCCATATGCCCTGATTTCGTCGACGTCGGCATAGCAATCGAGGATCCAGTCCAGAGCCTGCTGCGGCGGTGTGATGTTGTCGCCTTCCGAGCAGAACACCACAATCGGCGACCGGATATTGCGCAGATCCACCCGCTGGCCGTCCGACATCTCGATCTCGCCGGCCGCGAGGTTGTTGCCGATGAACAACTCGTCGACGATGAACTGAATCTCCTCGGCATTCAGATTGACGTGCCCACCCCACCAACGCTCGAATTCGAGGTAGCGATCGGCCTCGGTATCGACCTTGGAATAGACGTTGTACTGCTTGGTCCACAGCGTGTTCGAGGGATTCTGGTTCTCGAAGTTTTGAACCAACCACGCGCCGTCGAATTTGCCAGCGCCAAGGTCGCTGGCGAGCGCGGTCAACCAGCTCCCCCCCAGCAGACCGCCCGAGTATCGCATGGGATACCTGCCGTGCACTCCGGCCCAGTAGGCCAGCGGCGCGCCGGCGATGATCAACGGCCCGAATAGCTCCGGCCGCAACGAAGCGAGGATCATGACAGCCCAGCCGGCCTGACAGTTTCCGATCACGCAGGGCTTGCCGTCGGCCTTCGGATGCAGGCTGATGACCTTTTCGATGAAGATCGCTTCAGCCCGCGCGATACGCTCGATCGTTTGTCCGGGCATCGGCTCCGGCAGGAAGCCGACGAAGTAGCAGGGATGGCCTGCTTTCATCGCAACGCCAATTTCGCTGTCCGCCTTGAAACCGCCGATACCGGGACCATGACCGGCACGCGGATCGACGACGATAAACGGCCGCCGCTCGGAATTAATCTGGACGTCCTTGGGCGGAATGATCCGAACGAGCGCGTAGTTGACGGGTTCTCTCAGCGTGCGGCCATCAATGATCAATTCGGCAGCATATTGCAGGACATGCGGCGCAGTTTGCGCGATGTGCTCCTTGTATTGGTCGCCACGTCGACGCATGACATCCAGGAACAGCACGCTCCGTTGACCGGCGTCGACCAGATATTCGACCGCTGACGCGATCAGTCCTGACATCGGGCTATCTGGCAGCTTTGGCAAATCAATCGACATGTGGCGACCTCGCATGTGGCTCCATTGGACGCGGTGTGCGCATCGCCTCAGTTGATCTAGGTCAAGGTTGACCGATCACTTTGACGCCGCCTGTCCCCGATCCAAGCCAACGTCAGCTCCCACGCCACAGACAGGACAATCGGTCCGATGAAGAGGCCGACAACCCCATGAGCGAGCGTACCGCCAATCACACCGATCAGAATCACCAGCGTTGGCGTGCTCAGGCCCCGCCCCATCACCAGCGGCTTCAGGATGTTGTCGAGCACGCTGACGATGCTCAAGAATAGCGTCAGCAACAGCGCCACGGTTGTATCCTTGTCAGTCCAGATCCAGATAATCACGGGCAGGATGACGATTGTCGCGCCGATCTGGACGATAGAAAGTAACAGCACCAGGAACGCCAGAAGGCCGGCGATCGGGATATCCGCCAACTTGAATCCGATGCCGGCCAGCAGCGATTGGATGACTGCCACGCCGATTACACCCTGTGCGACCGCACGGATTGTTGCGCCCGCCAGATCCAGGAAATGCTCGCTTTGTTCCGGCACGATCCGCGACAGGAAGCCTCGGCCCGCCGCCACGAGCTGCTGGCCGTATGGAAACATCAATCCGGCAACCGCGACCGACAAGAGGAACTTGATCGCACCGACACCGGCATCACTGGCGAGGCCGAGCAACGTACCCGCCAATGTCTTGAGGTATGGCGCAAGGTGGCTGAGGAACGGGCGGAGATTAGTCGTCGCCTGATCCCAATACTGGTAGATTTGCGGTCCGATCCATGGCCAGCTCTTGATTGCGGCTGGTGGCGATGGAAGCACGAACTCACCGGCCGTTAGGTGCCCGGCAAAGTCCTTGATTCCTTCCGCGGCGCCGACGCCGAGCCAACCTGCTGGTCCGAGAACAATCGCGAAATTGATTGCAGTGAGGATAACCGCAGCGGCTTTCGGCCGACCGCCGAGAACCTTGGCAAGTCGGATAAAGACCGGATTCAGCGCGACCGCCAGCACGGCGGCCCAGACCAGAATCGTCGCAAACGGGCGGAGCAAGACGACGCTCCAGATGATCAACAGCGCCAGCAATCCCAGTCGGAGCAGAAGCTGGATGATCTCTTCGCCGGTGAGTAGCTGTCGAACCGTCTTCAAGGTTACGCCTTCCGCTACCGTCAAACACCGTTGGAAAGCGAGGGTAGCCAGCATGCTGGCACCGCGATCTTGATCCAGATCAATCGATCATGTGGGCGATCCGCTCCAGCCGCCCACGGGCCCGGCATCCGTCGCCGAGAAAAACGCCGGGCGGCTCACCCTGACGCGCGCAGGCCTGTCGGCTTGGTGCCCGGATCGATCCATATGCTGATACTGACCAGAAGGACCCAGATCGGAAACACCACAAGGCTCCAGTCGATGTAATAGCTGCCCAGCAAAAGAAGTCCCGCGACAGCGTATCCACCATAGGCAAGCCAGCGAGACGTCAGCCCCGTGTAGAGAGCGATGGTCGAAGTGGTGATCATGAAGACGGACGACGTCTTGACGAGATAGATATTGACCATTCCGTAGGCCAGTCCGCGACCGAAATGAAAGGTCGCCGAGTTGATCAGGACATCCGGAGCGGCGTGAAATGAAAGAATGATTGCGCCGATCACCGCTGCGGCGGTGAACAGCATTGCGAGCAACAGCACTGCGCTGCCCAGGAAGAGGGTCGCGAAGAACTGGTCTTCTTGCGCGCCAAGACGCTCGCGCAGGAAGCCGACAAACCAAAGGAACGCAACTCCGGCGAACGGCACGAGATTCAGCGCCAGAGCCACGGTTGCCGTTCCGCTCGCAAGCCAAGCCCCCGGCTCGAGCGGGTCAGCCGGCACGGAACGACGCATCAGCCAGAACACGGCAAGCAGCAGCAATGAGAACAGAACGCCGGCGGCTGCGGCGACCCGCGGTGCCCGCAGCCGCGAAGACGATGGTTCCAGGGGCTCGACGCTCACGATCCGAGCCATCGCGCGGGCTCAGCTGGACGAGTGGAAGCCTCTGCGTCGCCCTCCAAGCGATGCGATAGACCCAGACCTTGCCGGTCCTCGATACGAGCGGCAGCGCGATCCTCGGGATCAAAGCTGGAGCGTTCAATTCCGGAATCGAGATGCTCCAGGTAGGTGTGCACCCCCTTTGCGCGCTCGCTGCTGATGCACCCGGCAAGCTCGACCAGCGCGGAACGCAGGCGTCGCATCACCTGAATGGAGGTCGACCCGAATTGCCGGATTTCGTCAAAGGCCAGCGCCAGGTAATCTTCCCAGGTCGGCATCTGATAGATCACCCGCAACACGCCGTCACGATCGAATGCGCGGCAGGCGTCCAGATCGTGTTTCGCCAATCGCCGCAACAGATCCTCGATCTGATCGATCGCCTGCACTGCCGTGGTGGGATCGTTGATCGCAGGCGACAGAGCCTTGATCGCGACGTCGACCAATAGCCGAATTGCATATTTTGGATCTTGTTCGAAGGTCCGCTGGTCGCCCATATGAATGCACGAGACCAGGCGTCGCTTGAACGCGACAGAATTTGCGACGTTTGCGTGCAGGATCGCGGTATCCTCCAGCAACGTGTCGCCGACGGCGCATTCCATGACAACAAGCCCGTTTACCTGTCGAGCATGCTCGACCAGCTTAGCGATATCGATCGCGATCACCGACTGCGGATTTCCAATGTGTTTGACGGTCAGCGCGTATTCTTCGAACTGCTGCTGCCTTGGAGCAGCCTGCTCCGAAGTCGACCATGGCAGCCCGGCATACGTGCTTGCTATGACGCTTCTGCCAGTATCCCCTAGTTCCTGCAGTACCCGCATGATCTGGAGGTTGTTCAACCGCTGAACCAGTTGTGCGAGCATCAGAACGCTCGCCACCAGCATTGCCGCTACTATCGCCGCGGACAGAAAAGGTACCCCTTGTCCATCTTGGCGATCGACCCAGGCCAGCGTGGCGAGACTGTACATGAATGTCGCAACGAACATTCCCAGCGAGTGAAACAACAGCCGATCGCGCGCAAACCAAATGACAAGACGCGGCGAGTAGACCACCGCATTGAACTGAACCAGGACGAAGGCGATCGAAAACACAATGCCGGTCAGCGCCATCATTCCCGAAGCTACCGCCGACAAATAAGCCTGGGCAGAGGAAATTGACATTTCAAGGCGAGCGGTCAGCAAATTGATCTCAAGGCGGGGCAGCAGAAACCCCGCCGCAATGCTCGCCACCGCGTAGAATGTGGGTATCAGCCAAAGCGGCATTCCACGATCTTTCCCTATCCGGCTCCTTAATCAGCATCGGCCCGATCAATTGTCGTTGTTTGATCTCGATCAACGATCTCTGTCCCGCGGCATGGACTGATTGCTCACTTTCACAGGACGGAGGAGCAATCATGAAGCGCAGCATGCTGGGTAAGCTGGTTCTGGCGGCAGCAGTATTCGGGATCGGAATGTCGGTGTCACCAGGCTGGCAGCACAGCCAAGGTCTTTCTCTATCCTTCGACAGGGCGGAGGCGCGGGTCGGGCGTCCCTTGACTCCTGTATCAGCCGCCGGCGTCGCGCGGCGAACCACGAGGCGTGCGGTCGTCGGCGGCGCCGCTGTCGGAGCGGCTGCCGGCGCCGCGGCTGCCGGCACGGCGTGCGTTCGCGTGCTGGTCAATGGCACTTATGTGTGCCGCTGAGCATCGTCAGTGCATCCGGCATCAGCGGGACGATAACTTCCCGCTGGTGCTCCATGCCTGTCAGCGCTAACCACCAAGATGCCGCGTGAATCTGGATCATGAACTCCGGCCTCGATCCCTCGCCCTCCTTCGAGACGGCTACCAGCCATTGGATTCATCTCGTCGGCGTCGGCATCGAGATCTTTGGGGTTTTCATCATCGTGATGGGAATCGTCTGGTCGAGCCGGTTCATCTATCGGCGCGGCGCAGCACCCCGCTATGACAGCTACAAGATCAGTATCGGGCGATCGCTGCTGCTCGGTCTGGAAGTATTGGTCGCAGCCGACATCGTCAAAACGATAGCTATTGAGCTGACGTTTGCGAGTCTGGGCCTGCTTGCCGGATTGGTCGTCGTCCGCACCTTCCTGAGCTGGACGCTTACGCTCGAGATCGAGGGCCGCTGGCCATGGCAACGAGCGCTGACCGATGCATCCGAGAACCAGCCGCGAAATCATGTAGTGTAGGCAATAGGCCTGCTACTTGAGATCGATCACTTCGTGCAAAACTTGATCATCCTCCGTCTAAGTCATCAAGGACGGCGACCGACATATCGCCTCCGGGTGCATTGCGAGCGCGTCTGAAACAAGGCCACCGCAGAATGCCAGCAAGCGCTAGCAGGCTACGTCGCGCAAAAATATCAACCGGAACGCAGTCGAAGAGATATCGAGGACATCGATCGCGCCGATGTGCGTCGATCCATCTGACCGATATCGGCGAGCCGGGTGATCAGTTTGAAATCGAAGCCGGGATTGACCGCCTCAATGACTATTGGGGTGGCAAGAGCCTGTCGGCGGTCAACGCGCAAACCTGTGCTGGTTACGCGGCGGCATCGCCATGCCCCGAGCTTGGGTACTCGTACGTTGATCTTGAGCGTGGTATCTTCTACCGGAGGCCGATCGGGAAGCGGGCGACCAGGGCGTCAGACGCCATCTCCACTTCCGCGCCGGCTACTTTCTCATTTGCGTCGTTGGAAAAACCGCAAGCTGATCGGCACCTGCTTCGTCGAGTTCAATGGCAAGCCGGTCGCTTCCGTGAAGAAGGGCTTAAAATCTGCCGTGGATTCTGGCCAAGCTGCCCGGGAAAGTCACTCCGCACACGTTGCGTCACACGGCGGCAACCTGGCTGATGCAGCGCGGCGTGCCGATCCGAGAGGCTGCCGAGTTCCTCGGCATGTCGCCGGAGGTCCTGCAGGATACCTATGGCCAGCACCTGACCATCACCATCCCAATCATTTGCACGGGGCGGCGGCAGCCATTGGCCAAAAAGCGCGGTATGTTTCGGCTGTCAAATCGGTGGTTGACTCGGGAACAGCCACCGATGAGAACGAAAAACCTAAGGAAATCTGGTCGGAGTGGCAGGATTCGAACCTGCGACCCCTGCGTCCCGAACGCAGTGCTCTACCGGGCTGAGCCACACTCCGACTGAGAGCCGGGCTTATAGCGTCGGGTTTCGGGGACTGCAAGGGACCACAGGGCACCCAATTGAGGAATCTAGTCACAGTGGATACAGGTCTGAAAACGCACGTTTTGCCCGCCGGCGCCGCCGCCACGGCCACCGCCGCCGGGGTTCTGGCCGAGGGCGGCCTGGTGGCGTTTCCGACCGAGACGGTCTACGGCCTCGGCGCCGATGCCGGCAATGCGGCTGCGATCGCCCGGCTCTACCAGGCCAAGGGCCGGCCGGCCTTCAATCCGCTGATCGCGCATGTCGCCGATCTCGGCGCCGCCCGCCGCATCGCCCTGTTCGACGGCCAGGCCCTGCGGCTCGCGGAGGCGTTCTGGCCCGGCCCACTGACGCTGGTGCTGCCGAAGGCGCTCTCCTGCCCGGTCGCGGAACTCGCGACCGCCGGGCTCGATACGGTCGCGATCCGCATCCCGGCGCACAAGGTCGCGCGCGACATCATCAAGGCGTTCGGCGGTGCTGTGGTAGCGCCGTCAGCCAATCTCTCCGGCCATGTCTCGCCCACCACCGCCGAGCATGTGAACGCCGATCTGGCTGGCCGCATCGACATGATCGTCGACGGCGGCCCGGTCGAGGTCGGGGTCGAATCGACCATCGTCGGCTGCTTCTCCGATCCGGTGCTGCTGCGGCCGGGCGGCCTGACGCGCGCCGAGATCGAGCGCGTGCTCGGTCATCCCCTGCAGTCGCCGCCGCAGGATGCCGAGACCGACAGTCAGCCGATCGCCCCGGGCATGCTCGCCTCGCACTACGCGCCGCGGACACCGGTCCGGCTCAATGCCATCGACGTCCATGTCGGTGAAGCCTTGCTGTCGTTCGGGCCGGCCAAGGTCGCGCGGCGCGAATGCGCCTCGGTGGAGATGAACCTGTCCGAGCGCGGCGATCTCGCCGAGGCCGCCGCCAACCTGTTCGGCTACCTTCGCACGCTCGACAAAAGAAACGCGGATGCTATCGCGGTGATGCCCATTCCCGAGGACGGGCTGGGCGAAGCCATCAATGACCGGCTGCGCCGTGCAGCGGTTGGGCGATAACGAGCATGACCCGGACCAGTGGAAACCGGTTTTCCCTCGCGACAAACGCGACGCGTTTGCGCGGAGGTCATGCGTAGACTAAGAACCCCGGCTGAGTGAAAGACCAAGAAAAAATGAACATCGTCCAATCAGCGGTGCCGCCGCTTCCGCCCGAATTGCTGGAAAAATTCCGCGCCATCGTCGGCGCGAAATATGCGGTAACCGATGCCGCCGACATCGAGCCCTACGTCACCGAGGAGCGCGACCTGTTCCACGGCCGCTCGCCGCTGGTGCTGCGCCCGGGCTCGACCGCCGAGGTCGCCGCGATCTGCAAGCTTGCGACCGAGCACAGGATCGCGCTGGTGCCGCAAGGCGGCAACACCGGCCTGGTCGGCGGGCAGACGCCGCACAACGGCGAGGTCGTGGTGTCGCTGCGGCGCCTCGACAAGATCCGCGACATCGACGTCGAATCCAACACCATGACCTGCGAGGCCGGCGTGGTGCTGCAGATCGCGCAGCAGAAGGCGGCCGATGTCGACCGGCTGTTCCCGCTGTCGCTCGGCGCCGAAGGCAGCTGCACCATCGGCGGCAACCTGTCGACCAATGCCGGCGGCACCGGCGCGCTTGCCTACGGCGTGGCGCGCGAAATGGCGATCGGGCTCGAGGTCGTGCTGGCCGACGGCCGCGTGCTGAACGCGCTGTCGAAGCTGAAGAAGGACAACACCGGCTACGATTTGCGCAACCTGTTCATCGGCGCCGAAGGCACGCTCGGCATCATCACCGCGGCGACCTTGAAGCTGTTTCCGCGGCCGCGCGCGGTCGAGACCGCCTATGTCGGCCTGAACTCGCCCGCGGCGGCGCTCAAGCTGCTGTCGATCTCGCGCAATCAGGCGGCCGGCAGCCTGACGAGCTTCGAGCTGCTCGCCGACATCGCGGTCGACTTCTCGATCCGCCACGGCATCGACATCCGCGATCCGCTCGAGAGCAAGCACCCCTGGTACGTGCTGATGGAATTGTCGTCGTCGCGCGACGACGCGCGCGACACGCTGGAGGCGATCCTCGCCGAGGGCATGGAGGACGGCATCGTCGATGACGCCGTCATCGCGGCCAATCTGAGCCAGCGCCAGGCGTTCTGGAAACTGCGCGACGAGATGTCTGCGGCGCAGAAGCCGGAAGGCGGCTCGATCAAGCACGACATCTCGGTGCCGGTTGCAGCGGTGCCCGCCTTCATCGCGGAGGCCAATGCGGCGGTCGTGAAGCTGATCCCGGGCGCGCGGCCGGTGCCGTTCGGCCATCTCGGCGACGGCAACATCCACTACAATGTCAGCCAGCCGGTCGGCGCCAATGCGGCCGACTTCCTGGCGCGCTGGCACGACGTCAACGCCGTGGTGTTCGAGATCGTGCTGCGGATGGGCGGCTCGATCTCGGCCGAGCACGGCATCGGCGTGCTCAAGCGCGACGAACTGCCCGACGTCAAGGACAAGGTCGCGATCGAGCTGATGCGGCAGGTCAAGGCGATGCTCGATCCGCTCGGCATCATGAACCCGGGCAAGGTGCTGTGACCGTACAGGCGAAAATGCCATCCCCCTCCCTCGCCATCGCACCAATCACCGACGCCGACGTCGCCGAAGTCGTCGCGCTGTGGCAGGCCTGCGGCCTGACGCGGCCGTGGAACGATCCCGCTTCCGATATTGCGCTGGCGCGGCGCGGACCGAGCTCGGCCGTGCTGATCGGCCGCGACGCCGGCGTGATCGTGGCGACCGCGATGGTCGGTCATGACGGCCATCGCGGCTGGGTCTATTACGTCGCGGTCGACCCCAACCGCCAGGGCAAGGGCCTTGGCCGGACGATGATGGCCGCAGTCGAGGACTGGCTGCGCGCGGCCGGCGTGCCGAAGCTGCAATTGCTGGTGCGGCGGGAGAACGCCAAGGCGAGCGCGTTCTACCAGACGCTCGGCTATGAGGAATCGACCTCGGTAATGCTGGCCAAATGGCTCGACGGCCGCGAACCGACGCCGTGACAGATTGAGGATTGACGCATGAGCATCGCCGACCGCGTCCGCGTCAAGCACGTCGAGCTGCTGTCGAAGCGCCGCTACGAGCTGACGAGCGCGACCTTCGACTACCGCCGCAGCAATGGCGAATGGCAGACCCAGGTGCGCGAGGTCTACGACCGCGGCAACGGCGCGGTGCTGCTGCCCTACAATCTGAAGGCCCGCAGCGTGGTGCTGGTGCGCCAGTTCCGCTATCCCGCCTTCGCCAACGGCTATGATGATCTCCTGATCGAGGCCGCCGCCGGCCTGCTCGACGATGCCGCGCCGGAAGAGCGCATTCGCGCCGAGGCGGAGGAAGAGATCGGCTACCGCCTCGATCACGTGCGCAAGGTGTTCGAAGCCTTCATGACGCCCGGCGCAGTCACCGAGAAGCTGCATTTCTTCGTCGCCGAATACGACGCTGCAATGCGCGTCGGCGACGGCGGCGGGCTTGCCGACGAGGGCGAGGACATCGAGGTGCTGGAGCTTGCGATCGACGACGCACTCGCCATGATCAACGACGGCCGCATCGTCGACGCCAAGACCATCATGCTGCTGCAATACGCAGCGCTGCATCTGTTCAGGTAGGTCCCGTCGCGTTCCGGCTTAGGCCCGAACGCGTGACCAGGCTGAGTGGCACTCGCAAGAGACGGTGCGCCCGCTCTCGCGCCTGCGGGCAGGGCAATCGCGGGGGACGTTGCCAAAATATCGAAAACAACCCCATGCAAAGCAGCCAGTGGCCAGCCGGCCGTTCGACCAGGCCACTTGACACGTCGGGCAACTCACGGATACGCTTCTAATATTCCGAAATCACGCAAGCGTCCTACTGCATCGTGATCGCAAGTCCGCTCAGATCGGCGTTGGCCATCAGGCCGACCTGGTGGCCGGTCAGCTCCAGCACCGCGCCCTTCTGATTGGTCAGCACGATCGCACGCGCGCCGCGGCCGACGGCAAGCCCCGCACCCGCTGCGCCGTAAACGCCGGCGACATCCGACGGACGGTTGATGTTGCTGACGCGGCCGCGCAGCACGGTCTTGGAGCCGCCGAACACCAGGCCATAATCGAGACCGCCGGTGGACAGCCGATAAGAGCGACCGCGGAACGTCAAAACGCCGCTGCCGCCGGAGCCGCCGATGATCCAGCCGGCCTTGTAGATCGTCAGCGTCACGAAGCCGCTGTCGGCACGGGCGGCGGTGGAGAAAGCCAGACCCGTGAACGCCAGCAGCGCGACCAGCGCGGCGCGAAGGGTGGATGAAAGTTTCATGTACGGTCTCCCCAAGGTTTACCCACGTCGATCTGCGCGCGTCGCGACGCGGGCACGAATCGCAACGCGCCGACTGTAGCAAGCGTACAATCCTGCGCAATTTGACACAGCGTCGGCCGGTTTGTCCGCGCAACCGGCATTGAACCTGTTCCCGGGATTGCAACACTCACTGCATGTCCGGGGCGATCGGCCCCTGAGCTCCAGGATTGCCCCGCGGAGCATTCACATATTCAAACCGGAGATTTCCCATGCGTCGTCTTGCGATCGCCTGCGCCACCATTGCCGCCACTGTGTCCGTGCTTGCCGCTGCCAGCCCCGCCAGCGCCAACCCGTATCATCTGATCCGCTGGCAGGACACCGGCTTCTGCCAGATCTGGGACCAGAGCATCCCGACCACGCCGTGGCCCGCGAACTTCGCCGTCGTCAGCGAGGAGCTGCCGACCTTCGACGCCGCTTTCACCTACAAGACCGGGCTTCTCAACAACGGCACCTGCTCGTTCTGAGCGATCACCGATCACGCGCAGGGCGGACACGCGGCAACAGCGGGGCGTCCGCCCTTGTGCTGTCGGGCATCACGCGATCGCGCATCAATGATGCTTGATACATCAGTGATGCTTGATCAAGGCGTCGCGCGCGGCGGCAAGCTCGAGGAACGCCGCGCCATTGCCGCCGCCGTCGGGATGCACCGTCTTGGCGGCGCGCTTGAACGCCTGCTGGATTTCGGTCGCCGCGAGATGGCGGCCGAACGGCAGGCCGAGCAATTGCCGGTAGCGCTCCTCCTGCGTCAGCGCCTTCGGCGTCAAGCCACGGCGGCCGAACTGCGGCGCGGACAATGTGTGCAGCGCATCGGCGACGATGCCGAGACGGCGCAGTGCCATCGACTTGGTCCTGCGGTCGGCTGACTTCAGCGCCGCCTGGCGCAGGATCGGCAGCACCTGTGCGGCCGCATGTCGCAGCGTCTCGTCGATGTCGGTGGTGGCGATCTCGGCGATCAATCTGGCGATCTCGCGATAGTCCGGATCAGGCGCCGCGCAGAAGCGCTCGATCGCAACTTTCCAGTGTCTGATTTGCGGGTCCATGATCGGTCCGTACTGTCATCCGAATATGGATGACAGCAACGCACAAACGCGGCTTGGCGTTTCGGTTGGCGCAGTTTTGAATAGTGTTGTCGACAACACCAACAAATCAGAACGAGGAAACGCCATGGCCCTTCTCGACAATCACATCGCCGTCATCACCGGTGCAGGCTCGGGCATCGGGCGCGCCATCGCATTGGGCTACGGCCGCGAGGGTGCGCGCGTGGTGCTGCTCGACATGAACGGCGATGCGGTGGCGGAAGCGGCCAAGGAGATCAAAGGCGCCGGCGGCAAGGCGGACAGCTTTGCGCTCGACGTGACCGATCGGAACGCCTGCGTCGCGATCGCAAGGCAGATCGCCGACAAGGTGGGGCCGGTCTCGATCCTGGTCAACAATGCCGGCATCGCGCGCCGTAACGGCATGCTCGGGGCCGACGAAGCCGTGATCAAGGATTGGGAAGACATCATCTCGATCAATCTCACCGGCGTCTTCAACGTCACGCATTCCTTCCTCGCGCCGCTACGCAAGAACAAGGGACGCATCGTCAATATCGGCTCGATCCAGTCCTTCGTGCATCTGCGCACGCCGAGTTCGCCGGCCTACACCGCCTCCAAGCACGGCGTGCTCGGCTTCACCAAGGCGCTGGCCGCCGAGCTCGGCAAGGACGGCGTGCGCGTCAATGCGATCGGCCCCGGCTTCATCGAGACGCCGCTGAACGAGAAGGTGCGCGCCACCAATCCCGATCTCGTGAAAGTGTTCATGGACCACACCCCGCTGGGCCGCGCCGGCAAGCCGGAGGACATTGTCGGCCCGGCGATCTTCCTCGCCTCGGACCTCGCGGCCTATGTCTCCGGATCGATCGTGATGGTCGATGGCGGCTACCGGACACTGTGACGGATGGAACCGCAATCGTGGCGATTTCTGGGTATTTTGCTTACAAAGCAGGGAGTTAGCGAGGCGTTAAGGACTTGTTAACCAAACCGGCACACCGTGGATCTACGGGGTAGTTGGTTCTCGATGTCTGCGCCTCATCGACGAGGCGGGCGTTGATCGGGAGGAGTTCATGTCATACGCGTCCACCGTACCGTCGCCGGAAGCACTGCTGCCGTCGCTGGCTCCAAATGAAATTGTCCCATTGCTGATCGGCGCGACCGTCGATGAAGTCGAGCGGGAACTGGTGCTGCAGACGCTCGCGCGCTGCGACGGCAACCGCACCCGCGCCGCGCGCGTGCTGGGACTGTCGGTCCGAACCTTGCGGAACAAGATTCGCGAATATTCAGCCGACGGCATCGACGTGCCGCATAGCGAGCACGCTGCGGCCTAGCGGCCTCCGATGCTAGATCGGCAGGTCGATCGCAAGGCGCCGCCAGCGCGTCAACAACGCGCGATCATCGTCATGGAGGCAGCGAGCGAGATGCACGTCGCTCGCTGCACTCCGTTGCAGCGTCCCGGCGACCAACGCGGTCGCGTAGTCCCAATAGCCGCGCCGGCCGTCCGGATCCAGCGCGACCAGGGATTTTGCGAGAATCTCGACATAGATCGCGGTGGCGACCTTGCGCCAGAGCGGACCTGCACGCGCCTCCGCATCAGGCGCGCCAGTCCGCGGCTGCCACATCAGCCAGTAGTCTTCTTCTCCAGCTGCCCATGCTGATGACGGCAACGACGGATCGAGACACGGCGAGCGGCACGCGAGCGGCCGCATCGTGCGCGCGTCGCAGAACACGGAGTAGCCGAGCCTGTCGTACCAGCTCACACGCAGCAAGCGGCCGATCTGATCCTGCTCAGCCGCCGCGAGTGGCCGCCGGCCCGTTTGCTCGAGATCGGCGGTGATCGCGGCCACGCGATCGCGATCGAACGGCTCGACTTCGAGCACCACCCCGACATTGCGCGGGAACAGCGCATCGAGCATGTCGACCAGCTCGCGATAGAATGCGCGCGCCAGGCCATTGCCACGCCACGTCTTACCGATGCCGACATGGTTGCAAAAGATCATATCGCTTGCGTGATCGTAGGTGAAGAAGCCGAGCCCGATCGCGCGCCCGGTGGCGCGCAGGATGAAGCAGCGCGAGTCGAGCCGATAGGACATCTCCTGGCCGCCGACGCTGAAATGCCTGATCCCGCCGACATCATCCGACAACAGCCAGCGCAGGATGTCGTCAGGACTGTCGCGCTCGATCGCGGGAAACAAGTGCTCGTAGAGCTCGAGCACGCCCGTGCTGCGAAAGCTTGCTTCGTCAAGCACATCCTGCCGCGTCACGACGATGTCGAGCGGTTGCGGCTCGTCGCCGTAGCTGCCGTCCAGAACCCGCAATGCGTCCTCCGTTGTCATAATGCCCATGGAATTATGACTGTTGATCGCTCGCATCGGTGCCGCGAGGCAGAATTGAAGCCGTCGTCCAACCTCTGTTACAAGCGGCTTCAAATCGCGACGGAGCATACCAGTGGCTGACGAGACAACTTCCCGCCAGGGGGCACGAGGAGCGCAGGGGCCGCAGGGCCGTCAGGGCGAACCGGGAAAGCCCGGACCGCAGGGACATCCCGGGCGGCCGGGGCCGGAAGGTGCGCGCGGCAAGCCGGGTCCGCAGGGCAAGGCGGGTGTGGTTGGAAAGGCCGGCCCTCAGGGCAAGCCGGGGGCGCAGGGCAAGGCAGGCGTGCAGGGTCCGCGCGGCGAAGCTGGTCCTCAGGGCCCGCAGGGACCGGCCGGTCCGCGCGGTGAAGCCGGCCCGCCCGGCCAATTGCCGTCGATCGAGCAGGTGATGCCGTGGCTGCACATGATCTTCGACGCCTGGGAAGACTACAAGCGCACCAAGGAGCGAGAAGCTGCCGAGTTCGCCGAGCGCGATGCCGCCGAGCGCGCGGCTGCGGAGGCGATCGCGCTTGACGTCGACGCGATCGATTTCGCTGAAGATGACGACGAAGACGACGGTCACAAGAAAAAGAAGAAGCACCGCAAGAAGGACAGGAAGTAACCCTTTCTGTCACCGCGCGGCGACACGACCCACGAGATGCGTGTCGCGCGCGACGTTCACCGCTCGGTCCCGGGATTGGCCGGAGGATCGGACGGCCGGGCGAGCTGCATCAGCTGAAACACCCAGCGCATCGCGTAGTACCAGGCAACACCCGCGAACGCCCCGCACGCCGACAGGATGACGACGTTGGCGAGGTCGATCGTACCGCTCGACCACAGCATGCCGCAGGTCCAGAGCACGGCGAACGCAATCGAGCAGAGAGTGAGCAGGGCGGCAGGCTTCATGGCGTGGCTCCGGGGCCGGGAATGAGCGGCAACGATGCCCGGTGGCCTGACGCGTTACCGTGACCTGCATCACGGAATGCGCTGGCCTCAGCCGAACCGCAGGCGTGAACGCTCCCTCGCCTTCTCCGCCTCGATCTCGCGATCGCGGGCCGGCGCCGTGGTCTGCAACGAGATCAGGAGTTTTCGCGCAGCAGCGGAGACCTCGGCCACGGCGAGGTTGAAGGCGGCGTCATTGGACTGCGACGGCTTGTTGAAGCCACTCAATTTGCGCACGAATTGCAGCGCCGAGGCATGGATCTCGTCTTCGGTGGCGGGCGGCTCGAAGTTGAACAGCGTCTTGATATTGCGGCACATGTCGGTCTCCCTCGCCCGCATTTTGGGGGCTTGCGTCTCAAAGACGATCGGCTGCTGCAAAATACGACATCGTGGTCTATTCTGGCAGCCCCATGGTCCACGATGGAAACGAGGTTCCGGATGAGCCACGTGATCTACAAGGTGGTCCAGCACGATGGCGGCTGGGCCTATACCGTCGACGGGGTGTTCTCCGAACCGTTTCCAACCCATGCCGCGGCGCTTGCCGCCGCCCGGCGCGCGGCCAACGAACAGCGCGTGCCCGGGCGCACCGAGGCGATCCAGTACGAGACCTCGGACGGCAAATGGCTGACCGAGACCGCCTCCGGCAGCGACCGCCCGGAAACCGAAGTCGAGGACGGCCGCTAGTTCCGTCGCGCAGCTTCAGAACGGAACCTGTACGCCGAGCCGGTCGAAGAACGCGCGCCCCCGGTCGGTGATTCGCAGCGCGCGCGGAATCCGATGCGGCGCAACGCCGCGCATCTCGACCAGCCGCGCCAGCACGGCATTGGCAAACGGACCGGCGAGGTGCGGCACGCGCTCGGTCCAGTCGTTGCAAAGCCGCAGATGCGGCTGCCGCACCGGATCGAAATCGATCTGCTCAGCGCGGCACCACGCCAACCCCTGCTCGGTGACGTGCCCCTCGCGGCCATCGATGATGACGAGGCGGCGGCGGATCAGCGCATTCGCCAACAGCACGCCGAGCTGGCCGGCAAGATGATGATAGCAGGTGCGCGATTGCCTGAGCTGCTCGGCCGGCATCGCACGCCTCGGCGCGGCAGCGGTCTTCGCCGCCAGATCGACCAGATTCTCGATCAGCGCTGCGACGTCGTCGTCCCTGATCCGGTAGTATCTGAACCTGCCCTGCGCCCACACCGACAGCACGCGCGCATCGACCAGCTTCTGCAGATGCGCGCTGGCGCCTTGCGGCGAAATGCCGGCGACCACGGCAAGCTCGCCTGCCGGCAACGCCTTGCCGTCGGCCAGCGCGCTGACCATGGCCTCGCGCACCGGATCGCCCAATGCCTCGGCGATCCGCGAAAATCCCGTCTGCACGGATTGGGATGATCCCACCGCATCCTCCTCCAGGTCGCGCAAGAACGTCCTAGCCACATTCGCCCTGCCGCGAAACTCATTTCAGATTTTCCTGAAACGTCGCGACGGCCGCTTCCGGTCAAATCGGCGCGGTCAACGCAACAGATGGGAACAATCATGACAGCCGGCAACACCGACGCGGAACGCATCTACAGGCTCTGGGACGAGGCCCTCGGCCACAAGGACCTCGAGGCGGCGCTCGCGCTCTACGCGCCCGACGCCTCGATCGAGAGTCCGCTGGTTCAGCATTTGATGCAGACCAAGGACGGGATCGTAAGGGGCCGCGAGGCGCTGCGCGAATTCATCGCGCGCGTGTTCCGCACCAACCCGCCGCAGCGGCGGCGCTTCAAGCAAGGCTTCTTCAGCGACGGCCGGATCCTGACCTGGGAATATCCGCGCCAGTCCCCGGACGGCGATCAAATGGATCTCGTCGAGGTCATGGAGATCGAGGATGGCCTGATCCAGCGCCACCGCGTCTATTGGGGATGGTATGCGCTGAACGTCCTGAAGGCAGGCTAGCCCCAAGACGTCTTCGCCAGCCGCGCCGGCGTACCTCTCGGACAACGCTTTCCCTCATGCTAGGCTTGCACCGAAGCGGCTGGACAAACGCGCCGCGCGTGGGGAGAAGCACCATGATCCGTTTGTGCGCGGCACTTCTGGCCGCCCTCGTCTCGATGTCGGTACCGGCCATGGCTGCAGATTATCCCGCGCCGCAGGATGGCGAGTGGATCGCAAAGGACTTCAAGTTCCACAGCGGCGAGGTGATGCCGGAACTGCGGCTGCACTACACCACGGTTGGCGCGCCGACCGGACAGCCGGTGCTGGTGCTGCACGGTTCCGGCGGCTCGGCCGCCAGCATGCTGACGCCGGCGTTTGCCGGCCAACTGTTCGGCCCGGGCCAGCCGCTCGACGCAGCGAAATACTTCATCATCATCCCCGACGGCATCGGGCACGGCAAATCGTCGAAGCCGTCGGATGCGATGCGCACCAGCTTTCCGAAATACGACTACAACGACATGGTCGACGCGCAGTACCGGCTCGTCACCGAAGGGCTCGGCATCAAGCATCTGCGGCTCGTGATCGGCAACTCGATGGGCGGCATGCACAGCTGGATCTGGGGCGTGCGGTATCCGCAGATGATGGACGTGGTGGTGCCGATGGCCTCGCAGCCGACTGCGATGGCCGCGCGCAACTGGATTCTGCGCCGGACCATGCTGGAAACAATCCGCAACGACCCCGATTACAACGGCGGCAATTACACCAGCCAGCCGCGCATGATGAAATACGCCATCGCAGCCTATCGCTTCGCCAGCGCCGGCGGCACGCTCGGCTACCAGACGCTGGCGCCGTCGGCGCCGCAGGCCGACAAGATGGTCGATGACCAGCTGGCGTTGCCGGCCACCGCGGATGCCAACGACTACATCTATCAATGGGAGGCCTCGCACGACTACGATCCGTCCGCCGAGATGGAGAAGATCGAGGCCACCCTGCTCGCGATCAACGCCGCCGACGATGAGCGCAATCCGCCGGAGACCGGCGTGACTGAAGCTGCGGTGAAGCGGATCAAGAACGGCAAGATCTATCTGATCCCGGCAAGCAGCGAAACGCGCGGCCACCTCACGACCGGCGACGCCAAATTCTACGCCAGGCAATTGCAGGAGCTGTTGCAGACCGCGCCGCAACGGACGATGTAGCGATCGAGGTCAGGACGATGTCCGCAACTCGCTTTCGTCGTACAGCGCTGAGCCTACCCGACGTGATTGAAGGCGCGCATCACGGCACAGCCGACTTCCGCGTCGGCAAGCGCATCTTCGCGACGCTCGGCTATCCCGACAAGGATTGGGGCATGGTGAAGCTGACGCCGGAGCAGCAGGCTGTCGTGGTCGAGGCTGAGCCGGAAATCTTCCGGCCGGTGCCGGGCGGCTGGGGCAAGGGCGGCAGCACCAATGTCCGTCTCGCCAAAGCCGACCAGCTCACGCTGCGCAGCGCGCTGACGATGGCGCGGGACAACATCGCAGCGAAGCCCGCGAAGAAGGCACGCACGAAGAAGCCAGCCTGAACGGCGCGATCCCGCACTGCATCACGGAGACCGCACCGCTTCGCTCATTCTTTGAGCATGCATCCCGCACGCGGTTCGTGCCTAATCGCGCAAACACCGGATTCGCGCGCGGGCGTTGCGCGGATCACGCACAAGGTTTTCGCGGAGGAATGCAATGCGAAGGCTGACGCATGGCGCGGTGCTCGCGTGGCTCGTCATCATGGCGGGCGCTGCGCTGGCGTTCGACAACGGCCAATACGAAAATGTGCCGCCCGATATCCGCGCCTGGTTCAAGAGCGTGATCGCGCCGAACGGCGTGCCGTGCTGCGACATCTCCGATGGCCATCGCACCAGCTACGATGTTCGGGGCGGCGCCTATTGGGTGCCGATCGAGGGCGAATGGATGATGGTGCCGGAGCGCGCCGTGATCCGCGATCGCGGCAATCCGGTCGGCGAGGCCGTGGTGTGGTACGTGCATCACCGCGGCAGCATCATCATCAGCTGCTTCGTGCCGGCGGACGCGGTCTGACGGCTCTGCATCGGACGTGCGGTGCGCGCCAGCCCCGGGCCGATCGCGCCAATTTGAAACATCCACCTTCTGTTAACCTTACTTTTTAACCAATAATTAAGGATACGTTTGCGGGCGCAACGCGGCCCGGCCTAGCGTCCGCACACTGCTCCGTAACCGCGGGTTGGTGCGTGCCATGAGCTATCGAACATCCGGGGCGCTGCTGGCGTCCCTCGGCATTGCAGCGCTGCTGCTTGCTTCCTCGACCGAGACCGATGCGAGATCCGGAGCCGCGCCGCGCGGCACGTTCTCCTCGCACCATCCGGCCTTCCGCCACCATGTGCGGGTGCCCGGCATCGTGTTGCCCGGGACGAGCGGATATTATGACGACGCGCTGGCCGCGGCTCCCCTCGCCGCCGAGGTCCCGGCGCCGGTCTCGAACGACGTCCGCTACACCTACACCCAGGACGTGCCCTGGGATTGGGCGCACCGCTATCCGCCGGCGGTGGCGCCGTCCGATCGCCCCTATGTGTCGAGCTGCCCCACGGAGACCGTGACGGTGCCGGGACGCGGCGGTGACCGTACGATCAACATCACGCGGTGCTACTGAGCGAGAGCTTCACCCGGATCGCGAAAACAAAAGAGGCCGCCCGCAAGGACGGCCTCTCGTTTCTTTGCGGCACTCTCTCCGAGGGCGAAACGCCGCTCAGTGATCCTCGCCTTGCAGATGCCCGACGTGCTTCTGGGTGTAGAGCTCAAGACCGATGCGCTTGATCAGGTCGAGCTGGGTCTCGAGGAAGTCGATGTGGTGTTCCTCGTCCTTCATCAACTGCTCGAACAGGTCGCGGCTGACGTAATCCTTGACGCCGTGGCAGTAGGTCGCCGCCTCCTGGTAGAGCGTGCGGGCGCCGATCTCGGCGGCCAGGTCGCACTCGATGATCTCCTTGACGTCCTGGCCGATCTTCAGCGGATCGAGCACCTGCAGGTTCGGGAAGCCGTCGAGGAACAGGATGCGATCGACGAATTTGTCGGCGTGCTCCATCTCCTCGATGGATTCCTTGCGCCAGACCTTGGCCATCTCCAGGAGGCCCCAATTGTTGAGCATCCGGTAGTGCAGCCAGTACTGATTGATGGCGGTCAGTTCGCTGCGCAGCCCCTTGTTCAGATAATCGATGACCTTCGGGTCGCCTTGCATGATCCACTCCACCTGTCGCGGCCACCGTTGGCCGGTCTGAATTTAGAACGCTTCTAAATCAGATTACCGGAGAGAGCAACCCATCGCGGAAGCAGCGCGTGGATAACCGGATTCGATGAATTTGGTGGAGACAGAGCGCATGCCCGCGGTGTGAAGGCCGGTACGCGGGCGGAAAACGCGTCAAGACAGGAAGCTGGAGCTTCGGCTCCGGGCCGGAAAATGCCTCAGCAGGCCGCGAGCGCGAATTCGGCCGGCTCGGCGTCTTCGTCGTTGGCGGCGTGCGGATGGCCGCTGTGCGGACAGCCGGAGCAGCAGGCCTTGGCGCAGGGACCGAGCGCCTCGTCGATGATCGCCTTGATGGTGCGCGCGCAGCGGCCGCATTCGGCGCTACAGCCGAGGCAGCCATACACCTGCTTGGCATTTCGTGTCACGGACCCGCCACCGTTCACGGCATTGCGGACATCGTGGTCGCTCAGGACGTTACAGGAACAGACAATCATCAGAGGAGGCAGGTCCAACGGGTGATGCTTGGCAATATGGATATTGTCGGCCCCGGCCGGATGCAAAAGGAAAAAGCCGTTTTTGTAGCAATTCCAAACTGATGCGGGATTCATATTGGAATGAATCTAAATCGGGGGACGCCGGTTTTTTGACCATTCTCAATGCGCCGGGGACACCCGCTGCCCCGACGGCGCTCTAGTCTGTGCATTGCGAAATATTTCAAAAGCTGCAAGCATTTGGTCGCGAATACGGCAGCGTCGTTCATTGAACATTCAAGCGGAATATGGAACCCTTAGCGCGAGACAGATCGCCAACGCACGCTGTCCCCGCTCCCGTGAGAAAGGTGAGGTCATGAAGAAGACATTGCTGGCGCTTTGCGCCGCCGCCACTCTGGCGGTTTCGGCTGTGGCGGTGCCCGCCCCCGCCCAGGCACAACGCGGTGTCGCCGCCGGCGTCGCTGCGGGATTGATCGGTGGCGCCATCGTCGGTGGCGCGATCGCTTCGCAAAACGGCTATTACGGTCCCGGCTACGGCTACTACGCGCCCGGTCCGGCCTATGTCGCCGAGCCCGGCTACGGCCCCGACTGCTTCTGGCAGCGCCAGCGGTTCTGGGACGGCTACACCTGGCGCGTTCGCCGCGTCCGCGTTTGCGATTGATCGCCGTTCATCTCGATTAATTCGAACCTGATGTCCCGGAAAACCGACTGTTTGTCCGGGACATCGGCTGTAGATGGCCAGAAAAAACCGCTTTTCTGCGCGATGAGCCTGCGGACGTTTACTTTCGGTTGACTGTTCTGCGCTGTTTAGCAAGACAGCAGTTCGAGATCAGCGTGCGAGTCACCTAAAACCCGGCGTCGGACCATGACGCCACCACCTTCCAGGAGAGCCAAAGACATGAAGAAGACTTTAGCTGCCCTCGTTGCCGTTACCACGATTGCCGGTTCGCTGGCCGTTGCTCCGGCTGCCAAGGCAGGTGACGGAGGCGCCGTTGCGGCCGGCGTTGCCGGCGGCCTGATCGGCGGCGCCCTGCTCGGAGGCGCGATCGCAGGCGCTCGTCCGGCCCCGGTCTATGTTGCACCGGCCCCGACCTACGTCGAAGAAGCTCCGTGCCGCTGGGTTCGTGAGCGCTTCTGGGACGGCTACGGCTGGCGCTTCCGTCGCATCCAGGTTTGCGACTGATCGACCGACACGGTTTCAGCATCACACTCGAAAACCCGGCCTTGCGGCCGGGTTTTTGTTTTTCCGCTCCGAAACAGTCTTGGCGATTGTCCTTGCAGCCCTTCGTTTGCGCATAATCTTATCGGAAAACCGCTTCGCACTTTTCCGGATCATGCTCTAGCGCTGCCCGTGCATCGCGCGCAGCACCGCCTCGCTCGGCCAGCAGTCAACCTTGAGCCCGGCCTGCTTCTGGTAGGCGCCGAGCGCCGCGCGGGTCTGCATCCCGGCCTTGCCGTCGAGCTTGTCCTTGTAGAGCCCGATCTTGGTCAGCTGCTGCTGCATCGCCTCGACATCAGCGGAGCGCAGCTGCTTCGACGCCGACCATGGCGTCGCAAACGGCTGCGGGCTGGTCATGCGGTCGGCGAGATGACCGACGAACAGCACGTAGAGGTCGGAGAAATTGTACTCCTTGATCACGAAGTAGTTCGGCGTGGTCAGGAAGGCCGGACCGTAGATGCCTTCCGGCTGCAGCAGCGAGGCCGATTGCGCCTGCTCGGTGGCGCTGAGCTTCTGCCCGCGCACCGGCACGAAGCCCGCCCGCAGCCACTGGCTGATCGGCCTTGTCACTTCAGGCACGCCCATCGTGCAGTCGGCATTGGCCGGCGCCGTGACTTCGTAGGCCCAGCGCACGCCGGGCTGCCAGCCCTTGTTGACGAGCTGCTGCGCGGCGGAGGCGAGCGCGTCCGGCACCGAGTGCCAGATGTCGACCTTGCCGTCGCCGTCGAGATCGACGCCGTGCTTGTAGTACTCGGACGGCAGGAACTGGGTGTAGCCGGTCGCCCCCGCCCAGGACGAGCGCAGTTCCTTGCGTGTCACCACGCCCTCGCCGAGGATCTTCAGCGCGAGGATGAACTCGGTGCGATACTGATCCTTGCGACGGCCGACATAGGCCTGCGTCGCCACCACGCGGAGCGTGTCGTAGGGCAGCGAATAGCGGCCGTAGTCGGTCTCGCGGCCCCAGATCGCCAGCACGATCGTTGGAGGAACGCCGAACCGCTTCTCGATCGCGTCGAGCGACGGCCGATACTTCTGCAACAGCCGCTGTCCCTCCGCAGCGAGCCGTGCGATCGAGGCTTCCTTGATGTAGTCGGCCGGCACCTGCACGAACTCGGCCTGCGCCGGCGCGCCGGTCTTGGGACGCCCGGGCAGGATCAGGTCGGGCAGCTTGTAGTCGGGCTCGAGGGAACGCGTCTCGCGATCGAAGGTTTCACGCGATACGCCGGCCGCCTTGGCCTCAGGCCACAGCGAGGCGATGAACTGGCTGAACGCGGCGTCGGCCGCACGCGCGGGCGAGACGACGGATGCAAGCAGAAGCCCGAAGGCAAGCGCGCGGAGCAATGCCAAATGCAACAACCTGTTCAGACAGCGGTCCAATGGGCGCGCCATCCGGCGAACACCCGCGATATCCAGTGTCGTGAGGCTTATCACGACACCGGATTGCTGTGAACCGTTGGCGGCCTAATGCCCGGATTGCTGCTTGGCGCCCTCGATCGAGTCGTTCGACAATTTGTCGACGATGGCGATGCCGATCGCCGACAGGATGAAGACGCAGTGGATGATGGTCTGCCACATCACGCCGGTCTCGGTGTAGTTGCCCTTGCCCGACGACAGCGCGCCGGCCTCGATGAAGGTGCGCAGCAGATGGATCGAGGAAATGCCGATGATCGCCATCGCGAGCTTGATCTTCAGCACGCTGGCATTGACGTGGCTGAGCCATTCCGGCTCGTCCGGGTGGCCCTGCAGATTGAGGCGCGAGACGAAGGTCTCGTAGCCGCCGACGATCACCATCACGAGGAGGTTCGAGATCATGACGACGTCGATCAGGCCGAGGACGGCCAGCATGATCTGCTGCTCGCTGAAATCGAACGCGTGCGCGAACAGGTGCCACAGCTCCTTGAGGAACAGCACGACATAGACGCCCTGGGCGATGATGAGGCCGACATAGAGCGGCAATTGCAGCCAGCGCGATCCGAAGATCAGCATGGGAACGGGACGCAGCGAGCGGCCCTTCAAAGGGGCGCGCGCGTCGGAAACAGCGGACATGTTGGATTGCTCGCGGAATTGAAATTGCGGAGCGCTCTATCTACGCAATCCCGCGCGCTTGAAAAGCGACAACTGGCCGCAGATTGCGCCGCGATGCCGTCACGATTCCGCAAGTATCCGAAATTCGACCCTTTCCCCGCCGCCGACAAGGGATAGTCTCGCCATATTGTCCGCCCAGCGCGAGCGCGCGCCGATGTTCTTTCCGAAGCTCAACGTCAAGGACGATCCGGAACGTCGATGGCATCGGCCTGATCGCCATTTCTTTGCGAATGGTGCCTGCCAGGTGCTCGCCTACGCGTTCCTTGAGAGATACGCCGATCTCGGCTTTCACGCCCGATGGATCAAGCCGGCGCCCGGCTACACCGGCAACCACATCTACGTCACGGACGGCAAGGCCGCGTTCGACTACCATGGGCTGACCACCGAAGCGCAGCTTTTGTCGCTCGGCTTCCGGCGCGCACGCCGGTTTTTTCCAGGCTGGGACGCGACGCTCGTCGATCTGCCGGCCGAAATCCTGATCTCGGAACGGCGCTCGCGCCAGATCGAAGGGCTTTGGCTGCGCGAGCCAAAGAAATTCCTTCACGACGCGCTGCCCCGCGCACGGGCCTTCCTCGACCGGTTTGGCGACCTGCGAGGCCTGATCAGCGCGTCAGCTTCTTGTACTTCACGCGGTGCGGAATGATGCTGTCCTGGCCGAGCCGGCGCATCTTGTCCTTTTCGTAATCCTGGAAGTTGCCCTCGAACCATTCGACATGGCTGTCGCCCTCGAAGGCCAGGATGTGGGTCGCGATGCGGTCGAGGAACCAGCGATCGTGGCTGATGATGACGGCGCAGCCGGCGAAATCCTCCAGCGCCTCTTCCAGCGCGCGCAGCGTGTCGACGTCGAGGTCGTTGGTCGGTTCGTCGAGCAGCAGCACGTTGGCGCCCGACTTCAGCATCTTGGCGAGATGCACGCGGTTGCGCTCACCGCCGGACAGCGCGCCGACCTTCTTCTGCTGGTCGGCGCCCTTGAAGTTGAACGACGAACAGTAGCCGCGCGAGTTGACTTCCTTCTTGCCGAGCAGGATCAGCTCGTTGCCGCCGGAGATTTCTTCCCACACCGTCTTCTTGCCGTCGAGCGCATCGCGCGACTGGTCGACATAGCCGAGATGCACGGTCTCGCCGACCGTGATGCTGCCCTTGTCGGGCGTCTCCTGCTTGGTGATCATCTTGAACAGCGTGGTCTTGCCGGCGCCGTTGGCTCCGATCACGCCGACGATGCCGCCGGGCGGCAGCTTGAAGCTGAGATCGTCGATCAGCAGCCGATCGGCGAAGCCCTTGCTGAGGCCCTCGAAGTCGACGACGTTGGCGCCGAGCCGCTCGGCCACCGGAATGATGATCTGCGCGGTCTGGGTCTGCTTCTCGCTGGCCTGCTTGAGCAGTTCCTCATAGCGCTGGTAGCGCGCCTTCGACTTGGCCTGGCGGGCCTTCGGCGACGACGCCACCCATTCCTGCTCGCGGGCCAGCGTCTTCTGATGCGCGGCGTCCTCGCGGCCTTCCTGCTCGAGCCGCTTCTGCTTCTGCACCAGCCAGGACGAGTAATTGCCCTCGTAGGGAATGCCGCGGCCGCGGTCGAGTTCGAGGATCCACCCGGTGACGTTGTCGAGGAAGTAGCGGTCGTGGGTCACGATCAGGATCGCGCCGGGATAGTTGCGCAGATGGCCTTCCAGCCACGACACCGACTCGGCGTCGAGATGGTTGGTCGGTTCGTCGAGCAGCAGCAGTTCCGGCTGGTCGAGCAGCAGGCGGCACAGCGCGACGCGGCGGCGTTCACCGCCCGACAGTTTCGTGACATCGGCGTCGTCGGGCGGGCAGCGCAGCGCGTCCATCGCCTGGTCGACCTTGCTGTCGAGATCCCACAGGCCCTGCGCCTCGATCTCGTCCTGCAACTTGGTCATCTCGTCGGCGGTCTCGTCCGAGTAGTTGACGGCCAGCTCATTGTAGCGGTCGAGGATCGCCTTCTGCTTGGCGACGCCCTGCATGACGTTTTCGCGGACCGAGAGCGAGGCATCGAGCTGCGGCTCCTGCTCGAGATAGCCGACGCGGGCGCCCTCGGCGACCCAGGCCTCGCCGTTATATTCCTTGTCGAGACCGGCCATGATCTTGAGCAGGGTCGACTTGCCCGAGCCGTTGACGCCGAGCACGCCGATCTTGGCGTCGGGGTAGAAGCTCAGATGGATGTTATCGAGCACCTTGCGGGTCGGGTACGCCTTGGTCAGACCCTGCATGAAATAGATGAACTGGCGAGCCATCCGCTGTCCCTGGAATTGATCCGATTTGTGGAAATTTTGCTGCCGCCGATGTAACGGCCGGCCCCCGAAAGCGCAACCGCGGGGCGTGCGTTTTCCATCCGTTCACCACGTTTCGTGCGCTCACCACGGGTGACTACGGGTTCGCGGCGATGTGCGCGCGGAATCACGACAATTGAAACCATCTTTTAATAAATCAGGCCAAAACTCGTCTGCAACGCCGGAAAACGGCGATTTTTGCGGCAGAACCGCGACCAAAACAGTTGAGGCCACGTCATGGCTACCATCATTTCAGCTCCTCTTTCGCGCCCGGCGACCAAGGGCGAGGCGACGCTGTTCGCCGAATTCCGCGCCTTCTGGAGCGCCTTCGTCGCCAAGGCTTTCAATCCCTACCGGCCGGAACTGCACTATATGCGCGGCCCGGGCCCGGCCTGCCGCGCCAAGCAGATGGCGCTGTCGCCGGCGGTCCGATCGATGCTCGCCGATATCCGGACCGCGAAGACGCGCAAGCAGTCCTGAACCGTGTGACGGTCGCCGCCTTTTGAAACTGCGGCCGCTTGCGCGCCCCCCGATTGCGCGCGACCATCAGGGGATCCCGACGGTGATTTTTGCCGTTGCCCTCACCCTGAATGGACCTTTCCGATGACGCGGCTCCGCTGTGCAATCCTCGACGACTATTTCGACATCGCGCTTTCGCTGGCCGACTGGCCGACGCTCAAGGATCGGATCGACGTCACGGTGTTCGACAAGCCGTTCGCGAGCGAGGCAGAGGCCGCGGCGAAGCTCAGGGATTTCGAGATCATCTGCGCGATGCGCGAGCGCACCCCGTTCCCGAAGAGCCTGTTCGACGCGTTGCCCAAGCTGAAGCTCCTGATCACGTCGGGCATGCGCAACGCCGCGATCGACATGGAGGCGGCCAAGGCGCGCAACGTGGTGCTGTGCGGCACCCAGTACAGCCGCGACCCCACCGCGCCCCTGACCATGGGCCTGATCCTGGAATTGACCCGCGGCATCGGTCGCGAGAACGCGCGCATGCATGCCGGCGAGGCGTGGCAGACCTTTGCCGGCACCGAGATCGAGGGCAAGACGCTCGGCGTCATCGGCCTCGGCAAGCTCGGCAGCAAGGTCGCCGGCATGGCCAAGGTGTTCGGCATGAACGTGATCGCCTGGAGCCCCAACCTCACGCCCGAGAAATGCAAGGAGGCCGGCGTCGGCTACGCCAGCAAAGACGAGCTGTTCGCGACATCAGACATCATCACCATCCATGTCGTGCTGAGCCCGCGCTCGCGCGGACTGGTCGGCGCCGCCGACCTCGCCCGGATGAAGCCGTCATCCTATCTCGTCAACACCGCGCGCGGGCCGATAGTCGACGAGGACGCGCTGCTCGCGGCGCTGCGCGAGAAGAAGATCGCCGGGGCCGGCATCGACGTGTTCTCGGTCGAGCCGCTGCCGACAGATCATCCGCTCCGCAAGCTCGACAACGTCGTGATCACGCCGCATCTCGGCTACGCGACGCGCGAGAGCCTGCAGGCGCACTATCAGCAGATGGTCGCCTGTATCGACGCCTTCACCAAGGGTGGCGAGCCGCCGCGCCGGCTGGCCTGAGGCCGGACATCGATCGGCAAACAAAAAAGGCGCGCTGTTCGCGCGCCTTTTTCAATGATGAGTTCTCCGATTGCCCTAGCGCACCGTGACCGGCGCGGGCAGCGGCTGCACCGCGGTCGGCTGCGTGCCGGGCAGCGGTGCGGCCTGCGCCTGGGTCGGCGCGGGGGCCATCGGATTGGGCGGCGGCGCGGCG
This sequence comes from Bradyrhizobium sp. UFLA03-84, assembly GCF_002289535.1. Taxonomy (NCBI): domain Bacteria; kingdom Pseudomonadati; phylum Pseudomonadota; class Alphaproteobacteria; order Hyphomicrobiales; family Nitrobacteraceae; genus Bradyrhizobium; species Bradyrhizobium sp. UFLA03-84. The sequence continues at coordinate 873,938 of NZ_NSJY01000013.1, read as the reverse complement.
GACGCCGTCGTCGTTCCCGGGGCTGCGCCGCCGGGCAGCACAACCACGCGGGTGCCGACCTTGGCGCGTTCAAACAGATCCGAGACGTCCTCGTTCAGCATGCCGATGCAGCCCGACGAGACGAACTTGCCGATGGTCGACGGCTGGTTGGTGCCGTGAATACGGTACACCGTCGAGCCGAGATACATCGCGCGGGCGCCGAGCGGGTTGCCGGGTCCGCCGGCCATGAAGCGCGGCAGATAGGGCTGACGCTCGATCATCTCCGGCGGCGGATGCCAATCCGGCCACTCGGCCTTGCGGGTGATCTTCTGCACGCCGGTCCAGGTGAAGCCGTCGCGGCCGACGCGGACGCCGTAGCGGATCGCCCGGCCATTGCCCAGGATGTAATAAAGGTAGGTGTTCGGCGTATCGACAACGATCGTGCCGGCCGGCTCCTTGGTCGCGAACGCCACTTCCTGGCGGCGCAGATTCGGGGCCAGTTGCGCGGGGCCGTCTTCCGGCTGCTCGTCCGGCGGCAGCGCCGCGATCTGCACCGGCTTGCCATTGGCATCGACCGGCGCCTGCTGCTGCGGCACGGCTCCGGTGACACCCTCGGGCGGACGCATGCCACCGCGGTCGTCGCCATAGGACACGCCAGCGGCTGGAACGCCATTGTCGCGATTGGCCTGCTGCGCGCCCGGACGATCACCATAGATCACCGGCGGCGGCCCCATCGGACGGCCATAGCGCGGATCATCGGGCGACATCACGGGACCGGTTGGCGCACCGCGATCGGAATAAACCGCCGGAGCGTTCATCGGACGGCCGTAGCGCGGATCGTCCGGCGACATCACGGGACCAGTCGGCGCACCACGATCGGAATAGACGGGTGCATTCATCGGGCGGCCATAGCGCGGGTCGTCCGGCGACATCACCGGGCCGGGCGGCGGCAGCGCGGCCGAATTGCGCGGCGCATCGTCATCGTCGTTGATGGCATCGAAATCCGGCATGTTGCCCTGCGAGTAGGGCTGCGGCGCGGCCGAATAGGCCGGGCCCTGGGGAGCCGGATAACCCTGCTGCGCACGCGCAAGCGAGGTTCCCGCCAGGCCGAGAGCCGTGGCAGCGCAAATCGTCAGAATGCGGTTGATCATCATTGCTCTATTATAGTCCCCAAGCCACACCGGACTGTTAACGGCCCAATGCAGGAAGATAGCGGCGCATTCAAGACAAATCCGCGAAATCCGGGCTATTTCGGGCATTTGTGATTTGCCGTCAACGCTGCGGCAAAGATGTCTCATGGGTCGGGATTGTTTGTCCACGTGCCCAAAGTCATCAATCACCCGCATTTTGTAACAAACAGTCTCCGAGGGTTGCGATATCTTCGAATCGGCCTGATTCGCGTTCGCGACACCGGCTTTCTTGTGTGGTCACCGCGTTCCCTCGACATCAGAGACCCTCCCGCAGAAGGGGGAACCCGCGCCCATGCTCCCCGGCCTTCGATTCCTGTTCGCCGCGATCGTGCTGGCGATATCGCTCCTGGTGTTCGGGTTAGGGGCCGCCGCGCTGTTTCGCGCGGCACATGAGGAATTCGCCAGCATTCCGGTCCGCCGCGCGCCGCCCGAGCCGCAATTCGCACAGCAGCCGGAGGCTCCGCCGGTGCTCGCCATGGTGCGGGTCGATCAGCCCGCTGCGGACAAGGCGACGACGGATGTTTCCGCGCCCTCGACCACCGCCGAACCGGCAGTGTCCGAGCCGGCCGCTGCCGCGGAGGCTCCGCCTGCCGCCGAGCCGGAGAAGCTCGCCGCGGTCAAGGCAGATGATGCGCCGCCGGCCGCCTCCCCCATGGCCGAACCTCAAGCCGTCGCGACGCCCGCAGCGGCGCAATCCACCGAGATCGTTCCGCAGCCTTCGACCCCGGATCCGTCGCCGGCATCGCAGCCGACACCGGCCGCGGCCGAAGCAGCGCCGGCGGCTGCCGACCCCAAGGTCGCCGCTGTGGTTGATCCGCCCGCCGCAACCGGCGAGCCCGCGCCCGCAGCACCCGTACCAGCAATGGTTGTGCCGGAGCCCGCACCGCCGCCGTCACCCGAGACCATCGCGGCCGAGACGAAGATCGCGACACTGGGCGGACCAGAAGTTGTCGTGAAGACGCCGGCAGCGCCGAAGGCCGCCGAGGCGAAGAAGCCGGAACGCAGTGCGACCAGCAAGCCGGCGCATCGCAAGGAGCGGCGGCGGATTGTCCGCGCGCGGCCGGTGATCCGGCAGGCCGTTCAGCAGCAGCTCGATCCGTTCGGCAACCCGATCCCGGTGCCGGTGCCGCTGACGCGACGCTAGGAGATATTGATCAGGCTGGCCCCGTTGCGATCGGCGGGCCGCTCGCCTGCCCCCATTCCGACCACGAGCCGTCATAGAGCGCGGTGTCGGTGACGCCGATCCGGTAGAGCGCGAGCGTCAGCACGCCGGCCGAAACGCCCGAGCCGCAGCTCGTGACAACAGGCGCATCGAGCTTCACGCCGGCACCCGTGAACGACTTGCGCAGATCGTCGAGCGGCTTCATCTCGCCGGTCGCGGCATCGAACAGCTGATTGTACGGCACGTTGCGGGCACCCGGGATGTGGCCGGCGCGGATGCCCGGCCGCGGCTCCGGCGCGCGGCCCTCGAAGCGATCGGCGGCGCGCGCATCGATCACCTGCTCCTTGCGGCTTTCGACATTGGCGATCATCTGCTCGATGCCGCGCACCCGCTTCGGATCGTAGCTCGCCTTGAACGTCGCAGGCTTCGGCTTCACCTCGCCGCTCTCGACCGCCCTGCCCTCGGCGCGCCACTTCTTCAGTCCGCCGTTGAGGATGCGCACGTTGCGATGACCATACGACAGGAACATCCACCAGGCGCGGGGTGCGGCAACCCAGCCGCCGGCATCATAGATCACGACGGTGTCGGCATTGCTGATGCCGAGGGCGCCGATGTCGCGGCCGAACTGCTCGGCGCTCGGAAACATGTGCGGCAGCGGGTTGGAGTGATCGGACACCGCGTCGACGTCGAAGAACACCGCGCCGGGCAGATGCGCGGCAAGGTAATCATCCTTCGGCAGCGGCAGCACGCCGGGCAGCTTGAAGGTCGCGTCGAGCAGCTTGACGTTGGCATCGCCGAGATGCGCGGCCAGCCATTCGGTCGAAACGAGCGGATCGTCGGTGGCGGTCATCATCATTCCTTCATGTCATTCCGGGGGACACGCGAAGCGTGAGCCTCAGATGCGCAATTGCGCATCGGGGAAGCTCGCGAAGCAACCTCTGGATTCCGGGTTCGCGACTGCGTCGCGCCCCGGAATGACGACAGAGATACGATTGTCTCAGCCCTTCTTCTTCGGCTCCCACGCCTCGATCGGACCGCCGGCCTCGCGCCAGGCGGCAAAGCCGCCGCCCATATGCGCGACCGGCTTCAGGCCCATGTCCTTGGCGGTCTTGGCGGCGAGCGCCGAGCGCAGGCCGCCGGCGCAGTGGAAGATGAACTTCTTGTCTTCCTGGAAGATCGGCTTGGCATAGGGGCTGTTCGGATCGATCCAGAACTCCAGCATGCCGCGGGTGCAGGAAAACGCGCCCGGGATTTTGCCGTCGCGCTCGATCTCACGGGGATCGCGGATGTCGACGATGACGACGTCGTTCTTGCCGATCATCGTGATCGCGTCGGCCGCGCTGATGGTTTCGATCTCGGCATTGGCCTCGTCGATCATCACCTTGATGCCGCGGTGGATGTTCTGGGGCATGGGGCTCTCCCTGGATGTTGTTGTTGGCGCGCCTGTCGGCGCGCGACGCATGTAGCGTTTAGCGCACCAGCTCCCGCATCGCGTTCTCCAGGCCCTCGATCGTGATCGGATACATGCGCTCGGAGAACAGGCGGCGGATGATGGTGGTCGATTCCGAATAGTCCCAGTGCTTCTGCGCCACCGGGTTGAGCCACACCGCGTGCGGATAGGTGCGGGTGATGCGGTCGAGCCAGACCGAGCCGGCCTCTTCATTGACGTGCTCGACCGAGCCGCCGGGCACCATGATCTCGTAAGGGCTCATCGAGGCGTCGCCGACGAACACCACCTTGTAGTCGTGCGGGTATTTGTGCAGCACGTCCCAGGTCGGCGTGCGGTCGGTGAAGCGCCGCTTGTTCTGCTTCCATACGCCTTCATAAAGGCAGTTGTGGAAGTAGAAATATTCCATGTGCTTGAATTCGCTCTTGGCGGCCGAGAACAGTTCCTCGACCTGCTCGATATGCGAATCCATCGAGCCGCCGATATCGAAGAACACCAGCACCTTGACCGCGTTGCGCCGCTCGGGGCGCATATGCACATCGAGATAGCCGTGGTTGGCGGTCTCCTTGATCGTGGTGTCGAGGTCGAGCTCGTCGGGCGCGCCGGTGCGCGCGAACTTGCGCAGCCGCCGCAGCGCGACCTTGATGTTGCGGATGCCGAGCTCGACATTGCCGTCGAGATCCTTGAACTCGCGCTTGTCCCACACCTTCACGGCGCGGTTGTTGCGGTTCTTCTCCTGCCCGATCCGCACGCCCTCGGGATTGTAGCCGTGGGCGCCGAACGGCGAGGTGCCGGCGGTGCCGATCCACTTGCTGCCGCCCTGGTGGCGGCCTTTCTGTTCCTCGAGCCGCTTCTTCAGGGTCTCCATGAGCTTGTCCCAGCCCATGGCCTCGATCTGCTTCTTCTCTTCCTCGGTGAGATATTTCTCGGCGAGCTTCTTCAGCCACTCCTCGGGGATCTCCGCCTTGCCCATGGCGTCGAGCAGGCTCTCGAGCCCCTTGAAAACAGTGCCGAACACGCGGTCGAACTTGTCGAGATTGCGCTCGTCCTTCACCAGGGCGGCGCGCGACAAATAATAGAAGTTCTCGACCGTCTGTTCGGCGAGGTCGGCGTCGAGCGCTTCCATCAAGGTCAGATATTCCCGTAGCGTCACGGGGACCTGGGCGTCGCGCAGCGATGTGAAGAACTGAAGGAACATGGTTACTTAAATCGCCCGCCCTGCCGGTGCCGTCAAGGGCCCCTGCCCCGCCCGTTCCGGCGGATCAGCCATTCACTTTCACTTAACCACCCCGGCCGGCTTCGGCTCCCGGCGCCGAAACGCGGCGTTAAGATGGGGCGTTGATCACTGGAGGCGGCACGACGCCAGTGGACCCGATCGACTTGCCCAACAGCACCGCCAAGCTGCCGAAACTGTTCTCGCCGACGGCGATCGTCGCCGCCGTGGTGACGGCGATGAGCATATTCGTGCTGGGCCTGTTGATCTGGAAGGCGGTCGAGGCGCGCACCACAGCGCTGTCGCAGGGCGAACGCGACATCCGCAACCTCACCCATTCGCTGGCGGAGCACGCCTCGCATTCGGTGCAGGCGATCGATGTGGCGATGAACGCGATGGTCGACCTGCTGAAATACCAGAAGCCCCGCGTCGACCGCTTCAACGCCGCCCTGCGCAAGACCGCGGATGCGCTGCCGCAGATCAGGGAGATCGGCGTCATCGACCCCGACGGCAACCGGATCTACTCCTCGGCTGCGGAGCTGCCGGCCCACAACAACGCCGATCGCGGCTATTTCATCGGCCATCGCGACTCGCCGGACGCGACGCTGCATATCAGCGAGCCGTTGCAGTCGCGGCTGACCGGGCAGCCCACCATCGTGCTGTCGCGGCGCGTCACCAGGGAAGACGGCAGCTTCGGCGGCGTGCTGTTTGCGACCATCGAAAGCAGCTTCTTCGACAAGTTCTACCAGGCCTTCGAATTCGGCCCGCATGCCGGAATTACCCTGCTCCGCCTCGACGGCATCGTCCTGGCGCACTGGCCGGCGGGCAAATGGAGCAAGGAGGTTTCCGCGGCCTTCAAGGCGCAGATCCAGCAGGACCGCGCGGGCTATACCAAGACCACATCGCCGTTTGACGGACGCGTCAAGTTTCTCGGCTTCGAGCGCGCGTCGCAGTATCCGATCGTGGTCACCGTCGCCCTGCCGGAAGCGCAGGTGCTCGCCGCCTGGCATCAGGATCTGCGCAACGACCTGTTCGTTGCCGTCGTCCTGATGGGAAGCGTCATCCTGTTCGCCATCCTGCTCGGCAAGGAGTTCGCCAAGCGGACCAAGGTCGCGCGGATGCTCAGGGAACGCGAGGCGCGCTACCGGCTGCTGGCCGACAACATCGCCGATGTCGTGATCCTGCTCGACCGCGACGGCCGTTTCCTGTTCGTATCGCAATCGGTCGAGACCATCCTCGGCCGCAAGCCGGACGATCTGATCGGCAAATCCTGTTTCGAGTTCGTGCATCCCGATCACCTCGCCGACGTCGCCAAGGCGACATCGGAGCTGACCAATTGGACCACCACCAAAACAGTCGAATTCAGGACCTTCCGCGCCGACGGCAGCGAGGTCTGGGTCGAGATCAATTTCAAGCTTGCCGGGCACGCCGAAGATCACCATGCCATCGAAGTGGTCGGCGTGCTGCGCGACGTGACCGAACGCCGCAAGATGGAGGACGAGCTCAACGCGCTGAACGTCCGCCTGTCCGAGCTTGCGACCACCGACGGCCTGACCGCGCTCGCCAACCGCCGCAGCTTCGACAGCGCGCTGCCGCGCGAGTTCCGCGACCGCGAGCTGATCTCCCTGATCATGCTCGATATCGATCACTTCAAGGGCTTCAACGACAGCCAGGGCCATCAGGCCGGCGACGAATGCCTGAAGCGCGTGGCGCGCGTGATCGCCGACGCCACCAGCAACACGACCGCGCTGGCGGCGCGCTATGGCGGTGAGGAATTCGCGATCATCCTGCCCGGCATCGGTGAGCAGGACGCGATGAAGGTCGCCGAAGCGATGCGGCTCACGGTGCGATCGCTGGCGATCGCCAACCCGGCCGCGCGGCGCGGCGTGATCTCGATCAGCCTCGGCATCGCCGGCCGAACCGCTGCGACCACGAACGAGAGCGAATTGCTCGGCCAGGCCGACCTCGCGCTCTACGAGGCAAAACGCAGGGGACGCGACCGCACGGTGCTGGCCTCGTCGCTCGCTGGTGACGATCATTCCGCAGGGCGGAAACAGTACGCCTGACATACTAAGCGCCAATTGCCGTTCAGGGTACCGCTGCGCTGCGGAATCCGCCCTAGACCGCCCGGCTTTTTCAATTACAATTGCGCCTGACAAGACATTGGGCAGGACGTTTGAATGGGCATCATTGCGGCACTGGTGATCGGTGCGATTGCCGGCTGGCTCGCTGGACAAATCGTGCGCGGCGCGGGCTTCGGGCTGATCGGCAACATCGTCGTCGGCATCATCGGCGCGCTGGTGGCGGGCTGGCTGTTGCCGCAACTCGGCGTCAGCCTCGGCAGCGGCACGATCCGCGACATCGTCAACGCGACGATCGGCGCCGTGGTCGTGCTGGTGATCCTGTCGCTGATCAGGCGGGCCTGATCGAACAATTTGCATTTCCCACGGCCGCTGCGAGAGCGGTCGTTTGATGTTGAGGCCGAACCGGCCAACGAACGAAGCAAGGCAAAGAGATAGATGAAATTCACGGGTACCAAGGACTACGTCGCCACCGATGACCTCAAGGTCGCCGTCAACGCCGCCATCGTGCTCGAGCGCCCGCTGCTGGTGAAGGGCGAGCCCGGCACCGGCAAGACCGTGCTGGCCGAGGAAGTCGCCAAGGCGATCGATGCGCCGCTTTTGACCTGGCACATCAAGTCGACCACCAAGGCGCAGCAGGGCCTCTACGAATACGACGCGGTGTCGCGGCTGCGCGACAGCCAACTCGGCGACGCCCGCGTCTCCGACATCAAGAACTACATCAAGCGCGGCAAGCTGTGGGAGGCCTTCACCCACGAGAAGCGCCCGGTGCTCCTGATCGACGAGATCGACAAGGCCGACATCGAATTCCCGAACGACCTGCTGCTCGAACTCGACCGCATGGAGTTCCACGTCTACGAGACCGGCGAGACCATCAAGGCGAAGCTGCGCCCGATCGTGATGATCACGTCGAACAACGAGAAGGAGCTGCCGGACGCCTTCCTGCGCCGCTGCTTCTTCCACTACATCAAGTTCCCCGATGCCGACACGATGGGCCGGATCGTCGACGTGCACTTCCCCGGTATCAAGAAGCGGCTGGTCGAAGAGGCGCTGCGGATCTTCTTCGAGGTGCGCGAGGTGCCGGGCCTGAAGAAGAAGCCCTCGACCTCCGAGCTGCTCGACTGGCTTAAGCTGCTGATGAACGAGGACATCACGCCCGAGATGCTGAGGGAGCGCGACCCGCGCAAGCTGATCCCGCCGCTGCACGGCGCGCTGCTCAAGAACGAGCAGGACGTGCATCTGTTCGAGCGGCTGGCGTTCCTCAGCCGCCGCGAAGTCTAGTTTCGATATCGGCAGACGCCGGGGCGATGGCTCCGGCGTTTTGCTTCCAGCGCCCAACGAACAAGCCAACAAGCAAGAAGACCCAGGGAAGATGAACGTCCAGACCCAGATCCGCGCCGCCGAGCCCGTCACCACAGAGCATTTCGACGTCCTGATCGCAGGCGCCGGCATCTCCGGCGTCGGCGCCGCCTACCACCTCACCACGCAATCCCCGGGCACCAGCTTCGTGGTGCTGGAGACGCAGAAGACCTTCGGCGGCACCTGGTCCACCCATCGCTATCCCGGCATCCGCTCCGACAGCGACCTGCACACCTTCGGCTATCGCTTCAAGCCGTGGACCAGCGCGCCGATCGCAAGTGCCGAAGAGATCCTGAAATACATGGGCGAAGTGATCGAGGAGAACGACCTCGCACGCCACATCCGTTATCGCCACACCATCACCGCGGCGAAGTGGTCGAACGAGACCAATCTGTGGACCATCGATGCCACGCGCATCGACACCGGCGAGCGGCTGCGCTTCACCACCAACTTCTTCTGGATGTGCCAGGGCTACTACCGCCACGACGCCGGCTACACGCCCGAATGGACCGACATGGCAAAGTTCAAGGGCACGATCGTGCATCCGCAGACCTGGCCCGACGACCTCGACTACAAGGGCAAGCGGGTGATCGTGATCGGTTCCGGCGCCACCGCCGCGACCCTGATCCCGGCGATGGCCAATGATGCCGGCCACGTCACCATGCTGCAGCGGTCGCCGACCTATTTCCGCACCGGCCGCAACGCGATCGAGATCGCCGAGGAGCTGCGCAGGCTGCAGGTCGACGAGCATTGGATCCACGAGATCGTCAGGCGCAAGATCCTGTTCGAGCAGGACGCTTTCACCAAGCGGACCTTCGCCGATCCCGAGGGCGCCAAGAAGGATCTGCTGGCTGCGGTCGAGGCGGTTCTCGGCAAGGACTACGATATCGCCACGCATTTCACGCCGAGCTACCGGCCGTGGCGGCAGCGCATCGCCTTCGTTCCGGATGCCGACCTGTTCCAGGCCATCAAGAGCGGCAAGGCATCGGTCGTCACCGACGAGATCGACCGCTTCACCGAGAAGGGCATCCTGCTCAAGTCCGGCAAGGAGCTCGAGGCCGACATCATCATCACCGCGACCGGCTTCCACCTCTCCGCCAATGGCGGCATCGACTTCGAGATCGACGGCAAGCCGCTCGACTTCAAGGACACCGTGACCTATCGCGGCATGATGTTCACCGGCGTGCCGAACCTCGTCTGGGTGTTCGGCTATTTCCGCGCCAGCTGGACCCTGCGCGTCGACCTCGTCGCCGACTTCGTCTGCCGCATGCTCAAGCACATGAAGGCGACCGGCGTGAGCAAGGTGACACCGGCACTGCGCCCCGAAGACCACAACATGCCGCTGCTGCCGTGGATCGATCCGGAGAACTTCAATCCCGGCTACATGATGCGCGGCATGCACCTGCTGCCGAAGCGCGGCGACAAGCCGGAGTGGCAGCACAACCAGGACTACTGGGCCGAGAAGGACGAATTCCCGGCCATCGACCTCAAGGACAAGGCGTTCGTCTACGGCTGAGCGCTTTCTCTTCTCCTTCTCCCCGCTTGCGGGGAGAAGGTCGGGATGAGGGGGACTCTCCACGAGTTCGGTGGGCGGAGAGTCCCCCTCACCCGAAATTCGCGTCCCGCGAATTTCGACCTCTCCCCGCAAGCGGGGCGAGGTAACCAGATCCCCTCACGCATACTCCGGCAGCTTGGCAGCCGCTTCGGGCGCCTTGCCGCGGATCATGTCGGAGGCCTTGTCGGCGATCATCAGGGTCGAGGCGTTGAGGTTGGCGGAGATCATCCGCGGCATGATCGAGGCGTCGATCACGCGCAGGCCCTCCATGCCATGGACCCGAAGCTGGTCGTCGACCACCGCCCACGGCGCGTCGGCCGGTCCCATCCGGCAGGTGCAGCCGGGATGGAAGGTGGTGGTGCCGCGCTGGGTCGCGGCCGCGAGCAGTTCCTCGTCGCTCGTGACCTTCGGACCGGGAAAGTCCTCATAGGCGAAATACGGCTTGAGCGGCTCGGAGGCGAGCAGCCGGCGCGCCAGCTTCATGCCGGCGACGACGACGCGGCGGTCGATCTCCTCGGCGAGATAGTTGGTCTGGATGATCGGCGGCGCGAACGGATCGGCCGAGCGGATCCGGACATAGCCGCGGCTCTCCGGCCGCTGCTGCCATGAGGCCACCGTCATGCCGGGCTCGTCCTCGAGCTGGCCCTGCACGCCTTCCTTGTAGCTCGCCGGCGTGAAGGTGAGCTGCAAATCGGAGCTCTCGGTGGTCTCGCCAGAATGCCAGAAGCAGTAGACCATGGTCGGCGACAGCGACAGCAGCCCGCGCCGCGTCGTCGCCCATTTGATCGCCTCGCCCCACAGGCTGAAGCCGCGGCGCAGTTCGTTGATGGTCCGGATGTTCTTGACCCGCGCCACCGAACGCGGCGCGTAGTGATCCTGCAGGCCTTCGCCGACACCCGGCAGCGCGTGGCGCACCTCGATGCCGTGCGACTGCAACAGATCAGGCGAGCCGACGCCGGAGAGCTGCAACAGCTGCGGCGAGTTGTAAGCGCCGCCGGAGAGGATGACTTCCTTGGTGGCGCGGATCTCCAGGGGATCACCGTGCTTGCCGCCGCGGTTATAGCGGACGCCGACCGCGCGCTTGCCCTCGAAGATGATGCCAGTGACGTGGGCATGCGTGCGCACGTCGACATTCGGCCGCTTTCGCGCCGGATGCAGGAAGGCAGTCGCAGCGCTGACCCGGCGTCCGTTCAGGATGGTGCGCTGGCAGTAGGAGACGCCTTCCTGGATCTGGCCGTTGTAATCAGGGTTGCGCGGAATGCCGAGCGAGACCGCACCCGCCATGAAGGCCTCGCAGAGCGGATCCTGCCAGTCCATCGTGGTCACGGTGAGATTGCCGTCGCGGCCGCGATAGGTGTCGTCGCCCTCGCCGATCCGCTTCTCCATGCGCCGGAAATACGGCAGCACGTCCGGATAGCCCCAGCCGCGATTGCCAAGCTGCGCCCAGGTGTCGAAATCCTGGCGCTGGCCGCGGTTGTAGATGTGACCGTTGATCGAGGACGAGCCGCCGAGCGTCTTGCCGCGCGGCGCATAGATGCTGCGCCCGCCGGTGTAGGGACCAGGCTCCTGCTGGTAAGCCCAGTTCACGCTCTTCATGTGGAAGGTCTTGATGAAGCCGGCCGGCAGATGGATGTAGGGATGCCAGTCGCTCGGCCCCGCCTCGAGCACGCACACCCGCGTGCCCGCATCTTCGCTCAACCGGTTGGTCAGCACGCTCCCGGCGGAGCCTGCGCCGATGATCACATAATCGAACGTTTCCATCGTCTCGTTTCTGGCGATGACGTGAGCGTCAACGCACCTTTTCGTGGAGTTGATAGTTGAGATGCGCCTTCACCGTCGGCCATTCGCTGGCGATGATGCTGTAAACCACGGTGTCGCGCAACGTGCCGTTGGGCGCGATCTGGTGGCTGCGCAAAATGCCGTCCTGCTTGGCGCCCAATCGCTCGATGCCGCGCCGGCTCTGATGATTGAAGAAATGCGTGCGGAACTCAACCGCGATGCAATCGAGCTTCTCGAAGGCATGTTGCAGCAACAGCAGTTTGCACTGCGTGTTGACCGCGCTGCGCTGCACGCGCTTAGCGTACCAAGTCGAGCCGATCTCGACGCGGCGGTTCGGCGTGTCGACGTTCATGTAGGTCGTCATGCCGGAAATCCGGCCGTCGGCGTCGAACACCGTGAACGGCAGCATCGATCCGGCCTTCTGCAAGCCGAGCCTGCGGTCGATCTCTTTCGCCATGTTCTCCGGCTGAGGGATGGCGGTGTACCACAGGTTCGAGAGGCCACCGTCCTTCACCGCTTCCGTCAATCCTGCGAGGTGATCATGCGACAGCGGTTCGAGCCGCGCATGCGCGCCGCGAAGGGTGACCGGTTCAAGCCAGGGCATTCGAGATCTCTCCGTTGTTGTCATTCCGGGACGATGCATAGCATCGAACCCGGAATCTCGAGATCCGGGGTCTGATGCTTCGCACCATCCCGGGATGACGATTGCGCTTCGCGAAGCGCAATCGTCACTTGTTCAGAAAATTCAGCGGCAATCCGGGCCGCGACCAGTCCATCGCGATCAGTTCACCCTTGCCGGACAGGGTGATGTAGGCGGTCTTCAGATCGGGGCCGCCGAAGGCGATGTTGGTGGTGACGCGGTCGCCGGTCGGCACCTGCTCGACCACGGTGCCATCGGGCGCGATCACCGAGATGCAGCCCGAGATCAGCGTCGCGACGCAGACATTGCCATTGGCTTCGACCGCGAGCGAGTCGAACATCTGGTAGCCGCCGAGCCCCGCGATCGGCTTGCCGCGCTCGCCGCGATAGATCACGTCGCGCGGCTTGATGGTGCCGGGCTCGGAGACCTCATAGGCCCACAGCCGCGCCGTCGGCGTCTCGGCGATGTAGACGGTCTTCTCGTCCGGCGACAGGCCGATGCCGTTGGCGGGCAGGATGCCGTGCACGGCCTCGACGATCTCGTTCATGCCGGGCTTCAGATAGTAGAACGCGCCGACGTCCATGTCGCGGGCACGGCGCTTGCCGAGATCGGAGAACCACAGGCCGCCCTGTCTGTCGAACACCAGGTCGTTCGGCCCGCGCAGCTCGTGCTCGCCGCACTTCGTCACCACGGTCTCGACCTTGCCGGACTGCAGATCGACGCGCTGGATCGAGCCGCCGAGATAATCCTCCGGCTGCGGTCCCGGCATGATCATGTTCTTGGTCGGGATCCAGGAGAAGCCGCCATTGTTGCAGATGTACATCTTGCCGTCGGGGCCGAGCGCGGCGCCGTTCGGGCCGCCCGGCACCTTGGCGACGATCTCCTTGCGCCCGTCGGGATAGACCCTGGTCAGCCGCTGGCCGCGGATTTCGACCAGCACGACGGAGCCGTCAGGCATCACGACGGGACCTTCGGGAAACTCGAGATCAGTGGCGAGTACTCGGATATTGGCCATGGCATCCTCCCGGCTCTTTGGCTGCCGGCGGTCTCCGAACGGCCCCGCACGCGCAACGTTGTTGTTTCATCCTGTTATGGCAAACGGGGTTTGGCTTGCCAAGCAACCGGGGGTGCAGGGCTGCCCGGCGCTGCGGTGGGATGGTGCGGCAGAGGATGTCGCCCCGGCGAAGTCGCGATGTCGCCACATCCACAGGTGTCGTCCCGGCGAAGGCCGGGACCCATACTCCGCGGCGGGTGTTGCTGATGGGACTCGTCGTTCCAGCATCGCGCGGCAATTCGCGTTTGTGGTTATGGGTCCCTGCTTTCGCAGGGACGACAGCGAGTTTGTTGCGCCGCCGATGAAACATGCATCTGCGTTCTCGCGACACGAACTGTCCGAGGGTGGGTCAAAATTTTGCCCGTCGGGGTGATTTGTCGCACCTCTCTCCACGCCGTCATTCCGGGGCGTGCGAAGCACGAGCCCGGAATCCATTGGGCCACATCACGCGTGGATGAATGGATTCCGGTCTATCGCCTTCGGCGAGCCCTCAGGTGCGCAATTGCGCACCGGGGAATGACGAGAGGAGAAAGTTCAGCTCAGCGTGCCCGCGTGCACCCACCAGCCGGGATGCGCGGCGCGGAGCTGTTCGCCGGCGGCCTCTGCGTCGGCGTCGGTCGCGAACACCGCAAAGCAGGTCGCGCCGGAGCCCGACATGCGCACGAGACGAACGCCCCTGGTCGCGCGCAGCGCCGACAGCACGCCGCTGATGACGGGCTCGATGCGCGCCGCGGGGGCTTCGAGATCGTTGGCGCCGCGCCCGAGCGCCGCGATCCAGTCGTCGAGCGCGCGGCCGGCCTCCGGCCAGGCCGGTGCCTGCATCACGACATCGGTGGCGCCGATCAGGAGTTCGCCATGGCGCAGGCCGAGCGCGTTGAAGACATCCTTGGTCGCAACCGGCACGCGCGGATTGACCAGCACGGCCGGCATCTTCGGCAGATCGAGCGGCAGCAGGCCTTCGCCGACGCCGGTCATGTCGCAGGCGCGCGAGGCGACGCACACCGGCACGTCGGCGCCGGTCTGCAGCGCGACCTCCATGATCCTGCTGTCGTCGAGCGAGAGTTCGTTGAGCCGCGCCAGGAGCCGCAGCGCGGCCGCGGCATCCGCCGAGCCGCCGCCGATTCCGGCCGCGACCGGCAGCACCTTCTCCAGCGTGAAGTGGCCGACCTCGAGGTCCACGACGCGTTCGCCGAGCAACCGCGCGGCCTTGAGCACCAGATTGTCCGAAGTATCGCCGCAGGCATCGGCGAGCGGTCCCGCCATCGTCAGCGACAGCTCGGGCCCCGGCTCGAGCGTGAGACGATCGGCGCAATCGGCAAATGCGACCACGCTCTCGAGGTCGTGAAACCCATCGACGCGCCGTCCGATCACCTTCAGCGTCAGGTTGACCTTGGCACGCCCTTCTTCAATTAGCGCCGGCACGGCGATAAACCCCTAAAAGCAACGATTGTGAGCGATTAGCGTAAATCGCCGTACGATCCTATCCCTTTGTTTGGACAGAAATTCCGGGGGTATCCGCCACCGTCGTCCCTGCCCCGTGCGCAATTGCGCACGGGATCACGGACCCGTGCTCCGCGGCGAATGTTTTGAGGGGGATTCGCCGTTCAGGCAGTCTGCAGCAATAACCGTCGGTGGTTATGGGTCCCTGCGTTCGCAGGGACGACACCGAGTTTGCCGCACCCGCTGGCCCTAGCCGCCCTTACCGTCGCCCTTGCCGTCCTCGTCCTTCTTCTTGTCGGCGGCGGCGGCGTTGGAGGTGTCATCCGGCAGGCCGTTGTCGATCTTGGCCTGGATCTTCGGCAGCTCTTCCGGCTCGGGCTTGAGGTCGCGGGCATGCGCCCACTGGAACTTGGCTTCCAGCGTGCGGCCGACGCGCCAGTAGGCATCGCCGAGATGGTCGTTGATGGTCGGATCTTCCGGCTTGAGATCGATCGCGCGCTCGAGGTTCTTCACCGCTTCGTCGTAATTGCCGATCCGGTAATAGGCCCAGCCGAGGGAGTCGACGATGTAGCCGTCGTCAGGGCGCTGATCGACGGCACGCTTGATCATCTTCATGCCTTCGTCGAGGTTGATGCCCTGGTCGATCCAGGAATAGCCGAGATAGTTCAGCACGTGTGGCTGCTCGGGCTGCAGCTCGAGCGCCTTGCGCATGTCGGCCTCGGCCTTGTTCCACTGCTTGGAGCGCTCCTCGCAGATGCCGCGGTAGTAATAGGTGACCCAGGCATTCTTGTCGCCGCTGCCGGCCGGCAGCGCGTCGATCGCCTGCGAATAGGTGGTGGCGCAGTCGGCGAACTTCTTGCGGCCGCGCTCGATATTGCCGAGCGCCAGGATCGCCTCGATGTCCTTCGGCTGATCCGCGGTGACTTCCTTGAGGATCTTGATCGCCTCGTCGCTGCGGTCGGCGGCGTCGAGATTGGTCGCGAGCTGGATCTGCGCGTTGCGCTTCAGCGGCGAGGACGCCGGCATCCGCTCATAGACCTTGATCGCCATCTGCGGCTTCTTCACCGATTCATAGAGATCGGCGAGCGACAGCAGCGCCAGCGGATGGTTGGGCTGCAGATAGAGTGCGAGCTGCAGGTAGACCAGCGCGAGGTCCTCGCCGCCGCGGCGGGTCAGCGTCGCGCCGATGCCGTACAGCGCTTCGGCAGCGCCGGCCTGCGGCGAATCGACCAGCGGCGGCAGCTTCTTGCCGGCCTTGGTTTCCTTGATGCCTTCCAGCACCAGCGGATGGCGCGGCAGCTTCTTGTCGAACGCCTCGTACATCGCGGTCGCGGCGGCGGCATCCTTGTTGCGCGAGGTCCAGCGCGCATATTCGTCGACCGTGCGCAGCATCGAATCGTCGAGCTTGTAGACCTTCTCGAAGCGGGCGCCGGCATCCTTCTCCTTGCCGGCGAGCTCATAGATCATGCCGGCATGCAGATCCTTGAAGATCGGATACCACTCAGGGCCGGTCAGCTTGTCGATCGAGGCGACCGCGCCCTTGCTGTCGCCGGCGCCATAGGCCGCCCAGGCCGACAGCAGCGTCGCCACCAGATCGGTGATCGGGCCGCGGACCGACTGGTTGATATTGGACTGCGCCGCGGCGTATTTCTTCAGCTTGAGGTCGCGCACGCCGACCACGAGGCGGGCGACGCGGTTGGCCTTGTCCTGGGTCAGGATGCGGTCGGCGAGCTTGACCGCCTCGTCGATGTCGCCGTCGGCGAGCGAGGAGATGAAGGCGCGGTCGAGCAGCTCGGAATTCTTCGGATCGGTGCGCAGCGCCGAGCGGTAGAACGCCGCGGCGGAGGCCGCATCGCGCTCGACACTGGCGTGGCGGGCGGCGAGATAGCTGCCGGCCGTGGTCAGCGATTTCAGGTCGTTCTTGGACGGGAATTGCGCGGCATTGTCGGTCGGATGGTCGGGCGTTTGCGCCGACAGCTGCGCAGGCACGGCAAGCGCCGCGGCAGCGAGAAGGGCAATCGTCAAGCGGTTGAAACGGGTGGACAGCATCACGGTCGCCTTGCTCCAGGGATGTACAGCCAAGATGGATTTACGGCCAAGATCTTGCGATCAGTCTCAAAATGCGAACCCAAGCGGCGGCATCACGGCGAGCGACAATGCCGCTTTTGGCGTTTATCCGCAAGGATCGCCCATCGCGAATCAATTGGCAGATTAGGCCTTTAGGCCCGCCGATCCAGCCAGCCCCACCGCAAGACGCTCCCACTATGGCGGTATCGTGACCGGGCCGGGCATATTCGCGCGCAGACGCAAAAAGCGCCGGATCCCGGCGCCGCGCCCCCCTGTTCCGAGTATCCGGACATATCCGATGGTGCCAATCCGGCCGCTTCCGCAAGGCGGACGCCAAGCGGAGGTTGCTGCCGGCTGCGCCGTGGCCTCACGCAAATGTGGTCGGCTTACATCGCCTCGTAGTTCGGTCCGCCGCCACCCTCCGGAGGAACCCAGGTGATGTTGCCGTTGGGGTCCTTCACGTCGCAGGTTTTGCAGTGGACGCAGTTCTGGGCGTTGATCTGGAAGCGCGGGCCTGCCGATTCCTCGACCCACTCATAGACGCCGGCCGGGCAATAGCGGTTGGACGGACCGGCGAACACGTCGTGCTCCGACGTCTTCTGCAGGTTCATGTCGGCGACCTTGAGATGGACCGGCTGGTCCTCCTCATGGTTGGTGTTGGACAGGAATACCGACGACAGCTTGTCGAACGAGATCTTGCCGTCCGGCTTCGGATAGGCGATCGGCTGGTGCTGCTTGGACGGATCGAGCGTCTTGCGGTCCGGCTTGGCGTGCGACTGGGTGCCGAACAGCGAGAAGCCGAGCGTGTTGCACCACATGTCGAAGCCGGACAGCGCCATGCCGAGCAAATTGCCGAACTTCGACAGCAGCGGCTTGGCGTTGCGAACCTTGAACAGGTCCTTGCCGATCGCCGACGAACGCCAGGCATTTTCATACTCGACGAGCTCATCATTGGCGCGCCCGGCGCCGAGTGCGGCAGCGACATGCTCGGCGGCGAGCATGCCGGAGCCCATCGCGTTGTGGACGCCCTTGATGCGCGGGACGTTGACGAAACCCGCCGCGCAACCGATCAGCGCGCCGCCCGGGAAGGAGAGCCGCGGCACCGACTGGTAGCCGCCCTCGGTGATGGCGCGCGCGCCATAGGCGAGGCGCTTGCCGCCCTCGAACAGCTCGCGGATGTCGGGATGCGTCTTCATCCGCTGGAATTCGTCGAACGGCGACAGATACGGATCGGTGTAGTTCAGGTGCACGACGAAGCCGACCGCGACGCGGTTGTCGTCGTAGTGATAGAGGAACGAGCCGCCGCCGGTCTTGTCGTTCAGCGGCCATCCGAGCGTATGCTGCACCCTGCCCTTCTTGTGCTTCGCCGGATCGATCTGCCAGACCTCCTTCAGGCCGATGCCGAACTTCGGCGGCTCCGAGCTGGCGTCGAGCTTGAACTTCGCGATCAACTGCTTGGACAGCGAGCCGCGCGCGCCCTCGGCGAACAGCGTGTACTTGCCGAGCAGCTCCATGCCGCGGGTATAGGAATCCTTGTGGCTGCCGTCCTTGGCGATGCCCATGTCGCCGGTCGCGATGCCGCGCACCGCGCCCTTGTCGTCATAGAGCACCTCGGCCGCGGCAAAGCCCGGATAGATCTCGACGCCGAGCGCTTCCGCCTTCGGCGCCAGCCAGCGGCAGACATTGCCGAGCGAGCCGATGTAGTTGTGATGATTGTGCATCAGCGGCGGCATGATGAAGTTCGGGATGCGGAACCAGCCCTGCGACGTCGCCCAGTAGAATCGGTCGCTCGTGACCTGCGTCTTCAGCGGACAGTCGGCATCCTCGCGCCAGTCGGGCACCAGCCTGTCGAGGCCGGCCGGATCGATCACCGCACCCGACAGGATATGCGCACCGACCTCGGAGCCCTTCTCCACCACGACGACCGAGAGCTCCGGATTGAGCTGCTTCAGCCGGATCGCGGCCGACAGGCCCGACGGGCCGGCGCCGACGATGACGACGTCGAATTCCATAGACTCGCGCGGAGGAAGGTCTTCAGCACTCATGATTCAGATCTCAGCCCATTGAGAACGCTTCTAAGCTTTTCAAAAGTCGTTGTTTCCGATTTTTGGCGGAAGGACAACCATGGAATTGCGCTTCCATGGATTTGCACGGCCGCGATGCCGCAGGAGAATAATCTTTTCCGAAATCGAGCCTCCAATTTTCCCGTTCATGCTCTAGATTGCACCCCATCATGATGCCCGAGCCCACCCCTACGTTGCAGCAATTGCTGGCCTTTTACCTCGAAGCCGGGGTCGACTGCGCGCTTGGCGAGGAGCCGATCAACCGGCTGGAAGAGCCAGAAGCAGTTCCGGCCCCCGCCGCGCCGCGGCCGGTGGCGCTCAATCCGCTGCGGCCTCCGCCGATGCCCGCCGTTCCGCGCAGCGAAATCACCGTCGCGCCGGACGCCGCGATTGCGTCGGCGCGCGAGGCCGCGCGCACCGCGCCGACGCTTGAAACCTTGCGCACGCTGATGGAGACGTTCGACGGCTGCGCGCTGAAGCACACCGCGACCCGGCTGGTGTTCGCCGATGGCAATCCGCAGGCGAAGGTGATGTTCGTCGGCGAGGCACCGGGCCGCGACGAGGACATCGAGGGCCTGCCGTTCGTCGGCCGCTCCGGCAAACTGCTCGACCGCATGATCGCCGCGATCGGGCTCGATCGCAGCAAGGCCTATATCGCCAACGTGATCCCGTGGCGGCCGCCGGGCAACCGAACGCCGACGCCGCAGGAGACGCAGGTGTGCCTGCCCTTCATCCAGCGCCATATCGAGCTGGTGAATCCCGACGTGCTGGTGACGCTCGGCAATCCCTCGACCCAGGCGCTGCTCGGCACGCGCGAGGGCATCATGCGCACGCGCGGCAAATGGATCGATTACGACACCGGCACCCGCACGATCCGCGCCGTCGCCACCTTCCATCCGGCCTATCTGCTGCGCTCGCCGTCCTACAAGCGGCTGTCGTGGCAGGATCTGCGCGCGATCGCGAAGGTACTTGCTTCGTAGGATGGGCCGCGCGCAGCGAAGCCCATCATTTGCGTAGCGGATGCGAGCGATGGGTTTCGCTTCGCTCTACCCATCCGACAGATCTGCAGATCCCTACCCCTTCGGCCGCACGATGGCCCAGCCGATCCGCAGCACCGGCTGCCGTCCGTTGACCAGGCGGTCGAACGAGCGCGGCACTTCCGGCACGAGACCCGGGAAACGCTGCGCGAGTTCGGGCGGCGGCGTGCCGGCGGTGTCCTGCGCGCGCCAGACCACGACGCCGCCGGTCTCGTTGAATTTCGCGACCGACAGCCAGGGCGTCCGCTGCGGCGCGGCGTCGAGCAAGAGATGCGGGCGGCGTCCGTTCATCGCGATCAGGCTGGCGATCTCGGGATCGCCGGCGACCGCGCGCAGGCGCTGGTTGGTGCGGCGCTCGTAGCTGTCGTCGAAGAAGCGCCCCATCGCGGCCGCCGGCAGCGAGGTCGGCATCTCCTTGGTGCTGGTCCAGGGCAGGAACAGCGCCGCCGCCAGCGCCGCCGCAGCAGGCGCCGCGACCGCGAGGGCCCACACCGAACGCAACAGCCGTTGCCGCCGGAGATGGATCAGATCGCCGGTCGCGACGACGACCGCCAGTCCCGACATCAACAGCGCCACGCCGGCGCCGCCGAAGGCGCGATCCAGATCGAACAGCCCGGAGACGAAGCTGCTCACGATCGCCGGCGCGAACGCGAAGAAATAGACGAACTGCTGCGCCAGCGGAGTGACCGGCGGACGATAGATGATCGGCGAATCCTCGCCTTCGCGGGCGAACCAGCGCGAATTGAGGACCGTCAGCACGACGATCGCCCCCGTCGCCACGATCAGCCCGCCGAGCACGACGCCCCAGCGCAGCGCCCGCGCCTTG
Organism: Bradyrhizobium sp. UFLA03-84; assembly: GCF_002289535.1. NCBI lineage: Bacteria > Pseudomonadati > Pseudomonadota > Alphaproteobacteria > Hyphomicrobiales > Nitrobacteraceae > Bradyrhizobium > Bradyrhizobium sp. UFLA03-84. The sequence continues at coordinate 853,046 of NZ_NSJY01000013.1, read as the reverse complement.
AGATCGGCGAGCGCCGGCAGGGCCGGCAACGCCAGCACGTCGGCGCGGACCAGCCAGATCAGATAGGGCAGCGCCAGCACGACGACGACCAGCACCGCATAGAGCGGATCGACCGCGCGCAGCGTGCGCCGACCGCGCTCGGTCGCGAGCGCAAAGCCGACCACGAGCAGGATCATGCCGATCGCCGCCGGCGTCGTCAGCAGCAGCAGGCCGCAATCGATCGACCAGGCGAACCAGGCGCTGCGCCGGTTCTGCCCGATCAACTGCCAGGAATGCAGCAGCAGCAGCGCCCACAGCGGACGCGCCAGGATCAGCGGGCCGAACTCGACACTCGGCGAGGAAAACACCACGACAGTCATCGACAGCAGCACCGCCAGCACGCCCTGCGGGCCGCCGACAATGGCGCGGGCCAGCTGGTAAAAGGCGATGAAGGTGGTGATCTCGCAGATTTGCGCCAGGAGATAGACGCCGAACACGTGATTGCCGACGGCACGGAACGCGATGTCGGCGAGCCAGAACGCCAGCGGCGGCCCCATGTCGGTACCGACCTGATATTCGCGGCCGAAGGCGAGCACGGTGGCAAGATTGCCGGGCGGGCTGCCGTAGAAGATCAGCGGCAGCAGCAGCCAGATCGCAGCCTGCACCAGCACCACGACCCAGACCACGAGGCGTGGCCGGGCGCGGATCAGTTCGACAACCAGGGAGGTAAACCGCATGAAACGCCTGAAATGCCCCAGCCACCTCGTCAGCGGCGCCATCTGATCCCGAGGGTTTGATAACGGGCGGCGGCGGTGGAGGCAACCGGCGTAGGCCCCGCCTGCACCGCCAAATCAGTATCCGCCTGTCACCACCCGTTCGCCTCGTCATCACCCGCGAAAGCGGGTGATCCAGTACGCTGCGGCCCCTCGATCAACAACGCCTGCCTCTGGAATACTGGATCACCCGGTCGAGCCGGGCGATGACATCGAGCTTGTGGCTCGCGCCCCTACGCCGCTTCGGACGCCGCCGCGGCGTCGCTTTCGGCGTCCACCTTGAACAGGTCGGGCTCGACGGGAAGCGGAAAATGCTTCAGCCGCGCGGCGACGACGGGGGCGAAGAAGCTGCGGTGATGGCTGCTCGGCCCGAGCCGGTCCAGCGCCTCGAGATGTTCGGGGACGCCGTAGCCCTTGTGCTGCTCGAAGCCGTAGCCGGGACAATCCAGCGCAAGCGCACACATCAGGCGGTCGCGCGTCACCTTGGCGATGATCGAGGCCGCCGCGATCGAGGCCACGATGCCGTCGCCGCCGATCACGGCGTCGCAGTCGCAGGGCGTCGCGAGCTTGTCGCGGCCGTCGACGAAGACGTGCTTCGGCATCTCCGGCAGCGCGTGTACCGCGCGCGCCAGCGCCCACAGCGAGGCGCGCAGGATGTTGTCGCGATCGATTCGCGCCGGCGAAGCCACCGCGACCGAGAATGCAGCGGTGGCGCAGATTTCCTCGAACAGCTCCTCGCGGCGCTCAGCGGTCAGCCGCTTGGAATCATCGAGGCCCTTGGGAACGCGATTCGGATCCAGCACCACGGCGGCAGCGACCACGGGGCCGGCCAGCGGTCCGCGGCCGGCCTCGTCGCAGCCGGCGACCGGCCAGATACCGCGCTTGATCAGCGCGCGCTCGCGCCGGAAGCTCGGCCGCGTCACGGTGATGACGCGTTTCTCCGCCTTGGCCGGCGCAGCCGCCTTGCCTGACTTTGCCGGCGCCTTTTTGGACGTGTTCTTGGACTTGTCCCGAATCATGCGGGGATCGTGATCAAGCGCAGCCCGCGGCGCAACCGGGAACCGGGCGCCCTTCCCCGTTATTCAGTTCGACCAGCCCGCCAGCCCGCGCTAGTCGGGAATCGACACCCGTCCGCTCTCGAGCACCTCAAAACCCGGCGCGCGAACCACTTCCCAGGCGTGCCCATCGGGATCGCCGAAATAGCCGCAATAACCGCCATAGCTGGTCGACTGCGCCGGCTTCAGCAGCTTGGCGCCTTTCGACAGCGCAAACGCCATCACGCGATCGACCTCGGCATCGTCGTTGCAGTTCCAGGCGATCGAGACGCCGTGGAATGCAGCCGGCCGCGGCTGATCGGGCAATCCGGCGTCGTCGGCGAGCAGGTGCCACGGGAACAGCCCGAGCACGCTGCCGCCGGTCTCGAAGAAGGCCACCTCCTCGCCGGTCGCGCGCATCTTCCTCGCGAAGCCGAGCGACTCGTAGAAGGCGATGCTGGCGCGCATGTCGCTGACGCCGAGCGTCAGGACGGTGAAACGTGCGGTCGGGGCGTTACTCATTATTACCTCTTTCCGTCATTTCGAGACACCCGGTCGGCGCGAAGCGTCGCCGGATGACAGGCTCCGCGAAGCAATCCATCGTACCGCATATGCCGAAGCATGGATTGCTTCGTCGCTTCGCTCCTCGCAGTGACGCCTGTCGCGTCAGAACAAGCTGAGCTGCTGGCCGCTTCGCTTCGGCTTGGCGAAATGATCGGTGGTCAGCTTGGTGCGCCGCTTGTTGAGGCCGAGCTTTTCGCAGGCGATCTCGAAGCGGCGGCCGATCATCCAGGCCATCGGGCCGGTGCCCTTCATCCGCGTGCCCCATTGCGAGTCGTAATCGCGGCCGCCGCGCATGTCGCGGATCAGCGTGAAGACGTGGCGATAACGGTCCGGATAGTTCGCCATCAGCCATTCGCGAAAGAGATCGCGAACCTCGAGCGGCAGCCGCAGCAGCACGTAGCTCGCCTCCTTGGCGCCGGCATGGGCTGCCGCATCGAGGATGCGCTCGATCTCGGAATCGTTCAGCGCCGGGATCACGGGCGCGACCATCACCGTGGTCGGGATGCCGGCCTCGGTGAGCCGCTTGATTGCCTCGAGCCGCTTCGGCGGGGTCGAGGCGCGCGGCTCCATGGTGCGGGCGAGCTTGGGATCGAGCGTCGTCACCGACAGCGCAACCTTGGCGAGGTTGCGCTTGGCCATCCGCGAAAGGATATCGATGTCGCGGGTCACCAGCGCCGACTTGGTCACGATGCCGACCGGATGGCCGGCGCGCTCCAGCACTTCGAGGATGCCGCGCATGATCTTCCGCTCGCGCTCGATCGGCTGATAGGGATCGGTGTTGGTGCCGATCGCGATCATCCGCGCTTCGTAGTCGGGCGCCGCCAGTTCCTTCTCGAGCAGCGCCGGCGCGTCCGGCTTGGCGAACAGTTTCGACTCGAAGTCGAGCCCCGGCGACAGGCCGAGATAGGCGTGGGTCGGCCGCGCGAAGCAATACACGCAGCCATGCTCGCAGCCACGATAGGGATTGATCGAGCGATCGAAGCCGATGTCGGGCGAGTCGTTGCGGGTGATCACCTTGCGCGAGGTGTCGAGCGCCACGCTGGTGGTGAACGGCGGCAGGTCTTCGAGGCTCTGCCAGCCGTCGTCGAAGGCGACCCGCGCCTCGGCCTCATAACGGCCGCTGGCATTGGACTGCGCGCCGCGGCCGCGCCGCCGCTCGCGCTCGATCGCGACCGCAAGCTCGGGAAAAGGGGTGGGTGCACCCGCCGGGTTATCGGAGGGCGCCGTTACCGGCGGGTGCTTGAGGGCATGAGAGGATGCTCGGCTCATGTTCCGAAGCTAACACAGCCAAAGAACAAATCAAGAACACGAGTGGAGAAAATCCACAAAGTGATGACGCAAAAATCTGCAGGCGAAGAGGCTGCTTTGAATATGACAAGGTGATAACACGGCCGGAGTTTCCAGAACCGTTTGAGCCAGCGAAGCCTCAAATCATGCTGAGCGTGATCATTCCAACCGACGGGATCGAGCGCACTGCGGTCGCGACCTTGGCGGCGCTGGTGCCGGGCGCCGCCGCCGGCGTGATCCGCGAAGTGCTGCTGGTCGACCGCACCGATACCGACATCATGGAGCGCGTCGCCGACGTCGCAGGCTGCCGCTTCCTGCGCTTCGAGGGCACCCGTGCCGCGGCGCTCGCGGCCGGCGCACGTCAGGCGCGCTCGCCCTGGCTGATGTTCCTGCATCCGGGCGCGGTGCTCGATGCGGGCTGGATCGAGGAGACCACCCAGTTCATCCAGATGGTGGCGGCGAGCGGCAAGGACCGCGCCGGCATCTTCCGCTACGCCCGCGCGCCCTACTCCGACCCCGGCCTGCGCGACGGCCTCAAATTCGTCGCCCGGATGATCACCGGCCCCTCGGCCGAACAGGGCCTGCTGATCGCGCGCGAGCATTACGAGCGGATCGGCGGCTACCGGCCGGAGGCCCGCCGCTCCGAGGCGCGGCTGCTGCGCCGGCTCGGCCGCTCCTCCCGCACCATGCTGCGCAGCCGGATCATGGTGGCCTGAATAAAAGGCTTGCGGATTATTTGATTATGTCAAATAATATATTTGATGAAATCAAATTCCTATGACGCCACCCTTGAGAGCCAGGTCGCCGCGGTGCGCGGCTTCAGCCGGTTCTACACCCGCAAGCTCGGCATCATCGAGCCGAAGCTGCTGCACTCCCCGTTCACGCTGCAGGAAGCGCGGATCATCTACGAGCTGGCGCATCGCGAGCACTGCATCGCCACCGACCTGGTGCGCGACCTCGACCTCGATGCCGGCTTCGTCAGCCGCACGCTGGCGGCACTGCAGCGCCGCCAGATCGTGACGCGCAAGCCGTCGAAGGACGACAAGCGCGTCAACGAGGTGGCGCTGACCGCCAAGGGCCGCGCCACGGCCGCGGACCTCGACAGCCGCTCGCGCGACGAGGTCGCCGCGCTGCTGATGCAGATCAACAGCAACCACCGCGCCGCGGTGGTGCATGCGATGAGCACGATAGAACAAGCGTTGGAGCCAACCATGCAGAAACCCACCGGCTTCCTGCTGCGCAGCCACCGCGTCGGCGACATGGGCTGGGTCGTCTCGCGACAGGGACAAGCCTACGCCGAAGAATACGGGTGGGACATCAGCTACGAGGCATTGGTGGCCGAGATCTGCGCGCAGTTTCTGCGATCGTTCGATCCGGTGCGCGAGCATTGCTGGATCGCCGAGGTTGAGGGCGAGCCGGTCGGCTCGATCTTCCTGGTCAACGGCGGCGACGGCATCGCCAAGCTGCGGCTGTTGCTGGTCGAGGAGAAGGCACGCGGGCTCGGCGTCGGCCGCGCTTTGGTCGAGCAATGCATCCGCGGCGCACGCGAGAGGGGCTACAAGAAGATGACGTTGTGGACCCAGAGCATCCTGCTCGCCGCGCGCGGCATCTATGCCCGCGCCGGCTTCCAGCGCGTCAAGGAAGAGAAGCACCACAGCTTCGGCGCCGATCTGGTCGGCGAGACCTGGGAGCTCGAGTTGTGAAGCCGCAGCGCCGCGAAACCGGGCGGCGCGTCACGGCTGAGCTCATCACGTTTTATACGCGCAGGGCGCATGCGTTGCGGGCCGAAGCGTATCGCGAGGCGGTGCGCGCGTTGTGGCGCGCTTTGATCGGAATCTTCGGTGGCGGTTGATCAATCCCGCGCTCGTCATTCTCAGATGCGCAATTGCGCATCTGAGGGCGCGCGAAGCGCGAGCCCGGAATGACCAGGAGATAATGCCTACACACTCGCCCCTTTCGCCTTCGGACGGCGCAAATGCTCGTCGAGCCGCGGCATGATCTCGACGAAATTGCAGGGCTTCGTGCGGTAGTCGAGCTGCGCGGCCAGGATGCCGTCCCAGCCGTCGCGGCAGGCGCCGGGCGACCCGGGCAGGCAGAAGATGAAGGTCGCGCCGGCAACGCCGGCGGTCGCGCGGCTCTGGATCGTCGAGGCGCCGATCTTGGCATGGCTCAGCATGTGGAAGGCGATCGAGAAGCCATCCATCCGCTTCTCGAACAGCGGCTCGACCGCCTCCGGCGTGACGTCGCGGCCGGTGAAGCCGGTGCCGCCTGTCGTGATGACCGCATCGACGCCGTCATCGGCGATCCAGCGCCGGATCACCGCGCGGATCGCCTCGACATCGTCGGTGACGATCTCGCGCGCCGCGAGCTTGTGGCCGGCCGCGGTGAGACGATCGGCGAGCGTGGTGCCCGACTTGTCATCCGCCAGCGAGCGGGTGTCGGAAATCGTCAGCACCGCGATGTTGAGCGGGACGAATTGCTTGGTCTCGTCGATTGAAGACATGGCCTGCTCTCTCGCTCCCTCTCCCGCTTGCGGGGGAGGGTTGGGGTGGGGGTGTCACCGCAAGTCATATAGTGGAGAGATCCCCCACCCGCATCGTATCTAACGATGCGATGCGACCTCCCCCGCAAGCGGGAGAGGTGAACTGAGCTCGCGGCCTTGCCCCCGTTGAACCGGCTTCCTACCCGCCGCTGAACGTGTTGCAGGCCTGCACGGTGCCCTGCTGGTAGCCGGTCATGAACCATTGCTTGCGCTGCGCGGCGGAGCCGTGGGTGAAGGAATCAGGCACCACCCGGCCTGTGGCCTGCCGTTGCAGCGTGTCGTCGCCGATCGCATTCGCGGTGGTCAGCGCGGCGTCGATGTCGCCGGCCTCGAGGAAGCCCGGCCGCTTCTTCTCCTCACGGTTGACCCAGACGCCGGAGAGACAATCGGCCTGCAGCTCGACCTTGACCTGTAGCGCGTTGGCCTCGGCCTTGCTGCCGGCCTGCTGCTGTAGCCGGTTCACGCGCGGGATGATGCCGAGCAGGTTCTGGATGTGATGGCCGGCCTCATGCGCGATGATATAGGCCGCGGTGAACTTGCAGGCGTTGCCCGAGCAGCCGCGGAAGCGCGTCTCGACTTCGCGGAAGAAGCCGGTGTCGAGGAAGATGGTCTTGTCCGGCGGGCAGTAGAACGGCCCCATCGCCGACTGCGCCATGCCGCAGCGGCCGCCATTGGTGGCGTTGCGGAACAGCACGATCTTCGGACCGGTGTAGGACTGACCCGAGGCCTGGAAGATCTCGCTCCAGCGATCGTCGATCTCGCCGAGGATGCCGGCGATCATGCTGCCCATCTCGTCGGTCGGCGCGCCGCGCTTGGCCTGGCCGCCGGAGGACTGCCGGTCGGTCTGATAGGTCGGCGCCTGACCGCCGCCGGTGAGAATCTCGGCGCCGCCGATCAGGATGCGCGGATCGATGCCGAAGGCGTAGCCGAGCAGGCCGAGCACGATGACCGTGCCGATGCCGAGCCCGCCACCGCCGCCCATCGGAATCCCGAAGCCGCCACCACCGCCGCCGCCTCCGCTGTCGTCGCGACGGTCTTCGATGTCGTCGCTGCGGCGGAAATCATCATAGCGCATGGCGGTTTCCCTTCATTCCAGTCGGCGCCCCATTGCGGGACACACCAACCTAAAATTTCCATTCTGTTAATCAATATCCTGCCCGGCAAAAATTGCCTAGCCCGTTGCACGCGCATCGTTTGCACCGCGAACACTGCAGACGGCGGCGAATTTACCGGCCGAATCGTGCCGGTTTGATGATCCGCAAAATTTTTCGCAGAACGCGCTGATGTTGCAGCACAACGTCAAAGACAATGCGCCACGTCGTTCAAAAGATGCTGCAATCTTTTGCATGAACATTTCCAATTAAGTCGATTTTTACTTTGCCGGGTCAATGTGACGCCAGTCGGTTGTTTAGTCCCGCGTCGCCGACAGCGTCGCCTGAGTCAGAGTTCTTGAGTCATGGTAGTGTCGCGTCGCGGGGCGTCTGCAAGGGCGCCCCGCACTAAATTTGAGAGTGCCCCGTCGAGCCACATCGTCATTGGCGATTGCGTGGCCGAGTTGTCGAAGCTTCAGGCCGGCTCGGTCGACCTGGTCTTCGCGGATCCTCCCTACAATCTGCAGCTCAAGGGCGATCTCAAGCGCCCCGACGAGTCGCATGTCGATGCCGTCAACGACGACTGGGACAAGTTCTCGTCGTTCGCCGCCTATGACGATTTCACCCGCGCCTGGCTGCTGGCCTGCCGTCGCGTGATGAAGCCGTCGGCGACGCTGTGGGTGATCGGCTCCTATCACAATATCTTCCGCGTCGGCGCGATCATGCAGGACCTCGGCTTCTGGCTCCTGAACGACATCGTGTGGCGCAAGTCGAATCCGATGCCGAACTTCCGCGGCCGCCGCTTCACCAACGCGCACGAGACCATGATCTGGGCCGCGCGCGACGAGAAGGCCAAGGGCTATACCTTCAACTACGAAGCGCTGAAGGCGTCCAACGAGGACGTGCAGGCGCGCTCCGACTGGCTGATCCCGCTGTGCACCGGCGAGGAGCGCCTCAAGGGCGACGACGGCAAGAAGGTCCATCCGACCCAGAAGCCCGAGCAGTTGCTCGCCCGCGTGCTGCTGTCGTCGTCGAAGCCTGGCGATCTCGTGATCGATCCGTTCAACGGCACCGGCACCACCGGCGCCGTCGCCAAGCGCCTCGGCCGCAACTATATCGGCTTCGAGCGCGACCGGACCTATGCCGCCGCAGCCGAAGCCCGCATCGCCGCGATCGAACCGCTGCCGGAAGCAACGCTGGCACCGTTCATGACCGCGCGCGAGGCGCCTCGGGTCGCGTTCTCCGAACTGATCGAGCGCGGCATGATCGTTCCCGGTGCAAAGCTGGTCGACGCCAAGAAGCGCCATGGCGCCCTGGTGCGCGCCGACGGCGCCATCATGCTCGGCGACAAGGTCGGCTCGATCCACCGCATCGGTGCCGTCGCGCAAGGCTCGGGCGCCTGCAACGGCTGGACCTTCTGGCACGTCGAGACCAAGACCGGCCTCAGGCTGATCGACGAGCTGCGCGCCGAGATCCGCTCCGAGATGGCGGTGGGCTGAGCAGGCCCTCCGACGGAAACGCCCTGACGCCGCGTTCGAAGGCAGCGCGGAGTTAGCGCGACGGGCAGTTGGTGCCCCTCTCGCCGGTCTCCTCCACTATCACGCAGGAATGTCCGGGATTGCCGTCGGGATACCCCGCACCTTTCATCACCAGGAAGGTGACGGAATGCGCTCCGTAAAGGCCGGCTGGAAAGCGGATCTTGCTGCGGACGACAAATTCACCCGCGCCGTTCTGAGTGATCTTGCCATTCGCAAGCAGCTGGACAAGCCCGGCCTGCGCGGGAAGCACCTCATACGGCACGACGGGTTCGCTCGCGACGACGCTCGCGGGATCGATATCGATCACACCGCCGGGCCAAAAGCGCCGCAGATCGTCGCCCGCACGGCTCGGACCTGACTCGATGGTCAGGTCGCCGGCATTCCCCACAATGTTGAGCGTGCCTGCGCTCTTGCGGATCACGAGACCGCGCCCCGATCGCCCTCCGACCACGTCGATCGCTCCCGAGGGAACGTCGAAGGCGGAGACCGCGTACTTGGCCGCGACGACATCTGGAGCCCTCCCACCGCGGCCTTGACCGCGCCGACGGCCAGCAACGAGCCGCTCGACGGCGTCTCGTCGAAATAGCGCATGCAGTTGGAACGGCCGAGGAAGCTGACGCGGTCGCGTGCAATGCCAGTTACGCCGGCCACCGGCCCCTGCTTCGGATCGCTGCCGCTGCGGCCATTGCTCGAACTCGTCACCACGACGCGCTCGATCCGCTCCACGGCGCCGCCGAATTGCCAGATGGTCGGGCTGAAGCTTGCGATCACCAGATAGAGCGGATCTTTGCCCGGCTCGACATTGATCCGACCGGCATACACCTCGGTGTCCTGTTGACCGATCGTCACGCTCGACAACGACTCGGTTTGATACGCGCCGAGCAATACCACCTTGGCTTTCTCGGAAACTGGCGGCATCCCGCAAGCAGCCCGTTCGGCGTCGATCGCAATCTGCCTCTTCCGAGCGAGCTCAGCCTGCTCGAACTGGCGCCTCTGCGCGGCTTCCGGATCGATAGAGGGAGGCATGGGCGCGCGCCGGAATTCCATCAATTCCTGCTGCGAGACATTGCCGTCATGGTCGGTATCGACCGCCCGAAACAGCGTCTCGCCGGCGGCCTCGTAACCGGCACGCGACAGTTCGCCTGACGTCGCCGCCTCGAGCGCCAATGCTAGACGGGTCTTCGCCGCAAAGCCGTTCAATGCAGAGGCCTGCCGCTGGCTTGCCTCGTTGAACTTCGCCGCTTCGGCAAGACTGACCTTGCCGTCCTTGTTGGTGTCGAGCGCCATGATCGTGGTGACCGCGCGCTGGACCGCTTCCTCGCCACTGCCGAGCGGCGACTTGCCGATCATCGACTGCGCGCGTGACCAACGCGACTCGTATGCGGCGCTTCTGCGAACCTCGTCCTCGGTGACGAAGCCGTCGCCGTCGAGGTCGTAGCGCAGCACGGACATCCAGGCGACGGATCTGGCCTGGGCTGTTTCCATCAGCGCGTGCAGTTCGACATCACGCGGCGTGAGCTTGCCGTCGCTATCAGCGTCAAGGTTGAAGAACTCGCTGCGAAGCTGCTCAAGGTAACGATCCAAGGGTTGCCCTGCGGGTAAACGCAACAGCAACTGCTCCTGAGCGAGCCTTGCGGGCGACGGCGGCGACCCGGCCGGCGCTTGTGCGCCGGCCGGCTGCCCGGCCAGGGCTGCGACGCCGAGACCGGCCAGACCGGTATTGCGGAGCGATGATAGCAACGGCATTTCGAGCTCTCCCGATCCCGGCATTACGCCGTGCGTGCGCGCCAGACAAGCCGCTACCTCCTGTTGAGCTCGAGAACGGTAAATGGCTGATTGAGGTGGCATCCGGCCTTCCGCTGATGTCCAAGCAGCGCCGTTAGGCATCGCTCGTCGCGGGTTTGCGCCGATTATCACGGGCGCACGGAATGACGAGGTATTGAATGCGCCCTTCTTGATACAGCGGCGAAGCGGGCCTACCCTCATCGCCGTCACTTGCCGTTTCGATTGGTCGCCCGATGCGAAGACAATCCGAGACCTTGCTGCTGGTGCCGCTGCTGCCGATCTTCCTGCTCGGAATGTTTCCGATGCTGCTGATCGGCCTGCTCGGATTCTTCGGCCTGATCATCTTCGGCATCCTGTTGGTCTGCGTCGGGCTGACACTCGCCCTCGAGGCGCATGGCGAATTCAACGAAGAGATCATCGTGCACGGCTTTACCCGCGGCTCCGGGCGCGCGACGCAGCTTTCACAGCTGCATGCCGCGACCCGCTCCGCCGCCCTGCTGGACCTCGCGGGAATTGCGCTGGTCGTCGCGGGTATCCTGGGCTTCTTCTGGGCCGGCTGACCAGCGCGGCACGCGACCCTGATTCACAAACTCGTCGCTTGCGCGTTGCAGCGAATTTTGCGCATGAGGGGCCCTGCGGCCATCCCCCCGCCGCGCCCCGATCTCGCCGGTCACAAGAACCAAGGGAGTCCCTTCATGATCAAATTCTATTTCAATGGCGCGCCGAACCCGAACAAGGTCGCACTGTTTCTGGAAGAATCCGGCCTGCCGTTCCAGGCGATCCCGGTCGACACCCGCAAGGGCGAGCAGTTCGCGCCTGATTTCCTGAAGGTCAATCCGAACGGCAAGGTGCCGGCGATCGACGATGACGGCGTGCTGGTGTTCGACAGCAACGCCATCCTGCTCTACCTCGCCGAGGAGCACGGCAAGTTCCTGCCGGCCAACACCCCGGCGAACCGCGCCGCCACGCTGTCCTGGCTGATGTTCATCGCCACCGGCCTCGGCCCGTATTCCGGCCAGGCTGTGCACTTCAAGCACTTCGCGCCGAAGGACCTCGACTACGCCAACAACCGCTACCAGTACGAGGCGCACCGCCACTACAAGATCCTCGACGATCACCTGGCGAAATCCCGCTACATGGTCGGCGACAGCTACACCATCGTCGACATGGCGTTCTGGGGCTGGGCGCGGATGGCGCCGTTCATCCTCGGCGAGGAGGGCTATGCGAAATACCCGAACGTGAAGCGGCTGGTCGACGAGATTTCGGCGCGGCCGGCGGCGGCGCGCGCGATCGCGCTGAAGGACAAGCACACCTTCAAGGCCGAAATGGACGACGCGGCCCGCGACATCATGTTCCGCCACCTCAAGAACAAGGTGGCGTAAGCCGACCGACACGATCGGTGAACGGCGCCCTCGCGGGCGCCGTTTTCATTTGTTTTGCCCTCTTGCGGCGCGCGCTACGCCGGAAACGCGCCGAGCGCCTTCTCGGTCAGAACCGAGTCGCAATATTCCCGCACCTCCTTGATCCGGCCGCCGTCGAAGCGGAACACCAGGCAATAGTCGTTGTCGTAGCGCTGACCTTCCTTGGTGAGGTTGTTGCCCTTGGCCTCGACCACGACGATGTCGCCGTCGGCGATGATGCGATGCGCGACCGTGCGGGTGCGCTCGACCAGCCTGGAGCGGACCCGGCCGTGCAAATCGGTCATGATCGATTGCCTGCCGGTGAAGGTACGGGACCACGAGTATTGCCCGGTCACGGTCCAGATCGCGTCGTCGGCAAGGACAGTCATGAACAGCGACTTCTCGCGTACCGTGGGATCGGGACTGCTCGCGATCATGAATATCTCCTGCACCAGTTTCTTGTTGTCGGCTGCGCTCATGGCGCGTCTCCTTGCGATGGGTCGGCTCTGATCTCAGGCGTTTCTCACGCGAACCGCTGTTCGTTTCGGGTGAGAACGCCTTACCTTCGCACCATGCGACGCCGGCGCGCATTCTTCCAATCGATAGGTGGTATGATATATATTCACCCGATGAATTTGAATTCGCTTGACCTCAATTTGCTGGTCGCGCTCGACGCCCTGCTGCGCGAAGCCAATGTCAGCCGCGCCGCGATGCGGCTCAATCTGTCGCAGCCGGCGACCAGCCACGCGCTGCAGCGGCTGCGCGACCTGATCGGCGATCCGCTTTTGGTGCGCAACGGAGCGCGGATGGAGCTGACGCCGCGCGCACAGGCGCTGCGCTCGCCGCTGGCGCAGGCGCTGGACCAGGTGCGCACGCTTTTCGTCTCCGACGATTTCGACGCGGCGCGCAGCGAGCGGCATTTTCGCCTGATGATGCCCGACCTCGCGGTCGAGCTCCTGATGCCGTCGCTGATGGAGAAAGTGACGCGGATGGCGCCGAACGTCACCATCGACGTGGTGCCGTGGCGGGGACCCGCGATCTTCACGCCGGACTTCGCCCGCACCATCGATCTCGTGATCTCGATCGGCGACTCCTTCAAGGGCTTTCACCGCCAGCGGCTCTACACCGACAGCGACGCGCTCGCGGTGCGCCGCGGCCATCCTGCCAGCGCCAGGCTCAGGAAGCGCGAGGCGTTCCTCGCCGCGCGGCATGTCGCCGTGATCATCCGCGGCCAGAACGAGGACCTGATCGACACCTGGCTGCGCGGCAAAGGCATCGAACGGCGGATAGCGCTGGTGGTGCCGGGCTATATCGAGGCGCTGCACATCACCGCCCGCACCGACCTCGTCGCCTTCGTGCCGCGCCGCCTGATCTCGGCGTTGTCGAAGCAGCTGTCGCTGGTGACGGTGACACCGCCGCTCGATCCCGGGATCGACGAGCAGCAAATGTTCTATCCGACGCGGGCGCAGATGGATCCGGGCTCGATCTGGCTGCGCAAGCTGATGCTGGAGACCGGACGGGAGCTGGAGACGGGGAAGGCGTAACACACACTTTCGTCGTCCCGGCCTTCGCCGGGACGACATCGCATTCTTAACTTCCGCTTCGCTCTCTGCCCTACGCCCTCTGCTCGGCCAGCACCTTCTGCACCGCCGGGCGGCTCTCCATCGCCGCGCGGTGCGCCTTCACCTTGGGCAGGGTCGCGATGTCGACCCCGTCGCCGTCGAGCCAGAGGGTCAGCGTGTAGAGATAGGCATCGCCCACCGTGTAGCCCTCGCCCATCACCCAAGGCCCCCTGAGCATGTCGCGGTCGATCAGGTTGAAGCAGGCGCCCATCGTCTTCGGGACCATCGACTTCATGTCGGCGAACGACGTCTCCTGCGTCGCCCAGCGTGCGCCGCGCATCCTGTGGGCGTGGCAGACATGCACCGTCGAGCAGAGATAGGAGTTGAACGACTGGAGCCTGGCGAACTCGAAGGCGTCGTCAAGCGGCGCGAGCTTCGCCTGCGGATAGGTCTGCGCGATGTAGGCCAGCATCGCCGGCGTCTCAGTCAGCACGCCGCGGTCGGTCACCAGCGTCGGCACGCGGCCCTTGGGGTTGATCTTGAGATATTCCGGGCTGTTCTGCTGGTTGTTCTTGAAGTCGAGCCGCTCGACCGTATAGGGCGCGCCGGCTTCGGCAAGCGCGATGTGGGTGGCGAGCGCACAGGTGCCGGGGGCGGTATAGAGCTTCAGCATGTCGATGTCCTCTACGGGCCTTGTCAGCTCGTTGCGAACCCGGCCCTTACCTTTTTATGGGATGCGGCCGAAGTTAGCGGCGACGTTCCTTGCCGTCCACCCCGCGCGGTGCCGCGGACCTTGCCCGCGGCGGGGCCGCCGTGCGATGACCATGGCCAATCGAGAGGGCTTTTCATGACGGTGCTCATTGCAGGTGGCGGAATTGGCGGGCTGACGCTGGCGCTCAGCCTGCACCAGATCGGCGTGCCCTGCCGCGTGTTCGAGAGCGTGCCCGAGCTCAGGCCGCTCGGCGTCGGGATCAACGTGCTGCCGCATGCGGTGCGCGAACTGATCGAGCTCGGCCTGCATGATGTGCTCGACGCATCGGCGGTGCGGACCCGCGAGCTCGCCTATTTCTCCAAGCACGGCAAACCGATCTGGAGCGAGCCGCGCGGGCTCGAGGCCGGCTATAAATGGCCGCAGTTCTCGATCCATCGCGGCCGCTTGCAGCAACTGCTGCTCGATGCCGCGACCGAGCGGCTGGGAGCCGCCAACATCCTGACCAGCCATCACCTGACCGGCTGGACCGAGACGGCAAACGGCGTCCGCGCCGAGTTCATCGACCGCGCCACCGGCAAGCCCGCCGGCAGCTATGACGGCGCGGTGCTGATCGCCGCCGACGGCATCCATTCCGCGGTGCGCGAGAAGCTCTATCCGCAGGAAGGGCCGCCGATCTGGAACGGCCGCATCCTGTGGCGCGGCATCACCCGCGGCAACGCCTTCCTGACCGGCCGCACCATGATCATGGCCGGCCACGAGACGTTGAAATTCGTCTGCTACCCGATCTCCAAGGAAGCCGGGGCCGACGGCAAGTTCGATATCAACTGGGTCGCCGAGCGGCACATGCCGCCGACCTATCAGTGGCGCCGCGAGGACTACAACCGCACGGCCAAGCTCGACGAGTTCCTGCCGTGGTTCGAGAGCTGGAATTTCGACTGGCTCGACGTGCCCGGCCTGATCCGCAACTGTCCGCACGCCTACGAATATCCGCTGGTCGATCGCGACCCGATCCCGCAATGGACCTTCGGCCGCGTCACGCTGATGGGCGACGCCGCGCATCCGATGTACCCGATCGGCTCGAACGGCGCCTCGCAGGCAATCCTCGATGCACGCACGCTGACGCGCGAGATCCTGGCGCATGGCCCGACGCAGGCAGCGCTTGCGGCCTATGAGGCCGAGCGGCGGCCCGCAACGACCGACCTCGTGATGCTGAACCGCCGCAACGGCCCCGAGCAAGTGATGCAGCTGGTCGAGGAGCGCGCGCCTGATGGCTTCAAGGTCGTTACCGACGTGCTGTCGCAGCAGGAGCTCGAAGACATCGCCGCCAACTACAAGCGCGTCGCCGGCTTCCAGGTCGAGGGGCTGAACGCCAAGCCGCCGATCGTGCAGCGGCCGGGCTGATTTGGGCTAACAAGGCCTCATCCCCGTCATTGCGAGCGAAGCGAAGCAATCCATCGCGCGGCATTCGCGGAGGCATGGATTGCTTCGTGGCGTCAACGCAGCGCCCGTGTCGCCTCCACCAGGCGGATGCTGCTGCTCGCCGTCGCGAGCAACGTGCCGTCCGCGGCGGTGAGCCGGCCCTCGACGAAGGCGATGGTCTTGCCGAGCTGGGTCACCGTCGCCTCGCCGGTGATCGGACCGGGCTTGGCGGGCGCCAGGAAATTCACGGTCATCGTAATGGTCGTGGTGAAGAGCCTGCCCTCGGTCATCACGAACACCGCCGGCCCCATCGTGTCGTCGAGCATCGCGGTGAGCATGCCGCCCTGGATAAAGCCGGCCGGATTGCAGAAATCCGGCTTGCCGTCGAAGGTCATCCTGATCCAGCCGTCCTGCGGACGTGCGTCAACCAGGCGCCAGCCGAGCAGCTTTGCGACCGGCGGCATTGGAATGTTATCGAGCGCAGTTGCGATCATGGCGACCTCCGTTGTCATGGAGGTGATAGCCGGGCGCTGCTGCCAGCATTGTGTCAGCAGGTCGTCATCTCTTAGAGGTCGAGCCCGTGCGCGATGACCTTGCGCATCACATTGGGAAAGGCCTCGCCGTCGAGCGTCGCCACCGGCACCCAGCGCATGCCCTCCGGCGCGCGGGTCCGCGCTGCGACGCTGGCGGTGTAGACCACGAGTTCGAGCGGAAAGTGCGTGAAGACGTGGGTGACGATTCCGGCCTTGCGGTGCCAGCGCGTGACGCCCTTGAGTTCCGGCGCCTGCGCCAGCGCGGCTGCCTCCTCCTGCCCGGCGAGCCATTGCGATCCCGGCACCTCGGTCATGCCGCCGAGCAGGCCCTTTTCCGGGCGCGAGCGCACCAGGAGTTCGCCGCCCCGCGTCACCACGAAGGCGGCGCCGCGGCGCAGCGTGCCGCTCTTTTTCGGCGCCTTGCGCGGGAACGTCTCCTGGTCGCCGCGGATGCGGCCGCCGCAATCGTCATTCAGCGGACACAACGCGCAGGCCGGTTTCTTCGGCGTACAGATGGTGGCACCGAGATCCATCAGGGCCTGCGCGCTGTCCCCGGCGCGGGCCGGGCCAAGCAGGGTCGCCGCCATTTGCTGAATCAGCGGCTTGGCCTGCGGCAGCGCCTCTTCGATTGCATAGAGCCGGGTGACCACGCGCTCGATGTTGCCGTCCACCGGCATCGTGCGGCGGTCGAACGCAATCGCGGCGATCGCCGCCGCCGTGTAGGGTCCGATCCCGGGCAGCGCACGCAGGCCCTCCTCGGTGTCCGGAAATGCCCCGCCATGGTTGCCCGTCACCGCGACCGCGCAGGCGTACAGGTTCCGCGCCCGCGAATAATAGCCGAGCCCGGCCCACAACCTCAGGACATCGTCGAGCGAGGCGCGGCCGAGCGCGGTCACATCGGGCCAGCGCGCCACGAATTTCTCGAAATAAGGTCCGACCGCCCGCACCGTGGTCTGCTGCAGCATGATCTCCGACAGCCACACCCGGTATGGATCCGCCCGCTCCCCGGCCTTCGCGCGCCACGGCAGCGTCCGGCGATGCCGGTCATACCAGGCGAGCAGCCGCGCCGGGCGATCCGTTTGCTGGTCGGTCGATCTGGATTTGGCGGCTGCGCGCGAACTCATGAACGTATCTTAAGGCAAATTCCGCCGCGTCATGCCCGGGCTTGCCCCCGGCATCCACGTCTTTCTTTCTGGCACGGAAACGCGGCCACAATGATGAACATTGTTTCGGCCACATCACCGCCGCTGCTATAACCCTTCCCATGTCCAAACCCGGCCCGATCAGCGCAAAGCCCTTGTCGATCCTGCTTAACGACGTCTTCAAGGACGCCTATGCCAAGCAGGGCTTTGCCGCGCGCGAATTGGTGACGCGCTGGACCGAGATCGCGGGCGACCGGATCGCGCCCTATTGCGAGCCCATGAAGATACAGTGGCCGCGCCCCGTCGAAGGGCGGCCCCAGGAGCCGGCGACGCTGGTGCTGCGGGTCGAGGGGCCGATGGCGCTCGAGATCCAGCACTCCTCCGACGTGATCCTGGAACGGGTCAACCGCTTCTTCGGCTGGCATGCGGTCGGCCGCCTGACGATCCGGCAGGCGCCCCTCTCGCGCCGCGGCCGCCCGGCGCGGCCGCGCCCGCCCGACCCGAAAACCGTGGCCCGGGAGGCGGCCAACCTTGCAGCCGTGGAGGACGACGATCTGCGCGCGGCGCTGGCCCGGCTGGGTGCCTCGATCAAGCGAAATTGACGCTTTTCGGCGGCACGGCCGCGAGACCCCGGCATTGCCACAATGGCCGTTTCAAGCTAGCGAAGGCTTCTTTTTCGGGACCCCCTTCATTGTGGCGTGAATGCGCCAATCCGGGAGCTGACCTTGATCATCACGCGCCGTGCCTTCACCACCGCTCTCTCGCTGACTGGCTTGGCCGCCCTCGCCGGGCTGTCGCCGCTGCGCCTGATCTCGTCGGCTTTCGCACAGACCGCCGCCGAGGTCGCCAAGCCGCAGTCGCTGCCGGACATGGGGCTCGGCCCGCAGGACGCCAAGGTGACCATCGTCGAATACGCCTCGATGACCTGCCCGCACTGCGCCAACTTCAACGAGACCGTGTTCCCGAAGATCAAGTCGACCTACATCGACAGCGGCAAGGTCCGTTACGTGTTCCGCGAATTTCCGCTCGACATCAAGGCCGCCGCCGGCTCGATGCTGGCGCGCTGCATCGCCAAGGACGACGCGCCGAAGTTCTTCGCCGTGATCGACCTCTTGTTCCGTCAGCAGAACGACTGGGTGGTCAAGAACACCACCGAGACGCTGACCCGGATCGGCAAGCAGGCCGGCCTCAGCCAACAGCAGGTCGAGGACTGCCTGAAGGATCAGAAGCTGCTCGACAAGATCGCCGCCGACCAGAAATACGCCAACGACGTGCTGAAGGTGAACTCGACGCCGACCTTCTTCATCAACGGCGAGATGCTGAAGGGCGAGACCTCGTTCGAGGAATTCAGCAAGCACATCGATCCGCTGCTGAAGAGCTGATCGCGCCCCATCGAGCCTGACATCGTCGTGCCCGAGTTTGAGTCGGGCACGATAATTGTGGATGACTTGCGATCACGGCCTGCAGC
The DNA here is from genome assembly GCF_002289535.1 of Bradyrhizobium sp. UFLA03-84. Taxonomy (NCBI): domain Bacteria; kingdom Pseudomonadati; phylum Pseudomonadota; class Alphaproteobacteria; order Hyphomicrobiales; family Nitrobacteraceae; genus Bradyrhizobium; species Bradyrhizobium sp. UFLA03-84. The sequence continues at coordinate 834,217 of NZ_NSJY01000013.1, read as the reverse complement.
CGTCGCATTATTTCGTTGTTGAAAACCTGATTCGCCCGATGCGAATCTCCGAGGACATAAAACCCCTGCAAATCCCTCGCAAATCCCTTGGGAAAAGCTTGGTCAAGCGGTTGCCCTGACGCACCGGCATCGCCATTGTCGCCGCTCATGAGAGCTGCACGCAGCTATTCACCCCAGACACCGACATTGCCATCCATGGTATTGTCACGGCAGGGAGATTCGCGCCCGGCCAAACGAGATTTGTGTACATGAAGCTCACGCGCCTCCGCCTGCACGGTTTCAAGTCGTTCGTTGAACCCACCGATTTCATGATCGAGCCGGGCCTGACCGGCGTCGTCGGACCGAATGGCTGCGGCAAATCCAATCTCGTCGAGGCGCTGCGCTGGGCGATGGGCGAGACCTCGCACAAGTCGCTGCGCGCCGCCGACATGGATGCGGTGATCTTCGCCGGTTCCGGCAACCGTCCGGCGCGCAACCACGCCGAAGTCGTGATGACGATCGACAATTCCGATCGCTCGGCGCCGGCTGCGATGAACGACAGCCAGTTGCTCGAAATCTCCCGCCGCATCGAGCGCGAGGCCGGCTCGGTCTACCGCATCAACGGCCGCGACGTGCGCGCCCGCGACGTGCAGATCCTGTTCGCCGACGCCGCGACCGGCGCGCGTTCGCCGGCCCTCGTCCACCAGGGCAAGATCGGCGAGATCATCCAGGCCAAGCCGGAGCAGCGCCGCCGCGTGCTGGAAGACGCCGCCGGCGTCGCCGGCCTGCACGCCCGCCGTCATGAGGCGGAACTGCGACTCAAGGCGGCCGAAACCAACCTGACCCGCGTCGAGGACGTGATCGGCCAGCTCACCGGCCAGATGGAAGGCCTGAAGAAGCAGGCGCGCCAGGCGATCCGCTACCGCGAGGTCGCGGCCAAGGTGCGCAAGTCCGAGGCGATGCTGTTCCATCTGCGCTGGATCGAGGCCAACGCCGACGTCAACGACGCCGCGCGCACCCACGATCTCGCCGTGCGCGAGATGGCCGAGCGCACCCAGCATCAGGCGGAGGCCGCACGCATCCAGGCGATCCGCGCCACCGAGCTGCCCGCGCTGCGCGACGCCGAGGCGCGCGCCGCCGCCGGCCTGCAGCGCCTGACCAATGCGCGCGAGATGCTCGACCGCGAGGAGCAGCGCGCCAAGGAGCGCGTCGGCGAACTCGATCGCCGCCTTACCCAGTTCGCCCAGGACATCGCGCGCGAGCAGCAGCAGACCTCGGATGCCGACATCGCGCTGCAGCGGCTCGACACCGAAGACGCCGAGCTCAAGGAAGAGATCAAGTCGCGGGTCGAGAAGCGCTCCGGCGTCGATGAGCGCGTCGCCGAGGCCGAAGAGATCCTGGCCGCCACCGAGCGCCAGTTCTCCGAACTGACCACGCAGCTCGCCGACCTCACTGCCAAGCGCAACCAGCTCGAAGCCGGCGTGCGCACCCATCGCGATCGGCTGGCGCGGCTCGATCAGGAGATCGCCAACGTCCAGGCCGAGGAGTCAAAGCTCGCGCAGGAAACCGGCAATCTCGGCGACATCGATGCGCTCGCCGCCGCCATGGAGATGGCGCAGCAGACCCTCGCCGAATCCGAGGCGGCGGTGCAGGAGAGCGAGGCGCACCACGCCGCCGCACGGCAGACGCTGGAAGCCTCCCGCAATCCGCTCGCTGAAGCGGAAAAGCGCGTGCAGCGGCTCGAGACCGAAGCCCGCACCATCTCCAAGCTCGTCACCAGCGAGACCAAGAATCTGTGGCCGCCGATCATCGACGGCATCACGGTCGCCAAGGGCTATGAGAAGGCGATCGGCGCCGTGCTCGGCGACGACCTCGATGCTCCCGTGGATTCCTCCGCGCCGATGCGCTGGACCAATGTCGGCGAATCCTCGGGCGATCCCTCGCTGCCTGACGGTGTCGAGCGGCTGGCCGATCATGTCCAGGCGCCGCCGGAACTGGCGCGCCGCCTGGCCCAGATCGGTGTCGTCGCCAAGGAGCGCGGCGCCGCACTGGTCTCGCAGCTGAAGACCGGCCAGCGGCTGGTGTCGCTCGAAGGCGACGTCTGGCGCTGGGACGGCTTTGTCGCCGACGCGCACGCTCCGACCGGCGCCGCGCGCCGCCTCGCCGAGCGCGCCCGCCTGGTCGATATCGAGCACGAGCTGGAACAGGCCCGTATCGATGCCGCCGCCAAGCGCCAGGCGCTGGAGACCGCTGAGGAAGAACTGCGCTCGGCGTCCGCCGCCGAGGGCGCCTCGCGTGAGGCCGTGCGCGCCGCTCGCCGCGAGACCGATGCCGCGCGCGAGCGCCATGCCGCGACCGAGCGCGAGATCAACCGTCACGCCGCCCGCAAATCGGCGCTGACCGAGGCGCACAGCCGCGTCGCTGCTGACCGCGCCGAGGCCGAAGCCGCGCATGAGAGCGCGGCTGCCGCGCTGGCCGAATTGCCGCCTGGCGTGGAAACCGAGGCCCAGCTCGCCGCGGTGCGCGCCGAGATCGACAATCAGCGCCGTGCGGCGGCGCAGGTCCGCGCCGAGGCGCAGGCGCTGGCCCGCGAGGCCGAGCTCGCCGACCGCCGCGTGCAGGCGATCCTTGCCGAGCGCAATGAATGGCAGACCCGCAAGACCAGCGCCGCCTCGCAGGTCGGGACCATCGAGGCGCGTATCGCCGAGGTGTCGATTGAGCGCGAGGAACTCGCCAATGCGCCGGAAGTGTTCGCCGAAAAGCGCAGCGCGCTGATCACGGAGATCGAGCACGCCGAGGGCGATCGCCGCATCGCCGCCGACGCGCTCGCGACCGCCGAAGCCGCGATGGCGGAAACCGACCGCGTCGCCAAGGCGACGCTCGAAGCGCTGTCGTCGTCCCGCGAAGCCACCGCGCGCGCCGAAGAGCGCATGGAAGGCACCCGCCGCCGGCTTGCCGACATCGAGCGCGAGATCCACGACATGCTCGAGGTCGAGCCCAGCGCCGTCGTCGGCATGGCCGAGATCGAGCCGGGCGCGGAGCTGCCACCGGTCGGCCAGGTCGAGGAAGAGCTCGAAAAGCTGCGGCGCGACCGCGAACGGCTCGGCGCCGTCAATCTGCGCGCCGAGGAAGAGTTGAAGGAAGTCGAGACCCAGCACACCGCGCTGACCACCGAACGCGACGACCTCGTCGAGGCGATCAAGCGGCTGCGCCAGGGCATCCAGAGCCTCAACCGCGAAGCGCGCGAGCGCCTGCTGACGTCGTTCGAGACCGTCAACAACCACTTCAAGCGGCTGTTCACCGAACTGTTCGGCGGCGGCGAAGCCGCGCTGCACCTGATCGAGAGCGATGATCCGCTGGAAGCCGGTCTCGAGATCATCGCCAAGCCGCCCGGCAAGAAGCCGCAGACGCTGTCGCTGCTCTCGGGCGGCGAGCAGGCGCTGACCGCGCTCTCGCTGATCTTCGCGGTGTTCCTCACCAACCCGTCGCCGATCTGCGTGCTGGACGAAGTCGATGCGCCGCTCGACGACCACAACGTCGAACGGTTCTGCAGCCTGCTGCACGAAATGACCGGCTCGACCGACACGCGCTTCATCATCATCACGCACAATCCGATCACGATGGCGCGGATGAACCGGCTGTTCGGCGTCACCATGGCCGAGCGCGGCGTGTCCCAGCTGGTGTCGGTCGACCTGCAGGGCGCGGTCGACATCCTCGACCAGAACGTGGCGTAAGGCGGCGTCAGAACACCTCGGATTTGAGGCGAGGCCTTTCGGCCTCGTCATTGCGAGGAGCGATAGCGACGAAGCAATCCATGCTTCCGCAAGCGGCGATATGGATTGCTTCGCTCCGCTCGCAATGACATGGGGATGGTACGGCGCATGACCTCACCCGACCTGCCTGCCGAACTCAAAGCCTCCCTCAACGCCCGGCTCGAAGGCCTGTCACGCAGCGACACCGCCGGCCGTGCGGCCATCATCTCGCAGACCTATCGCGAAGGCGGCGGCTCCTCGACGATCAAGACCGAGACCGATGCGCTGGCCTACGCCGTGGCGCGGATGCCGGCGACCTATGCCGCCGTGGTGGCGAGCCTCAATTCACTCTCCGAAATCAGGCCGGATTTCGCGCCCACGAGCCTGCTCGATGTCGGCGCCGGGCCGGGGACGGCAAGCTGGGCGGCCGCGGAAGCCTTCCCGTCGTTGCAGGCGTTCACTCTGCTCGATTCCAATGAGGCCCTGCGGACGCTGGCGCTCGACCTCACGCGCCGGAGCGAGCGCCTGCGCCGCATCACCTACGAGCTGGGCCAGGCTCGCATTTATGCGGCGCATGCCGAGGCCGCTGACCTCGTGATCGCGAGCTACGTCATCAACGAGCTCAATGATGCCGAGCGCGACGCGCTCACCGATGTCATGTGGGAGAAAACCAGGGACACCCTGCTGGTCGTCGAGCCCGGCACACCGGCGGGCTATGCGCGGATCATCGCACTCCGTGCCCGATTGATCGCCGCCGGCGCGCATGTCGCCGCGCCCTGCCCGCATGACAATGGCTGTCCGCTGATTGCGCCCGACTGGTGCCATTTCTCGCAGCGTCTGCAACGCTCACGCGCGCACAAGCAGGTCAAGGGCGCCGACGCCCCGTTCGAGGACGAGCGCTTCGCCTACGTCGCGCTGACACGGGCGCCACTGGCAGCACGACCATCCCGCGTGCTGGCGCAGCCGGATGTCGGCAAGGTCGAGATTGCGGCCAAGCTCTGCACGGTGGAGGGCATCACCGTCGCCGAGGTGCCCCGCCGCGCCAAGGCCGACTACGCGCGCGCCCGGCGCTGGCGCTGGGGCGATGCGGTCGAGATATCCGTTGCGGGTCGTCCCGGTGAAAGCCGGGATCCATAACCACCGATCTCAATTGTGAAGCGAAGCCGACGCCACTTGTGCCCCTTCCGCGGGCCGCGGCGTATGGGTCCCGGCTCCCGTGCGCAATTGCGCACTAGGCCGGGACGACGATGTTGAACCAATTCGCATCCATCATTGACCAAGACAATGCCCACCTTTTCGCGGCGGGCTGCCCTGCGCCCCGATCTTGGGCTACGGTGCCGCCGTCTCGTCCATCAGGAGTTGCCCTGTCATGTCGACCAGTTGGATCGTTGTCGGCGTCATCGTCCTTCTCGTGCTGTTTGCGTTCGGCGCCTACAACCGGCTGGTCGCGCTCGGCCAGCGGGTCAGCCAGGCGTTTGCCGACATCGACGTGCAGCTCAAGCAGCGTCACGACCTGATCCCGAACCTGGTCGAGACCGTGAAGGGCTATGCCTCCCATGAGCGCGGCACGCTCGACGACGTCATCAAGGCGCGCAACTCGGCGATGTCGGCACAGGGTCCGGCCCAGGTGTCGGCGGCGGAGAACCAGCTTTCCGGCGCGCTGGGCCGGCTGATCGCGCTGTCGGAGGCCTATCCGGACCTCAAGGCCAACGCCAATTTCCAGCAGCTCGCCTCCGAGCTGTCCGATCTCGAGAACAAGATCGCAGCCAGCCGCCGCTTCTTCAACAACGCGGTCCAGGAATACAACACCGGCATCCAGCAGATGCCGGCCGCCTTGTTCGCCGGCATGTTCGGCTTCACCCGCAAGGATTTCTTCGACCTCGGCGCCAGCCGCACGGAGGTCGAGGCGGCACCGAGCGTGAAGTTCTGAGGCGCAACGCGCTCCGGCGAGAGGCTGCTCCGTCATGGCCGCCTATGGTCTCTACACGCATATCGCATCGAACAAGTTTCGTTCGATGCTGCTGCTCGCCGGCCTGTTCCTGCTGATCTACGTGCTGGTCTATGCCGGCGCGCTGGTCGCCGAGGTAATGATCGATAGCGGCCGCACGGTCGACTATTATTTGACGCGGGCCTCGCGCGACCTGGTCTCCGCCCTGCCCTGGGCGACGATCGCGGCCGTGGCCTGGATCGTGATCGCCTATTTATTCCACCAGAAGATGATCGACGCCGTCACCGGCGGCGAAAGCGTGACGCGGCAGCAGCAGCCGCGGCTCTACAATCTGCTGGAAAACCTCTGCATCTCGCGCGGCATCCCGATGCCGAAGCTGAAGGTGATGGACAGCCCGGCGCTGAACGCGTTCGCGACCGGCCTCAACCCGCGGCAATACGCCATCACGGTCACCACCGGTCTGTTGAAGGCGCTGAACGATCAGGAGATCGAGGCCGTGCTCGGCCACGAGCTCACCCATATCAAGAACGGCGACGTGCAGCTGATGGTGATCGCGGTGATCATCGCCGGCGTGGTCGGCTTCTTCGGCGAGCTGTTCTTCCGCCTGTTCACGAACCTGTCGTGGAACTCGAGCGGCAGCGGTGGCGGCTGGTCGTCATCATCCTCGCGATCGTCGTCATCCTCCTCGGACCGCGACAGCAAGGGGTCGGGCGGCGGCGCGATTGTCGTCATCATCATCGCGGTCGCGCTGATCGTGCTGGCCTGGCTGCTGTCGCAGGTGGTCAAGCTCGCGCTGTCGCGCTCGCGCGAATTCCTCGCCGATGCCGGCTCGGTCGAACTGACCAAGAACCCCGATGCGATGATCTCGGCGCTGCGCAAGATCGAGAACCGCGGCGAACTGCCGGACGCCACCTCGGCGGTGATGGAACTCTGCGTCGACAATCCGCGCGAGGGCTTTGCCGACCTGTTCGCCACCCACCCGTCGGTGAAGTCCCGGGTCGATGCGTTGGTGAAATATGCCGGCGGCCGCGATCCCGGACCGCTGGCACTGCCTGACGAGACATCGGACCAGACGGAGACGCAGGACCGGCCGTCCAGGCCGGGCGATCAGCCTCCGCCAGTGACCCATGGCCCGTGGGGCGATCCGCCCGCGCAGCCGAGCAATCCGCCGCCGCTGCCGGGCGCGGGCCCCGCGCAGGGCCCATTCGGGCCTCTCCAAGGCCCGCTTCAGGGACCCTGGGGCAGGCACCGCTGATTGCCCGCTAGGCTACTCAGTCCATTAAGGAAATCCGCATCAAACCGATTGTGGGCGCCTTAAGGAATTGAATTCTCCCTTGTTTCTGCCATGTTCGCGCCCAAAGCAGGTGTGGGGACTTGCCGATCGCCATCGCGGTCGGGAGCGCGCTTTCAAGGGATTTCCATGGCAAAGCCGGTTGTGATCGTGGTGGGCGCTGACAAGGGCGGGGTCGGCAAGACCACCGTCTCGCGGACGCTCCTGGACTATTTCAGTGCCAACAATGTGCAGACCCGGGCGTTCGACACCGAGTCGCCGCGCGGCACGCTGAAGCGCTTCCATCCCGACATCACCGAGATCGTCGACATGACGACGACCGCGGACCAGATGAAGATCTTCGATACGCTGAACTCGGGCCCCGCGGTCACCGTCATCGACGTCCGCGCCGGCCTGTTGTCGCCCGCGCTGGCCTCGCTGCGCGACATCGGCTTCCTCGACGCGGCGCGCTCCGGCCAGATCACCTTCGCCGTGTTCCATATCCTCGGCCCGTCGATCGCTTCGCTGGACGAGATCGCCGAGACCGCCGGCTTCATGGGCGGCGCAAAATATTTCCTGGTGAAGAACTTCATCAACGACACCCAGTTCTTCCAGTGGGACCAGGCGACCTATAATTCCTACTTCCACCGCATCAAGGACGCGACCGACCTTACGATCCCCAAGCTCAACGAAATGGCCTATGAGCAGGTCGAGGTGTCCTCGGTTCCGTTCCTGAAATTCGTCGCCAACAAGGGCATCAACGACGACGCCGCGAATTATTCGTTCGTGCTGCGCGGCTATGTCCGGCACTGGCTCGCCAATGTCTGGAGCGAGTACGACCGGATCAAGCTGACCGACCTGGTCGGGGCCAAATCGGCCAAGGGCGAAAAATAGTCGCGGCCGGGCAGCGAAAAAGTCGCGCCCGGGGCGGCGATGGGGCTGGATTAGGCGAAAATTTGGCCTGATATAGCGGGCGATGTCATCCACGCCCGTTTACATCATCTGCTCGCCCCGCCCGCAGGTCGGCAAGACGCTGATCGCGCGGCTGCTTGCGGAATTCCTGCTGCTCAAGAACGGCGACGTGGTCTGCTACGACATCAACCTAAAGGAGCCGTCGCTGCTCGACTACCTGCCGCGGATCACGGAAACCGCAGACGTGATCGACACCTACGGCAAGATGCAGCTGATGGACCGGGTCATCGTCAATGACGGCATCGCCAAGGTGATCGACCTCGGCTACCACGCCTTCGACGAATTCTTCAAAATGTGCGACGAGATCGGGCTGATGAAGGAGGCGCTGCGCCGACGCGTCTCGCCCGTCATCCTGTACGTTGCGGACACCGACCGCGCCTCGGTGCGCGGCTACCAGATGCTGCAAGGCCTGATCCCGCCGAACGCACTGATCGTCATCGACAATGAATTCGTGGTGCGCGGCGAGCTGTCGCCGGTCATGACCGCCAGCCGGGTGCTGCGCTTCCGCGCGCTGCCGGTGTTCCTGAAGACCTATATCGACCGGCTGACTTTCTCCTTCACCGGCTATCTGCGCCAGGAGAAGGATTCATCGACCGAGCTGCATCAGTGGATCCGGCGGAATTACACCACGTTCCGGGATCTCGAGCTCAGCATGCTGCTGCAGCGGGGCTAGCCGTCGTCCCGGCGAAAGCCGGGACCCATAAACAAGGCTGCGCATTTGGCGAAAGTTGGGGCCACAGCATTTCCGCACAACCAGCATTCGTGGTTATGGGTCCCTGCTTTCGCAGGGACGACCGTGTGGAGGGAGCGACGCTAGTGCCCCTCGAACGCCATCAGCGTGCGCACCGGCACGTCCATCGCACGCAGCTTCGCCGCGCCGCCGAGATCGGGCAAATCGACGATGAAGCAGGCCGCGACCACATTGGCGCCGATCTGGCGCAGCAGCTTCACCGCGCCCTCCGCGGTGCCGCCGGTCGCGATCAGATCGTCGACCAGGATCACGCGCTCGCCGGGCTGTACGGCGTCGGCATGCATCTCCATCTCGTCGATGCCGTACTCAAGCGAATAGGCGATCCGCACCGTGGTGTGCGGCAGCTTGCCCTTCTTGCGGATCGGCACGAAGCCGGCGGAGAGCTGATGCGCCACCGCGCCGCCGAGGATGAAGCCGCGGGCCTCGATGCCTGCGACCTTGTCGACCTTTGCGCCCGCCCAGGGATGCACCAGCTCGTCCACCGCCCGGCGGAAGGCGCGGGCATCCGCGAGCAGCGTCGTGATGTCGCGAAACAGGATGCCCTTCTTCGGGTAGTCCAGGATGGTGCGAACGGTCGCCTTGATGTCGTGGTCGAAGGTCATTGGTCTCGCAATCCTCAATTGGCCGGCGGATCAAGCCGGAATGCATTCTCGACAATACGCAGGCCGACCTCGTTACCGAGCGACATCAGCGATTCCGGATGGAATTGCACGCCGCCGACCGGCAGGGTCTTGTGCTCGATCACCATCGCGACGCCGTCTTCGGTGGTCGCGGTCACCGCCAGCACCTCGGGCACGCTGTCGCGCTCGACATAGAGCGAGTGGTAGCGGCCGATCACGATCTCATTGGGCAGGTTGTGCATCAGCCGGCCGCCACGCACCTGGACGCGCGACGGACGGCCATGCGCGGGCTGGGTAAGCTGGCCGAGCTCGCCGCCGAAATATTCGCCGATCGCCTGCACGCCGAGGCAGACGCCGAAGATCGGCAGCTTCTTCTCGAGCGCGGTGTCGATGGTCTTGGCGATGCCGAAATCCTCCGGGCGACCCGGCCCGGGCGACAGCACCAGCAGATCCCAGCCCTTCTTCTTGAGCATGTCCTGGGCATGGATGTGCCGGACCACGGTGACGTTGGCGCCGACCTGGCGGAAGTAATCCGCCAGCATGTGCACGAAGCTGTCGTCATGATCGATCAGCAGCACATTCTTGCCCGAGCCGGTTGCGTCGGGCGCGAAATCCGACAGCGGCTTCGGCGGATCGCCGCGCAGCGCCTGAAACAGCGCCGCCGCCTTGACCTGGCACTCGCGGTCTTCCGCGGCGGGATCGGAGTCGAACAGGCAGGTCGCGCCGACCCGCACCTCGGCGAGGCCATCCTTCATGCGGATGGTGCGGATGGTGAGGCCGGTGTTGATGCTGCCGTCGAAATTGACGCAGCCGATCGCGCCGGCGTACCAGCGCCGCGGCGACCGCTCGTGGTCCTCGACGAACTGCATCGCCCACAGTTTCGGCGCACCGGTCACGGTGACCGCCCAGGCATGGGTCAGAAAGGCGTCGAGCGAATCGAAGCCAGGCCGCAGCATGCCCTCGACATGGTCGACGGTGTGGAACAGTTTCGAGTAGGTCTCGATCTGGCGCCGCGCCAGCACCTTGATGGTGCCGGGCACACAGACGCGCGCCTTGTCGTTGCGGTCGACGTCGGTGCACATGTTGAGCTCGAACTCGTCCTTCTCCGAGTTCAGCAGCTTGCGGATCTGCTCGGCATCGCCGATCGAATCCGAGCCGCGAGCGATGGTGCCCGAGATCGGGCAGGTCTCGACCCGGCGGCCGTCCGAGCGCACGAACATCTCGGGCGATGCCGAGACCAGAAACTCGCCGTCGCCGAGATTCATCAGCGCGCCATAGGGCGACGGGTTGATGCGGCAGAGCCGCTGGAACACTTCAGCCGGCGAGCGCTCGCACGGCTCGGCGAACAGCTGCCCGGGCACCGCTTCGAACAGGTCGCCGCGGGCAAACGCCGCGCGCGCCACTTCCACCGTCGCCTGGTATTCGCCCGGCGCGTGATCGGCAAAGCCTTGCCGCCCGGTCTTGGCATAGAGGCTCGGCGCGGTCTCATGCGACTGGCCGGCGGTGGACTTGCCTTTCCACGCGAACTCGTAATTCAGCGCCACGCCGCGGCCGGTGGCACGGTCATAGGCCAGCAGCCGGTCCGGCACGTAGAGCACGATGTCGCGCTGGTCGGCCTCGCGGGCGCGCTTCTGCACGAGGTCCTCGATCTGGAACACGAGGTCGTAGGCGAAGGCGCCGAACAGGCCGAGCAGCGGATCGGCATTGGAGGTGAATGCCGCCACCATGTCGCGCACCAGCGACATCACGCTGGCGCGGCGGGTGCGTTGGTCTTCCTCGACCGGCGCTTCGCCGCGGACGATATGGCCGGAGAGCTTCGTCGCGCTCCGCTCGGAGATCACGACGCAGGGCTCGCGCAGCACGTCGCCGAGAAAGGCGATCAGGACCTCGCCGCGCGGGTTCAGTGCCTGCAGCGAGAAATCGGTGCCTGACGTCTCCAGCACCAGGGGCGGATCGGCGAAGCCGAGGTCAAAGCTCTCGTAGCGGCCCGGCACCGTCGTGCCCGAGGACAGCACCACGCCGCGGCGGCGGTCGAGCAGCGCGATCAGATCATCGAGGCGATTGGCGCCGCCGGTGAACTGTTCGACCACGCGCGCGACGGCAAGGCCGCCATTGGTCAGATACTCGCTCTTGGCCGGCAGGGAGAAGACTGTCCTGTTCATGTGATCCTCTTACGAGACTTGGGAAGAGAGCGCCACACAGGACAAACGAAGGGACCGTCGCACTGCGATGGCGACCTTCGACGTTTGTGAAAAAAGAAAACGCACCGGCCACCTATGAGAAGGTGGGCCACCAACGACGGGATGGACTGGCGACGGTGCTCATGGCCGTTACACACCACCCGGCGCGGGCCGTGTCAAGGGATGGCCTCACACCCCTGCCCCAGCCTGGGACGCCATATTCGGGGTTTGAAGAGCCAGGAATCCGCGTAGGATTTGCCGAAATGGCGGCCGATCGGCCGCCCAAAAAACAGACAGATGGCGGAGGCGCAGATGGCGATTTTGGGTCTCGGATATGCCGGCTTCGGCTCCGACGCGCTCGACGACTGGCGGCAATTCGGCACCGGCCTGGTCGGGCTGCAGGCGATCGAGCGCGGCAACTCGCTGCTCGCGTTTCGGATGGACGACCGCAAGCAGCGCATCGTGATCGACCGTGCGCAGGGCGAAGGCACGCGGTTCTTCGGCTGGGAGGTCGCGGATGCCGCTGATCTCGACGCGCTGGCGGCGCGGCTGGAGCGCGCCGGCGTCGCCGTGACATCGGAGCCGCAGGCGCTCGCAGATAGCCGGCGGGTGCGCGGCCTGATCTCGTTCCGGGATCCGGCCGGCAACCGGCTCGAGGCGTTTCACGGCGCCGAGATCGACGACACGCCGTTCAAGCCGGGACGCTCGATCTCCGGCTTCCGCACCGGCGCACTCGGCCTCGGCCACGCGGTGCTGACGGTCGAGAATCTCGTCCCTGTCATGAGCTTCTATGTCGACGTGCTCGGCTTCGGTCTCAGCGACTACATCGAAAAGCCGTTCCGCGCCTATTTCTTCCACGTCAACGCCCGCCACCATTCGCTGGCGCTGATTGAGACCGGCAGCAACGGCATGCATCATTTGATGGTGGAGCTGTTCTCGCTCGACGATGTCGGCCAAGCCTACGACATCGCGCAGCAGGAAGACCGGGTCAACGTCACGCTCGGCCGTCACACCAATGATTTGATGACGTCGTTCTACGCCAAATCGCCGTCAGCCTTCATGGTCGAGTGCGGCTGGGGCGGCCGCGAGATCGATCCTGCGAACTGGACGCCGTTCGAGATGTATGACGGCCCGAGCCTGTGGGGCCACGAGCGCGTCTGGCTGTCGCCGGAAGACCGCGCGGTCGCGCGCGAGATGCGGATGCGCGCCGCCGCCGAGGGCAAGCGCGCGCCGGTGCAGGTGATGGAAGGCAATTTCAGGCTAATGTCGGGGACCTGCCCGTGGTGGGACGGGGTGAAGGCAGAAACCTGACTCTCCACGTCGTCCCGGCGAAAGCCGGGACCCATAACCACAGGGTGTAGTTGTTTTGGCGTGATGACTGCCGATATGCCCATTACCGCGGCCGCGGCGTATGGGTCCCGGCTTTCGCCGGGACGACAGCGAGTTTGCGGACAATCGCGCGCTTACCCCAGATGCTTCTTGAAAAAGTCCGTCGCCCGGTCCCATGCGAGCTCCGCACACTGCCGGTCGTGCACCGACAGGCGCTGCTCGTTGCCGAAACCGTGGTCGGCGTCATAGCGGTATAGCTCCAGCGATTTGCCGGCGGCCTTCATCGCCTTCTCGAAACCGTCGACCAGCGCCGGCGTGCACCAGTCGTCCTTGGTGGCAAAATGGCCCTGTAGCGGAATTCTCACGTCCGCCGGCTTTGCCGCCTGCTCCGGCGGAATGCCGTAGAACACCACACCGGCGGTCAATTCCGGGATCTTCGTGGCGCCGATGATGGTCACTGCGCCGCCGAGGCAGAAGCCGGTGAGGCCGACCTTGGCGCCGTTCTTGGCGAGATATTGCGCGGCGCCGCGCACGGTCTGCGTGGTGGCGTCCATGAAGTCGAGCGAGTTCATCTCTTTGCCGGCCGCGTCGGTGTCGTGATACGGCACCACCTTGCCCTTGTAGAGATCGGGCGCCAGCGCATCGAAACCGGCCCGCGCGAAGCGGTCGCACATGCCCTTGATCTGGTCCTGCAGGCCCCACCATTCCTGGATCACGACCACGCCGGGTGCGTTGCCGCGCGCGGTATTGGCGAGATAGCCCGACGCTTCCTTGCCGTCCGGACGCTTGAAGCTGATGCTGGTACCCATGAGTTCCTCCGCAGATGTTTGCCGGCTGATTGGCCGGCATCTTGTCCGTACTCGGTGGCGGACGCAATTGACGAGGCTGTCATTCCGGCGCGATGCCGGCAGCATCGAGCCCGGAATCTCGAGATTCCGGGTCTGGTGCTAGCGCACCATCCCGGAATGGCGTCATGAAACAAAAAAGCCCCCGAAGGGGCTTTTTCAAACTCGCGACAGCTGAGGTCAGTGGGCGTCGGCCCAGACCTTGCGCTTGGTGAAGTACATCAGGATCGCGAACACGACCAGGAAGAAGAACACCTGCATGCCGATCCGCTTGCGCTCTTCCATGTGCGGCTCCGCGGCCCACATCAGGAAGGTGGTGACGTCATGCGCGTACTGCTTGACCGTCGCCGGCGAGCCGTCGTCGAAGGTCACCTGACCGTCGGACAGCGGCTTCGGCATCTTGATGGCGTGACCGGGGAAGTACTTGTTGTAGTAGGAGCCCTCGGGGATCGTGACGCCGGCCGGGACCTTCTCCTCGAAGCCCTGCAGGATGGCGTCGACGTAGTCGGGACCCTGCTCCTGATATGTCGTGAAGAAGTCGATCACGAACTGCGGGAAGCCGCGCTTGTAGGACCGCGCCTTGGTGATCAGCGAGAGATCGGGCGGCGCCGCGCCGCCATTGGCTGCGCGCGCGGCCTGTTCGTTCGGGAACGGCGACGGGAAGTAGTCCGCCGGGCGGCCCGGACGTTCGAACATCTCGCCCTGGTCGTTCGGGCCGTCCTTGATCTTGTACTCAGATGCGAACGCAGCCGCCTGCGCCGGCGAATAGCCGGGGCCGCCGGCATCGGCGAGGTTGCGGAACGCGACATAGGACAGGCCGTGGCAGGCCGAGCAGACTTCCTTGTAGACCTTCAGGCCACGCTGCAGCGAGCCGCGGTCATAGGTGCCGAACCAGCCCGAAAAGGACCACTTCTGCTGCGGCGGCGCATTGCCGCCCTCCTCGGCCTTGGCGTTCTGGGTGCCGCCCACCAGCAGGCTGCCGGCCACCACCATCGCGAGCATCACCGAGGCTGCGGTCGCGGCCCTGCCCTTGCTCTTCGCCAGCACGTCGTCGGCGATCGAGTTCGGCACCGGGCGCGGCGTCTCGATGCGGGCGAGCAGCGGCAGCACGATCAGGAAGTAGGCGAAGTAGCAGACGGTCAGGATGCGGCCGGCGATCACATAGATGCCTTCCGGCGGCTGCGAGCCGAGATAGCCGAGCAGGATGCAGACCACCACGAAGATCCAGAAGAACTGCTTGGCCAACGGGCGGTACTTCGACGACCGGGTCCGTGCGCTGTCGAGCCAGGGCAGGAAGCACAGGATGATGATCGCCGAGAACATCGCCACGACGCCGGCGAGCTTGTTCGGGATCGAGCGCAGGATCGCGTAGAACGGCAGGTAGTACCATTCAGGCACGATGTGCGCCGGGGTCACGCCGGGGTTCGCCGGGATGTAGTTGTCGGCGTCGCCGAGATAGTTCGGCATGTAGAAGATGAACCAGGCGAAGAAGATCAGGAAGCACGACACACCGAACGCGTCCTTGATGGTCGCATAGGGCGTGAACGGCACGGTATCCTTCTCGGTCTTGGCCTCGACGCCGGCCGGGTTGTTCTGACCCGCGACGTGCAGCGCCCAGATGTGCAGCACGACCACGCCGGCGATCACGAACGGCAGCAGGTAGTGCAGCGAGAAGAAGCGGTTCAGCGTCGGGTTGCCGACCGAATAGCCGCCCCACAGCAGGGTCACGATGCTCTCGCCGAAATACGGCACGGCCGAGAACAGGTTGGTGATGACGGTGGCGCCCCAGAAGCTCATCTGGCCCCACGGCAGCACGTAGCCCATGAAGCCGGTGGCCATCATCAGCAGGTAGATGATGACGCCGAGGATCCACAGCACCTCGCGCGGCTCCTTGTACGACCCGTAATAGAGGCCGCGGAACATGTGGATGTAGACCGCGAAGAAGAACATCGACGCGCCGCAGGCATGCATGTTGCGCAGCAGCCAGCCGTAATTGACGTCGCGGACGATCAGTTCGACCGACTTGAAGGCGAGGTCGGCGTGCGGCGTGTAGTGCATCGCCAGGATCACGCCGGTCAGGATCTGCAGCGCCAGCATCATCGAAAGGATGGCGCCGAAGGTCCACCAGTAGTTCAGGTTGCGCGGCGTCGGATAGGCCACGAAGGAGGAGTGGATCAGGCCGAAGATCGGAAGGCGCCGTTCGATCCACTTCAAGGCGGGGTTGCTCGGTTGGAAATCAGATGGTCCGCTCATTGATGCGATCCTGAAGAAGAAAAACGACGCGATGGGTCCAAGGGGAAGCCGAAGTCCCGGAGGGTCCGGGACTTAGCCGATCTGGATTTTGGTGTCGGTAAGGAAGGCGTAGGGCGGCACCGCCAGGTTGGCGGGCGCCGGCCCCTGGCGGATACGACCGGAGGAGTCGTACTGGGAGCCGTGGCAGGGGCAGAAGAAGCCGTCGTAATTGCCCTCATGGGCGATCGGGATACAGCCGAGATGGGTGCAGATGCCGATCACGACCAGCCACTGGTCGTGGCCGGACTTGACGCGGGCCGAGTCGGGCTGCGGATCAGGCAGGCTCGAGAGCGGCACCTTCTGGGCCTCCTCGATCTGCTTCTTGGTGCGGTGGCTGATGTAGATCGGCTTGCCGCGCCAGAACACCTTGATGTCCTGGCCCTCGGCGATCGGGGTCAGATCGACCTGGATCGGCGCGCCGGCCGCGATCGTCGCGGCATCCGGGTTCATCTGGGCAACCAGCGGCCAGACAGTGGCGGCTGCGCCGACCACGGCGGCAGCTCCGGTTGCAACGAAGAGAAAATCACGGCGTGTCGGATGGTCCGCCGAAGACGCTGTCGTCACGATTCCTAGCCCTTTCTTTTCTGCAGCCGGTGGAACCGCCCCAGAGACGCTGGGAAGCGCCCCAAGAAAGGCTGCCGGCGCCCGCGGCCCCCGCGGCGGCAGAAAACCGCTATTCCCCACCCCAAATGGCGGAACAGCAGTCCAGAATCGTTCTATTGGCACCCTTGCCGGACGAGCGCAAGCCCGCTATCGGCTCGCACACGTGCAATGCACGAAATCCGCGCCGAGCGATGTTTTATTGAGACAATTTCATCCGGATTTCACAGGTCGTCCGCACCATGCAGATCGCGCTGTTCCAGCCCGACATCCCCCAGAATACAGGGACGATTCTGCGCCTCTGCGCCTGCCTGGACGTGGCAGCCCATATCATCGAACCGGCGGGATTCGACAGCTCCGACCGGAATTTCCGCCGGGCGGGTATGGACTATCTCGACCATGTGCGGTTGAAGCGTCACGACTCATGGTCGAAATTCGAGGAATGGCGGGCCGAGGCAGGATGCCGGCTGGTGCTGTTCACGACCAAGGCGGCGAAATCCTACCTTGATTTCGCGTATGCGGCCTCCGATGTGCTGCTGTTCGGGCGCGAAACGGCAGGGGTGACCGACTCGGTGGTCGCGGCCGCGGATGCGCGGCTGGTGATTCCGATCAGGCCGACCATGCGTTCGCTCAATGTGGCGGTCACGGCGGCCATGGCCGTCGGTGAGGCGCTGCGGCAGACGGGTTCAGGATTTGCCGGCTCAGGAATTGCCGGTCCGGCAACTTAAGGGATTTTTGGTGAGCTACGCGGTCAAGGAGATCTTTCTCACCCTGCAGGGCGAAGGCGCCCATGCGGGCCGCGCCTCCGTGTTCTGCCGCTTCGCCGGCTGCAACCTCTGGAGCGGCCGCGAGCAGGACCGCGCCGGGGCGGTCTGCCGGTTCTGTGACACCGATTTCGTCGGCACCGACGGCACGCTCGGCGGCCGCTATGCCGACGCGGCCGAGCTCGCCGGCACCATTGCCGCGCAATGGACGGGGGGCGAGGCCGACCGCTACGTGGTGCTGACCGGCGGCGAGCCGCTGCTGCAGGTCGACACCGCCCTGATCGAGGCCCTGCACGGCCACGGCTTTGCGATCGCGATCGAGACCAACGGCACCATCGCCCCGCCCGACGGGCTCGACTGGATCTGCGTCAGCCCCAAGGCCGCATCCGAACTCGTGGTGCGCAGCGGACACGAGCTCAAGCTGGTCTATCCGCAGCCGGAGAATGCGCCGGAGGACTTTGCGGGGCTTTCCTTCGAGCGCTTCTCGCTGCAGCCGATGGACGGCCCCGACGTGATCGAGAACACCGAGCGGGCGATCGCCTATTGCCTGAAGCACCCGCAATGGCGCCTCAGCGTGCAGACGCACAAGACGCTCGGGATTAGATGAACCAACCGGAGCGTTTTCAAGCGAAGTGGGTACCGGTTCGCATTAAGAAAACGCGACGAAACTAGAGACAGAACTGGATTGTTGAGCGAGATGTGGGAATTGACGAAAGCGTTTCGGTTCGAGGCTGCGCATGCGCTGTCCGGAACGACCTTTGGTGCCGCCAGCGAGGAGATCCACGGCCACTCGTTTCGAGCCGAGGTGACCGTGCGCGGCACGCCGGACCCGAAAACCGGAATGGTGGTCGATCTCGGCCTGCTCGAACGCGCCATGGCCGAGGTGCAGAAGACGCTCGACCACAAGTTCCTCAACAAGATCGAGGCGATCGGTGTCCCGACGCTGGAAAATCTCTCGCGCTTCATCTGGGAGCGGTTGCAGCACGCGGGCAAGCTGACCCGCGTCAGCGTCCATCGCGACAGCTGCAACGAGAGCTGCACCTATTTCGGCCCGCAAGGTTAGTCATGCTGCCAACAGACCCCGCCATCATCGAAGACCGCAAGGCGCGTGCGCGCGGCTGGTTCGAGGCGCTGCGCAACGACATCTGCGCGGCCTTCGAGAAGCTCGAGGACGACGCCTCCCCAACGCTCTATCCCGGCAATGCGGGCCGGTTCGTGCGCACCCCCTGGGATCGCACCGACCATACCGGCAAGCCGGGCGGCGGCGGCGTGATGTCGATCATGAAGGGCCGGCTGTTCGAGAAGGTCGGCGTGCACTGCTCGACCGTGCATGGCGAGTTCGCCCCCGAATTCCGCGCACAGATTCCCGGCGCCGCGGATGATCCGAGGTTCTGGGCCTCGGGTATTTCGCTGATCGCCCATCTGCGCAATCCGAACGTGCCCGCCGTGCACATGAACACCCGCTTCGTCGTCACCACCAAGGCCTGGTTCGGCGGCGGCGCCGATCTGACGCCGGTACTGAACCGGCGGCGCACCCAGGAGGACCCCGACACGGTCGCCTTCCATGCCGCGATGAAGGCGGCCTGCACCGGACCGAACGGCGTCGCCGACTACGACAAGTACAAGAAATGGTGCGACGACTATTTCTATCTGCCGCACCGCAAGGAAGCCCGTGGCGTCGGCGGCATCTTCTACGACTGGCATGACAGCGGCGACTGGGAGGCCGATCTCGCCTTCACCCAGGACGTCGGGCGCAGCTTCCTGAAGATCTATCCCGAGCTGGTGCGGCGCAATTTCGCGGCCGACTGGAGCGCGGAGGATCGCGACGAGCAGCTGATCCGCCGCGGCCGCTATGTCGAGTTCAACCTGCTCTATGACCGCGGCACCATCTTCGGCCTGAAGACCGGCGGCAATGTGGATTCGATCCTGTCATCGCTGCCGCCGGAGGTGAAATGGCCATGACCAAGCTGCCGCGCGCGATGCTGATCGACATGGACGACACCATCCTGTCAGCCTATGGACGTCCCGAGATCGCGTGGAACGCGATCACCGCTGAATTCGCCACGGAGCTGGCGCCCCTGCCCCCGGACATGGTCGCAACCGCGTTGTTGGCCTCTGCACGGCAATTCTGGTCGACTGCCGAGCCGATCTGGCGGATCAAGCTCGGCGAGGCGCGCCGGCTCACCGTGAAGGGCGGCTTCGCTCAGCTGGCCGCGGCGGGCCACCGTGCGCTGCCCGACGATCTCGCCGACCGCATCGCCGACCGCTTCACCGCCTATCGCGAGGAGGAGATGTTCGTCTTCCCCGGCGCGCATGAAGCGATCGATGCGTTCAAGGCGCTCGGCATCAAGCTCGCGCTGGTAACCAACGGCGCCGCCGACATGCAGCGCGCCAAGGTCGAACGCTTCGCGCTTGGCCATCGCTTCGATCACATCCAGATCGAGGGCGAGCACGGTTTCGGCAAGCCGGAGGAGCGCGCCTACCTGCACGCAATGCAGGCACTCGGCGTCACCGCAGCCGACACCTGGATGATCGGCGACAATCTCGAATGGGAAGTCGTGGCGCCGCAGCGGCTCGGCATCTATGCGATCTGGATGGACGTGCACGGAGTCGGATTGCCGCCGGAGTCGACGATCAAGCCGGACCGCATCATCCGCTCGCTGACCGAACTGGTTCCGGCCACACACACATAGCCGTTTTCCACGTCAATTCCATCGAAGCAGTCGCCGGCCGTGATTTGACTGTCATCACCGGTCGCTAGCTTGCCGTCCGCGTCATCCAGCGCGGAGGGAAGATCATGGAACTGAAACCAGGCGATGTCGTCATGCTGAAATCCGGCGGCCATCCGATCACGGTCGTCGAAGTCGAGGAAGACAAGGTCGAGTGTCTGTGGATGGGCACGGACGGCGATCTGTTTCGCGAAACCCTGCCGCTCGTCGCCCTCGAATCCACCGAGCTCGATCCTGAGGACGATGAAGAGGAAGACGACGACGAGGAAGAAGAAGAAGACGACGAGGACGACGACGGCGACCGCAAGAAGAAGCGCAAGGCCGCGTGAGTCTTTCAGGCGATGCTGCCCGGCAGGTGCCGGCAGCATCGCTTCCGCTTCCCGTCACAATGCTCGCAGCGCGCTCGTGATCATCACCACGCCGCCGGTGATCACGGCAGCATCGAGGATCGCGGCGTGGATGTGCACCGGCATCCGTTCCACGAAAGCCTTGGCGAGGAATGCGCCGGGAATGGCGACCAGACCGATCAGGAGTGCAAGCGCAAGCACCTGTGCGGTGATAACCCCGGTCAGACCGAACACCGAGATCTTGACCGCGGCGCTCGTGAGCGAGATCACCGCATCGGTCGCGACCACGGCGGCGCCCTCGAGGCCCGCCGCCATCAGCAGCGACAGCAGGATGACGCCGGAGCCCGCGGTGCCGCCGACCACGACGCCATAGCCGACCGCACCGGCCGCAAGGCCACGCTCGCCGATCCTGACGCTGTGCTTGCGCAGCAGCCGCCGCAGCGGCACGCTCAGGATCAGCATGCTTCCGATCACCAGCGCAGCACCCGCACTGGTCAGCCGCGTGTAGCCGTAGGCGCCGAGCGCCGTGCTGAATAGCGCCGCCGCGATCACGATGATCGCCTTGCGGCGATCGGCGAATCTGACAAAGGCGATGAAGCGGCTGCTGTTGGTGAAGATCGACGAGATCGCGATGATCGGCACGACCGGCTCGGCACCGACCATCGGCACCAGCACCAGCGGCATCAAGGCGCCGGTGCCGTAGCCGGCGAGGCCTCCGATCACGGAAGCAAACAGGGCGACGGCTGCGACGAGCAGAATTTGAAGGAGCGAGATGTCTGCGAAGCCGGAGAGGAAATTCAAAGCCGATGGTCGCGGGTGAAACGGGAAACGGTCTGGTCGGCGATGCCAGACAGCACCTGCGGATCGAGCGGGAAATCCGCGGCTAGCCAAGCATCCTCGGCCAAGGTCAGTACATGCCCCAATGCCGGTCCCTCGGCAATCCCGCGCGCGATGAAATCCGACGCCCTCAAGGGAAAGTGAGGCGCGCGCCAGCGTTGCGGCAACGTGGCGAGTGCGCGCCACTGATCGACATCGCGGCCCGCGCCGGTTCGTGCCCAAGCCAATAGCAGGCGGTCACGATACGGCTCCTCGTCGAGCCGGTAGAGCCTGCGCTTGGCATGCGCCTCGTCCATGCCGGGCAGGCGCCACCAGCGATGGCCCATCGAATCCAGCGCCTTGGCCTCGGTGTTGGAGAGCCGCAGCCGGCTTGCGATACGCCGCGCGTCCTCGGTCACGGCGACCGTCAGCGCGGCGAGCCTGCGCATCGCGCTCGGCGTGAGCTCCATCAGCCTCTCGATCTCGATCATCGCCGCGAACGGCCCGGTATAGGCAACGCCGCCGAACACCGACTGCAGCAACCCGGCATCGGCCATCGCGACCACCGCACCGGCGGCGCCGTTCGCGACCACGAGCTTGAGCATCTCTATCCGGATGCGCTCGGCCGACAGGCCGGGCAATCCGCCGCGGCCGCCGATGCAGGCGAGATAGCCGGCACGATCGACCTCGCCTGCGCCATAGGCGGCGTGGAAGCGGAAGAAGCGCAGGATGCGCAAATAGTCCTCGGCGATCCGCTGCGCGGGATCGCCGATGAAGCGCACCCGCCGCGCCTCGATGTCGGCGAGGCCGCCGACGTGATCATGCACGACGCCAGCGGTATCGACCGACAGGCCGTTGATGGTGAAGTCGCGCCGCTCGGCGTCGCGCACCCAGTCGCGCCCGAACGCCACCTTGGCCTTGCGGCCGAAGGTCTCGGTGTCCTCGCGCAGCGTCGTCACTTCGAAAGGGTGGCCGTCGACGACCAGCGTCACCGTGCCGTGCTCGATGCCGGTCGGCACGCTCTTGATGCCCGCCCGCTTGGCGCGGCGGATCACCTCCTCCGGCAGTGCGGTGGTGGCGATGTCGACGTCGGCGAGCGGGATCTGCATCAGCGCGTTGCGTACGGCGCCGCCGATCACCCGCGCCTCCTCGCCGTCGGCATTGAGCAGGCCGAGCACCCGCGCCGCCGGCCCCGAAGCGAGCCATGGCGCGTCGGACAGCAAGCGCACCTCGCTCATTTCTCAGCCCCCCGCACCAGCCTGCCATTCTCGATGTGAGCGGGAACATAGGTCGAGTTCGGCGGCGCGCCGGTCAATTCGGCGAGCAGCACGAAGCTCACGATGACCATCACCAGCGCCGCCAGCGTCAGCTTCATGATCATGTCGAGCGGCCAAGACGCCGGCAGCGTCACGCCGGACCGCGTCGTGATGAGGAAGATGGCATAAACCGCGAAAGGGATCAGGAAGATTCCGATCTCGGTCAACACCGTGCGGATCATGACAGATAGATCCGCTCATACAGCACGCGCAGGATACCCGCGGTCGCGCCCCAGATGTAACGCTCGGCGAACGGCATCGCATAATAGGAGCGGTCCATGCCGCGGAATTCCTTGGTGTGAATCTGATGATTCTCGGGGTTCATCAGGAAAGCGAGCGGCACTTCGAACGCATCGACGACTTCGGCCTCGTTGATCTCAAGGGCAAATCCCGGCTTCACCTTGGCGACCGTCGGCAGGATACGGAAGCCGAACGCGGTGCCATAGAGGTCTAGATAGCCGACAGGGTCGATGAATTCCCGCTTCAACCCGACTTCTTCGCAGGCTTCGCGCAGCGCGGCATCGAGCGGCGAGGCATCGGTGGCGTCGATCTTGCCGCCGGGAAACGAGATCTGGCCGGCGTGGCTCGAGAGGTTGGGCGAACGCTGCGTCAGGAGCACGGTCGGCTCGGGATGATCGACCACCGGGATCAGCACCGCGGCCGGCCGCACCGGTTGCTCCTGGGCGACGATCTCGAGCATCCGGTCGTTGCCGGAATCTCCTGTGCGCGGAATGATATGCGGATCGACCAGGCCCGGCGGCACTTCGAAACTGAGCCGCGTGCGGGCTCGCGCGAAGAATTCCGTCGAGTTGATCGTCGCCGGCTTCACCTTCAGCAACGGCTCGTTCAAAGTGCGCCCCTCACCTGACTGGCATCGGCCATCGCGAAAAATTCGCCGCCGGACTCGATACCGAACATCTCCTGACCATCGACCATCCGCTCCTCGCCCATGTCAACCAGATCGTAGTAGAGCGCGCGGGTGACCTTCGCCCACAGGTCGGCGCGGACATGCAGATAGGGCGTCAACCCGCCATCCTCGGCGGCCTCGAATCTGAGGCCGTGGCCCTTCTCGCAATCGACCCAATCATCGACGTTGGTCCGGAACCTGAGCAAACGGCCGCGCGCGTCTTCCTCGGTCTGCATTTCCACGGCGAGGAACGGCGCGTCGTCGACGCGGATGCCGACCTTCTCCACCGGTGTCACGAGAAAGTGCTTGCCGCCCTCGCGTTTCAGGATCGTCGAGAACAGCCGCACCAGCGCAGGCCGTCCGATCGGCGTTCCCATGTAGAACCAGGTGCCGTCAGGCGCGATTCGCATATCGAGATCGCCGCAGAACGGCGGATTCCACAGATGGACCGGCGGCAGGCCCTTGCGCCCGGCTGGACCCGACGTCGCAGCTCGGTTGGCAGCATTGGTGAGGCCTTCGAGGCCCTTGCCTCCGATGCCCGTAGTTTCACTGCCGGAATCGCTCTGCCCTTGCTTCGCCATTGTTTGCCTTAAAGTTTCCGACCTTCAATCTGGCACGTTTGGTGCACGTATTCTGAGATGTGGTCGGGATGTCATTCTCGCCACATCGTGATGCCGTTCATACCCTGAAATACCGATAAGGTGGGGATAGTTTAATTCAACGAATACATGGCCTTCGCATAGGTTTAGCATGCGGGCCATGCGATGACGACCAAGAGATGACGACAGATGCCGGCGCGGCAATGCGCGCATCGCCGAGAAGGAGCGGATCGGATGGCTGGTGCAGATAGCGTCGAAAAACTGGAGGATGTGATCGTCCGTTCGGCCGAGCAGGTCGCGGGCCAGATCAAGGCCGCCAAGGAAGCGGTGTCCACGGTCATCTTTGGCCAGGACCAGGTGATCGAGAACACGCTGGTGACGATCCTGTCCGGCGGCCACGCGCTCCTGATCGGCGTGCCCGGCCTCGCCAAGACCAAGCTTGTCGAGACGCTCGGCGTCACGCTCGGACTCGACGCCAAGCGCATCCAGTTCACGCCCGACCTGATGCCGTCGGACATCCTCGGCGCCGAGGTGCTCGACGAGAGCTCCACCGGCAAGCGTTCATTCCGCTTCATCTCGGGCCCGGTGTTCGCGCAGCTCTTGATGGCCGACGAGATCAACCGCGCCAGCCCGCGCACACAGTCGGCATTGCTGCAAGCCATGCAGGAGCAGCACATCACCATTGCCGGTGCGCGGCATGATCTACCGAAGCCGTTCCACGTGCTCGCGACGCAGAATCCGCTCGAGCAGGAAGGCACCTATCCGCTGCCCGAAGCGCAGCTCGACCGCTTCCTGATGGAAATCGACGTCGACTATCCCGATCGCGACGCGGAGCGGCGCATCCTGTTCGAAACCACCGGCGCCGAAGAGGCAACCGCCAAACCGTCGATGGATGCGGAGACGCTGCTCACGGCACAACGACTGGTGCGACGCCTGCCGGTCGGCGATTCCGTGGTCGAAGCGATCCTGACGCTGGTGCGTGCCGCGCGCCCCGGCACCGAGGGTGGCGAGGCCGGCAAGCTGATCGCGTGGGGACCCGGTCCCCGCGCCAGCCAGGCGTTGATGCTGGCGGTTCGCGCCCGCGCGCTGCTCGACGGCAGGCTCGCGCCGTCGATCGACGACGTGCTCGATCTCGCCGAGCCCGTGCTCAAGCACCGCATGGCGCTGACCTTCTCGGCGCGCGCCGAGGGCCGCACCATTCCGGATGTGATCAAGCAATTGAAGACGCGGATCGGTTGATGGCGGCTGACAACAGGCACCAGAACGAGGAGATCCTGGCGGTCCGACGTGCAGATGGCGAAAGCCGATCGCTCGCCGCGTCGCTGCCGCGCCTGGTGCTTGAGGCCCGCCGTGTTGCGGCCAACGTCATCCATGGCCTGCACGGCCGCCGCCGCGCCGGCTCGGGCGAGAATTTCTGGCAGTACCGCCGCTTCGTCTCCGGCGAGCCGTCGCAGCGCGTCGATTGGCGCCGCTCGGCACGCGACGACCATCTCTATGTACGCGAGCAGGAATGGGAAGCCGCGCACACCGTGTGGATCTGGGCCGACCGGTCGCCGTCGATGGCGTTTGCCTCACGCGATGCGCGCGACAGCAAGCTGGAGCGCGGACTGATCGTCGCCTTCGCACTTGCCGAGTTGCTCGTGGCCGGCGGAGAGCGCGTCGGCATTCCCGGCCTGATGACCCCGACCGCAAGCCTCAACGTGATCGACAAGATGGCGGAAGCGATCTTGCACGACGAGACGACGCGCGCGAGCCTGCCGCCGTCCTTCGTGCCGTCGTCGCTGGCCGAAGTCGTCGTGCTGTCGGATTTCTGGTCGCCGATAGCTGAGATCACGACGATGCTTGCCGGGCTTTCCTCCTCCGGCGCGCACGGCACGATGCTCCAAATCGTCGATCCCGCCGAAGAGACCTTCCCCTATTCCGGCCGTGTCGAATTCGTCGAGCCCGAGGCCGGCAGCGTCATCACCGCGGGCCGGGCCGAGAGCTGGGCCAGCGACTATGTCGCGCGCGTCGCGCTGCATCGCGAGCAGATCCGCGCCGAGACCGGCCGGCTCGACTGGCTGTTCTCGACCCACACCACCAGCCGCTCCGCGGCCGAGCTGCTGTTGTTCCTGCACGCCGGCATGATGGTGAACAAGGGCGGCGGCCGGTCAACCGTCAAGGCGGGACGCAGCGCATGATCGCAGGCCTCCCCCTCTCCTTCGCCGAACCGCTGCTGCTGCTGGGGCTGGTCAGCCTGCCGGTGCTGTGGTGGCTGCTGCGCGTGATGCCGCCGCGGCCGCGCCGGGTCGAATTCCCGCCGACGCGGCTATTGTTCGACATCGCGCCCAAGGAGGAGACGCCATCGCGGACGCCATGGTGGCTGACGCTGCTCAGGCTCGCCGCCGCCGCGCTCGTCATTTTCGCCGCCGCCGGGCCGATCTGGAATCCGCAAACCGGCGTTGCCGCGGGCAAGCAGCCGCTGGTGATCCTGCTCGACGACGGCTGGAGCGCGGCTTCGAGCTGGGATGCGCGGATCAAGGCCGCCGACGAGCTGGTCACCAATGCCGACAGCGACCGCCGCGGCGTCGCGCTGGTGCCGCTGTCCGAGCCGACGCGCGACATCACGCTGATGCCGGCTGGCGCCGCGCGCGTCGCGCTGCGCCAGCTTACGCCGAAGCCCTACTCGATCGATCGCGTTGAAACCCTCGCGACGCTGGAACGCTTCCTCAAGTCCACCGGCGACTGCGACATCGCCTGGCTGTCCGACGGTGTCGACACCGGCCGCGGCAGCGAATTCACCGAAGGCCTCGGCAAGGTGATCGAGAATCGCAATCTGACGATCTATGCCGGCGGCGCGCAATCGGCGCAGGCGCTGGTCGCGGCCGAGAACGCCGCCGCCAAGATGACCGTGAAGGTGCTGCGCACCGAGAGCGGCATCGCGGCCGGCACGGTGCGCGCGGTCGACGCCAAGGGCTCGCCGATCGGCGAGGCCCGCTACAGTTTCGGCCCGCAGGACCGCGAGACCGAAGCCGCCTTCGACCTTCCGGTCGAATTGCGCAACGACATCGCGCGGCTCGAGATCGCCGGCGAACATTCGGCCGGCGCCGTGCAGCTGCTCGACCGGCGCTGGCGCCGCCGCGCCATCGGCGTGGTCTCGGGCGCGAGCAACGACACCGCCCAGCCGCTGCTGGCCTCGACCTTCTATCTCTCCCGCGCGCTGTCGCCCTTCGCCGATGTCAGGCTCGGCGATCGCGGTGCACCGCAGCAGGTGATCGGGCAATTCCTCGATCAGCGGCTGCCGATGATCGTGATGGCCGATGTCGGCACGCTGTCGCCGGAGATCCGCGACCGGCTCAACGCCTGGATCGAGCAAGGCGGCGTGCTGGTGCGCTTTGCCGGCCCACGCCTGGCGCAGGCCGATGACGACCTCGTTCCCGTCAAGCTGCGCCGCGGCGGACGCACGCTCGGCGGCAGCCTGACCTGGGAGAAGCCGCAACACATGGCCTCATTCGCTGCCGATGGTCCGTTCGCGGGCCTCACCGTGCCGAAGGACATCACCGTGAACCGCCAAGTGCTGGCCGAGCCCGACGCCGTGCTCGCGACCAAGAGCTGGGCCTCGCTGGAGGACGGCACGCCGCTCGTCACCGGCGAGCATCGCGGCAAGGGCGTGGTCAGCCTGTTCCATGTCGGCGCCGACATGCGCTGGTCGGACCTGCCGATGTCAGGCACCTTCGTCGAGATGCTGCGCCGGCTGATCGATATGTCCGGCTACACCTCGAAGCCCGGCCCTGGCGTCGCCAGCGATCCCAATGCCGAGACGGTTGCGCCGCTGCGCACGCTCGATGGCTTCGGCGCCTTCGGCCCGCCGCCCTCGACCGCCAAGCCGATGTCGGCGGACTATCGCGACCGCGGCACCGCGGACCATCCGCCCGGCTTCTACGGCACCGCCGAGAGCCCGATCGCAGTCAACACGCTGGCCTCTGCCGACCGCATCGCGCCGCTGGACATCTCCGGCCTGCGTGCCAAGCATGCGACCTACACCAACGCCGAGCCGCGGGACCTGCGCGGCATCATGCTGTCGACGGCGCTGGCACTGTTCCTGCTCGACGCCATCGTGGTGGCGATGCTCGGCGGCGGCCTCGCCGCGCTGATCCGACGGCGCGCCGCGCCCGCGGTGCTTGCGCTGGCGTTCGCCCTTGCGACGACGATGGTGCCCTCGCCGAGCCGTGCGCAGAACAGCAGCAGCGACGACTTCGCCATCAAGGCGGTGTCGCAGACGCGGCTCGCTTATGTGGTGACCGGCAATGCCGACGTCGATTCCATCGTCAAGGCCGGGATGTCCGGACTGACGCTGTTCCTCGGCCAGCGCACGGCGCTGGAGGCCGGCGATCCCGTCGGCATCGATCCCGCGCGCGACGAGCTGGCGTTCTTTCCGCTGATCTATTGGCCGATCGTGCCGGGCGCGCCGAAGCCGCCGCAGGACGCCATCAACAAAATCGACGCCTACATGAAGCAGGGCGGCACCGTGCTGTTCGACACCCGCGACGCCATCGAGGCGCCGCCGGGCGACAATGGCGCGTCGCAGACACCGGGCATGCAGACGCTGCGCGAATTGCTGTCGACCCTCGACGTGCCCGAGCTCGAGCCGGTGCCGCGCGAACACGTGCTGACCAAGACGTTCTATCTGCTGCGCGACTTCCCCGGCCGCTTCAACTCGGGCCAGACCTGGGTCGAGGCACTGCCGCGCGAGGACGATGAAGAAGCAGCGCAGCGCCCGGCGCGCGGCGGCGACGGCGTCTCGCCGATCATCATCACCTCGAACGATCTCGCCGGCGCCTGGGCGATCCGCCCCGACGGCCAGCCGATGCTGCCGCTGACGCCGGGCGAACCGCGCCAGCGCGAATTCGCTTTCCGCGCCGGCGTCAACATCGTGATGTACACGCTGACGGGCAACTACAAGGCCGACCAGGTGCACGCACCTGCCCTGATCGAGCGGCTGGGACAATGATATGAACTACGGTATCGCGTTCACACCGCTAGTTCCTTCGCTCGTGCTGTGGATCGCGCTCGGCGCGATCGTCGTCATCGCGGCATTGCTGCTGCTGTCGCGCGCACGCGGCGCCGCGGTGCGTGTCGCCGCGCTGGCGCTGATCCTGCTCGCGCTTGCCAATCCCTCCTTTACCCGCGAGGACCGCGAGCCGTTGACTTCGGTCGCAGCCGTCGTGGTCGACAAGAGCCCGAGCCAGAATTTCGGCACGCGCAACCAGGAGACCGACAAGGCTCGCCAGGCGCTGGTCGACAGCCTGAAGCAGATCAAGGGCCTCGAGGTCCGCGTCGTCGAGGCCGGCCAGGCCGACGGCGAAACCGACGGCACCAAGCTGTTCGGCGCGCTGACGTCGGCGCTGTCGGACGTGCCGGTCGAGCGCGTCGCCGGCGCGTTCATGATCACCGACGGCCGGGTGCACGATATTCCCGCCAACACCCAGGCGCTCGGCTTCCAGGCGCCGGTGCACGCCTTGATCACCGGCCGCAAGGACGAACGCGACCGCCGCATCGCAATCACGGCGGCGCCGCGCTTCGGCATCGTCGGCCAGACCCAGACCATCACCTACCGGCTCGACGATCAGGGCGTCACCGGCGAGCGCGCCAAGGTCACGGTCCGGCGCGACGGCGAGGTGATCAACGAGCGCACGCTGACCTCCGGTCAGACCTCCAGTGTCGATATCGACATCAAGCATGCCGGTCCAAACATCGTCGAGATCGAGGCCTCGCCGCTCGAGAACGAGCTGACCCCGGTCAACAACCGCGCTGTGGTCGCGATCGACGGCGTGCGCGACAAGCTGCGCGTGCTGCTGGTGTCCGGCGAGCCGCATGCCGGCGAGCGCACCTGGCGCAACCTCCTGAAGTCCGACCCCAGTGTCGATCTCGTGCACTTCACGATTCTAAGGCCGCCGGAGAAGCAAGACGGCACGCCGATCAACGAGCTGTCGCTGATCGCGTTTCCGACCCGTGAGCTGTTCCAGCAGAAGATCAACGAATTCCAGTTGATCATCTTCGACCGCTACGCCCGCCAGGGCGTGCTGCCGATCGCCTATTTCGACAACATCGCGCGCTATGTCCGTTCCGGCGGCGCGGTGCTGGTGTCGGCCGGTCCCGACTACGCCTCGACCACCAGCATCTGGCGCACGCCGCTGGATTCGGTGCTGCCGGCCGAGCCGGTCGGCGTCACCGAGAAGCCGTTCTATGCGCATTTGAGCGATGCCGGAAAACGCCACCCGGTGACGCGCGGGCTGGAAGGTTCGAATGCCGAGCCGCCGCATTGGAGCCGATTCTTCCGCACCGTCGACACCCGCAACGCGATCAACCCGCCGGTCATGACCGGCGCCGACGGCAAACCGCTGCTGCTGCTGTCGCGGTTCGGCGAAGGCCGCGTCGCGCTGCTGCTGTCCGACCAGATCTGGCTGTGGGCGCGCGGCTATGAAGGCGGCGGCCCGCACCTCGATCTGCTGCGGCGAGTGTCGCACTGGCTGATGAAGCAGCCCGACCTCGACGAAGAGGCGCTGCGCATGCAGGTGCAGGGCAAGGACCTCATGGTGGTGCGCCAGACCATGGCCGACACCGTCGCGCCGGTCACCGTAACGTCGCCGAGCGGCGCCACGCATGAACTGACCTTGACCGCCGGCGATCCCGGCGAGTGGCGCGCGACCCTGCCCGCGAACGAGCTCGGCCTGTGGCAGGCCACCGACGGCACGCTGAAGGCACTGATCAATGTCGGCCCGACCAACCCGAGGGAATTCTCGGAAGTCACTTCGACCACCGACATGCTGAAGCCGCTGGCGCAAGCGACCGGCGGCGACGCACGGCGCATCGTCGACGGGTCGAGCCTCGACATGCCGCGCATCGTGCCGGTGCGCGCATCCTCGATCTTCCGCGGCGACAACTGGCTCGGCGTCAAGATGCGCGACGCCAGCGTGGTCAAGGGCGTCGGCGTGCTGCCGATGTTCGCGGGCCTGGTCGGCCTGCTGCTGCTGCTCGGCGGATTTGCCGCAACCTGGCTGCGTGAGGGACGTTGAGCCCGGCCGGGCTCGCGTGGGCGTTGCGTCAAACACACACACCGGCAACACATCGACACAGTGTGTCCGAAGGTTGGTTGACATCTCGGCTGCCCTCCGATGTTATAATGTAACATCGGAGGGCCGGGGAATGAGCGCCGTGCCGATGGGTGGGGCTCAATCGGCATGAACTGGTTCCGAAGACGCATCAAGACTGGCTCGCGGCTGGCGCTGTTCGCGCTCGCCGTCCAGTTCGTGCTGTCGTTCGGGCACTTCCATCCCATTGCGGCCGCGCAAGCCGCACCCGCCGTCCAGAGCGGCCTGTCGCTGCTCGATCTTGCCTATATCGGGACCTCGGCAACGCCTGATCTCGCGGTCCAGGTGACCGGGACCGAGCCGCCGGCCCGGCACGACAACGACCGGCACCATCCCGCCGATAATTGCGCGATCTGCACCGTCATCTCGCTCGCGAGCAGCGTGCTGTTCACGGCGCCGCCGGTGCTGTTGCTGCCGGAAGCCGTCGAGCTTCTGTTCCGCACCACCAATGCCGAATTCGTCCATCTGAAGTCGGCGCCTGCGGCCTTCCGCTCCCGCGCACCTCCTGTGTCCTGACATCGACTGATTGCTGCACGCCCTGAGCGGACGGCCGCGTCACAGTTGCGGCCTCCCGCCGGGCAAATCGGGATCGATCCGTCGTTTCGACGGGGCTGGACAGCACTTCCAGCACTTGGACCAGGACAATGACACTTCAGAAGATACGAGCACTCCACATCGGAGGCGCGAGCTGGCTGCTGCTCGGCGCAATGCATGGCAGCGCGCTGGCCGACGACACGCCGACGCAACTCCCTGACATCACCGTGACGGCGCCAAGCCCGATCCAGCGGCACCGCACCGTGCCAACGCGCACGCCGACCCGCGCTGTCCGGGCTGCACCAGGCCGCAACAGCGAACGCGCCGCGGCGGTGCAACCGGCGCCCGCCGCGGCGGCGCCGGCACCACAGCAGGGCGTGCTCCCCGTCGTCACCGACCAGTTCGCGACCGTCACCGTGGTGCCGAGCGAGGAACTGCGCCGTTCCGGCGGCGCCACGCTCGGCGATCTCCTGTTCTCGAAGCCCGGCATCACCGGTTCGAGCTTCGCGCCCGGCGCATCGAGCCGGCCGATCATCCGCGGCCTCGACGTCAACCGCGTCGGCATCGTCGAGAACGGTCTCGGCGGCGGCGGCGTGTCGGATCTCGGCGAGGATCACTTCGTGCCGATCGATCCGTTCTCGACCAACCAGATCGAGGTGGTGCGGGGGCCTGCGGCGCTGCGCTACGGCTCGACCTCGATCGGCGGTGTGGTGAGCGCGTCCAACAACCGGATTCCCGACGCGATGCCGACCTGCGCAGCGGCACCGTTCCAGAGCTATGGGCTACCGGTGACGGCGCCGCTAGCCGACGCCGGCGGCCCGGGTTGCCTCAATGTCGAGACCCGCACGTCGGTGAGCTCGGTCAATCGTGGCGTCGAAGGCGGCATGCTGCTCGACGCCGGTGGCAACAATGTCGCCGTGCATGCCGACGTCTATGGCCGCACCACGAGCGACTACAGCATTCCGAGCTATCCGTATCTGTTCGACCAGACCCGGCCGGTGAACGGCCGCCAGCCGAACTCCGCAACGCAGTCGGACGGCGCCTCGGTCGGCGCGTCGTATTTTTTCCAGGGCGGCTATGTCGGCGCGTCGATCACCCAGAACGACTCGCTCTACCACATCCCAGGCATTGACGGCTCCGACCACAAGACCCGGATCGATGCGCACCAGACCAAGATCGCGGTCAAGGGCGAGTACCGGCCCGATGCTGCCGCGATCGACGCAGTGCGATTCTGGGTCGGTGCGACCGACTATCGCCACAACGAGCTCGGCCTTGCCGACCCAACCGATCTGTTCAGCGACGGCGTGCGCCAGACCTTCACCAGCAAGGAGCAGGAGGCCCGCGTCGAGGTGCAGATGATGCCGTTCAACGCGCGCTTCGCCACCGTGACGACTGCGTTCGGCCTGCAGGGCGGGCACCAGGAGTTAACCGCGCCGAGCCCGGACGATCCGGGCGCGCTGTTCAACGGCCTGTGGAGCCCGAACAACAACAACCGCGTCGCGGGTTACGTCTTCAACGAGTTCAAGTTCACGGACCAGACCAAGGCGCAAATCGCCGGCCGCATCGAGCATGTCGAGTTGCACGGATCGACGCCGGATTTCCCGGCGGACTTCCTGCCCGACGGCGCGCCGCAGAGCGCGGTGTCGCGCAATCCGTCCTACACGCCGGTCAGCGGCAGCGTCGGGCTGATCCAGAACCTGCCCGGCGACCTCGTCGGCAGCATCACCGCGCAATATGTCGAGCGCGCGCCGAAGCCCGCCGAGCTGTTCTCGCGCGGCGCGCATGACGCCACCGCGACCTTCGATATCGGCAATCCGAACCTGACCATCGAGACCGCGAAATCGGTCGAGATCGGCCTGCGCAAGGCGACCGGACCGTTCCGTTTCGAGGCCACCGCCTACTACACCCGTTTCAGCAATTTCATCTATCGCCGCCTGACCGGGGTGATGTGCGGTGAGGATTTCGATTCCTGCGGCAATGGCGATCCTACCAACGAAGGCCGCCAGGCGGTTTATTCGCAGCGCGATGCGATCTTCCGCGGCGCCGAATTCCAGAGCCAGCTCGATATCGGCGCGCTCAATGGCGGCATCTGGGGCATCGAGAACCAGTTCGATGTGGTGCGCGCCACCTTCACCGACGGCAGCAACGTGCCGCGGATTCCGCCGGTGCGCCTCGGTGGCGGCGTCTACTGGCGCGACAGCAACTGGTTCACCCGCGTCAACCTGGTGCACGCATTCGCACAGAACGACATCGCCGTGATCGGCGAGACCCCGACCGCAGGCTACAATCTGCTGAACGCGGAGATCACCTACAACACCAAGCTCAATCAATCGTGGATCGGCGCGCGCGAGATGACGCTCGGTCTGGTCGGCAACAATCTGCTCAACCAGAACATCCGCAACTCCGTCTCCTACACCAAGGACGAGGTGCTGATGCCGGGCCTCGGCGTGCGGGCTTTTGCCAATCTGAAGTTCTGAGACAAGCGTATCCCTCTGCCGTCAGCGGCAGAGGGATCGTGCTCTTATGCCAGCGCCGTTCAATGCCCGACGACGACTTCGCTGATCTGAATCACCGGCTGCAGGTCGGTGTAGTTCGGAATGTCGCCCAAGATCTCCGGGGCGTGCTTGCCCATTGCGGCGCCAAAGGCTTCGACCGAGTCGCAGAAAATGTGGCACATCCCGACATAGGTGGCGGGCGTTCCCGGGGCGCCACCGGCGAGACCCTTGTCGACCGTGTAGTATTTGCAGGCGTCGCCGAGCCGCGCCTTCACCAGCGGCATGTGCTTGTCGCGATAATAGTCGTGGTCAAAGCGTGCGCCTGGATTGTTCGGATACATCACACTGACCTTGATCATGGCGCGCACTCTCCCTGTTGATATGACATGCGCCGGTCTTGTCCCGGCGCTTGCCTCAACTGTGCGTCAGATTGCCGGAGGGCGCAACCGTTCCGGCAATGGCTCGCGCGGATGTCAGATCGCCTTGCTCCAGTCCGGCTGGATCGGCCCCGACACGCCCTCGAAAGCGCCGTCGACCAGTTCCAAGACAAGCAGGCGACTGTAGTCGACCGGGCCGGGCATCGTCATCCGCCCCTTCGGGACCGGCTTGAAGCCGACCCGCGCGTAGTACGGTTCGTCACCGACCAGCACGATCAGCCGATGGCCCTTGGCGCGGGCGTCATTGATCGCACGCTCGAGCAGCGCGCGGCCGACGCCGCGGCTGCGGAACGGCGGCTCGACCGTCAACGGCCCGAGCATCAGCGCCGGCGTATCGCCAATGCAGATCGGCAGCTGGCGCACCGAACCGACCAGCAAGGTGCCGATCCGCGCGGTGAAGGAGACATCGAGCAGATGATCGACATGCTCGCGCAGCCGGTAGGCACTGAGCGCGAAGCGGCCCGGCCCGAAGGTACGCTCATGCAGGCGCTCGATCGCCTGGGCGTCTTTCGGGGTCTCGGGCAGGATGGTCAGGGACAGTTCGGTCATTGTGGGGCGCGGGATAGCATCTGGCGCGGGCGCGGTCCATCACCGCCATGTCGCCGGCGGCGGCCGGCCCTCGAGCACCTCCGCAATCCGCAGCCGCGTGCCGGGGGTGGTGTCCTCCGGCAGTGCGGTCGGATCGAAGAAGCCGCAGGCCACGATCTCGCGATTCGGCTCCGGCAGCCGGTCCTGCCGGTAGTTCCGGACGACATAGACCGCGACATGATCGCGCGGCGAGACGTGGCTGTTGTGAAAGACGCCGTGCAGCACCGGCTCGCCGGTGAGCTCGATCCGCCCCTCCTCCTCCAGTTCGCGCCGCAGCGACTCGATAAAACTTTCGCCAACCTCGACCCCGCCGCCGGGCAGGTACCAGCCATGGACATAGCTGTGCTTGACCAGGAACACCTTGTTGTCGGCGTCGAGCACGACGGCGCGGACCCCGAGCGTCATGCTGCGGACCAGCCGCCAGTAGAAATGAAATACCCACCTGATCTGCGGCTCGTAGCGCTTGCGTAAATCGAGCAGGACCGTCACTGAACCCTCGACATCATGCTGTTTGATCCGTGCCTTGATCCTTGCTTTGATCCTTGCGCGCCTGCACAGCTCTTGCCAATACAGGGCAGGACGTTCGGGATAGCACGACATGACCGGCTGCCGGCCACTTTTCACCGACAATCCGAAGGGAATCGCGTGATGGCGGCGTTCCGCCTCGCACATCTGTCGGATCCGCATCTGCCGCCGCTGCCGGCCGCGCGGCTGCGCGATCTCGCCGGCAAGCGCGCCTTTGGCTACCTGAACTGGACGCGCAACCGTCACAAATATCACCGCCGCGACGTGCTCGATGCGCTGGTGTCGGACATGCAGGCGCAGCAACCGGACCATGTCGCTGTCACCGGCGACCTCGTCAACCTGGCGCTGGATGCCGAATTCAATCCGGCCCGGCAATGGCTGGAGGGCGTCGGCGGCGCTGCCGACGTCACCGTGGTCCCCGGCAATCACGACGCCTATGTGCGCGCGACCCGGCATCGCTTCGTCAGTCATTTCGGCGACTATCTGCGCGGCGACGCGGATGGCGCAGCGACGCATTTTCCGTTCGTGCGCCGCCGCGGCCCGGTGGCGCTGATCGGCGTCTCCTCGGCGGTGCCGACGCCGCCGCTGATGGCGACCGGCTGGCTCGGCCATGCCCAGCTCGACGCGCTGGAGACGATCCTCGCGCAGCTATCGCAGGAGGATGCCTTCCGCGTCCTCCTGGTGCATCACCCGCTACACTCCGACGGGCGCGCCAAGCGGCTGACCGATTCGCATCATCTCTTGGCGCTGCTCAAGCGGCACGGCGTCGAGCTGGTGCTGCACGGCCACGACCACATCCATTCGACGATGTGGTTCGACGGCCCCGAGCGCAAGATTCCGGCAATCGGCGTGCCGTCGGCATCGGCGCTGGCGCGCAAGCACTATCCGGCGGCGGCCTACAATCTGTTCTCGATCGAGCGCGACGGCAACGCCTGGCGCTGCGAGCAGATCGTGCGCGGCCTCGGCAACCACGAGGGTATTCGCGAGCTCAAGCAAGTGCGGTTGTCCTGAAGCGCGAGTTGAATCGTTCTCTCTCTGGCGTCTTGTTTGAGCATGATCTTTTCGGAAAACCGCTCCGCACTTTTCCGGATTATGCTCTAATCCCCGCCTCCGCCGCCGCCACAACCACCGCCGCAGCCGCCTCCGCTGTCGCCGCCACCTCCACCGTCGCCACCACCTCCGTCACCGCCGCCATGGCTGCCCCCGTCGCCGCCATGGCTTCCGTCGCTGCCGGCATCGCCAAAACCCGCCGACGATCCGTCGATCGAGGAGTCGGCGAAATCGCCGCCGCAATAGGGACTGCTGCCGGCAATGCCGCTGCGCCGCAGCGCCTCGCAGTCGGTGTGATAGATGAAGCCGTTCGCGATGTTCAGCTTGGCGTCGAGCGCAAACAGCAAAGGCAGCCGCGTCGGCCTGACCGGATCGATGTTCTCGTATTTGCAGCAGTACCACCAGACCCGCCGCAGCCCCTCATTGCTCCGGCGCTGCTCCTTCACCAGCACGACGGCGGGCCTGTGATGCAGGAAGCCGCCGAAGGCGCGGCGGCAGAACGCATCATATTCGCGGGTGTAGAGAATGAATTCGTGCCAGAGGTCGTCGGCCGCCTGCGACGGCATCGAGACGAAGCGCTTGCCGCTCATCAGATAGGCGAGGAAGAACTGCCGCAGGCCGCGCGAGACCAGCGCGCTGTCCTTGCGGGTGAATCCGGGGTGATGCTTCTCGAGCCGGGCCAATAGCCCCGCCGGCCATTTGAAGGTGCGGATATATTCGGCGCGCCGCAGCGTCTGCCATTTGCCGAACAGCACGGCGCTGCCGATCACGGCGCCTGCCGCCAGCACGCCGAAGAAT
The DNA here is from genome assembly GCF_002289535.1 of Bradyrhizobium sp. UFLA03-84. NCBI lineage: Bacteria > Pseudomonadati > Pseudomonadota > Alphaproteobacteria > Hyphomicrobiales > Nitrobacteraceae > Bradyrhizobium > Bradyrhizobium sp. UFLA03-84. Next base: position 796,644 of record NZ_NSJY01000013.1, on the reverse strand, counting down.
GCCGAGGCGGGTGTTATGACCAAATTGCCCCCCGCTGGTCGGCGACTAGAAGTTTTGCACGCTCGCCAGCATCGCGAGGCCGAACAGCGCGAGCGCTCCCAGGATGAAGCCAAGCACGAACATGCCGAACCCGCCGCGGCGTTTCGGCGGCGCCACCGGTGCAGGCGGCGGCGCCGGCGGCTCGGCAACCGGAAGCGGCGTTGCCACCATCGCATGCTCGCGCTCGATCATGCGGCGTGCGACGTAATCGGTGACGGCATCGACGATCACGGCCACGTCGTGTGATTCGGCGAGCACGATGCGGCCGAACCGCGTGTCCTGCACGAAACGGTAGATCCGCTTGTCACGGCCCATCAGTACATGCGCGACCACGTCGATCCAGAGCCGCGGCGTCTCGCCCTGGCTGATGCCGCGGTCGAACAGATCGACCTTCTCCGGCACCTGTGCGAACAGCGGATCGAGCGCGTCGTTGAGGATCTCGAGCCGCGCCACTTCGGCATCGCGCAGTTCGACGACGACGCCGGTGCGATCGGCCGCCTCGATCCGCGCCCGCCGCAGCGCCTCTCGCAGTGTCGGCCGCATCTCGCGCGCCTCGCTGCCGGTGTTCTGCGGATCGGACATGCCTTGCGGTCTCGTGGTGACGGGTTTGCTTACCGATTAACCTATCAGCAACCATGACGTCCGCAAAGGACGTTGGTTCCCAAGCACTTAGGCTTCCACTTATCCCTAGATCAAAAACCCATGCGGTGTCCCAAAAGCGGTCGGCCCCACCCGGATGAACCGGATGGGGCCGCCGTCCTTGGACGTTTCTTAGCTCTGATAACTCTGGCGCTCAGGCCGAAACCCGCGACGGCTCCTCGACGATCGAGAAGCGCACGCCGGCCTTGTGGCGGCTCTCTTCCGAGACTTCCTTCCAGCACTCTTCGGCTTCCTTGCGGGTCTTGAACGGACCGCGGACCTGGGCGGAGCCTTCGACGAGCTTGTGGAAGTTCATCGACCCGAACTCGCCGCCGATCACCCAGAAATTGCTGCCTTTGCTCATCGTCAGTCTCCTCTAAAAATCGGGCCGCCTTTGCCCGGCCGCCTGAAACCTGATCCTCGCGACCTGCCCGCCGGAGCGACATTCTTGACAGGGCATCGCGAAGTGCGTGTCAGGAGCTAAACGCGAAAAGGCGAAGTTCGTATAGATGCCTTGTTTTTTATTGGTGATGTCATGTAACATCTGAACTTGTAATAAATGTCGATTTGTAAATTTTGTCACAGAATAGGTCAGGAAAGCTGCCATGCCCGGCGAGTCAGGAAAGAAGCTGTTCGTCGGGCCGCGGTTCCGGCGGATCCGTCAGCAATTGGGGCTATCGCAGACCCAGATCGCCGAAGGGCTCGGCATCTCGCCCTCCTACATCAACCTGATCGAGCGCAACCAGCGGCCAGTGACGGCGCAGATCCTGCTTCGTCTCGCCGAAACCTACGATCTCGATCTGCGCGACCTCGCCACCGCCGACGAGGACCGCTTCTTCGCGGAACTCAACGAGATCTTCTCCGATCCGCTGTTCCGCCAGATCGACCTGCCGAAGCAGGAGCTGCGCGACCTCGCCGAGCTCTGCCCCGGCGTGACCCATGCGTTGCAGCGACTCTACGCCGCCTACACCGAGGCGCGCCGCGGCGAGACGCTGGTGGCGGCGCAGATGGCCGACCGCGAGGGCTCGCAGTTCGACGCCAATCCGATCGAGCGGGTGCGCGACCTGATCGAGGCCAACCGCAATTATTTTCCGGAGCTCGAGACCGCCGCCGAAAATCTGCGCGACGAGCTCAACGTACCGACCGAAGGGCTGTTCACCGCTCTCGCCGCCCGCTTGCGCGAAAAACATTCCATCGTCGCCCGCGTGATGCCGGTCGACGTGATGCGCGAGACGCTGCGCCGTTTCGACCGCCATCGCCGGCAGATCCTGATCTCCGAACTGGTCGACAGCTCGGGCCGCAGCTTCCAGCTCGCGCTGCAGATCGGTTTTGTCGAATGTGGCGCTGCGATCGACGCGATCGTCAGCCGCGCCGGCCCGCTCGACGACACCGCGCGCAGACTCTATCGCATCACGCTCGCCAATTATTTCGCGGCGGCCGCGATGATGCCCTACCAGGCGTTTCATTCCGCGGCCGAAGCCCTGAGCTACGACGTCCACGTGCTGGCGCAGCGCTTCAACGCCGGCTTCGAGCAGGTCTGCCACCGCCTCACCACGCTGCAACGACCGAACGCGCGCGGCGTGCCGTTCTTCCTGCTGCGTGTCGATAATGCGGGCAATGTGTCGAAGCGGTTTTCCTCCGGCACCTTCCCGTTCTCCAAGTTCGGCGGCACCTGCCCGCTCTGGAACGTGCATTCGACCTTCGACATGCCCGATCGCCTGCTCAGCCAGGTGATCGAGCTACCCGACGGCACGCGCTATTTCTCGATCGCGCAGACGGTGCGCCGGCCGGTTGCGCCCTACCCGCAGCCGCAGCCGCGCTTCGCGATCGGGCTCGGCTGTGAGATCCGTCACGCGGCCAAGCTGGTCTATGCGACCGGCATGGATCTGGAAAAGGCCGAGGGCACCCCGATCGGCGTCAACTGCCGGCTCTGCGAGCGCGAGAATTGCAGCCAGCGCGCCGAGCCGCCGATCACGCGCACCTTGATCCTGGATGAGACCACGCGGCGGGTGTCGTCGTTCGCATTCTCGAATGCGCGGGAATTGTAACTTCACCCTCTCCTGGAGAGGAGGGTTGTGAGTCAATCCACTGCGGCAGAGGCCTTGCACCAGCCGTCCTTGCTGATGGCGCCCTGGATCACCTTGCAGCCGTCGGGCGCGACGAACAGCGTGCACAGTCCGCAGGAGAGATCGAGCGATATCGATGCCTGGATTCTGGACGGATCTCACCACCCGAATATCAACCCGTTGACGGTATCCGGGCCGCCGGTTTAGGCCAAACTCGGGTGACGCGGCCACGCCAAAGGCATGTCAGCGAGGGAGCGGACGTCATGCGACGGCACAACCGGCCGGGGCTAATGCGAGCCAGTATGCGCGCGCGACATCCGCCCGGGCTAACGCCCATCCGTGACGCGCCCCGGATCAGCGGCGCGCAACGGCCCCCGCCTCCGCGCGGGGCGCTGCGAAGCGCCGCCGCGCGAGAGTGACATCGGCCATCAGGTCGATCTGCGCCGCGTTTTGTCGTTTGTCGCCGTCAGCTGCCCGGAGGCGAGTAGGCTGCCTTGAGCTTGGTTGCGTGCTGACGCACCACCCTGATCTCATCCTGCGTGAACAACCGGACCAGCTTCACATTCTGCATGGCGCCGGCCGCCACCACTACGCCGCTGATGGCAGGTGCGAAGCTCGGATCCGGTACGTCGAAGATCACCATCACACCGGGGCCGTCGGTCGCCGTGCTGTACATCGAAATCAACTTGCCGCCGGCTGACTCGATCAGTTTTTTCGCGGCCTCATATCGATTGGTCGCCGGGTTCTCCATGATGTTGTTGATCGAACGCGGCGTGTATTCACCCGAGAAGCAGAAATGCATGGCAATCGCTCCATTTGGCTGGGAATGAAAACAGCATTCACCCGGGCGTCGCCCGGGCAGGAGAAGATTTCGTACTGAAATGAATAAGAAAAGGCCTGCCGATGGCCATGAGCGCTGCCGCTCATTCTCCGGAATTCGGCGTAACCGGTGGCAGCTCACCGTGCAATCTACATCAAACGTCGCGCAAATGAAATCGCATTCCTGCGCGACGGACACGATGCAAGATCGGCGCTACACAGAGGGGCAGCGTGCCTGACGCACGAGCCAACGTCTTGCAAACAGAGGCAATCTGTCTCAGTGTCCCCGCGCCTGCCATCAAGAACAAGCGAAAGAACACGCATGAAGCTTCGTCCGCTCGGCCGCTCCGGTCTCACCGTCCCTCCCCTCTGCTTCGGCTGCAACGTGTTCGGCTGGACGGTGGACGAGGCGTCGTCGTTTCGCCTGCTCGACACCGTGCTGGATCATGGACTGACGTTCCTGGACACGGCGGACGTCTATTCGCGCTGGGTGCCGGGCCATCACGGCGGCGAGTCGGAGACGATCATCGGCAAGTGGATGAAGACGCGCGGCACCCGCGACCGCATCATCCTCGCCACCAAGGTCGGCATGGACATGGGTAACGGCAATGTCGGGCTGAAGCCGGATTACATCGCGCGCGCGGTCGAGGACTCGCTGCGGCGGCTGCAGACCGAGACCATCGATCTCTACCAGTCGCACAAGGACGACGAGACCACGCCGCAGGAAGAGACGCTCGCGGCCTATGACAAATTGATCAAGGCCGGCAAGATCAGGACAATCGGTGCCTCGAATTTTTCGGCGGAACGGCTCAAGAGCGCGCTCGATATTTCCAAGGCGAACGGACTGCCCCGCTACGAGAGCATGCAGCCCGAATACAGCCTCGCGGAGCGTTCCAGCTACGAAGGTGCGCTGCAGCGTGTCTGCGAGGAGAACGACGTCGGCGTGATCACGTTCTTCTCCCTCGCCGCGGGCTTCCTGACCGGCAAATATCGTTCGGAGAGCGACTTCGCCAAGAGCCCGCGCGGGTCGCGCAGCATTCCCAAATACATGAACCCGCGCGGCATGCGCATCCTCGCCTGTCTCGACGAGGTCGCCGCCGAGCAGCGCGCCGAGCCGGCCGCGGTCGCGCTCGCCTGGCTGATGGCAAAGCCCTCCATCACCGCGCCGATTGCCAGCGCCACCAAGCCGGAGCAGGTCGCCACGCTCGTCGCGGCGACGAAGCTCGAGCTGAGCAAGGACCAGGTCGCGCGGCTGGATGCCGCGAGCGCGTAGCGGGGCGGCCTGCCCTTCACCTCGCCCCGCTTGCCGTTCAATCTGCTCCTATGTTGCTCTAACCCCACGGCCCGCGCTGGCCCGACGATCCGCCCCACGGGCTGCGCGGCGGGTAGGTCGCGCCGGCCGGACGCGGCGCGGCCTGGGTGCCGAGCTCGGCGGCGAGCTGCTGGAGCGCGGCGATGCGGTTGGCGGTCGAGGGGTGGGTGGCGAACAGATTGTCGACGCCGTGGCCCGACAGCGGATTGATGATGAACATATGCGCGGTGGCGGGATTGCGCTCGGCCTCCATGTTCGGCACCTGATGCGCCGAATTCTCGATCTTGGCGAGCGCGGACGCCAGCCACATCGGCTGGCCGACGATGCGCGCACCATAATTGTCGGCGGCGTATTCGCGGGTGCGGCTGATCGCCATCTGCACCAGCATGGCGCCGAGCGGCGCCAGGATCATCATCGCGATCGAGCCGACGATGCCGGGGCCATTGTTGTTGCGGTTGCCGCCGAAGAACATGCCGAACTGCGCCAGCATCGAGATCGCGCCGGCGATCGTCGCCGTGATCGTCATGGTCAGCGTGTCGTGATGCTTGATATGCGCGAGCTCGTGCGCGATCACGCCGGCGAGCTCCTCGCGGCTGAGCTGCTGCATCAGGCCTGTGGTGACGGCGACCGCCGCGTTCTCCGGATTGCGGCCGGTCGCGAACGCATTGGGCTGCGCCTCGTCCATCACGAACACACGCGGCATCGGCAAGCTCGCGCGCTGCGCGAGCTCGCCGACGAGATTGTAAAGGTCCGGCGCCGAACGCGCATCGACCTGGTGGGCGCCGTACATCGACAGCACCATGCGATCGGAGTTCCAGTAGGTGAACAGGTTTGTCGCAGCCGCGACGAGCAGCGCGATCACGGCGCCGGTGCCGCCGCCGATCAGATAGCCGACGCCCATGAACAGCGCGGTGAGGCCGGCAAGCAGGAGCGCAGTGCGAAAATAGTTCATCGTGGTTCCCTGGCGGCAGGCAGAAATGCTGCCACAATCAACGCCGTTGAGGTAGGGATTTTGCGGCGCGCGCCGCAAGAGAAACCGGTGCGTCGCAGCGACGCGGCGCGGATTAACGATTGGTCATGTGCGCCGATCCGTTGGATCCATCCGGGCCACGCGCCCGGATGGCATCGCGCCTACTCCGCCGGCTCCTGCGCGAGCCGCACCTCCTTCTCGCGCAGCGCAACGCGCAGCATGCGGGCGAGCTGGGCCCGGCTGTAGGGCTTTCCGAGGAACAGGATGCCCTGCTCGAGCTTGCCGTCCTGGTCGATGGCATCATCGGTGTAGCCCGATGTGAACAGCACGCGCAGGCCGGGGCGTCTCCGCTTCGCCTCGGTGGCGAGGTCGCGCCCGTTCATCGCGCCGGGCATGATGACGTCGGTGAACAGGAGATCGACCGGCGCGCCGCTGTCGAGCACCGCGAGCGCTTCGTCGCCATTGTTGGCCGACAGCGTGGTGTAGCCGAGGCTCTCGATCTGGGTCAGCACGTAGGAGCGCACAAGCTTGTCGTCCTCGACGACCAGCACGATCTCCTGCGCACCGCGCGCCTCCGGCTGCCGCCGCTCGGGCGGCGCCGCAGCTGGCGAGACTGTCGCCGCACGCGGCAGGAACAGCATGACCCTGGTGCCGCGGCCGAGCTCGCTGTCGAGCACGATGTGGCCGTTGGACTGCTTGACGAAGCCGTAGACCATGCTGAGCCCGAGCCCTGTGCCCTTGCCGACGTCCTTGGTGGTGAAGAACGGCTCGAACACTTTTGCCAGATCGGCTTCGGCGATGCCCTGGCCGTTGTCGGTCAACGCGACCGCGACATAGTCACCGGCGGCGAGCCCGTCATGGCCGTGCACGTCAGACGGCTTGAACTCGGCGGTGCGGGTCTCGATCCGCAGCCGGCCGCCCTTCGGCATCGCGTCGCGCGCGTTCAGCGCGAGATTGATGATCGCGGTGACGAGCTGGTTGGCATCGACCAGCGCGCGCGGCAGGTCGGGCATCGGGCGAAAATCGATGTCGACATGGTCGCCGATGGTCGGCCGCAGCAGCTCGATGGTATCGACCATCAGCGCGTTGACGTCGACGTCGCTCGGCTGCAGCGGTTGCTTGCGCGCGAACGCCAGCAGATGCCGCGTCAGCGAGGCGCCGCGATCGGCGGCGTCGCGGATCAGGCCGGTGATCTCGGTGAGCTGGCGGTTGTGGGTGACCGCCTCGGCGAGAATGTCGATTGTGCCGGTAATGACGGTGAGGATGTTGTTGAAGTCGTGCGCGATGCCGCCGGTGAGCTGGCCGACCGCTTCCATCTTCTGCGCCTGGCGGATCTTGCTCTCATTCGCCTCGGCTTCGCGGAACCGCTCGAGCAGGAATTCCGAGCGCTGGCGCTGTCGTCCCTCCTCGGCGAGCGCGACATGCGCCTCGCGCAGCTGTTGCTCGCTCGGGATCGCCAAGATCTTCGGGATCAGCGGCCACAGCAGCACCGCGGTGATGATCGAGGCGATCGCGGTCAGCGCCTTCAGCAGGCCCTCGAGGCCATAGATCGGCACCCACAGCGTGTAGATCGAAAACACATGGGTGAGGCCACAGGCGAGGATGAAGGTGGCAAACGGCCAGGCCATCCAGCCGAACTGGAAATCGCGCCGCTTGGAGACCAGGATCGCGAGCGCAAACGGGATCGAGAAATAGGAAGCGGCAATCAGTGCGTCTGAAATCACGTGGAGCCAGATCAGTTCCGGCTCCCACAACAGGCAGATGCCGTGTGGCGAAAACGTCGACGAATCCAACAGACGCTCGAGAAAACTCCACATGGGTCCCTCCGGGCGTGATCGATCCGCCGACACCCCTGCCCGCGAATCACTTGCCGATCATAGCGGCGGCTATTCAACCTGCCGAAGCTCAATTGGTCTAAGAGGCGCACCCCCGTTGTTGCCCGGTGTCGCCCTGGTGTATGCAGGATCAGTTTTATCCCCCTATTCAAGCCGGTGATACCGATGCCAGCATCTCCCCTCCGCGCCCCGATCAGGATCGCAGCGATCGCGGGGGCGCTGGCGCTGTCCTCGCTTGCTCAGGCGCAGCAGCCGCTGCCCAATCCGGCAGCTGCCGCCCCGGTCCGGGCGCGCCCGGCCGCCGTGCCCTCGCCAAGGGCTGCGTCCTGCCACAACGGGCAGAGCTTTGATCGCTTCCTCGCCGAGTTGAAACAGAAGGCGGTCGCCGCCGGCGTCTCGCAGCGTACGATCGCGGAGACGGCGCCCTACCTGGTCTACGACCAGGGCATCGTCAACCGCGATCGCGGCCAGCGCGTGTTCGGGCAGATCTTCACCCAGTTCGCCGGCCGCATGGCCGCGAACTACCGCATGCAGCAGGGCCAGCAATACATCAGAACCTATGCCGCAGCGTTCGCTCGCGCCGAGAAGGAGTACGGCGTGCCGCCGGCTGTGATCGCGGCGTTCTGGGGGCTGGAGAGCGATTTCGGCGCCCAGATGGGCAATCTGCCGACGCTGAAATCGCTGGTGTCGCTGGCCTATGACTGCCGCCGCTCGGAGATGTTCCAGGGCGAGACCATCGCGGCGCTGAAAATCATCGAGCGCGGCGACCTCTCGCCCGACGAGATGATCGGCTCATGGGCCGGCGAGCTCGGCCAGACGCAATTCCTGCCGACGCATTATTTCAACTACGCCGTCGACTATGACGGCGATGGCCATCGCAACCTGCTCGCCAGCGGCCCCGACGTGATCGGCTCGACCGCGAACTACATCGCGAACGGATTGAAATGGCGGCGCGGCGAGCCGTGGCTGCAGGAGGTGCGCGTGCCGCAGGCCGCGAATTTTCCTTGGGACCAGGCCGACCTCACCATCAAGCTGCCGCGCTCGAAATGGGTCGCGCTCGGCATCACCCTGACCGACGGCAAGGCTCTGCCGAATGACGAGTTGCCGGCCTCGCTGCTGCTGCCGATGGGCCGGATGGGTCCGGCGTTCCTCGCCTACCCGAACTTCGCCGCCTACACCGAGTGGAACAACTCGCTGATCTATTCCACCACCGCCGGCTATCTCGCCGGCCGCATCGCGGGCGCACCGCCGATGCAGCGGCCGCACGCCCCGGTCGCGCAATTGCCGTTCAACGAGATCAAGGAGCTGCAGGGGCTTTTGGCGCGTGCCGGCTATGATGTCGGCAAGATCGACGGCGTGCTCGGCCAGGCGAGCCGCAGCGCGGTGAAAGCGATGCAGATGAAATACGGCCTGCCGGCGGATTCCTGGCCGACCGCGGAGCTCCTGGCACGGATGCGTGGCGGCGGTCGCACGCAGCCGGCCGCAGATGCGACGGGGCCGGGGACGCGGTGAGACAGCGTCACAACAGCGCTTGACTGCCCCTTACGCAGGTCAGATGCGCGGCCGAGCCGCAGGCGAGGCCTCATGCCGTTGGCGGCAGCCGGTCCTGGTCCAATGCAAGCAGCAACGACGCGACACGATTGGCTGAAGCTGCCCACTCCGCGAGCTTGGCATAGTTGTCCGTAAACCAGTTGAAGGCCGACTGCACCACGACGAACGCCGCCGACGCCTGAACCACCTCGCCGAGCGTCATCGCGTCGGCGAGATACTTTGGAAGACACAGCAGAAGACCGATCACCGGCGTTATCAAAAGCCCGGTGTAGGTCACCAGCGTCATTCGCATCAGCTGCCAGCAATAGATGCGCCAGACTCCAATGACGGCCTTCAGGGCCGCACCAATGACATGCCGCCCATCCGTGTTGGCAGCAAGCTGCACCTTGCCTTCTCCGCTCTCCCGCAGATGCGTTCCGATCGCTCTTAGTTCGGCCTCCGTTCGCTTGTTTTCCTCAATGACGCGCGTCAATCGACCGGCTGTCAGCCAAATGGCGGCCGCAAGCAGCGCAGAATACGTGATCACCGCAATGACGAGGTAGCCCGGGAGCAGCAGCGCCAATCCGCCGGCTTGAACCGTCAGGCTCCCCCCCACAGACCAGAGCACACCGATGAAAGTTGCGATCGTCAGCAGCGACTGCAGCAAGCCGACCACAAGGTCGATCGGGAGATCGGTCGCAACCTTGGCATCCTCGGCGATGCGATACTCGGGGGCCTCGCTGTCTCCCTGCATGAAACGCAGTCTCTTGTAGCGGTCGTCCCTGAGCCAGTAGTCGTAAAGGCGGCTGCTCAACCATGCGCGCCACGATCGCTGCAGGGTCATACGAGCCCAAACCGAGCAGACGTCCAGCCCGATGCTGGCCCCCGCTAGCGGCACGAACCGTAGTGCCTGATAGATCAACTCCGGCTGGTTCTTCTGTTCCACCGCGTTGAAGAAGTCACGGTTCCAGAAATTCAATCCGTATTGGGTCAGAAGCTGAAGGACGACGTTCGCGATCAGCAGGATGACCAGAAACCAGCCGAACCAGGCTGATGACCCTCGCCAATATCCGGACGCGCTCTGCCAAAAGCGAAGCAGGAGCTGCTTTTCTTCCGTAGCGAAACGGGTCCTTGTCAGCATCGGGTCTAGGATCGTCAACCGGTGTTGGCGTTGATCAAGCTGGTGTCCCGCGCATTCCCTACCCCGCGCAAGAATCATCAGTCGGCATTCGGACCATCATCGCGGACCGGCGATATGTGTTCGCCAACCTTTCGTCATGCCTCGCGGACACAAACTCAATCTGCCGCCTTCGGCTCGATATCCCATTGATCCGCATCAATAGTGAGGACCGCGGCCCCGGTTGCGGTGCTGTCGACCGCCCCGTGATCTCCCACGAGGTTCGAGAGATGCCGGAGAGGCCTCTCGAGGGGATCTCGCGACAACGCCTTTGAAGAATGCAAGCAGAACATTTGTCTGCTGTTGCGGCCCTTCTCGGTTGTATTTTCCACAAACCGCCCCATGTGCAGCATCGCCGTTCGCTAACGTCCGGACTTTCATCAGCACCAGGGAGCATCACATGTCCTTTCATGACGCCGTCGTCCCCGCCTATCTGCAGATCCTCAACAGCCTCGCCGGCGAGCTGACCAAGGCCGAGGCGCATTGCGAGGCCAGGAAGATCGCGCCCGAGGTCCTGCTGGGGTCGCGGCTCTATCCGGACATGCTGCCGCTGACCAAGCAGATCCAGCTGGTCTGCGACCATGCCTCCAGGGGCTGCGCGCGGCTGACCCATAGCGCGGTGCCGTCGACACCCGACACCGAGAAGAGCTTCGGCGAATTGAAGCAGCGGCTGGCCAACACGATCGACTATGTGAAGTCGTTCAAGCCGGAGCAGTTCGAGGGCGGCGAAGCCAAGGACGTCACCTTCCCGATCGGCCCCGAGCGCACCATGACCCTGAAGGGCCAGCAATTCCTCAACGCGTTCTCGTTCCCGAACTTCTATTTCCACGCCGTCACCGCGCACGGCATTCTGCGCCACAACGGCGTCGAGGTCGGCAAGCGCGACTTCCTCGGCGTCAGCTGACGCGATATTCCCCGGCGCGGGATTTTCCGCCTTCGCCAAGGCTTCGGCGGACACGTCGCCTCACGCTCCCTCTCGTGCTACTGCTCCCTGACAACAACAAGACGTCAGGGAGCACGCCAATGTCGACCACAACCCACGCGCCGAAAGCCATCGATCCCTCAGCCTCGCTGCACGCGGAAGCGCTGGGGCTGGCCAAGAACCACGGCCGCCTCGCGGGCCGGCGCATCATCGTGGTCGGCGCGGGACAGCGCACAACGGTCGATGAAGCGCCGCCGATCGGCAACGGCCGCGCCATGAGCGTGCTATTTGCGCGCGAGGGCGCATCCGTCGCCTGCCTCGACGTCAACAAGGAGGCCGCCGACGACACCGTCGCGCAGATCACCAGGGAGGGCGGCAAGGCCTTCACCGATGTCGTCGATGTCTCCGACGTCGCGGCGATCGGGCCCGCGGTCGAGCGCTGCACGCAAAAGCTCGGCGGGCTCGACGGGCTGGCGCTTAATGTCGGCATCTCCTCCGGCCTGTCGCTGCCCAAGATGACGGCAGAAGCCTGGGACCGCGACTACGCCGTCAACGTGCGCAGCCACATGCTGTTCGCGCAGAAGGCGCTGGAAGTGATGGCGCCCGGCGGCGCGATCATCCTGATCTCCTCGATGGCTAGTCAGCGCGCCGGCGGCCGCAACCCGGCCTATGAATCCTCCAAGGCGGCGCAGATCGCGCTCGGCCGGGCGATCGCGCGGGCCGGCGAGGACAAGGGCATTCGCTGCAATGTGATCGCGCCCGGCTTCATGGATACGCCGATGGGCCGCGATGCCAGCCGAAGGCGGTCGGACCGCGCCGTGACAGTGCCTTTCGGCCGCCAGGGCACCGGCTGGGAGGTGGCCTATACCGCGCTGTTCCTGATTTCGAATGAATCATCCTATGTGAACGCGCACACGCTGTTCCTCGATGCCGGCCACATGGGCGGGATCGTGCGTGGCTGATCTGCGGACCGGCCATTGCGCTCGTCGCCGCAATGCACAACTCTCCCTCATCGATCATTGTCTGGAACATTTCACATGAGCCAATCGACCAAACTCCTCGAGCCCTACAAGCTGGGCGCGCTGACCTTGCCGAACCGCCTGGTGATGGCGCCGCTGACGCGCAACCGCGCGGTGCCGCCCGGCATGGTGCCAAGCCCGCTCGCGGTGGACTATTACGGCCAGCGCGCCTCCGCCGGCCTTCTGATCACCGAGGCGAGCCAGGTCTCGCAGCAGGGCCAAGGCTATCAGGACACGCCCGGCATCTATTCGAAGGAGCAGGTCGAGGCCTGGCGCAAGGTCACCGATCGCGTGCATGAGCGCGGCGGCCGCATCTTCATCCAGATCTGGCATGTCGGCCGCATCTCGCACACCTCGCTGCAGCCGAACGGCGGCGCGCCGGTGGCGCCGAGCGCGATCCGCGCCAAGACCAAGACCTTCGTCAACGGCACCTTCGCCGACGTGTCCGAGCCGCGCGCGCTCGAGCTGTCGGAAATCCCAGGGATTATCGAGGACTTCAAGCGCGGCACCGCGAACGCGCTGGCCGCCGGCTTCGACGGCGTCGAAATCCACGGCGCCAACGGCTATCTGCTCGACCAGTTCGCCCGCGACAGCACCAACAAGCGCACCGACGCCTATGGCGGCTCGATCGAGAAACGCGCGCAGCTGATGCTGGAGGTTTCCAAGGCGGTCACCAAGGAAGCCGGCGCCGATCGCACCGGCATCCGCATCTCGCCGGTGACGCCGGCCAACGACGTCTCCGACTCTAATCCGCAGCCGCTGTTCGACCACATCGTCGACCAGCTCAACGCGTTGAAGCTGACCTATATCCACGTCATCGAAGGCGCTACCGGCGGCCCGCGCGACAATGCCCCGTTCGACTACGCTTCGCTGCGCAAGCGCTTCAAGCAGACCTATATCGCCAACAACGGCTACGACTTCGCGCTGGCCGAGAAGGTGCTGGAGGCCGGTGCGGCCGACCTGATCGCATTTGGCAAGCCGTTCATCTCCAACCCCGATCTGGTCGAGCGGCTCAAGGCCGGCGCCCCGCTCAACGCGTGGGACAAGGCGACCTTCTACGGCGGCGGCGCCAGGGGTTACACGGATTACCCGACGCTGAAGGCGACCGAAGCGGCGGAGTAACTACACCAAAACGAGTCATGCCCCGCGAAGGCGGGGCATCCAGTATTCCAGAGATGCCGGCGGTTGATTGAGACGCCGCGGCATACTGGATCGCCCGGTCAGGCCGGGCGATGACAACGGAGAAAACAGAAAGGCCGGGATCGCCCCGGCCTTTTTCATTGCGCGCTATCTGATTTCCATGCATCGACGGCCTCGCGGCACGACAAGCGCTGGCCTCGACCTCCTGCACCGCATAGCATGGTGCGTATCGAGAGCATAACGTGGTCATATGCGGGAATGAGCAAGGACAACGCCGAGGATATCGTCCGACGCGCGACCGCAGCGTTCAACAGCGGCCGGCACGACGAGGCGATCGCGCTTTGCGAGCGCGGCCTTGCACGCCAACCCGGCGAGCCGATGCTGAGCCACCTGCTGGCCGCCGTGCTGTTTGCCAAGGGCGAGATCGCGCCGGCTCGCAGCCATGTCGAGACCAGCCTGGCGCAGCGCCCGGACAATGCCGCGGCGCGGCTGCTCGCCGCCCGCCTCGCCCGCGCCGATGGAGAATTCGACGTCGCGCTGACGCATCTCGACCGCGCCATCGCGCTGAAGCCACAGCGCGATGTCTTCGTCGAGAAGGCCCGCACGCTGGATCTGGCCGGCCGCAAGGCGCAGGCGCGCGAGGCCTGGCAGGCGATCCTCAAAGCGATTCCCGAGCATCAGGAAGCCAATGCGCGGCTCGGGCGGCTGGCCTGGGAGGATGGCGAGCTCGCCAGAGCCGCAGGCCTGCTTGCGCGCGCCACCGCGGGCCCAGCACCGGCCTCGGTGTGGTTCGATCTCGGCGTCACAAAGCAGGATCTGCGCGACCACGACGGCGCGGCACAGGCCTATCGCAAGGCGCTCGAGATCAAGCCGGACTATGCCGAAGCCGCCCTCAATCTCGGGATCGCGCTGCAGGAGCGTGGAGACACCGACGGCGCAATGCAGGCCTTCGCACGCGCCTATGCCTTGCGTTCGCAACTGTTCGGATCGATCGCGATGGCGCTGACCTCAGCCCCGCACGGCCGACTGTGGCTCGATGAGAAGGCGCTGCGTAAGGCGTTAAGTAACTAGCCGCCCGCGCTTGGCGCGGAAATGCTTGCGGTAGACGTTGGGCGCGGCCAGCACCTCGCCGACCACTTTCGCATAGGCTTGGCGGTGTGCATCGTCGAAGGCTTCGAACACCAGTTCGGGGGCCTCGCGCGGCACGGCGAAGCATTGCGCGACCGGCGTCCCCTTCGGCAACACGCCGGCAAAATCGGGCGCGGTCCAGACCGCCGGGAAATTGATCCCGCCGTCGTGAAACCGGTCGGCGTCGACGAGCCCCGAGATCAGCCGGAACGGCAGGTCGTCGCGATTGACCGGATGCGTCGCGAATAGCGACCAGCCCGGTTCGAGCTCGATGGTCCAGAAGCTGTTGAATTTCAGCGCGGCCTGCCCGTTGGCGAACGGCGCGCCGGCGAATTGCGCAGGCGGATGGAAGCTGAGCGGCGCGCGCGGGTGACCCTGCGTTGCCGGCTCCGGAATGTCCCAGTCCCATGCGAACGTGCCGTGCTCGACCCTGACATCGCAAGGCAGCGGGATCATGATCCCGTAGGCCATCGCATCGACGAAGGGCGGGCATTGCTTGACCGTGCGGATGTCGCGGTCGTGGATGTCGGAATGCGCCTTCGCCGGCATCGCGCGCAGCCAATTGGGCAACGCAGTGCGGGCCGGGAACGGCCGCGGCAGATGTTCGGCAAACCGCGGATCGCAGCGAAAAATCATGCGCATGATGACCTCATCGCGTCATTTGAGCACAATCCCGAAAGGGGCTCCACTCTTCCGGATATAAGCGTCGATCAAGTAAAAAAGGCCGGGATTGCTCCCGGCCTTTCGCAGTCTGCGGATGGCGTGGGCTGGTACGCCTTGCCGCCTTACTTCGCTTCGGCGCGCTTGGGCGGGCTCGCCGGCCACGACTTGATCAGGGTGTCGTAGTCGATCGTCTCGCCCTTCGGCTTCTCGTTCGCGAGCTTGCGCTGCGGAGCGATGGTGCCGTCCTTCTCGGCCTTCTTGTACCAGTACTCGGCGGTTTCCTTCTTGTTCAGCTTCGGTCCGCAGGCACCCTGCACACCGGACTTCTCAAGACGCTCCATCACCGAATCCTGGGCCGCGGCCAGCGCGTCCATCGCAGCTTGCGGCGTCTTCGCACCGGACGACGCATCGCCGATGTTCTGCCACCACAGCTGAGCGAGCTTCGGATAGTCGGGCACGTTGTTGCCGGTCGGGGTCCACTGCACGCGGGCGGGCGAGCGGTAGAACTCGATCAGGCCGCCGAGCTTCGGCGCGCGCTCGGTGAACGACTTGTCCCAGATGTCGGATTCACGGATGAAGGTGAGACCGACTTGGCTCTTCTTCAGGCTCGTCGTCTTGGAGACGATGAACTGCAGATAGAGCCAGGCCGCCTTGCGGCGATCGACCGGGGTCGACTTCAAGAGCGTGGCCGAACCCACGTCCTGGTAGCCGAGCTTCATGCCGTCCTTCCAGTACGAGCCGTGCGGCGACGGAGCCATACGCCACTTCGGCGTACCGTCCGCGTTCATCACGGCGATGCCCGGCTTCACCATGTCGGCGGTGAAGGCGGTGTACCAGAAGATCTGCTGGGCGATGTTGCCCTGCGACGGCACCGGACCCGACTCGGAGAAGGTCATGCCCTGGGCCTGCGGCGGAGCATACTTCTTCATCCAGTCGAGGTACTTGACGATCGAGTAGACCGCCGCCGGGCCGTTGACGTCGCCGCCGCGCTCGACCGACGAGCCGACCGGACGGCAGCCTTCCATGCGGATGCCCCATTCGTCGACCGGCAGGCCGTTCGGGAGACCCTTGTCGCCGTTGCCGGCCATCGACAGCCAGGCGTCGGTGAAACGCCAGCCGAGCGACGGATCCTTCTTGCCATAGTCCATATGGCCGTAGACCTTGACGCCGTTGATCTCCTTGACGTCGTTGGTGAAGAAGTCGGCGATATCTTCATAGGCCGACCAGTTCACGGGCACGCCGAGATCGTAGCCATACTTGGCCTTGAACTTGGCCTTGTACTCCGGGTTGGTGAACCAGTCGTAGCGGAACCAATAGAGGTTCGCGAACTGCTGGTCGGGCAGCTGATAGAGGTGGCCGTTCGGCGCCGTGGTGAACGACTTGCCGATGAAGTCGTCGACGTCGAGCATCGGGTCGGTGACGTCCTTGGCTTCGCCCTTCATCCATTCCGTCAGATCGACCGCCTGGCCGTAACGGAAGTGGGTGCCGATGAAGTCGGAGTCGTTGATCCAGCCGTCATAGACGTTCTTGCCGGACTGCATCTGGGTCTGGATCTTCTCGACGACGTCACCTTCCTGGATGATGTCGTGCTTGACCTTGATGCCGGTGATTTCCTCGAACGCCTTGGCGAGCGTGCGGGATTCGTATTCGTGCACCGTCAGGGTTTCGGAGACGACGTTGATCTCCATGCCCTTGAAGGGGGCAGCGGCCTTGATGAACCACTGCATTTCCTTCATCTGGTCGTCCTTGGAGAGGGTCGACGGCTGGAATTCGCTGTCGATCCACTTCTTCGCGGCCGCCTCGTCGGCGCGAGCCGGCGCGGCGATAGCCACTGATGCCACAGCCAGCGCGACGACGCTGGTCATGGTCAGAAGACTATCCTTGGTCCTTCTCAAGTGTCGCATGTTGATTCCTCCGGTTGCAGCGACAAACTAAGTACCCCAGGTCCGGGTAGACCCCGGATCTGCTCTTTTTCGCCTCTCAGACGGTGCGAAAGATCACCGCAGCTGAGGCAAGCGAAATCAGTGTTGCGAGCCACAGGCTCGAAATATCAATGCCCTCCCCGATCGGCAGGGTAAAAATCGGATCGGTACCGACGAGGCCTATCCACAGCAAATGGATCACCGCCGCCAGCACCAGCGAGACGAACAACCGATCGCCGCGCGTGGTCGGAATCCGCAGCACGCCGACCCGCTCCGCTTCGGGATAGGCGATCGCGAGCCAGGTCATCATGCCGAGCGTAGAGGCAAGCAGCACGAAGAAGACCGCGGTCGGCCAGGTCCATGCCATCCATGCGATGCTGTCCATGGGCGCCTCCTAAACCCGGCCGAGCGCGAAGCCGCGCGCGATGTAGTTGCGGACGAACCAGATCACGAGCGCGCCGGGGATGATGGTGAGCACGCCGGCGGCGGCAAGCAGACCCCAGTCCATGCCGGCAGCCGACACCGTGCGCGTCATGATCGCCGCGATCGGCTTGGCCTGCACCGAAGTCAGCGTGCGCGCCAGCAGCAGCTCGACCCAGGAGAACATGAAGCAGAAGAACGCGGCGACGCCGATGCCGCTCGCGATCAGCGGCACCAGGATCTTGATGAAGAAGCGCGGGAACGAATAGCCGTCGAGGAACGCGGTCTCGTCGATCTCGCGCGGCACGCCGGAGACGAAGCCTTCGAGGATCCACACCGCCAGCGGCACGTTGAAGATGCAGTGCGCGAGCGCGACCGCCCACGGCGTATCGAACAGGCCGATCGCCGAATAGAGGTTGAAGAACGGCAGCGCATAGACCGCCGCCGGTGCCATGCGGTTCGACAGCAGCCAGAAGAACAGATGCTTGTCGCCGAGGAAGCGGTAGCGCGAGAACGCGTAGGCCGCCGGCAGCGCCACCGCGATCGAGATCACGGTGTTGATGACGACATATTCCAGCGAATTAATGTAGCCTGAATACCAGCTCTCGTCGGTGAAGATGCGTCGGTAGTGCTGCAGCGTCGGCGTGTGCGGCCACAAGGTCATCGTCGAGACGATCTCGGCGTTGGTCTTGAAGCTCATGTTGACGAGCCAGTAGATCGGCAACAGCAGGAAGATCAGGAACAGCGCCATGATCAGGCGGCGGCCGGGGATCGAGTGCATCACGCCGCTCCTTCCTTGACCGGACGCTCGGAGCCGGCATTGGTCATCACGGTGTAGAACACCCAGCACACGATCAGGATGATCAGATTGTAGACCAGCGAGAGCGCCGCGGCCTTGCCGAGGTCGAACTGGCCGAGCGCGATCTTGACGAGCTCGATCGAGACGAAGGTCGTCGAGTTGCCGGGACCGCCGCCGGTGACCACGAACGGCTCGGTGTAGATCATGAAGCTGTCCATGAAGCGCAGCAGCACCGCGATCAGCAGCACGCGGTTCATCTTCGGCAGCTGGATCGCCTTGAACACCGCCCAGCGCGAGGCGCCGTCGATCTGCGCCGCCTGGTAATAGGCGTCGGGGATCGACTTCAGGCCGGCGTAGCACAGCAGCGCGACGAGGCTGGTCCAGTGCCAGACGTCCATCACGATGACGGTGACCCAGGCGTCGACTTCATTGGAGACGTAATTGTAATTGAAGCCGAGATGGTTCAGCACATAGCCGAGCAGGCCGATGTCGGGCCGGCCGAAGATCTGCCAGATGGTTCCGACCACGTTCCACGGAATCAGCAGCGGCAACGCGAGGATGACGAGGCAGGCCGCGACGCTCCAGCCCTCGCGCGGCATCGACAGCGCGACGACGATGCCGAGCGGCACCTCGATCGCAAGGATCACGGCGGAGAAGAACAGATTACGGCCGAGCGAGGCCAGGAAGCGGCCGCCGAGATCGGTCGAGGGATCGAGCAGCTCCTTGAACCAGCCGACGCCGTTCCAGAAGAACTGGTTGTTGCCGAAGGTGTCCTGCATCGAATAGTTCACGACCGTCATCAGCGGCAGCACTGCCGAGAACGCGACCACCAGGAACACCGGCAGCACCAGGAACCAGGCTTTTTGGTTGATCGTCTTGTCCATCAGGCGACCCCTTCCACCAAATGGCTGTCGGCATAGACGTGGACATAGGCGGGATTGAAAACGAGACCGGCGGTATCGCCGGAGACCGAGAAGCCCGGCGGCACGCGCGCCGCGAGCTTGGTATTGCCGACGCGCACGCGGGCGAACTGGATGCGGCCGAGATCGTCGATCCGTTCGATGGTGGCCGAGAGCAGTCCCGACGCGGGCGCCGCGACATCGACGAACTCCGGCCGTACGCCGATCTCGATCTTCTTGCCGGCCGGCAGGACACCATAGTTGCGATGCAGGCCGATGACATGGCCGTCGATCCGCGCCTCGTGGCCTGAGACCTCGGCGGGCACGATGTTCATGCCGGGCGAACCGATGAAATAGCCGACGAAGGTGTGCGCCGGCTTGTCGAACAGTTCGGCTGGCGTTCCGCTCTGCACCACGCGGCCATCATGCATGACGACCACGGTGTCGGCGAAGGTCAGCGCCTCGGTCTGATCATGGGTGACGTAGATCATCGTGAGGTCGAGCTCTCGATGCAGCGCCTTCAGCTTAGAGCGCAATTGCCACTTCAGCTCGGGATCGATCACCGTCAGCGGCTCGTCGAACAACACGGCGGCGACGTCGGAACGCACCAGACCGCGGCCGAGCGAGATCTTCTGCTTGGCGTCGGCGGTCAGCCGCGTCGCCTTGCGGTTCAGGTACGGTGTGAGGTCGAGCAGACCGGCGATCTGCTTGACCCGTGCATCGACCTCGGCCTTGGCGATGCCGCGGTTCTTCAGCGGGAACGCCAGATTCTCGCCCACCGTCATGGTGTCGTAGATCACAGGGAACTGGAACACCTGCGCGATGTTGCGCTTCTGCGTCGACAGCGGCGTGATGTCACGGCCGTCGAACAGGATCTGTCCGCGCGACGGCGTCACGATGCCGGAAATCAAATTGAGTAGCGTGGTCTTGCCGCAGCCGGACGGCCCGAGCAACGCATAGGCGCCGCCCTGCCGCCAGGTCATGGTGACCGGCTTCAGCGCGAACGATTCCAGCGGCGCATCATTGCCGTTGTAGGACTGCGCGAGATCGACGAGGTCAATGCGAGCCATGAAGCATCTCCCTCACTTCGAGAAATTTGTTGCGGGTGAAGCGACGAGGCGGTCGGCCGCGTCGAACACGAAGATGTTGTCGGGATCGAGCGCGGCGTCGAGCACCTGCCCGGGTTCATATTCGTGCACGCCGTGCAGCACCGCGACCCAGTTGGAGTCATGGACATGGACGTGCACGAAGCTCTCCGAGCCGGTGATCTCGGTCACGGTCACGGTGGCAGCGAATTTGTGGCGGCCGGCCGCGACGTTGCCGACATCGAGCTGGTGGGCGCGGAAACCGATCCGGTAGGCGCCGTCAGGCAGGCTGGCATAGAGGCCGGCCGCGGGCGCCTGCTCACCACCGGCATAGATCACCCGGTCACCCTTCTTTTCGATGCCGATGATGTTGAGCGGCGGATCGGAGAACACCTGCGCGACGCGCAACGTGTCGGGATGACGGTAGACCTTCGGCGTCGCGCCGGTCTGCAGCGCCTGGCCTTCCCACATGCACACCGTATCGCCGCCGAGCAACAGCGCCTCCGACGGCTCGGTGGTGGCGTAGACGAAGATCGCGCCGGAGGCCTCGAAGATGCGCGGCAGTTCGGCACGCAGCTCCTCGCGCAGCTTGTAGTCGAGGTTGGCGAGCGGCTCGTCGAGCAGCACGAGGTCGGCGCCCTTGACCAGCGCGCGGGCGATCGCGGTGCGCTGCTGCTGGCCGCCGGAGAGCTGCAGCGGCGTGCGCTTCAGATAAGGCTCGAGCCGCAACAGAGCGGCCGCTTCGGCGACCCGCTTCTCGATCTCGGCCTTCGGCTTGCCCTGCACCCGCAGCGGCGAGGCGATGTTCTCGTAGACCGTCAGCGAGGGATAGTTGATGAACTGCTGGTAGACCATCGCGACCGAGCGCTGCCGCACGTCGGCGCCGGTGACGTCCTTGCCGTCGACCAGCACGCGCCCGGTGGCCGGCTTGTCGAGGCCGGCGAGCAGCCGCATGATCGAGGTCTTGCCCGACAGCGTCGGCCCGAGCAGCACGCTGAGCGTGCCACGCTCCAGCGTCAGCGACACATCGCGGATAGTCGGAACGCCATCCACGGTTCGCGTGACGTTCTGCAGTGCAACGCTCATGCCCGTCCTCCCGCTTCGCGGAGGGGACGTTCACCGGACACGCGGTTGGCGGCCATCCACTCATCGAGCGCGGCGATTTCACCCGCCGTCATCCGCAAGCCCAGCTTGGATCGTCGCCAGACGACATCTTCCGCAGTCCGAGCCCATTCGTTTGCCATCAGGTACCGGACTTCACTCTCCGTCAAGGTCGCGCCGAACGAGCGACCGAGATCTTCAGCCGATGCTGCATTGCCGAGGACCTTTGCGGCACGCGTGCCGTAGGCGTGCGCGAGACGGTTGGCGTGGGGCTGCGCGAGGAACGGATGGTTGCGAACCAGTTCGGCGGCGAGCGCCGCGACCGCGGAGACATCCATGTCGCCGCCGGGCAGCGGCGCCTTGCCGGTCCAGCCCTCCTGCGCTTTCGCGCCCTTTAGATAAGGCGCGAGCCGCTCCAGCGCCTCTTCGGACAGCCGGCGATAGGTCGTGATCTTGCCGCCATAGATCGACAGCAGCGGCGCACCGCCGGGCGTATCGAGCTCGAACACATAGTCGCGGGTCGCGGCCTTGGCCTCGCTCGCGCCGTCGTCATAGAGCGGACGCACGCCGGAGTAATCCCAAACCACGTCCTGCGGCTTCACCGGCTTGGCGAGGTATTCGCTTGCGGAGGCGCAGAGATACTCGATCTCCTCCTGCGTCGCCTTCACCTTGGCCGGATCGCCGTCATAGTCGCGATCGGTAGTGCCGATCAGCGAAAATTCGTTCTGATAGGGAATCACGAAGATGATGCGGCCGTCGGCATTCTGGAAGATGTAGGCGCGGTCGTGGTCGTAGAGCTTGGGCACCACGATGTGCGAGCCCTGCACCAGGCGCACCTTGGCCCGCGCGTTGACGCCGGCGCCTGACGCCAGCACCTGCTCGACCCAGGGACCGCCGGCATTGACCAGCACGCGCGCCTTAATCGTCTCACGCGAGCCGCTCGTCGCATCCTCGACCGTGACGTGCCAGATGCCGTCAACCTGCCGGGTCTCGACCGCGCGGGTGCGGGTGCGGATCTCGGCGCCGCGATCGGCGGCGTCGCGCGCGGTCAGCGCAACCAGCCGCGCATCGTCGACGAAGCAGTCGGAATATTCAAAGCCCTTGGTGTAGCGGCCGGGGATCAGCGGCTTGCCGACCACGTCGCGGGTCAGATCGACCGAGCGCGTCGCCGGCAACAGATGCCGGCCGCCGATATGATCGTAGAGGAAGAGGCCGAGCCGCAGCAGCCAGGCCGGGCGCAGGCCCGCGTGGTGCGGCAAAACGAAACGCAGCGGTCGAATGATGTGGGGCGCGATCTGCCAGAGGATCTCGCGCTCGATCAGCGCCTCGCGCACCAAACGAAACTCGTAATATTCGAGATAGCGCAGGCCGCCATGCACGAGCTTGGTCGACCAGGACGACGTCCCGCTGGCCAAGTCATTCATTTCACACAGGAAAACAGAATTACCCCGGCCCGCCGCATCGCGCGCGATGCCGCAGCCATTAACGCCGCCTCCGATGATGGCGAGGTCGTAAATCTGATCCAAAGAATGCTTCCCCCGGCAACCGCCTTCGCTTTGGCGGTTTTACTTTCGGATTGGAGTAGATCACAACAAAAAACGAAAGCAAAGCGAAAACGGGGAACTTGAGCTGGGGATTTTTTGGGCGGGATGGTCGTAGCGGGGGCAGAGCCATGCACGAATCTCGGACCGTCGCCCCCCGCGCAGCGGCGGCGCCGTTATCGCTGAGGTGCAAGCGCAATCGAGCCGCTTCATCCTCCCCTGGAGGGGGTGAACGGCCGCGTATCTAATTTGGATGTCGTCGACGAGTCAGCGAAGGCACAGACGATTCAGAGCACCGACAATTCAGCGCTAAGCGCTGCGCAGCGTCGCCTGCGCCGCATCGGCGTTGTCGTCGATATCGACTTGCGGCTTGTCCATCGCGACGACGACCTCGATCCCTCTGCTGTGGCAGATGTTGGCGAGGCCCGCAGGCAAGGGCGAGTCGGTCACGAAGGTCTGGATCTGGCTCATATGGGCGATGCGCACCGGCGCGCTGCGGCGGAGTTTTGTCGCATCCGACACCAGCATCACGTTGCGCGCGTTGGCGATGATCGCCTGCGCCACCTGCACCTCGCGATAGTCGAAGTCGAGCAGCGCACCCTCCTCGTCGATCGCGGAGGCGCCGATGATGGCGTAATCGACCTTGAACTGGCCGATCAGCTGCGTCGCGGTCGAGCCGACCACTGCACCGTCGGCGCGGCGCACCGTGCCGCCGGCCACCACCACCTCGATGCGCGGATGACGATAGAGCAGCATCGCGACGTTGAGGTTGTTGGTGATGACGAGCAGGTCCTCGTGCGAGGTCAGCGCGCTCGCGACCTCCTCCGTGGTGGTGCCGATATTGATGAACAGCGAGCAGCCGTTCGGAATCCGCGCCGCCGCGGCGGCGCCGATCGCCTTCTTCTCCTCGGCGGCAACGAAGCGCCGCGCTTCATAGGCGAGGTTCTCGACGCCCGAGGCGATGATCGCACCGCCATGGATGCGGGTCAGCGACCGCTCGTCGCAGAGATCGTTGAGGTCCTTGCGGATGGTCTGCGCCGACACCTCGAACCGCTTGGCAAGGTCCTCGACCATGACCCGGCCGAATGCGCGTGCAATGTTGAGGATTTCAGTCTGGCGATGGGAGAGTCCGGCCACGGCGGCCCCCTTGAAACGGCAATTGGTTGGAGCATGGTCATTTCGGAAAACCGGTTTCCACTTTTCCGGATCATGCTCTCGCTCATGGTGCGACCGTTCGGCACCGAGGTCAACGAGCAAGCATCGCTGGGGTTAAGAACTGCGTTGCAGCAATACCGATTCATCAAGCCATGGCCGACGCGACCAGGCGGATCAATTCGGGATCGTCGAACGCCCGGGCGCTGGCGACCGCGCCGGCCGCAAGCAGGTCGGCATGGCTGAGCCCGGTTCTCATTCCGATCGTGGCGATGCCTGCCGCCGTCGCGGACTGAATGCCGGAACGCGAGTCCTCGAACGCCAGCGACGCGGATGCCACGGCGCCGACGAGGCGCAGCCCCTCGAGATACGGCAATGGGTGCGGCTTGCCGTGCGCCAGTTCGTCGCCGATCACGAGCGCCTTGAAACGGTGCACGACGCCCAGTCCGGAAAGCAGCAATTCGGCGTTCGCGCGCGGCGCATTGGTCACCGCCACCATCGGCACGCCGGCGCGATCGGCCCGGTCGAGCAGCGCCATCAATCCCGGCACCGGCACGATCTGGCCACTGACCAGTTCGCGGAAGATCCGCTCTTTCTCACCGAGGATGCCAGCGCGGCGTTCAGGCGGCTCGTGGGCGAGGAAGCGCTCGCCGATCGAGACATTGGAGAAGCCTTGCAGCTCCCTTCCGAAGCGCGCGTGATCGAAGGAGTGTCCATGAGGGCCGAGCACCCGGTTGAACGCTGCCAGATGCAGCGGATCGGTGTCGGCGAGCGTGCCGTCGATATCGAACAGCAGTGCACCCTGTGTCCGCGACGCTTGGCCTTGTGTCTGCAACATCCGGGGAGATATTCCGTGAATCCGGACGCATCAATACAGACTCTCGCGGCGCACGCAAATGACGCGCCGACGTAGCCGCATGTCAGGAGGCCAGCTGCAGATCTTGCCCAGTGACAAGCCGTCGCGCGGCGCGCTCGGCCTCACGTGCATTGCGAAAAACCTGGCCTTCGAGGGCGTGGAAGCGGTGCGAGGCGGCAAAAAACGCATAACCGCCGGTGTCGCGCACCACGATACCCGCGGTCTGTGAACTCACTTCGATGACATAGCACTCGGACATTGTCGGCCTCGGTTTGATTCCGGCCCGACAACGGTGTCATCGTCTGTTTGTTCCTCGGTTTATTTGCGAAGCGAAGCGCCGTTTTTGCAATCGAGCCGCGCTCCGGTCTCAGTTTCGACGCGTTTCACTCGCGCCGAATCAACGGCGTTTTCGTGTGAAAAACATCAGGTCGAAATCGTCGCGCCGTCGCGCTGGATCGGTTGCGGATGGCCCTGCTCGTCGATCGAGACATAGGTGAAATTGCCGTCGGTGACGAGGATCGACTGCTGCTCGCGGCGACGCAGCACCCAGGCTTCGAGATGCACCGTGATCGAGGTGCGCCCGACGCGCACGAGATTGGCGTGCACCGAGACGAGATCGCCGACATAGACCGCCTTGCGGAAGTTCATCGCCTCGATCGCGACCGTCACGGTGCGGGACCTCGCAACCTTGCCCGCGAACACACCACCGCCCAGATCCATCTGGCTGAGCAGCCAGCCGCCGAAGATGTCGCCATTGGCATTGGTGTCGGCCGGCATCGCCAGCGTGCGAATGCAAAGATCGCCCTGCGGCTCGTTGCCGCTGATCGGCGGCGCGTGAACATGAGTTTCGGGCGCTTGGGTGTCGGTCACTTGAAGCTCTCCCAGCCGGTATCCGGCGCAAATCGTCCGCCGAACTTGCGCATCAGCGATTGCATGGCCGACACAACATTATCAACGCCGCGCGTGCGTGCATAGTTGAGCGGGCCACCACGGAACGGGGCATAGCCGGTGCCGAAGATCATCGCGCCGTCGACCATGTCGGGATCGTCGACAATGCCTTCGCGCAAGGCGGCGACGCAGACATTCGAGATCGGCAGCACCAGCCGATCGATCATTTCGTCGCTTACCTTGGGGCCGGTCTCCGGCAGCGGCGTCTTCTCCGCCTTGCCATCCTTCCAGGTATAGAAGCCCTTGCCGGTCTTGCGGCCGAGCTCGCCCTTGGCGACCTTTTCGCGCAGCCACGCCGGCGTCGGCGGCAAGCTGTCGCCGAACTTGGAGCGCAGCATGTCGCCGACATCGAGGCAGATATCGAGGCCGACCTGGTCGGCAAGCTCGATCGGCCCCATCGGCATGCCGAACTCGACGGCGGCCGCGTCGATCAGGCGCTGGTCGGTCTTCTCATCCAGCATCATCATGGCTTCCAGCATGTACGGCGTCAGCGCGCGGTTGACGAGGAAGCCCGGCGAGCTCTTCACCGGCAGCGGCAGGCGGTCGATGGCGCCGACGAAGGCCATCGCCTGCCTGAGCAGGCTGGCATCGGCGCTGTCATGGCTGACGACCTCGACGAGCTGCAGCCGCGACACCGGGTTGAAGAAATGCAAGCCGAGCAGACGCTCCGGCGTTGCGAGCGTGGTGCGCAGATCCTGCAGCGGGATGCTCGACGTGTTGGTGGCGAGGATCGCGCCCTGCTTCATCTTCGGCTCGAGACCGGCATAGATCTTCTGCTTCAGCTCGAGCTTTTCCGGCACCGCCTCGATGATCAGATCGGCGTTGCGCACGCCGTCGCCGTCCATGTCGGGGATCAGCCGGTCGAGCGCGTCGCGCTGGTCGGTCTTCTTGCGCATGATCTTGCCGAACAGGTCTGAGGCGCGCTTCATCGCGCCCGCGATTGGCTCGGCCTTCATGTCGGCCAAGGTCACCCGCATGTCCTGGTTGGCGCACCAGGCCGCGATGTCGCCGCCCATCGCGCCGGCGCCGATGACATGGACGTGCGCAACCTTGTTGCCGCTGCCTGCGACCTTCTTCATCTGCTCACGCAGGAAGAAGACGCGGATCAGATTCTGCGCGGTCGGCGTCACCATCAGATTGGCGAACGAGGCCTTCTCGGCGTTCAGCATCGCCGAGCGATTGCCGGCGTGCTTTTCCCAGAGATCGATCAGCGCGTAAGGCGCCGGATAATGCTTGCGCGGCGCCGCCTTCTCGGCCTCGCTGCGCATCCGCGAGGCCAGGAAGCCCCTGACCGGACCGAGATTGAGCAGCGAGTTGAGCGCACCCGGCTTGGCGCGCTTCAGCCGGCCGAACACCGCGTCCCTGACCGCATTGCGGACATGGCGTTCCTGCGTCACGGCGTCGACCAGGCCGAGCGATTTGGCGCGGCGCGCGTCGATCGTCTTGCCGGTCAGCATCAAGGTCATCGCCTGCATCGGGTTGACCAGCTCAGTGAAGCGCACGGTGCCGCCGAGGCCGGGGTGCAGGCCGAGCATGACCTCGGGAAAACCGAACCGTGCATCGTCGATCGCGATCCGCATCTGGCAGGCAAGCGCGACCTCGAGGCCGCCGCCGAGACAGAAGCCGTGGATCACAGCGACCGACGGCACGCGCAACGCCTCCAGCCGGTCGATCACCGCATGGGCACGGCCGATCGCGGTCTCGACCGCGCCGGGTTCGCTGGCGCCACGAAACTCGTTGACGTCGGCGCCGGCGATGAAGCCGCTCTTTTTCGCCGAGCGCACCACGAGCCCGGTCGGCCGCTCGCTCTCCAGCGCCGTGACGATGGCATCGAGCTCTTCGAGCAGATCGGCGGACAGCGTATTGGCGCTGACACCGGCGCGATCGAACAGCAGCCAGGCAATGCCGTCCTCATCACGCGTCAGCTTGAAATTCCTGTACGAGCTGTCGGCGGCGGGCTTCGGCCCGAGCTCGAGCACGCGGTCGGCGAGAAGGTCCATGATCCGTGAATCCATGATCACACCGTCTCTATCAACATCGCGCCGCCCTGCCCGCCACCGATGCATTCGGTGGCGACGCCGCGCCTGGTGCCGAGCCGCTTCATCGCATTGACCAGATGCAGCACGATGCGGTTGCCGCTGGTGCCGACCGGATGGCCGAGGCTGATCGCACCACCATCGACGTTCAACTTCGCGCGGTCGATCTCGCCCGCCGCGCCGTCAAGTCCCAAAATCTCGCGACAGAATTTGTCGTCGTTCCAGGCCGCGAGACAGCCGAGCACCTGAGTCGCGAAGGCCTCGTTGAGCTCCCAGGTCTCGACCTCCTGCAAGGTCAGCCCGTTGCGCTTCAACAGCGCGCTCGCCGACAGCACCGGACCGAGGCCCATGATCGAGGGATCGAGCGCCGACCACTGGCTGTCGAGGATGACGGCCTTCGGCGTCAGCCCGTGCTTGGCCACCACCGTTTCGGAGGCCAGGATCACCCAGGAGGCGCCGTCGGTGATCTGCGAGGAATTGCCGGCGGTGACCTGGCCCCATGGGCGCTCGAACACCGGCCGCAGCTTCGCCAGCGTCTCGGCGGTCGAGTCCGGGCGAACGCCGTCGTCATGATCGTAGAACTTGCCGTCGCGCGAGAACGCGGTCTCGACCTCGCCCTTGAGGAAGCCTTCCTTCTGCGCCTTCGCCAGCCGCTGATGGCTTTCGGCGGCGTACGCATCGGATTGCGCGCGGGTGATGCCGAAGAGATGGCCGACCTTCTCCGCGGTCTGCCCCATGTTGAGCTCGGTGATCGGATCGGTCAGCCCACGCTCGAGGCCGATGATCGGCTTGAAGTAGCTCGGCTTCACTTTCAGCGCGGCGGCGATCTTGGCCCCTAAGCCCTTGGCTCCGGCAAAGCCGGCGAACCAGCGCACGCCGGAATTGGGCCAGACCAGCGGCGCGTGGCTCAACGCCTCGGCGCCGCCGGCGAGGATCAGGTCGGAGATGCCCTCGCGGATATAGCGATAGCCGGTGTCGATCGACTGCATGCCGGAGCCGCAATTGATCTGCACCGTGAAGGCGACCATCTGCTCGCCCATGCCGAGCCGGAGCGCCGCGACCCGCGCCGGGTTCATCTCGTCGGCGATGACGTTGACGCAGCCGAGAATGACCTGGTCGAAGGCATCAGGCGCGAATGGCTGCCGAGCCAGCAGCGGCCGGCCGCATTGCACGGCGAGATCGACCGGGGTGAACGGGCCGGGACCGGAGCGTGCCTTCAGGAACGGCGTCCGGCTGCCGTCGACGATAAAGACTGGTCGCGCCATCAGCTCGCCGCCCTCTGCTCACCCAGCTCCTGGAAGAACTGATGCACGTCGGCGGATTTCTTGTAAATCGGGGACAGCGCCTCGGGCGCAAAATCATCGACCTCGATGACCTTCGCGACGGCCTCGTGGGCCGCGGCGAGCTTCTCGCCGTCATCCTGGGTGATGACGCCCTTCTTGACGCCCTCCTTCCAGTCATGCAGCCGCGCTGCACGCAACTGCTTGGCGGCATCTTCGGCCGCGGTGACGAGGCGGAAGGCCTTCTCCAGCCGTGCGATGCCGCCGTCGTCCTCGACAAAAGCAAGGTCTGGCGTCAGGCGGTCGCGCGGCGCTGACGGCGACAGCACGAGCTGCGCGCACAGATGAACGACGCGGTCCGACGGACCGGTAACGCGGGCGCCGAACGGCTGAACCAGGAATTTCAGCAGCCATGCCACCGGGCGGTTCGGCAGATTGGCGAGGATCTCGGCAAGGCGGTTCTCGATGGTCTTGAAGCCGGATGCCATGCACCATTCGAGCGCGGGAAGATCCTCCTTCTGCCGGCCCTCATCCTGCCAGCGCTTCAGCGCGGCGGACAGCAGGTAAAGTTCAGACAGGATGTCGCCGAAGCGCGCGGAGAGCATTTCCTTGCGCTTCAATGCACCACCGAGGGTAAGCAGCGCCATATCGGCGCACAGCGCGAACGCCGACGAATAGCGCGAGAGCTGGCGATAGAACTCCGTCGCATCGCCGGCGTCCGGCGCCGGCGCGAACAGGCCGAAGCTCCAGCTGCGGCCCCAGGCGCGGAACATGGTCGCGAAGCTGTGGCCGACATGCTTCCAGAACGCGGTGTCGAAGGCCGTGAGGCCTTTGTCGCGATCGGTCTCGCTGAGCGCGTTCATCTCCTGCAACAGATAGGGATGCGCGCGAATTGCGCCCTGTCCGAACACGATCAGATTGCGGGTCAGGATGTTGGCGCCCTCGACCGTGATGCCGACCGGCACCGAGCGATACAGCCCGCCGAGATAGTTCTGCGGCCCGTCGATCACAGCCTTGCCGCCATGGATGTCCATCGCGTCGTCGATCGCGATCCGCATCCGTTCGGTGGCGTGCAGCTTCATGATCCCCGAGATGACGGCGGGATGATGCCCCTCGTTCAACGCGGCACAGGTCAGCCGCCGCGCGGCGTCGAGCAGATAGGCGGTGCCGGCGATGCGCGCCAGCGGCTCCTCGATGCCCTCGAACTTGGCAATGGAAATGCCGAACTGCTCGCGGATGCGGGCATAGGCGCCGGTGGTGCGCGCGGCATAGGCGGCACCGGCGGCCGATAGCGACGGCAGCGAGATGCCGCGGCCGGCGGCGAGCGCCGTCATCAGCATCTTCCAGCCCTGGCCGAGCCGCTCCTGGCCGCCGATGATGTAGTCGAGCGGGATGAAGACGTCCTTGCCCCAGTTCGGGCCGTTCTGGAACACCTGCATCGCCGGCAGATGACGGTGGCCGATCGAGACGCCGGGCAGATGGGTCGGGATCAGCGCAACCGTGATGCCGAGCTCTTCCTGGTTGCCGACGAGGTGATCGGGATCATAGGCCTTGAAGGCAAGGCCGAGCAGCGTCGCGACCGGACCGAGCGTGATGTAGCGCTTGTGCCAGTTCAGCTTCAGGCCGATGACTTCACGGCCTTCGAAATTGCCCTTGCAGATGATGCCGGTGTCGATCATCGAGGCGGCATCCGAGCCGGCCTCCGGGCTGGTCAGACCGAAGCAGGGAATGTCCTGGCCGGCGGCGAGCCGCGGCAGCCATTTATCCTGCTGCTCTTTCGTGCCGAAGCGCATCAGGAGTTCGCCCGGCCCGAGCGAGTTCGGCACCATCACGGTGACGGCCGCGGTCAGCGAGCGCGACGAGATCTTGCGCACCACTTCGGAATGCGCATAGGGCGAGAAGCCGAGGCCGCCGAATTCCCGGGGAATGATCATGCCGAAGAACTTCTTGGCCTTGATGAAGGCCCAGACCTCGGGCGGCAGATCGCGCCATTCCCAATTGATCTTCCACTCGTCGAGCATCGTGCAGAGTTCGTCGACCGGACCGTGCAGGAAGGCGGTCTCCTCGTCGGTCAGTTTGGCCGGCGCGAATGCCAGCAATTTCGACCAGTCGGGATTGCCGGTGAACAGATCGGCGTCCCACCAGACGTCGCCGGCTTCCAGCGCCTCGCGCTCGGTGTCCGACATGGTCGGCAGCACGCCACGCGCCCAGGAGAAGATCGGCTTGGAAAGGTAATCGCGGCGGAAGCTCATGGTGGGTCCTCATGGATCGGCAGCGGATGCATAATCCTATCGGAAAGTGCCGGTCCCCGGTGAACACTTCGCTGTTCAAATAAAGCGAAATTGACGCGGCCAAGCCGCCGTTTGTTAACGGCAGGCTGCGCATTCAGTTCCGAAAGCTGAGGTGCGACAATCAGGTAGCGGGGGATGGCGCAGACGCCACCCCCGCGCGGGACGAGCTAGGCCGGTCCGGCGCCCTGGGTCGCGGTATAGACCGCGTAGAGCGACTGGCTTGCGGCCATGAACAGGCGGTTGCGCTTGGGGCCGCCGAAGGTGATGTTGCCGCAGACCTCCGGCAGGCGGATGCGGCCGAGCAGCTTGCCTTCCGGCGACCAGCACGTCGCGCCGTTGTAGCCGACCGCGCGGCCGGCATTGCTCGAGCACCAGACATTGCCGTTGACGTCGCAGCGGATGCCGTCCGGTCCGCACTTCACGCCGTCGATGGTGAAGTCGCTAAACCGCTTGCCATTGGAGAGCTTGTTGTCGGCGCCGACATCGAACACGAAGACGTCGCCCTTGCCGCCCGGGCCGGTGTCGCCGGGCCCCTTGCCGGTCGAAACCACGTAGAGCTTCTTGTAATCGGGCGAGAAGCAAAGGCCGTTCGGGTCCGGCACCTGATCCTCGCTGACCACGAGATCGACGCGGCCGGAGGGATCGATGCGATAGCAATTGGTCGGCAGTTCGCGCTTGAACGGCACGAAGCCGGCCGGCTGACCGATCCGCGGATTGAGCTTGCCGGCCGGGTTGACCGGACCTCCTGCGGCGTCCGGCTCGCCCTCATAGAGCTGGCTGCCATAGGGCGGATCGGTGAACCAGTAGCTGCCGTCGGGATGCGCGACGACGTCGTTCGGTGAGTTCAGCCGCTTGCCGTTGTATGAATCGGCAAGCACGGTCGCGGTGCCGTCATTCTCGTAACGCGTCACGCGGCGGGTGAGATGCTCGCAGGAGAGCTGGCGGCCCTGGAAGTCGAACGAATTGCCGTTCGAGTAGTTCGACGG
The DNA here is from genome assembly GCF_002289535.1 of Bradyrhizobium sp. UFLA03-84. Taxonomy (NCBI): domain Bacteria; kingdom Pseudomonadati; phylum Pseudomonadota; class Alphaproteobacteria; order Hyphomicrobiales; family Nitrobacteraceae; genus Bradyrhizobium; species Bradyrhizobium sp. UFLA03-84. The sequence continues at coordinate 764,069 of NZ_NSJY01000013.1, read as the reverse complement.
CATGCGGAAGACGCTGACATGGCCGTCATCCTCCGACCAGCGCATCTGCCGATTGTTGGGGATGTCGCTCCACAGCAGATAGCGGCCCTGCGAGCTCCAGGCCGGGCCTTCCGACCACAGCGCGCCGGTATAGAGGCGCTTGATCGAGGTGTTGGGCTGGGCCAGGTCGTTGAAGGACGGATCGACCGCAATGACGTCGGGATCCCAGAAATAGGTGGTCGGCGCACCACGCGGACTGAAGTCGCGTGGCGGACTGGTGATGGTCGTCGGCGGCCCGACCGGCGCGGGTGCGTTCTGGGCCAGAGCGCTGCCGATACCCGTCACACCAGCGGCCGCGGAAACCGCAAGGCCCTGGACGAGGGTTCGGCGTGAAACGTTCGGATCGCGCCGCTCTTCTGTTGGATTGCTCCGCGGTTGGCGTGTCATCGCATCCTCCCATTCTGTTGGCCGGCCGTTGATCCGGCCTGGCGCGCGGGAGGTTAGACTGCTCGCCCCGAGGTTGCGAGTGACGGTTTTTCATCACAGCGCGCGGAAATTTCACATTGTCGTGGTTTCCGTTTCCGCTTCCGTCGTTGCGGGGAGACGGCAAAGCGCTGTACTCGCCGTAAGCCCTCTTCGTTCACTTGATGCACACGTCGCGCCACACTCACGGCTGTCGTCCCTGCGAACGCAGGGACCCATACGCCGCGGCGGCTGTTGTGATTGGGGCTCGTCGTTCCAGCATAATGCAACAACGAACATTCGTGGTTACGGGTCCCTGCGTTTGCAGGGACGACACTGGGTGTGTTGCACAATTTGTGAGACAAACGTCCGGCTACGCGGACAAGCTCAATCCGGCCGGACCATCTCGAACATGTTTTCCGGCTTGATTTCGAAATAGTCCCCTCTCCGGCCGGCGCGGACGATCGGGTGCGCGAGACCGGTCTGGTAGACGCCGTCCTTGATGAAGGCCTTGTCGATGTGGACGGCGACGACCTCGCCGAGCGTCAACCAGGCCTCGGCCTTCTTGCCGTCGGCACCCTGGAGCTGAATGATCTGGCTCACCTTGCATTCGAACGACACCGGGCTTTCGGCAACGCGCGGCACGTTGACGAGCTTGCCGGCGACCGGCGTCAGCCCTGCGAGCTTGAACTCGTCGACATCGCGCGCGACGTGCGCCGCGGTCGCGTTCATGTGCTTGGCGAGATCCATCGTCGCCAGGTTCCAGACGAATTCGCCGGTGTCCTGGATGTTGGCGACGCTGTCCTTCCAGTTGGTGGAGGAGAAGCCGATGATCGGCGGCACGTAGCAGAAGGCGTTGAAGAAGCTGTAGGGCGCGAGGTTGACGTTGCCGTCCTTGTCGCGCGAGGAGATCCAGCCGATCGGCCGCGGCGCCACGATGGCATTGAACGGATCGTGCTTCAGGCCGTGGCCGTTCTTCGGCTCGTAGAAGTGCAGGTCTTTCGCGGTCACGGTGGGGCCCTCGTCATTCCGGGATGGTGCGTAGCACCAGACCCGGAATCTCGAGATTCCGGGTTCGATGCTACGCATCGCCCCGGAATGACAACGAAGTCAACTGACGAAAACGTCAGCCCTGGCGCTCAATTGGCGCGGATGCGCGGCGACAGGCCGGCGATCACGAAATCGATCATCTCGTCGATGGTCGGGCCCGGTTTGGTGGCGCATTGGGCGATCATCTGCGGATGGAAGAACCGGATCATCGCCGTGCAGGCGCACAGCGCGGCGAGTTGCAGGTCCTTGACCTCGAATTCGCCGGAGGCAGCGCCTTGCGCGATCACCTCGCCGATGATGTTGCCGATACAATCCATATGGGCGACACAGACGTCCCAGTCCTCCTGCATCGCGATCTCGACCATCTCGTGCAGCTTGGAGTCGCCGACATAGCGCTCGGTGTTCATGCGATTGATGGTCTTCATCATCTGGCGCAGGCGCGTCGCCGCCGGTCCCTCCGACCGCGCGATGCGCTGGGCCTCGATCTCGACCTCGCCCATCAGGCCGCGCGCCACGCCCTCGTGGATCGACTTCTTCGAATCGAAGAAGCGGTACACGTTGGCGGGGCTCATCCGCAACTCTTTGGCGATGTCGGCGACCGTGGTCTTCTGGTAGCCGATCTGCCGGAACAAGCGCTCCGCCACCACGAGAATCCGTTCGCGGGTGTCGGTTTCGCTATGTTCCTGGATCAGCGTCATGTTGGCCTGCTCAATCTTCAATTATTCAGCCGCTTCAGCAAGTGGAAATGCGTGTTGCGCATCGCCGGCATGCTGCGGCGCAGTATTGATCTGCTCAGGGCCGCTCTCCTCGAGGGTCTTGCGGAACCAGAGGGCATAAAGGCCCGGCAGATACAGCAAGGTCAGGAAAGTCGCAACAAACAAACCGCCCATGATGGTGATCGCCATCGGGCCCCAGAACGCCGAGCGCGACAGCGGGATCATGGCGAGGATCGCCGCGAGCGCGGTCAGCACCACCGGCCGGGCGCGCCGGACCGTGGCCTCGACGATGGCCTCGCGCCGGGTCAGCCCGGACGCCACGTCGCTCTCGATCTGATCGACCAGAATGACGGTGTTGCGCATGATCATGCCGGCGAGCGCGATCAGGCCGAGCAGCGCCACGAAGCCGAACGGCTGGTTGGCGACGTTGAGCCCGAGCGAGGCGCCGACGATGCCGAGCGGCGCGGTCAGGAACACCAGGGTCAGGCGCGAGAAGCTCTGCAGCTGGATCATCAGCAGCGTCAGCATCACCATCACCATCACGGGGAAGAGGATGAAGATCGACGCATTGCCCTTGGCGGATTCCTCGAACGCGCCGCCCGGCTCGATCCGGTAGGCCGGCTCGAGATGGGCCTGGATATCCTTCAGCCTGGGCGCGATCTGGTTGGTGACGTCGGGCGCCTGCACGCCGTCGACGACATCCGAGCGCACCGTGATCGCCATGTCGCGGTTGCGCCGCCACAGGATCGGCTCCTCATGCGCATATTCGATCTTTGCAATCTGCTGCAGCGGGACCGCCACGCCATTGCGCGACGTGATGGTGAGGTCGCCGACCCGGCCGAGGTCGAGCCGTTCGGACGGCACCGCACGGGCGACCACGCCGACCTTCTCGATGCCGTCGCGGATCGTGGTGACCGGCGCGCCGGAGATCAGCATCGCCAGCGCCTGCGAGACGTCCTGCGGGGTCAGGCCGAGCGCGCGCGCCCGATCCTGGTCGACCGCGAGCTTCAGATAGGGCGACTGCTCGTTCCAGTCGAGCTGGACATCCTTGACGTTCTTGTTCTGGCGCATGACCTCGCGGACCTGGTAGGCGATGTCGCGCACCTTGTTCGCGTCCGGCCCGATCACGCGGAACTGGACCGGAAAGCCGACCGGCGGACCGAAGTTGAAGCGATCGACCCGGACCCGCGCCTCGTTCAGCGCGCCGTCGGCCGCAGCCTGCTCGATCTTCGCCTTGACGCGCTCGCGCGCCTCGACGTTCTTGGCGAGAATCACGATCTCGGCAAAGGCTTCGTTCGGCAGCTGCGGATTGAGGCCGAGCCAGAACCGCGGCGAGCCCTGGCCGACATAGGCGGTGTAGGTCTGGATGTCGTCATCGCCTTTCAACAGCCCTTCGGCCTTCTTCACCGCCTTCTCGGTCACGTTGAAGGCCGTGCCCTCGGGCAGACGCAGTTGCAGAAACAGCTCGGGCCGCTCCGACAGCGGGAAGAACTGCTGCTGGACGTGGCCGAAGCCGACGATCGCGGCGACGAACACGCCGACGGTCGCCGCCACCACCTTGATGCGGTGATCGACACACCACTGCACGACGCTGCGCAGGCCACGATACATCCTTGTCTCGTAGATCGCGTGCGGATCGTGGTTCTGGTGCACCTTGATGTTGGGCAGCAGCTTGACGCCGATATAGGGCGTGAAGATCACCGCGACGAACCAGGAGGCGACCAGCGCGATCGCCACGATCCAGAAGATGCCGCCGGCATATTCGCCGACCGCCGAATTGGCAAAGCCGATGGGGAGGAAGCCAGCGGCTGTGACCAGCGTTCCCGTGAGCATCGGAAACGCGGTGGATTCCCAGGCAAAGGACGCCGCCTTCATGCGGTCCCAGCCCTGTTCCATTTTCACCACCATCATCTCGACCGCGATGATGGCGTCGTCGACCAGAAGGCCGAGTGCGATGATCAGCGCGCCGAGCGTGATGCGGTGCAGGTCGAGCGACATCGCGTTCATCACGATGAAGACGATGCCGAGCACCAGCGGCACCGACAGCGCCACCACGATGCCGGTGCGCCAGCCCAGCGCAACGAAGGAGACGAACAGCACGATCGCGAGCGCCTCGACGAAGGAGTGCACGAACTCGCCGACGGCATGCTCGACCACCTTGGGCTGGTCGGCGATCTGCTGGATGTCGATGCCCTGCGGCACCGCCTTCAGGAACTCGGCGGTCGCCTGCTGGACCTCCTTGCCGAGCTCGAGGATGTTGGCGCCCTTGGCGGTGACGACGCCGATGCCGAGCGCGGGCTTGCCTTCCTGGCGGACCTTGAAGGTCGGCGGATCGAGATAGCCGTGGCTGACGGTTGCGATATCGCCGAGCCGGAACACGCGGCCGTTGCTCTCGACCGGCGTTTCGGCAACCGCCTTGACGCCGTCAAGCGCGCCGGTGACGCGCAGCGGCACGCGCTGCGACGACGTCTCGACGGTGCCGGCCGGGGTGACATTGTTCTGCTTGGCAAGTGAATCGAACAGCGCCTGCGGCGTGATGCCGAGCGTCGCCAGCTTGGCATGTGAGAACTCGACGAAGATGCGCTCGTCCTGGGTGCCGTAGAGGTCGATCTTGGTGACACCCGGCACCTTCAGCAGCCGCTGCCGGAAGCCTTCGGCGACCTTCTTCAGCTGCGCGTAATTGGCGCCGTCGCCGGTCATCATATAGAGGATCGAATCGACGTCGGAGAATTCGTCGTTGACGACGGGGCCGAGGATGCCGGAGGGCAGCTCGCCCTGCACGTCGACCAGCTTCTTGCGCAAGAGATAGAAGAGATAGGGCACGTCCTTCGGCGAGGTCGAATCCTTGAAGGAGACCTGCATCGCCGTGAAGCCCGGCTTGGAATAGGTCTGCACCTTGTCGAAGAACGGCAGCTCCTGCAGCTTCTTCTCGATCGGATCGGCGACCTGCATCTGCATTTCCTGCGAGGTCGCGCCCGGCCACATCACCGAGACGTTCACCACCTTGACGGTGAAGAACGGATCCTCGGCGCGTCCAAGCTTCTGATAGGAGAAGAAGCCGGCGGCGCCGAGGATGATCATCAGGAACAGCACCAGCGTCGGATGGCTGACCGCCCAGGCCGAAAGGTTGAAGCGCTTCATCGAACTCTCCAAGTTCTAGACCAGGTCCCAGAACCGTTTCTGCTGATATTGCGAGGATCAGAACGACAGCGACGACACGACCCGCACCTTCTGGCTCGGATCGAGTTTCTGCACGCCGAGGGCGACCACCTTGGCGCCGTCGTCGACGCCGCCGGAGATCACGACGTTGTTGCTCTCATAGGCCTTCACCTTGACCGGCTTGAGCGCGACCTCCCCCTTTTCGTCGACGATGTAGAGCGAGGGATCGCCGCCCTGGCTGTACAGCGCCGACAGCGGCAACTTGGCGACGCGCTCGCTCGCCTTGTCGGCCAAGGTCAGCGTCGCGGTCATGCCGAGCGACACGGCGTCGTCGGCATCCGGCAGCGAGAATTTCGCAAGATAGGTGCGGGTGGCGGGGTCGGCCTGCGGCGCGACCTCGCGCAGCCTGGCGGCGTAGGTCTTCTTTGCATCCGACCACAGCGACACCGTGGCAACGCCCGACCTGGCACGAGCAAGAAGCGTCTCTGGGATCGCGACGACGGCTTCCTTCTCACCAAGTCGGGCGACACGGATCGAGGCCTGGCCCGCGGCAACCACCTGGCCGGGCTCGATCATGGTCGCTGTGACGACACCCCGGGTGTCGGCCACCAGCGTTGCATAAGAGAGGGAGTTCTTGGTCAGCTCGACCGAACGCTCGGCGCGGTTCAGCCGGGCACGCGCCTCGTCGCCGGCCGCCTTGGCGGAATCGAGCGCCGCATCGGTGGTCCAGCCCTTGGCCTTCAGGTCCTTGGCGCGCTGCTCGGCGGCCGCGGCCTGCGCCAGCACGCCGGTGGCGGCGCGGAATTCGGCCTCCGCCTGCTCGGCCTGCAGCTTCAGATCGACCTCGTCGAGGGTGGCCAAGGGCTGGTCGACGTCGACTGTCTGTCCGACCTCGACCAGCCGCTTGGCCACCTTGCCGGCAACCCGAAAGCCCATATCGGCTTCGATACGGGGCTTGATGGTGCCGACAAAGCTGCGCTCAGGGGTTTCAGCTTCGTAATGGACGGTCGCCACCAGAACCGGGCGTCCCGGATCAGCGGTTTCAGCCGCCTTTTCGTTGCAGCCGGTCAGCGCGAATACCGCGAAAGCTAACGATGCTCCCGTCAAGAGCCTGTAATAGCTCGAGAAAATAGAACGGCCGAACATCTGAATTCTCCATCGGGCTGACGACTGATGAAGAGTATCGATTTATCACTGATGAATGTCAATAATCGTCAGTAGTAACCTGTTCGTGAGGACGGCCGTGAACGGCGCCGGAAGTGGCCAATGTTTTGGGGTGCGTAGCCCGGATCGAGCGGAGCGAAATCCGGGAGGCGGCCGATGCGACAATGGTCCGCGGACTACGCTTCGCTCCATCCGGGCCAGCGAAATCGTAGGATGGGTAGAGCGCAGCGAAACCCATCAACTTTCTAGCCGCGGGAGGGATGATGGGTTTCGCTGCGCTCTACCCATCCTACGCAGCGGCGCGAGCGTTACGCGCCGCTACTTCGCTTCCGCGAACTCGGTCTTGGTCTCGTGGCTGCCGAGGAACACCAGCAGGCCGCCGATCAGCGGCAGCAGCGACAGCACCAAAAGGCCGGTCGATGTGCTGCCTGTGCTCTCCTTGACCCAGCCGATCAGGTACGGCCCGAGGAAACCAGCGAGGTTGCCGATCGAGTTGATCAGCGCGATCGCACCGGCGGCCGCGGTGCCGGACAGCCAGGCGGTCGGCAGCGTCCAGAACACCGCGAAGGTGCAGAAGACGCCGATCGCGGCGACCGTCAGGACGACCATGGTCAAGATTGGATCGGAGATGTAGCTGGAGACGGCGAGCGCCAGCGCGGTCAGGAGCAGCGGCGCGCCGACATGAAACACGCGCTCGCGCGTGGCATCCGAGCGGCGCGCCCACAGGATCATCGCGATGGTGCCGAACACATAGGGGATCGCGGTGACAAAGCCGGTCTGCGCATTGCTGAGGCCGAACGCCTTGACGATCTGCGGCAGCCAGAACTGCATGCCATAGAGCGCGGCGACGAAGCCGAAATAGATCGCGCTGAGCGCCAGCACCTTCGGCGAGCACAACGCCTCGAGCAGCGTGAAGTGCCTGGCCGCCTGCTTGGCCGCCACCTCGGCATCGAGCTTTGCCTTCAGCCATGCCTTCTGCTCGGCCGAGAGCCAATCGGCCCGCTCCGGCCGGTCGGTGAGATAGAACCAGGTGACGATACCGAGCAACACCGAGGGAACGCCCTCGATGATGAACAGCCACTGCCAGCCCTTCAGCCCCATCACACCATCGAGCCCGAGCAAGAGGCCGGAGATCGGCGCGCCGATCGCGGTCGAGACCGGGACGGCGATCGCGAAGGCGGCGAGGAAGCGGGCGCGATATTCGGCCGGGTACCAATAGGTGAGATAAAGGATGATGCCGGGGAAGAAGCCGGCCTCGGCCACGCCGAGGAAAAAGCGCACCGCGTAGAAGCTGTGCTCGTCATAGACTGCCGCCATCAACGCCGACAGGATGCCCCAGCTCACCATGATGCGGGCGATCCACTTGCTGGCGCCGAACCGCTCCAGCGCCAGGTTGCTCGGCACCTCGAAGACGAAATAGCCGATGAAGAAGATGCCGGCCCCAAACGAGAACACCAGGGGCGAGAACTTCAGCTCGGTGTTCATGGTGAGCGCCGCGAAGCTGAGATTGACGCGGTCGAGATAGGAGAAGAAGTAGGCCAGGATCAGGAACGGGATCAGCCGCCAGGAGATCGCGCGGATCGTGGACGTCTCGACCTCGCTGTGGGCGCCGCGATCGGGCGCAGCGGTTGCGGTCTGGCTCATCTGTTTCCCCCCAAGGCAAATGCTTGGCTTGAGGAATATTGGCTGGCCCGGCATTGGGCAATGGCAAAGAGTCGCAGCACGCGGTGCAAACGGGAACACCGAGCGTTATCCACTGCGTCATTGCGAGGGGCTCGCGACAAAATTGCAGAGCAATTTTGCGCTGAAGCGACGAAGCGATCCATCCGTCCGTCTTGCGGCGCGATGGATTGCTTCGCTTTCGCTCGCAATGACGGATAGAGAGTTCCGGGACCTACTCCGCCAGCTGGAAGCGCTCGAAGCGGTCGAGCTCCTCCTCGATGCGGCGCTTCAGCTCCTTGCGCCCCGCTTGCCTCTTACCGTTGCCGACCCAGCTCCATTTCTGCATCAGCAGCTTCCTGTTCTGCCGGTCGGTCTTGAGGTCGAGAGCGGCAACGATGTCGTCGCCGACCAGCACCGGCAGCGCGAAGTAGCCGAACAGGCGCTTCTGCTTCGGCACGTAGGCCTCGAAACGATGGCCGTAGCCGAAGAACAGCTCGGTGCGCTTGCGCTGGATGATCAAGGGATCGAAGGGCGAGAGGATGTGCACGAGCGCGGGATCGCCCTCGCCGCTCGCTTCCAGCGCCTCGGGCCGCGCCCAATGCTCCTGCTTGCCGGCGCCATCGAGCGCGATCCGGACCAGCTCCTTGCGGCGCACCCGCGCCTCGATCAGGCCGCGCACCGCCTTCTTGCTCGGCGCGTCGAGATGGCAGATCGAATCCAGGCTGACGATGCCCTGCGAGCGCAGTGCGCGGTCGAGCAGATAGGCGGTCCTGGCCGAGGCCGGCGCGGGCTTCGGCGGCTTGTTCCAGCCGAAATGCCTGTTCATCAGCTCGTAGGTCTTCAGCATGCCCGCGCGCTCGCTGATCGTGACCACGCCGCCATAGAAGGCGAGCTGCAGCGCGCGCTTGGACGGTTTGCGGCTCTGCCAGAGATGCTCCTTCTCGGTCAGCACGTCGTCTTCGATGTCGCGGATGGTCAGCGGACCCTCGCGCAGCAGCCGCATGATCTTGCGCGTGTCCGCCGGGGTCACCGACGCGAACCATTTATGGCCGTCGCGCTTATGCGCCTTCATCGCCGGCAGGAAGATGTTGATGTCCTTGGACGGCACGTAGGACAGCGCGTGCGTCCAGTATTCGAACACGCTCTTGTCCTGGCTCTGCGCCTGCTTGAGGTCGGCGCGGCGGTAATCCGGAATCCGGGTGAACAGGATATGGTGATGGCAGCGCTCGATCACGTTGATGGTGTCGATCTGCACATAGCCGAGATGGTCGACGGCGGCCGCCACGGCTGACGCGCCCTCCCCGAACGGCGCCGTTGTATCGAGCCGCTGCGCACGCAGCCAGATATGGCGAGCGGCGGCATTGTTCAGGGATAAGGGTTCGGCGGCGCGGGGCATTGCTCCGGCAATGTAGTGAGATTCGCGCCGCTGTGGAGAGCCGCGCGAGGGAAATCGGCCGTGCATGATCATCGCCCCTCGACGTTGCGCGGCGCTTCGGGCCGCCTACGGCGGACCAACGGCTCCCCGCAACCAGGGAACGTCCGCCAGCGCCGCCGCGAGCGCGGCGTTCTCCTCATGGAAGACCCGGGACGAATGGCCGCCGATCGGAAACCAGCCGCGGCCATCTTCGACGTCGCGCCGATATTCTTCGAAGCCGATGCTGCCGTCCGGACGCAGGAAGATATCAACGCAGCGCGAGCCACCTTCGTCATTGATCGAGCGAAGGACGCGATTGACGTGGGCCATATGATCCTCCTCTCCGCCAAGCGCCCCGGCCTGGCACAGGGCTGGGCCGGCCCATGCAACCGTGATCTAGATCACATTCGGGGCTTTGAACCCGTCCTAGGTTCCCAGCATCAAAACGATAGCAGCCGGATTGGCTGGCCGGACATTCAAGGACCAAGACCATGACCCGCTCCCATTTCCTGTCTCTTTTGACAATCGGCGCTGCGCTGTCGATGACGGCGGGCGTCGCACTGGCCGGCAGTGACACCGTTCCCGCCGCCCAGATCCTCAATGCGCTAAAGCCGAAGTCAGCCACCCGCAGCCTCTCCGCCGGCACGCAGGTCGACCCGGCCGCTTCGGCCAAGGAGGCGAGCTTCCTCAATACCGTTCGCAACCGGCAGACCCGCTCGCTGTCACTGGGCGAACGCCAGGAGATCGCAGACATCGCCGCCAACAAGCCGAAGATCGATCTGGAGATTCACTTCGATTACAACTCGGCTGAGATCGCGAAGGGCTCGGCCCAGGCGGTGCAGGAGCTCGGCAAGGCGCTGTCGGATGCCAGCATGAAGGGCTCGACCTTCGTCGTCGCCGGCCACACCGATGCTATCGGCAGCGAAGCCTATAACCAGGATCTCTCGGAGCGCCGCGCCGACACCATCAAGACCTATCTGGTCGAGCATTACGGCCTGAACGGCTCCGATCTCGTGACCGTCGGCTACGGCAAGACGCGGCCGAAAGACCCAAACGCGCCGATGGACCCGACCAACCGCCGCGTGCAGGTGGTCAACATGGATACCAAGACGGCGCAGCAGTAATCTCCCGAACTTCCGATCCGCATGTCGGACCCGACAGGCGGATCGCTTGTTTCAGGGCTTCAAATCCAGTTCTGGAACAGCATCAGCCGATTGAAGGTCGCAATCGACGTCTCGACGGCAGCGACCGTGATCGGCAGCATCGCGATGAAGCCCGCGCATCCGACCGCGACGAAGGCCCACAACAACCAGCGCGGCGCGCCCTTGCGCGTCAGGGCATAGACCAGCACGAGGCTCGCGGTGGTCGCCGCCGGCAGATAGTAATAGATGAAGCCGAGTGTGCGCGGCAGCAGCGCCCAGGCGAGATACGGACCGAGATAGAACGCAAGCACGAGAAACGCGTCGCGACAGCGCTCGACAATCCAGTCGCGCAGCGCGACGATCAGCGCGATCAATGCCGGCCACAGCACCAGCGGATTGCCGAGAAACACGACCGCCGCGAACCTGTCATCGCCGACCTTCTCGAACAGATACCAGACCGGGCGCACCAGGAACGGCCAGGACGGCCATGAGCTCATGTAGGTATGGCCCGCAATCGCGGTCGTGGTGTTGTCGGCAAAGATGCGGCGCTGCGCCTCGACGAGGCCGCTGAACGAAAAGCCGACCAGCGGCACGAAGGTCGCGAGATAGACGGCCGACGGGATCAGCACGAAGCAGACGATGAAGTGCGGTAGACGGAAATCCGGCCACAGGTCCGGCCGGTACCAATCCTCCGCATTGGCGTCGGCGAAGCGCGTGCGCCAGCCCTGCATCAGGCGGATCACCACGACGATCGCGATGCAGGTCGCGAGCACGAACAGCCCGCTCCATTTGCAGGCGCTCGCCAGCCCCACGGCCAGGCCCGCCAGCGCGAAGGCGGCGTGCGGCCGCGTTTGCCTGAAGCCGCGGATGAAAGCTGCGACCGCCAACAGACAGAAGGCGAGCGCGAAAATATCCAGCATCGCGATCCGCGACTGCACGAACAGCATCTGGTTGAAGAACGCCAGCAGCATGGCAGCAATCGCGCGCTCCTGCGACCCAAACAGCGCGAGCGCGCCGAGATAGACGCCGACCAGCGCCAGCGCGCCGAACAGCGCGGCGGGATAACGCCATCCGAGCGGCACGTCGCCGAACGCCTTGATCGAGAGGGCGATGATCTCCTTGGCAAGCGGCGGATGCATCGGGTTGAGGATCGGCCCCTCGACCACCGGCTGGAGCATCTGCCGCGCCGCCGGCACGTAATGCACCTCATCGAAATAGAGCTTGTCCGGCGCCGTGATCCCGAGCAGCAGCACGACATGGGCGACGATGAAGATGATCGCCGCGACGATCGCCGTGCGCGCAGGGGCACGCCGCAGAACGGAAGGAGATTTGGATGCGATGATCAAGGGCGGGCACGCTGCGAGGAGGACAAGTGTGAGCGAAGTGTGAGCTACGATCGCGCCGTCGCACGCGGCGAGTGTGACCTGTGTGATCGGAACTCACTTTCACGTCCATGGCGTTGAACGTGATCGAATCGACAGAGACTAACCATCCAGTCACCTCGGGGGAGCTTGTGACATATATACAATATCAGATGCATGCCCGATCCGGTACGATGATGGCGTTCAGTCGATCGGTATTGCAATGAATTCGCCTCACAGCCTTTTCTCCCTGCTAGCACTCGGTCTTGCCGTCGCCGTGACGGCGCATCCCGCTCAGGCGCAGACACGCGTCGGCGAAGCGGCGATGGTGAAGAACGAGGTCGTCCGCGTTGCCGCTGCAACCACGCCGATCAATGTCGGCGATGCGCTGCTGCGCGATGAGACGGTGCGCACCGGTCTCGAGAGCGCGGCGCGGCTGGTGATGGCCGACAGCACCAACCTCTCGCTCGGGCCGAATGCCTCGCTCAAGCTCGATCGCACCGTGTTCGACGACGAGCATCACTATCGCGATGTCGCGGTCCGCCTGACCTCGGGTGCGTTCCGCTTCGTCACCGGCCACTCGGACAAGGCGGCCTACAAGATCACGACGCCGCTTGCGACCATCGGTGTTCGCGGCACGGTGCTCGATATCCTGTCACAGCGCGGCAAGACCACCGTGGTGTTGCAGGAAGGCGCTTCGACCGTGTGTACGTCGAGCCGGCAGTGCATCGATCTGACCCAGCCCGGCGACACCGCGATCATCACGTCGAGCGGCGGCCGCACCACGATCCAGAAGACCAACAACCCACCCTGGACTTTTGCCGCAACCTGCACCCAGGCCGCAGGGCTCTGCACCGTCACCCAGTTCGCGGATGCATCACCGGTGACGCCGCCGGTCGACGACGCCGGCATGCTGTGCGGACGGTGACAATGGCACTGCGCATCCATCACGTGGTCCTGTTGACGGCTCTGACGTTGGCGCTGTCGCTCGCTATGCTGCAGGCGCTGGCTGGGCCGGCACAGGCTCAATCTCCAACGCCGAACTGCAACTCGGACAGCCTGTCGTCGAACTGTGGAGCGAGCCCCACACCGACGCCGACACCCACTGCCACACCATCGCCTACGCCGACCCCCATTCCCACGCCGACTCCAACGCCGAGCCCGTCGCCGACACCGATCACCGGCGCGCCGTCGAGCGGCAGTTCGATCAGCGGTCTCGCCGACCAGCGCTTCAACCAGATGATCACCAACCGCGTGCTCGGATCGGTGCTGCTCGGCGTCAACGAGCAAGTCAATTGCGACGACTGCATCAGCGCCTTCGGCTCCGCCGGCTCGTTCTCGGCCGGCATCCATGGCCGCAAGACCATCACGCCGAATCTGTCGCTGCTCGCCGGCATCGCCTACACGCAATATGGCGAGGGCGGCTACAACGTCACCAGCGCACCGATCGGCGCCTTCGCGCTGCGCTATGACTTCGTCGACTGGGGCTCGTCGCGGCCGTTCTTCGACATCGGCAGCATCCTCTCGCCGTCCGAGAAGGTGCGCTACACCCGCAGCTACACGACCAGCCTCGGCCCGGTGTCGGTCACCGGCCAGACCTCGAGCGAGAATTACGGCGTGTACGGGCGCGCGGGCTGGATCAGCCGATTGTCGGCGCGCGACGAGGTCGCGGCCTCGGTCGAGGTCTGGCAGCTCTGGCAGCGGGTCAAGGGCTACAGCGATCCGGCGGTCGCCTTCAATCCGTTCGACGCCACCATCGCCGACGGCACCGATCGCACCAGCCTGGTCAAGATCGGCGGCCAGTGGACGCATCTGTTCGGATCGAACATCGAAACCAACATCAACGGCGGCTGGGTGCAATCCTTCGCCACCCATTCCGGCATCGTCGCGACCGTCACGGGCGATGGGACGATCGTGCCGACAATCGGCAATCAGGGCTGGTTCGAATATGGCGGCCGCGTCGGCTTCCGTATCACCAAGGGCTGGATCGCCGACCTGTTCCTCAACGGCACCGCCGGACCGCAACCGGTCGGCAACACGGTCCACGGCGGCGTCGGGCTGCGGATCAGTTACTAGGACGGGGGTCGTCGCCGGCCTCCAGCGACGACACCCAATCGCGTTCAATCATTGTCCCAGTAGCCGTCGGAATATCCTTCCCGATACCCGGAAGTATATCCGTGATCATATCCGCCGGGATATTCGTCGCCGTATTCGTACACGTGATGATGATAGTGGACGACAGGGGCCGGCGGATAATACTCCCTCTCGTAGACATAGGCTGGAGCTGCCCGGGCGGTCATGGTCGAGCCCAGCAAGGCGCCAACGGCGAGGCCGCCAACGATGCCGACAGCCACGGCATCTCCGCGCCGGCTACGCGCCGCAGCTTCTGTCGACGCAAGACTGCCCATGACGATCACGACGACAGCCGAAACAACAGCTACTCGTTTCATTCAATCATATCCTCATTCGAGTTCGATAGCCACGCCGGCCGATGGCAGCGATCGACTATCGGGCTTACCGCAGGATGACATCGCGGCGGGACCGGCGTTCTCCGTTGCGCCACTGCGCGAATAGCGCTTCTAGAACGTGACGAGGTCCTTGATCTCGATCCTGACAAATCGCGGCACGACCCGCCTCGCCACGAAATCGTTCCAATCCTTGAACTTCGACTTCGCCCTCGCCTCCGTGATCGCGGTGACCCCGCGGACGCTGAGATGCGGAATCTTCACCAGCTCGCTGACAGGCGCGGTGTTGAGGTTGACCCTCTCGACATGACCGGTCGCCTCGCGTGTCGCGGGCGCCTGGTGGGCCGAACCGGTCTTCGATGGCGATGTCTGTGCCAACGCGGTGGCACCGATGACGGCGCACACGCCGAGGCTGATGCAAACCAACCTGATGAACATGGAGTGCTGTCCTTCGTGATATGACGCCCCTGACCCGGCTGCCGATAAAGCGGCGATCGATTACCGCAAGATTACAATTGCGATCGTCGCGGCGACATCCGACCGATGCCTCCGGTCAACGCATCAAGACGAGCAGGCCCTGCGACTCCGTGATTCCATCTGCGATGGATACGGGTCCTGGCCGGAGCAACATCATTGGCGAGGCTTGAAGCTGCGCCGCCCGGTTCGCGAAGCGGCGCCACCATGAATGCAACGAGGCTTCGCCTGACGCCCGGGATTCCGAACAAGCTCGATTGAACGGAGAATTCGCGCCTGACATAGCTTCCGGCCCGCGCCGCCATCTGTTCAGTCCATTCAAGGCAATGGTCTTGATCGGCGAAGCAGAGCGCAGCCCAACCGCGCTCCGGCGTTACCTGGCGAGGCAATGCCAAGGAGTACTGGTGGGCAAAGGAGCCGCCATAGTGCGGGTGATCCGAGCTGTAGAATGCCACCGCAAGCCCAAGGCTGTCATTGCCTCCAACGATCGACAGCGGCGTACGCATCTCTTCGTGCCACAGCCGGGTGAGCTTGTCCGCGGCCTGATGATAAAAGCTTCGTCCTTCCTCGTAACCGTGGCTGTTGCGGTAGAGCGCGTGAACCGGGGCTGCGATTACGGCGGCAGCGATCGCTATCCCTGCGACCAGGAGCGCGGCATTGACCGTGTAGAAGCGCTCGATCCGGTAGCGGGTGCTGCAAACGATCGGCACGGCGAGCAGAAACAATCCCTGCAGCGCCCATAGCGACGGCAAGTCGGTGCAGAGAAATATGGAGGTAACGACGGGAAGCACGATCGTGCCGATCGCGACGTGGAAGATGAGCTTCAGGTTTGGATCCGACGCCACGAGGTCTCGCGACAGCCGCCTCATTCGATAGCCGGCGATCATCACCCACGTCGCGGCGGACACACCCACGGCCGCAGCAAGGCCCATTAGGAAATTGGCGGCATCCTGCAGCGCGGTGAGGAAATCGGCCCGCACATGCGTCGCGGCATAGTAGACGGGCTCCCCGCCTGTCGTCGCCAGCCAGTGCAGGTGGGGAAACAGCGCAAGCAGCCCCGCGGCGGCGGAGATCCAGGGCGAACCTGAAGTGAAATAGGCGCGCCGCGACGGGTGAATCATTGCCGACAACACGAAGCTCGCGACCAGAAAGATGGAATAGTACTTGCCCAGCATCGCAAGGGAGGCCGCCAGACCTGCGGCAATCGCCCAGAGCGGCGCACGTGTTTCAAAGGCGCGAAGGAAGCAATAGGTCGCAAGCGGCCAGACGGCGAGCAGCACGGCGTTGGCATTGAAGCGCTGTGCGTGAAACTGGTACGCCGGGGTCAGCATGAGCAGGAGCAGCACGATCAGGCGCTTGTGGCCGCTCACGAACCGTCTTGCGATCAGGTCGACGAACCACAATGCCAACGCTGCATTCGTCATCGCCATCAGTCGCAACGACCAGTCGGTCAGCGGAAAGACCGAGGTCCACGCGCCCGTCACCCACCCCATCAACGGAGGGTGCTTGGGATACCCCCACGCGAAATGCCGTCCATACGTCCAGGTCTCCAGCACGTCGGGGTGCAGGCCCGCGCCGTGGTAGGCCACGGCCAGATACACCGTCCAGATGCCGACGAAGCAGGCGAGCAGCAGCGGCACCGCCCATCCCGCTTCGACCCCTTCCAGCCAACGATTGAACGGTCGGCGCCACCGCGCCGGGCAGCGGTCCGACCGCTTGGCCATCGCCGACAACGCAAAATCCACCGGCATGAGGCCTTCGTTTTCTTATCGCTAACGTCATGTCGGCGACTTCCATCGGCATGCTCTTCACAGCCACCATTACGACAGCCTGACGTGGCTCGACCCACGTCGCCGTGGATGCGTCCGCGCAGCGCCGATAGCGGTCATTTGCAGGTAATGCTGATGGATGCCTCTGGCGGAGAAATCTCATCGCGGAGACACGCATGCACAGACTTGCCATCATGATGATCATGACGCTGCTCGGCTTCGGGGCGCTTGGAGTTCGGAGCCGGCGCCGGTTACGGGGCAGCAGTGGCCGCAGGGGTCATTGACGCGATCGCGTCAGCCGCAGCGGCGAGCCGTTCGCGGGAGCGACTGAGCCGGATCTGCGCCCATTCTGACGGGCCTTGCACTGGGCCGCCGATCGGGCCGCAGCCTCACGCGCGCGGAGTCAAAAAATCCGGTGGAATCACCAGAAAGCGCTCAACACGTCAGTGTATTGAGATGAAAGATCGCAGTTTTCCGGCCAGCCGTAATCTTATGGTAATCCGTCCGTAATGGTAGAAGCCGTGTCTCATGCTTGGGAGAATGCGGTGCGAGTTCTGGTCGTGGAGGATGATCCTCAGCTTGGGCCATGGTTGCGGGATACTCTGGGAACGGCCTTCGGCTCATCTGATATGGTCACGACGCTCGAGGAGGGCCGGGCCGCGGTGGCCGTGCGGAATTTCGAACTGGTGGTGATCGATCGCGGACTACCTGATGGCGATGGTCTGGCCTTGCTGCGCGACCTGAAGCAACAGAAGCCCAGCCCCGCGACGATCGTGCTGACCGCGCTCGATGATCCCGTCGATATTGCGCGCGCCCTCGACGAGGGGGCGGACGATTATGTGGCCAAGCCGTTTGAACCGATCGAATTGGTCGCGCGAGCAAAGGCCGTGCTCCGGCGCCTCTTTCTGGATCGAGGGGCCGTGGTTCGCATCGGCAATCTGAGCTACGACGTGCTCAACCGCGAGGTCTGCGTCGATCACCAGCCGATCGTCGTCCCGCGCCGCGAGCTGGCAATTCTGGAAGCCATGGTGCGGCGGATCGGCCGCGTTGTCCTGCGCGAGACCCTTGAAGTTGCGGCCTATGATTTTGACGACGAGATTCAATCAAACGCGATCGAAGCGCATGTTTCGCGGCTGCGCCGGCGCCTCCGTGCGGCCAATTGCAGGATCGTCATCAAACCGGTCCGCGGCCTCGGGTATCTGCTGAGTGGTGAATGATGATGTTGAAGTGGCAAACGCTCAAGCGCAGCCATCGCTCGATCGCGGTGCTGTCCGCGACACTGATCGGCGCGGTGACGACCATCATGCTGCTCTGCGCAGCGGCCCTGCTGATCCGGTTCGGCGGTGACGATGATGGCACCTGGGCCGCGGCCGACGTCGCCGACGCATTGAAGGAGGCGGTAACACGCAACGAAGCCGGGCAACTCGCGCTCAAGCCGACGTCGCGGCTGGACGAGATCACCCGCAATTTCCCGACATTCTGGTACGTCGTGTCCGACAAGAGCGGAGAGGTCAGCTACGGCCCGGTACCAAAGTGGCGGCCACAGAAGACTCAGACATCTCGTGACGGGACGAGTTTCCTCGCCTACGCGTTCGACGGCGAAACCACGAAGCTGAAGAAGATGGCCGCGATCAGGAATACGCCCGTGGGCGAGGTGTGGATCGAAACCGGTGGCGTGGCCTATACGGCAGGCCAACTGACGACCGGAATGCTCACCGATGCGACCATCGTTGCGCTCCCCATCATCCTCGTCCTGGCGGCGACCGCGTTTACCGCCATGGTTTTTGTGCCGACGCTCATCGCGCGTCCCGTACGAGCGGTCGCCGCGGCCGCCGAAATGATCGACGGGGTTTCGGACGGCCGCCGCCTGCCGGAAGACAATGCGCCATCCGAGCTCCTGCCACTCGTCGTGGCTTTCAATCGCGCGCTGTCGCGGATAGACACCGCTTCAAAAGCGCAGCGGAATTTCCTGTCGAATGCGGCACACGAACTTCGGACGCCCTTGACCAATGCGCGCACCATACTCGAGCAGGTCGAGGACGCTCCGTTGCGTACCAGGCTGATAGCCGAGAACCAGAAGCTGTCGTCGATTGTCACCATGCTGCTTCAGTTGGCGCGCATCTCCGCGGATCCTGCCGAGCTGATCGACATGGACCTCGGTGCGCTTGCGCGCAGGGTTGCGGCCGAACACGTGCCGATGGCGTTGAAGAACGGAAGCGACATTGCGTTCACGGAGCCGCGTCACCCGATCCGGGTGCGTGGTTCGGAAGTCGCGATCGCCGTCGCGCTCTCGAATCTGATCCGAAACGCCATGACCCATGGAAGTGCCGGCGGCTCCGTCCTCATCAAGGTCGAAGCACCGGCGCGATTGAGCGTCATTGACTTCGGGTCCGGCCTTGAGCCCGGCCAGCCCGAACATCTGCTTGAGCCCTTCAGACGTGGAAACACCAGCGCGGAGGGGACTGGGCTCGGGCTTTCGATCGTTTCCCAGGTGATGACCACCCACAACGGGACCGTTGCTCTGTGCCAAACGCCTGGCGGCGGCACCACGGTCGAACTGAACTTTCCGGTCCCGGCCTGTCAGCCATCCGACACGCCGTCAGGGAGAAAGGCCGGCCACGCCATCACCGACGCGCGGCCGAACGGCATCCCCGCCGCCTGAGGCCTTCGTTCGATCTGTCCCGGCCTTTGCGGCCGGGCCGTCGATCGTGTTGCGCTGGATTGGAGCCCGGAGGTTGCGAGACGTAAACGTTCGCCGCCTCACCGTCGAACCGCAGGCAGACTGGCACCTCTGGCATCGATGGGCTCCTTGCCGCGGCGATCAGGCGGTAGCCGCAGCGGACTGCTTCGCCGCAGCCTCGACGTCCATCCACATCACTTCCCAGATGTGACCATCGGGATCCTCGAAGCTGCGGCCGTACATGAAGCCGAAATCCTGCTTCGGCGCCGGATCGGCGGTGCCGCCCGCGGCCTTCGCCTTGGTCACGTAGCCGTCGACGGCGTCGCGGTTGGCGGCCGACAGGCAGACCAGGACCTCGCTCGTGGTCCGGGCGTCGGCGATCTTCTTCGGCGTGAACTGCCGGAATTTGTCGTGGGTCAGCAGCATGACGAAAATGGTCTCCGAGATCACCATGCAGGAGGCGGTGTCGTCGGAGAATTGCGGATTCTTCGTCGCGCCGATCGCCTCGTAGAACGCAGTGGCATGCGCGAGGTTGCTGACCGGCAGGTTGACGAAGATCATCGTGGGATTGGCCATGAAAGGCTCCTGTTGGCGGGGTTGTACCCCGAGGACGAACCGTCTAGCCGCTTCCCGACATCGCCGCGCAAATTTTTGTTGCGGCGTCGTGCCGCAGGTTGGCTCAGGTCACGATCGGCGTCGGCATGGTGAGAAATGCCCGCGTCACGTGCCAGAACAGCTCACGATTGGTGGCGAGCACCACCGAATGGGCGGTGCCGGGCAGAATGATGAACTGGCGGTCGCCGTTCGGCAGCTTGTTGAAGAACTCCTCGAGATCGGGCACCGACGCGATCCCGTCATACTCGCCGCGGACCAGTAGCACCGGCGCCAGCACCTTCTCCGGATGCACCACCGGCAGATTGGCGGTCATGTCGAGATAGGTGCCGGTCGGGATCTGGTCGCCGAACTGCATCTCGACATCGGCCAGCACCTCGACCACGGCGGGGTCGGACGTGCCCGGTTTGTCGCGGGTCGCGATCGAGCGGATCATGTCGCGGTCGCGCTTGCGCATGTTGTGGCTGCGATAGTAAGCGAGCTGCTCGGCGCGCTTTGCCAGCGTCGGCGAGCCCTCGCCCTTGTAGGTGAAGGCAGCGAACACCAGCCGGTCGATCCGCTCGGGCGCGGCCATCGCGAAGGCGCCCGCCCGCAGCGCGCCTGAGGATTCGCCGACGAAGTGGTATTTCGTCTGCCCGGTCTCATGCGCGATCACCTCGACCGCCGCCTTCAGGTCCTCGACGCCGCTCGCGATATCGGCGTTGCCCGAGGTGCGGCCCGACCTGCCGTAGTTCTCGTGATCCATGGTCCAGCAGTCGAAGCCGTAGCGCGCAAACACGTTGAGCAGCGAATACTCGCCCTTGCCGGGCACCGTGAGGTCGAACACCCGCGATGTCACCGACGAGCCGTGGACGAAGAACACCACGGGCCGCGCCGGCTCGCCCGGCTTCGGCGCACCGATCCGCTTGCGGAACATCCACAAGGGGATCTCACCCTTCTTCGCCCAGTATTCATTGCTCCATATTTCTCCTTCGGTGGGAATTGCGCTCGCAGCCTGTGCCGGCGTCGCGCCGAGTGCACCGGCAGCCGCAGCAACGCCGATGCCTTTGATGATGGCGCGCCGCGAATGGTCTGCTGGCATCATGGTTCGCTCCCTTCCGGATTTCTTCGTCCGATCCGCTGCGATCGAGCATAGCAGCGCGCATGAGCGGTTGCGCAACGCTCGCGCCTCGCCGTCGAAGATAGGATGCACGATTTTGTGAACGCCGCCGACGGCAGTCGGCACGGACGACGAACGGACTTGGTCCTAGTCTCCGCCGCGGTCCGACCGGAAAAATCCGGCGAGATGCGGGAGCGAAGAATGAGCAGCAATCTCACAGATGAAGAACTTGCCGCCTTGATGCCCTCCGAACTGTGCCAGTACCAGACGCCGATCCCGACCCAGATCGTCTCCAGCGACGAGTTCTATCCCGACCCACAGAACGAACGTCAGCGAGAGGTTGAGGGACGGCTGCTCGCGATGGCCGACGAACTCGGCGGCAAGCAGGGTCTCGACCGCCGCAAATTCTTCCAGACCGCGGCCGGCATGGCCGCCTCCTTCGTCGCGATGAACCAGGTTTATGGGCAGCTGTTCGACGTAACCCCGGCGGAAGCCGCAACGCCTGCGATGGCGCAAGAGCGCGCCAACGGCCTGAAAGACCAGTTCATCATGGACATGCACACGCATTTCCTGCGCGACGACACCCGCATCATGGGTTTCGTGGAAATGCGCAAGGCAGTCGGCAAGGCCGGCTGGAACAAGGAGCTCAACGCTCACGAGCAGACCATCGAGGATCTCAAGTTCAACAACTACAAGAAGGAGATGTTTCTCGATTCCGACACCAAGATCGCGCTGATCTCCTCGGCGCCGTCGGATATCGAGCAGGACTGGTTCCTCACCAATGAGCAGATGGCCGACGCGCGCAAGAAGATCAACGACGAGGCCGGATCGCGGCGCGTGTTCTGTCACGCGATCTTCACGCCGGGGCAGCCCGGCTGGCTCGACAAGCTCGACGCGGCGCTGGCGTTGAAGCCGGAATCCTGCAAGGGCTACACGATCGGCGACAACACCCACAAGGAGATCAGCCGCTACCCCTGGCGGCTCGACGACGAGAAGGTCGCCTACAAGGGCTATGAGAAAATGGTGAAGGCGGGCATCAAGAATGTCTGCGTCCACAAGGGCCTGTTCCCGCCCGGGATCGAGAAGCAGTATCCGAACCTGCGCGGCTTCGCCGACGTCGCCGATGTCGGCCAGGCAGCCAAGGACTGGCCACAGCTCAACTTCGTGATCTACCACTCGGCCTATCGCCATGTCGGCGGCGATCCCAAGGTCGCGCTCGCCGAGTTCGAGCGCACCGGCCGGATTGCGTGGACAAGCGATCTCGCCGACATCCCGGCGCAGTATGGCGTCAACAATGTCTACGGCGATGTCGGGCAGTTGTTCGCGACCACGCTGGTCGCCGAGCCCAATGTCTGCGCCGCGCTGATGGGCACCCTGATCAAGGGACTCGGCGCCGATCACGTCGTCTGGGGCACGGATGCGCTGTGGACCGGCGCGCCGCAATGGCAGATCGAAGGCCTGCGGCGGCTGGAGATCCCTGAAATGATGCAGAAGAAGTTCGGCTACGCCCCGCTTGGGCCCGCCGATGGACCGGTGAAGACGGCGATCTTCGGCGACAACAATGCGCGGCTCTACAACATCCAACCGAAGCGCGCGATGCTCGACATCAAGGGCGACCGCTTCGCGATGATGAAGGCGCAGTACGAGAAGGCCGGCCCGGAGCCGTCAAATACACGCTACGGCTATGTGGTGCCGAACGGGGTGATCGACCACACGGTGTTTGCGTAGTCCCTCGTCGTCATTCCGGGGTTCGACGCTTCGCCTCGCCCCGGAATGACGAGGCGAGAAGCCTCTTACTTTCCCTTGAAATTCGGCTTCCGCTTCTCGCTGAACGCCTTGACGCCCTCCTTGAGGTCGTCGCTGTCTCGCACTTCGTCAAGCAGCCGCCGCACGTCGGCGACGGTTTCCAATGGCCCCTTCGGCATCGCTTCACGGGCGAGCTTCTTCAGCGCGCGAACCACGAGCGGTGCGTTGCCGGCGATCTTCGCGGCCATCTCCTGCGCCATCGCGACATGCTGCCCCTTCGGGGCGACCTTGTTGACGAAGCCGATCTGCCAGGCCCGCTCCGCCGACATTTCCTCGCCCACCAGGAGGAATTCCATGGCGATCTTGTGCGGCATCCGCGCCATCACCGACGAGACGCCACCGGCCGTCGTGCCGATCTTGCCCTCGGGATAGATGAAGCGTGTCGTCTCGGACGCCACGCATAGATCGGCCATCTGGACCAGCACAAAGGCCCCGCCGACGACCCAGCCTGAGGTCGCCGCAATGACCGGCTTGTCCAGATCGACGCCGAGGCCGGGCACCGCGTGCCACATGTTGACGGGAAGGTCGGCGACATCGGCGCCGACCGAAAAATACTTCTCCTCCGCGGAAGCCAGCACCGCGACGCGATCGTCGCTGTCGCGGAACCGCAGCCACGCATCACGCAACTCCGTACACAGCGCGTTGTTGAGCGCGTTATGTTTCTCGCTGCGTGCCATCGTAATGGTGGCGACGTGATCCGCGCTCTCGTAACGAACGAGCGTCATGCTGGCCTCCCTGTTTTATTGTTCTTTTCAACGCGGCCGCGCCGCGCGCGTCACTTTTTCTCGTCGGGATGCCGATGCACCGGATCGACCCACAGCACGTTCTCCGGCTTCTCGACCGGCTCGATGTCGAGGTTGACCGCGACCGCCTCGCCGTCGGAGCGCACCAGCACGCATTCCAGCACCTCGTCCGGACTGGCATTGATCTCCTGGTGCGGCACATAGGGCGGCACGAAGATGAAATCGCCGGGACCGGCTTCGGCGGTGAACTGCAGCTTCTCGCCCCAGCGCATCCGCGCCTTGCCCTTCACGACATAGATGATGCTCTCGAGATGACCGTGATGGTGCGCGCCGGTCTTGGCGTCCGGCTTGATGCTGACGGTGCCCGCCCACAATTTCTGGGCGCCGACGCGGGCGAAATTGATCGCGGCCTTGCGGTCCATGCCGGCGGTCGACGGCACGTTCGGATCGAGCTGGTTGCCGGGAATCACGCGGACGCCGTCGTGCTTCCAGCGCTCGTCGTCGTGACGATGACCGTGGTCGTGAGAATGGGTGTGATCGTGGGAACCGCTCATCGTTCTTGCTTTCGTTGGTCGAGTTTCGTGCCGGGAACGCTATCGAAAAGCGCGCGCGCAGGCGAGCGCAAAATCGGAACATAGCCAATCGGAACATCGCGATGTCCCGGCGCGTTGCGTCAGCGTATTCCGAAGGAGTATTTCATGACCAGCACGACCGACAAGATCAGGGGCAGCGCCAACGAGGCGATCGGCAGGCTCAGGCGGCGCATTGGCAAGGCTACCGGTTCTCCCGCGATGCAGGGCCGGGGCGCGATCCAGGAAGCCAAGGGCAAGGGACAGAAGGCACTCGGCGGCGCCAAGCGAATCGTCGAAAATGCGCTCAAGAGAGCGACCTCAGCGGCCCATTGGCCTCGCTGAACGATAGACGAGACGGCCGGCCGATCGGGCCCGCCCGTTCGAGCATATGCGACGCCTGTCAGTCGCGTGGGCGCGGATGTGCCAGCACATCCGGATTCACCACATTGGTCGGCGCGCCAGTCGCATAGGCCACGATCTGATCGAAGATATCGGTGAACTGGATCTCGTATTCGTCGCGCGAGACGTAACCGAGATGCGGCGTGCAGACGACATTGTCCATATTGAGCAGCGGGTCCGCAGTGTCGCGCAGCGGCTCCTTCTCGTAGACGTCGATCGCGGCCATGCCGGGCCGGCCCGCACGCAGCGCATCGACCAACGCGACCGGCTCGATCAGCGGCGCGCGGCTGGTATTGACGATCAGCGCGGTCTGTTTCATCCGTGCGAGATCTTCCGCCTTGACGATGCCACGCGTGGCGTCGACCAGCCGCATATGCAGCGACAGCACGTCGCAGCGGGCGAAGAAATCAGCCTTGCTGGCCGCGGTCTCGTAGCCGTCGGCGCGGGCCTTCGCCAGCGCGGCCTCGCGCGCCCAGACCAGCACCTTCATGCCGAACGCCCTGCCGTAGCCTGCGACCACGGCGCCGATGCGGCCATAGCCGTAGATGCCGAGCGTCTTGCCGCGCAACGTATGGCCGACGCCGATCTGCCATTTGCCGGCCTTGAGCGCCGCCATCTGCTGCGGAATCGCGCGCATCGCCGCGAGGATCAGGCCCCAGGTGAATTCGGCGGTGGCGTAGGACGGCGTATCGGCATGCTGGCTCGACGACACGATGATGCCGAGCCGCGTGCAGGTGTCGATGTCGATATGCGGATAGACGCTGCGCTGGCTGATCAGCTTCAGCTTCGGCAACCGTTCGAGCAGCGGCGTGCGGATCTGGGTGCGTTCGCGGATCAGCACCAGCGCGTCGGTGTCGGCGAGCCGCTTGGCGAGCGCATCGACGTCCTGGACATGATCGTTCCAGATCGTGACGTCGTGGCCGTGGAGCTTGTCAAAGCAATCGAGGGTACGCAGCGTGTCGAAATAATCGTCGAGGATCGAGATCTTCATCGCTGCGCCCCCTGTTGTCGTGGGCCGGTTACCTGACGGCCTGTGGCTTACTTCACACCGAGCAGTTCGACGTCGAACATCAGCGTGGCATTCGGCGGGATCACGCCGCCGGCGCCGCGCGCGCCATAGCCGAGGTTCGGCGGAATGATCAGCGTGCGCTTGCCGCCGACCTTCATGGTGGCGACGCCCTCGTCCCAGCCCTTGATGACGTGGCCCTGGCCGATCGGAAACTCGAACGGCTCATTGCGATCGACCGAGGAGTCGAACTTCTTGCCCTTCTGGCCGTTCTCGTAGAGCCAACCGGTGTAGTGCATGACGCAGGTCTGGCCCGGCTTCGGCGAGGCACCGGTGCCGACCTTGCTGTCGATGATCTGGAGACCTGAGGCTGTCGTCATGGGCTTTCCTGCCGTTTGCGCCGTTGCCGTCCTGCTGACAACGGACGTGGAGACTGCCGCCGCAAGGCCGGCAAACGCAGTCTTGATGATCGTGCGTCGGGAAGATCGCATCTTGCACCTCTCGTGAAGGACGGCCGTCTCTAGCCCAGCGCGGGCCAAATCCCTAGCCATTTTTCAGTGACCGGCCATGCCGCCATCGCGGTCCAGTGCGAAATCGCCAAGTAATGGCGAGCCACGGCCGGCGATCAGGTCGCCGATCAATTGCGCCGCCAGATAGGAAAACGTGATGCCATTGCCGCCATAGCCATAGGCGGCGTAGACCCCCTTCGCACCAGGGACCGGACCGATCAACGGCAAGCCGTCGCTCGTCGTGTCGAACGTCCCCGCCCAGCGGTAGTCGATCTCGGTCTCGGCATAGGGCCACAGCGCGGCGAGACGCTTCGCCAATACGCGCGATTTCGCCGGAATGAGACGATCGCGCGCGTCCGGCTCGACGATCTCGTCGCTGTCCTCACCGCCGACGATGATGCGGCCATCCGGCGTCGTGCGTGCGTAGAGATAGTCCTTCGTGCATTCCCAGATCAGCACGCCGTCCTTCCAGATGTTGTGCGGCTGCGGAGCAGTCGCGATCGCCCAGCTCGAGGACACGGTTTCGACCTTCGAATGAACGATGTCGGGCATCGCATAGCCGGTGGCCAGCACCACCGCTTTCGCTGCAACTTCGCGGCCGTTGTCGAATCCGACCGTGACCGCGCGACCTGCCGGATCAAATGCAACGGCCTCGGCATCGAACAGCCGCGCCCCGCGTGCGACCGCGAGGCGAAGCAAGCCGCGGGCGAGTTGCAGCGGATCGGCATCCGCCGCGCCGGGCGATAGGATCGCGCCGGCACGCGCCATGCCGAACGTTTCCAGCAGCCGCCCATGGTCGAGAAACTCGCCGGGCAAGCCGGCGCGGTTGCGCAGCCGGTACTCGTCGAGCAGTTCGGCCGCGGAGCTTCCCACCGCCAGATACAGCGAGCGCTTCGCTCTGATCTGTCCCGGAATACTGGCATTGCGGATCAGCGAGGTCAGGCCGGTCACCGCCTGCAGGCTCGCGCGATAGGCGCGTGCAGCTCGCTCGAAGCCGTAGATCGCGGTCAGCTCGACCAGCGGCCGATCGATCTCCCACAACAGCATCGAGGTGCTGGCCGCAGTACTGCCACGGCCGGGGTGCTCGCGATCGACGATGACGACGTCGAGCCCCTGGCGCGTCAGCCGCTCAGCGACCAAGGCACCGGTGATGCCGGCGCCGACGATGAGTGCATCGCAGAAAAGGTTTCCGACCAACGTCGTGCGCGGCACAAGCTTCGAGGCGGCAAGCCAGGGCGAGGCGCCGCCGCGCAGATCGGCCTGTTCGGTCTCATCTGAATCGAAGGTGCGGATGGTCGGCCTCGCGGGGAAGGGCTTTCAGCACCAACCCCCGCGACAACGCCCGGTTCCGCCGTTCCGGCCTGATCGGCCGCGACAATCAGTAGCCGAGTGCGCAGCCGTCCTTGCGCGGATCGGAGCCGCCGGTCAGCGTGCCCTTGTCCCAATCGATCCAGATCCCCTGGCCGCCGCCGAGCGGCGCGACCACGCTGGTGGTCTTGTGGCCGATCTTCTTCAGGCCTTCCACGATCTCTGCCGGCACGCTGTCCTCGAGCTGATAGACGCCCTCGTAATGCAGGCCGCGCGGCATGTCGATCGCTTCCTGGATGTCACAGCCGTAGTCCAGCATGTTGGTCAGCACATGGGTCTGGCCGACCGGCTGATACTGCCCGCCCATCACGCCATACGGCATCACCGCGCGGCCGTTCATGGTGGCCAGCGCCGGGATGATGGTGTGCAGCGGACGCTTGCCCGGCGCGATGCAGTTCGGATGGCCGGGCTGGATGCGGAAGCCGCCGGCGCGGTTCTGCAGCAGGATACCGGTCTTGTTGGAGACGATCGCCGAGCCGAACGAATGCGCGATCGAGTTGATGAAGGAGCAGACGTTGCGATCCTTGTCGACCACCGTGATGTAGACGGTCGACGGATTCATCGGCGGCGCGACGTTCGGCAGCTCGAGCAGCCGGTCCATCCGGATGTTCCTGATGTGCTCGTCGGCGAATTCCTTCGACAGGATGGCGGCGACATCGACGTGGGCGTGCTGGGGATCACCGATATACTGCTCGCGCATCATGTAGGCGATGCGTGCGGCCTCCGCCTCGAGGTGGAAGCGCTCGATGCTGAGCGGCTTGAATTTGGTCAGGTCGAAGCGCGACAGGATGTTGAGCATAACCAGCATGGTGATGCCCGGGCCGTTCGGCGGGCACTGCCAGACGTCGTAACCCTTGTACATCGTGCCGATCGGCGAGGTCGTCTCGGTCGAATGCGCCGCGAAGTCCTCCAGCGTGTGCAGGCCGCCGATGCCGCGCAGCGTGTCGACCATGTCGGCGGCGATCTCGCCGCTGTAGAACGCGTCGCGGCCCTTCTGCGCGATCGCGCGCAGCGTCTTGCCGAGCTCGGGCTGGCGGATCACGTCGCCGGCGACCGCGGGCTTGCCGTGCGGCAACAGATAGCGCTCGGTGTTGGTGCCGTTCTTCAGCTTCTCGAAGCCGTTCTTCCAGTCGAAGGCGATGCGTGGAGCAACGACATAGCCTTCTTCGGCCGCCTTGATCGCGGGCTGCAGCAGCCGGTCCAAGCCGAACTTGCCGTGATCCCTGAGGATCACGTCCCAGGCATCGATGGAGCCGGGAATGCTGACGGCATGCGCCGAGGTCAGCGGCACCGAATGGATCTTGCGCTCGAGGTACCACTCGGCGGTCGCCGCCATCGGCGCCCGGCCGCTGCCATTGTAGGCCGTGATCTTGCCCTCGCCCCGCGGCTGGATCAGCGCGAAACAGTCGCCGCCGATGCCGGTCGATTGCGGTTCGATGACGCCGAGCAGCGCGCAGGCCGCGACCGCAGCGTCAGCGGCCGTGCCGCCCTCGCGCATCACCTCGATGGCCACCAGCGCCGCCTGCGGATGCGATGTGGCGACCATCGCGTTCTGGGCATGGACCGTGGATCGGCCGGCGAAGTGGAAATTCCTCATAACAGAGAGCTCGCTTGATCGTGATGGTCTGATGCTGCTGCGGCGGCAGGGTGCCAAGGGGATGGAAAGTACATGGCACATTCATCCCCGGCAGAGCAATGCCTGGCATGCCAGAGGGATTATCCCGGTAATGCATGGCTTTGCGGGGTTACGCCGACCGAGCCGGCCTGATAAACCCCGGCCATGCCACTCAAGGTCGCCGCCTTCTATCAGTTCGCCGCGCTGCCCGACTTCCGCGCATTGCGCGAGCCGCTGCGCGCGTTCTGCGCGGAGCTCGAGCTCAAGGGCAGCGTGCTGCTCGCGCATGAGGGCATCAACGGCACCATCGCCGGCAGCGATGCAGCGATCGATGGCTTCGTCGCCGAACTCAGGCACGGGCCGCTGTTCGGCGGCCGCCTCGACAATCTCGAGCTGAAGTTCTCCGCGGCCGCGCAGATGCCGTTCCAGCGGCTCAAGATACGGTTGAAGAAGGAGATCGTGACGCTCGGCGACACCACGGTCGATCCGACCCGGCAGGTCGGCACCTATGTCGACGCCGCCGACTGGAACGAACTGATCGCCTCGCCTGACATCATGGTGCTCGACACCCGCAACGCATTCGAGGTCGCGATGGGCAGCTTCGAAGGCGCGGTCGATCCCAAGATCGCGAGCTTTGGACAGTTCAAGGAATTTACCGCGCTGCACCTCGATCCCGCGAAGCACCGCCGGATCGCAATGTTCTGCACCGGCGGCATCCGCTGCGAGAAGGCGAGCGCCTATCTGCTCGCGCAGGGCTTCGCCGAGGTCTATCACCTCAAGGGCGGGATCCTCAGATATCTAGAGGAGACGTCCCGGCAGGACAGCCGCTGGCGCGGCGACTGTTTTGTGTTCGATGGGCGCGTCGCGCTCGGCCACGGGCTGCGCGAGCGTGGACGCGAGGACGCGGCGCATGAATGACACGGCAAGGCTGAGCGAGCGGATCGATGCGCTGGAGGTCCGCCTGACCTATCAGGACGAAGCGATCGAGACGCTCAACCAGACCATCACGGCGCAATGGAAGCAGATCGATGTGCTGACGCGCCAGCTCGCCGAGCTGCGCGACCGGCTTCAGGAGGCCGAACGCCAGGCGCCGGGCCCCGCCAACGAGCGCCCACCGCACTATTGACCGATGCCGCCGCAACGCGACGACACCGGACTACATGTTGCTCGCCTGACGCATCGGCTTGGCGCCGCTGAAGAACAGGCTGGACAGCCGCTGCACCATCGCCGTCGCGCGGCTGCCCTCGAGGCCCGGGCGAACACACAGCAGGCGCTTCTGCACCGGAAGCTCCGGAAGATAATAGTCCTTGGCCGAAATCAGCGATGACGGGATCATCCGCTCGGGGCACGCCGTCAGGCCGTATCCGGCCCGCGCGGCTTCCAGCCGCAGCTGGTGGTTCGGGCTCCTGAACACGATCTTGTACGAGATGTTGTGCTTGGTGAGCGTCCGGATCATCCAGTCGTCACCCGGCCACGCCAGGATCGGGATCGGGGCGCCCGGCCGCAGGACAAAGTCGCGTGATCGCACCCACACCGAACGCTCGTCGGCCTCGGCGGCGATCGTCACCTCGTCTTCGTTCTCAAGCGACGGGTTGCTGTAGACGAAGGCGATGTCGATGTAGCCGTCGATCAATCCCCTGATGACGATCGGCGACATGTCGGCGTGAACCAGCACGTCGGCGAGCACGTCGGCGGGATGCAGCTTGAGGAATTCCTCGGCGAGCATCGTGCTCATGCCGAGCCGCAACGGCTGCGGTCCTTCATGATTGCCGCCGAGCCGAAGCAGTTGATCGTTCGCTTCGAGGATGCGCCGTGCCTGCTGCACGGCAACCTTGCCGAGTTCGGTGGTCGTGGTGCCGTTTGCCGTTCTGACGAACAGCGCGCCACCAACCAGGCTCTGCAGTCGCTTGACCTGCGAACTGATCGCCGGCTGACTGAGGCCAAGACGCTCTCCGGCCTTCGATAGACTTCCCGTCTCTGCAATCGCAACGACGGTACGAACAATCTCGGTAGGAATATTCAAATGCTGACGTGGTCTGTGCATCGCGAGCCCTCCAATCTCAGCACGGGACGCAATTACGTTCTCCAGTATGTGATTTAGCTATACTAACATTTGGTTGCACTTTCGTTTAGTTTCAATTTGTCGCGCCGGCGCCGTGATTGCTCGCCATATGTATTGTTACGTGCATTGCCACGTAATGCTACGGTATCTGACGGCTGCATCTGCACATGCACGCAGCACCTCGACACCATCGGACCCCGGGTTTCTGCGGACACGGCATCAAAGATTTTGATCGCCCCATAACGCATCGCGCACCCGATAAGTTCGAGCGTCGCCATTCATCTGAATTGGCGTCGCTGATTCGCGAAAGCGTTTTCATAGTTTTCCTTAATCAAAGCCTCGCAACGTGGCGCCCTAGGTTGCGTTTCGAGGTGTCTCATGACCAAGTTTTTTCGCTGTCGAAGCGGCGCTTCTGCTGTCGAATTTGCGCTGATGCTGCCGCTGTTTCTCGCTTTTATTTTCGGCATCATTGTATTCGGTTCCTATCTCGCGATGGTGCATGGCGTTCAGCAGCTCGCCGCCGAAGCGGCGCGGTCGTCGATCGCCGGAATGACCGACACCGAGCGCAACAGCCTCGCAACCAGTTACGTCACCGCCAACGTATCGACCTATCCGCTGCTCGTTCCCAGCAATCTCACCGTCAATGCCGCGCCGTCGCCGTCGAACGCCAACGTCTACATCGTGACGCTGAACTACAACGCGGCCGGCAACTTCATCTACAGGCTGCCTTTCGTGCCGGCGCCCGCGAGCACCATCGTCCGCTCCGCGGCGATTCAGTATGGGGGGTTCTAGGATGAGCGGCATCCTCACACTGATGCGGCGCTTCGGCGCCGACGAGCGAGGAAACTTCGCGATGATCAGCGCCGGCCTGATGACGCTCCTGATCGGATGCGCCGGGCTTGCGATCGATCTCGGCACGATCTTCGCGGACCGGCGCAAGACCCAGAGCACCGCCGATCTCGCCGCGATCGTCGCCGCCGCCAATTTGAGCAACCCGGTCAACGCCGCCACCGCGACGGTGACGCAGAACAACTATCCGGCCAGCGCGCTGGTCAGCGTCGACACCGGGACCTACACCGCAAACAGCGCCATCGCACCGCAGTCCCGCTTCGTGACCCCGGCGGTCGGAATTCCGAATGCCGCGCGCGTCACGTTGACGACCCAGACCCCGCTCTACTTCGCGCGCTACATCACCGGCGCCAGCCACTTCAACATCACGACGACTGCCACCGCGACATCGACCGAGATGGCGACATTCGCGATCGGCTCGCGGCTGCTCTCGGTCAACGGCGGCGTGCTCAACGCATTGCTCGGCTCGATGCTCGGCACCACGCTGTCGCTCTCGGTGATGGACTACAACGCGCTGATCAGCGCCAAGATCGACGCGCTCGACTTCCTGTCGGCGCTGGCAACCCGGATCAACCTGACCGGCGTCACCTATAGCGACGTCCTGAGCAGCAACGTCAAGGTCGGTGATTTGATGGCGGCTGCGCTGACCACCCAACAGCTCACCAACGGCGCGGGCGCCGCGACCACCGCGCTGTCGACGATCTCGCAGGCCGTCACCGGCTCCTCGACCAAGGTTTCGCCGGGCACGCTGATCGACCTCGGCCCCTTCGCGAACCTCACGGTCGGGCAGAAACCAAAGGTCGGCGCCAGCGTCTCCGTATTCGACCTCGTCAACACGGTGGCGCAGATCGCCAACGGCAGCCATCAGATCGCAACCTCGGTCAATTTCGGCCTGCCCGGCATCGCCAACGTGTCGGTGATCGCGACGATCGGCGAGCGCCCGGTCGGCTCGAGCTGGATCGCGATGGGCACCCAGGGCGTGAGCGTGCACACCGCGCAGACCAGGATCCTGGCAACGGTCAACGTGCTCGGCTCCGGCAGCATCGCGTCGATCAATCTGCCTGTATATGTCGAGGTCGCCTCGGGGACCGCGACGCTCAACGCAGTGTCGTGCGGCCATCCGAACATCAGCACCTCGCAGGTCACGATCGGCGTGACGCCGGGCATCGTGGACGCCTGGATCGGCAACGTCACGGTCGCCGACATGACCAACTTCACGACCAAGCCCAATCCGCCGCCGGCAACGCTCGTCTCTGTGCTGGGGATCCCGATCACGGGCCTGGCCCATGTCGGCATGGGGAACACCACGTCGACCAACGTCAATTTCAGCTACAGCGACATCCAAGCAGGGACGAAGAAGACCGTAACGACGACCAACTTCCTCACCTCGCTGACATCAAGCCTGCTCGGTGACCTCACGCTCAACATCGCTGGCATTCCGATCCCGGGATTGGGCGCACTCGTCATGAGCATCCTGAGTGCCGTGACGAGCCCGATCGATCAGGTGCTGGCATCCCTGCTCTCGACGCTCGGCATCGGGCTCGGCCAGGTCGACGTCTGGGTGCTGGGCATCCGCTGCGACGGCGCGGTGCTGGTGAACTGAAGCACGATCCGCGACCAAATCGGGGCTGGGAGATTGCCGTGAGCACAACAATAAGAAGATACAAGACCGACAGCCAGCGAGCGGCCCTGATGAAGCGCGGCATGATCTTCTTCCGCAACACCAGCATCGGATGCGTTGTGCTCAACATCTCGACCGGAGGCGCGGGACTTGCGGTGGAAAGCGACGCCGCACTGCCATTCGCATTTGAACTCGAGATCGAGAGCGAGCCGATCCGGCGGCACTGCATTCTGGTCTGGCGCCTGGAGCGCCGGCTCGGCGTGACCTTCGAATTCGAGCGGATGCAGCGCCCCGAAGGCGGCCCCGTCTAGCCGATCACGGCGGTCACCCCGCATCACGGTGATCGACCCCAAGCCGCAGGCGCGGTCCGCGTCGGACCACCACGACGCGGCGGTTCGTTCCGGAACGATCGAACTGATTTCGCATCGTGGTTAGCAATCGCTGCGATATACCAGCTAATTGTCCCGATCGCCGTCGTGCTTCGACGGCGCCGGCTGCGTAGCGCTGACCGGGTCGGACGCCGGGAAGGTATCCTCAAGTCCCTCCTTCAGCCGCGAGCGCGCCTTGCGCTCGGCGGCCTGTGCCTCGTGCGGCTTCTCGGCATGCTTGTCATGCGCGGCGGGATCGAATTTGTCGGCCATGGCATCCCTCCATTCCAGTCCGATGCCCTTGGACAACGCGCCCACGCAAACCGGGGTTCCAGAACCGCCTTGGCCCGCTGCGCCGCAGCGTGTATCAGGAGCCAAATTTTGACCGTGATCAGGAACCCTCGCGTGCCCCAGGACCCCACCAAGAAGCCGCTCATCGACCTGCTGTCGGGCCAGCGGCAGGCCGCGCCGCCGCTCTGGATGATGCGGCAGGCCGGCCGCTATTTGCCCGAATATCGCGAGCTGCGCGCCAAAGCCGGCGGCTTCCTCGATCTCTGCTTCACGCCCGAATTCGCCACCGAGGTGACGCTGCAGCCGATCCGCAGGTTCAACTTCGACGCCGCGATCATCTTCTCCGACATCCTGGTGATCCCCTATGCGCTCGGCCGTTCGGTGCGCTTCGAGGCCGGCGAAGGCCCGCGGCTCGATCCGCTGGCGACGCCCGCCGAGATCGCGACGCTGGCAACGCAGGCCAATTTCGACCAGCTCGAGCCGGTCTTTGAGGCCCTGCGCCGCGTCCGGCGCGAGCTTGCGCCGCACATCGCGCTGATCGGCTTCTGCGGCGCACCGTGGACGGTTGCGACCTACATGGTGGCCGGACAGGGCACGCACGACCAGGCGCCGGCGCGGATGCTCGCCTATCGCCATCCGGACGCGTTTGCCAAGATCATCGACGTGCTGGTCGAGAACTCGATCCACTACCTGGTCGGCCAGCTCAAGGCCGGTGCCGACTGCCTGCAGATCTTCGACACCTGGGCCGGCGTGCTGCCACCGCGCGAGTTCGCCCGCTGGGCGATCGAGCCGACGAAACGCATCGTTGCCGGGGTGCGCAAGCAGGTCCCGGGCGCCAGGATCATCGGGTTTCCGCGCGGCGCGGCGGGCATGCTGCCGGCCTATATCGAAGAGACCGGCGTCGATGCCGTCTCGATCGATTGGGCGACCGAGCCGTCGATGATCCGCGAGCGGGTGCAGAGCCGCGTCGCCGTGCAGGGCAATCTCGATCCACTGGCGCTGATTGCCGGCGGCGCGGCGCTCGACCGCGCGGTCGACGATGTGCTGGAGAATTTCGGCCAGGGACGGCTGATCTTCAATCTCGGCCACGGCATCCTGCCGGAGACACCGATCGCCCATGTCGACCAGATGGTCGCGCGGGTGCGCGCTTATAAGGGGTGAGGCACAGCGCCCACTGCTCTATCTCCGTCACCCTGAGGTGGCCGCCTCCTCGGCGGCCCTCGAAGGGTCGACGGCCCGGCTGTGGCCGTGCATCCTTCGAGGCTCGCTGCGCTCGCACCTCCAGCGACAAAGGCTTCGCCTTTGCGCGGGGATGACGGATCACTCCTACCGCGCATCCTCCAGAATCATGTCGGACGCCTTCTCCGCGATCATGATCGTCGGCGCGTTGGTGTTGCCCGACATCAGGTCGGGCATCACGGACGCATCGACCACGCGCAGGCCCTCGACGCCGCGCACCTTGAGCCTGTTGTCGACGACGGCGAGTGCATCGTTGCCCATCCGGCAGGTCGAGGTCGGATGATAGACCGTGCTGCCGGTGCGGCGGCAGAAGTCGAGCAGATCGTCGTCGCTGACCACCTTGGCGCCGGGATCGACCTCTCCGACCGAGTATGATTTCAGCGCCGGTGCGGCCAGGATCTTGCGCAGGATACGGATGCCGTCGATGAAGGCGCGGCGATCGGTCTCGGTCGCGAGATAATTGATGCGGATTTCCGGCGGCACGCCCGGGTCGGCGCTCCTGATCTTCAGCGAGCCGCGACTCTCCGGGCGCAGCTGGCAGACCGACGCCGTGAAGCCCGAGAACGGGTGCAGCTTCTCGCCCATCTTGTCGGTCGAGAACGGCAGGAAATGGATCTGTATGTCGGGCGACGCCAGCCGCGGGCTGGTCTTGAAGAACGCACCCGAGGTGCCGGCCGCAATCGTCAGCGGCCCCTTGCGCAACGCCGCGTAGCGCAAGCCGGCCATCACCCGGCGCACCGGATTGTTGACGACGTCGTTCAGCGTCACGGTCTGCGCGCAGCGCGTGACGATGCGCACCTGCATGTGATCCTGCAAATCGTTGCCGACGCCGGGCGCGTCGAGCACGATCTCGATGCCGTGCTGCTTCAACAGATCGGCGGGGCCGACGCCGGAGAGCTGCAGCAATTGCGGCGAGTTGTACGCGCCGCTCGACACCAGCACCTCCTTGCGCGCCTTGGCCGTGCGCACTTGCCCATCCTGCTTGTACGCGACGCCGCTCGCGCGATTGCCGTCGAACAGGATGCGCTGCGCCAGCGCCGAGGTTTCGACATGCAGATTGCCGCGCGTCAGCGCCGGCCGCAGATAGGACCGCGCGGTCGAGGCGCGCCGGCCGCGCCGCGTCGTGGTCTGGAAGAAGCCCGCGCCCTCCTGGGTCGCGCCGTTGAAATCCGGATTGGTCGGAATGCCGACCTCGGCCGCGGCATGCACGAACGCTTCCGAGAGCGGATCGTGATGCCGCCAGTCCGACACCGGCAGCGGGCCGCCGGCACCGTGATACTTGTCGCCGCCGCGCTGCTGATCTTCCGCCTTCCGGAAATAGGGCAGCACGTCGTCATAGCCCCAGCCGGCATTGCCGCGCTGCCGCCAGCGATCGTAGTCCTCATGCTGGCCGCGCACATAGAGCAGGCCGTTGATCGAGCTCGAGCCGCCGAGCACCTTGCCGCGCGGCTGGAACACCTGCCGGCCGTTCAGGCCGGGCTCCGGCTCGGTCTGGTACATCCAGTTGACGGATTTTTCCTTGAACAGCTTGCCGTAGCCGAGCGGAACATGGATCCAGATGTTGGTGTCCTTCGGCCCGGCCTCGAGCAGCAGCACCGAATGCTTGCCGTCGGCGCTCAGGCGATTGGCGAGCACGCAGCCGGCCGAGCCGGCGCCGACGATGACGTAATCATATTCGGCCGCATCATTATTAATGTTCACTGGTTTCCCCCGGAATTTCTTTGTTCCGGTGGTACAGACAAAGCGCTGGCTTGAAAAGGCTAGCGCTCTGCGCTGAGGTTCTGGAGCAGTTGCCCGATAAGCATATTGAGCTCGTCGGCGCTGCCGGCGGCACCGAAGACGTAACGGTCGGGCCGCACGATGACCGCCGCGGCGCCGTGCTGCCGCATCCAGTCGGCGAACAGACCGTCACGCTCCACCGCGCGCAGAACGCCGTCGGCATCGCCGCTTTCACCTGATGCGGCAATGACGACGCGCTCGCCGGCCAGATGCAGCCAGGCGGCACGGGACGCGTCCGATAGCCACGCCATCGGCTCCGCAGCCGCTGTCACGATCGCAAATTCCGGCCTCAGCAGATCGTCGAGCCGGCATGTCCGACCGTCCGGCGCACGCACATGCGGCTGCACGAACAGCCGCCCGGCGAGAACAGCATCGCGCCCGATCAGACCGGAGACGAGATCGGGGATGAATTTCTGCCTGATGGTCTCGGCCTTGCCAGCCTTCAGCTCGGCGCGCAGCCGCAGGTCGCGCTCGGCTGCCGCAACCGGATCGAGTTCCCCGATGATCTTGCCGAACTCCTTGGCGCTGGCGACGACGGCGCGGACATGC
The DNA here is from genome assembly GCF_002289535.1 of Bradyrhizobium sp. UFLA03-84. Classification (NCBI taxonomy): domain Bacteria; kingdom Pseudomonadati; phylum Pseudomonadota; class Alphaproteobacteria; order Hyphomicrobiales; family Nitrobacteraceae; genus Bradyrhizobium; species Bradyrhizobium sp. UFLA03-84. The sequence continues at coordinate 726,085 of NZ_NSJY01000013.1, read as the reverse complement.
GGCTTGCGCTCGATCTCGTAGCTGTCGAGCAGTGTCTCGGCGGCGTCGCCACGCAGCACCAGCCTCAGTTTCCAGGCCAGGTTCACGGCATCGCGGATGCCGGCGCACAGCCCCTGGCCGAGGAACGGCGGCGTCTGGTGCACGGCGTCGCCCATCAGCAGCACGCGGCGGTCGCGCCAGCGCTGCCCAAGCAAAGCGTGGAAGCGATAGACCGCCGAGCGCCAGATCGTGAGATCGGAGATGTCGGTGAAGCCCTGCAGCAAGCGCACGACATTGTCGGGTGCGCCGGCCGCCTCGGGATCCTCGCCCGGCAGCAGCTTGATCTCCCAGCGCCGCAGATTGCGCGGGCCCGGCACGAAGGTGCCGGGACGCGACGGCCAGCAATACTGAAAGCTCTTGGCCGGCCGCTTGGCAGGATCGCTGGTCAGCGTATCCACCACCATCCACCATTCATCGAAGGCGAGGTCGTCCAGGCCGATGTCGAGCTGCTTGCGGACGAAGCTGTTGGCGCCGTCGCAGCCGACCAGATAGCGCGCACGGATCGGGAACTCCTCACCTCGCTCGCGCCGCGCGGTCAACGTCACCGCGCCGTCGTCCTGCTCGAGCGCCACGCCGGCGGTCGCAAGGAAAACGTCGACATGCGGATATTCGGCAAGCTTGCCACGCAAGGCCTGCTCGAGGTCGGGCTGCACGAAGGTGACGTTCGGGATCCAGCCGAGCGGAAACGGCGGCGGCATCGGGTCGAAGATCTTGATGATCTCGCCGTCGACACCGAGATAGTGCGAGCCGTTATGCGGGGCGATCGCCTGCTCCATGAAATCGCCGAGCCCGATCGCCTGCAGCACGCGCAGCGCCTCGTGGTCGAGCGTGATCGCGCGCGGCTTGTCGTAGATGTCGGCAACGCGCTCGACGACGGCGACCTTCAGGCCTGCTTTCGCGAGCAGGTTGGCGAAGATGGCCCCGACCGGCCCGAGGCCGACGATTGTCGCATCGTAGATCGGATCATGCCCGGGGTTCGCGGCTGACATCGACATGCTACTTCGCGAGGTAGCTCTCGAGCGTCAGCGGCCGCGGCTTCAGCTGCGGCTCGCGGATCGGAACATCGGCAAACGGCGTCGCCTCCTCGAACCAGGCCTGCCGCGCCGGCAAGCCCCACGGAAACGAGATCTTGTGGTCGGACGGATCCCAGCCGATCGGCTCGTTCTCGATGTCCATGATCTGGTAGTGGGTGTTGAACAACTCGACGCGGTGCCCGTCGGGATCGCGCATATAGACATACATCGCGTGTCCCGGCCCGTGCCGCCCCGGACCGCGTTCGACGGCCGCGCCATGGCCGAGCTCGCCGGCGAGATCGCAGGCGTTCAGCAGATGGTGGACCTCGGGTGCGAGGAACGCGAAATGATGCAGCCGCGGTCCCGCGCCGTTGAAGAACACGATGTCGTGCGGATTGCCCTTGCGCTGCAGGAACACGCCGCGCAGATCGAAGGTGCCGGCCGGCGCGATGTACTCGCTGAGCCGGAAGCCTGCCGCGGTGTAGAACTCGCAGGCCTTGCGCACCTCCGGCGTCAGCACCTGATAATGATCGAGCCGCACCGCCGAGCCGCCGGCATGGCGGGTGAATTGGGTGATCATGCGCGGCTCGACCGGCATGGTCGCGCAGAACTCCAGCGGCGTGCCGGCCGGATCGGTCGCCTGCAAGGTGCGGCCCTGATATGGCACCTCGGCCCAAACGGCCCGGCAGCCCTGCGCTTCGAAGAAAGCCTTGAGCCGGTCGAGGTCGTCGTCCCTGAACACCCGCAGACCGAGCTGCGTGCAGACGGCGCCCTCGCCCTTACGCAACACGAGGCTGTGATGACAGGCCTCCTCGACGCCGCGGAAGTAGAGCGCATCGCCCTCCTCCGCGGTCAGGATTAGCCCGATCACTTTTTCGTAGAACTGCCGGCTCGCCGCGAGGTCACGGACGGTCAGGACGACATGGCTCGCCCGCGTGATCCGGAACCCGGGATCGTGGTTCGTGGTCGGCAGGCCCATGCGCACCTTCTGGGTTTTTCGTTCGCTGGAACCCAACTCATTGCGAAAAAACGGCTGCCGATCAAGCCGCGCTTGGATCGGCCGTGACATCACATCACGCTGCTGTATCGACCCATAAGCGATGCCCCCGGTGGAGCGGCGCCGCATGCCGCGTGGTCGGGTCCGTTCCAATAGTTCATAGTTTGTCAAAGGTTTGCAGAGAATTCTTGGTCGTCGCGCCATGGTCAATCGCAGTGGCGACGTAGTGATGCGCAGGCAACGTGGTGAGATGCGTACCTATCTCAGATCATATTTCGCGGCCCTGTTCGCCGGTGACCTCGCGGCCTTCGGCGCACCACCGACGGATGAAGCACTTGCCGGCCACATCCGCGCCGAGCAGGTGTCGCTCGTCCTCGGCTATTCCTTCGGCATCATGCTGGCCAACGCCTGCAACGCGCTGGTGCTCGCCATTGCACTCTGGCAATCGCCGGACTGGGCCTTTGCGCTGGTGTGGGCCGCCGCCGTAAGCAGCGCCGCACTGTTCTTCGGCCTGCAGGCGCGCGCCTCGCGCCGCATCGCCAAGCCGCAATTCGTCTCGCGCCGGACCATGTACCGGCTGGTCCGCAATGCGCTGGCGCTCGGCGCCGCCTGGGGCGTCGTCCCGGTCGCCTTCTTCGCCAATGCATCGAGCGGCGCACAATTGGTGATCACCTGCCTTTGCGCGGGAATGCTGGCCGGCGGCGCGTTCGCTTTCTCCACCATCCCGATCGCCGCGATTGCGTTCACCGCACCGATCTTCGTCGGCACCGCGATCTGCCTCGGCCGCGACGGCGACTTCATCTATCTGCTGATGGCGGTCCTCGTGCTGGTCTACGGCTCCGTGCTGCTGCGCGGCGTGTTCGTCAATGCGTTCGAGTTCCGCCGCCGCATCATCGCCCAGCACGAGGCGGAGCGGACGGTGCGGCAGGATCCGCTGACGCATCTGCCGAACCGCGTCGCCTTCAACGAGGCGCTCAACGGCGCGCTGAGCCGGCTGTCGCGCTCGGGCGAGGAATTCGCCGTGCTGCTGCTCGATCTCGATCGCTTCAAGGAGATCAACGACAGGTACGGCCATCCGGCAGGCGACGAGTTCCTGGTGCAGGCGGCAGCCCGGCTGCAGCGCTGCACGCGCGCGGCCGAGCATGTCGCGCGGATCGGCGGCGACGAGTTCGCCCTCATCATGTCCAACCTGACGCGGCCCGAGGATGCGCTTGCGATCGCCGAACGGTTCGTGGCGGCGTTTGCCGATCCATTCCCGATCGACGGCTTCGAGATATCAGGCGCGATCAGCATCGGCATCGTGCTCGCGCCCCGGGACGGCAGCACGTCCCACGACCTGCTCAAGCATGTCGACATCGCGCTCTACCGGGCGAAGAAATCCGGCCCCGGCACCATCTGCTTCTTCGAGGCCGGTGACGACCAATCGGCACGCGACCGCCGCGCATTGCAGCGCGATCTGGAACAGGCGATCGAGGCGAACCAGCTGTTTCTGGTCTACCAGCCGTTCCTCGACATCCGCAAAGGCCGCATCACCGGCTTCGAGGCGCTGCTACGCTGGCAGCATCCGGTGCGCGGCCTGATCCCGCCGAGCGTCTTCATTCCGATCGCCGAGGAGAGCGGCCTGATCCACCAGCTCGGCGAGTGGGTGATCCGCCACGCCTGCGCGATGCTGTCGCGCTGGCCTGACGACATCAGGATCGCGGTCAATTTCTCCGCGGTCCAGTTCCAGAACGTCGGCATCCTGCAGACCATCGTCGAGGCGCTTGCCGAGGCCAACGTCGCGCCGAACAGGCTCGAGATCGAGATCACCGAATCGATGCTGATCTCGAAATACGGATCGGCGCCCGCGATCCTGAACGGGCTGCTCGAACTCGGCCTGACCGTCGCGCTCGACGATTTCGGCACCGGCTTCTCGTCGCTGACCTATCTGCGCAAGCTGCCGTTCAGCCGGATCAAGATCGACCAATCCTTTATCCGGGACATGCTGACCCAGCCGGATTGCGCCGCGATCGTCAAATCGGTGATCGCCCTCGCGCAGGACCTGCAGATCGGCGTCGTGGCCGAGGGCGTCGAGACTGCCGATCAGCTCGAATATCTGCGCCAGACCAGTTGCGACGAGGTCCAGGGCTATCTGATCGGCCGGCCGATGTCGGGCAGCGAGATCGCCGCGCTGCTCGATCACGATCCGCGGCACTCGGTGCACGCGGCGTAACCTGAGCGGACGCCCGCCCGCGTCAGGGCGCGTCGGCGCGATGCAGCGTGTCAACCGTGATGGTGCCGCGCGCACGGGAGACGCAGGCGCAGATCTTGCGGCTCGCCTGCTTCTGGTGCTCGCTGAAGAAGACGTCGCGATGGTCGATTTCGCCGTCGACATCGACCACGTCGAGCGCACAGACGCCGCACTCGCCGCGCCGGCAGTCGCTCATCACCTCATGGCCGGCTTCGTTGAGCACGTCGAGCATCGAGCGGTCGCGCGGGATGATGAACTCGGTGCCCTCGTCCCTCAGCCGGACGCGGAACGCCTCGGTCGGCAGCAGCCCGCTCGATCCGAAGGTCTCGTAGCGCAAATCGGTCATCGGGCGGCCTGACGCCTCCCAGGCGCGCCGCGCCGCATCGAGCATCCGCATCGGGCCGCAGAACAACGTCATTGTATCCTGCGGCAAGGCCGCGAACACTCCATCGAAGTCGAGCCGCCTGCCCTCGTCACCGGCATGGACGACGAGGCGGTCGCCGAGCAGACCATCCAGCCTGTCGAGATAGGCCGCATCGCTGCGGGCGCGCACGGCATAATGCAGCCTTACCCCGGCGTCGCGGCGGGCCAGCGCCTGCGCCGCACCGACGATCGGCGTGATGCCGATGCCGCCTGCGATCAGGCAGAACTGCCGGCGCGTCCAGTCGAGCTGCACCAGCGAGGTCGGCAGCGTGATGTTGAGCCGCGCCCCCGGCGCGAGCGACCACATATAGCGCGAGCCGCCGCGGGAATCCGCTGCGTGCCGCACCGCGATCCGAAAACCCTGCGGGTCGACTTCGCCGACCAGCGAATAGGAGCGGGTCTGCGGCTGGCCGTCGATCGTGACGCCGACATCGATATGGCTGCCGACGGGATAGGGCGCGCCGGCGAAACCGTCGGGCCGCAGCAGGAATTCGCGGATGCCCGGCGTGAGGTCGCGCACAGCGACCAACGTGGCGGATGTCCAGGTTTCGATGAATCGCATGGCGCGCTCCGTTCAGCCGGCCGAGATCAGTGCCAGTGCCGGCAGCAGATCGAGATGGGTGCGGTTGCGCAGTGCAAGCCGCAGATTGCGCGCCGCAAGCCTTGCATGCTCGCGCATGATCGCCTCGGCGCGGGCGCCCTCGCGGTTCTCGATGGCGTCGACCACGACGCGATGGTGGTCCTGCGCGATCAGCAGAATCTGGCGCGCCTCGGGCAAGGCCGATTGCGCCATCACGAAGCCGCTCGGCGAAGCGAACGGCAGCGCCGAGGCGCGGTCGATCTGCCGGATCAGCGGCGGACTGCGCGACAGCTCGGCCAACAACGCGTGGAAGCGCGCGTTGAGCGCGACATAGGACGAAAACGCTTCCATCGAGATCGGCTCCTGTCGCACCAGGGCGTCGATCTCATTGAGGCATTCCTTCAACGGCTCGAGATCGCGCGACGAGACGCCGCGCTCGGCGGCAAAGCGTGCGGCCAATCCCTCCAGCGTGCCGCGCAGCTCGATCGAATCGAGAATGTCGCGCTCGGAGAATGCCTTGACCATGAAGCCGCCGGACGGGATCGCCTCCAGCAGGCCTTCCTCTTCCAGCCGGACCAGCGCCATCCGCACCGGCGTGCGCGACACCCCGGTGACCTCGACCGCCTGCAATTCCGAGATGCGCTCGCCCGGCCGCAGGCCGCCGGAAACAATCAGTTCACGCAGCGCGAGCTGCGCCCGCACAGTCTGCGACACTGAACGCTCGGCCTCGCGCTCCGCCATGCCGCCTACTCCGCCGCCTGCAGCTGCTGCGGCGGATTTTCCTTCGCCACCATGCGGTCGATGACGCGGCGTGCCCACATCGCGCCCGCATCGATGTTGAGATTGTAGAACACGCGGTCCGGATTCTCGTCCATCGCGCGCTGCTGCGCCTCCAGGATGATCTCGTCCTCATGGAAGATGCCGGCGACGCCGTCGCGGATTTCGCTGGTCAGGCGCTGCTCGGTGATGCGGTGATTGCGGACGAAGGCCCAGAAGTAGTGGCAGGTCTTCTCGGTCTCCGGCGTGATGGTGTTGAGCACATAGCCATTGACGCCCTGCGAGCGATCGCCCTCCGGCGCGCCCGATCCGGCCGGTGCGACACCGACGTCGATATTGACGGTGCACGGTGCCTCGAAACGGATGATCTGCCAGCGATCGACCGGACCCGGCTTCTGCAACTGCCTGGCCCAGAACGGCGGCGCCTCGATGCCCTGCATCCAGCGCGTGACGGTCACGGTCTTCTCGCCGTGGGTGACGTCGAACGGCGCTTCGGCGACCGCGTCATTGCCGATGCTCGAGCCGTGCACGAAGGTCTCGTGCGTCAGGTCCATCAGATTGTCGACGACGAGGCGATAGTCGCATTTGACGTGAATGGTCTTGCCGTCGCCGGCCCAGGCCGGATCATGATTCCAGCGCATATCGGGCACCAGCGCCGGATCGGCCAGCGCGGGATCGCCCATCCAGAGCCAGATGAAGCGATGGCGCTCGACGACGGGATAGGCGCGCACGCAGGCCGACGGATTGATCGTCTCCTGCGAGGGCATGAATGTGCAGCGGCCCTGCGCATTGTATTTCAGGCCGTGATAGCCGCAGACCACGGTGTCGCCGTCGAGCCTGCCCTTGGAGAGCGGCACCAGGCGATGCCAGCAGGCGTCCTCGAGCGCCACCACCTCGCCGTCGCCCTTGCGGTACATCACGACGTGCTTGCCGCAGATCGTTCGCGGCAACAGAGCATGCTTGATCTCGGCGTCCCAGCCGGCCGCGTACCACGCGTTCATGGGAAAGGGCTTTGGCACGAGATTCCTCCCTCTTGTGAATTCATACTGTATACATTAGCGTCGGAAATCTGGCAATCTATCTAGGAAATTCGATGGATAAAGCCCGCATAAGTCATATTCAGTATACATCTAGAGGCAGAACCAGATCGTTCGGCCAGGAAAATCGATTTTCGATTGACGACGATAGGGGCGTCCGCCAGTCTGCAAGGCCATGAACATCGGGTTGAGTTTTCGCGAGGGCTTGGCCGGCGACGGGCCGCGAAGCCTGACATCGGCGGTTCAGGAGCGGCTACGGGCCGACATCCTGTCGACCCGGCTGCTTCCGGGCCAGAAGCTGCACATCGCAGGGCTCGCCAAGCAGTTCTCGGTCAGCCTCGCCGCCGTCCGCGAGGCATTGTCGCGCCTGGTGGCCGACGGCCTGGTGCAGGCCTCCGACCAGCGCGGCTTTCGCGTCTGTCCGGTCTCGCTCGCCGATCTCGCCGATGTCACGCAGACCCGGATCGACATCGAGGGATTGGCATTGCGGCGCTCGATCGAGCGCGGCGACGAGGCCTGGCTGTCGTCGGTCGCCGCGGCCTGGGAATCGCTGAAGGCCGTGCCGCATCGCTATCCCGACGACCCCACCGTGCATTACGAGGAATGGGTGGTCCGCCACCGCATTTTCCATCGCGCGCTGGTCAACGCCTGCGGGTCGCAATGGCTGCTCGGCTTCCGCGACGTGCTGCATGAGCAGAGCGAGCGCTACCGGCGGCTTTCGATCCGCCGCGAGGTCGGCAGGGCGCGCGACGTCCAGGCCGAGCACGCCGCGATTGTGGACGCGGTTTTCGCGCGCGATGCGGATGCGGCAGTTCGCGCATTGTCAAAGCACTTCGGCACCACCAGGGAATTCGTCGAGCTCGCGGCGCCGCGCATTGCGGAGGTCAACGGCACGTCCTGATCCACGGCGCGCAAAGCGCCGAAATAACAACAATCGATATCCGGGAGAAACAGAACCATGAGCATCACGCGACGCCGCGCGCTGGCAACCCTGATCGCCACCACCCTGCTGGCCGGCCCGGCCTTCGCGACCGACACGATCCGCGTCGGGCTGCCGACCAAAACCTATTGGCCGACGACGATCGCCGAGACCGCGGTCCGCCAGAAGCTGTTCGAGAAGGAAGGCATCAAGGCCGAGCTGACCGTCTACCGCAGCGGCGCCGAGACGTTCGAGGGCATGGCGGCAGGCGCCGCCGACATCATCCTCGATCCGCCGTCGCTGGTATCAGCCGGCCGCAAGAAAGGCGTGATGTCGCGGATCGTCGCCAATGCTGCGATGGGCAATTTCGGCTGGCAGCTGATGGTGCCCGCCAAGTCGACGCTCGAGGTCAAGGATCTCAACGGCAAGAAGGTCGGGATCACCGCGGCGGGCTCCGGCTCCGACCTGCTCGCGCTCTGGACCATCCAGGACAAGAAGATCGACTTCACCCGCGTGCCGGTCGGCGGCGGCGGCCTGGTGCCGAACCTGCTCGCCGGTAACGTCGATGCCGCGGTGGTCTATTCGCCGCTCAGCTTCCAGGTCGCCAAGTCGGGCGAAGCGAAGACCATTCTCGACTATGCGACCGCGGCGCCGCCGAACCTCACCGCGGGCTGGATCGTGCTCGACAAGTTCGCCGAGGCCAAGCCGGACGTGGTGCAGAAGGCCGTCAATGCGCTCTATGGCGCCTTGCAGTTCATGCGCGCCAACCGCGACGCCACCGTAAAGCTGATCGCCGATCTCTACGAGATGCCGCCCGAAATCGCTGCGATGGAATACGACAACACCATCATGAAGCTCGAGACCGACGGCGACATGGGCGCGGCCAATGTGCCGGCGGCCGTGCAGCTGTCGCTCGATCTCGCCAAGCTCGGCGGACTGAAGGACATCGTTCCGGTCGAGGACGTGATCTCGACCAAGTTCAAGCCGGTTCCGACCAAGCCATAGGATGCAGGCCACCATCACCATCAAGCTCGCGCGGGTCGCGATCGTGATCGCGATCTTCGCGCTGTGGGAAATGCTGTCGCGGACCGGGGTCGTCAATCCGCGCCTGCTGCCGTCGGCATCGGATACGTTCGCAACGCTCGGCGACCTGCTGCAACGGTCGAGCGTCCGGACCGACCTGCTGGTGACCGCGACCGAGGTGTTGGCCGCCTTCGCGCTGGCGGTGCCGATGGGTGCGCTGATCGGCTTCCTGATCGCGGAGAACCGCTATTTTGCCGATGTGGCGAAGCCATTGCTGTTCTTTGCCTTCAGCATCCCGAAATCGATCTTCCTGCCCATGTTCATCCTGGTGTTCGGCGTCGGCTTCGCCCAGAAGGTCGGGTTCGGTTTCTTCTCGACGATCTTCATCGTGATCATGTCGACCACGACGGCGGTGGAATCGGTCAAAGTCGAGCACCTGACGGTCGCCCGCTCCTACGGCGCCACGCGCGCGCAGACAGCATTCCGCGTCTATCTGCCGAGCATGCTGCCGGTGCTGCTGGAAGCGCTGCGGATCTCGATGATCTTCAACCTGACCGGCGTGATCCTCGCCGAGATGTATGCCTCGCGCGACGGCATCGGCCACCAGATCGCGACCTGGGGTGAGAATTTCCAGATGAAGCAGCTGCTCGCTGGCGTCGTAATGGTCGCCGCGATCGCCATGACCTTCAATGAACTGATCAGATGGGTGGAAACACGATGCAGCCACTGGCGAACGTGACACCGTTGAAGCCGCCGCCGCGCGCCGGCGCGATCGAGGTGAGGAATGTCGGCCAGGTATTCCGGACCAGGTCCCAGGACGTCGTCGCGCTGGAGGATGTCTCGCTCGACATCAAGCCGGGACGCTTCGTCGTGTTGGTCGGCCCGAGCGGCTGCGGCAAGTCCACGCTGCTGATGATGATGGCCGGACTGCGCGCGCAGACCACGGGCACCATCACCATCAACGGCGCACCGATCCCGCAGCCCGATCCGGACCGCGTCGGTGTGGTGTTCCAGGAGGCGAGCCTGTTTCCATGGCTGACCGCCGAAGACAATGTCGAGTTTCCGCTGGCACTGCGCGGCGTCGCCAAGCCGGAGCGCCGGGCCAAGGCGCAGGATGCGCTCAAGCTGGTCGGCCTCGAAGGCTTCGGCAAGCGCCACCCGCACGAACTGTCCGGCGGCATGAAGCAGCGCGTCTCGATCGCGCGCGGCCTGGTGCAGGATCCGCCGGTGCTATTGATGGACGAGCCGTTCGCCGCGCTCGACGAACAGACCCGCATGACGATGGGCGACGAGCTGCTGCGGATCTGGGCCGCGACCGGCAAGACCGTCGTGTTCGTCACCCACAGCCTGACCGAGGCGGTCTATCTCGCCGACGAGGTGATCGTGATGTCGCCGCGGCCGGGCCGCATCGTCGATCAGCTGCAGGTTAGCTTGCCGCGGCCGCGGACCTACGAGATGTTGAGCGGAGATGCGTTCGGCGCGCTGCGCGACCGCATCTGGCGGCACATCCGCAAATCGGCGTGAGACGGCGATGAGCGCGAAAGCCCTTCGCCATCTGATCGTGATCGGCCTGCTCGTGCTGTGGGAGCTGCTGCCGCGCACCAGCCTGGTCCCCGAGTTGTTCCTGCCGTCGCTGTCCTCGACCCTGCTCGCCGGCTGGAACGAGGCCGCCGAATATGGCCACGCGCTGGCGGTGACGCTCTACGAGGTCGCGGTGTCGATGGCGTTCGCCTGCGGCGGCGGCATCCTGCTCGGTGCCATCGTCGGCAGCCTGCCGCGCCCGCGGCTGCTGATCATGCCGATGGTCTCCAGCCTCTATGCGGTGCCGCTCGTGATCCTCTACCCGGTGTTCACCGTGTGGCTCGGCATCGGCTCGGAATCCAAGATCGCCTTCGCCTCGATCTACGGTTTCCTGCCGACCATGCTGGCGACGGCGGCCGGGATCCAGACCATCGACCCGCAGCTGCTGCTCGCCGCCCGCAGCATGGGCGCGACGCTGAGCCAGCGGCTGGTCCGCGTCATCATTCCCGCCGCGATCCCGACCGTGCTGTCGGGCCTGCGGATCGGCGGTGCGCTGGTCATCGTCGGCGTGGTGGTCTCGGAGATGCTGATCTCCTCGGCGGGGATCGGTTATCTGATCTCGCGTTACCGCACCATTCTCGACAGCCCGCACGTGTTCGCCGGCGTGCTGCTGGTGTTGTTCATGGCGGTCGCCTTCAACACCGCGATCCGCTGGGTCGAGCGCAAGGCCGCGATCTGGCAGACCGGAACCCGCGCTGGCCAGGGCGCCGCCGACGAGGTCGGCTCCGGCGCGATGCAGCCGGCGACGTAAGGGGATCGCTGCGTGTTCGACCTCACCCTGACGTTCGACAATGGACCCGAGCCCGACGTGACGCCGCTTGTGCTCGATATCCTTCGCGAGCGTGGCATCAAGACCACGTTCTTCGTGATCGGCGAGAAGCTCAGCGATCCCGAACGCCGCCGCCTCGCCGCCCGCGCCCACGACGAAGGCCACTGGATCGGCAATCACACTTTTACTCACAGCACGCCGCTCGGCCTGCAACCCGGCGTGGACACGGCCGAGCGCGAGATCGGCCGGACCCAGGCTGTGATCGGCGAGCTCGCCCATCCCAACCGCTGGTTCCGGCCGTTCGGCGGCGGCGGCAATCTCGACGACCGGCTCATGAAACCCTCCGTGGTCGATTATCTCGCGCATAACAAGCATAGCTGCGTGCTCTGGAATGCGATCCCGCACGACTGGGACGATCCCGACGGCTGGACCGACCGCGCGCTCGAGCAATGCCGCGCGCAACCATGGACGCTGCTGGTGCTGCACGATTTGCCGACCGGCGCGATGGGGCATCTCGGCCGCTTCCTCGATCGCGCCACGGCGAACGGCGCCCGCTTCCGTCAGGATTTTCCGCCGCAATGCGTCCCGATCCGCAACGGCGAGATCGCGCTTCCCATCCGGGATTATGTTTCCTCCATCGAAGAGAGTGAGAGACCATGAAGATCACAAGTTTCAAGGCGGCGGGCACCGCAAGCTACGGCATCGTGACCGATGCGGGGGTGATCGACGCCGGCAAGCGGCTGAAGGCGTATCCGACGCTGAAGGCGCTGCTGACGACGGGTTCGCTGAACGAGCTGAAGAAGCTGCAGAACGAGCCCGCCGATCACGCGCTGAAGGATGTCGAGCTGCTGCCGACCGTTCCCGATCCGGACAAGATCTTCTGCATCGGCGTCAACTATGCGACGCACCTTGCCGAGAGCGGCCATCCGACGCCGCCGCATCCGATGATCTTCACCCGCTTCGCCAACAGTCAGGTCGGCGCCGGCCAGCCGATGATCCGGCCGCTGGAATCCGAGCGCTTCGACTATGAGGGCGAAATGGCCGTCATCATCGGCAAGGCCGGCCGCCGCATCGCGCGCGAGGCCGCGCTCGGCCATGTCGCCGGCTATGCCTGCTACAATGACGGCAGCATCCGCGACTGGCAGCGCCACACCTCGCAATTCGCGCCGGGCAAGAATTTCGTCGGCACCGGCGGCTTCGGACCCTGGATGGTGACGTCGGACGAACTGACGGACATAAGCAAGCAGCACATCGCGACCCGGCTCAACGGCGTCGAGGTGCAGGCCGCGCCGATCTCGGACCTCGTGTTCGACGTCGCCACCCTGATCGCCTACTGCTCGACCTTCACCGAGCTCGTGCCGGGCGACGTCATCGTCACCGGCACCACCGGCGGGGTCGGCGCCTATCGCACGCCACCGCTGTGGATGAAGGAAGGCGACGTCGTCGAGGTCGAGATCTCCGGCATCGGCGTGCTGCTCAATCCGGTGAAGGACGAAACCGCGGCAACCGCAACGCGCGCGGCTTGATCCGGCCGCACGACAACGAGAAGGAGGACATCATGAACCTGCCCACGCATCTGCTGCCGACCACCGTCGTCGGCAGCTATCCGCAGCCCGAATGGCTGGTCGATCGTGCGATGCTGTCGAAATCGGTGCCGCGCACCCGCATGCACGCGATGTGGCGGCTGCCGGCCGAGCATCTGGAGGAAGCACAGGACGACGCGACGATCGTGGCGATCCGGGACATGGAGCGCGCCGGCATCGACATCGTGACCGATGGCGAGATCCGCCGCGAGAGCTACTCCAACCGCTTCGCCACCGCGCTCGACGGCGTCGATGCCGACAATCCCGCAATGATCACCGCACGCACCGGCAACACGCAGACGCCGGTGCCGCGCGTGGTCGGCCCGGTGAAGCGCAAGGCGGCGGTCGAGCTACATGACATGCAGTTCCTGCGCAAGAACACCGACCGCGCCGCCAAGATCACACTGCCCGGCCCGTTCACCATGAGCCAGCAGGCCAAGAACGAATTCTACAAGGACGACGAGGAGCTTGCGATGGCCTTCGCCGAGGCCGTCAATGCCGAGGCGCGCGACCTTGAGAAGGCCGGCGCCGACGTCATCCAGCTTGACGAGCCCTGGGTACGCAACAACCCGGAGCTGGCGAAGCGCTATGCGGTGAAAGCGATCAATCGTGCGCTACAGGGCATCAGCATCCCGACGGTGGTGCATCTCTGCTTCGGCTATGCCGCTGTCGTGCCGGGCTCGACCAAGCCGGCCGGCTATTCCTTCCTCGCCGAACTCGACGACACCATCGCCGATCAGATTTCGATCGAGGCAGCACAGCCGAAGCTCGATCTCGGCGTGCTCAGGGATCTGTCGTCGAAGAAGATCATGCTCGGCGTGCTCGACCTCGGCAATCCCGAGATCGAATCCGCAACCGTCGTCGCCGATCGGATTCGCAACGGCCTGAAGCATGTGCCGGCCGAGCGGCTGGTGGTCGCACCGGACTGCGGCATGAAATACATGCCGCGGCCGGTCGCTTTCGGAAAATTGAAGGCGATGTGTGACGCCGCCGCGATGGTCAGGAAGGAGATCGGCTAAGCGGCGCCCGACGCAGTCAGCGGGTCGTATCCGGGGCTCTTCAAGAGTGCATGAAGCTGGCGGCGGCGCACGCCCATGTTGCCGCCGTCGAACAGCGGATAGGCCATCGCATCCTGCAACAGTCCGGCCAGCGGACATTGGTGGTCGTAGCTTTCGATGCCGACCACGCGCATCAGATCGGTGATCACCTTCACCGCGGTTTCCGAGCCGAACACCTTGGCGTGCAGCGCGAGTTCGAAGGCACCGGGCGCATTGCTGTCCATGGCGTGACAGGCCTTCCAGCTTAGATAACGCGCCGCCTCGATCGCCATCTTGGCATCGGCCAGTGCGTAGCCGACCGCCTGGTGCTCGATGATCGGCGCCGCGCCGCCGCGATGCTCGCCCCTGGCGAAGTTCAGCGCATAGTCAAAGGCGGCCCGCATCAGCGCGACACCGAACACGCCGACCAGCGCGGCGGTGCCGGCAAAGCTCATCTCCACCAGTTGCAGGCCGCCGCCGACGCCTCCCAGCACATTGTTCCTGGACGTGCGGACCTGCTCGAGCCGGAAGCGCGGCGTCAGATGGGCGCGATGCCCCATCAGGTCGGCCGCGCGTTCGAGTGCGATGCCCTTGATGCCACCGGCGGACCGCGGCACCGCGACCACGGAGATCGCGCTGTCGGGCGCCGCAGCGGAATCGGTGCGGCAGACCACGCAGATCAGGTCGGCGCCGTTGCCGTCCCAGCCGGTCGCGCTCGACACCCATTGCTTGGCGCCGGTGATGACCCAGTCCTCGCCGTCGAGATGCGCCGCCGTCCGCAAGCCCGTTCCCGGCACCGGCGAGGCAAAGTTCGCGCTGCCGCCGGGCTCGCTGAAGGCGAAGGCGGCGAGCGGCGCGCCGGCACGTTCGAGGAACGGCGCGATCAAGGTCTTCTGCTGCGCCGGCGACCCCGCCAGCATCACCGGCATCAGGCCGAGCAGCGAACCGAACAGCGTGAGCGAGACGTTGACGTCGACGGACTGAAACTCCTCGGCGACGATGGCCATGTCGAACACGCCGGTGCCCTCGCCGCCGAGCGGCGCAGGGATCATCCGGCGCAGGAAGCCGGCCTTGACCACCTGCTCATAGAACGGCCGCGTGGCCGCGAAGCGCTCCGCAGGCGTGGCGAGATGGCGGGTTGCGTCGGCGACGCCTGAAAGCACGGTCCGCGCGAAGCCACGGGCGGACATCTGCAGCTCGCGCTGTTCCCTGGTCAGGGTGAAATCGATCGGCATGGTCGGCTCTCCTCCGGCGGGTCGAATGGCCGAAGGTGAGATGCCGGCCGGCCGAAGTCATTGACGCTGCGTCCACGCCGGTTTGGCAAAATGTCCGCCTGACTGGCACGGCAATTGATTGTAAGCTCATGGCCGGCTTCCGTCCTGACAGGCAAACTCCGGCACGCGAACATGGGCGCAACCTGGAATATGCACGACGTCGCACCGGCAGACCGCTTCGCCTATTGGCGCGAAGCGGTGCTGCGGACCTATCTGCCGCTCGAACCGGAGAAGATCTCGCCCGACGATTTCGATGGCGCCATCACCAGCATCGGCAGCGCGGCACTGCCGTTGTCGCGCGTGCAGTCCGTGCCCAATGCCATCCATCGCACGCGGAAAGGAATCGGCAGCTTCCAGGATGGATCGTTCTTCGCGAATCTCCAGATCACCGGCGATGCCGTGGTCGAGCAGTATGGGCAGAAAACACTGGCGCGCCCCGGCGACATCGTCCTGCTCGACACCAACGAGCCCTTCGCGATGCGGTTCGAGCAGGGCTGCGACCTGATCTGCGCCACGATTCCCGGCACGCGGCTAAGGCGACATCTGCAGCAGATGTCGGGCCGGCCGCCGAACGTCATCGCCGGCCGCGGCGCGGGCCGGCTCGCCTCCGCCTATCTCGGCGCGCTGCGCGATATTCCTGACGATTTCGCGCTCGTCGATGACCTCGCCGCCAGCCAGCTCGAAAGCCTGCTGCTGCGGGCGACCGCCATCGGCGTGCCGGCGGCCGGATCGGCATCACCGCGCGAAGCGATGCTGCGGCAAATCCAGAGCTTCATCCTGGACGAGCTGCACAATCCGCAACTCTCGGCGAAATATATCTGCCGGCATCTGAAGATCTCGCGCAGCCATTTGTTTGCCGTGCTCGCCGACGCCGGAACGACGTTGGCAGCGCATGTCCGCGACGCGCGGCTCCGCCACAGCCTCAACCAGCTTCGTGATCCCCGATTGAACGATCTTCCGATCGGCGAGATCGCGTTGCGTGTCGGGTTCAAGAGCCACGAGAGTTTTGCCCGTGCGTTCCGCCGCGCCTATGGCACCTCGCCCGGCGCTATGCGCGTCGGAGACGAGGACACGAACTGAAGAAGGGGTTGATACGCCGGCCATGCCGGCGCGCGGCTTTAAGAGTTCGACGCCGCGCGGGTCGAGGCCGACTTGACGTCCTTGATGCTGACCACGACGGCAATGCGCCTGATCGTGCCGCTGCGATAGGCCTGCAGGAATCGGTCGTAATGCTTGACCGAGATGCAGCCATTGGAGTCGCCGTTCGGCCCGAGCATGTAGCTGTGCACGAGCAGGCCGACGCGCCCGAACGTATCGCTGCCATCGACCGGGGTCATGCGCAGCGCGGGCACGCCGTGGAACAGCTTTTCGCGCGGCTTCATCTCGTAGATGCCGGGCGGCGTCGCACCGGCGTTGCGGGCGTTCACATGCGACGGATCGTCGAGCAGATTGCCGAGGCCTGAATGCGCCTCGAACTTGGTGCCGTCGGGCATGTACACGATGCGGCCGGTGATGTCGTAGACCGCCGTGGTGCTGTCATAGCCGAGCGCGCCGAGATCGGGGCTCGGACCGGACAGCAAGCCGTCATTCGGATCGATCGAGGCCAGCTGCAATTTGCCCGGCATCATGTCGGCGATCTTCTGCAGGAACGTCCGGTTGTCGCCCTGCTGCACCGGCGCCTGCGGCGGAGGCGGCAGATCGTTGCGCGCCAGCAGATTGGCTTCGGCCGGCCGCGATCGCGGCATCGGCACGGCGGGTGCCGTCGTCGTGGTCGTAGCCGCGACGGAGGCCGACGCCGGCTGGCTGTCGGGAATCTCGGTCTGCGTGTCACGCAGCTGACCAGACAGCGCGTCCTCGATCTGACCGAACTCGGAATTGAAATCGCCGCGGCTCGAACGGAACCCGCGGCGCAGAGGATAGTAGAGCGAAGCCGTGTTGATCGTGGAGCGAGAGCCGAAGCGATCGTCGAAATTCAACGAGGCCGTGGTGTTGGCGAGGGCCGGTCCATGCAGCCATGCGGTCGGGTCGATGCCGACCATCCAGGCGGCAAGGCCAGACGACAGGACGAGCGCGCTCACGGCGAACGCCGTGCTGCCCACCAGAGACATGCCGCGGCTTGACTTGCGCCCGGCAGCTTTCGTCGTACGTTGACCCATCATCCCCAAGTTCGGTGTTCTGGGGCCTGTTAGCCGGCCCACGTGGGATTCACCGATCACTCATCATATCAGGGAATTAGAGTAAGGCATAATCGAGACGAAGCCGGCAACGACAGGTTTTTTAAACGTTTTTCGGATGGAAAGTGCCGGGGAATCAGCCCCGTAAGGGCCGAAACGGATAAAATAGTCCCGATTCGGGACAGTTTCGCCGACTCAGGCGATCTTTTCTTCCCGGAGGGTCAGCACCGGGACCGGCTTCCCGATCGCGTAACCCTGGACGTAGTCGACCCCGATCTGGCGCAGCTCGTCCAGGATCGCGAGGCTCTCGACGAACTCCGCGACCACCTGCTTCTGCATGATCTTGGCGGTCTTGGTGATCATCTCCACCATCGCGCGGTCGACCTTGCTGTTCAGGATTTCTTTCACGAACGAACCGTCGATCTTGATGATGTCGACCGGCAGGTGCTTCAGATAGGCGATCGAGGACATGCCGGTGCCGAAATCGTCGAGCGAGAAGCTGCAGCCGATCTCGCGCAACCGCGCGATGAACTTCTGCGCCTCGTCGAGGTTGGAGATCGCGCTGGTTTCGGTGATCTCGAAACAGACCAGCGCCGGCGGGACGTCGTGCTGCGCGAACAGCTCGGCGACGAAGTCGACGAAGTCGCTGTCGCCGATGGTGGCGCCGGACAGGTTGATGGCATAGCTCGCAATCTTGCGCGGATGGTGCTTGCGCTCGGCGATGATCTCGAAGGCGCGCCGCACCACCCAGCGGTCGATCAGCGGCATCAGTCCGTAGCGCTCGGCGGCGGGCAGAAAGCTGCCGGGCGGCACCAGGGCGCCGCTCTCGTCGCGCAGGCGCAGCAGCAACTCGCGCCGGTCGTTGCCCTTCAGCATGCCGTTCACCGGGCGGATCTCCTGCTCGTAAAGGCAGAAGCGGCCCTCGTCCAATCCCTTGCGGATGCGATTGACCCAGCTCATCTCGGCGACCCGCACCGCCATGCCGGTATCGGACGGACGGTGCTCCTGGACGCGGTTGCGTCCCTTGTCCTTGGCAAGGAAACAGGCGACGTCGGCGAGCCGCAGCGCGTCCTGTACGCCGGCGCTGTCGGCAAGCCCGACCAGGCCGATGCTCGCGCTGATCCTGAAGCTCGAGCCCTCATGGACAAAGCTCGACTGCTCGACCACCGCCCTGATCCGCTCCGCGACCTCTGCGGCCACGTCGTGCATGGCGGAGCCGTCGTCGCGCAGCAGAATGCCGAATTCGTCGCCGCCGAGCCGGGCAACCAGCCCGCTGCCGCCAACCTCGGCAGTCAGCAATCTCGCCACCTGTTTCAACAGCCGGTCGCCCGCCATGTGGCCGCAGGTGTCGTTGACGATCTTGAACTGATCGAGGTCGATCAGCATCAGATCGGCGCTCGTCGCCGGCGTGCCCGACATCGCCTTGTGCAGCTCGAACTCGAACTGCCGCCGGTTGGCGAGGCCGGTGAGCGCGTCGTGCGAGGCCGCCCAGGCCAATTCCTCGACCAGCCGCCGCTCGGCGGTCATGTCGTGAATGATCATGACGCGGCCGGACGGTTCGCCGGCATGCACGATCGGGGTCTCGACCACCGAGACCGGCACGCTGGAATGATCCGGCCGCACCAGCAGCCGCTGCTGCGGCCGGCTTTCGTCATCGCCATCCGCGCTCTGGAACGATCCACTCACCGGCTGCTCGGCGATGTTGAACAGCGATGAAAGCTGCCATCCGGTCACGTCCTGTCCCGTCGCGATCAGCCGCTGTGCGGCGGCGTTCATGTAGCCGACGCAATCGTCCTGCGTGGTCACGATGACCGCATCGCCGATCGAGGCCAGCGTGAGCTGGGCGCGTTCCTTCTCGACCGCGAGCGCGGTCTCGGCCAGCCAGCGCCGCCAGAGCATCCGCCGCGTGTGGAACAGGACGATGCCGGCAAGGCAGGCCGCAATCACGAGATTGACCAGCAGCAGCAGCGCGGAAACCTGACGCGATGCCTTGCCCAGCTCGTCGGAGAAATCGACCGCGAGCGTGCTCAGTGCGGCATCGACCGCGCCGATCCGCTCGGACCAGTGCTTGATGGTCGCAGCCGAAGGATCATGCAGCGCGACGTCGTTCGCGGCCTCGTTCCTGATTTCGATCAATTGATCGAGCAGCGCATCCGAATTCCGCCAGGCTGTCACCGCGCCAGCGACGTGGTGCATCTTGCGGAAATATTTGAACAGCCAGATCAGGCCGCCAATGTCGTCATCATGATTGCCCGCTTCGGCAAAACCGGCGCGGGCCACCGCGTCGTTGTTGCCCGGCGATTCCAGCGCGCGCCGCGCCGTGCGATCGGCCAGCGGCGCCGCGATCGCGGCGTCGAACTTCTGCAGATAGAGCGGCGCGCCGGTGCTGACATAGGTCTGGAGATAGTGAATGGCGTCCTTTTGTCCCTTCGACCACGTGCTTTCGCCCGCCACATAGGCCCTGACCGCGGACATCACCTGAAGACTGCCCGCCGACAGGCCGCCCAGCAGCAGCACGATCGCCAGCAGAGGCCCGACGACCCGCCACAGCGCCCAGCTTCGGAATGAAAAGAACATGCCCAAATGCGGCCGACCCCTGAAATTATCGGGCAAGCCTAGGAATTGCGACTTAACCTCACGTTGCAAAACGCGATGAGTTTGAAACGACTTGGTTGTAATAGAATTGCGTCAAACTTTACGCGTCCGCCGACCCGGCCGCAGCACTCAGGGGCGCAAGGTCGGCGACGTATTCGGCGCCGGCGCGTGCTCCATTTCGGCCTCTTCAGGCAGCTTGTCGGCATGGACGGCGAGCGGCGTGCCGATCCAGAGCGGATCGTCGCGATGGTCGCGGCGCGGATTGGTCGTGTTGGGATGGACCAGGATGCTCAGGCTGCCGTGGTTCAGCATCAGCCACGGCACCAGGGTCGGAAACAGCTCGGCCGCAAACGCCACCTGATACATCGCCTGGTCGTGCGGGCCGACCTTGACGTCGTGCCAACGCCCGAGCGTGACCAGGAAACGATCGCCCATCCAGTTGCGCAGGCGCTCCGCCTCGCCCCGGCTGGTCGTGGGGTCGTAATAGACATGGGCGTGGTAGCTCGCGATCTCGCCGATCGTCCGTGGCGCGTCCGTCATCTCACCTCTCCTCGTGCGGCCGGTCACTTGCGCCGCAGCACACTGAACTGGAACGACTGCGTCGCGCCCCAGGGCGTGACGTGCCGGTGCGCCTCATGCGCGATCAACTCGAAGGCCGGACCGACGGCCCGGCCGAGCGTTGCCGGATCATAACGCTGCACCGGCAGGCCGCTGCATTTCTCGGGACCGTCGAGTGCGAAGGTGCCGATCACGGCGTGGCCGCCTGCCCTGACACCGCGATGCAGCCGGTCGAGATAGGCCGCGCGATCGTTGTCCTCGACGAGAAAATGAAACGCCGCGCGATCGTGCCAGATGTCGAAAGCCCGCGGCGGCTGCCAGACGGTCGCATCGTCGGCCACCCAGCGCACCGCTTCGCCAGTCGCGCCGATCCGCTCCCGCGCGCTCGCCAGCGCCGCCTCGGAAAGATCGAGCACGGTCAGATCATGGAAGCCGCTTGCCAGCAACGCATCGACAAGGCGCGAGGCCCCGCCACCGATATCGATGATCGACGCGTCGCGGCGAGGTGCGACGGATTCGATCAGGCGCAGCGACGGCTGCGGATCGGCCTGCGACCAGCTCACCTGCTGTTCGCCCTTGCTGAGATAGACGGTCTGCCAATGCGATCGGCGATCAGAAGCGGTCATTGCGATGCGTCCGGAAAGCTGTGGCAAGCTGCGTTGCGTACGGTTAACCATGAGCTAGGCGCGGCGCCATCCCGCGTCAACCGGCAGCAGCCGCGCGGCGGCAAATGCCGCATTTGCATCGCCGCATTTTCCAATTAACCTGACCGGCAGGTTGAGATCGGGGCGCCCCGGGGATGGCCAATTTCGGCTGGACACGCGTCAACAAGCCTGGACAAGCGGAGGACGCCGCCAGCGACTTGCGCGGCCTCAGCGATCCCTCGGCGTTTCTCGCCGCGCTCGACAAGGTGGTGCCGCGCTATCTCGATCTCGCCGATAACGGCGTGCTGGCCTATCCGGCGTGCAAGCGCAAGCCCGGCGACCTGCTCGGCGATGCCAGGGCGATCTGGGAGCACACCCGCCTCGAAGCGATGCGTTATATCCCGATGGTGCCGCGGAAGGACACCGCGCTGCTGACCGATCCGGCGCGCCAGGCCGAGATGATCGACGCCTTCCTGCGCCAGCAGGCACACGACAAAACCGTCGTCGATTTCACAGGCAGCGCGATCGAGGATTACGGCATCGCGATCTATGCGGCGCTGAACTGGCTGAACCATTGCGGCGCCATCGTGAACGCCGATCCGCAAAAATTCTCCGGCACGCTGCGCAGCTTCCGCAAGGTGATGGTCGTCGCCCGGCAGTGGTGGGCGCTCGACGGCGCCGCGGAGCGTTGCGGGCAGATGCTGGAGGCGCGCGAGCGGCCGCCGCTGGTGTTCTTCCTGCTATGGGCCGAATGCACCAATCTGGCGCGCGAGATCGCGATCGCAGCGGCAGGCGCCGCTGCGACGGAAGACAGCATCGCGCGGATGCGCGCGGCCGAAGATCCGGAACAGCTGTAGGGAAGCGGCGAAGCCGGCGGTCAGGCGACAGGGTCCGCGTCGGCGGACACCACCAGCAGATCCTTGGACTTGCGCGCGATCAGGCGGCCGAGGTCACCCTGCTTGTAGCTCTCGACGAACTTGATGGCGAAGCCGTTCGGCAGATGCCGGACCACGCGCCCGACGCAGGCGCCGATCGCCAGCGGCATGCCGACCGGCGGCTGCACCTCCGAGGATACCGCGGCGCCCGACAGCGACATGTCGATGATGAAGCAGCTCTGCATGGTGCCGTCCGCCAGCGTCAGCATCGCGTGCGGCACGACGGGAACGAAGCGCGGATTGTTGCGCGCCTCGCGGATGCTCGGATCCTTCTGCTTCTTTTCGATCCAGGTCAGCTTGTCGGCGAACTTCTCGCGCTTGGCATGCGTCATCTCGAGTTCGAGCAGGAAGCTGCCGCTCATCGTGTCGGTGATGCAGCCCTCGAACTTGCCGAACTCCTCGAAATACGAGGTCAGCCTGTCGCCGACCTTGCCGACGACGGGTACGTCCACGATCATGCGGAACGGCGACACGCGGGTGGTGCGGCAGGCAAAGGTGCGCAGTTTGCCCTGCGCGTCGTACCAGTTCGGCAGCGTGTAGCTGCCGTTGACCGTGATCCTGACAGCGCGTTGCTTGAGAAACTTCTCGACGGACACGACTGGACCTCGCCGGAGGCGATGTGAGTGCACGGAGTCTGGATTGACCGACATCCCGGGTCGGTCCGGTGGTGGGACTTCCGCTACCGACGCGCTTGCAGCGGGAAGGCCGCGGGCATGCGTCCCAGCGCGTCGCGGGAGGACCCTGGCGCGCAGGTGCGTACAGTCGTACCGTCGAAAGCCTAGGAAAACGTTAAGCCGGGACGGAGCGCGGGTGGCGCACTCTATGGCGCAACCCTTACGCGGCAGTTTATTTTGCGAGCCGTACAACTACCGGGAGAGTTGCCGCACGCCGATGCAATCGCGCCGTGCCCTAAACCGCCTGCCTCAGCGCGCGAGCCGGTGCTAGCCTTGGATGAAATCAGACCGGACGCTCATATGCCCAACATCTCAGAGAAGTCGCTCGCCGACGGCAAGATCCTGCAAAGCGTGGTCGATGGCGTCGGCGTCATCACCTTCAACAACCCCGGCAAGCGCAACGCGATGTCGCTGGAGATGTGGGAGGGGCTCGGCGAGGCGCTGACCGCCCAGCGCGACGATCCGGGGGTCCGCGTCGTGATCCTGGTCGGCGCCGGCGACAAGGCCTTCGTGTCGGGCGCCGACATCAGCCAGTTCGAGAAGACCCGCCACAACGCGGAAGCCTCCGAGGAATATTCACGGCGCAGCGCCGCCCAGCGCGCCTTGCTCGCCGACTACCCGAAGCCGACCATCGCCTGCATCCGCGGCTTCTGCCTCGGCGGCGGCATGCAGGTCGCGATGCTGGCCGATATCCGCATCTCCGGCGCCAGCGGCCAGTTCGGCATTCCCGCCGCCAAGCTCGGCATCGCCTATGGCTATGACGGGCTGCGCCATCTGGTGTCGCTGGTCGGCCCGTCCTGGGCACGGCTGATCATGTACACCGGAATGCGGATCGACTCCGAGGAAGCGCTGCGGATCGGCCTGGTCGATCGCGTGCTGCCCGATGCCGAACTCTGGGACGCGACCATGGAGATCGCGCGCACCATCTCGGGCAATGCGCCGCTGGCGATCAAGGCCGCGAAGATCACCATCGCGCAGGTGCTGAAGGACCCCGCCGACCGCGACATGGCCGCGATCAAGCAGATCGGCATCGACTGCATGGACAGCGCCGATTTCCGCGAAGGCCGCAACGCCTTCATGGAAAAGCGCAAACCGCAGTTCAAGGGTCGGTAGCGATGCGGTCGGGGCAGTGGCCTGGCTGCGCACCGGTACCGGATCGGAGCACGCGACCCTGCCGCCACGCAACAAACTGTCATCGCCCGGCTTGACCGGGCGATCCAGTATTCCAGAGACGAATGTTGTTGAACCGAGAAGCCGCGGCGAACTGGATCGCCCGGTTAAACCGGGCGATGAAGAGCATGGGGACGCCGCCTGCGCAATTTCTGAATATTAGAAATCTATCCCTGAGTTGCCCGACGTGTCAAGTCGCCTGTTCGACCGCCGGCCGCTGCTTTGCATGGGGTTGTTTTCGATATTTTAGCAGCGCCCTACTTCTTCTCCGAGACCGGCACCGTGTAGTTGAGGATCAACCGCCCGCCGTCGGGATAGATGGTCTGGCCGGTGATGTAGGAGGCATCGTCGCTGGCGAGGAACGCCACGACGGAGGCAACCTCGCTCGGCTCGCCGCAGCGGCCGGCAGGCGTGCGCGACAGCACGCTGCGCCGCGCGTCCTCCGACGAGAAGATCGCGGTCGCCACCATCTCGGTCAGGATCGTGCCGGGCCCGACCGCCACGACGCGAATGCCGTGCGGCGCCAGCGCCACGGCGGCCACCGAGGTCAGCTGCTTCATCGCGCCCTTAGACATCGCGTAGGTCGCAAGCGAGGGGATCGCGAGCAGTGCGTTGACCGAGGACATGTTGACGACGACGCCGCCACCGCCCTGCGCGATCATCTGGCGCGCCGCGGCCTGCACGCCGAAGAACGCGCCCTTCAGGTTGATCCCCATCACGTCGTCGAACTCGGCCTCGGTGATGTCGAGGAAGTCGCGGTTGCGCGCGACGCCGGCATTGTTGACCATGACGTCGAGCCGGCCGAACTCCTTCACCGCGGTCGCGACGATACGATCGACATCGGCGCGCTTGCTGACGTCGGCTTCGACGGCCCGCAACCGATCGTCATGTCCGAGCTCCTGGGCGGCGTGGACGAGCCCGGCGGCGTCGACATCCGAAATGACGACCCTGGCGCCATCGGCCAGGAAGCGCGCGGCGCAGGCCTTGCCGATACCACGCGCCGCTCCGGTGATGGCGACGACCTTGCCGGAATTCTTCATGGGAGTGTCTCCAGAACAAATTGTTCATAGAGCAATAGCGTATTGTGCGGCGGCAGGGAACGCGGCGGATTCTCCGCGCGCGCAGCCCTCAGGATTTGATGCGCGCGAGAATCCGGTCGGCCTCGGTCCGCCAATCGGCGCTGCGGGCGAAGTCAGCCATTCCCTTACGCCCGAACACGCCCTCGTCGGCCAGATCGGCGATCCAGCCCTGCCGCTCGGCGGTGCCGGATGCGGACCATGGCGTCAGCCCGGCCTCGCGCACGGTCTCCGCCACCTCGCGCACTTCCTCGGCGCGCCGCCGGCCATGCTCGATCACCCGCTGGAAGAAATAGGCGCCCTGCTTCTCCCAGTCGATGCCGGGAAAAGTCTCCTTGAGCGAGGCGAGCACCGCGTCCTCGACGCCGTAGGCGCGCGCTGTGGTGAAGCTCTCGATCACCATCGCCTCCAGGCCCTTGATCATGATGCTGCGGCACATCTTGACCGCCGAGGACACGCCGAGCTCGTCGCTCGCAACCTTCGCCGCGAATCCGAGCGCGACCAGCAGCGGCGCCAGCGCCCGCGCGCCCTGGCCGCCGAGCAATAGCGGCACCTTGATCCGGTACGGCGGCAGCGAGGTCATCACCGCGCCCTCGACATAGCGGCCGCCGGCGCCATCGATGTGCGCCGCCGCGCGCCGCTTGGCGCCGGGCGAGGCCGAGTTGAAATCCAGGAACCAGGCGCCGTTCCGGATTGCGGGCGCGCAGGCCTCGGCGACCGGCACCGCCTGGCTCGCCGTCACCGCCGAGATGATGAAATCGGCCCGCGCCGCGAGATCGGCATGCGATTCCGCAAGCACGACATCGATCTCGGCCGCATGCGCGCGCAGCGTCGCGCCCTGCCCGCGGTCGAGCTTGATGTCGTAGGCTGCGACCTTGATGCCCTGCTGGCGCAGATCTTCGGCGAGGATGCGGCCGACCTCGCCATAGCCGAGCATGCCGACCTGCCATTGCCTGGGATCGCCGGAGATGGTCATCAGTTCAAGTCCCGTGTTGTGGCGTTGAACAGCTCGTCGACCGCGACACGTCGCGGTATCAACGCCTGCTGGGCGCAATAGTCGATCATCCGTTCGAGCGGCTTGCGGTTGGCCTCGACGCCGAACGGCAGCAGATCCGGCACACTCGCCGGACCGGCGCTCGCCTTGGCGCGCTTGAGAAGATCGTAGAGGCTCCGCACCACATCGGGCCGCGAGGTCGCGAGCTGTTCGGTCACCACCACCAGATGGTTGACCGGCACGACGCCATGCCGCGCGTACCACCGCGTCGCCTCTGCCGCCGGATCGGCGAACAATGGCCTGAGCGCCGGATCGCTCGAGGTCTCGCCCAGCACGGCATCGAGCTCGCCACGCTTCAGCATCTCGATGATGGCGCTGCCCTTCGGTGCACGTTCGGTGCGGTCGACATATTCGGCGACGTGCGGATCCTCGAACGTCACCCAATTGATCCTGTCGAGATTGACGCCATGGTCATTGGCAAGGATGCCGCGCATCCACGCCCCTGTCGTGGTCGTGAACGAGCGGATGCCGACCCGCTTGCCTTCGAGATCACCAGGCACAAGCGGATCCTGATCGGCGCGATAGAGTGCGTGGCCATGCTGGAAGCGGCCGACCATCGCCGCCGGCAGCAGCACCAGCGGCTTGCCGTGCGCCCTTGCCATCAGATAGGTCACGATCGCCATCTCGCAGACGTCAAACGCCTGCTCACGCACCATCGGCTTGAACGCGGTATTGGTCGGCGTGAACTCGGTGAAGTCGAGATCGAACTGCTCCGAACACAGCTCACCACGCTTCACCGCCTGGATGTGCGGGTGATTGCCAAGCACGATGCGCAGCCGAAGTTTCTCCATGGCGACGAACTCCGCGGGATCAGGTCAGCGCTCGTCCTGGCACCGCGCCCGGCGCCTTGCGCGGTGCGGGCATCGCCGGATCGAGCGGTGGAGCCTGCAGCGCGGCAACGGTCGAGCGCACCAACTCCTCGATCGCATGGCCGGCATCGCTGCCGTCGGCGCTGCCGCGCGACAGCCGCGAGACCCGCTCCGGCGTCACCAGCGTGTAGTACAGCGCGCCGAGCAGGAAGTGGCCGCGCCAGACCAGATCGGTGCGCGGAATATGCGGCAGGCTGTCATGGATCGCGTCAATGAAGGCGTGGCTGGTGTCGTCGAAGGTCTGCGCGATGATCTTGCGCACCACCTCGTTGCCCTCGGCCGACATGATTGCGCGGAGCCGCGTGAACCGCGTTCCGCCGCCGGCGAGGTCGCTGCCCGAGCTGAAGGCCGGCAGCACATAGGCACGCACGATCGCCTCCAGTCGGTCCTGCAAATCGCGCACCCGCCGCGCCGCCGCCAACAGCTCGGAGCGCCGCCGGTTCATCGGGCCGCAGTGACGCCGATAGATCTCGAGCAGCAGGCCGTCCTTGGTCTTGAAATGATAGGTCACGCTGCCGGGATTGGCGCCGGCGGCCTGCGCGATGTCGCGCACCGAGACGGCGTTGAAGCCGTAGGTCGAGAACAACTCCTCTGCTGCGGCAAGGATCGCCTCGCGCATGTTCGGCTTGCGGGTGCTGACGGCCTTGACGTTGGACTTGGCGGGCTTACGGACCATATTTGTACTATCGTCCAAATATTCAGGTCACGTCAACAATACCTGCGGCAAGCCCGCGGTCAGGACAATCTCACGTCAGGCTCGGCCCGGCCGCGTGCCGCCGCATCGAGCAGGAAGGTCTGGCCGTGGCCGGGATCGGTCGCGCGCTGCGCCTCGTTCATGTCCTGCCAGGCCGAGGTGACCAGCACGCGCGAGAAATCGCGGCCGACAAAGGCCGGGCAACTCGACTGGCGCGCAGGCACCTTCAGCGAGCGCAGGTGCCGGCCGGATGGATCGTAGACATCGACGCAGCCACCGCCCCAGCGCGCATTCCAGATCATCCCGTCGGCGTCGACGACAGCGCCGTCGAGCCCGCCGCCGCCGTGATGTCTGATCAGATCGATGGGCTCGCCGGTCGGCAATCCCGTTGCCGGATCGAGCGGCACGCGATGCAGGACGTTGGTCGCGGTGTCGGCGAAATAACCGACGTCGCCCGCGGGCGAAAAGCAGATTGCGTTCGGGATCGTGATCCCGGGATAGAGCCGTGTAATGCGGCCCCCCTGCAGCGCGTAGATCGCGCCGGCACCCTGCTCGGCCTGGCGCCCCATGGTGCCGAGCCAGAACGTACCCGACGGATGCACGCGTGCATCGTTGGAGCGCGTCAGCGGATTGTCGGCCTCCAGCGCGGCGAACAGCTCGAGGCGTCCGCCGGCGACTTGCCGGACGTAAAGTCCATCCTCGGTCAGGATCAGCTGCCGCTCGCCATCGATCCGCGCCAACGCGCTCGCCATCTTCGGCAGCGCGTGAATGACGGTGCGGCCAGCCGCAAAATGATGCTCGAACAGGCGACGCTCGCGGATGTCGAACCACCAGGCGGTATCGGTCGCGGCGTCATAGGTCGGGCCTTCGCCGAGATGACAACGTTCGGCCGACAGCACGGATGTAGGCACCTCTTCCATCAGCGGCTCGGCGGCACGGTCCGTCATTGCGTCACTCACACGGTTGAAAATCGGTAGACGATACTGCGCCGGTAGATCTGGCCGGGATCGAGCCGCGCCGATGGAAAGTCAGGCCGGTTCGGCGTATCCGGCCAGGCGTGCGGCTCGAGACAGAGCGCGTCGGACTGTCGATACAGCCGATCACCCTTGCCGGAGGTCGAGCCGTCGAGGAAGTTGCCGGAATAAAACTGCAATCCCGGCTGATCGGTGAACAGCTCCATCACGCGCCCACTGTGCGGCGCCTCGAGGCGCGCGGCAAAGTGAAGGCCCGTCCCCGAGGCCAGGCAGAAATTGTGATCGTAGCCGCGCCCGAGCCGCAGCTGCTCGTCATTCATCCTGATCCGCGCGCCGATCACCGTGGGCTTGCGGAAGTCGAACGGTGTGCCGTCGACCGGCCGCGGCGGCCCCGGCAACGGGATCGCCGTGGCGTCCACCGCAAGGAAATGGTCGGACGCGATCGTCAAGCGATGGTCGAGGATCTGCCTGCCTGAGCGCGCGCCGTCGAGATTGAAGAAACTGTGGTTGGTGAGATTAAGGTAGGTCGGCCTGTCGCTCGTCGCCTCATAGGTGACCGAGAGTTCCATCGGAGCGCGCACGCAATAGGTCACCCGTGTCTGGAGCGTACCCGGATAGCCCTCTTCGCCATGCGGGCTTTCGCGTTCAAGCACCAGCGTCGGCCCCGGCTCATCCGACAGTTCGACGATCCGCCACAGCCTACGATCAAAGCCCTGCGGCCCGCCATGCAGCGCGTTGGGACCGTTGTTGGCCTCAAGTGTCACCGCCTCGCCGTCGAGCATGAAGCGCGCGGCGGCGATGCGATTGGCGTAGCGCCCGATGGTCGCGCCGAAGAACTTGCGCTGCGCGAGGTAACCGTCGAACTCGTCATGGCCAAGCACGACGTCGTCGCAATGCCCGTCGCGATCCGGCGTGCGCAGCGCTTGCAGCGTCGCGCCGAAGGGAAGGATCGCGGCCTCAAACCCCTGCGCGCCGCGCAGCGTCACGCGCTCGACCGTTGTGCCGTCGTGCAATGTGCCGAAGGGGGCGCGCGCGATGCTGGCTGATTTCATCTTCAGTCCTCGAACGCCTCGACGAGGCGCCGTCGCCCCAGCATGAAGCTATCGGCGACGAGCTGCAAGGGCGCGAGGTCGACGTCGGATTTTCCGTCCGACGTCAGCGCGACGAAGCGGCGGTAGAGGGCGGGGTATTCCTCATCCGTGGCATCGACCACCAGCCGGTTGCCGTCGCGCAGCTGCCGACCGCCTTTCGACAATGTCACGGGCCCTGCGTCGGTCTCGCACAGGATGTCCCAGCTCGGCGGCCCGGCCTGGCGGAAATCGAACTCGGCGTGGATCGGCAAGCCGTACGCATCGGACAGTTCGATTGCTGCTGCAATCGGCATCTCCCGATTGGCAGGAAAGTCCAGCAGCGCACTTTTGACGAAGACGTGATACGGCAGGATCTCGGTCAGGATCGATAGCGCGTTGATGCCGGGATCGAACACGCCGAAGCCGCCTGCCTCGAATATCCAGGCGTGGCCGGGATGCCAGACGCGGACGTCTTCCTTCCAGATGACGGCCACCTTGTTGATCGTGCGGCCGGCGATCAGCTTGCGCACCGGACCAACCGCGGGTGCGTAACGCGAATGCCATGTCGCGAACAACGTCCGGCCCGCCTGATGCGCGGCGGCGATCAACGGCGTGAGCTCGCTTAACGTGGCGCCCGGCGGCTTCTCCAGCAGCACATGCTTGCCCGCGGCGAGCGCGGCAGCGGCCAGCGCATGACGTGTCTGCGGTGGCGTGCACAGCGCGACCGCATCGATCTCCGGCCCGTCGCGCAACAATTCCGGTAGATCGCGGAAATGCGGCAGGCCGGGCGGGGTCTTGACCGGATCGACCACCGCGACCAGCGCCGCGCCCGATGTCTTCGCGATCGCAGGCAGGTGCTGCCGGCCGGCGATCTCGCCGAAACCCAAGATGGCGATGCGAAGCAGGTCACTCATGGCCGTCCTCGCGCTGCTGCCCACCGGCCGGCCGATGCCGAGCGGCGAGAATCACAAGCCAATGCCGAATACCAACGGCATGATCGGACTTTGGTTGCAGGCGCGCAAGCCCGCCACGTCCCGCTGTGACGGGCCGGTTTCGGCGCTGGTCTCATCCAGAGTTCGATTCCGTGCTATGCCGGTGCACGAAACGATGATTCAAACGCGGGACGCGAATCCGGCCATGGCGGGCGGCAAGGCAGAGACGGAGGATGCGGCAACCGGGCGGCGCGGCCGGCCGCGCTCGGCTGCAACCACGGCCGCGATCCTGCAAAGTGCCTATACGCTGATGGCGACCACCGACCTTGCGGCCACCACGATCGACGCGATCGCTCGGCACTCCAACGTCTCGAAGATGACGATCTACAAATGGTGGCCGTCGCGCGAGGCTTTGCTGATCGATGCCTTCCTCGACCAGGCCTCGCGGGCCGTGCCGCTGCCCGAGGCCGGCAATCCGGTGGCCCGCATCCGCCGCCATGTCGCGACCTATGTCGAGGCGCTGCAGGGCGAGTTCGGGCGGGTGCAGCTTGCGGTGATCTCGGAATGCATCTCGAAGACCGGCACGGCGGAGATGTTCTACCAGCGCTACCTTGGCCTTCGCCGTGCCAGGATGCTTGAGATCATCACGGCCGGCCAGAAGGACGGCAGCATCGGTGCGCCGGGCGTGCCCGGCGACATCTATGACGCGATCTATGGCAGCCTGTTCTATCGCTACGTCTTCGGCATCAAGCCGCTGACGCCGGCCTATGCCCGCAATCTCGTCAATCTCGTACTGCGGCCGTGCGCCGACGCCTGACTATCAGGCGGAGTGCCGCTGGCGGCGGAACCAGGCCCAGGTCTCGCGCGTCACGGCGCGATAACTGCGACCGCGATAGACGATGTGGCCATCGACGATGGCGTTCAGTTTCGGCAACGCATGGAACGGCACCGTCGGATAGGCATGGTGCTCGACATGATAGGGCATGTTCCAGGCGAACCATTTCATGATCCGGCCTGTCATCGTGGTGCGCGTGTTCTCGAACGCGCTCCGCGTCCGCTCGCAGCCGGTGTGCTCTGCATAAAGATACGGGCGCAGGATGAGCTGGCCGGCCAGCAACGGCACGATCCAGGCCCAGAACAGGATCGCGCTGTGCAGCGCGAGAGATGCCACGAGCAGCAGCAGGTAACCGGCAAGATAGAGCCGCGCTTCCAGCACGATCGCGGCGCGCTTGTGCGGCGGAATCCACGGCACGATCACCTTTCCGGTGAGCGCGTGCCGGAGCATCAGGCGGATGCGGACCAAGACCTGCAACAGTCCCGAATAGGCGATCGCAAGCTGGGTGTCGGACGCAGGCTTGGGACCGACGATCAGCTCGGGATCCTTCTCCGGATCCTGGGTGTAGCGGTGATGGTCCCAGTGAAACAGGCAGTAGTACTGGTGGGGCAATCCGATCAGAAAGGCGGAGAGATTGCCGACGACGAGATTGAGCGCATGATTGCGGAACGCGGTCTTGTGCGCGGTTTCGTGCACCACCATGAACAGGAACGCGACGAAATAGCCCTGGATGGCGATCAGCGGCAGCGCCCACGGCAGGCCGTAGCGCGACGCCACCAACCAGATCAGCGCGCCGATGACCACGATCATGCCGTAGTGGCTTGCCGCGCGCACCACGCCGGCCAGGTTCGACTTGGTCGACAGGTCGCGCAGGGTCAGCGGGCTGAGCGGCTTGAGGCGCGGTCCGGCGTCACTGGTCTCGGCTGTGCTCATAGCGTCTCACCTGTCAGCGCTGCAGCAGCGCCGAAATCTCGGCGTTGATGAAAGCGCGGTCTTCGGCGTTGTTGATGGGATTACCGGCCCGGTGCCCATGGATCGAGGGGATCGGGTGCAGCGTGGCGGAACGGGCATTGACCAGGCGGCCGAGCTCATCCTCGTTGTCGCGCGGGTCGAAATAGCGGTCGGTACGGCCGGGCATCAGCAGCATATGCGCCTTGATCGCCGCCAGCGCGCGATCGAAGTCGCCGCCGAATTCGTCGCAACGGCTGATGTCGCCGGCCTGCCAGATCGCGATCTGCGCCAGCAGATCATTGGCATCGCGCCGCGCGAAGGCACCGTCCCAGGATCCCGCGAGGTAGTCTTCCAGCGAGTTGAAGCCAGCCTTGCGCCAGAGCTCCTCGCGATAGAACTCGTGCGACATCGCCCAGCCGGCATAGACGCGCCCCATCGCGCGCAGGCCCGCGACCGGCTTGCTGACGAAATGGCCACCGCGATAGGCCGGGTCGGCGGTCAGCGCCGCCTTCACGCCTTCGAGGAAGACATGATTATACGGCGAGCACCTTGCGCTGCCGCAGACCACTGCCGCGCGCTCCACCATGTCGGGATAACGCGCGGCCCAGTGATAGGCCTGCATGCCGCCCATCGACCAGCCATAGACCAGCGCAAGTCTGGTCACGCCAAACCGCTCGACCAGCAGCTGCCACTGGCTGGCGATTGCATCATGATAGGTGAAGGCAGGAAACGGCGCGCCGCCGAGCACCTCGCTCGAATTCGACGGCGAGGACGACAGGCCGTTGCCGAACAGGTTTGCAATGATGATGAAGTAGCGCCCGGGGTCGAGCGCCCCGCCCGGCTGCACCAGCCATTCGATGTCGGGATGCTGGGCGGCGAACGAGGTCGGATAGAGGATGACGTTGTCCCTGGCCGCGTTCAGCGTGCCATAGGTCTTGTAGGCGAGCGCAAGCTGCGGAAACACCGCGCCGCCCTGCAAGGTCACCTTGCCTGCCTCGAACACCTCATAGTCGCGCGGCGTGGTCATCAGCATTCGACCTCGATCAGAGGGCAACGTCGCCGCCCTCAATAACTGTACTATTAGTACACTAATTGGAGAACCGATGCAACAGTGACGAAGGTGGCATGACACCGGGCCGATCCATTCAAAATCGGTATGGATCAATACCCGTTTGGGCTTGGACCCATTGTCGGCATCTCTCTAGGACAGACCCCGAGGAAATTTCCAAGGAGGCGCGAATGAGCGCAATTGTGTCCACCACGGATGCGCGGCGATCCCGCGTCCGGCTTTTGATCGTGACGATGCTGTTTCTCGTCACCACCGTGAACTATGCCGATCGCGCCACGCTCTCGATCGCCGGCCCCGCCCTCTCCAAGGAACTGCATCTCGATCCCGTCGCGATGGGTTACGTGTTCTCGGCCTTCGGCTGGTCCTATGTGATCGCCCAGGTGCCGTGCGGCTGGCTGCTCGACCGCTACGGCTCCAAATGGGTCTATGCGATCAGCATCATCGTCTGGTCGATCTTCACCGCGATGCAGGGCCTGGTCGGGTTCCTTTCCGCCGGCACGGCCGTGGCCCTGCTGTTCGGTCTGCGCTTCCTGGTCGGTATCGCCGAGGCGCCATCCTTCCCCGCCAACGCCCGCATCGTCGCCTCCTGGTTCCCCGGCAATGAGCGCGGCACCGCGTCGGCCTTCTTCAATTCCGGGCAGTATTTCGCGACCGTGATCTTCGCGCCGCTGATGGGCTGGATCGCCCATGAGCACGGCTGGCGCCACGTGTTCTACGTGATGGGCGGGCTCGGCATCGTCATGGGCATCGCCTGGATCAAGACGATCTACGAGCCGAAGGACCATCCCGGGATCAACGAGGCCGAGTTTGACTACATCAAGCAGGGCGGCGCGCTGGTCGACATGGACGCGGCGAAGGCCGGCAAGACCCAGGACAGCGGCCCCAGCTGGGACCACATCCGCCAGCTGCTCGCCAACCGCATGATGCTCGGCGTCTACATCGGCCAGTACTGCATCAACACGCTGACCTACTTCTTCCTGACCTGGTTCCCGGTCTACCTGGTGAAGGAGCGCGGGCTCTCGATCCTGCAGGCCGGCTTCGTCGCGACCTTGCCGGCGCTGTGCGGCTTCATCGGCGGCGTGCTCGGCGGCGTGATCTCCGACTATCTGCTGCGCCGCACCGGCTCGCTGACCATGGCACGCAAGGTCCCGATCGTCGGCGGCATGCTGCTGTCGATGGCGATCATCGCCTGCAACTACGTGGACAGCCAGGCGCTGGTCGTCGGGTTCATGGCGCTCGCCTTCTTCGGCAAGGGCATCGGCGCGCTCGGCTGGGCCGTGGTCTCCGACACCTCGCCGAAGGAAGCCGGCGGCGTCTCCGGCGGGTTGTTCAACACCTTCGGCAATCTGTCCTCGATCACGACGCCGATCATCATCGGCTACATCCTCGCCGCCACCGGCTCATTCAACGGCGCGCTGGTGTTCGTCGGCGCCAACGCGCTGGTCGCGGCGATCGCCTATCTCTTCATCGTCGGCGAGATCAAGCGGGTGCAGCTGAAGGCGGCCTGAGCCAGGCCGCCGATGTCTATCGACCCGTCAAGGCGAAGAGCGACAGCGACGAAGCAATCCATGCTTCCGCATCTGCCGCGCAATGGATTGCTTCGCTTCGCTCGCAATGACGGGATGGAGTTGGGCACAAACCCAAAACGGCGGCTTCGGCCGCCGTCTTTGTCTGCCTTTTTGTGTTCTTGGCCAGTGGGAGGCATCGATGCTAGAACGTACAAATCCCCGATCGATTAATTCCGGGTTAGCATCGATGTTCGACCTGAGCCAGCTCCGCTGCTTCGTCACGGTGGCCGAAGAATTGCACTTCGGCCGGGCCGCGGCGCGGCTCAACATGACCCAGCCGCCGCTGAGCCGGCAGATCCAGGTGCTCGAGCACATCATCGACGCGCCGCTGCTGGAGCGCACCAGCCGCTCGGTGCGGCTGACCCCGGCGGGCCGCAGTTTTTTGCCCGAGGCGCGGCGCATCCTCAAACTGGCGGAGTCGGCTTCGCAGGTCGCCCGCCGCATCGCGCTCGGCAAGACCGGCTCGCTCAAGATCGGTTTCACGGCCGCGGCCGCCTATGGCTTCCTGCCCGAGCTGATCGCAGCCGCCCGCTCCCGCTTGCCCGAGGTGGATTTTTCCTTGAAGGAGATGGTCTCCGGCGAACAGTTCGAGGCGCTCACGACAGGCCAGATCGATGTCGGCCTGCTGCGCCCGCCGATCGCGCGGCCGGAATTCGCCAGCCGCCGCGTCGTCGCCGAGCCGCTGCTCGCCGCGATCCCGAAGAAACATCCGCTGGCGGCAGCCGAGACCGTCAGCATCAAGGATTTCGACGACCAGCCCTTCGTGATGTATTCGCCCTATGAGGCGCGCTATTTCCACGACCTGCTGGTGTCGATGTTCACGCGCGCCGACGTGCTGCCGCGCTATGTCCAGCATCTCAGCCAGATCCATTCGATCCTCGCCATGGTGCGCGCCGGGCTCGGCGTCGCGATCGTGCCGGAGGCGGCCGCGAGCCTGAAGATATCAGACGTCAAGCTGAAGCCGCTGAAGCTGCGCACGCCGGTGCCGGTCGAACTGTTCATGGTATGGCGGCGCGATCACGAGAACCAGTTGCTGCCGTCATTGATCGAGATCGCAACCGAAATCGCGGCGCCGCAGCTGCGCGGCGATTGATGCAGAGTTAGCATCGCTCGATACCGCGTTTGGCTTGGACGCGCATCGAACCATTTCCTAGAAACTCCGCCATGGACGCGCGCTGCTCGCGCATCCTTCCCAACATCATTCAAGGAGTGGCGCCATGAGCAAGATGACCCCTCGGGAGATGGCCGCGAAGATCGGTGGCGGCCTCCTGTCTTTTCCGGTGACCCCGTTCAACGCGGATCATTCGTTCGACGAGTCGACCTATCGCGCCAACATGGATTGGCTGTGCGGCTATGACGTCGCCGGCCTGTTCGCCGCCGGCGGCACCGGCGAGTTCTTCTCGCTGACGCCGGCTGAAGTTCCGCAGGTCGTGAAGGTCGCGGTCGAAGAGACCAAGGGCCGCGTTCCCGTGCTGGCCGGCACCGGCTACGGCACCGCGATCGCGCGCGAGATCGCCATCGGAGCCGAGAAGGCCGGCGCCGATGGCCTCTTGCTGCTGCCGCCCTATCTCACGCATGCCGAGCAGGATGGCCTTGCCGCCCATGTCGAGGCGGTGTGCTCGTCGGTCAAGATCGGCGTCATCGTCTACAACCGCGACAATGCGATCCTGCAGCCCGATACGCTGGCGCGGCTCTGCGAGCGCTGCCCGAACCTCGTCGGCTACAAGGACGGCATCGGCGACATCGAGCTGATGACCCGCGTCTACACCAAGCTCGGCGACCGCCTCACCTATATCGGCGGCCTGCCGACCGCTGAAACCTTCGCCCTGCCCTATCTCGACATGGGCGTGACGACGTACTCGTCGGCGGTGTTCAACTTCGTGCCGGAATTCGCCACCCAATTCTACGCCGCGGTGCGCCGGCGCGATCATCAGACCATCCATGCAGGCCTGAAGGATTTCATCCTGCCGCTGATCGCGATACGCAACCGCAAGAAGGGCTATGCGGTGTCGATCATCAAGGCCGGCATGAAGGTGATCGGCCGCGATTCTGGCCCGGTGCGGCCGCCGCTGACTGACCTCACCGAGCAGGAGATCGCCGAGCTCGCGGCGCTGGTGGCGAAGATGCCGCAGATGGCGGCGCAACAGGCGGCGGAATAAACCGAACGGCGAAGAAACAAGGGAGGAGCAGATGATTCAAGACACGATCCGCAGCGGCTTTGCCGGCGCCCCTGTCGTCACCGCGATGGAGGTGATCCCGGTCGCCGGCCGCGACGGCATGCTCCTCAATCTGAGCGGCGCGCATGCGCCGTTCTTCACCCGCAACCTCGTCATCCTCACCGACAACTCGGGCCATACCGGTGTCGGCGAGGTGCCGGGCGGCGAGAAGATCAGGAAGACGCTGGAAGATGCCCGCGACCTCGTCGTCGGCCAGACCATCGGCGCCTGCAACAACATCCTCGCCTCGATGCGCCAGACCTTCGCCGACCGCGACGCCGGCGGGCGCGGCAAGCAGACCTTCGACCTCCGCGTCACCATCCACGCGGTGACCGCGGTGGAGTCGGCGCTGCTCGATCTGCTCGGCCAGCATCTCAATCTCCCGGTCGCGGCGCTGCTCGGCGAAGGCCAGCAGCGCTCAAGCGTCGAGACGCTCGGCTATCTCTTCTTCGTCGGCGATCGCAGCAAGACCAGCCTTCCCTACGTCGAGGGCGAGACCGGCAAGCCGGACTGGTTCAACCTGCGCCATCAGGTCGCGATGACGCCGGATGCGATCGTGCGCCTCGCTGAGGCGACACAGGCGCATTACGGCTTCGCCGATTTCAAGCTCAAGGGCGGCGTGCTCGCGGGCGAGCAGGAGATCGAGGCCGTCACGGCCATTGCAAAGCGCTTTCCGAACGCCCGTGTCACGCTCGACCCGAACGGCGCGTGGTCGCTGGACGAGGCGATCCGGCTTTGCAGCAACATGGGCGGCGTGCTCGCTTATGCCGAGGATCCCTGCGGCGCCGAGGCCGGTTTCTCCGGCCGCGAGATCATGGCCGAGTTCCGCCGTGCCACCGGGCTGCCGACCGCCACCAACATGATCGCGACCGACTGGCGCCAGCTCTCGCACGCGCTGCGGTTAGGGGCCGTCGACATTCCGCTCGCCGATCCGCATTTCTGGACTATGCAAGGCTCGGTGCGAGTGGCGCAGACCTGCCGCGACAACGGCCTGACCTGGGGCTCGCACTCCAACAATCATTTCGACATTTCGCTGGCGATGTTCACCCATGTCGGCGCCGCGGCACCCGGCAAGGTGACCGCGATCGACACCCACTGGATCTGGCAGGACGGCCAGGCGTTGACGCGGGAGCCGCTGCAGATCAAGGGCGGCAAGATCGCGATCCCGGATCGGCCGGGCCTCGGCATCGAGCTCGATCGCGGTGCCATCGAGGCCGCGAACGCGCTATACAAGCAGCATGGTCTCGGCGCCCGCGACGACGCACTGGCCATGCAGTTCCTGATCCCGGGCTGGACCTTCGACGACAAGCGTCCCTGCCTCGTGCGCTAACAACAAAAGGTTGGAGAGAACAATGACCGCTCACCAGAAGAACTTCATCGCCGGCGAATGGGTCGACGGAACCAGCATCACGCGGGACATCAATCCCTCCAACACCAAGGACGTGGTCGGCGAATTCGCGAAGGCCGACAAGGCGCAGACCGAGAAGGCGATCGCCGCTGCGAAGGCCGCCTTCCCGGCCTGGGCGCGCTCGACGCCGCAGGAGCGCTTTGACGCGCTGACCAAGATCTCGGTCGAAATCCTCGCCCGCAAGGAAGAGCTCGGCCGCCTGCTGGCGCGCGAGGAAGGCAAGACGCTCCCCGAGGGCATCGGCGAGGTGGCACGCGCCGGACAGATCTTCGCGTTCTTCGCCGGTGAAGCGCTGCGGCTGATGGGCGAGAAGGGTGCGTCGGTACGTCCGGGTCTCGATGTCGAAATCACCCGCGAGCCGGTCGGCGTCGTCGGCATGATCACGCCGTGGAATTTCCCGATCGCGATCCCGGCGTGGAAGATCGCGCCCGCGCTGTGCTACGGCAACACCGTCGTGTTCAAGCCGGCGGAGCTGGTGCCGGGCTCCGCGCATGCGCTGTCCGAGATCATCGCGCGTTCGGGCATTCCGGCCGGGGTGTTCAACCTCGTGGTCGGCTCGGGCTCGGTGGTCGGCCAGACGCTGCTCGACCATCCCGACGTTGCCGCGATCTCCTTCACCGGCTCGGTGCAGACCGGCCGCAAGATCGCGCAGGCCTGCGTGCTCTCCAACCCGATGAAGAAGTTCCAGCTCGAGATGGGCGGCAAGAACCCGCTGGTCGTGCTCGACGACGCCGACGTCAAGGTCGCGGTCGAGGTCGCGGTCAACGGCGCCTATTTCTCGACCGGCCAGCGCTGCACGGCCTCCTCGCGCCTGATCGTCACCGCAGGCATTCATGACCGCTTCGTCGATGCGATGACCGAGCGGATGAAGGGGCTTTCGGTCGACGACGCGCTGAAGAGCGGCGTGCATGTCGGCCCGGTGGTCGACCAGAGCCAGCTCGACCAGGATCTCCGCTACATCAAGATCGGCCAGGACGAAGGCGCCCGCCTGCACTGGGGCGGCGAGCTGTTGAACCGCGAGACGCCCGGCTTCTACCTGCAGCCGGCGCTGTTCACCGGAGCGACCAACCAGATGCGGATCGCCCGCGAAGAGATCTTCGGCCCGGTCGCCTGCGTCATCCGCGCCAAGGACTACGAAGAGGCGCTGGCGATCTCCAACGACACCGAGTTTGGTCTCGCCTCGGGCATCTGCACCACGAGCCTGAAATACGCCTCGCATTACAAGCGCAACAGCGAGGCCGGCATGGTGATGGTCAATCTGCCGACCGCCGGCGTCGATTACCACGTGCCGTTCGGCGGCCGCAAAGGCTCGAGCTACGGCGCGCGCGAACAGGGCGCCTATGCCCGCGAGTTCTACACCACGGTGAAGACGGCCTACACGTTCCCGGGTTGAGATGCGCAGGGAGGGTTAGCGTCAACGTAACCCACCATCGACACCGCACCACGAAACACGGCGGGTTCAGCCTTCGGCTGACCCGCCCGACAAACTACAATTCGAGGAAGCCGCATGGACCAGTCGATCGGCGCGCAGGAGCAGCCCCGCTACATCAAGCTCAACGCCCGCGACAATGTCGCGATCGTGGTGAATGATTTCGGCCTGCCGGCCGGCTCCCGCTTCCCCTGCGGCCTGACCTTGCGCGCCTTCGTGCCGCAGGGCCACAAGACCGCGCTAGAAGACATCGCCGAGGGCGCGGCGATCATCCGCTATGGCGAGGTGATCGGCCACGCGCTGTCGCCGATCCTGGCCGGCGAATGGGTCGACGAGGCGCGCATCCGGATGCCCGACGCGCCGCCGCTCGACCAGCTCGAGATCGCAACCGCGGTGCCGCCGGCGCTGCCGCCGCTCGAAGGTTTCACCTTCGAGGGCTTTCGCAATCCCGACGGCTCGGTGGGAACCAAGAACATCCTCGGCATCTCCTCCTCCGTGCAATGCGTCAAGGGCACGATGGAATATGCGGTGAAACGCATCCGCGCCGAGCTGCTGCCGAAATATCCCAACGTCGACGACGTCGTGCCGCTGACCCATGCCTATGGCTGCGGCGTCGCGATCACGGCGCCCGATGCCGTGGTGCCGATCCGTACGTTGCAGAACCTCGCGCTCAATCCGAATTTCGGCGGCGAGATCCTCGTGGTCGGGCTCGGCTGCGAGAAGCTTGCGCCGGAACGGCTGGTGCCGGAAGGCGTCAATGACGCCATCGTGCGGATGCAGGACGAAGCCTTCGACGGCTTCGGCGCCATCGTCGAGGCCATCATGACGCAGGCCGAAGCACGGCTGAAGGTGCTCAACACCCGTAAGCGCGAGACCTGCCCGGCCGCCGATCTCGTGATCGGCCTGCAATGCGGCGGCAGCGATGCGTTCTCCGGCGTCACTGCGAACCCCGCGGTCGGCTTTGCCGCCGACCTGCTGGTGCGATCAGGCGCGACCGTGATGTTCTCGGAAGTGACCGAGGTGCGCGACGCGATCCAGCTGCTGACCCGCCGCGCCGTCAACGAGGATGTCGGCCGCGCGCTGATCCGCGAGATGGCCTGGTACGATGCCTATCTCGCCCGCGGCGGCGCCGACCGCAGCGCCAACACCACGCCGGGCAACAAGAAGGGCGGCCTCGCCAACATCGTCGAGAAATCGCTCGGCTCGATCGTCAAGTCGGGCTCCGGCCCGATCACCGGCGTGCTATCGCCGGGCGAGAAAGCGCGGCAGAAAGGCATGCTGTTCGCGGCCACTCCTGCGAGCGACTTCATCTGCGGCACCTTGCAGCTCGCCTCCGGCATGACCTTGCAGGTGTTCACGACCGGCCGCGGCACGCCCTATGGCCTTGCCGCCGCACCGGTCATCAAGGTCGCGACCCGCAGCGAGCTGGCACGGCGCTGGAAGGATCTGATCGATTTCGACGCCGGCTGCATCGCGACCGGCGAGAAGACCATCGAGGAGACCGGCTGGGACCTGTTCCGCCTGATCCTCGACGTCGCGAGCGGGCGCACCAAGCCGTGGTCGGACAAGTGGGGCATCCACAACGACCTGACGCTGTTCAATCCGGCGCCGGTGACCTGAGGCACGCGCCAGACGGCCGATTAACCGCCCGTTAGCCACGCCTCCAGGAGCGATCGGGCCAGTGGGGAACGTCGCAATTCGATTCAAATTGTCTCGGCATGGAGGCGACCATGAGCCGGACAATTGACCATCTCAAGGATGAAGCCGACCGCGCCGAGCGTCTGGCGCGCACGGGTATGGACCCGCTGACCGTCGAGCGCTTGCGCGCGTTCGCCGCGGAATGCCGCGGCCGGATCGCAAACGAACGCCGCGACGATCGGGTGCCCGTCCTGTCCGCGACCTAGCGGTCGCATCAGGACACGGAAAATCCGCCGCGACGAGGTCGGCGGCGGATTTTCATCTTCACGCGCATCGCTTCGATCGCCATCAATCGTCGTCGTGATGAATGACGGTCTTGCTGCGGTTGCCGAACTCGTCCTGCTTCTTGATGACCGTGGTGCGGTCGCTGCGCGGCTCGCGCTCCTTGATCACGGTGGTGCGGTCACGATCACGGTCGCGATACTCGTGCGACTCGCCGACCGTCACGCCCGCACCAACCGGGCCGACACGCACGCCGACATCATCGGCCAACGCGGGCGAAGCGATCGCGGTCACCATGGCCGCAGCGAACAGATATTTCCTCATGACGTCTCTCCTCCTCCAGTTGCGACGTGGAGTAGGAACGTCGGGTGCGACAAACTGTTCCTACCAAGCGTGCTCCGAATGCGTACGGACAGGGGCGGCGACGCGCGGGGAACTCGCGTGAACGGGCATTCACCTGTGTGGCGAAATGCTCATGTTCCATGCGTTGAATAGCCTGATTTGATGGCCCACGTCCTTGTCAACAGGAGGACGTTCCATGAAGCAATCACAGCACTTCCTCGACAATGCGGAGAACTGCGCGCAGCTTGCCGAGCGCGCCGACGACGAGCCGACCTACAATCGCTTCAAACGAATGGAAGCAGCCTGGCGTGCGCTGGCGATCGAGCAGGATTGGCTCGACGGCGAGACCTCGCCGTCACAGACCGCAGCCTGAGTCAGAGACCACCCAAGACCGAAGGCCCGCGTGTGACAGCTGGCTGTCGCCGCGGGCCTTTCTATTCGGCGCTGCGCTGCCGCTGCCAGCGCAGCAGATAGGCCTGTAGCCGCCAGATGATCGCCGACAGCACGACGCCGACCAGCATCAGCACCACCACCGCGACCATCATGCCGGAGGCCTCGCCACGCGCCTCCGACTCGATGATGAGACGGCCGATGCCGCGCTCGGCGCCGATGAACTCTCCGACGATGACGCCGATCAGCGCGAACGAGATCGCGGGAGTCAGCGAGGCGAACACCCAGGCCATGGTCGAGGGGACCACCACGGTGCGGGTGATCTGCCACTCGCTGGCGCCGAGCAGCCGCGCTGCGTTGGTAAAGCCTTCGTCGATCGAGCGCGCGCCTTCGAACGTATTGAAGAACACCAGGAACACGACGACGATCCACGAGGTCACGATCTTCGACATGTCGCCGATCCCGAACGCCAGCACGATGATCGGCGCCAGCGCGATCCGCGGGATCGAATTCACCGCGGTGATGAACGGTTGGAAGATCGCGCTCAACCGGTCGGACCGACCGAGGATCAGCCCGGCGACGAAGCCAGAGACCACGCCGGTGATGAAGCCGAAGAAGGTGTTCTTCAAGGTGATTGCCGTCGCCGCCCAGAGGTTGTTCTCGTTGCGCGCCAGGCACTTTGCGAACTCGCCGTTGAACCAGCCGTTGAAGACGCCGAGCTTCGAGGTCAGGCAGCTCTGGATCAGGAAATTGTCGAAGATCATCGACGGCTTCGAGATAAAATAGGGATCGAGCAGGTCGGGCACTAGCCAAGGCAGTCTGGTGCGGAGGTCGTAGCCCCACTGCCAGACCGACAGCACGATGGCGCAGATCAGGACCTGCCAACCGACGGTGCCGAGCGTGCCGCACCTCTTCATGCGCTCCGGCCCTTGACGAATTCCTCGCCGAGCGAATGCCAGATGTGCTGGAACAGCTCGGCATAATGCGGGGTCTCGCGCACCTTCACCGCATCGCGCGGGCGATCGAAATCGACCGTGAACATGTCCTTGATGCGGCCCGGCCGCGCCGAGAACAGGATGATGCGGTCGGCGAGGGTCAACGCCTCGCCGAGATCGTGGGTCACGAACAGCACGGTCTGCTGCTCGCGCT
Source organism: Bradyrhizobium sp. UFLA03-84 (assembly GCF_002289535.1). NCBI lineage: Bacteria > Pseudomonadati > Pseudomonadota > Alphaproteobacteria > Hyphomicrobiales > Nitrobacteraceae > Bradyrhizobium > Bradyrhizobium sp. UFLA03-84. Next base: position 682,107 of record NZ_NSJY01000013.1, on the reverse strand, counting down.
CCCAGATCCGCAGCAGCACCTCGTGCATGTCGATCTTGGTGTGGGTGTCGAGCGCACCAAACGGCTCGTCCATCAACAGGATCTGCGGCTCGACGATCAGGGTCCGCATCAGCGCCGCCCGCTGCCGCATGCCGCCCGACAGCGCCGACGGATAGGCGCTCTCAAATCCTTTCAAACCGGCCTGCGCGACGCATTCGGCGATGCGTCCCTTCCGTTCTTGAGCCGGCACGCCCGATAGCTCCAGCCCGTAGCCGATGTTGTCGGCGACCGTCCGCCACGGAAACAGCGTATCGCGCTGGAAGACGTAGCCGACCTCAGGCGTCGCCTTGCCGGCGACAACGCGCTTGCCGTCGATCAGGATCTCACCGCCGGTGGGGCGGATCAGCGAGGCGATCATGTTGAGCACGGTGCTCTTGCCGGAGCCCGACGGCCCGAGCAGCGCGACGAACTCGCCGCGGCGGACGTCGAACGTCACGTCGCGTACCGCCTCGATCGTCGTCCTGGCGAGCTGAAACGACTTGCTCAGGCCCTTGACCTCGACGCGACGGTCGGCCGAGGCGCGCGGCGATCTGGGTACGCTCGTCTCGAGCGCGCTCAACCCGGATAGGCCTTTCGCGCCGCGTCGATGAGGTTCGAGTTGACGACGTCGGCGATCTTGAGCGGCTTGATGCCGGTCATCTCGCGGAACCAGACCTTCTCGCCGCGCGCAAAACTCGCCGCATCGACGATGCCCTCGTAGTCCGCGACCTTCTGGATCGCGGTGATTTCGAGCAGATTGGCATCGCGCGAGGTGCTGCCGACATAGGGCTCGATCGCGTCGTAGACCTCGGCCGGCTTGTGCGCCTTGATCCATTGCGACGCGCGCCACAGCGCGGTGACATAGGCCTGCATCTTGGCCGGATCCTTGTCGATGGTGGCCTGCAAGGTGAAGTGCGCCGTGACCGGTACCTTGCCGCCGATATGCTTGTTCCAGATCGCCTCATCGGTGCCGTCGAACAGCAATTCGCCCCAGCCCTGCTGCTGCGCCTCGTTGAGCAGCGACAGCGAGCTGACGAGGATATCGACCTGCTTCGATTTCAGCGATCCCAGCATGGTGTCGACATTGCCGGTGCCGATCCAGGTCACCTTGTCGTCCAATCCCATGGTTTCCATGTAATAGGACGCCCAGACATGGTTGGTGCCGCCGAGCGAGGACACCGAGACGATCGGTTTGCGGCCGTCGGGCCGCTTCCACTGCGTGAAGGCCTCCAGCGTATTGATGCCCTGGTCCTTCAGGTCCTTGCGCAGGATGAACATCACCGAGTTCGACCGCGTGTCGACCGGCAGCAGCACACGCGCGGCGCGGCCGTGATTGGTCAGCTGCATCGGATGGGTGACATCGCCGATCCCGATATCTCCCTGCGACGAGGCGATGATCTCGCGAGTCTTCACGCCGCTGCCGCCCTGCACCAGCTTGCAGTCCAGCCCGGCCTCCTTGAAGTAGCCGATGCGATCGGCGACAAATTGCGTCTGATAGACCGGCACCGCGACCGGATAGATCGCGCGGCCCGGGCTCGCCTGCGCCCATGCCCGCCCGCTCGCCAGCGCCGCACCACCGGCGGCGATCACCGTCAGGGCCGACCGCCGCGAAATGTGGGGCATGGCGACATCAGGCATCACGCGTGCTCCTTGGCCGAGATCCTGTCGAGCGCACTGAGCACCGCGTCGCCCATCTGGACGGTCGACAGCCTCTTCGCGCCCGCTTCCGCAATGTCGGCCGTTCGTGCGCCGGAGGCAAGTGCGGTCTGCACCGCCCGCTCCAGCAAATCGGCATCCTCGGGCCGGTTCAAGGTCAGGCGCAGCAGCATCGCGACGCTGAGGATCGAGCCGAGCGGATTGGCGACGCCCTTGCCGGCGATGTCGGGCGCGCTGCCATGCACCGGCTCGTACAGCGCCTTGCGACGGCCGAAGCGGTCGACCGGGCCGAGCGAGGCCGACGGCAGCATGCCGAGCGAGCCCGAGGCCATCGCTGCGCAGTCGGACAGGATGTCGCCGAAGATGTTGCCGGTGACCATCACGTCGAACTGGCGTGGCTCGCGCACGATCTGCATCGCGGCGTTGTCGACATAGAGGTGGGTCAGCTCGACGTCGGAGAACTCCTCCTTGTGCAGCCTGATCACCTCCTCGCGCCAGACCACGCTGGTCTCCAGCACATTGGCCTTGTCGACCGAACAGACCTTGTTGCGCCGGGTCCGCGCCAGCTCGAACGCCGAGCGCGCCACACGGCGGATCTGGTTGGTGGTGTATTGCTCGGTGTTGAAGCCGCGGCGCTGGCCGTCCGGCAAGGTCTCGATGCCGCGCGGCTCGCCGAAATAGATGCCGCTGGTCAATTCACGGATGATGACGAAGTCGACGCCGTCGAGCACTTCGGGCTTAAGCGGCGCCGACGCCGAGAGCGCAGGGCTCGCCATGATCGGCCGCAGATTGGCGTAGAGGTCATATTTGCTGCGCAGCCCCAGCAGGCTGCCGGCCTTGCGCGCGGCCGCCGGCACTTCGGTCGTCTCCGGACCGCCGGTCGCGCCCCACAGGATGGCGTCGGCCTCGTCCATCGCTTCTGCGGTATCCTCCGGCAGCACCTTGCCGGTCGCCAGATATGGGATCAGGCCATATTGCGCCTCGCGCAGCGTCATCGGCACGCCGCGTTTGGCCGCGAACCAGTCGAGCACGCGGCGCGACTGCGCGGTGACCTCGGGGCCGATGCCCTCGCCGCCGACGACGGCGACCTTGACCATGTTGGATTGCGTGCTCATGCGGATATCCTCGTCGAATGAATCCAGGGCCGCGCCGCCCGGTCGGAAGCCTGGAAGGCATGGATCTCGTCATCGCGCTGCAGTGTCAGCGCCACCTCGTCGAGCCCCTTCAACAGCCCCTCGCGGCGGCGCGGATCGATCTCGAAGGCATGCCGGGCGCCGGACGGCGAGACGATGGTCTGCGCCTCAAGGTCGATCGAGACCTTGCCCGCGCCCTGCGTCGCCTCGATATCGGCGGCGAGTTGATCGACCACCGCCTTGTCGACGACGACCGGCAGGATTCCGTTCTGGAAGCAGTTGGCGAAGAAGATGTCGCCGAAGCCAGAACCGATGATGGCGCGGATGCCGCGCTCCTGCAGCGACCACACCGCGCCCTCGCGCGACGAGCCGCAGCCGAAATTCGGTCCGGTCACCAGAATCTCCGCCTCCCGGTACGGCTCGCGGTTGAGGATGAAATCCGGATTCTCCGAGCCGTCGGGCAGATAGCGCAGCGAACCGAACGCCCACTTGCCGAGCGTGCCGCGGATTCCGTTGCCGACCAGGCGCTCGATGCGGATGATAACGTCGGTATCGATATTGCTGCGCATGATCGGCGCGGCGATTGCGGTCAGCTTGTCGAACGGTTTCGGCATGATCAACGCCCCATCATCCTGACATCGGCGATCGCGCCGGCAATGGCCGAGGCCGCCGCGCTCGCGGGGCTTGCCAGGTGCGTTCGCGCGCGCGGCCCCTGCCGGCCGACGAAGTTGCGGTTCGAGGTCGAGACCGAGCGCTGCCCGGGCGCCACCACCTCGCCATTGGCGGCAAGGCACATCGAGCAGCCCGGCTCGCGCCATTCGAAGCCGGCCTCGATGAAGATCTTGTCGAGCCCTTCAGCGACCGCCTCGCGCTTGACGTTCTCCGAGCCCGGCACCACCCAGGCGCGGACCCCAGCGGCGACCTTGCGGCCGCGTGCGACCTCGGCCGCGGCACGGAGATCGCTTAAGCGGCTGTTGGTGCAGGAGCCGATGAACACCCAGTCGACCGGCGTGCCGGCGATCGGCGCGCCAGCCTGGAGGCCCATATATTCGAGCGCGGTTTCGATCGCGGCGCGACGCGCCGGATCGTCCACGGTCTTCGGATCAGGAATCCGTCCGTCGACACCGACGACATGCTCGGGGCTGATGCCCCAGGTCACCTGCGGGATGATCTTCTCGACGTCGATCACGACCTCGCGGTCGAACACCGCGTCGGGATCGCTCGGCAGTTCGCGCCACGCCTTCACCGCGAGGTCCCACATCTCGCCTTGCGGCGCATAGGGACGGCCGCGCAGGAATTCGAAGGTCTTCTCGTCCGGCGCCACCATGCCCATCTTGGCGCCGAGCTCGATCGAGAGATTGCAGATCGTGAGCCTTCCCTCGATCGGCAGCGCGCGGATCGCGCTCCCCGCATATTCCACGGCGTAGCCGGTGCCGCCAGCGGCGCCGATATGGCCGATCAGCGCCAGGATCATGTCCTTGGCGGTGACGCCGAGCGGCAGCTTGCCCTCGAAACGCGCGCGCAGCGTCTTCGGACGCTTCTGGATCAGCGCCTGCGTCGCCAGCACATGGGTGAGTTCGCTCGACCCGATGCCGAAGGCGAGCGCGCCGAGACCGCCATGGGTGCAGGTGTGGCTGTCGCCGCAGACGATCGTTGCGCCCGGCAGGCTGAGGCCGAGCTCGGGCCCGATGACATGGACGATGCCCTGGCCGGGCTGATCGACATCGAACAGCTTGATGCCGCTCGCCGCGGTCTCGACCCGCAGCGCGGCCAGCAATTCCATGCCGATCTTGCTGGTCCCGGCGCGGCCGGGCGCCGTCGACAATGCGTGATCCGGCGTCGCGAACGTCAGTTCGGGATTGTGAACCTTGAGGCCTCGGCCCTTGAGATCGAGCAGGCCGCGCGAGCCGCCGAGATCGTGCAACAGATGACGATCGATATGAAGGAGATCGGTGTCCTCGCTCAAACGGGCGATGACATGCTGATCCCAGATCTTCTCGAGCAAACTTCGGCCGGGCATCCGCCTTCCCCTGCTCTGTGCGTTTCCATGGGGCTTGATCTAATTGGCGCCAATCTGTGCCAAAGTTCTCGTCAAGTGAAGCGGTTCCGGCCTAACATCACATATGTGAAGGAGGCGCGGGATCCGCCCCGCCGCGGAGACAGCCATGCCGAACGCGAGTAAGACGGCGATTGTCAAATCGGCCATGCGGACGTTTGCAGTTCTGGAGTTCTTCCGGGAAACGAAGCGGGCTGCTTCCATGACTGAAATTGCTTCCGCATTGGGAATGCCCCAATCGAGCACGTCAGTGTTGCTGCGCAGCCTCGTAGAACTGAACTACCTCGAATACGAGCGGAAGACCCGGCGCTTCATCCCTAGCTACCGGGTCAATCTGCTCGGTGACTGGATCCGTCGTTCTCCCTTCCGTGACAAGAAGCTGACCGATCTGATGGAGGAACTCTGGACCGCAACGGGCGGCGAAACCGTCATGCTCGGGCAACAGACCGGCGCCGCCGGGATGCGATATCTGCACGTTGTCCCCGGCGGCTCTCAGCTTCAGTACACGGCGCATGCCGGTCAAATACGGCCGATGGTTCGGACCGCGCTCGGTCACGTGCTGCTGAGCCAAATGCCGAACACCAGGATTCGCGGCATTATCCGTCGCAACAATGCCGAGGAGCCGAGTCAGCCGGCGCGGGTTCGCGAAGCGGCCTTTCTCGAGGAGATCGAGCGCATTCGCCGCCGCGGCTTCTCCGAGTCGGGCGGCCGCACGACGCCAGGTGCAAGCACGATCGGCATGCTTGTTCCCCTGCCAAAACGACGCGCTCCGCTGGCGATCGGCATCGGCGGCCCGATCGAGCGAATTGCAGCAAAGCGCGAGCACATCATTGAAGTGATGCAAAGCCGGCTGAAGGAACTGGCAGATGGAGCCGGGTCGAGGTTCGTCGAGAAATGACTTCTCGAAAGCTGTAAGCATCGTGCGGATGGCTACGCGACTGCACAACACGTTCGATGTCGTCCCGGCCTGGTGCGCAATTGCGCCCGGGAGCCGGAACGACAACGGGAGAAATTGCGAGGGCTCGCAAGAGTTACGACGCCAGCGCCTCCTCCGGCATCACGGCCGCGAGATGCTGGCTCTCGGCGACGGCGCGGTTGGTGATGCGGCCGCGATGGACGTTGAGGCCGGCGCGCAGATGCGGATCCTCGACCAGCGCGCGCAGTCCCTTCGAGGCCAGCGCCAGGCCGAACGGCAAGGTGGCGTGGTTGAGCGCGTGGCTCGAGGTCACCGGCACGGCGCCCGGCATATTGGCCACGCAGTAATGCACGATGTCGTCGACCAGATAGGTCGGCGCCTGGTGCGTGGTCGGCTTCGAGGTCTCGAAGCATCCGCCCTGATCGATGGCGACGTCGACCAGCACCGCGCGGCGCTTCATGCCTGCGAGCTGCGCGCGCGACACCAGCTTGGGCGCGCTGGCGCCCGGCACCAGCACGGCACCGATCACCACGTCAGCTGCGAAGACTTCCTGCTCGATCGCTTCCAGTGTGGCGTAACGGGTGCGGACGCGACCGATGAACAGGTCGTCGAGCGCACGCAGGCGCGGCAATGAGCGGTCGAGAATGGTGACGTCGCTGCCGAGGCCTGCGGCCATCCGCGCCGCATGGGTGCCGACCACGCCGCCGCCGATGATCGCGACCCGCGCCGGCGGAACGCCCGGCACGCCGCCGAGCAGCTTGCCCATGCCGTCGGCGGATTTGCGCAGCGCGGCGCCCGCGGCCTCGATCGCAAGGCGGCCGGCGACCTCGCTCATCGGCGCCAGCAGCGGCAGCCCGCCATGCGCGTCGGTGACGGTCTCATAGGCGACCGCCGTGCAGCCGGAGGCGATCAGCCCCGTGGTCTGCGGCACGTCGGGCGCAAGATGCAGATAGGTGAACAGGATCTGCCCCTCGCGCAGCCTGATCCATTCCGACGGCTGCGGCTCCTTCACCTTGACGATCATCTCGGCGACGGAGAACACCTCTTCGGCGGTGTCGGCTATCCGTGCGCCGGCCTGGGTATAGGCGTCGTCGCCGGCCCCGATGCCGTCGCCGGCGCCGCGCTGCACCACGACCTCATGGCCATGCGCCACATATTCCCGCACCGAGGCCGGCGTCAGCCCGACCCGATACTCCTCGATCTTGATTTCCTTGGGCACGCCGACGCGCATAGTCCGCTCCTTGCAAAATTGGTTTCCGCCAACCACAAGGCTATGCCCCGTCACACGGCGTTTCTCAGCGAATTCCGGCTTGCTCACAGCCAAATACGCTCATATCCTTCGCGGCAAGCTCAGCGAATGAAGGAAAACTGCGTGGACGGTCTCGATCGTATCGATCTCAGAATCCTCGCCGAGCTGGTCACTGATGCCCGCGCCAGCCAGATCGAGCTGGCCGAGAAGGTCGGGCTGTCGCCGACCGCCTGCGCGCGGCGCATCCGCCATCTCGAGGAGATCGGCGTGATCCGCGGCTACCGCGTCGACCTCGAACCGTCGGCGCTTGGCCTCGTCACGACCGTCGTCGTCACCATCACGCTGGAGAAGCAGAGCGAGGATTATCTCGCCGCCTTCGAGGCCGCGATCGCGCGCTGTCCCGACGTCGTGTCGTGCCATCTGATGTCGGGCAGCGACGATTATCATCTGCAGGTCATCGCCCGCGACATCGCCGACTTCGAGCGCATCCACAAGCAGCATCTGTCGCGGATGCCGGGCGTCGCGCGCATCCATTCCAGCTTCGCGATGCGCGAGGTAGTCCGCCGCACCATTCCCGAGACCGCGTTGCGCGGCTGAAAGCCAATCGCGGCGTCAGCGGCTCGCACGCGGCCACATCCGCGCCAGGGTCTCATCCTTCTTGACGAGAACATGCCACAGCGTCGCGGCGATATGCAGCGCGACCGCCGCATAGACGAACCAGGCAAGCAGGCCATGTGCAAGCTCACCCGCCTCCGCCACCGACTTGTTGTCGGCGAACAGGCGCGGCCAGCTGAAGGTCCAGAAATAGCGCAGCGAGTAGCCGCCGGCCGACGAGAACATGTATCCGGTCACCGGCATCACGAACAGGATGGCGTAGAGCGCCCAGTGATTGAGCCGTGCCGCGATCCTGATCAGCGGCGAGAACGAGGCCGGCTCGGGCGGCGCCGTAGTCGCGGCGCGCACGATCAGCCGCAGGATCGCCAGGAAGAACAAGGTGACGCCGAGCGACTTGTGCACCTCGAGCAGCTCGCGCCGCGGCGACGTGCCGGCCGGCTGCAGCCCGCAATACAGCCCGATCAACATCGCGGCGATGAACAGCACCGCTGTCGCCCAGTGAATCCTGCGCAGCAGCGGGTCGTAGCTGGCCGTCATATCCGTCGTCACAGGGTGCCTTCACATGAAGCCAGCCCGTGCGGGTTCGGCCCGAAAGAGGAAGCCGTTCTGTAGAGGATCGGGCCGGGCCTGCCTACCCGCCGCGGGTGTCATATTCGATCACGATCGTGAACCTGGGTAGCCCGTCTCCCTCCACCGTCATTCCGGGATGCGTGCGCAGCACGCAGGGCCCAGAATGACGAGAGAGGGGTTTGGCGGGCTGCGCGTTGTCACAATCGGCGCGCCGCTCGCTCACTGTCACAAACGCCGCGCTGTCACAAACACTGTCACAATCCCGTAGCCGCCCGGCCTGCACCACACGCATTTTTTAGTCGTGATTCGCGGCCTTCTATGACAGAATTACTACAGTTCAATATCAGTTCGGTTACACGCGGAGCGGTGAATGAGCATGGAGTGGCGGGCGCGGCCGGTTTCGCTGGCTTGGTCAAATCCAGTGGTCCGGTGGTGGGGCTTCCTGAGCTTCGTCAGCGCCGTCAACATCGCGATCTGGTTCGCGCTGTACCGCCAGTTCCATGAGCAGTCGAACGGCAGCTTCAGCAACACCTCCGGCATCGGCCTGATGATGCTGCTGTGCGCGGCCTATGTGTTCGGCTGCGCCTTCCGTTCGGTGCTGCCGCGCGCCGACGTACAGCGCATCTGCCTGTTCGACCACTGGCTGTCGAGCGTCATGGTGGGCCGCACCGTCGCCACCGTCGCCGAGGTCTGCTTCGCCGCGCAATGGGCGATCATCCTGCATCAGCTCGGCACCATGACCGGCGCCGAGACCACCGTGAATATCGCCTGGATCATCGTGCCGCTGATCGTGATCGCGGAATGCTTCTCCTGGTATGCGGTGCTGACCACGCATTATCTCTGCAACGCGATCGAGAACTCGATCTGGGCCGTGGTGTTCTTCCTGGTCGGGATCGCGCTGTGCCGGCTGCTGCCGGAGTTTCACGGTCCGGTGCGCTGGGCCTTCATCACAGCGATCGTCGGCATCGCCGCCTTCCTCGCCTTCCTGATGACCGTCGACGTCCCGATGTACCTGAACCGCTGGCGCGCCAATCTTGCCGCAGGCGGCACGCTGCTGCATCCGCTCGACGGCCTGCGCGATGTCAGCCGGCGCTGGGTCGTGACCCACGACATCGCCGAGTGGCGCGAGGAGATCGCCTGGATGTCGCTGTATTTCAGCATGGCGGTGTGGTCGAGCCTCGCGCTCTGCGTCGGCTATTCGCTCGAGGATCAGCTGCCGCGCTACCGCACCGAGCCCGCGATCGTCAGCACGGCACCGGCAATCGTGGCGACGTCACCGGCGATCGCCGGCACAGCATCGGCAGCGCAGCACACCGCGACGATCGACGCGGCGGCGCCGTCGCAGAATTGATCGAAGCAAGCCGCGCGCGGCTTGTGGCCGCGAGCGCTTTCGGAGTAAAGGCAGGAGCATCCCCGCCCCTCCGTCAGCGCGTTTCATGCCCCGCATCACCATCATCGAGACCGGGCTCGTCAGCCCGCAGTTCCGCGAGCGCCACGGCAGCTATCCGCAGATGTTCGAGCGGATGGTGGCCAATTCAGATCCGTCGGTGACCTGCGACGTCGTGAGCGTCGCCAAGGGCGAGACGTTGCCGGATCCGGCCAATTTGGATGCGATCCTGATCACAGGATCGGCGGCCGGCGTCTATGACGATGTCGCCTGGATCGCGCCGCTCGAAGCCTTCGTGCGCACAGCCCATGACAGGCATGTTCCAATGGTCGGTATCTGCTTCGGCCATCAGCTGATCGCGCAGGCGCTCGGCGGCACGGTGCGCAAGTCGGACAAAGGCTGGGGCATCGGCCGGCACATCTATCAACTGGCACCGGACAACGGCCTGCTCGAGGGCGAGACGATCGCGGTGGCCGCCTCGCATCAGGACCAGGTGATCACCCCGCCCGCCTCCGCGCGCACCATCATGTCGTCCGCCTTCACGCCGCATGCCGGGCTGCTCTATGCCAACGGCACGACGCTGTCGGTGCAACCGCATCCGGAATTCACCGCCGACTATGCCGATGCGTTGTGCGACCTGCGCCGCGGCCTCGCCCCGGACGCCGTGGTCGACACCGCCAAGGCCTCGCTCGCCGGGCCGCTCGACCACGCTGCGCTCGGCGGCGTCGTGACGCGCTTCCTCACGCGCCGCACGCCCGTGTGAGACAACACCTCAGGTCATGCTGCCCGGCATGAAGCAGCGTACGCGCGGATGGCCGTCGATATAGTGCTTCCACACCATGGTGCGCCCGACCTTGTTCGGCTCGGTGATCAGGGCCTCATCGGGCACAACGACCCATTCATTGTCGATATGGACGCGATAATGCCCGTGATCCGACTCCCAATCGGGATCGGCGACAACAGATCCGTCGGCGTCCGAGCAGCATTGCCCATAGCTGCTGCGCAGGCTTTCGAACCAGGGCTTTAAAGGTGAATTGGCGTAGCGGCCGTCGTCGCGCGCCAGGGTCGGCGATGTCGTCCACATCGTGGATGTCAACCACATCGTCCCAAGCAGCAGTGCCGCACGCGTGATGGCGTGCATGGTCTCATCTCCGCAGATCTCGATTCCGCTGCGGGCGCACATCACTCCTGTTTGTCCGCGACATTGCCGTCGCAGGCAAGAACGCGACGAATCGGCGCCCCAGCACCTGCCCTTGAAGTATGCAAAAGCAGCGCCAGACCGCATTCCGGGAGACTACTGCCGACGAAAGTCGGGTGCGCAGTACGGCTCAAGCCGTACCGCAGCTCGATCACCGGCTGACTGCGGCAACCTCGGGAACGAGCGGCGGCGCACTGCGCGATGCCGCCTGCAACGCGCATTCGACGAACCGGCGAGGCAGCAGCGAGGCGTTCGAGCGCATTGCCACCAGCATGCGGCTCTCGGCATCCAGCGTGTCCAGCGCTTTCGCGACGACGTTCATAACGCCGGCATGCTGATAGCAAGACGGTAGAATCGAAAGCCCGATCCCTGCCGCGACGAGGCTAAGCACGGTGCGCAGTTCGTGCGCCTCCTGCGCGATACGCGGGGCAAAGCCCGCACGCCGGCACAGCATCGCCGCCTGATCGCCGACGCCGCAGCCGCTCTCGACCATGCCGACGAATTCGTGCTCCGCAAGATCGGCAACGCTGAGCTTGCCGGGTGCGGCGGCGAGCGGATGATCGGTCGGCAGGAACACCATCAGCCGGTCGCGCCAGACGACATGAACCTGCAGATCGGCAGCCGGCCGGAAGTCGAGCGGCGGCCGCATGATCGCGACATCGAGCTCGGCGTCGGCGAGAGCCTGGAGCTGCTTCGCCGTCGACATGTGCCGCAGCTCGATCTTCACCCGCGGATAGCTGGCGCGGAAACTGCGGAACAGCTCGGCAAACATGTCGAGCATCGGAACGGAATCCGTGAAACCGACGCGGACCGCGCCGGCCTCGCCGCGCGCGGCACGGCGCACGGTCTCCGACGCGAGGTCGAGCTCGCTGACGGCGCGCCGCGCGTGCTCCAGCAGCAACTGGCCGGCCTGGGTGAGCTCGACGGCACGCCGCGTCCGCGACAGCAGCTGCGTCCCGAGCTCCTCCTCCATCGCCTTGATCTGCGTACTGAGCGGCGGCTGGCTGACATGCAGCCGTTTGGCGGCGCGGCTGAAGCTGAGCTCCTCGGCCACCGCGATGAAGTAGCGAAGCTGCCTGTAGTCCATCGCTTATTCCGATTCCCTATAAGTGACGGGTCAAAGCGGTATTTGACCTCCCAGGACCGTTTCCCGATCTTGGCGCCAAAACGCGGATGCTCCAAGGGGCAATACGCGCAGCCGGTCAGCCATGCGAAATCGCCGCGAATAACAGGCGTTCCGCCCGGTTCGGATCACGGGCGCGATAACAAAAAGCAAGGGAGGATTTCAATGGGCCAAGCGTCCGTCAGCGAGCTGGAACAGCAAACCATCCGCAGCGTCTATTGGCGGCTGATCCCGATCCTGTTTGTCATGATGTTCTTCAACTATCTCGACCGCATCAACCTCGGCTACGCCGGGCTGACGATGAACAAGGACCTCGGCCTCAGCCCCGCGATCTTCGGCTTCGCGGCCAGCATCTTCTTCCTCGGCTACATGGTGCTCGAGGTGCCGAGCAATCTGATGCTGCACTGGCTCGGGGCGCGGATCTGGCTGGCGCGGATCCTGATCACCTGGGGCCTCGTCGCCACGCTGACCGCCTTTGTCTGGAATCCGCTCAGCCTCTACGTGATGCGGTTCGGCCTCGGCGTCGCGGAAGCCGGCTTCATGCCGGGCGTGGTGTTGTACCTGACCTACTGGTTCCCCTCGCGCTATCGCGCCCGGGCGGTTGCCGGCTACATCATCGCCGGCTCGTTCTCGGCCGTAGCCGGCGGTCCGATCTCGACCAGCATCATGACGTTCCTCGACGGCGCCGCCGGCCTGCATGGCTGGCAATGGATGTTCATCGCCGAGGGCGTGCCGACCATTCTGCTCGGCCTGTTCACGCTCTATTATCTGACCGACCGCCCGGCCAAGGCGAGCTGGCTGACCAAGGAGCAGGCCGCCTGGCTGGAGGGCGAGCTCGCCGCCGAGCGGGCCGAGATCGAGCAACAGGGGCAGCACAGGTTGATCGAATGCGTCCTCGATATCAGGGTCTGGCTGCTGGCCGCGCTGTTCGGCTGCGCGCTGGTCGGCATCTATGGCCTGCTGCTGTGGCTGCCGCAGATCATCAAGGGCATGGGCGATCTCAGCAACATCCAGGTCGGCTTCCTCTCGGCAATCCCGCCGCTGCTCGGCGTCGTCGGCACCATCGTGGTCAGCCGCAGCTCGGACAGGACGGGCGATCGCAAGTTTCATCTCGCGGCCGTCTATCTGCTCGCCGCGGTCGCGATGCTCGGCAGCGCCTATGTCGCGAGCCCGGTGCTGGCCTTCGTATTCCTCTGCATCGTCGGCTTCAGCCTCAACGCCGGCAATCCGCTGTTCTGGAGCATCAACGCCTCGCTGCTGACCGGCGCGGCCGGCGCCGCCTCGATCGCCATGGTCAACACGCTGGCGCAGTTCGGCGGCCTGATCGGGCCGTGGTGCATCGGCCTGATCAAGGACTCCACCGGAAGCTTCTCCTGGGCGCTGGTCGGCATCGCCGGCTTCCTGTTCGTCGCCTCAGCCATCGCCACCACCATGCGCGTCAAGCCGCGCGAGACGGAATTGACTGGCGCGATCCCGTCATCCGTCACCCACTGACACCCCTGCCAAGGACGTAATAAGGACGCAACCATGATCATCGATTGTCACGGTCACTACACCACCGAGCCGGCCAAGCTGCAGATCTTCCGCGACAAGCAGCTCGCCGGCCTCGCCGACAGATCGCGCCGGCCGCTCACCACCAATCTCGGCATCACCGACGACGAGATCCGCTCCAGCGTCGAGGGCGCGCAGCTTCGCCTGCAGAAGGAGCGCGGCACCGACGTCACGATCTTCTCGCCGCGCGCCGCCGGCATGGCGCATCATGTCGGCAAGGAAGCGACCAGCCGCGAATGGACCACGATCTGCAACGACCTGGTGCACCGGGTCTGCACACTGTTCCCGCAGAATTTCGTCCCCGTCTGCCAGCTGCCGCAGAGCCCTGGCGCCAAGCCTGCGAACTGCATCGAGGAGCTGGAGCGCTGCGTGACCCAGCTCGGCTTCGTCGGCTGCAACCTCAACCCCGATCCCGCCGGCGGCTATTGGTGCGATCCGCCGCTGACCGACGAGTGGTGGTATCCGCTGTATGAGAAGATGGTCGAGCTCGACGTGCCGGCGATGGTCCATGTCTCCTCGTCCTGCAATCCCTGCTTCCACGGCACCGGTGCGCACTACCTCAACGGCGACACCACCGCCTTCATGCAGTTCCTGACCTCGGACCTGTTCAAGCGCTTCCCGACCCTGCGCTTCATCATCCCGCATGGCGGCGGCGCGGTGCCCTATCACTGGGGCCGCTACCGTGGCCTCGCGCAGGACATGAAGCTGCCGCCGCTGTCGGAGCATCTGCTCAAGAACGTGTTCTTCGACACCTGCGTCTATCATTTGCCCGGCATCGAGCTGTTGACCCGGGTGATCCCGGTCGAGAACATCCTGTTTGCGTCCGAGATGGTCGGCGCGGTCCGCGGCATCGATCCCGAAACCGGGCATCACTTCGACGACACCCGCCGCTACATCGATGCGCTGCCGCTCAGCGCCGAGGACAAGGCCAAGATCTTTGAAGGCAATGCCCGCCGCGTCTATCCTCGCCTCAACGCCCATCTCGACCGCCGCGCGCACTGAATCCGCGCTCAAGCAGACCCCGGAGAAAACCGATGGCCATAGGATTTGCAATTCACAAGGCGGAGCGGAAAGTCTCGCCCGACCTGGTCGCGCGCTATCGCACGCTTCCGGTCGCCAATATCAGCGATGTGATGTCGCGGATCGCGGGCACCAACCGGCTGCGGCCGATGCATAAGGGCGGCTGGCTGGGCGGCCCGGCGCTGACCGTGAAGACCCGGCCCGGCGACAATCTGATGGTGCACAAGGCGATCGACCTCGCCCAGCCCGGCGACGTCATCGTGGTCGATGCCGGCGGCGTGCTGGTCAACGCCATCATCGGCGAGATCATGTCGACACTGGCCGAGAAGAAGGGCGTGGCGGGCTTCGTGATCGACGGCTCGATCCGCGATGCCGGCGCGATCCGCGCCGGCTCGTTTCCGGTATTCGCCGCCGGCGTCGCCCATCGCGGGCCCTACAAGGACGGCCCGGGCGAGATCAATTGCGCCATCTCGATCGACGGCATGATCGTCGAGCCCGGCGATCTCATCGTCGCCGACGACGACGGCGTGCTCTGCGTGCCCCATGACGAGGCCGAGGCGATCTGCAAGCTGACCGAGGCCAAGAAGGCGACCGAGGAGAAGGCCATCCAGCAAATCCTCGCCGGCACCAGCGACCGCCGCTGGGTCGATGAGGCGCTGCAGCGGCTCGGCTGCGAGTTCAAGGACTGACCTCGAATCGATCCCAGGGGGCAGGAATGCCTGCCTCTTGGGCACCAATCCGCGCAAATTGGACCGAAATCACCGCCCGTATCGGCTACGCGCACCCGCCCGCGGGGCATCGGGAATTTTTCCCGATGACCGATGGAAAAGAATCCCGAACCTCCGGGACACATCTCATTTGCCAAAGCTCCACCGCTCCCGCAGTCTCAAAGCCAGGGTTCGTCGGGGATAAAAAGCCGAACCGCGACAATGGGTGGGCGTCATGGCTGGTGCGTTGTTGCGCGCGGCAACACGATTTCTGTCTTCTTCGGTCTACACGCGCGGCGCTGCGGCCGTGCTCACCGCCATCGGAGCCGCAGCGCCGCTGGCCGCGGGCGCCCAGACCCCCGCTCCCGCTGAGCTGCCGCCGGTCACCGTGATTGCTCCCTCGCCGCTGTCGGGCACGCGCAGCATCAAGCCCGCCGCCAAGCCGGTGGCGCGGCCTTCGCGGACCGCCCGAACCCGGGCCGCGCCGGCACAGACCGCGGCGGCGCCTGAGGGCGGCGCCGGCGTTCCGAGCCCGTCCGACCGCGACTCGAGCCTGCTCGACCGCGACAAGGTCCCGTCCAACACCGAGGTGCTGACCTCGGCCGATTTCAGCCGCAACTATTCGACCAACTTCCTGGACTCGGTGAATCGCAAGCTGCCCGGCGTCACGCTCACCGATCAGACCGGCAACCCGTTCCAGCGCACGCTTGATTACCGTGGCTTCGTCGCCTCGCCGGTGCAGGGAACGCCGCAGGGCATCGCGGTCTACCAGAACGGCGTCCGCATCAACGAATCCTGGGGCGACGTGGTCAACTGGGATTTCATCCCGGAGAAGGCCATCGACCGGATTTCGCTGGTTCCCAACAATCCCATCTTCGGCCTCAACGCGATCGGCGGCGCGCTCAGCATCCAGATGAAGAACGGCTTCACCTATCAGGGTTCCGAGGCCGAACTGTTCGGCGGCTCCAACGGTCGCGTGCAGGGCAGCGTGCAAGCCGGCGGCCAGAGGGACAACATCTCCGCCTATGCGGCGTTCGAATCCGCTTACGATCGCGGCTGGCGCGACTACGCCAATTCGTCGCACATCAACCGGATGTATATCGACGTCGGCGCCCGCAACGACCAGACCGAATTCCACGTCAACTTCACCGGCGCCAGCAACCTGCTCGGCAATGTCGCGGCAACGCCGGTCGAGATGCTCAATCAGCGCTGGTCCAGCGTCTACACCTGGCCGCAATCGACGCTGCTGCAGCTCGCCTTTGTCAACGCCACCTTGAGCCACAATTTCTCGGACACCTGGTCGTTCCAGGGCAACGCCTACTTCCGCGGCTTCCGGCAGACCCACGTCGATGGCAACGGCACCGACGTTGCGCCCTGTGACGATCCCACGACCTTGTGTATCGGCGACGACCTTCCGATTTACGGCCCCGCAGGAGGCCCCTCGGTTCCGAACACGCTGGGCAACGCTTTCCTCGGCGAAATCGACCGCAACCGGGCCGCGACCAACAGCTACGGCGGCACCGCGCAGCTGACCAATTCGGACCAGCTGTTCGGGCACGACAACCACGTCGTGATGGGTGTCAGCGTCGACCACGGCAACACCAAGTTCACGGCGACCAGCGAGCTCGGCACGATCGATCCCAACAACCTGTTCGTCACCGGCACCGGCGTCTTCATCAACCAGCCCGACGCAGGTCTCAGCCCGGTCGATCTGCGCGCCACCAACACCTACACCGGCGTCTACCTCACCGACACGTTCGACGTGACCAACAGGTTCTCGGTGACCGCGGGCGGGCGTTTCAACTACGCCCAGATCGATCTAAAGGACCAGACCGGCACCAACGACCTGCTCAACAGCAGCAACCGCTTCCAGCGCTTCAACCCGGTGATCGGCGGCACCTTCAAGATCACGCCGAACCTCACCGCCTATGCCGGCTATTCGGAAGCCAACCGCACGCCGACGCCGCTCGAGCTCGGCTGCTCCGATCCCAACCATCCCTGCATGATCGACACCTTCCTGGTGGCCGACCCGCCGCTCAAGCAGGTGGTGTCGCACACCGTCGAGGCGGGCCTGCGCGGCAGCTGGGGTCGCGATGCCAGGACAGGCGTGCTGAGCTGGGGGCTGGGCGCGTTCCACACCTTGTCGGACGACGACATCATCCAGGTGGCGAGCCCGCTCGGCGTCAACAATTTCGGATACTTCCAGAACGCCGGACAGACCTTGCGCCAGGGCATCGAGGCCAAGCTCGACTATCGCATCGATCGATGGAACGCCTACGCCAACTACACTTATGTCAACGCGACCTATCAAAGCGCGATCACGCTGTCCTCGCCGAACAATCCGAACGCGCTGACCAGCGACGGCGGCGCGCAATTTGTCAACGTGACTCCCGGTGACCACATCCCCGGCATTCCCGCTCACCGCTTCAAGGCCGGTGTCGACTACAACGTCACCGATGCCTGGAAGGTCGGCGCCGACCTCAACGTCGTGGGCAGCCAGTGGCTGATCCATGACGACACCAACCAGAGCCCGAAGGTGCCGGCCTACTCGGTCGTCAATCTCCACACGTCATACCAGGTCACGAAGAACATCGAGGTGTTCGGCCTGATCAACAATGTGTTCAACCAGCATTACTATCTGAGCGGCGCATTCTATCAGACCGGCGGCTTTGTCAGCGCCGGAGGCGGCGCCAACCTGATGGCGCAGCTGAGCGATCCCCGCGCCTTCGTGCCCGGCATGCCGCTCGCCGCCTATGCCGGCATCAGGGCGAAGTTTTAGTTTAGCGCGTCATCAAGTCAGTTAAAGCGATCCCGTGATGCGAACTCGCTGCACCTCTCCCGCTTGCGGGGGAGGTCGGATCGCATCGAAAGATGCGATCCGGGTGGAGGCTCTATCCGCAATGTGACTCGCGGAGAGAGCCCCCACCCCAACCCTCCCCCGCAAGCAGGAGAGGGGGCGCAGTTCCTCTGGGGCTGCGGATCGACTTCAATTCATGGGTGCGTCACGCCACCGTCCCGCCGTCGACCGGCATCGCGATGCCGGTGACGAAGGAGGCCTTGTCCGACAGCAGGAACACCGCGACCTCCGCGATCTCCTCGGGGCGCGCCGCGCGGCCCATCGGATTGCGGGTGACCGCGGCCTTGATCAGTTCCTCCGGATCGGCCTCGTTGTGGCCAGGCTGGTCGGGCCGGTTGACGAACACCCGCAGCATCGGCGTGTCGATCGCGCCGGGGCAGATCGCATTGACGCGCACGCCGTCCTTGGCGTGGCGCTTGGCGAGCGCCCGCGCAAGACCAATGACGCCCGCCTTGGCCGCCGAATAGGTCGGGCTCCAGGGCGAGCCGACCAGGCCCGAGGTCGATGCGGTGAACAGGATGCTGCCCTTGCGCCGCGCCGTCATCTGGGCGAGCGCCGCATTGGTGGTGATCAGCTGCGAGCGCAGATTGAGATCGACGCTGAGATCCCAGCCTTCCAGATCGTCGATCACCGACGGCCCGGGAATGCCGAGATGATTCCACACGCAGTCGAGCGCACCGAACTCTTTGACGGTCGCCGTGACGATGTCGCGCGAAAACTTGTCGTCGCGCAAATCGCCGGTCAGCGCCAGTGCGCGCCCGCCGCCCTTTTTGATCTCGTCGACCACCGCCTTCGCGCCGGCCTCGTTCTGGTCGACGACCGCAACCGCCGCGCCCTCGCGCGCGAGGATGAGCGCGCCGACGCGGCCGGCGCCCGATGCCGCGGCGGTGACGAGTGCGATTTTGCCCTGCATGTCCATGTTTCGATCCTGATTGTGCCCGTGAGCCCGAGCCTTCTTGGTGCAGATTGGTTGAATCAGGACCGCGGCGCCGCAGTCTTGCGCTGAAGCGCTAGCGGCCGCCGAACAGAACCGGGGACTGGCCGGGCAATAGCTGCGAATGAATGTCGCTGTCCATGCGCTCCGCCCCTTGCTGGGTGAAGCTCGCTCCGAACGACAGGCTGACATTCGAACTCGGGCGGAACTCGACGCCTGCACGCGCCGAATAGCCGGCGTTGACGCCTTGATTGCCGCTGAACGGCGCCAGGGGTCCGCCCGCGCCGGGCGGATTGTATTTCAACGAGTCGAAGCCGGCGAAGAACGTTACGGGCGTATTGCCGACGCCCTTGAAATTGTAGCCCACCTGCGCGCCCTGATATTCGAGCCCACCGAATGCCGCCGATTGGCCGAGCCCGTTCCAGCCGACACGGCCGCCTTCGCCGCCGACGAACCAGCCGTCCGGCCGGCCGTTCAGATACGAGAAGTCGCCGCCCTGCGCAGCGGTGGCGTCAAAGCTCGGAAAATTGCCGTAGGTGTCCGCCTTCTGGCCATCGGCCAGGCTGCCGCCGAAGCCGAACAGCGAGCCCGGGGTCCAGTAGCGCACCGGGCCAGCCTGGGCATGGGCCTGCTGAGCGCCGAGGCAGAGCACTGCTGCAACGATTGCGAGACCGGTTTTGCTTGCGAAAATCGACATTCGGGAGACCGTCACCTGTACCACCGAACTATACGCCCCGGAGGCCGGCAATGCCAGCGCCGCGCTTCGGCGCGACCGCTGCGCCTCTTGCCAACAGCGCGGCCACCCCTTATGTACTCGCCTCCTTTTGTAGAGCGAGCGACCCAGGTTTCCAACATGCGGCAGTCACAGCGAGCAGCAGTGCTGATGACGGGAGGGCTAATGCCCTCGTCCGCCGCTATTCCGTTTTGGACCTGACCCAACGTCACACCTGACATGTGAGGCAGCCCGGAGCGGAAGCGGCTCCGGGCGCCGAACGAGCTCTCGCGGTGCCTCGAGTCGAGCAAACCAGCACGGGAGCTCGAACACCACAGGTGTCCCATGGCCAAAGAGAAGTTCATCCGCCTCAAGCCCAACTGCAATGTTGGCACGATCGGCCACGTGGATCATGGCAAGACGACGCTGACGGCGGCGATGACGAAGGTTTCAGCCGATCACGGCTGGGGCGCGTTCGTCTCCTATCAGGACGTTGCCAAGGCGTCGGCCGCGCAAGGTACGCGTGACGATACCAAGATCCTGACGATTGCGACGAGCCACGTCGAGTTCTCGACGGCGGCGCGACACTACTCGCACGTCGACTGCCCGGGCCACGCCGATTATGTGAAGAACATGATCACCGGCGCGGCACAGATGGACGGCGCGATCCTGGTCGTCTCCGCGGTCGACGGGCCGATGCCGCAGACGCGCGAGCATATCCTGCTCGCACGCCAGATCGGCGTGCCGCGCATCGTCGTGTTCTTGAACAAATGCGACGTCGCGGACGATCCGGAGCTCGTCGATCTCGTCGAGATCGAGGTGCGCGATCTGTTGTCGAAGTACCAGTACGACGGCGACAACGCACCGGTCGTGCGCGGTGCCGCGATGCAGGCGCTGCGCGGCGAGCGCGGTCCGTTGGCGGATCAGGCGATCCTCAAACTGTTCGAGGCGCTCGACAGCTATATCGAGCTGCCCGAGCGGCCGAACGATCGTCCGTTCCTGATGCCGATCGAGGGCGTGCAGTCGATCGCCGGACGCGGCACGGTCGTGACCGGGCTCGTCGAGCGTGGCATCGTCAAGCTTGGCGACGAGGTCGAGATCGTCGGTCTCGGCGAGACGCGCAAGTCGATCGTGACCAGCATCGAGAGCTACCGCAAGGTCCTCGATCAGGGGCAGGCCGGCGACAATGTCGGCTGCCTGCTGCGCGGGATCGACAAGGCCACGGTGCAGCGGGGTCAGGTGCTGTCGCATCCGGGCGGCGCTTCGCCGCACAAGACCTTCCGCGCGGAGGTGTACGTGCTGACAAAGGACGAAGGCGGGCGGCATACACCCTTCTTCGCCAATTATCGTCCGCAGTTCTACTTCCGGACTGCCGATGTCACCGGCACCGTCCAGCTCGCCAATGGCGCCGAGATGGTGATGCCGGGCGACAGCGCGGAGTTCACGATCGAACTCAACAAGCCGATCGCGCTCGAGGCGCGCTCGCGCTTCGCGATCCGTGAAGGCAACCGCACCGTCGGTGCGGGTGTCGTGACCGAAATCGTGGAGTGACGGATGGGGGCCCGGCGCAAGCCGGGCCCCCATTTGCCATCGCGATGTTGCAGATTCGTCCGATCGCCTGGAAATTGATCGCATTGCCCAGCAATGCGGATTGACAGGCCGGCGCGTTTTGGAAAATGTGCGGCACCGCGTCGCATGCGCCGTCCGTCTTGTGACCCCGACGCGGAATGGCGTCGTCATGAAGTGGTTTCGTTCGAACATCAGGCACGGGGCTCGGCTGGCGCTGTTGGCGCTGTCGATCCAGTTCGTGCTGTCGTTCGGGCATTTTCATGCCATCGCGCCGGCACAGGCGGCGACCAACGCGTCGTTGCTGCGGTCGCATGCGTCGATCGAAGCCGTCGCCGCCTCGCTCGCGGTGCATGTCGAGAACGCCTCGCGCGACGCGCCGCGTTCGAACCCCGATTCCGATCAGGCCGCGGACCTCTGCGCGATCTGCGCCGTCGTCGCGATGGTCAACTCGGCAGTGCCGGCACCGGCGCTGCCTCCCTTGCAGCTGCCGGATGCCGCAGCGCTGCTCTCCTGGCACATCGACACTTATGCGGCTCCGCTCGACATCGGCCGGCTGCATCATCAGCCGCGCGCGCCACCGATCTCCTGACATCCCGGCACGACTGAACCTCGAACGCGGCCGTTAGCTCGGCTGCCGTTTGATCGATGTGAATCAGGCCGTCGCGCAGCGACGGCGGGCTCGACCGCGCCTTCCTCGGAAGGATCCGGATCGCAGCCTGACGAGATCGGCAACCAACATGTCAGGAAATATCAGACGACGCGCCGCCGGTGCGGCCTCACTCTTGTTTTGCGGGATGAACGGCACCGCGTTCGCGCAGACGACGGCGCCGACCACCGAACTTCCCGATATCACGGTGACGGCGCCGAAGAGCCACCCCACGCCCTCGGGGCCGAAAAAGCCGAGGACGCGCGTTGCGGCCGGAGGCGGTCACCGCGCGCGCAGAACCGGCGCGGTAGCGGCCACGTCCGAATCTCCCGAGCAGACGCAGGCGCAAGCCGTCGCAAGTCAGAACACGCGGCTCGACCAGGCCCGCGCCGCGCTGCTCGCACCGACCGGCGCCAACAGCTACCAGATGAGCCAGCAGTTCCTTCAGTCGCTGCCCCAGGGAACCAACACCACGCTGGACAAGGCGCTGCTGCAGGCGCCCGGCGTCTCGCAGGACTCGGCCGCCAGCGGCGAACTACATGTGCGCAACGAGCACGCCAACCTGCAATACCGCATCAACGGGATCATGCTGCCGGACGGCGTCGGCGCCTTCGGCCAGATCATCGATACCGGCATCGTCGGCAGCATGGCGCTGATCACCGGCGCGCTGCCCGCGCAATACGGCCTGCGCACCGCCGGCGTGCTCGACATCCAGACCAAGACCGATGCCTTCAACAATTCCGGCAGCATCAGCGTCTATGGCGGCAGCCATGGCAACTTCACCACCAGCGTCGACTATGGCGGCGCGGTCGGACAGACCCAGTACTACATCTCTGGCCGCTATTTCGGCAGCGATGTCGGCATCGAGAATCCGACACCGGCCTACAATGCAATCCACGACCGGACCGATCAGGAGAAGGGCTTTGCCTATGTCTCGACGGCGATCGATCCGACCAGCCGGCTGACCTATATCGGCGGCGTCTCCAACGGCGCCTACCAGATCCCGAACAATCCCGGCCAGCCGCCGGCCTTCACCGCCTACGGCGTCTCCAATTTCGATTCCGCGCTGCTCAACGAGCGGCAGCGTGAGTTCAACCAGTTCAACGTCGTGGCCTATCAGAAGTCGGGCGATGGGTTCGACTACCAGATCGCCTATTTCAACCGCTACAGCCAACTGCACTTCATACCGGACCCGATCGGCGATCTCGTGTTCAACGGCGTGGCTTCGGATGTCTACCGCCAGAGCTTCATCAACGGCATCCAGGAGGACACGTCCTACCGGCTCGGCTTCGCGCACACGCTGAAGTTCGGCATGGCCGTCAGCGCCGAGCGCTCGCTGGTCAACAACGGCTCGACCGTGCTGCCGCTCGACGACGCCGGCAATCCGATCGACGCGCCGCTCTCGGTGTTCGATTCCAGCGCCAAGACCGGATATCTGTTCTCCACCTACATCGCCGACGAATGGAAGATCACCAACCAGCTCACGCTCAACGCCGGCCTGCGCTTCGATCAGATGTGGCAATATGTCGACGCCAATCAGCTGAGCCCGCGGATCAGCCTGACATGGAAGCCCACCGACGGCACCACCTTCCACGCAGGCTATGCCCGCAACTTCACGCCGCCCGAGCAGGTGCTGGCAGCCCCGACCAACCTCTCGCTGGTACAGAACACGACGGCCCAGCCGGGGGTCACCGCCAATGATCCCGTGCTGCCGGAGCGCTCGCACGTGTTCGACGTCGGCGTCACGCAGAAGGTCTATGCGATCCCCGGGCTCGAGGTCGGCATGGACGCCTACTACAAGATCGCGACCGACCTGCTCGACGACGGCCAGTTCGGCCAGGCCTATGTGCTGACCGCCTTCAACTATGCGAAAGGCACCAATGAGGGCGTCGAGCTGAAAGCGACCTACGACCACGACAATCTGCATCTCTACGGCAATGTCGCGATCGCAAGACAGGTCGCCACCAACGTGGTGTCGAACCAGTATCTGTTCGATCCGGACGAGCTGGCCTACATCGCCAACAACTACGTCAACACCGACCATGCCCAGACGCTGACCGCATCGGTCGGCGGCTGGTATCAATGGCGCGACACCAAGTTCAGCGCGTCGCTGATCTATGGTTCAGGCCTGCGCGACGGCTTTGCCAACACCGGCACGGTGCCCCCCTACACCCAGGTCAATCTCGGCGTCTCGCACGACTTCAACATCGTCGCGCCGAACAAGCCCACCACGCTGCGCCTCGACGTCGTCAATCTGTTCGACACCGTCTACCAGATCCGCGACGGCTCCGGCATCGGCGTATTCGCCCCCCAATACGGTCCGCGCCGCGGCGTCTATGCCGGCATCACGCAGAAGTTCTGATGCGGCCAAGGCTCCAAGGCTCGCCGCCGGCCCCTTGCGTTCGGGCGGCCCGGCTTGCGCTGCCGATTCAGGGGCAGATGGCGGCCTGGACGCGGAGCACTTAAAGTATTGCTCCGAGATCAATCTTTCTATTGTACCGAGCAATGTATCTAACCATATCTAGGTAGATCGAACGCATTGCACCGGGTAAGCCCGGTGCAAACTGAATGGAGACAACTGAAATGGAGATCAATTATCTCGATACGTTCCTGGCATTCCTCGGAATGACCTTCGGACTGGTCTCGGTTGCGCCCGGCCTGTTTTTCCAGCCCAAGGCCGATGTGAAGCGCGCGACGAAGCAGGTCCGCGCCGCCAACGGCAGGCGATGAGGCGCCACCGCCTTGACGTCGGCATCACGCCGAAGCTCTAGCCCGCGACAAGCAGCTTCTCCTTCAACAGCGCCGTCAGCCAATCGGCAAACACCTGCAGCCGTCGCGACAGATGCTGGCGGTGCGGATAGAGCAAGGTCATCGGCATCGGCATGGCACGGTGCTGCGGCATCACCTCGACGAGGTCTCCGGCATCGAGATGCCGCTTCACGTCGTAGGCGGGAATCTGGATCAGGCCGAGCCCGGCGAGGCAGCAGGCGATATAGGCCTCGGCGCTGTTGACGGTGACGCGACCGCGCATGGCGATGGTGCGCGCCGCGCCCTGCTCATGCCATTCCCACTCCTCGATGCGGCCGGTCGACGGCGAGGCGTAGTTGACCGCCCAGTGCGTGCCGAGATCGTCCGGCGTCTGCGGCGTGCCGTGGCGCGCGAGATATTCTGCGCTCGCGACGTTGATCAGCGTGAGGTTGCCGAGCGGCCGCGCGATCAGACCGGAATCGCCGAGCGGGCCGACGCGCACGACGCAATCCGCGGAGTCCTCGATCAGGTTGATGGCGCGGTCGGTGACGCCGAGATCGATGTCGATCTGCGGATAGCGATCGAGGAAGGCCGGCAGCGCCGGCGCGATGATCAGGCGTCCGATCCGCCCGGGCACGCCTACCCTGAGCCGGCCCGACGGTTCGGCGGCGGTCTGGCGGAACAGGGTCTCGGCTTCCTCGACATCGGCAACGACGCGCAGGCACCGCTCGTAGAATGCCGCGCCATCATGCGTCGGCGACACTTTCCGTGTCGTGCGATGCAGCAGCCGGGCGCCGACGCGCTGCTCCAGCTCCGCGACGGCTGACGAGACCGACGAGCGCGGCAGCCCGAGCGTGTCGGCCGCCCGGGTAAAGCTCGCGCACTCGACGACGCGGAGGAAGACGCGGAAGAGGTCGATGCGGTCCAAGATCGCGCCCCGATTGTTCGCCATTCCTGACAAGTGACGTCAGAATGCACAGCTTTATCGGCAAATCCTAGACGATATCGTTGTCTCCAGAAAGCCGCCGCAGCGCGCGGCCGCACGATCTGGAGAAGCGACGCCATGACCGACCACCGCATCAAGGACAAGACCGTCATCATCGCCGGCGGCGCCAAGAATCTCGGCGGCCTGATCGCACGCGATCTCGCGGCCCACGGCGCGAAGGCGATCGCGATCCATTACAACAGCGCCGCAACCAAGGCCTATGCCGACGCGACCGTCGCTGCGATCAAGGCTGCCGGCGCCAACGCGGTCGCCTTGCAGGCCAACCTCACGACATCGGGCGCGATAGAGAAGCTGTTCGCTGATGCCGTCGGCGCGATCGGCCGTCCCGACATCGCGATCAACACCGTCGGCAAGGTCTTGAAGAAGCCGATGGTCGAGATCACGGAGGCGGAGTACGACGCGATGAGCGCGGTCAATGCCAAGTCCGCGTTCTTCTTCCTCAAGGAAGCCGGCCGTCACGTCAACGACAACGGCAAGATCTGCACGCTGGTGACGTCGCTGCTCGGCGCCTACACGCCGTTCTATGCCGCCTATGCCGGCACCAAGGCGCCGGTCGAGCATTTCACGCGCGCGGCATCGAAGGAGTTCGGCGCCCGCGGCATCTCGGTCACCGCCATCGGCCCGGGCCCGATGGACACGCCGTTCTTCTATCCGGCCGAAGGCGCAGACGCAGTCGCCTATCACAAATCGGCTGCTGCGCTGTCCGGCTTCTCGAAAACCGGCCTCACCGACATCAAAGATATCGTGCCCTGGATTCGTCTGCTGGTGTCGGAGGGCTGGTGGATGACCGGCCAGACCATCCTCGTCAACGGCGGCTACACGACGAAGTGACAATGGCGGATTGGAGCTGGCGTGAGCGTCCGCCCTTCCGTCCGAGTTGCGAGAGCGCGAAGTGTGTCGACACCACTGCTGTCATCGCCCGGCTTGACCGGGCGATCCAGTACGCCGCGGCCTCTCAGCTCAAGCACTACAGCCTCTGGAATACTGGATCACCCGCTTTCGCGGGTGATGACACCGACACCGAACACACCGCCGCGACATTGCGCCGCGAAACTCGTTGCGGCGCAACAATCAAAATGAGACTGCCCGTTAAGCCACACCGCCGCGACGACATCCGCGCCGCGCCTCCCTTCGGCTAGCTTTGCCGGCAACAACCGGACGCCCATCAGCCTTCTCGCCACGTGGACGCCGGCGACAACACAGAGGGAGGAGAGCGATGTTGAAAAGCAGTTTGGGACTGATTGCGTTGAGCAGCCTGTTGCTTTCGGGCACGGCGTTCGCTCAGGAAAAGATCAAGGTCGGCGTCACTGCAACGTTGGAGGGCACCTATACGGTGCTCGGCGAAGACGGCATGCGCGGCCACCAGACGGCGCTCAACGTGCTCGGCAAGAAAGTCGGCGACAAGGAACTCGAATTCATCGTCGCCTCGACCGACGCGACGCCGGACTCCGCGGTGCGCGCAGTGCGCAAGCTGATCGAGCAGGACAAGGTGCAGATCCTGCTGTCGCCGCTGTCCGGCGACGAAGGCATCGCGGTGAAGAACTTTGCCAAGACCCATCCGGAGCTGACCTTCGTCAACGCCGCCTCCGGCGCGCAGGAGACGACCTATGTCGATCCGGCGCCGAACTTCTTCCGTTACAACATGGACGGCGCGCAGTGGCAGGTCGGCCTCGGCAAATACGCCTATGAGACCAAGGGCTATCGCAAGATCGCGACCGTCGGCGAGGATTACTCCTTCATCTACACCCAGGTGTTCGGCCTGGTGCTGGAATTCTGCGGCGCCGGCGGCCAGGTCACCAACCGGCAATGGGTGCCGCTCGGCACCAAGGACTTCGCCTCGGTGATCGCAGCACTTCCCGATGATGTCGATGCGATCTATCTCGGTCTCGGCGGCGCCGACGCTGTCAACTTCCTCAACCAGTATCAGCAGGCCGGCGGCAAAGCGCATCTGATGGGCGGCTCCATCATGATCGACCAGACCATCCTGTCGTCGAAGGGCAGCGCCAAGAATGCGCTGATCGGCACCATCGCCGCGAGCGGCCAGGCCGATACCTGGGAGGATCCGGGCTGGCAGAAATTCGTGAAGGCCTATCAGGACTCGTTCCCGGAGAACAAACGCTTCCCGAGCCCGTCGCTGCTCGCCACCAACTATTACGGCTCGACCATGGCGCTGATCCTGGCGCTGCGGCAGGTCAATGGCGACCTCTCCAACAACCAGGCCAAGCTCAAGGACGCGCTGGCGAAGATCGAGATCGACGCCCCGAACGGCAAGATCAAGCTCGACGCCAACCGCCAGGCGATCGGCACCAATTTCGTCACCGAGGTGGTCGATGACGGCAAGGGCGCGCTGTTCAGCAAGGTCGTGAAGGTGATCCCGAACGTCAACCAGACGCTGGGCTACGATCCGGCTGTGTTCGCCAAGATCGGCCTGCCGAGCCGCACGGTTCCGGAGTGCAAGAAGTACTGACGTATTTGTTGCAGGTGCGAGCAAGCCAGCCGTGACGAAGGCGCGCGGTTGCATCGAAAGCCCTGCTCGCCCTTGCTTTCCGCGGGCGGATGATGAACGCTTGTCGAAAAGACAAGAACATCCCGCGGGAGGGGAGGCATGAGCAGGGCGCTTGCCGTCTTCCACGGCCGGTTCGGTCGCGCGACGGTCTATCAGCTGAACCGTCCCTTCAACGTGCATGCGCACCGCGAAGGGCACTTGATCTTTCATGTCGGCGGCACGCCGGCGCAGATCGACGTGTCGGAGCAGCGCCTGCTGCTCAAGGACGACACCGTGGTCGCGGTCAACCCGTGGGAACCGCATAATTTTTTGCCGACCGACATGGACCATGGCGCGATCTTCTTCGTGCTCTATGTCAATGCCGAATGGTTCGCGCCGCAGGGCGCCAATGCGCAGGCGATGCGGTTCGGCCGCACTTTCTTTCCGCGCACCGAGGCGCTCGACCGGCTGATCCGCCGCACCGCAGCACTGGTGTGCGGCGCGCCGTCGCTGCGCAGCCTCGATTGCGAGCTCAGGCAATTGATCGATTCCTGTTACGAGGAGAGCTGGCAGGCGGCCGAAGGCACACCTGCCGCTGCCGCGGTGACCGATTTCCGCGTCCGCAAATCGATCAAGCTGATGTCGGAAAGCCCCGGCGCCGAGATCGAGCTCGATGCGATCGCGCGCGAAGCGGGCCTGTCGCGGCCGCATTTCTACCGGTTGTTCCGCACCCAGACCGGCGTCACCCCCCACCTCTACATGAACACGCTGATCATGGAGCAGGCGTTGGATGCGCTGGTGGCGACTGAAGCGCCGATCGCCGATATCGGCTTCGACCTCGGCTTCTCCTCGCAGAGCGGCTTCACCCGCTTCTTCGCCGCCAATGTCGGTATGGCCCCGACCGACTATCGCCGCGCCGCCAAGGTGTTGCGGCCGTGAGCGAGTTCCGCACCGGACGATAAAAGATACTCTCGATCAAATCAGACGCTTTCGCCCTCGGTAGGATATTGGACACGCGGCCCGGCAGACGGTCGCGACCGACTGAGGGAACGCGACTGACATGGCCAGGTTCATCGAACGCCATCCGGTCTGGGCGCTGATCGTGATCATCGCGGTCGCGGTGCTGGCGTGGCTGGTGTTCGCGATCTGGCCGCCGGGGCTGGAGGCCGCGATCGGCCGCAAGCGCGTGTTCCTCAACGCCGTGCTGAACGGCATCACGCTCGGCGGGCTGTATTTCCTGGTGGCCAGCGGCTTCACGCTGATCTTCGGCCTGATGCGCAACGTCAACCTCGCGCACGGCTCGCTCTATCTGTTCGGCGGCTATGTCGGCTATGCGGTCAGCACCTGGACCGGGTCGTGGATCCTGAGCTTCATCGTCGCCTTCGTCGCGGTGGCCCTGGTGGGCGTGATCCTGCAGCTCGTCGTGTTCCGCCGCATGGAGGGCCAGGACCTCCGGCAGACCATGGTGACGATCGGGCTCTCGATCGTGTTCGCCGACCTGATGCTCTGGGTGTTCGGCGGCGACTTCTACCAGGTGCAGACCCCGACCTGGCTGATCGGCCCGGTGCAGCTGCCGCTGCTGACCGCGATCAAATCATCCGGCGAGCCGGTCTATCTGCAATATCCGCTGGTGCGGCTGGTGATCTTCGCCGCCTCGGTCGTGATCGGAATCGCGATGTGGCTGGCGCTGAACCGGACCCGGATCGGCATGATCGTGCGCGCCGGCGTCGACGACCGCGACATCCTGGCTGCGACCGGGGTGCGGATTCAGCTCGTGTTCGTGCTGGTGTTCGCGCTTGGCGCCGGCCTCGCCGGCATCGCCGGTGTGGT
Source organism: Bradyrhizobium sp. UFLA03-84 (assembly GCF_002289535.1). Taxonomy (NCBI): domain Bacteria; kingdom Pseudomonadati; phylum Pseudomonadota; class Alphaproteobacteria; order Hyphomicrobiales; family Nitrobacteraceae; genus Bradyrhizobium; species Bradyrhizobium sp. UFLA03-84. The sequence continues at coordinate 652,121 of NZ_NSJY01000013.1, read as the reverse complement.
CGGCGGCACCTTCCAGTCGCTGTCGCCCGGCGAGGATACCCGCTTCTTGCTCGCCTCCCTGGTCGTCGTGATCGTCGGCGGCATGGGCTCGATACCGGGCGCCGCGCTCGGCGCCGTCATCATCGGCCTCGCCGAGCAGCTCGGCTCGGTCTACATCCCGACCTACGCCATCGTCGTCACTTTCCTGATCATGGTGCTGGTGCTGGCGCTGCGGCCGCAGGGCCTGCTCGCGAGGCGATGAGATGTCGTTGCTGCAGAGCACCCAGTTCCGCCCCGACCCATCGACTTCGACGACACGCCGCGCCTTGCTCCGCGCGTGGCCGGAATTCCAGAATCCCGTGGCCTGGCTGGTCGCGCTGATCCTCGTGATCATGCCGCTGATCGCCAACAGCTTCTTCCTGATCGAGATCTTCGCCACCACGCTGATCCTCGGCATCATCGCGCTCAGCCTGATGTTCCTCGCCGGCTATGGCGGCATGGTCAGCCTGATGCAGCTCACCATCGCGGGCTTCGCCGGCTACATGGTCGCGGTGTTCGGCATGAGCGGCAACGCCAATATCAGCCTCGGTTGGCCGTGGTGGCTGGCAACCCCGATGGCGCTGGCGCTGGCGACGCTGTTCGGCACGCTCGGCGGCGCGCTCGCGGTGCGCACCGAAGGCATCTACACCATCATGATCACGCTCGCGATCGGCGCGGCGTTCTACTACTTCACCAACCAGAACTGGGCGATCTTCAACGGTCACACCGGCATCAACACCGTCGCGACGCCGCATTTCTGGGGCGTCGACTGGCGCAGCGACATCGCCTTCTACTATGTGACGCTCGGCGTCGCCGCGATCTGCTACTTCGCGGTCCAGTACATCTCGCGCGCGCCGTTCGGGCTGGCATTGCAGGGCGTGCGCGACAACTCCCGCCGCATGGCGGCGCTCGGCTTCAATCCGAATGCGCACCGCATCGCGGCCTACGCCTTCGCCGCCTTCATTGCGGCGCTCGGCGGCGTGCTGCAGGTCTGGAACTACCGGCAGATTTCGCCCGGCTCGGTCAGCGTCGGTGCCTGCATCGACGTGCTGATCATCGCCGTGGTCGGCGGCATCACGCGGCCGATCGGCCCGTTCGTCGGCGCGCTGATCTTCGTCCTGCTGCGCACCTTCGCGCTCGACGTGCTGATCAAGCTCGGGCTCGACGGCAATCGCTTCCGGCTCTTGATCGGGCTCGGCTTCCTCGCCATCGTGTTCTGGTCATCCGACGGCGTGATCGGGTTGTGGGAACGCTGGCGGCGCCGCAACACGTCATCGACGCAACGTTCCGGCGGAGGCCGCCATGGATAGCGTCGCGCAGCGCCTGTCCGTGGTCGGCGCCGGCGCGGCGCTGGAGCTGCGCGGCGTGACCCGGCTGTTCGGCGCGCTCGCAGCGCTGACCGACGTCACCATCACCGTGCGTCCCGGTGAACGCCGCGCGATTCTCGGCTCCAACGGCGCCGGCAAGACCACGCTGTTCAACTGCATCACCGGCGACTTCCCGCCCTCCTCCGGCACGATCCGCTTCTTCGGCGAGGACATCACCCAGTTCCCGCCCTATGAACGCATTCGCCGAGGCTTGCGCCGCACCTACCAGATCTCGGCGCTGTTCCCCGGCCTCACCGTGCAGGACAACGTCTACCTCGCGTGTCGCGGCGTCTCGCGCGGCCGCTTCTCGTTTCTGCGCCCCGGGCAGAACGACGCGCTGATGCACGCGACCGAAACGCTGGTACAGGCGGTGCACTTGGCCAGCGTGAAAGACCAGCGCGTCGCCGAGCTGGCGCATGGCCAGCAGCGCCAGCTCGAGATCGCGCTCGCGCTGGCCGGCGCGCCGCGCTTCATCCTGTTCGACGAGCCCGCGGCGGGACTATCGCCGACCGAGCGGCGCGAGCTGATCGAGATCCTGACCTCACTGCCGGCGCACATCGGCTACATCATCATCGAGCACGACATGGACGTCGCGCTGCGCGTCGTCGAAAGCGTGACGATGATGCACAACGGCCGCATCTTCAAGGAAGGCCTGCCGCGCGAGATCGAATCCGATCCCGAGGTGCAGGAGCTTTACCTCGGAGGCGGCCATGAATGACCGCCGCGCCGCGCCCGCACTCGAGGTGAAGGCCCTCGACGTCTATTACGGCCATTCCCACGCGCTGCAGGGCGTCGATCTCACGCTCGATAGCGGCGTGTTCTCGGTGGTCGGCCGCAACGGCATGGGCAAGACCACGCTGTGCAAGGCGATCATGGGGCTGGTCCGCGCCAGCGGCGGCTCTATCCGGATCGGCGGCGAGGAGGTCACGCGGCTGAATCCGGCGCGGATCGCCCGGCTCGGCGTCGGCTATGTGCCGCAGGGCCGGCGGCTGTGGCGCTCGCTGACCGTCGACGAACACCTAGCGCTCGCCGGCGGCCTACGCCGCGGCGCCTGGACCATCGAGCGCATCTACGACACCTTCCCGCGCCTTGCCGAGCGCAAGAACAATGGCGGCAACCAGCTTTCCGGCGGCGAGCAACAGATGCTCGCGATCTCGCGCGCCCTGCTGACCAATCCGCATCTCTTGATCATGGACGAGCCGACCGAGGGCCTTGCGCCGGTGATCGTCGCCCAGGTCGAAGACATGCTGCTGCGCCTCGGCGATGAAGGCGACATCTCCGTCCTGGTCATCGAACAGAACATCGGCGTGGCGACGGCGGTGTCCCGCAACGTCGCCATCATGGTCAATGGCCGGATCAACCGCATCATCGACTCCGCCCGCCTCGCCACCGACCGCGAGTTGCAACAGCGGTTGCTCGGCGTCGGCACCCACGGCATGGATGAGACCGACGCCGGAGCGGCTCCAGCGAAGGTCGAAGCTGCCGCCACGACGCAACCGGAACGCAAAGGGCCGCTCCGCATCTATGTTTCCAATCCGGTGCTGCCGACACGCTGGTCGCAGCCGGTACCGATCGCGCGCATCGAAGCCGCCGCGCGGACGCAGTCCACCGGCGTCACGCGGCTCGAGGAGGCCACCCGCCAGCGGCGCGAACCGACCGCATCCAGAACGTCGGGGCCGCCCGTCGTGCTGGTGGTCGGCACGCTCGACACCAAGGGCGCCGAGCTGCGCTTCATCCGCGATATCATCGCGGGCAGCGGCCTGCGCACCCGGCTGGTCGACGTCTCGACCAGCGGCAAGGCGGCGAGCTGCGACGTCACCGCACAGGAGATCGCGCTGAACCACGGCCGCGGCGGCGCGAGCGTGTTCGGCTCCGATCGCGGCGCCTCGGTGACGGCGATGGCGGAGGCATTCGAACGCTGGCTGCGGCGCCAGGGCAATGTCGCCGGGATCATTTCCGCGGGCGGCTCCGGCGGCGCGTCCCTGGTCGCGCCCGGCATGCGCGCACTGCCGGTCGGCGTGCCCAAGATCATCATCTCCTCGGTCGCCTCCGGCGACGTCGGCCCCTATGTCGGGCCCGCCGACATCACCATGATGTACTCCGTGACCGACGTGCAGGGCCTCAACTCGATCTCCCGCTCCGTGCTCGGCAACGGCGCCCATGCGCTGGTCGGCATGGTCAAGGCCCGGCTCGACGACCAAGCCGACAAGCAACGGGAGACGAACGCCAGCCTGCCCGCAATCGGCATCACCATGTTCGGCGTCACCACGCCGGCGGTGCAGAAGATCGCGGCCGACCTGCGCGAGGATTTCGAGTGCCTCGTGTTCCACGCCACCGGCGTCGGCGGCCGCTCGATGGAGAAGCTCGCCGAATCCGGTCAGCTTGCCGGCGTCATTGACCTCACCACGACCGAAGTGTGCGACCTCCTGATGGGCGGCGTGTTCCCGGCGACCGAGGATCGCTTCGGCGCCATCATCCGCAGCCGCGTGCCCTATGTCGGCTCGGTCGGCGCACTGGACATGGTGAACTTCGGCGCGCCCGACACCATCCCGGAGCGCTACCGGCAGCGCAAATTCCACGTCCACAATCCGCAGGTCACCCTGATGCGGACCACGCCGGAAGAGAACGAGCGGATGGGCCGCTGGATCGGCGAGCGCCTCAACCAGATGGACGGGCCGGTGCGCTTCTTCCTGCCCGAAGGCGGCGTCTCTGCGCTCGATGCGCCGGGCCAGCCGTTCTGGGACCCGGATGCCGATGCGGCGTTGTTCCGCGCGCTGGAGCGCACCGTGCGCCAGACCGGCAACCGGCAGATCATCCGTATCAAGCGCAACATCAACGATCCCGAGTTCACCGCCGCCATCGTCAGCGCGTTTCGTCCGCTGCTCGGACGCGCCGGTGGCCGGCGAAGAGTGGCGAGGTGACCCATGCCCAGGTTTGAACGCGCGGCACTGTTGAAGAAGTTTCACGCCATGATCGCCCGCGGCGAGCCGATCGTCGGCGGCGGCGCCGGCACTGGCCTCTCGGCAAAATGCGAGGAGGCCGGCGGTGTCGACCTGATCGTGATCTACAATTCCGGCCGCTACCGCATGGCCGGTCGCGGCTCGCTGGCCGGACTGATGCCGTATGGCGACGCCAACGCGATCGTCGTGGAGATGGCCGGTGAAGTATTGCCGGTCGTGACCAACACGCCGGTGCTCGCCGGCGTCAACGGCACCGATCCGTTCCGCGACATGGACGTGTTCCTCGACCAGCTGAAGGCGCTCGGCTTTGCCGGCGTGCAGAACTTCCCGACCGTCGGGCTGATCGACGGCACCTTCCGTGCCAATCTTGAAGAAACCGGCATGTCCTACGCGCTCGAGATCGACATGATCGCGAAGGCGCATGACAAGAACATGTTGACCACGCCCTATGTGTTCAGCGAGCAGGAGGCGACCGCGATGGCGATCGCGGGCGCCGACATCATCGTCTGCCATATGGGCCTGACCACGGGCGGCACGATCGGCGCACAGACCGCGCCGAAGCTCGAAGACTGCCCTGCCCGCATCGAGGCCTGGGCCGAGGCCGCGCTCAGCGTCAATTCGAACATCATCGTGCTCGCGCATGGCGGTCCGATCGCGGATCCCGAAGACGCGGATTTCATCATGAAGAAGACCCGCAACTGCCACGGCTTCTACGGCGCCTCCTCGATGGAGCGTCTGCCGGTCGAGCGGGCGCTGACGGAACAGGTTCGTAAGTTCAAGGCGATCGGCGCACGCTAGGCGCCGTGACCAAGGGAGGAAGAGATGTCGGGGATGCTGGTCGGTGAATTGATCCTCTGGCTCATCGTCGCAATCGTCGCGATCGTCATCATCGTCTACGTCGTGAACTGGCTGTACCACCGCTCATCGAAGGAGGTTTCCTTCGTCCGCACCGGTTTCATGGGCGAGCGGGTGGTGATCAATGGCGGCGCCTTCGTGCTGCCGTTCATCCACGACTACACGCCCGTCAACATGAACGTGCTGCCGATGGGGATCGTGCGCTCCCGGCAGGACGCCGTGATCACCCGCGACCGAATGCGCGTCGACATCGAGGCCGATTTCTACGTCCGGGTCCAGCCGACCCGCGAGGCGGTCTCGATCGCCGCCGCGACGCTCGGCCGCCGCACCATGGAGCCGGAGCAGCTGCACACCCTGCTCTCCGGCAAGTTCATCTCCGCGATCCGCTCGGTCGCCTCCGAGATGACGATGGAGCAGATGCACGAGCAGCGCGGCGACTATGTCGCCCGCGTCAAGGCCAATGCCGCCGAAGCGCTGGCGCAGAACGGCCTGGAACTGGAATCGGTCGCGATCACCGATCTCGACCAGACCGACCTGGAATATTTCAATCCCTCGAACCGGTTCGACGCCGAAGGCCTGACCCGGCTGATGGAGGACATCGAGGCCAAGCGCAAGCTGCGCAACGACATCGAGCAGGACTCGATGATCAAGATCCGCTCCCGCAATCTGGAGGCCGAGCGGCAGGCATTGGAGATCGAGCGCGAGAGCGAGACCGCCCGCCTCGAACAGGAGCGCGACATCGAGATGCGCCGTGCCCTGCAGCGCACCGAAGTCGCCCGCGAGCGTGCGTTGCGCGAGACCGAAGCCGAGCAGGCCCAGATCACCGCGCGCGAAGCCATCGAGAAAGCGCGCATCGCCAACGAGCAGGCGATCACCGAGGCGCGCATCGCTTCGGAACGCGAGACCCGCCACAAGGAGATCGAGCGGACGCGCGCCGTCGAGGAGAAGGAGTTGCTGGCCCGTGAGGAGATCGAGCGGGTCCGGATCGCCAACCAGCGCTCGGTCGACACCACCCGCATCGCCTCCGAGCGCGAGGTGCGCCAGCGCGAGATCGAGCGGATGCGCACGGTCGAGGAAGCCGAGATCGCGGCCCGCGAGGCGATCGAGAAGGCCCGCATCCAGCAGGACCGCGTCGTCACCGACGCCCGCATCGCCAACGAGGAGGAGACCCGCCGGCGCGAGATCGAGCGCACCCGCGCGGTCGATGAGGCCGAGATCGCGGCCCGCGAGGCCACCGAGAAGGCGCGCATCGCCCAGACCATGACAGTCAATGTCGAGCGCATCTCCTCCGACGAGCGCACCCGCGCGCTGGAGATCCAACAGGTCCGCACCATCCAGGAGGCCGAGATCGAGGCGCAGAAGGCGGTCGAGGCCGCCCGGATCATCAGAGAGAAGACGCTGGCCGCCGAGCGCATCGCAGCCGACCACACCACGCGAAAGCTCGAGATCGAGCGCAACCAGGCGGTCGAGATCGCCGGCATCAGCGCACGCGAAGCCACCGAAGCCTCCCGCATCGCGCAGGAGGAACATGTCCGGGCGCTCGAGATCGCCCGCACCCGTGCGATCGAGGAGGCCGACATCGCCTCGCGCGAGGCGATCGAAGCGGCGCGGATTTCGCAGGAGAAGTCGGTTGCCGCGCAGCGCATCCGCGCCGAGCGGGAGACCCGCGGGCTCGAGATCGAGCGCACCGGAGCGATCGAGGCCGCCGAGTTGAAGCGCCGCGACGTCGTCGAGCGGCAGCGCATCGATGTCGAGCTGGCGCTGGAGAGCGAGCGGATCGCCTCTTCGCGAACCCGCGAAGTGCTCAACATCGACCAGAAGAGGGCGATCGAGCTTGCCGACGAGGAGCGCGTGATCGCACTCGCCGCCAAGCGCTCCGAGCGGATCGATGCCGACCGGCAGGTCCGGCAGGCCGAGATCGTGGCGCGCAAGGACATCGACACGACGGACGTCTCGCGCGAGCAGGCGCTGGAGGCCGCCCGGATCGAACGGCGCCGGGCGATCGAGCAGCTCGAGGTCGCCCGCAACCAGTCGCTGCAGGAGGCCGAGATCGTCGCCCGCGAGGAGGTCGAGCGTGCCCGCATCGCCTCGGACCGCGGCCTCGACGAGGCGAGGGTCGGCCGCGAGCGCGAGTTGCGCAAGCTCGAAGTCAACCGCGAGAAGGACGTCGAGACCGCACTGATGGAAAAGGCCATCGCGCTGCATCAGAAGTCGCTGGAAGAGTCCGCGGCGCGGGCCGCGGCCGAGGACGCCCGGATCCGCGCCACAGAAGCGGCCGAGCGCGTCGTCACGGCGCGCGAAAGCGAGATCGCCAAACGGCGCAAGACCGTCGAGGTGCTGCTGGCCGAGAAGCAGGCCGAGGAGACCAGGATCGCAGCCGAAGCCGAACGCGTCCGCGCCGCTGTCGAGGCCGAGGCCCAGCGCCTGCTCAATGAGGCCGAGAACGTGCTGACCGACCAAGCGCGCTACTCGCTGTTCCGCCGCAAGCTGCTCGACCGCATCGAGGGCATCGTGCGCGAGAGCGTCAAGCCGATGGAGAAGATCGAGGGCATCCGCATCCTCCAGGTCGACGGTCTCAACGGCAACGGAAATGGCGGCGGTTCCGGCCGCAGCGCCACCGACGAGGTGATCGACTCGGCGCTGCGCTACCGCGTGCAGGCGCCGCTGATCGACTCGATCCTGTCGGATATCGGTGTCGAGGGCGGCAGCCTCGCGAAGATGCCGGGCCTGATCCGCGAGGCCCGCGACATGCAGGGCATCAAGGACTCCGCGCGCAAGAGCGGCGGCGATGCCAAGCCGGCCGCGTCCGAAGGCGGCGGCGAGCCGGCGCGCCCCGAGCGCACGCCGCGCAAGAAGGACTGAGCGCACACCATGGCACGGGTTTACGTCTCCACCGTCGTCAACGCCCGCAACGACCGGGTCTGGGCCAGGGTCCGCGACTTCAACGGGCTGCCGAACTGGCATCCCGCGATCGCGGAAAGCCGGATCGAGGGCGGCGAGCCCTCGGACAAGATCGGCTGCGTCAGGGATTTCCGCCTGCGCAACGGCGATCGCATTCGCGAGAAGCTGCTGGGGCTGTCCGACTACGACATGTTCTGCACCTACTCGATCCTGGAATCGCCGATGGGCGTCGAGAACTACGTCGCGACCCTGCGGTTGACGCCGGTCACCGACGGCGACCAGACCTTCCTGGAATGGACCGCCGAGTTCGACTGCGCGCCGGAGCGCGAGACCGAGCTCGTCAACAATATCGGCGGCGGCGTGTTCCAGGGCGGGTTCGACGCGCTGAAGCGGGCATTCGGAGGATAGACAGGCCGTGCCGCATATCGTCAAAAGCACGATCCTGGATGCGCCGACCGATGCGGTGTGGGCCGTGCTGCGCGATTTCAACGGCCACGACCGCTGGCATCCGGCGGTCGCGAGCAGCGGTATCGAGCGCGCGCAGCCGTCCGACAAGATCGGCTGCGTCAGGCGCTTCAAGCTGAAGGACGGCGCCGAGCTGCGCGAGCAGCTGCTGGCGCTGTCCGATCTCGAACAGTCGTTCAGTTACTGTCTGCTCGATACGCCGATCCCGATGTTCAATTATGTGGCGCATGTCCGCCTGCTGCCGGTCACCGACGGCGACCGCACCTTCTGGCACTGGGAATCGCGCTTCACGACCCGGACCGAGGACAGGGACCGGATCACGCAAATGGTTTCGGAAGACATCTACCAGGCCGGCTTCGAGGCCATCCGCCGGCATCTGAAGGAGGCCGCGTAAGCGGGTAGGACATCATGCCAGTCACGGTGAAGACCTTCACCAGCACCCACGACGCCGCGGCGGCACTGTCGTCGGATCGCAGCGCCCGCTATCTCGGCGGCGGCACGCTGGTGATGCGGGCGCTGAACGAAGGCGACATCTCGATCTCGACCGTCGTACGCGCCAGCGACCATGCGATGACGCGGATCGACGCCACGGGCTCGCGCATCACGCTCGGCGCCGGCGTCACCTTCGCGCGCATCCTGGCCGAACGCGATCTCGCCCTCCTGCACGCGCCCGCCCGCTCGATCGGCGGACCTGCGGTACGCAACATGGGTACGGTCGGCGGCAATCTGTTCGCGCCGGTGCCCTATGGCGACTTCACGGTCGCGATGCTCGCGCTCGATGCCACGGTATCGGTGCAAGGCGGCCTCGGCGGCCGCGAGATTGCGCTCGACGAATTCCTGCAATCGCGCGACCGGCAGACCGGCGTGCTGGTGCTCGCGATCTCCTTCGCCAAACCTGCCAGCGCCGATGCGTTCCGTTACCGCAAGATCGCGCGGATCAAGCCCAAAGGCGGCGCGGTGATCACGCTGGCGGCGCATCTGCCGGTCAATGGCAGCCGGATCGTCGGCGCCCGCGTCGCGCTCGGTTCGATGGCGCCGACGCCGATCCGCGCCCGCGCCGCTGAACGCGCGCTGGAAGGCCGTTCGCCAGATGCTTCCACGATCAGCGCCGCCGCCGCGGCCGCCGTCGAGGGCACATCGCCCGGCGACAATGCGCTCGCCAGCGCCTGGTATCGCCGCGAGATCGTCGGCGTTCATCTCAAGCGCCTGCTGTCCGGTCAGGAATAGAACGCATGGCCAAGACCCCGCTTCAATTCCGCCACAACGGCCGCGACGTCGCGATCTTCGTCGATGGCGGCACCAACCTGCTGGTCGCGCTGCGCGAACTGATCGGCGACATGACGCCGAAATTCGGCTGCGGCCAGGGCGGCTGCGGCACCTGCAGCGTGCTGATCGATGGCGAACTGCATTTGTCGTGCCTTACGCTCGCCGAGACTGTCGCCGGCCGCTCGGTCGAGACGCTCGACGGCCTCAAGGAGGGTCCCAATCTGCACCCGCTGCAGCGCGCCTTCGCCGACAATTTCGCCGCGCAGTGCGGCTATTGCACGCCGGGCATGCTGATCGCCGCGAAGGCGCTGCTCGACCGTAATCCGCAGCCGAGCCGCGCCGAAGTGGTCGAGGCGATCTCCGGCAATATCTGCCGCTGCACCGGCTATGAGCCGATTATCAACGCCGTGCTGGCTGCCGCATCCGGCGGCCGGGCGCGCGCGTAAGGGAACAGTGCCATGCTGGAACTGCGCAAGGATATCTTCGCCGACGAGCGCGACGACAATCTCAAGGAAATCGGCAAGGGCACGCAGCGCCAGGACATGCTCGGCCATGTCACCGGCACCTCGCCGTATTTCGACGATCACAAGCTGCAGGGCATGCTGCATCTGAAGGTGGTCCGCAGCGCGCATCCGCACGCACGGCTGCGCCGCATCGACACCTCGGAGGCCGAGCGCTCGCAGGGCGTGCGGCGGGTGATCCGCGCCTCCGACGTGCCGCGCAACCTGAATACGCTGCTCAGCCTGATCAATTTCGGCAAGGACGACGAGCCGTCGCTCGCGGTCGACAAGGTGCGCTACAAGGGCGAGCCGATCGTCGCCATCGTCGCCGACAGCCCGCGCGAGGCCTACGAGGCCATAGCGAAAGTCAAGATCGACTATGAGCCGCTGCCGGCGGTGTTCGATGTCGAGGACGCGCTGAAGCCGGGCGCGCCCGTGGTCAACGAGGTCTATCCCAAAAACACCTTCACCTATCACGAGACCTACGATCGCCAGCAGCTGCGCTTCGGCGATGCCGACCGGGCGCTTGCGACGGCCGACCATGTGCTGGAGCAGCGCTACCAGATGTCGCCGATCGAGCACGCGCCTACCGAGACCAACGGCTCGATCGCGGCGCCCGACACCAATGGCCGCTACATCGTCTACACCTCGACGCAGGCGCTGTTCTTCTCGGTCGATACCTGCGCCAAGATCCTCGACGTCCCGTCCAACACCTTCCACTTCATCGGCGGCACCGTCGGCGGCGGCTTCGGCGGCAAGGTCGACACCTTGACCGAGCCGCTGTGCATCCTCGGTGCGATGCTGACCGGGCGCCCGGTGCGCTACGTGTTCGGGCGCGAGGAGGAGATGCAATACGGCCCGCCGCGCGGCGCCGAACGCATCTACATCAAGGACGGCGTAATGCGCGACGGCCGTGTCGTCGCCCGCAAGGTGCGCGCCTATTTCGACAGCGGTGCCTATACGCGGCTGTCGAGCTATGCGGCGGTGAAATGCGCTGCGCATCTGCCCGGTCCCTACACGATCCCGAACGTCCACGGCGACGTCTACTGCGTGTTCACCAACCGCACGCCGGCGACTGCGATGCGCGGCTTCGGTGTCACGGCGATGGATTTCGCCATCGAATGCCAGATGGACAAGCTCGCCCATCTTGTCGGCATGGACCCGATGGAGTTCCGGATCCTCAACGCGTATCGCGACGGCGACATGAAGGCGCACCGCCGCGAGGCCAAGAACACCGCGCTGATCGAATGCGTGCAGGTCGCCGCCGAGAAGGCCAAATGGCCGCTCCGCGAAGACTTCAAGCGGATGTCGTCGCGCAAGGATGGCGGCGGCGCCCGCGCCACGGTGACGCCGACGCCGCGCGAAACGCATGCGCCGGCACCCGCACCGGCCCAGCAGCGGACGACGTATGACCGCGCACCGGCGGCGAGCCGCGAGCCGCCACCACCGCCTCCTCCGCCAACGCCACCTTCTCCACCGCGACCGAACGCGCCGTCGCATGGCGCTACCCGATTCTCTTCCGTCTTCGGCACCAGGAGGCGCTGACCATGACAAGGCATCGCGGACGCGGCATCGCGTCGGTCAATTATCCCATCGGCATGAATCTCGGCGGCGATCCGAGCCAGGCGCTGGTGCACTCCAACCCGAGCGGCAAGTTCACCGTGGCGCTGTCCTCGATCGATCTCGGCCAGGGCATGAAGTCGGTGACGCGGCAGATCTGCGCCGAGACGCTCGGCGTGCCGGTCGAGGACGTCTATGTCGACACTGCGGATTCCGACACCGGCCCGCACTGCATGGGCTCGTTCGCCTCGCGCGGCACCCATCGCGTCGGCAACGCCGTGATGGCGGCGGCGCGCGAGGCCCGCGGCGTGATGATGGAAGCTGCCGCCGAGGAGCTGGAGGTCAATGCCGCCGACCTCGAGACCGACGGCCGCGGCAACATCCATGTCAAGGGCGCGCCGCACCGCTCGATCTCCACCAAGGACGTCGCGATCGCCGCCCAGTTCAAGCAGGGCAAGACGATCTCCGGCCGCGGCATCTTCCTGGTGCCGCTGTCCGACGTCGATCCCGAGACCGGCGAGATGTCTCCGGCGACGTGCTACGCGCATGCCTGCCTGGTCGCCGAGGTCGAGGTCGACGACGAGACCGGCGAGGTCGACATGGTCAGGATGGACTCGGCCTATGAGCTCGGCCGCGCGCTCAATCCGCGGCTGGTCGAGCAGCAGCTGGTCGGCGGCGCCTGGATGGGCGTCAGCCACGCGCTCTACGAGACGCCGGAGCCCTATTATCCGGAGCCGGTGCATGGCCCGCGCGACTTCGTCGAGTATCTGATGCCGGGACCCGGCGACATCTGCCCGCACGACATCGCGGTGCTGGAACGTCCCGCGCCCGATGGTCCGTTCGGTGCCAAGGGGCCGGGCGAGATGTGCGCCAATCCGGTGCTGCCTGCGGTCGCCAACGCGATCTTCAACGCGGTCGGAGTGCGGATCGACGATCTGCCGATCACGCCGGAGAAGGTGCTGCGCGCGATCAAGGCGCAGGGCGGCGCGCGGCCGCAGCCGCGGCGCTGAGGTTCTGATATGCCGGTTCGCAGCAACATCGTCGGCATCGACAGCCCCGAGGCGCTGGAGAAGGCGCTGCGCGCAGCCTATTACCTCGCCGACGACGGCATCGCGACCGCTTCCTATCTCGCGCTCGCGCTCGGCAAGCCGCTGCTGCTCGAGGGCGCGCCTGGAGTCGGCAAGACCGAGGCCGCGAAGGCGATCGCCGCCGTGCTCGGCCGCCGCCTGATCCGGCTGCAATGCTACGAGGGCATCGACGCTTCGGCGGCGCTTTACGAATGGAACTATCCGCGCCAGATGCTGGCGATCCGGCAGGCCGGCGAGGAGAGCATCGACATCTACGGCGAGTCGTTTCTGATTGAGCGGCCGATGCTCGCCGCATTGCGCGCGCCCGATGCGACCGTGCTCTTGATCGACGAAATCGATCGCGCCGATCAGGAGTTCGAAGCCTTCCTGCTCGAATTCCTGTCCGACTTCCAGATCTCGATCCCGGAGCGCGGCACGATCCGAGCGGCCGAGCATCCCGTCGTGGTGCTGACATCGAACCGGACCCGCGACCTGCACGAGGCGCTGCGGCGGCGCTGCGTCTATCACTGGATAGACTATCCGAACGCCGAGCGCGAGGCGCGGATCGTGATGATGCGCGCCTCCAGCGTCGCCGAAGCCACCGCCCGCGCCGTGGTCGCCGCGGTCGGCCGACTGCGCCGCGAGCCGCTTAGCAAGGCGCCGGGCATTGCCGAAGCGGTCGATTGGGCGGAGGCCGCAACCTTGCTGCACAAGGGCGGCGCGCGCTGGCCGGACGCCTTCAAGCGTTCGATCGGCGTCGCGCTGAAGGACGAGGAGGATCTGCATTTCATCTCGCCCCGGCTCGATGCGATCATCGCGGAGGCGGCCGCATGAACGACGATCTCGAGCTACCGCGTGCCGCGCGGATCTTCGTCTCCTTTGTCGCGCTCTTGCGCGCCAACGGCTTCTCGGTCGCGCCGGAGCAGACGACGAGCTTCCTGGCCTCAATTGAGCTGCTCGGCCCTCGGAGCCTGGAGCACATCCGCCAGGCCGGGCTTGCCACCTTGGCGCCGCCGCCAGAGCGCCGCGCGACCTATGACCGGCTGTTCGACATCCATTTCCGCGGCGCCGAGGCGATCGAGCAGGCCGAGGGCGAGGACGAGGAGACCGTCCGCCTGCAGGAGGAAGGGCGCGGCGAGGACGAGCCGCCGCTCGCCGACGAGGCCAACGAATCCGGCCTCGCCGCGGCACGAGCCGAAGCATTGGTCGAACGCCGTTTCGCGCAGACCGCGACCAGCGATCCGCTGCGAAAACTGTCACGCGAAGCGGCACGGCGATTGCCGCGAAGGCGCGGCCACCGGCGACGCCATGCGCGCAGCGGTCCGTTCGCCGATCTGCGCCGCACGCTGCGCGAGAGCGTACGCAATGACGGCGAGGTGCTGCGGCTCGGGCGGATGCGCCGCCGCCAGCGACCGCGCAAGATCCTGCTGCTGATCGACGTCTCCGGCTCGATGAAGGCGCGTACCGAGGAGAACATGCGGCTTGCGCATGCGCTGGTGCAGGCGGCTGGCAATGTCGAAGTGTTCACGTTCGGCACGCGGCTGACCCGCGTTACGCCGGCGCTGCGGCTGAAGCGACGCGAGCAGGCGCTGAGCGCAGCTTCGTTCCTTGTCAGCGATTGGGACGGCGGCACAAGGATCGGCGATGCGTTGCAGGCCTTCCTCGCGGTGCCGCGGTTCGGCGGATATGCCCGCGGCGCCGCGGTCGTGATCGTCTCCGACGGCCTCGAGCGCGGCGATCCGGCCGCGTTGCGCGATGCCGTTGCAAAGCTGTCGCGCCGGGCCTGGCGCGTGAGCTGGCTGACACCGCTCGCGACCGCAGCCGGCTTCAAGCCGCAAACCGAGGCGCTGATCGCGATCCAGCGCTTCGTCGACGATCTCGTGGACGGCGGATCGAGTGCGGCTGTGGTCGCGCATCTGCTGTCGCTTGCAACAAGGAGAGCTGCGTGACCGGCATCGTCGACGGACATCATCACATCTGGCGTCAGGCCGATCTCGCTTGGCTGTCCGGCCCGATGCAGCCGCGCATCTTCGGCCCCTACGAGCCGATCCGCCGCGACTATCCGATTGAGGAATATCTCGACGATCTCAAGGGCACCGGCGTCACCCGCTCGGTCTATGTCCAGACCAACTGGCCGAACGGCCAATTCGAGGACGAGGCGGCCTGGGTGCAGCAGACCGCCGATCAGCACGGCTGGCCGCACGCCCTGGTCGCCTATGCCGATTTTTCCGTCGACGATGTCCGGCCGCAGTTGGATCGATTGAAGCGCTATCCGCTGGTGCGCGGCGTGCGCATGCAGCTGCACTGGCACGAGAACCCACTGTATCGCTTCGCGGCACGGCCCGATCTCTGCGGCGATCCCGTGATCCGGCGCAATGTCGGCCACCTCGCCGACTATGGCTGGAGCTTTGACCTGCAGGTGTTCGCGCCGCAGATGACTGAGGCGGCCGGGCTCGCCGCAGCCTGTCCCGACGTGACCTTCATCCTGCAGCACGCCGGCATGCTGGAGGACCTGTCGCCGCAAGGTCGCGCCACCTGGCGCGCCGGCATGGCCCGGCTGGCGCAATGCCCCAACGTGGTGTCGAAGCTGTCGGGGCTCGGCACCTTCATCCACCGCAACGATGCCGCGCATATTGCCGGCGTCATGACCGATACGGTTGCGATCTTCGGCGCGGATCGCTGCCTGTTCGGCTCCAACTTTCCGATCGAGAAGCTGTGGACCAGCTACCGCGATCTGATCGATGCCTTCAAGGCGGCCGCCGAACGGCTCAGCCGGGAGCAACGCGCGGCGATCTTCAGCACGACGGCGGCGCGGGTCTATCGGCTGGAGCCATAGCCGCGCCGCGAGCACGAACAGGACAACGAACACGAATTTGGAGGGATGGCGATGCCGTTGGAGATCAAGATTCTGGACTATGGCGATATCGAGCTGGAATCGAGCTTCCTCGTGCTCGGGCATAATTGCGGCCGCACCCGCCGCGTGCTGACGCTCGGCTTCTTGATCCTCGGCGGACCCTATCCTGTGCTGGTCGACACCGGCTACCGCTCCAACCAGATCATGGAGACGCTCGGGATGCGCGGGCTCCAGTTCCATGAGAACATGATCGAGAACCAGCTCGCCCGCCACGGCGTGCGCATGGGCGACGTCCGCTTCGTCTGCCACACCCATCTGCACATCGACCATGCCGGCAAGGACGATCTGTTCCCGATGAACACGACCGTCGTGGTCAACCGCAAGGAGCTGGAATACTCGGTCTCCGGCCTGATGCACCCGCAATACCCGGCGCCCGACATCAAGCATCTGATCGACCGCCTGCACACCAAGAGCGCGCTGCGCTTCCTCGATCTCGAGATCACCGGTCCGGTCGAGCTGATGCCGGGCGTCTATTGCGATGCCGCCAACGCCCATACCGAGGGATCGATGAACATCCACGTCCACACCGCCGACGGCATCGCGACGATCTGTGGCGACGTGATCTACGACTTCAACGACCAGATCATCAATCCGTTCAACGAAATCCACGATGCCGAGCCGCGCACCACCGGCAACCACGGCACCAGCAAGCGAGCCGAGAAGGCGTCGATCAAGAAGTTGCTCGCTGGCTCGCGCTACCTGCTGCCGGTGCATGATCGCCCGGCCAAGATCGAAGGCGGCATGGTGGTCGGCCGGCTGCATGACCAGGTGCCCGGGCCTGTCGTGCAGAGCCTGCCGCAACGTAGCTGGTTCCCGGCATAACCGCGAAGGCCCGTCACGATGACGCATGTCACGCTGCGCAGTGAATTCGAAGACCTGATCGATCCCTACGCGCCGGTCGGCCAGGTCGGCACCGGCTTCGATTTCACGGAGGGGCCAATCTGGCATCCGGTCGATCACTTTCTGCTGTTCTCCGACATGCCCGGCGATGTACGCCGGCGCTGGGATGCGCGGCGCGGCGTGGTCGAGGTCAAGCGCCCATCGAACAAATGCAACGGCATGACCTATGACGCGGACCTCAATTTGATCGTCTGCGAGCACGCCACATCTTCGCTGATCCGCGAGCGGCCGGACGGGCGGCGCGAGGTATTGGCCTCGCATTACGAAAACCAGGAGCTGAACAGCCCGAACGACGTCTGCGTTCATTCCTCGGGCGCGATCTATTTCTCCGATCCCTGGTACGGCCGGATGCCGGTCTATGGTGTCGAACGGCCGCGCCAGCTCGGCTTCCAGGGCGTCTATCGCGTGCCGCCGGGCGGCGGCGCGCCGAAGCTCTTGGTCGACCGCTATCTGTTCGAGCAGCCGAACGGACTGTGCTTCTCGCCCGACGAGCGCATCCTCTACGTCAACGACACCGTGCAGGCGCTGGTCCGCGCCTTCGATGTCAGCGCCGACGGCACGCTGACCAATCCGCGCGTGTTCGCCTCCGGCATCCGCTCCGAGCTCGAGCCTGGCCTGCCCGACGGCATGAAATGCGACCAGCGCGGCAATGTCTGGGTCACCGCGCCCGGAGGCGTCTGGGTCTATTCGCCCGGAGGCGACCTGCTCGGCAAGGTTCGCCTGCCCGAGCTGGTCGCCAATCTCGCCTGGGGCGGCGCCGATTTCCGCACCCTCTATCTGACCGCGACCCATTCGGTCTATGCGATCCCGACCAAGGTCGGGCCGCGCAACGAACCCTATATGAGCGGGAAGCGCGGCAGCACCGGCGCCGCATCGTCCACGCCCGCGCCGAACCTGAACGCTGGCGAGATGCAGCTCGATCCGCAGCGCTGCGCGATGATCATCCAGGACATGCAGAACGACGTCATCATGGACGGCGGCGCATTCGCCGAGTCCGGGGCGCCTGCGCATGCGCGCCAGCAGCATGTCATCGAGAATGTCCGCCGCGTCGCCGAGGCTGCGCGGGCGCGCGGCGTCGCCATCATCCATGTCTGGTTCGTGGTCGAGCCGGGCGCGCCCGGCGTCACGCTGAACGCGCCGTTGTTCGAGGGACTGGTCGACAGCAAGGCGATGGTGCGCGGCAGCTGGGGCGCGGCGCCGGTCTCCGGCCTCGAGCCGCGCCCGGGCGACTTCGTGGTCGAGAAGATGCGGATGAGCGCCTGGGAAGGCACGCGGCTGGAAACCATCCTGAAGGCCACGGGTCGCGACATGATCATCAACACCGGGGCCTGGACTAACATGTCGGTCGAGCACACCGCGCGCACCGGCGCCGACAAGGGCTATTTCATGATCGTGCCGGAGGATTGCTGCTCGACCATGAACGCCGACTGGCACAACGCCGCGATCAATTTTGCCCTCCAGAACGTCTCCGTCGTGACCAACGCCGACACCGTCATCAAGGCGCTCGGCTGAGGAGGCGCGGTGCCGAAGCTGCTGCATCTTGCCTGCTCTCCCCGCGCCGATTCGGAATCGGCGGCCGGCGCACGCGTCTTTGTGGAGAGTTTCCGCAAGGCGCGCCCGGACTGGGAGATCGACGCGATGAACCTGTGGCGGGAGCCGCTGCCGGAATTCGAAGGCTATCTGCTCGAGGCCAAATACGCCCGGATCGGCGGCAAGAGCTTCACCAATTCGCAGCACGACGCGTTCGCGGTCGCCGAACGCCTCGCGCTGCGGTTGTCGCTGGCCGATCGCGTGCTGATCTCGACACCGATGTGGAACTTTTCGATTCCCTACAAGCTCAAGCAGTGGCTCGACGTCATCATCCAGCCCGGGCTGACCTTTCGCTTCGATCCGGCGCTAGGCTATCTGCCGCTGCTCAAGGACCGCCCCGCGGTCGTGATCCTGGCCAGCGGCAGCGACTTCGTCACCGGCATGAACCGCGGCCGCATCGACATGGCGACGCCCTATCTGCGCGAGGTGCTGCGCTTCATCGGCATCAACGACACGCGCTTCGTGCCGATCGGCCCGACCACCGGGCCCGCGGAGCCGATCCGTGCCGCCCGCGACGCGGCGCACCGCAGGCTCGCGGAGATGGCGGCGCGGTTTTGAGCTGTTAATACCGCCGTCGTCCTGGCGAAAGCCAGGACCCATAACCACCGCTTTCGGTGACAAGCGGGATCGCATCCCCAGCGTCACGCAACAATTGAGATTTGGGGTAATGGGTCCTGGCCTTCGCCAGGACGACGTCGAATGTGTTGCACGGCCTGTGACTCACGCTTCAGCATGCCTCGCGACGCCGACTCTGCTTGGCGAGAGGCGCTTACAAGACGGCATTTGCACGATTTCGGAATATTAGAATAGTATTCCTGATTTGCCCGACATGTCAAGTTGCCTGATCGAACGCCGGCAGCGGCCCGCTCCTTTGCATGGGGTTGTTTTCGATATTTTGGCGGCGCGCACCCGGCGAAGAGTTCCTCCGCCGTCACCACCCTACGTTTCTACGTTTCCGCGGCGGGAAAGACGAGCCTGCACAACAACCCCGGCGCACTGTCGCGCAATTCGATCCTCGCGCCGTGCAGGCTGGCGACCGCCGCGACCAGGCTGAGGCCGAGGCCATTGCCCGGCGTGTAGCGGCTCTGCTCGAGCCGGTAGAAGCGCTTGAAGACGCGGTCGTGCTGGTCGGCCGGAATACCGGGGCCATCATCGGCGACCGAGATCACCGGTCCGCTTTCGTCATTGTCGCAGGTCACGGTCACCCTTCCGCCCGGGCGGCCGTGCTTGATGGCGTTGTCGACGAGATTGGCGATGGCGTCGAACAGCAGGTCGCGATCGCCGGTGACCAGCACGGCCGGATCACCGGCGAGGTCGAGATGGGTGGTCACCTCCTCGGCCGCGGCATCGTAGAGCTCGACCACCTCGCCTGCGATCTCGACGAGATTGACGATGCGAAACGCGCCCTTGCGGGCCCGCGTCTCGATCTCCGAGATCCGCGTGATCGACGCGAACATCCCGAGCACCGCGTCGAGATCGGCGATGGTGTCGCCGATCAGCGCCGCATCGCCCTCCGCGTTGCGTGTGGCATGGTAGGCCTTCTCCAGACGCCCGCGCATCCGGGTCAGCGGCGTGCGCAGGTCGTGGGCGATGTTCTCGCTGACCTGCTTGACGTCCCCCATCAGGGTCTGGATGCGATCCAGCATCAGATTGAGATTCTCGGCGACGCGATCCCATTCGTCATGGCTGCCATGGAGCGGGATGCGCTGGTCGAGACCGGAGAGCATGATGGCGCGACTGGTCGCATTGATCGATTCGATCCGGCCGACCGTCCGCCGCGTGACCCCGATGCTGGCGGCTGCGGCAAGCACGATGATCAGCACGACGACCGCGATGCCCGCGGCCCTGATCTGCGCCATGAAGCTATCGAGATCGCTGATGTCGCGGCCGACCAGCAACCGGTCGCCGTTCGACAAGGTCTCCGTCACCACGCGCGCCAGCGAGGTTCCCGTCGAGAGCTGCGGCAGCGAGACCCGGAATTCGGCCCATCCCTGCCCGGCCGCCTCCACCGGCCACTGCTTGAGATTGCCTGCCAACACCGCCGAGCCGGCGCCGGCCAGCAGATAGACATGGTCGGCAAAGGCCTTGTCTGCGATGCGTTGCGCGATCAACGCGGTCAGGCCATCGCGGCCGGACCGCGCATAGGCATCGTCGAGGCTTGCCTGCTCGGTCATGATCGCGCGGTCGGACCTGTCGCGCACATAGGACAGCGTCGACCAATAGACATAGGCGAAGATCGCGGACACGATCAGGCCGAAGACGCCGATGGCGATCAAGGCCAGGCGGAACGTCGACGACCGGAGGGTTTTAGCCAGGAGCACGGAGGCAGTACCCGATGCCGCGGATCGTGTGGATCAGCGGATAGGCTTGCTGGTCGTCGACCTTGCGGCGCACCCGTCCGACATAGACGTCGATGATGTTGGTCGAGGGATCGAAGTGCAGATCCCACACGTGCTGCAGCAGCATGGCGCGCGACACCACGCGGCCTTCGTTGCGCGCGAGATATTCGAGCAGCTGGAATTCCTTCGGCAGCAGTGGAATCTTGCGGCCGCGGCGGCTCGCGGTCCGCGCGATCAGATCGACCGCGAGATCGCCGACCCGCAGGATGGTCTCCTTGGCAACGGTCTCGCTGCGGCGGCCGAGCGCCTCCAGCCGTGCCAAGAGCTCGACAAAGGAGAACGGCTTGACCAGATAGTCGTCACCACCGGCGCGCAATCCACGCACGCGGTCATCGACCTCGCCGAGCGCGCTGATGATCAGGAACGGCACTGCGATGCCGTCGTCGCGCATCTGACGCATCACCGTGATGCCGTCGATGTCGGGCAGCATGCGATCGATCGTGATCACGGCATAGTCGCGCGCCGCTCCCTGGCTCAGCGCCTCGCGGCCGTTCGCGGCCAGATCCACGTCGTAGCCGCTGGTGGTGAGCTCATCGACGAGCTGACCCGCGGTCTCCGGATCGTCCTCGACGACGAGAATGCGGCGGTGAGCTCCGGTCATACTCTTGAACTCTCCGAGTTCTCAGCCCCCGAGCGCCCCGCGACGGTCGCCGCCAGACTATCCCATTCCGGGGCTGGATGGAACGTCTGGCGACGGCCGCGACAACGGTGCGGACGGTTGGGCGATCACCAATAGTCCCCGCACACATTGACCCACTGCAGGCCATAGGACGTCCATACCCTGCGGTAACAGCCGTCGTAGTAATCGGCATAGACGAAAGGCCCGCCGAAGAACGCAAAGCGATGGAAGCGGTGGTGATGGAAGAAGCCGCCGTGATGGAAGAAACGTCCGCCGTGGAATCCGGCGCCGGCAAACCGCGGCCCGAACGCCGGTGCACCGGCGAAGCGCGCGCCACCGAAATGTCCGCCGGCAAAATGCCCGCCACCGCCCATGGCAGCGAACGCCGCGCCGCCGCCATGCATACCGCCGAAACCGCCGCCATGCATGCCGCCACCCATGGCGCCACCAAAGCCACCGCCGTGGCCGCCACCGAACCCACCGCCGCCACCATGTCCGCCGCCGCCGCCGCCACCGCCGCCTCTGGCAAGAGCCGCGGGTGCGAGCGCAACGCTGACAGCGAGTGTCGCCGCCGTGAGACACGTGAGAAGTCTGCTCTTCATCAAATCCTCCCTGATTGGGACCGCGGCGAACTTCGCATCGCCGCACGCGAGCATGATCAGAAGACGCAGGCGGGCGGCCAACTTCAACTGACAAATGCGCCAGATTCTGACACCGGGTTTAGGATTGGCGAGCGCGTCGGCATGCGCAGCAAATGACCGGATCGCGGGCCGCAACCGCGTTGGCCGAGATCGACGGACATTTGGCTGGAATCAGCGGGTAGCGCGCGTTGAATCGATCCCCCCGATTTCTTAACCCTGGGCTTATCCAGGAAACGACGTCGTCGCGGCGGGATTTCAGATCCGGTTCACAATTTGTCGATCACCGGGCCTCCTCATCGCGCCGGCCGTAACGCAATCGTCTTTCACCGGCTTCCCTCAGAGCCGGGACCACGAGTGCCGACTTCCAGCAAGGAGCTTTCGATGAGCGACGAGACCAAGAGACCGTTCCTGACCCACGCTTCCGGCGCGCCCGTTGCCGACAATGTGAACATCATGACGGCGGGGCCGCGCGGGCCGGCGCTTTTGCAGGATGTCTGGCTGATCGAAAAGCTCGCGCATTTTCACCGCGAGGTGATCCCTGAGCGACGCATGCACGCCAAGGGCGCCGGCGCGCACGGCACCTTCACCGCGACCCACGACATCACGCGCTATACCAAGGCCAGCATCTTCTCGGCGATCGGCAAGCAGACGCCGATGTTCGCGCGGTTCTCGACGGTGGCCGGCGAGCGCGGCGCGGCGGACGCCGAGCGCGACATCCGCGGCTTCGCGCTGAAATTCTACACCGACGAAGGCAATTGGGACGTGGTCGGCAACAACACGCCGGTGTTCTTCTTCCGCGATCCCCTGCGCTTCATCGACCTCAACCACGCGATCAAGCGGCATCCGCGCACGGGGGTGCGCGATCCCGACATGAACTGGGATTTCTGGACGCTGCTGCCGGAAGCGCTGCATCAGGTCACCATCGTGATGAGCGAGCGCGGTATCCCCAGGAGCTTCCGTCACCAGCACGGCTTCGGCAGCCACACCTACAGCATGATCAACGCCAACAACGAGCGCGTCTGGGTGAAATTCCATTTCCGCACCCGGCAGGGCGTCGAGAACCTGACCGATGCCGAGGCCGAGGCGCTGGTCGGCAAGGACCGCGAAAGTCATCAGCGCGATCTGTTCAACAGCATCGAGCGCGGCGATTTCCCGCGCTGGACGCTGTTCATCCAGGTGATGACGGACGCGCAGGCCAAGGCATTCCCGTTCAACCCGTTCGATCTGACCAAGGTGTGGCCAAAGGCGGACTACCCTCTGATCGAGGTCGGATACTTCGAGCTCAACCGCAACCCGGAGAACTTCTTCGCCGAGGTCGAGCAGGCGGCGTTCACGCCCGCCAATGTCGTACCCGGCATCGGCTACTCGCCGGACAAGATGCTGCAAGCCCGCCTGTTCTCATACGGCGACGCGCAGCGCTACCGGCTCGGCGTCAACCACCATCAGATCCCGGTCAACGCGCCGAAATGCCCGTTCCACAGCTATCACCGCGACGGCGCCATGCGCACCGACGGCAATCTCGGCGCGACGCTGACTTACTGGCCGAACAGTCACGGCGAGTGGACCGACCAGCCGCAGCTGAACGAGCCGCCGCTCGAAGTCTCAGGCGCAGCCGCACATTGGGATCATCGCGTGGATGAGGACCACTGGCGGCAGCCGGGTGACCTGTTCCGCAAGATGAACGCTGCACAGAGGCAGGCGCTGTTCGACAACACCGCGCGCCAGGTCGGCCAGGCGTCGAAGCACATCCAGGAACGGCATGTTGCGAACTGCAGCAAGGCCGATCCGGCCTACGGCCAGGGCGTCGCGGCTGCGCTCGCCCGGTTCACGGCCGGAAAGCTGTAACGGAAATGAGCGGCGACGAGTACGGCTCGCCGCCCTGGTCTGCTCTCAGGTCGGCTTGCCGCGCCCGCTCTTCTCGGCCGCGCGACGCAGCGCGTCGGCGAGCGCGCCGCCGCCGGACTGCTCCTGCGGACGACGCGGCGCCGACGATGTCATCTTGGCCGAGCCGCGCGAGAAATCGCGCGACGGTCCGGCATTGTCCTTCTTCGGCCCGATCTCGTCGTCAAGCCGAAGCGTCAATGCGATGCGCTTGCGCGCGACCTCGACGTCCAGAACCTTGACCTTGACGATGTCGCCCGGCTTCACCACCTCGCGCGGGTCCTTGATGAAATTGCGCGACATCGCGGAGATGTGTACGAGCCCGTCCTGATGCACGCCGATATCGACGAAGGCGCCGAAGGCGGCGACGTTCGTCACGGTGCCCTCGAGGATCATGCCCTTCTTGAGGTCCTTGACCTCCTCGACGCCTTCCTTGAACACCGCCGCCTTGAATGCCGGACGCGGGTCGCGGCCGGGCTTTTCCAGCTCGCGCAGAATGTCGGTGACGGTCGGCAGACCGAAGGTGTCGTCGACGAAGGATTGCGGCTTCAGCCCGCGCACCATGTCGGCGTTGCCGATCAGCGCCTTGATGTCGCTTTTGGTCGCCTCGAGGATGCGGCGCACCACCGGATAGGCTTCCGGATGCACGCCGGATGAATCGAGCGGGTCTTCGCCATTGCTGATGCGCAGGAAGCCGGCGCACTGCTCGAACGCCTTCGGCCCGAGCCGCGGCACGTCCTTCAGCGCCTTGCGCGACTTGAACGGGCCGTTGGCATCGCGGTGCTGCACGATGCTTTGCGCCAGCCCAGCGCCGATACCTGACACCCGCGAGAGCAGCGGCACCGAGGCGGTGTTGGCATCGACGCCGACCGCGTTCACGCAGTCTTCCACCACGGCGTCGAGCGAGCGCGCCAGCTTGGCCTCGCCGAGATCGTGCTGGTATTGGCCGACGCCGATCGCCTTCGGATCGATCTTGACCAGCTCGGCGAGCGGATCCTGCAGGCGCCGCGCGATCGAGACCGCGCCGCGAATGGTGACGTCGAGATCGGGCAACTCGTTCGAGGCAAAGGCGGAGGCCGAATAGACCGACGCGCCGGCTTCGGAGACCACGATCTTGGTCATCTTGCGCTCGGGCAGGCGCTTGACGAGCTCGGCGGCGAGCTTGTCGGTTTCGCGCGAGGCGGTGCCGTTGCCGATCGCGATCAGCTCGACGCCATGCTCGATCGCGAGCTTGCCGAGAATGGCGAGCGCCTCGTCCCAGCGCCGCTGCGGCTCGTGCGGGAAGATCGCGGTGTGCGCCACCACCTTGCCGGTCGCATCGATCACCGCGACCTTGACGCCGGTGCGATAGCCGGGGTCGAGGCCCATGGTGGCGCGCGGACCGGCCGGCGCCGCCAGCAGCAGATCACGCAGGTTGGAGGCGAACACGCGCACCGCCTCGGTCTCGGCCGCGGTCCACAGCCGCAGCCGCAAATCGATATTGAGGTGAATCTGGATCTTGGTGCGCCAGGCCCAGCGCACCGTCTCGGTCAGCCATTTGTCGCCCTTGCGTCCCTGGTTGGAGATCGCAAAACGGTTCATGATCCTGAGCTCGTAGAGACCGGGCACGCCGACGGCCGGCGCCTCGGCCTCCGGCTTGATCGCGAGGTCGAGGATCTCCTCCTTCTCGCCGCGAAACAGCGCCAGGATGCGGTGCGACGGCAGCTTCGGCAACGGCTCGGAGAAGTCGAAATAGTCCTTGAACTTCTCACCCTCGGTCTTCTTGCCGGTACGGACGGTCGAGGCCATGATGCCGTTCGACCACATCTCCTCGCGCAGCGCGCCGATCAGGTCGGCATCCTCGGCGAAGCGCTCGACCAGGATGGCGCGCGCGCCGTCCAGCGCGGCGACAACGTCGGCGACCTGCTTCTCGGCATTGACGAACGGCGCGGCGGCTTCGTTCGGATCGCTCTCGGGCTTGGTCAGCAGCTGATCGGCGAGCGGCTCGAGGCCCGCTTCCTTGGCTATCTCGGCCTTGGTGCGGCGCTTCGGCTTGTACGGCAGATAGATGTCTTCCAGCCGGCCCTTGCTGTCGGCGGCCATGATCTGGGCTTCGAGCGCGGCATCGAGCTTGCCCTGCTCGCGGATCGAGTTGAGCACCGCGGTGCGGCGCTCCTCGAGCTCGCGCAGATAGGTCAGCCGCTCTTCCAGCGTGCGCAGCTGCGCGTCATCAAGCGCACCAGTGAGCTCCTTGCGGTATCGCGCGATGAACGGCACCGTGGCGCCGCCGTCAAGCAGCGTCACCGCCGCCTCGACCTGCTCGTCGCGAACCCTAAGCTCCTGCGCAATCTGATGATGAATCTTTGCCACGCTCGTCTCTCTGAATCCTCGCGCCGCACATGGCGCGGACGCCGCTTATGAACCATCCCGGATTGATTCATCAAGGCGCGCTGTGGATCAAATGAGGCGCAGGCGGCAATCTATTTCAGGGATGTCGGCCGCCCGCGGCTTGACAAATAGATGCGCGCCGCATTGCCGCCGAAAATCGCAGCCTTCGCGTCACTTGACAAATCAGCCAGCAAGGTCTCGGCGGCCGCGAACCATTGCGCATAGCCGCCCGCGAGATTGACGACAGGCCAGTCGCTGCCCCACAGCATCCGCTGCGGACCGAAGCAGGCCAGTGCATGATCGACGGCCTCGCGCAAATCCTTGACCTGCCAGTTCGCCGCCGCCTCGGTTGCCAGCCCCGACAGCTTGCAGACGACGTTGGATCGGGTTGCCAGATCTGCAATGTCATCCTTCCAGCCCGCGATGTCGCCGGTGGCGAGGTGCGGCTTGCCGAAATGATCGAGCACGAATTGCAGATCCGGGTGCCGGTCGACCAGCTGGACCAGCCGCGGAAAATGGCGCGGCAGCACCAGCGCGTCGAATACCAGGTCATGCCGCGCCATGGCCTCGAGCGGCGCCGCCAGCTCCGGCCGCAACAGCCAGTCGTCATCGGCGATGTCCTGCACCATGGGCCGCAGGCCGACCAGCAGTTCGCGCCCGGCGACGGCATCGACGCGCGCCGCGGCATCGGGCGCATCGAAGTCGATCCAGCCGACCACGCCGCGCACCTGCTCGGCGCCCTTGGCGACGTCAAGCATGAATGCGGTCTCGGCTTCAGTCGGTGCGGCCTGCACCAGGATGGTGCCGCCGATGCCGGCGGCGGCCAGATGCGGCGCGAGATCGGCCAGGCCGAAGTCGCGATAGATCGGTCCGCGCTCGGGCGTCAGCCAGCCATAGTCGGCGCGCGCCAAGGTCCAGATGTGCTGATGGGCGTCGATCCGCATCATGCCGGCACCGGCGCATGCTGGTCGAGCAGCCTCTCACTCTTGAGGTCGCGCCACAACGCCGCGGGCACCGGCGACGACAAGGCGGCGACGTTGCGCTCGACCTCCTGCGGGGTCTGCGCGCCGAGCACGAGGCTCGCGACCGCCGGATGGCCCAGCGCGAAATGCAGGGCGGCGGTCGGCAGCGCCACGCCATGGGCGCGGCAGACGCGCTCGATCGCGGCGACCTTCTGCATCACATCCGGCGGCGCGTCCTTGTAATTATACTTGGCGCCGGCCACCGCGCCGGTCGCCAGGATGCCGGAATTGAACACGCCACCGAGCATCATGCCGATGCCCTGCTGCTCCGCCAGCGGCAGGAATTCGGCGAGCGCCGGCTGCTCCAGCAGCGAATAGCGGCCGGCAAGCAGCATGGTATCGAACGTTCCGGCTTTGGCGAAGCGCACGCACATGTCGGCCTCGTTGACGCCGATCCCGATGCCTTTGACCACGCGCTCGGCGCGGAGCTTGTCGAGCGCGACATAGGCGCCGTCCATGGCTTCGCGAAACCGCGCCTCGATGGCATCAGCACCATGGGTCCAGACGTCGACGTCGTGGATCAGGAGCAGGTCGATGCGATCGGTGCCGAGCCGTAGCAGCGACTGCTCGACCGAACGCATCGTGCCGTCATAGGAATAGTCGAACACCGCACGGTGCGGCGCGCCGCCTACGAAATTGGAGCCGTCGCCGCGGCCGTGGAACGGATCCATCCAGCGCCCGACCTTGGTGCAGACCACGACATTGTCGCGCGCGACGCGGCGCAGCGCGGTACCGCTGCGGTGCTCGGCGAGGCCGTGGCCATAGAGCGGCGAGGAATCCAGCAGATTGACGCCGAGCGCAAACGCCCGCTCCGCGGCGGCGATCGCGGCGTTGTCGTCGAGCCGCGCGAACAGGTCGCCGAGCGGCGCGGTGCCGAAGCCAAGGATGGAAACATCAAGCCCGGTGCGGCCGAGCTTGCGGCGCGGCAGTGCCGGTGCCGGATCTGAAGATTGGTACTGATTCACCTTGTTGGCTCCCTGCAGTCTTCTTGCTTGCAGAGAGACTAGCCTCGCGGGCACACCACACACAAGCCGTAGCGCGTGGCGCCTCCCGCAAGCGATGATCGCGATCAGACCAGCGACCGCAGGTTCCACAACGGTCGTAAAGCCCGGCGTTAGAGCGCCTTAGCTACGCGTCGGCAAGAATCTGCTCGGCAACGTTGTCGACCACCACCGGGCTTTCGAAATAGGCGATCGCAGGATCGGCACCATACTTCTCCCTAGCACGGGCGCGCCAGGCATCGGTGTACAGCGCTTCCGCCTCCCCTCTCGAGTTCCAGAAATAGATGCCGCCGGCGGTCATGCCGTCCTCGGACAACACGTAGGTCTTGCGAAACAGCCCCTGCACGCCGCGATAGAGCGGCGCGGTGCTCCGGAAGATGCTGCGCGCTTCCTCGCGCGTGAACGGCCTGGGCAATCTGAACGTGGTGACGGCGGTGATCATTCGAAACTCCCTCAGAACATCATTCTTGACACAATCGTCAATATTGACAATGATGTCAAGAATGATCCGATGGAGCGGCCCGAGATGGTAGGTATGCGTCAGTTTGACGAGGACGAAGTGGTCGCAACCGCGCTCGACGTGTTCTGGCGCAAGGGCCTGCACGACGCGACCATGCAGGACCTCGCCGCCGCCACCGGCGTACAGCGCGGCAGCCTCTACAATGCCTATGGCGACAAGGAAGCGATCTTCCTGCGCGCCTTCGATCGCTATGCCGGACAGTTCCTGGAAGCCGCCGGCAACGCGCTGGCGCAGGGCGATGCGGCGACCGGGCTCAAGACCTTCTTCGACATGATCATCGTCAACATGACCGACGGCTCACCGCCGCGCGGCTGCCTGACCACGCGCACCGCGCTCGACGCGGCGATCTCAAGCGCGGATGTGCGTCAGCGCGTGCAAAGCGTGCTCACACAGCTCGAGCAATTGATCGCCCAGGCCATCGGCCGGGCGCCGGACAAGCGGAGCGCGGCCGATGCCAACCGGCTGGCGCGGGTCATCGTGACGTTCACGCGCGGATTGGCCGTGATGGAGCGCGCCGGCTACAGCCGCAAGCAGTTGCGGGATGTCGCCACGACGTTCATCGAGGCGGTGGCGAGCCATCACTGAGGCAGGTTCAGCCGGGCGGCTTGCGCGACCACGCGCCGACAAAGGTCGGCAGCGCAAACACGCCATCCATGGCGACCACTTCCGCGCGCAGGCGCTCGGCAAAACTGTCCAGCGCCAGTTCCGCTTCGGTCGCGACGCCGAGCTTGACGATGTGCGGCATGTTGCTGCGCAGGCCGCTCGCCATGTAGTCGTAGCCGTCGAAATCCGCGCCACCTCCGGCCGGCGCGAACAGGTTCATGCGCGGCGCGGGAAGCCCGGCCGCCACCAGGGCGCCATGCAACGACAATCCCATCCGGTTGTTCAGCCCCGCCCGGGTGAACATCTCCTTCACGGTGCCCCAGGCCTGCGACAGCAGCGGCGACGGCGGATTGGCGATCGGCCCCTCGCCCCAGTCGAGGTCCTGGAACGCCACGATGCCGCCGGGCTTGACGTGACCGACCAGATGCCGAAGCAGCGCCGCGGGATCCTTCACATAGATCAGCACGAGCCGCCCGACGACCGCGTCGAAATCGCGCTCCAGTTCGATCGTGGCGATGTCGCCGACCCGGAACGAGACCTGGCTCAGGCCGAGCGCGCGCGCCGTGCTCGCGGCCTCCGCGACGATGGCCGGATTGCTGTCGACGCCGACGACCGCCCCGCGCTCTCCGACCAGAGCCGCGGCGATGAACGAGACGTTGCCGGCTCCGCTGCCGACATCGAGCACCTTCATGCCGTGCGTGATCCCGGCCTCCCTCAGCAGCTGCCATGTCGAAGCATCATAGAGTTGCGATTGCCGCTTGAGCCGGTCGGTCTCCGCGGTCGAGCGTCCCATCACGTAGTTCGGATCGTAGCCGGATGTTTCTTGCATGGATGATCCCGCATTCGATTTTCTAGTTGTCAGGTGCCGGATTGGAGGCTCGACAGGAACGTCTGCAGATCCGCCGTGAAGCGTTGCTCGAACGCAATGGCGCGATGGGGTGAATGGCCGCAGCCCGCATAGCGCACGATATCGGCGCGCGGATTGGCATGCGCGAGGCGAGCATCGTGGTCCCTGAGAAAGGCCGCCCCACATCCGGGATCGGCCTGAACAATCTTGACCGGGCACAGGAATTCCCGCTCGGTCGGGATCGCCGCGAGAACGGAGCCCGCGACGTCGCCGTCCGCCCAGCATCGTCCGTCCTGCCGTTGCAGCGCGGACGCGTGGCTGAGCAGATGACGGGCGCCGAAATGATCGCGGCCGATCCCGCCCATCGGCGTTGGAGAGTCCGCCACGAACGCAAGGTAGGTGCCGAACGGCGCGCGCGCCTGCTGCCATGCGGCCTGACGCGCGCTGACGATCGAAAACAGCTTTGGGAAGGCCGACTTCTCCCACTCGCCGGGTTGCCCGAGATACCACGGCGGATCCTCGAGAAAGGCACCGCGCACATCGGCGTCACCGCGCTGCGCCAGCACACCGGCAACGCAGCCGCCGAGCGAGTGCCCGACGATCACCGCCGGGCGTCCGATCGCCGCCAGCGCCGTCTGCGCGTCCGAAACATAGTCGGCGAGCGCGTAGCTTGCGGCCCGGTCCGAGTGGCCGTGGCCGCGGAAATCCAGCGTCCAGACCCGATACCGGTCCCGGAGCCGATCGCCGATCTCCTGCCAAGTATCCCGGCTCAACGACAGGCCGTGCAGGAACAGGATCGGTTCCCCGTCCACGGGGCCATCAACCGAAGCAGCAAGCCTGACGCCGGCATTGTCGAGCGAGATATCGGTCACCGAAGATCTCCGTTGCGAAATTCGATCAGCATCAGTTCGGCGCGCCCGCGCTCCGCCGATCTCAGCGTGCGATCTGCCGAAACTTGTCGGACAAGCCGTCGAGATAGCCAACCCAGGTCGAATTGATCGGCTGGTTCTCGATCAGCGCGTGGAAGCGGATCATCATGCAGATCAGGAACAACGGCTGAATGAAAGCCGCACGCACCGTCACCGCCAGCAGGGCCGCGATGAACACGGTGACCAAGGCGCCATATTCCCTGACCGCCTCCGGCAGCCAGACCGTCACGACGCCGGCCGGCACCAGCAGCAGCAGACAAAGCAGGATGCTCAGGATCCGCTCGACGATCACCATCCAGACCGACGTGGTCAGGATCGGCTTGGCGTTCTGGCAATAATAGACCAGCCCGTCCTGGATGTTGCGCCGGGGATCGTCGCCGCCGCGCGCCAGATCGTAGGACAGCACGACCTTGTCCAGATAGCGCGTCGCGGCCGATAGGATGGTGTTGAGCAGACCGACGATCGCCTTCATGCCGGGCGCCGGCAGCCATTCGCCGAGCGTATCGAGTGCATTGTGAAACGCCCGGAGCACAGCGCGGATCAGCGCGTTGAGCCCGAACAGCACCGCGACCTCGCCGAAGCGGTCCATCACGATCCGGCGGCCATAGGCAAACTGCCCTTCGCTGCCGTTGCCGATGCGGCCATGCGTGATCAGCTCGGTCAGCACGGCGACGTGACCGCAGGCGATCATGTGCAGCGTGTAGCGCAGGATGGCGCCCCAGATCCATCCGCCGAGCAGCAGGATGCCGAGCAGCCAGCAATAGCCGAACACGCTGGCGACGTGGGTGCCGAGCCACACCGCGCCGCCCACGGCGACGATGGCCCACACCGCGCACGCCGCGGCAAAACCCAGCAGCACGCCCCATCGCGCCAGCGCATAAGGCAGGGTCTCGAGCAACAGCTTCAGCGCGGTGCCGAGACCGTGATCGCGCACCAGCAGCGGATAGGAATGCGACGGTCCTTGCGAGGATCCTTGAGATTGCCCCGCGGCGCGCCATTCACCAGAACGACCGCCGCCATTGCTCAGACTCATGTCAGACACGTGTTGCTCTCTTCCGTTGCCGCCGAACGACGTCCGGCGATGGCAGTCGTTGGGTAAATCGATCGGTCGTGGTCCCGCCTGGCGTCACAGCGCCAACACCTCCGGGGCTGGCTGAGGGTTGGTCCGTTGGCGCTGTGAGCCGGCACAGCCGCGACATCGATCAGGGAGGAGCGCCGATGTCGCGACCGGCGATCATTGGCCGGCGGCCGGCAGCTCGGCGTAGTTGCCGTCCTTGTCGCGGCGGTACACGACGTAGTCGATCAGCGTGATGTCACCCTTCGGGGTGTAGCTGATGTTGCCGAGCACGGTGTCCCAGCTTCCGGCCTTGATGGTGGCTGCGACCTTCTTGGCGTCGGTGGTCTGGGCGCGGCTGGCGGCCTGGCTCCAGATCTGGAACGCGGCATAGCTGTAGAGCGTGTAGCCGTCCGGATCGATGCCCTTGTCCTTGAACTTCTTCAAGGTGGCCGCCGCGGTCACCTTCTTGCGCGGATCCGGCGAGAAGGTGAACAGCGAGCCCTCGGCAAGCGGACCCGCGATCGCGGCGAACTGCTTGTCGACCAGGGCATCGCCGCCCATCAGCACGGCATTGACGCCCTGCTCGCGCATCTGGCGCAGGATCAGCGCGGCTTCGGCGTAGTAGCCGCCGACATAGACAAGATCGATGTTTTCCTTCTTGAAGCGCGACACCAGCGCGGCAAAATCCTTGTCGCCCTTGGTGTAGGCCTCGTAGAGCTTTTCCTTCACGCCCGCTGCGTTGATGGCGTTCTTGGTCTCGTCAGCCAGGCCTTTGCCGTAGGTCGTCTTGTCGTGGATGATCGCGACGTTCTTGGTCTTGTAGTTCTTGATGATATAGGCCGCGGCGACCATGCCCTGCTGATCGTCCCGGCCGCAGACGCGGAACGTGTTCCACAGCCCGCGCTCGGTGAACAGCGGGTTGGTCGAGCCGGGCGTGATCTCGAGCACATTACCCTCGGCATAGGCGTCCGAGGCGGGAATCGAGGTCGACGAGCAGAAGTGCCCGACGACGAACGGAATCTTCGCACCCGCCATCTTCTCGGCGACCGATACCGCCTGCTTCGGATCGCAGGCATCGTCGCCGACTTCCAGCTTCAGCTTCTTGCCGAGCACGCCGCCTGCTGCATTGATGTCGGCAATGGCGAGATCGGCGCCGTTCTTGAACTGCTGGCCGAAGCTCGCCTCCGAACCGGTCATCGGCCCGACCACTGCAACACTGATATCCTGCGCCATGGCTGCGCCGGACAAGGCCAGGCTCGCGCCAAGCGCAAGAAAGTATCCTCGAAGTGCAAACTTCATCACATTCTCCTCGATGGTCTCAAGTCGCCTCAATGCATCGCAATCGACTGGAATCGCCGGGTGCGACGATCACCGGGGGCTGCCTTGTATGCGCGCGGCAGCCCGCAGGCTCGGACTGGGGCGACGGGGGATTGGACATACGCGACATCGGGCAACAATGTGAAACACGTTGCCGTGCATTGGTGCTCGAATCGTACAAGAAGCCACCTTGTGTGCGTGACAGCACATCACGGCCGCACCAGCGGCTCTGACTCTTCCGGCTTGACGCCGGCTCCGACCGGTGCGGCCGCCTCGACGGCGCCCTTCAACTCGATCTCGTAATAGCCGCCGATCTTGATCGCGCCCCATTGCGTCGAGACCGCCAGATTGATGCGTTGTCGCGCCGGCAGATCGGCATCGGTATGCCGGCGCGCGATGATGCCCTGAGACAGCACTTCGATGTGGGACAGCCGAACGCCGTCCGCGTTCGAGAAGTCGAAGTTGAGATGCTGCGGCAGCGGACGGCCGAACACGCCCATCTCCTTGAAGGCGAGTTCGACATCGACATGGCCCGGCCCCGCCATGAACGTGTAGTAATGGCCACGGACATCATTGGTGATGTTGGCGCGATTGATCCCGACGCCGAGCACCACCGGATGACGCGGATCGGTGGACTGTGCCGATGCCGGGTCAATCAATCCGCCAATCCAGAGAAGCAGGCAGAGCGCCGGCTTCACGACCGCCTCAAGTCCGCGGGCGATCGACCGCTCACTGAGCGGCTGACAGGGAGCGTGCATCACCGCGGTCCTCCGAGAACAGCAGGGGTGTCGACCGCATGTCCGCGCCGAGATGCGCTTGACCTGCCATCTGATAGTTGGCTGGCGCCAATGCCAGGTGCTGGACAGCGGCATGGACGTCGCGCACGCAGCGTTCGAGCCCGCAACTCACGTCGAGCGAGGCCGAGCCGCCCGCGCCGAACATCAACTCGGTGGCCTGCTTGGCCGCGTTGGCCGCATGGGTCGATGCCAGCCACAGCGCGGCGCGCTCGGCAACGCTGAGTGCCTTGCCGGCACTGATCGCCTGCCATGCCTCTCCCAGTGTGCTGTAGAGAAAAGCCCGACCCGAGCCCAGCAAGGCCTCGGCACGTCCGAGATCCGCCTGGACCAATGCATCCTCGGTGAGCAGCTTGCGCGAGCGCGCCGCGATCTTACGTCCGACAAGCCCGACCAGGATGTCGATGGCGTGGCGGGCGATCCCGAGCGGCACGGCCGCGAGCGCCGCCCCGAACAGCGCAATGGTCGGAAACGCATAGAGCGGCCCCTGCTCCACCGGCGGCTCGCGAAACGAGAGCGAGCGCACGGATGGCACGAAAGCATCCGCGATCCCATAGTCATGGCTGCCGGTGCCGCGCAGCCCGATACTGTGCCAAGTGTCGAAGATCTCGCATTGCGCGGTCGGAAACATCATGAAGCGCATCACCGGGGTGCCGTCAGGATGCAAGCGCGGTTGATCGCCGTCGAATATCCGGCAGTTTCCGATCATCCAGCCGGAGTGTTGGCAGCCGCTTCCGAGCGGCCAGCGGCCCGTGACGCGATAACCGCCGTCAATGACCTTCGCGATGCCGAACGGCCGCAAGGCTCCCGCGGTTCGAACCAACGGGTCGCCGCCGTAGATTTCTCGTGCGGCATCCTTCGCGAGATAACCGCCGAACACGCCGTAGACGCTGCCGATGGCCATGCACCAGCCTGCGGCACCATCGGCGCGCGAGATTTCCTCGACCACACGAACGAGCGTCGCCGGGTCGGCCTCCTCGCCACCGATGGCGCGCGGAATCCAGAGCCGGAAGAGCCCGGCCTGCGCCATCGCTTCAACCAGCGGGACGGCCAGCCGCCGCGAACGCTCACTCTCCTGCGCGGATGCCTGAACCAGCGGCGCGAGCGCCGCGGCAGCATCGACGAAGGAAGATCGGATGGTGTCAATCATAGCTGCCTCGCTGCATCGCTGTCGATCGCCCGCACAAGGTGATCCGCCGGAGCCGCCCTTTTAATCGCCTCGGCGATGCGAGGCTCGGACGGATACGACGGCGATCGGGACGCATGCGACATCACACAGCACGTTCGCCTTCATTGCATGCTCCTTGCCTGCCTAATTCGGATTCGGAACGAAGATCACAATCTTCAGATCTCGCGACGGCTTGAAGTTCGTGTGCCGGACTTCGAAGCGGGTCGGTCCGGTCTTCTTGACGCCTTCGGCGCAGAAGCTGACGAAGTTGTTGGGCTCGCCCTTGTCCACGGTAAGATGGAAATCCCCGATCGGCGCCGCCCAGTTGGCGCCGGTCGAGAGCACATAGGCAATCGACCGTTCGCTGAACGGCGGATAGGGAGCGCGTCTCGTCGCACGCGCGCGCTCGATCGAGTGGACCAGATCGTCGTCGATGCAATACGACGCCAGGAAGCTCTTGGCTTCCGGATTGCTGCGCCAGTTGTCGGCGCCGATGATGGTCTGCACGGAGCCACCGACGCTCGGACGATAGGTCTGCTCGAAGGTGATCTCCCGGCCGGCGGGAAAGGTCTGCCTCCAGGTATAGGCCGAGCGCAACGTCCAGGTCGGCACCAGATGATCCTGCATCGGGCCACCCGACCCATAGGTCTCGATCGCGCCGACGCCGA
The DNA here is from genome assembly GCF_002289535.1 of Bradyrhizobium sp. UFLA03-84. NCBI lineage: Bacteria > Pseudomonadati > Pseudomonadota > Alphaproteobacteria > Hyphomicrobiales > Nitrobacteraceae > Bradyrhizobium > Bradyrhizobium sp. UFLA03-84. Next base: position 615,925 of record NZ_NSJY01000013.1, on the reverse strand, counting down.
GCTTGACGAGTTCCGGCCAGTTCGATTTCGGCACTTTGTCGAGCAGATCGCCGGCAGGCCCCCTGATCGGCATCAACGGAATGCCGAGCTTCCGCAGCAGCGCGGTCTGATCCACATCGTTCGCGAGCGCGGTCTGTTCGAGATGCGGCGCAGCCGCCTTGCCGTCGACCGTGACGTGGAAATCAAAGATGTTCTCGGGATTATCGGTCGGCAGTCCGATATTCTCGTCGCCCTCGGTGCCGGCGATATCGGGCATCGGGAACGCGATCATGATCGTCTTGTCGGTGGCCGCGGTGTTGAAGAACCGGTAGACGATCCGGATCTCCTTCTCGGAAATGAACAGGTCCTCGGAGCGCATCACGATGTCGGGGTCCTGCTTGAAACGAAGCCCCCCGGTTTCCAGTGCAGCCGACGTGTCATTCGCCCGCGCGCACCAGGGCATCAGCATGGCAAACAGGACTGGAAAAGCCCCTTTGGCTATAGGAGGCATGGTCATTCCTTCTCTCTTGATTGGGGGAGCAAACTCCCGGTCATCAGTCGCATCCATCCTTGACCGGGAAGAAATCGGATACGTCGACGTGCGTCGTCTCGATCGGCAGCACGACCCAACTGTCCATCTCGAGATGACCGCACAGCTTTACAACAGCGATCGATTTCCGGCCCTGCCAGGCAGTTGCCATGAATCCGATCGGCACAGCACTGCGCTCGAAAACATGCAGCTTGGCAATGCCGGCGGCAGCGCCGGCCGCAAGCGAGATCGTGATTTCGCCGGCGCTGGTGCCACCAGGCCGGATCGGCGATCGCCGCGGTGGTCCAAACGAGAGTTCGCTCCCGGCTGAGACCGCGACGGTCTGTTGGAACCCGTTTTCGATCCTGAGCACAGGTTTCGCACCGGCGGCCTCGGTGGCGATCGGCGCTATTCCCGCTAGAATGCAGACCATCATCGATGCTGATCGAATGAACGAAACCGACATGAGCGCAATCCCACCTGAATGAGTGCGCGCAAGGCCGAGCCGGTTCGCTGAGTCGTGATCTTTCTCCGAATCCGGTATCGATGCACGCGCACGCGCGCCGTCGCTGCGAACGATATTGAATGGCAAGGACTCTTCCTGTCGCGATCAGACGGAAGCTACCTTTTATGTGCTTCGCGGACGTGCGGCACGGACCGATGCGACACTGACTTGGACATATGCGACATCGGTCCACGAGTTGAATCGAACTTGTCTCCGCCCGTCGTATGGTCGTCCGACGGCAATGTTGTAGGCAGGCAGGCTGCCCGTTAATGATCGCCCGCCTCGGACGCTCCTGTTTCGTCGACGACCCTTATAAGGATGGACAAGCGGCATGCGCGGATCATATCGGCGGATATCCCGATCGCTCCTGTTGATCGGAGCAGCACTGATCGTGATGGCCGCTTCGACGCTCACATCCGAAGTCGCGATCCGTTGGGACGCGAAAAATGCCTACCGCAAATGCGACGGCGCGATCGACGGCACCATCGCCTGGCCCTCCGAGCCGGAGGCTGCATGCGTCGCCATGCTGATGTGCGCGAATGAGAGCGTGCTGTCCGCTGAGCGGCAGCAGCGATTGATCGAACAGATCCGGCGGGTGCCGGGCTGCGGCGAGCCGTAGGCAATGGCCACAACCATAGCCCGAGGCGTGCGTTCCGTCAGAAACGGCGCGGCGCGATGCGGATGTCCGACGGCCTCGCGTTGTAGCGCCGGCGAAACGCGCGGTTGAAGTAGGACAAGTCGCCGAACCCCGCCTCGAATGCGATGGTGCTGATGCTGCGGCCGGTGCGGCGTGGATCGACCAGCAAGCCATGTGCGCGCGCCAGCCGCTGGTCGAGCACAAATTCCGAGAACGTCGTTCCTTCGCCGGCAAACAACCGCTGAATCTGGCGCGGCGTGATTTTCTGGCGCTTCGCCACAGCGGTCAAACTGAGACTGCATTCTCCTATCCTCGCACCGACGTCCGCCTTGACCGCCGCCAGCCGCGCAGCCGCAAGACCGTGCTTCTCCGCAACCACCTTCCCGTCCCCGGTCGCGCCGATCACCAGCGCCGCAAGGTCGATGAGATGGCTGACGACGAGACGTTGCAGTTCCGCGCTCGCCGATCGATAGAGATCGTCGACATTTCGGACATATCGGGTCAACAAACGCAGCGCTTCGCTCGAGGGCGTCAGCGGACGCATCAGTACGTCCTCGGGGTTACGTACCAATGGTGTCAGCGCCTTGCGCGGCACCCGCAGACTGATGAGGTTTGACGACGAGGGGTAAGTCATCGTGGCCGTCTCTGCGGTCGCCATCAGAACCGCCTCACCGGCGCCGATTGCCTGCTCCCGACCGCGGTGCGACACCAGCCGATTGCCACTGGCGCCGATCACCATCAACAGATCGTCACAGCCATCGAGCAGTTCACGCGTTCGGTCGACGCGCAGGTTGGCGAACGTCCAGAATCCGATCCCAAGCCCATGCAGCGCAATCACCCTGGCATCGCTATAGTAAGGGCTGTTGATCAGCGGCGCCGGATCGAGCTTCACCATCATGCGCCCGATCCGTTCGCGAAAAATTGCCAACCGTTCGCGCTCCGCCCAATCCGCGGTCGAATAGCGAAAATCCGAGACATCCGGAGCGTTTGGCATCATCGATTCTCTTGGTGCCGCGGCACAGCGCTCGCGATCTGCGGCTGATTTGTGGCGGCTCTGTCCCCGCGACTTGATCGTCGACGATGTCGCCTCTGTCCAAGTCGATGTCGCATCAGTCCATGCGTCGCGTTTCAGAGACGCCTAAGGGTCGGCCGGCAAGTTGCCAAGCACATGCGGCTTAGGAATTTTCGAGCATCGCACAAGGGATGGCATCGAGTTCACCAAACGGAGGAGCAATGCTCGCATCCAATCTCTTGCGTATCAGCGTCGTACTTTTTGTCATCGGACTCAGCCTTGGCATCGGCATGGGTGTGGCCGAGGATTTCACGCTGGCGCCCGCCCACGCTCATCTCAACCTGCTCGGATTCGTCGGATTGTTCCTTGCCGGGCTTTACTACCATGCGGTTCCGGCCGCAGCCGCCGGTCCACTTCCCAGGATTCAGGCCTGGCTCTCCGTGATTGGAGCCGTCATCTTTCCAATCGGAATTGCGGCCATCCGGATCGGTGGCCCGACTTACCGGCCCGTCGTCGTGGTCGGTTCGCTTGTCGTGTTCGCGGGAGCTGCCCTGTTTGCCTTCATCGTTTTCCGCAACGGAGCACGACGCGATGAGTTGCAATCGAAGATCGATGTCGGTTAGCGCATTCGCGGGACTGCGCGAATGTCCGACGGCGTTGCGCCGTAATGCCGGCGGAAGGTGCGGTTGAAGTAAGAGAGATCGCCGAATCCGACTTCGAACGCAATCGTGCCGATGGTGGTGCTGCTGTGGCGTGGATCGGTCAGCAGATGATGCGCGCGCGCCAGGCGCTGGCCGAGCACGAATTCCGAGAAGGTCGAACCTGCGCTTTCGAACAGCCTCTGGATATGGCGTGGCGTGAGCTTCAGCCGGGCCGCCACCGCTGGCAGAGTGAGATCGCCATAGCCGAGATTGTCATTGATGTCGGCCTTGACCGCGGCAAGCCGCGCGGCCGCCAGCCCGCCGTCTTCGGCGGAAACCGCTGCATCCCGGTTCGCGCCGATGATCAGCGCGCCGAGATCGACCAGATGCTTGACGACGGCACCGCGCAGTTCGGGAGTTGCCAGCTGATAGCTGTCGTCGAGCTCCCGGATATAGAGCGCGAGCAGGCGCATGGCTTCGGTGTTCGCCGGCAACGGACGGATCAGCATATCCTCGGGATCGTGAACCAGCGATGCGAGCGCCTTGCGCGGCAACCTGAGGCCGACGAAACGGCTGGGCGACACCGGGACCAACATATCGCCGGCCTCCGCGCTCGACTGCAGCACGGCCTGTCCCGGGCTGAGCTCGATGTCGCGGCCGCGCTGCGAGGCGCGGGTGTTGCCGCTGGTGATGATCGTCAGCACCAGGTCGTCGGTGCCGTCGAGCAGTTCGCGCGGTCTTGCGATCTTGAGATTGCTGCACGCCCAGGATCCGATGCCGAGCCCGGACAATTCGCGCACATGCGCTTCCGCATGAAACGCGCCGTCGTCGAGCGGCTCTGGATCGAGCTTGACGATCATCCGCCCGATCTGCTCGCGAAAGACCGGCAGGCGATCTCGCTCGCCGAAATGCGCAGTCGAGAACCGAAACCCCGCGATATCGCCCGACTGCATTGTCATAGGCCTGCCCTCATGGCGGCGGACGTCGCCGTTGATATGCGGCTGATTTGTGGCGGCGCTCACGCGGCATGGGGGCCATGCGGCGTGCCCGCAAACGTGAACCTTTCGCGGGTTCCGCCGATGCCTCGATCTGACAACTGTCAAGCGTCTGCGCATAAGCATCGCAAATACGCGGTACTGGCGCGGCGCACGAAATGTTCCGATCTTGATAGGTTGTCGTGCCGGAATGCGCCGGCCGGGACTAAAATTGTCCCCGCTCCGATCAGCCGAAGACGCCGTCCGCATCGGCGCACGGAGAATTATAATTGACTGACCGGACGGTCAATAGTAATCCGGTCACAGGTCATGCGATCTCAATCATCAAAAGCCGAGAACGGGAGGTAATCATGGTCAGCGATCTGGTGTTGACTGATATCCGCGCCGGATATCGCGTCCTGACGCTCAACAGACCCGACCGCCTGAATTCGTTCAGCGCCGATCTGCATACCGCATTGATGGCCGCGCTGATCGCGGCAGAACAGGACAAATCCTGCCGCGCGCTGATCCTGACCGGAGCGGGACGCGGCTTTTGCGCCGGGCAGGATCTCTCGGACGGCGTCTTCACCCCCGGCGAGACGCCCGATCTCGCAGCGCCGATCGAAAAATACTACAACCCGCTGGTGCGCAAGTTGCGCAGCATTCCGATGCCGGTCGTGTGCGCGGTCAACGGCGTGGCCGCCGGCGCCGGCGCGAACGTGGCGCTTGCCTGTGATATCGTGATCGCCGCACGGTCGGCCAAGTTCATTCAGGCTTTTGCGAAGCTCGGCCTCGTCCCCGATTCCGGCGGCACCTGGTTCTTGCCGCGGCTGGTCGGCGGAGCGCGGGCGCGAGCGCTGGCCCTGCTGGCCGAGCCGATCTCCGCCGAACGGGCGGAAGCGTGGGGCATGATCTGGAAGATGGTCGAGGATTCCGAGCTGGCCACGGAGGCCCACGCCCTCGCCGCCTCGCTCGCGACGCAGCCGACCGACGGCCTTGCGTTGATCAAGCAGGCGCTCGATGCCTCCGAGACCAACACGCTCGATGCGCAACTCGAACTCGAGCGCGACCTGCAGGGCCGCGCCGGACGATCGGCGGACTATGCCGAAGGCGTCACCGCCTTCCTCGACAAGCGCGCACCGCGTTTCGCCGGAAGAGCCTGACACCGATTGAACGTTCCGCCCGCAAGGCAAGACGCAACATTGATCACAAGTCAGAGGATTCGACTTCGATGACACAGCCTCAATCCAGCGGCGCTCGGGCGTCCGACAACGTCATGAAACTCGACAGCTTCGTTCGCGGCAAGTGGTCCGGCGCGGGCGAACCGGCCGCCGAGATTCACAGCGCCGTCACCGGCGACGTGGTGGCGCTCGCGACCAGGAGCGATCTCGACATGCGCGAGATCCTCGCCTATGGCCGCGCGGTCGGCGGCAAGAATCTCCGCAAGCTGTCGTTCCACCAGCGTGCGGGCCTGCTGAAGGCGCTGGCCGACTATCTGAGCCAGCACAAGGACCGGCTCTACAAGCTGTCGCTCCATGCGGGCGCCACCCGCACCGACGCCATGATCGACGTCGATGGCGGTATCGGCACGCTGTTCGCCTATGCCAGCAAGGGACGCCGCGAGCTTCCGAACACGAGATATCTGCTCGACGGCAATGTCGAAGGGCTCTCCAAGAGCGGCGCGTTTGCCGGTCAGCACATCGTGACGTCGTTGCACGGCGTCGCCCTGCACATCAACGCGTTCAACTTCCCGTGCTGGGGCATGCTGGAAAAGCTGGCGCCCGCGCTGCTCGCCGGCGTTCCCGTCGTCACCAAGCCCGCGACGGTCACCTCCTATGTCGCCTACGAGCTCGTGCGGATGATCACCGAATCCGGTGCACTGCCGGAAGGCGCACTCCAGTTTATCGTCGGATCGACCGGCGACCTGTTCGACCATCTCACCTGCCAGGACGTGGTGTCGTTCACGGGCTCGGCCGACACCTCCCAGAAGCTGCAACGCCATCCGGTCATTGCGCGCGAAGCTGTCCGGTTCATCGCCGAGCGCGACTCCCTGAATGCAGCGATCCTCGCTCCGGACGCCGTGCCGGGAAGCCCGGAGTTCGATCTCTTCATCAAGGAAGTGGCAAAGGAGATGACGGTCAAGGCCGGGCAGAAATGCACCGCGATCCGCCGCGCGCTGGCGCCGTCAGCGCAGCTCGACGCCGTGATCGCGGCCTTGCGCGACCGCCTGGCAAAGGTCGTGATCGGCAATCCCGAAAGCGACAAGGTCAGGATGGGACCGCTGGTCGGACTCGGCCAGCGCAGCGACGTGCTCGCCCATGTCGCGAAGCTGCGCGCGGAAGCGGAGCTGGTGGCCGGCGATCCCGATAATTTCGCCCTGGTCGATGCCGACGCCAGGCGCGGCGCCTTCGTCCCGCCGCTGCTGCTGCATTGTGCCAAGCCGCTCGCGGCAACCGCGGTGCACGAGATCGAGGCGTTCGGACCTGTTAGCACCGTGATGGGTTATGACGATCTGGACCAGACCATCGCGCTGACCAATCGCGGCGGCGGCAGCCTCGTCGCATCGGTCTACACCCACGACATCCAGACCGCGGCCGAGCTCACCTTCGGCATCGGCAGCTTCCACGGCCGTGTCGCGATCATCGACCGCGACTGCGCGACCGAGCACACCGGGCACGGTTCGCCGATGCCGCAGATGGTCCACGGCGGCCCGGGCCGCGCCGGCGGCGGCGAGGAGCTGGGCGGTGTCCGCAGCCTGCAACACTACATGCAGCGCACCGCGTTGCAGGGTTCCCCTCGCATGCTGAGCGGTGTCACCGGCCGCTGGCTCAAGGGCAGCCCGGTGCTCGAGGGTGACCTGCACCCGTTCCGCTATCACTACGACGATCTCGAGATCGGCCGCACGCTGGTCTCGAAGTCGCGGCAGATCACCCTCGACGACATCGAGCACTTCGCGCATTTCACCGGCGACACCTTCTATGCCCACATGGACGAGGAAGCGACCAAGGGGCATCCGTTCTTCCCGGGCCGCGTCGCGCATGGCTATCTGCTGCTGTCGTTCGCGGCCGGCCTGTTCGTCGATCCCGACTATGGTCCGGTGCTCGCGAATTACGGCCTCGACTCGCTGCGCTTCGTGAAGCCGGTGCAACCGGGAGAACAGATCCAGGTGCGGCTGACCGCCAAGGAGAAGACACCGCGCAACAAGCAGTATGGCGAGGTACGCTGGGACGTCGAGATCACGACCGGCACCGGCGAGACCGCCGCGACCTACGAACTGCTGACGATGAATGCGATGCGGGGCTAGAGGCTCGCTTCAGAGCAATTCCGCCTGCCGGCTGCGGCCGGCCGGCTTTGCCTTGCTGCGCGGCCGGGCGGCGGCATCCGCGGCACCGGCCAGCACCAGTTGCGCGACGAAGTCGGCATATTCGGCGCGGGTCATCGGCCCGCCCTCGCGAAACCACATATAGTGCCAGTTCAGCATGCCGAAGACGCTCATCGTCAGCGGCTTGAGCACGCGCTTCTGCTTCGCCGCCGGCGCCGCCGCGGCGAGCGCATCCGACATGATCCCGACAAGGATCCGCTCGCTCGCAAGCAGCGGCTGCTGCTTGTCCTTCGGCAGCAGCTTGAGACTTGCGATCTGGACCTGATGCTCGGCGTCGGCATGCCGGTAGAGCTCGAGCAGGGTGCCAACGATTGCCCTGAAGCGCTCGATGGGATCGCCGGCCGACGCGCTCGCCTTGCGAACCGCTGCCACCAGCGTCTCGAGATGCGACGACAGGATATCGAACAGGATCGCCTCCTTGTCCGGGTAATAGTGATAGAGCAGCGCCTTCGAGACACCGCACGCATCCGCGATCGTGTTCATCGACGTGCCGACATATCCCGATGCGGCAAACAATTCGGCCGAGCGATGCAGCATCGAGAGGCGCTTGTCGTCGTAGTCCTTGGCGCGCGATCGGGCCATGTCGTTCCGTTCCATCGGCCGCCGTCCGGCCTTCGTCAGAAGATGTCGCTCAACGGCAAGGTTCCGGAACACCGCCCTGGCTGGGCCGCATCCGAACCATCATTTATTGACCATCCGGTCAGGCAATTCCATGGCTGAATTGGAATGGCGCCCTGTCGTGCGGACACGCGATGCTGCCATCCGGGACGTCAGTCGAGCTTGAACGGCTCCGATCCCGGATAGGAATGGGCGACGAACTCGCAAAAGGCTCGGGCCGCCGGCGAAAGCGTCGCGTTGCCCTTCCAGGCCAATCCGACATCCATGGTGTGGACATCGTCGTCAAGCGTCTTGAGATCGATGCGATGTCCCTCGAGCGACCAGGGACGGTAGACCATGTCCGACAGGATCGTGATCCCCATCCCGGTCGCGACCATGCTGCGCACGGCCTCCACCGACAGGGTGCGGAAGATGACGTTGGGAACGTACGCCGTGTGCTGCCAGTAGCGCATCGCGGAGCGTTCGGCCTCGTCGACGGTCAGCATCAGATACGGCTCGCTCGCGAGGTCCGCCAGCTTGACGCTGTCCTTGCGCAGCAGCGGATGATTGACGCAGGTCCACAAGCGCCGCGGCGAGCGCAATAGCAGCCGCGAGCGGATCGAGTGCCGGTCGTGCAGGTTCGCGATCAGCATGATCGCCGCATCGACGCTGCCGCTGATCAGGCTCTGCTCGATTGCATCGCGTTGAAACTCGTGCAGCCGGACCGTGATGCCCGGAAAGGTTCGCCAGAACCGCGTCAGCAGCGGCGGCAGGAAATATCCGGCAACGGTGTAGCTCACCGCCACGTCGACTGTGCCGTCGACCTGCGTTCCCCAACGATGCGGCCCCCGTGTCGCATCCGACACGCTCGCCTCGATCGCGCGGGCGCGCTGCAGGAATTCGTGGCCGTCGAAGGTCAGCGTCACACCGTTGGAATGGCGGTCGAACAATTTGCGGCCGAGTTCGGCCTCGAGCGCCTTGATCGACGAGGTGACCGCCGACTGCGTCACGTTCAAAGCCGCCGCGGCCGCGGACACGCGACCGCTCTCCGCCGTCGCGATGAAATGCCGGACTTGACGGAACGTCAGAGACATAAAAATTTCCGATATCAGCGAACGATATTTCGAATTTTACAATCCCGCGACGGAACGGAAAAATCAATCCGTCGGTTCCGGGTGAGAAGGCGTTGGGATGATGTCCGATGGTTTGGAATTGGTCGCTCGCAGTGTCAGCGTCCAATTCGAAGGCCTGAAAGCGCTGTCCGACGTTACACTGGCCGTGCCGCGCGGGTGTATCGTCGGACTGATCGGGCCCAATGGCGCCGGCAAGACCACTCTTATTAATGTGTTGACCGGCTTCCAGCCGGTCGGCACCGGCACCGTCGAGCTGGAAGGCGAAACGCTGAACGGCATTGCAGCGCACATGCTGCGACGCAAAGGCGTGGCGAGAACCTTTCAGTCAGGCCGACTTTTCCGCGACCTGCCGGTCATGGACAACCTGGAAGTGACCGGCGTCGGCCTCGGCCAAGGCCGGCCCGACGCGATCAGCGAGGCCGAACGGGTTATGGCCTGGCTCGGCATTTCGCATCTCGCCAACACCATCGCCGGCGCGCTGCCCTATACGGACGAACGCCGTGTCGCGATCGGCCGCGCCATCATGTGCACGCCGCGCTATCTGCTGCTCGACGAGCCCGCCGCCGGCATGTCGGAGCATGAGAGCCACGAGCTTGCCGCGATCATTCGCCGCATCGCGGGCGAGCTCAATGTCGGCGTGCTGTTGATCGAGCACAATATCGGGCTGGTGCTCGAGCTCTGCGAACGCATCTTCGTGCTCGACTCCGGCGAAATCATCGAGGTCGGCACGCCGCCCCAGATCCGCGACAGCGATGCGGTGCGACACGCCTATATGGGCACGCAGCGCGACGAATTGCTTGCACCGCTCCCGGCCGACGCGGCCGTCGCGTCATGACCGCGCTCGTCGTCAACGACATCACGGTCAGCTATGGCCGCCTCACGGCACTCCGCGGCGTGACGTTGACGGTCGACGAAGGCGAGATCCTGTTCGTGACCGGCCCGAACGGCGCCGGCAAGTCGACGCTGCTGAGCGCCATCGCGGGCGTCGTGCCGCCGGCCTCCGGCTCCATCATGATCGATGGCGTGGGGATTGCCGGCGCCGCGCCCGAAGACATCGCCCGGCGCGGATTTTCGCTGGTGCCGGAGGGACGCAACGTCTTCGGCGCGCTGACGATCGAGGAGAACCTGAAGGTCGGCACCGGCATGCGCGCCGACCGCAGGACAATCGCCGACGACCTCGATCAGATCTACGAAGAATTCCCAATGCTGGCCGAGCGCCGCCACACCCCGGCGGGCATGCTCTCCGGCGGCCAGCAGCAGATGCTGGTGATCGGCCGCGCGCTGATGGCCGCGCCCCGCATCATGGCCATTGACGAGCCGTCGCTCGGCCTTGCGCCGAAGATCATCGACCAGGTCTACGAAATCCTGCTGCGGCTGCGGGCACTGCGCAAGCTCACCCTCCTGATCGTCGAGCAGAGTTCGACGCGCGCCATGATGACGGGCGGGCGGATGGTCCTGATCCGCGGCGGGCGCATCGTGCTGGAGGGCCCCGCCGCCGACATGGTCAGGGATGATCGCCTGAAGCAGAGCTATTTCGGCTTCGGAGATCACTGAGATGCGTGAGCTGCTCCAGATCATCTTCGACGCGCTGAGCCTCGGCAGCCTCTATGCGCTGGGAGCGCTCGGCATCGCCCTGATCTTCGGCGTCATGCGGCTGGTCAACTTCGCCCATGGCGATTTCATCGCCTTTTGCGTGTTCGCCATGCTGTGGCCTTCGATCGATGCGGCGGCGGTGGTCTTTGCCGGCCAGTTGCCGTTCTATCTTCTGATCCCGCTGCTGCTCCTGACCGGCGCCGCGCTGTCGATCCTGTCGGAGATCGTCGTCTTCCGGCGCTTCCGCAACGCCAATCCGGCGACGATGATGATCGCGTCCTTCGCGCTCGGCTTCGTCATCCGACATCTCCTGCTGATGCTGTTCTCCAGCCGGCCGAAGTCGATCACGCTGTGGCCGAGCCTCGGCCTGCCAGTCGAATTCCTCGGCGCCCACATCCCGATGCTCCAAGTCGTGACCATCATCATCACGCTGGCGGTGCTGGTGATCCTCGTCCTGTTCCTCAAGCGCACACGCTACGGGCTCGAGATGCGCGCGGCCGCCGATAATTTCACCATGGCGCGCATGCTCGGGGTCCGCGCCAATGGCGTGATCCTGCTGGCCTTCGCCATCAGCGGCATGCTGGCGGCGGCGATCGGGCTGATCCTGGCGACGAATTCCGGCACCGCCGACATCGGCATGGGCGCCAACGTGATGCTGATCGCGTTCATCGCGACCGTAATCGGCGGCCTCGGCAGCATTCCCGGCGCGGTTGCCGCCGGCTTCCTGATCGGTGCGGCCAGCGTCGTGTTCCAGGCGACCCTGCCGCACGACGCCCGCGTGTTCCGCGACGCGTTCGTCTACGGCGCCGTCATCGTCGTCCTTCTGGTGCGGCCGCAGGGCCTGTTCGCACCGAAATCCGCCAAGCAGAGGGTCTGATCGATGTCGCAGCGGCCGTCCGTCATCCGGCAAACGATCATCACGCCGATCGTGCTGATCGTGGCGCTGCTCATCATGGCTGCCCTCTCCTATCAATTCGGCAGCCGGGCCTTCAACCGCACCGTGGTCGAGATGTTCATCAACATCATGGTGGTGGTTGGCCTCTACGTGTTCGTCGGCAATTCGGGCCTGCTGTCGTTCGGCCATATCAGCTTCATGTGCCTGGGCGCCTACATGACCGCATGGCTCACCATTCCGCCGGTCATGAAATCGATCACGCTCAAGGGCCTTCCGGCGTGGCTGCTCCATGCACAGCTGCCGATGTGGGTGGCGACACCGATCTCCGGGATATTTGCCGCCCTGTTCGCGCTGATCGTCGGGCGCGTCATCATGCGCCTGTCGGGCATCGCCGCCTCGATCGCGACCTTCGGCCTGCTCGGCGTCATCAACAACGTCTATTCGAACTGGGACTCGGTGACCGGCGGGCAAGGCTCGATCGTCGGCATTCCACCCACCATGAACGTCTGGACCGGATGGATCGGCGGCGCCGTGGCGATCGCGATCGCCTATCTGTATTCGATCTCCCGCTCGGGCCTCGCGCTGCGCGCCACCCGCGACGAAGCGGTCGCAGCCAGCGCCTCCGGCATCGACATCGTCCGCGAGCGGCTGATCGCCTTCGTCGTCAGCGCCTTCATCATCGGGCTCGCCGGCGCGCTGTACGCGCACTTCCTGAGCATCGTCAATCCCGGCGCATTCTATCTGCGGACCACCTTCATCACGCTGTCGATGCTGGTGGTCGGCGGCATGTACAGCCTCAGCGGCGCCGTCTCCGGCGTGGTCGCGATCTCGGTCCTGATCGAGCTGTTCCGCGATCTCGAGAAGGGCATCAGCATCGGCGGGCATACCGTCGGTTTGCCGAACGGTGCCCAGGAGATCGCGATCGGCATCATCACCATCGTGATCCTGATGTACCTGCCGAGCGGGTTGACCCGCAACCGGGAGTTCTCCTGGCGCCGATGGCCGTTGCAGCGGCGCCTGGCCCGTCCGGTCCAGACCGCATTGAAGGAACTGCACTGACGCCCGTTTTGTACAATTGGAGGAGTGGCATATGCGCTTGACGACATTACTCGGCATTCTGGCCGGAGCATCCACGCTCTGGTTCACGCCGGCCCAGGCGGCCGACGAGATCGTTGTTGGCTTTGCGACCGCGGCATCCGGATTCATGCAGGCCTATGACAAGCCGGCGCAGGACGCGGCGCTGATCCGGATCGACGAGATCAACAAGGCCGGCGGCCTGCTCGGCAAGAAGCTCAAGCCGGTGTTTGCCGACACCAAGACCGATCAGGCCGAAGGCGCCAAGGCCGGCCTTGCGGTGCTCGACCAGGGCGCCGACCTCGTGATCGTCTCCTGCGACTACGATTTCGGCGCGCCCGCGGCGCTGCAGGCGCAGGCCGCCGGCAAGGTTTCGTTCTTCCTCTGCGCCGAATCGATCAAGGCCGGAATTCCCGGCGTCGGCCCCTTCTCGTTCTCGGCCTCCGTGCTGGCACCGGTGCAGGGCGCAACCATGTCGGAATGGGCGTACACCAAGAAGAACGCGCGCAGCTTCTATCGGCTGCTCGACAGCTGGACCGTCTATAACAAGGGCATCTGCGACGGCTTCGACTGGATGCTGCCGCGCCTGAAGGAAGCCAAGCTGGTCGGCAGCGACACCTTCAAGAACGACGACGCTTCGATCGCCTCGCAGATCACCCGGATCAAGAGCCTGCCGAAGGAACCTGACGCCATCATGCTGTGCACGATGATGCCGGGCGCCGTCTCCGCCATCAAGCAGATCCGCGCCGCCGGCATCAAGTCGATGATCCTCAACGGTTCGGGCGTCGACGGCAGCTACTGGATGAACGCCGTTCCCGACCTCTCGAACTTCTATGTTCCGGTACAGGGCTCGGTCTATGGCGACGACCCGAACCCGAAGGTCAACGAGTTCAACAAGAAGTACAAGGAAGTCACCGGCGGCGACCCGTCGAGCCAGTACGTCTATCCGGGCTACGTCCTGATCGACGTCTGGGCCAAGGCGGTCGAACGCGCCAAGTCGACCGATGCGGCGGCCGTCGTGGCCGAGCTCGAGAAGATGAACAACGAACCCACGCTGTTCGGGCCGCGCACCTTCACTAAGGACATCCACCACCAGAACCAGGGCCGTTACCTGATCGTCGACACCGAGGCCGGCAAGCCGAAGGTCATCGACCAGTGGACGATCTCGGAAAAGATCCCGCTCGACTATCTGGTGTCCAAGTAATCGGCAACGCGCCGCCCTGGGTGCGCCAGACGTACGCAGGGCGGCCTCGCTGCCGGTCCTCTACGAAGCCTGTTGGAAGGAAATCAGGAGATGGTCGTGATCAACTGCGACATGGGCGAGGCCTACGGCCTCTACAAGATGGGCGACGACAGGGCGTTGATGCCCCATATCGACGTCGCCAACGTCGCCTGCGGCTTTCATGCCTCAGACTTCAATCACATGCGCAAGACCGTGCAGCTCGCGAGGGAGTTCGGCGTCAAGGTCGGCGCGCATCCCTCGCTGCCGGATTTGCAGGGATTTGGCCGCAGGGAGATGAAGATCAGCCGCGAGGAATTGTCCAACTGCCTGCTCTACCAGATCGGCGCGCTCAAGGCGTTCCTGGACGCCGAAGGCATGCCGCTCAACCACATCAAGCCGCACGGCGCGCTGTACGGCATGGCGTCGCGCAACGAGGACATTGCGGAGGCCGTAGCTGATGCCGCTGACGTCTACAAGGTGCCGCTGCTCGGCATGAAGGGAACGCTGCACCAGCAGGTCTATGAGCGCCGCGGTCACGCCTTCGTCGCCGAGTATTATGCCGACCTCGACTACAATGCCGACGGCAGCCTGATCATCACGCGCGAGCACGAGGCGAAGGACCCGGCCGACGCCGCGACCCGATGCGCGAGAGCCGTCAACGAGGGCAAGACCCGCACGGTCGCGGGAAACGACATCGTGGTCGGCGCCGATTCGATCTGTATTCACTCCGACACGCCGAACGCCGTCGCCATCGCGGAGGCCGTCCGCGAAGCGGTCCGCCCCTACCTCACCGCGCGCTGAGCCGTCGCGGCAAAGAAACCAATTACGTACGAGGAAACAATGGCAACGCAGCAGATCTTCTCGCCGCTCCCGGGCATCTTTTACCGCAAGCCCGCACCCGACAAGCCGGTCTACAAGAACGACGGCGACGTCGTCGTGGAGAGCGACACGATCGGGCTCATCGAGGTGATGAAATCGTTCAACGAGGTGAAGGCGGGCGCCGCCGGCAAGATCGTTCGCTTCCTGGCCGAGAACGAGGATGCCGTGATGGCCGGCCAGCCGATCGCCGAAATCGACGTTTGAGCCCCAACCAGTCATGGCGATCAGAAAACTCCTCATAGCTAATCGCGGCGAGATCGCGGTGCGCATCATTCGCGCCGCGCGCGATCTCGGCATTGCGACCGTTCAGGTCCACAGCAAGGCCGACAAGGACTCGCTCGCGGTCCGGCTCGCCGACGAAGCGGTCGATATCGGTCCGCCGCAGGCGTCGAAATCCTATCTCAACCAGGCGGCGATCCTCGCCGCGGCGCAGAGCACCGGTGCCGATGCAATCCATCCCGGCTATGGCTTCCTCGCGGAGAACGCCGAGTTCGCGGCCGCCGTCGAAGCGGCCGGAATGATCTTCGTCGGCCCGACCGCGCAATCGATCCGGCTGATGGGCGACAAGGTTGCCGCCCGCGAGGCCGCCGCCTCGGCCGGGGTGCCGACCGTGCCCGGCAGCCAGGGGCGGCTGGAGTCTGCGGAAGCGGCCTTCGCGCTGGTCGAGAAAACCGGCTTCCCTGTCATGATCAAGGCCGCTGCCGGCGGCGGCGGACGCGGCATACGCATCGCACGGTCCGCTGAGGAATTTCATCATCTGATGCCGCAGGCCCAAGCTGAGGCGCTGGCTGCATTTGGCGATGGCGGGCTCTATGTCGAGAAGCTCGTCGAAGGCGCACGGCACATCGAGGTCCAGGTGCTCGGCGACGGACGCGACGTGATCCATTGCTTCGAGCGTGAATGCTCGTTGCAGCGGCGCCGCCAGAAAGTGTGGGAAGAGGCGCCCTCGCCGTCGCTGACCCAGGCCGTGCGTGAAAAGCTATGCACCTCGGCCGTGGCGCTGGCCAAGGCGGTCAACTACCGCGGCGCCGGGACGCTCGAATATCTCTACGACGATAGAACCGGCGAATTCTACTTCCTGGAGATGAACACCCGGATCCAGGTCGAGCATCCCGTCACCGAAATGGTCACCGGCATCGACCTCGTGCGCGAGATGATCCGTATCGCCGGCGGCGAACCCTTGCGCATCCGCCAGGACGAGGTGCGCGTCAGCGGCCATTCGATCGAGGTCCGTATCAATGCCGAGGATCCCGCCAGGAATTTCCTGCCCAATCCGGGCACGGTGAACGCGCTCGGCGTACCCGGCGGTGACGGCGTGCGCTTCGACAGCATGCTCTATCAGGGCTACACGGTGCCGCCGTTCTACGACAGCCTGCTCGGCAAGCTGATCGTGCACGACAAGGATCGGCCGAGCGCCATCAGGCGGCTCGAACGCGCGCTGGCCGAGCTCAGCGTCGAGGGCATTTTCACGACAAAGCCCCTGCACCAGGCGCTGGCGCGTGACGCCGACGTGCAGGCCGGACGCTTCCATACGGCGTGGCTCGAGCCATGGCTGGAGTCCCATGCCGCAGCCCTCGCCACCGCTCAGCCACCATCGGCCGTCAAGGTCGCACCATGATGACGAAACAATCCGCTCCGTCAGCAACAGGAGGCCGCTAGTCATGCAAACCCGATTTTCCTTCGGCGGCGACGAGCACATCTTCGCCGAGGTCGGCGAGGCAATGTCGCTCGAGGCCTTTTTCAAGAGCCTCTTCATCACCAACGCGGTGCGCGACGCAAAGATCAGGGGCGTCACCGAGATCTGTCCGGCCAACGCGTCCTATCAGGTCAAGTTCGATCCCGATCAGATCAAGCCGGACGATCTCCTCACCGAGTTGAAGCGGCTGGATTCCGCATCGGAGAAATCGGAACCGGTGATCAAGACGCGGATCATCGAGATTCCCGTGCTCTACAACGATCCCTGGACGCATGAAACGCTGATGCGCTTCCGCGAACGTCATCAGGACCCAAACGGAACCGACCTCGAATACGCCGCCCGCATCAACGGCCTCGACAGCGTCGACGCCTTCATCAAGGCGCATTCCAGCGCACCCTGGTTCGTCTCGATGGTCGGCTTCGTCGCCGGACTGCCCTTCCTCTACCAGATGGTCGAGCGCAAGCGGCAGCTGCAGGCCCCGAAATATCTGCGTCCGCGCACCGACACGCCGAAACTCACCGTCGGGCATGGCGGCTGCTTCAGCTGCATATACTCGGTGCGCGGCGCCGGCGGCTACCAGATGTTCGGCATCACGCCGATGCCGATCTATGACCCCAACCAGAGCATCAGCTATTTGCGCGACTTCATGTGCCTGTTCAAACCGGGCGACATCGTGAAGTGGAAGCCGATCGACCGGGCGGCCTATGACGCTGCGGTCGCCGACGTCGACGCCGGGCGCTTTGCTCCGATCATCCGTGATGTCTCGTTCTCGCTGACCGAGTTCAACCGCGACGTTGATGCCTACAACGCCAAGCTCGATGGAGTTCTCCATGGCCGTTAAGGTTTTGAAGCCGGGTCTTGCGACCACCGTGCAGGATCTCGGACGTCCGGGCTATTATCACATCGGCATTCCGCTCTCCGGCGGCATGGACCGTCACGCGCTCGCGGCTGCCAATCTGCTGGTCGGCAACGAGGCCGGCGCGGCCGTGCTCGAAGCCGTGTTCATGGGACCAGAGCTCGAATTCACCGAGGACGCCATCGTCGCAGTCACCGGCGCGGAACTGCCGCCGAAACTCGACGGCGCGCCGCGCGAGACCTGGACCAGCTTCAAGGTGAAGCGCGGCCAGATCCTCTCCTTCGACTTCCTCAAGCAGGGGGCGCGCGGCTACATCGCAGTCGCCGGCGGCATCGACGTGCCCGTCGTTCTCGGCTCGCGCTCGACCTACGCGCTCGGCGCGCTCGGCGGCTTCAAGGGCCGCAAGCTCGAAGCAGGCGACGAACTGCCGATCGGCCATGCCGCCGCGACAGGCAAGGAAGGACGCAGCGTCGCCAGGGATTTGCGCGGACAACCGGCGGGAATGCCGACCGAGCTGCGCGCGATGCCTGGTCTTTACTGGCACCGCATCACCGAGGCGGCCGGCAACGGATTCTTCTCCGACACCTGGAAGGTTGCGCCGGAGGCGGATCGGATCGGCTATCGTTTCAAGGGCGGCAAGCCGCTCGAATTCGTTCCACGTGAACCGCCGTTCGGCGCCGGCTCCGACCCGTCCAACATCACCGATGCCTGCTATCCCTACGGCTCGATCCAGGTTCCCGGCGGCACCGAACCGATCGTGCTGCATCGTGATGCAGTCTCCGGTGGCGGTTACTTCATGGTCGGGACCGTCATCGCGGCAGACATGGACCTGATCGGCCAGCTGCAGCCCAACACGCCGGTGAAGTTCGTCAAGGTCGATATGAACGAGGCGCTCGCGGCGCGCAAAAGCCGCTCGGAGTTGCTCGGCAGGCTGCACAGCGCATTGGCATAGTCGCCGGTCACCTGCCTGCCCGCCAAGACCGCGGTCACCGATCTGGTGACCGCGTGATCACGTCCTGCGCTTCAGGCCGTCGGTTGCGGCCTCTCAGGTCCGGAATCGGCGCCGCCGCGCTCTCTCGGCTTGTCGGCACGAGAGTTGCAAAGAATACCGCCGGGCTGAGAAACACCGCTCATGAGTTAGGCAACATCGGAACAACCGCGATGTCCGTTTCTCTGAAACAGATCCGTTACTTCGTCGCCGCCGCCGAGACCGGGCGCATCAGCCAGGCGGCGATCGACCTCAACGTCTCGCAATCCGCGGTCACCGCGGCGATTCAGCAGCTCGAAGCGACCGTCTGCGCCCGCCTGCTGGAGCGCGCGCCGAACGGCGTGACCGTTACGATGGAGGGCAGCCGATTCCTGTCGCAGGGTCGCCAGATCCTCGCTGCCGTCGCCGAGGCGGTGCGCAACACGCAGATATCGGCGGGACCGCTGTTCGGCACGATCCGCATCGGCGTCACCTATACCGTGTCCGGTTATTTCCTGCCGCGCCACCAGAAGCGCTTCCAGGCAAGCTTTCCCGGCATCACGATCGAGCTGTTCGAGGCACCGCGCGACGTGCTGGAACGCGCGCTCGTCGACGGTGCGCTCGACCTCGCTGTGATGCTGGTCTCGAACCTGCGCGACAACGCCATGCTGACGAGCGAGACGCTACTGCGATCGCCGCGCCGCCTGTGGCTTGCGCCCGAACATCCGCTGACCCGCGCCGAGCGGGTCCATCTCGCCGACATCGCAACCTATCCCTACGTCATGCTCACCGTCGACGAAGCCAAGCACACCTCGATGCGCTATTGGAGCAATGCTTCGCTCGAGCCGAACACGATCTTCCGCACCTCGTCGGTCGAGGCCGTGCGCTCGATGGTCGCAGGCGGCATGGGCATCGCCATCCTCTCCGACCTGATCTACCGGCCCTGGTCGCTGGAGGGACAGCGGATCGAGACCCGCGTCATCGAGGACGAGGTGCCCAGCATGGATATTGGTCTTGCCTGGCGGCGCGACATCAGGCCGTCGGAAGCTGCGATGGCGTTCCGCGATTTCATGCGCTTTGCAGTTGCTGGCGTCGGCCCGGGGCGCCCCCCCGTCAGCATGGATCCCCGGCACCAGGCCGAGGAGGCGATCGAAATCTAGAATATCTGTTTCCGTTTTATTCGACTTGACGCCGTGCGGCTGTCCTCGCCAAACTTTGTCCGGGGACACGACGACCGGAGGCACAGCCGGCGGCGGGGAGTGAGACATGCAAGTCACCTACACGACCAATGACATCCCGTTGCAGAGCCGCCGCCAGTACTGGCAGGAGGTCGTCTCGAAGACTTACTACTCGCTCGACCTGCGTTTCCCGAGCACGCGCGAGTTCGACGCCCGCCTCGGCGCCTGGTCGATGGGTCCCCTCTCGGTCTCGCGAAACATCGCCAATGGCCTGCTGTACAAGCGCCATGAGCGGCATCTCCTGAGCGAGCGGGAGGAATCCTTCCTGATCACGGTGCCCGAGCTTGCGGAAATCCGCTTCGAACAGGACGGCAAGGTGGTGCACTGCCGGCCCGGCGCATTCCTGATCGAGCGCAGCCATCTGCCCTACGAGTTCAGCCATCAGGACCCGACGGCGTTGTGGTGCCTGAAGATCCCGAGCGCGGTGCTGCGCGCACGTATTTCCCGGCCGGAGCGCCTCGCTACGCTGCAGTTCGACGCCAGCCGCAGCGTCGGCGCGCTGTTCGTCGACACGCTGCGCCTCTCCGGCGAACGCATCGAGGAGATGGACGACACCGCCCGCACGATGATGGGCAAGCACCTGATCGAGCTGCTTGCGATGGCGATCGAATCCGACGACCGTGTGCTGACCGGCCACTCGTCCTCGGTGCGCAACGGGCATCTATTGCGCTGCGAACAGTTCATCCGTGCCCGGCTCGATGACATGCGGCTCACGCCGCAGATGATCGCCGACGGCTGCGGCATCTCGCTGCGCTATCTGCACCAGATCTTCGAAGGCGAGGGTCTGACCGTCTGCGCCTATATCCGCAACCAGCGGCTGGCGATGTGCGACGCCCTGCTGCGCGATGCGAGCTGCCGCAAGAGCATCTCGGAAATCGCCTATCAATGGGGCTTTGCCGACCAGGCGCAATTCAGCCGCAACTATCGCGGCCGGTTCGGCTGCACCCCGAGCGAAGCGCGCGCCACCTCGCGCGCCGCCAACGCCTGACGACGGCACCACTACCGCACCGCCCCTGATCGTTTGTTGGGCAGCCGCCGCCGGTTCGGGCAGGCATGGTCTGCCAAGCGGTTCGCTCTCTCGCACAAGTCTTCCTGCGCTCAGCGTCAAGAAGGCGGGCCGCCGCTCTGCCTAAGATCGGCGAAACACTTGTTCGAAAGGGAGACGCATGGTGCAGGACCTTCGTGTGGCTGTCGATGTCGGCGGCACATTCACCGACATCTGCATTATGGACGAGACGACTGGTCTCATCCGCATCGAGAAGACCTCCTCCACGCGCGATCCGATCGAAGGGATCATGGGCGGCGTGTCCAAGGCCGGGATCGATCTGTCCAGGGTGGCGCTGTTCTCGCACGGCACGACGGTTGCCACGAACGCGTTGATCACGCGCCGCCTGCCCCGCACCGCCGTGGTGACGACCAAGGGGTTCCGCGACGTCATCGAGATCCGGCGCGCCAACAAGGAAGACCTCTGGGACACCTACAAGGACGTCGTGCGGCCCTATGTGCCGCGGCGCGATCGCCTGACCGTGCCCGAGCGCGTCGATGCCGGCGGCAAGGTGATCGAGCCGCTCGACGTCGAGGCGGCGCGCGACGTGGCACGCATCCTCAAGCGCCGTGGCGTCGCCGCCGTCGCGGTCTGCTTCATGAACGCCTATCTCAACGGCGCAAATGAGCGCGCGATGCGCGACATCCTGCTGGCAGAGATGCCCGATATTCCGGTGTCGATCTCCTCGCAGGTGCTTCCCGAAATCTTCGAGCATGAGCGGTTCTCGACCACGGTTGCCAACGCCGTCGTAAGCCCGGTCGTCGTTAACTACACGAGCCGGCTCGGCGAGCGCCTCGCCCACGAGGGATACACCCGCGATCTCCTGCTGCTGCACACCGGCGGCGGGGTGATGACGCCGGCGAGCGTCAAGGACTTTGCCGCCCGCCTCGCCGGCTCCGGCATCGCCGCCGGCGCGATCGCCAGCCGCTATATCGCCGGCCTCTGCGGCTTTCCCAACTCGATCGGCCTCGACATGGGCGGCACGTCCACCGACGTGTCGCTGGCTTATGAGGGCCACTCGCGCGTCACCAAGGACTGGCACATCGAATTCGGCTACCCGATCCGCTTCGCTTCGATCGAAGTGCTCACGATCGGTGCCGGCGGCGGCTCGCTGGCGTGGACGGATCCGGCCGGCTCCCTGCGCAACGGACCGCAATCGGCCGGCGCCCACCCGGGACCTGCCTGCTATGGCAACGGCAATACGCAGCCAACCAACACCGACGCCAATGTGACGCTGGGCCGGCTCGGCACCGATCTTGCCGGCGGCAAGGTCAAGCTCGATCCGGCATTGGCCGAGCAGGCGGTCGAAGACGGCGTCGCAAAACCGTTCGGCCTCGGCCTGCATGAAGCCGCGGACGCGATCGTCAAGGTTGCCAATGCCAACATGTCGGATGCGGTGCGGCTGATCTCGATCAGCCGCGGCTACGATCCGCGCGACTTCGCGCTGGTGGCGTTCGGCGGCGCCGGCGCCCTGCACGGGGTCGACGTCGCGCGCGAGCTGTCGATTCCGGTCGTGATCGTGCCGCCCAATCCCGGCGTGACTTCCGCGCTCGGATGCCTGCTCGTCGACATGCAGCACGATTTCTCGCAGAGCTGCATGGTCGACGCCGTCGACGCCGACGCCACCGAGATCGAAGCGCAGTTCGCCGAACTCGAGAAAGCCGCGCTCGCGCGCCTGATCCATGAGGGCGTCGCGCAGAACGACATCGTGCTGCAACGCTCGATCGACATGATGTATCGCGGCCAGTGGCGTTCGCTTGCGGTGAACGCGCCGCAGCCAATCGGCGCGATCGCCGACCTGGTGCAGAGCTTCCACGCCGAGCACCAGCGCGAATACAATTTCCGCCGCGACACCGCACCTGTCAGCTTCTTCCGCCTCAACCTGAAGGCCGTCGGTGTGGTTCCGAAGGCCGAATTTGCCGTTCACAAGCCGACTGGCGCTAGCCCCGGGCCGGTCAGCCGCCGCAGGGTGTGGTTCGAGGGCAGCGGGCTCGATACGCCCGTCTATCAGCGCGACGACCTGCCCTGCGGCTTCTCCTTTCAAGGCCCCGCGATCATCGAGCAGCTCGATGCGACGACTGTCGTGCCGCCCGGCGCCAGCGCCGAGGTCGACAAATATCTCAACATCATCATCCGCGTGAAGGAGTGAACCATGGCCACGGCTCTCCCGCTCGATCCCGTGACCTTCGAGGTCCTGAAGAACTCCTTCATCACCAGCGTCGACCAGATGGGCGAGCAGGTCTTGAGGACCTGCTACTCCTTCGTGATCTACAACCGCGACTTCTCGAGCGCGCTGCACGACGCCAACGGCGAATGCGCGGCGCAAGGCAACCAGGACATCGCCGTCCACGTCGGCACACTGCATTTCACCTGCAAGGACGTGATGCGCCATTTCGAAGGCGACATGCATGAGGGTGACGTCTTCGCGATCAACGATCCCTATGCCGGCGGCACGCACTTTTCCGACGTGCGGCTGATCCGCCCGATCTTCGCCGACGGCAAGATCATCGCCTTCAGCCAGTCCAACGGACACTGGTCGGACGTCGGCGGCAGCGTGCCGGGATCGTTCGACGTCGCCGCTCGCGAGATGTTCCGCGAGGGCCTCCGCATTACGCCGGTCCGCCTGTTCGACAAGAACGGCCTGCGCAAGGACGTCGCGCATCTGATCGCCTCCAATACCCGCGATCCGGCCTCGATCATCGGCGATATCCAGGCACAGGCCGAAGCCACTGCGGTCTGCGAACGCGAGATCCTGCGCCTGGTCGGCAAATACGGCCGCGATACCGTCGAGACCGGGCTTGCGGCCGTGCAGGACTATGTCGAGCGCTCGGCCCGCCAGCGCATCGCAGCGCTCCCTGACGGCGAATGGGAAACCGTCGACTATATCGACCGCGATCCGGCCGGCGGCGAAGGCATGATCCCGATCCGCATCAAGATGACGATCAAGGGCGACCGCGCGATCTACGACTTCACCGGCAGCCATCCGACCATCGGCTCGATCTACAACTCGGCGTTCGGCGCGACCTTCTCGGCGGTTGCGGCCGGCATGAAGACCTTCTTCCCCGATCTGCCGCTCAATTCCGGCTTCTACCGCTGCTTCGAGATCATCGCCCCCGAAGGCTCGATCGTCGATGCCAAATGGCCGATCGCGGTGACCGGCTTCCTGATGCCGTTCGAGAAGATCATGAACTCGATCTACGAAATGTGGTCGAAGTTGATGCCGGAGCGCGCGCTCGCCTGCGCCTTCAATCTCGAATATCTGCTGACCGGCGGGCTCGACGCCCGCAGCGCCGACAAGCCGATCTTCATGTTCTACGACTGGCTGCCCGGCGGCTGGGGCGGACGCAACGGCAAGGACGGCAGCAACGTCACGACCGCCTGCTTCGGCACCGGGCTGATGTCGCAGCCGGTCGAAGGCCAGGAGCGCGCCAACCCGATCCTGACCACCGAATGCGAGATCCTCAAGGACTCGCCCGGCCCCGGCAAATGGCGCGGCGGCGCGGGCGTCGTGAAGACGTCGCGGATGCTGCAAGCCGAGAAGACCGTGATCTCCTATATCTGCGACCGCGAGCGGGCCATCGTGTGGGGTATCGAGGGCGGCCTGCCGTCGATGCCGCACGGCCTGACCCTGAAGCGCGCCGGCAGCGCGGCCGAGGAGCGGCTCGGCTCGATCTTCTCGGACGTTCCGATCGGCGAAGGCGACGTGTTTTCGCGCCCGACCGCCGGCGGCGGCGGGTTCGGCGATCCGCTGGAGCGCGATCCGAACCTCGTGATCGAAGACATCAAGGACGACTACGTCTCGGTCGAGCGCGCCGCCAAGGACTATGGCGTCGTGGTGCACACGATCGATGCCGAGCTCTGCAATTACGAGGTCGACAAGGTCGCGACCGCGGCGCTCCGCGCCAGGATCCGCTCCGAACGCGTCGCCAATGTCCGGCTCGATCCGGAGACGGTCGCGCAGCGTTACCGCAGCGGAGAGCTCAACACGTTCGACGTGATCCGCAAGCACGCGGTGATCCTCGACTGGGGCACCGGCGCGCTGCTTGCCGAATCCACCCGCCAGTTCCGCGAAGCGTTCGAGCGGCGCTCGGTCGCGATGTGGAAGGCGGGCTGATCGTCATCGACGGCGGCGCCGCCGGCAGACGGCGCGGCCCATCTAGCGAAAGAGAACGAGAAGCCACCGCCCTGCAGTTTCATTCGAACCATGAGGATTGCGCTATGACGATCTCGACGTGCCTTTCTTCCAACCGGCTGTGGCCGATCCGCTCCGTGCTCGGCATCGCCGCCGCTCTCGCCCTTGCCAGCGCCGCCACGCCGGCGGCGGCGGGGACGGAGACGCCGTGGTTTCCGATGAAGGTCTACGACGCGTCATCCGGCACGCCGAAGCCCGCTGACTACACGCCGCTGCCGAAGGCCGAGAAGCCCTACAAACTGTGCGTGCTGTTTCCCCACATGAAGGACAGTTTCTGGGTCGCCGTCGCCTACGGCATCGTGAAGCAGGCCGAGGCGATGAACGTCAACATGAACCTCTACGAGGCCGGCGGTTACGAGAATCTGCCCAAGCAGCTGTCGCAGTTCGACGACTGCATGGCAAGCGGACCGGATGCGATCATCGTCGGCGCCATCTCCGGCGCGGGCCTCAGCAAGAAATTCGAGGAAGCCAAGGCCAAGGGCGTGCCGGTGGTCGGCGTCACCAATCCGCTGCCGCCCAACGCGCTGCCCGCGGCCAATTATGTCGACTTCGTCGCGATGGGCGAGGTCACCGGCGACGGTCTGCTGGCGCAGGCAAAGCCCGGCGATAAGCTCAATATCGTTACGTTCCCCGGTCCGGCCGGCTCAGGCTGGGCAGAGTCGTTCAACGAGGGCTTCAAGAAGGCGATCACCAAGAACCCGAACGCCAAGATCCTGGCCGAGAAGTTCGGCGACTCCGGCGTCGCCGTGCAGCTTCAGCTCATCCAGGACGCGCTGCAAGCCTATCCCGCCATGAACGTGATCTGGGGCACCGCCCCCACCGCCGAAGCCGCCATCGGCGCGGTTGCCGAGGCCGGCCGAAGCGACCTGAAGATCGTATCGTCCTACGAGAACCAGGCCATGCTCGATGCGCTGAACCGCGGCGACATCCTCGCCTTCGCAACGCAATATCCCGTCGGCGAAGGCGCGATCGCAATCGACCAGGCGGTGCGTCTGATCGAGAAGAAGCCGGTCATGAGCCTGGTCCAGCCGGTGGCCACCGTCATCGACAAGACCACCGTGCCGAAATTGCAGATGGATCTCGTGCTGGCGCCTGCAAGCTGGACACCGGTCTATTCGGTCAAGGCCAAGTAGGCCGAACGACCGGGGCGGGAGCACGACTCCCGCCTGCCCGATCACGGCCACGGAGACGCGGATGAACCTCGAGATCGATCCGAAGCCGGCCGCGCCCCTGCTTCAGTTGCGCGGCATATCGAAGCGATTCACCGGTGTCCGGGCACTCGACCGCGTCGACCTCGATGTCCGTGCCGGCGAACTACACGTCCTGTTTGGCGAGAACGGTGCCGGCAAGTCGACCCTGATCAATGTCGTCTCGGGCACCTTTCCACCCGACGAGGGCACCTTTCATTTCGGCGGCGGGGAGATCCACCATCTGACGCCGCAGCGCGCGCGAGAGATCGGCATCAGCCCGGTGTTTCAGGAGTTTTCGCTGATCCCGAGCCTCACAGTTGAAGAGAACCTGTTCCTTGGCCGCGAGATCACGCGCGGCGGCGTGCTGCATTCGCGCCAGATGCGCAAGCGCGCCAGCGCGCTGATCGACGAGCTCGGCTTCGACCTCGATCCCGCGCGACGGATCGACGACCTGTCCCGCGCGCATCAGCAGATGGCCGAGATCGCCAAGGCCCTGCTCGGCCGCGTCCGCCTCCTGATTCTCGACGAGCCGACCGCGTCATTGACCGAACGCGAGACCGGACGGCTGTTCGAACTGATCGCGCGCCTGAAGTACCAGAATGTCGGGCTGATCTACGTCTCGCATCGCATGCGCGAAATCCGCGCGCTGGCCGACCGCGTGACGGTGCTGCGCGACGGCCGTCACATCCGGACCCTCGACGCCGCGACCTCGACCGACAGTGAGCTGGTGGAGTTGATGACCGGCCGCACCATCGACCTGCTGTTCCCCGCCATCGCCCACCAGCCGGACAAGGTGATGGTCGAGGTCGAGAACCTGACGCTCGCCGACGGCAGCGTTACAGGCGTCAATTTCCATGCCCGAGCCGGCGAGATCACCGGCATCGCGGGCCTCGTCGGGTGCGGCAAGTCGAAGCTGATCCGCGCGATCTACGGCATCGAGCGCGCGTCGACCGGCACGATCCGGATCGGCGGTGCGCCTTACGAATTTCCAACCCCGAGGCACAGCCTCAAGCGCGGCGTCGCCTACTTTCCCGCCAACCGGATCGCCGAAGGGCTCGCGCTGTCCCGTCCGATCCGCGAGAACGCGTCGATGACTGGGCTAGACCTGCCGGCCTTCGCCCGCTTCGGCATTTTGCGGCAGGCCGCCGAACGCGTGAAGATCGCGGGCATCATGGGACAGCTGCAGCTCAGGCCGCCGAACATCGAACGGAGCGCCGGCGCATTGTCCGGCGGCAATCGTCAAAAGGTGATGCTGGGACGCGCGCTGACGCGCGAGCTCACCGTGTTCCTGTTCGACGAGCCGAGCGTCGGCATCGATGTCGGCGCCAAGCTCGAGGTCTACGAGTTCATGAAGCGCCTCGTCGACGCGGGCGCCGCCGTGATCGTGGTGTCGTCCGAACTGCCCGAGGTGCTGGCGCTGTCGAACCGGCTCTACGTCATGCATCAGGGCCGTGTCGCCGCCGAGCTGACCGGCACTGAGAAGACCGAACAGAATGTGCTCTCGAGCTTCTTCCGCGAGCATCTGACCGCGGAGGTCGCATGAACACGGCCCTCGTCGTCGCCGCGCCACGGCGCTCGGTCAGCCTCCGGTCAATCGCAGGCCGAATCGGGTTGCTGCCGGCTCTGCTTGTGCTGCTGGTGGCCGGCATGTCGGCGATCGATGCGCAGTTCTACGGCCTCATCAACGTCCTCAACATCCTGCGCAATGCCTCGCTGCTGGCGATCGTCGCCTGCGGCCAGGCGCTGGTCATCATCGCCGGCGGCTTCGATCTTTCGGTCGGTGCGGTCGTGGCGCTGGCGAGCGTCGTCACCGCAAAGACCATGGCGGTCACTGCGGCCGCCTTTCCCGGCTCCAACGGCCTCATCATCGCCAGCGGGGTCGCGGCCGGGCTCGGTTGCGGCGTGGTGGTCGGGCTCGTCAATGGCTTCTGCGTGGCACGGCTCAAGGTCTCCGGCTTCGTGGTGACGCTGGGCACGATGTCGGCGACCACCGGTGTCGGCCTCATGATTACGAACGGCATCCCGGTTTACGGCATGCCCGAGATCTTCGTGAAAGGCTTCGGCCGCGCGCAGGCGCTCGGACTGCCGACGGCCGCCCATGTCGCGCTGATCGTGATCCTGGTGATGGTGTTTGCACAGCGGCGCACGCTGTTCGGCCGCTACGTCTACGCGATCGGCGGCAATGTCGATGCGGCGGTGGTGTCGGGCGTGACGATCCAGCGTCATATCGTCGGCACCTACGTCGTCTCGAGCGTGCTTGCGGCATTGACCGGCATTCTGCTGACGGCGCAGGTCGGCTCCGGCCAGGCCAGCTTCGGCGGCGACCGGATGATGCTGCAATCGATCGCCGCCGCGGTGATCGGCGGCGTCAGCCTGCGCGGCGGCGTCGGGCGCATCGAGATCGTCGCCGTCAGCGCATTGTTCCTGACCATCCTCGGCAACGCGCTCAACCTCCTGCACGTCGACTCGCGGCTTCAGCCGGTCTTCCTCGGCATCATCATGGTCGCCGCCGTGGCGCTCGACGAACTCAGCCGACGGAGCAAGCCGCGTGTCTGACCTCGAATTGACCGTTGCCAAGGACACCGACCGCCCGCAGCTGACGCTTGGCCGCCGGCTCTGGAGCGCGGTGCTGCCGGTCGCATTGGCGGTGCTGTTGCTCGGCTTCGCCGCCGTGGACCACGGCGTGCTGTCGCCGGCCAATTTGCTCAACATCGCGCAGCAGACCAGCTATCTGGCGCTGTTCGCGATGGCGCAGACCGTCGTCATCCTGACCCGCGGCTTCGACCTCGCCCTTGGCCCGACCGTATCGATGGTGAGCGTCGGCACTGCGCTCGCGATGGCCGGCGCCACCGCGTCGGGCCATGGCCCGGCCGCCGTGCTGCTCGCCGGGCTCGCGGCCGGCTTCGCGCTCGGCATCGCATGCGGCCTGTTCAACGGCGTGGTCGTCGCGTTGCTCGGCGTCAATCCGTTCGTCGCGACCCTGGGCAGCTACAACATCGCGATCGGGATTGCGACCACGCTTTCGTCGGGACGGCCTGTCCAAGGCGTGCCTGCTCCGTTCTCGCAGATCTTCTACAGCGGCAGCATCTTCGGTATGCCGGCAGCGATTGCGATCACCTTCGCAGTCGGCGTCGGACTGCATTTGCTGCTGGCCCGCACCGTGTTCGGCCGCTCGCTCTATTTGATCGGCACCAATCCGCGCGCCGCGGCGGTCGCCGGCCTGCCGGTCAAGCGCATTCTGGTCACGACCTATGTGCTGTGCTCGGGGCTTGCCGCGCTGGGTGCGATCATGATGACGGCGCGGACCGGGTCGGGTGAACCTAACCTCGGCGGCGCACTCTCGCTGCAGGCGATCGCCGGCGCCGTGGTCGGCGGAACCAGCCTGGCCGGCGGACGCGGCGGGGTCGGCACCGCGGTGCTCGGCGCGCTGTTCATCACGATCCTGTCCAACGGCATGAACCTCACCCGGATCGACGGATACGTCCAGATGGTCGTGCTCGGCGCGATCGTCATCATCGGCGTCCTGCTGGATCGCCTGCGGCAGGAACGGAGCGCATGATGGCAGGCACACCGATCCGGAACATCCCGGTCGCGGCGCGCGATACACCGACATCGATCTATATCGCACCCTCGCTCGCCGCCGCGCTCGATGCGCTGAACGACTGCGGAGCCGCAGGTTCTCCCCTGGCCGGCGGCACATGGATCATGCGATCTCCGATCCGGCACGAGCCGCTCAGGCCCCACTATGTCGCGATCGGAAGGATCGCCGAGCTGACCGCAATCCGGATCGGCAGCGACGCAGTCGAGATCGGTGCGGCAGTCACGCACGCGGCGCTAGCGGCAGCCTTGGCCGACCTTCCGGAATTTGCCGGCCTCGCCGCGGCCGCCGGACGCTCCGCCAACCCCGCGATCCGCGCGATGGCGACGATCGGCGGCAATCTCGCGGCATCGGACTTCGCCGCGGCGGATTGCGTGCCGGCGCTGCTGTGTCTCGACGCCGAGGTCGAGATCTCGGGCCGCGACGGTTGCGAGCGCATCAGCCTGGCGCACTTCCTCGAGGTCCGGTCAACCCTCGCCTCCGGCCGGCTGCTGACACGGATCATCGTGGCGCGGACGGAACGCAGGACCGCCCATATCCGACTGCCGCTGCGCAGGTCGGGCGACTATCCGGTCGCCATCGTCAGCCTTTCAGTCCGCGTCGATGCGGCGAACCGGATCAATGTGGCGCGGATCGCGGTCGGATCGGTCGAATCAAGCGCGCGCCGCTGGCCGCGGCTTGAAGCAGCACTTCTCGGACGTCCACTCGACGCCGCAGAAGCGGCACGGATTGCCGCCGAGCTCAGCGACGAATTCACCGGCCGTGACAGCGTCGATGCGCCGGCTTGGTATCGTGTCAGCGTGCTGCCCGGCCTCGTCCGCCGTGCAGCGATCGCTGCGCTCGGCTCATGAACGCGCGGGGATGACATGGGATTCAATCTGACCGTGAACGGCGATCGCCTCTCCTCCGCGGCCGACCCTGCCACCCCGCTGGTCGATGTGCTGCGCGAGGAGATGCATCTGACCGGCGCGAAGCCGGTCTGTCGCGAGGGCTTTTGCGGTGCCTGCATGGTGCTGATCGATGGCGAGCCCATGCCGTCATGTCTGCTGCCCACGGCGCTGGCCGACGGCCGCGAGATCCAGACAGTCGAAGGCCTTGCGCCGCACGGCCAATTGAATCGCATCCAGGCGGCACTCGAGGCCGGCGATGCCGTGCAATGCGGCATGTGCTTTCCCGGCATGGCGGTGAGCCTGACACACCTGCTGACGACCCGGCCGGATGCAACCCGTGACGATATCCGCGCGGCGCTGACCGGGAACATCTGCCGCTGCACCGGCTATGAACGCATCGTCGAGGCGACATTGCTCGCCTTGGCCACGAGATGATCGGGAGGTGCAGCGATGTCCGACGTTTCCGCAACGATGGATCTGCGCCGGCGTGACGCCGCCGACAAGCTGCGCGGCCGCACGCGCTACACCATCGATCGGTATCTGCCGGGCATGCTGCATGCCGCGGTGCTGCGGGCCAGCGTACCTGCCGGGCGGATCATTCGTCTCGATACCTCCAGGGCAACACGCATGCCGGGGGTGCGCGCCATCGTAACGGCGGCCGATGCGCCCGGCATGATCGGGATCGGCATCGCCGATCATCCGCTGTTCGCCCGCGACGTCATCCGCTACGACGGCGAACCGCTGGCCGCAGTCGCAGCCGTCACGCTGGCGCAGGCGCAAGCCGCGCTCGCGGCGATTGACGTCGAGATCGAGCCGCTTCCCGCCGTCTTGACCATGGCCGATGCGCTGGCGCCGGATGCACGTCTGGTTCATCCGGACTGGCGCGACTACGAGGTCCTGCTCGAAGGCAGCGCGCGCGGCGGCAACGTCGCCTGGGAGGCGACCGTCGTTCGCGGCGATGTCGATGCCGCCTTTGCCCGGCCTGACGTCGAGATCGTCGAAAGCTGCTTTCGCGTCGGCCGGCAGAACCACGTCGCCTTCGAGCCACGCGCGGTGGTCGCAAGCTACGAGGACGGGCGCTTCCACATCGAGACGTCGACGCAGGTTCCCTGGAGCATCCGCAATGCGACCGCGCGCCTGCTCGGCGTGCCGGCGTCGCAGGTCCGCGTCACGGTGCCGCCGGTCGGCGGCGGCTTCGGCCTCAAATTCGATCTGGCGGTGGAACCCTTTGCCGCCCTGCTCGCCCGCGCCAGCGGCCGGCCGGTACGCCTGGTCAATTCGCGCGAAGAGGAGATGCTCACCTGCCTGTTCCGCGAGAACGCCGATATCCGCATCCGCTCGGCCGTCACGCGCGAGGGCGACATCGTCGGGCGCGAGGCGGTGGTCCTGATGGACTGCGGCGCCTATGGCGGCGAGCAGATCTTCCTGACCACCATGACCGCGCACACGCTCGGCGGCAACTACCGGCTCGGAAGCGTGCGCATGGTCTCGCGCGCGGTCTACACCAACACGGCGCCGAACGGCGCGTTCCGCTGCTGCAATGGCGTCTACAACACCTTTGCGCTGGAGCGGCACACCGACGAGATCGCGGCGCGGATCGGAATGGATCCGCTCGCCTTCCGCCGTCGCAACGTGCTCGGCGACCGGGATCTCGGGGCCACCGGCCAGATATTCGAAGGCAACGTGCTGGGCCCGATGCTCGAGCGGATGGATACGCTGCGCGATGCGGCAGCGCCGCCGCCGGCGCGCAGCGACGGCCGGCTCTATGGACGGGCGACCACCGTCGGCACCTGGTTCGTCTTCGTCGGCCCGTCGGCCGCGACGGTGAACATGAACGCCGACGGCACGGCGACGCTGGTCACGTCTGGCGTCGAAATTGGGTCCGGCTCGATGATGCAGAGCCTGCCGCAGATCGTCGCCAGCTCGCTCGGCATCGCGCCCGAGCATGTGATCGTGCGCGCCGCCGATACCGATGCGGCCGGCTATGACGTCGGCGTCGGCGGTGGCCGCACCACCGTCTCGCTCGGCGCGGCCAGCCTGTCGGCAGCGCAGGAGGTGCGCACCAAGCTCCTGAAGGTCGCTTCCGAGATGATCGAGGCGGCGCCCGATGATCTCGTCATGCGCGAGGGCCGGATCGAAATCGCCGGCGTGCCGGGCTCCGGCCGCACCGTCACGGAGGTCGCAACCCGCGCCCAGGCGCTCGGTGGCCCGGTCTCCGGCACCGGCGCCTTCACCGGCGCCGGCGTGCCCGCGATGCCCGGCTGCGTCGCCGGCCATTTCATCGACGCGATCGACATTCCCGTCTTCGCGGTCCATGACTGCGAGGTCGCCGTCGATCCGGAAACCGGACATGTCGAGGTGCTGAGCTATCGCGTGGTGCAGGACGTCGGCCGCGCGCTGAACCCGCGCGCGATCCACGGCCAGATCCAGGGCGGTGTCGTGCAGGGGCTGGGTTATGCATTGCACGAGGAGGTCACGATCGGCGGCAACGGCCGGGTCTGCCAGAACGGCTTCGAAACCTATCGCGTGCCGCTGGCGCTCGATGTCGTGCCGGTCGAAATCAGTCTCTACGAGGGGGCGCCGTCAATCGGACCGCTCGGCACCAAGGGGGCCGGCGAGGTACCGATCCTCAACGTCGGGGCGGCCGTCGCCTGCGCCGTTGCAAACGCCACGGGCAAACGCGTCCAGACGCTTCCATTAACCCCGCCGCGGGTGCTCGAGTTGCTACTCGACCGCACGCAGGATCTGGCCCTGCCCCACATAGCCGATGCGTGGACCGACAATCTGATCCGTTCGCATCAGACAGCTTACGACAAATAGCCGCGCAACCCGCGCCCGTCCGGCGCGTCAACGCGGTCGATTGAACCGCTAGACCCAGCCGCCGTCGACGATATGGCTCTGGTTGGTGCAGGCGCCGCTGTCGTCGGCGGCGAAGAACAGGACGACGCGGGCGATGTCGTCAGGCACAAGCTTGCGCTTGAGGCATTGCCGCTGCATCAGTTCAGTGACGCCCTCGGGCGTCAGCCACAGATCCTGCTGCCGCTGGGTCATGATCCATCCGGGCAGGATGGAGTTGACCCGCACGTTGTGCGGTCCGAGATCGCGGGCCAGCGCGCGGGTGAGGCCCTGCACCGCGGATTTGGCCGTGGTGTAGCAGGGCATGTTGCCCTGTCCGATCACCCAGCTCACCGATCCGATGTTGATGATCGCACCGCCGCCCGCCAGCTTCATGTCGGGTGCGACCGCCTGGGCGCTGAAGAACTGATGCTTGAGGTTGACCGCAATCCGCTCGTCCCAGAATTCCGGGGTGACGTCCTCGATCGCATGACGATCATCGCGCGCTGCGTTGTTGACCAGGATGGTGATCGGCCCGAGCGCTTCGCGAATGCCGTCGACCGCGCGGCGCAGCGCGCCGATGTCGCGCAGATCGGCGTGTTCGAAGTGCACGCGCGCTTGCGCTCCCAGATCGGACAGCAGTTGCTCCGAGGACGTCAGATCGATGTCGATGAAACCGACTCGCGCGCCCTGGTTGATGAACTGGCGGACGATGGCCTCGCCAATGCCGGAACCGCCACCGGTGACCAGAACGGTCCGGTCCTTGAGGCTTGGATAGACGGCACCCTGCATTGGCATTCTCTCGATTTGGCGCCTGAAGCGCGTCGGTTGCTCTGCTGCGGCTCAAGCGGAGAGCCACAGCTCCCGAGATTCACTCGGTCGATTCCATGTGGCTTCGGTCCACGACCCGCAGCGTCCGCCGCACCATACCGTCGACGATCGTCGCCGACTCGCTGGGACGCACATGGATCGCCGTCGACTTGAGCAGCCACGGCAGCACCGCCTGCTCGAGCCGCTCTTCATAGGCGGTGCGCATCATGTCGAACGCCTCCAGGCCGGGACCTGCGAGGATCAGATGATGCGGGCGCAACACCGATATCGTCGTGGCGACCGCTTCGGCGAGCGCGTGGCCCGCCTGGCGGAATAGCTGCTCGAGACGGGGATCGCCGGCGCGTGCCCGCGCGCGCAGCAGCGCCATCTGCGCCTCGGACGGTTGCTGCGACACCGCCGGCGGCAGGTCGAGGAAGGTACGGGCGTCGCGGTAGAGCGCATAGTCGGCGAGATGGGCCTCGATGCAGCCGCGCTGACCACAGCGACATTGCGGGCCATTCGGCGTCAACTTGACATGGCCGATCTCGCTGCCCGCACCGGCACCCCAGCGCGCTTCACCGTCGACAACGATGCCCATGCCGATGCCGTGACCGACCATGAGCGTGGCCGTGAGGCCCTGCGCCAGTGCCGGCTCGGCCGCGACGAGCGCGAGCGCCACCGCGACCGCATCGTTCGCCATCACGACTTCGACGCCGAATTCCTCGCGGATCGGCTTTGCCAGGTCGACGTCGGTGATCGACAGCGCGGGGCTCCACAGATGCCGGCCGGCGTCGGCGTCGACGATGCCTTGCAGCGCAATCCCGATTCCCAGCAGCCGGTCTCGCGGCGTGCCGGTCGCTTCGAGCATGGCCTCGATCTGCGCGATCACGAGATCGCGCAACGCGTCTGCATCGAGGCCCCGCGTCGTCAGTTCGAGCCGCGACTGCGCCAGGGCCGAGCCGCTGAAATCGGCGATCAACGTCTCGATCAAATTCATGCGCAGCGAGACGGCAATGATGCGACCGAATTCAGGATTCAAGGTGAGCAGGACGGCCGGACGGCCGCGGCGGCGGCCGTTCAGCCCATCCGTATCCTCGTCTTCGGTATCGTCCGGCCACGACGTCGCGGCATCCGTCTCGGCCTCAACCAGCAGGTCTTCCGCCATCAGCTTCGACGTAATGGCCGAAATGGCCGGGAAGCTCAGCCCGGTGCTGCGCGCCAGTTCGACGCGCGGCAACGGCCCCTGGCGCCGCAAGACTTCGACGAGACGGTCGCGGTTCGATCCGCGGGCCAGACTTGAAGCGCGTCTCAGCGGTTCGGGCTGCTCATTCATGCCGGCCTTTTTAATTCGCTTGATAAAATTATTCAACGGATACGCCTCAGATATTGGCCAGAAAGCGTCGATAGCGGCCGAAATACATCACCTTGCTACTATTCTTGCTTGCAAGGCATGGACTCGAACATCCTTGACTGGACATTTTGTCGCGCTAATTTATTAGTTACGTGAATAAAATAAGGCGTGAAAAACGCCGGGCGTGAAATCCCCTCACCGGGGGTGTCGACAGGGAGGTGCATATGAATGACTCAACAAGAAGATTGATCGTGCCGTTGTTGGCGGGCGCAGCCGCGCTCGCGATGGCCACGGGGATAGCACAGGCGCAGCAAAAAAAGACCATCGCGCTGGTGACCAACGTCGCGGCCGACTTCTGGACCATCGCGGGCCGCGGGCTCGAGAAGGCGCAGAAAGAGCACCCCGACTACAATATCGAGCTGATCGTCACCAACGAAGGCACTGCGGCCGGCCAAAGGCGCGAGCTGGACGACCTGCTGGTGCGCGGCGTCGCCGGCATCTCGATCTCCGTCGACGATGCACCGCATGCGACCGAAGAACTCAACAAGGTTGCGGCCAAGACCGTGCTGATCACGACCGACAGCGACGCGCCGCAGAGCAATCGCCTCGCCTATATCGGCACCGACAACGTCGCGGCCGGACGGCAGGCCGGCGAGGAGATCAAGAAGGCGCTGCCGAACGGCGGCAAGATCGCGCTGTTCGTCGGAACGATGGACGCCGATAACGCGCGCGAGCGCGTGCAGGGCATCAAGGAATCGATCGCCGGCACCAAGGTCGAGCTGGTCGACGTGTTCACCGACCAGGTGGACTTCGCCAAGGCCAAGGCGAACATGGAGAACGTGCTCGTCAAATACCCCGACATCGCGTTGCTGTCCGGCCTGTGGAGCTACGAGACCCCGCTGATCTATGACGCGGTGAAGGCTGCGGGCAAGGCCGGCAAGGTGAAGATCGTCGGCTTCGACGAGGATCAGCGCACGCTGCGCGGCATCTCCGACGGCACGATCGAATCCACCGTCGTGCAGCAGCCCTACGAGTTCGGCTACCTTTCCGCCACCAACATCATCAAGACGTTGAATGGCGACAAGTCCTGGATCCCGAAGGACAGCAAGCTGATCGTGCCGACCAAGGTGATCAGCAAGGCCAACGTCGCGGAGTTCGCCGCCCATCTGAAAGAGCTGCTGAAGAAGTAACTTCAGTCGGCTTCATCGCCCGGCCGCGACAGGCCGGGCGATGCGCAGGAGGATATGCCGAATGGCGGAGACGCTGCTCGAACTCAGCGGAATCAGCAAGACCTATCCCGGCGTGAGGGCGCTCGACGACGTCAATCTGCGCGTCTGCCGCGGCGAGGTGCTGGGCCTGATCGGCGAGAACGGCGCCGGCAAATCGACGCTAATGCGCGTGCTGGCCGGCGTGATCGCGCCGAGCGCGGGCGCGATCCGCATCGGAGGCACCGAGCACGCCCGGATGACGGTGAACGAGGCGACGCTCGCCGGCATCGCCTTCGTGCACCAGGAGTTGAACCTGTTCGAGAATCTCGACGTCGCAGCCAACGTCTTCATCGGGCGCGAGAAGCTTGTCGGCGGCCCGCTGAAGCTGGTCGACAATGCGGAGATGCGCGCCCGCGTGACGCCGCTGCTGGAACGGCTGGGCGCCGATTTCACACCGGGCACGCTGGTCGACAATCTGTCGATCGCGGAGCGCCAGATGGTGGAGATCGCCAAGGCGCTCTCCATCGACGCCCGCGTGATCATCATGGACGAGCCGACCTCGAGCCTGACGATTTCGGAGACGGAACGGCTGCTCGAGGTGATCGCCGACCTGAAGGCGCACGGCATCTCGGTGATCTACATCTCGCATCGGCTCGGCGAGATCATGAGCTGCGCCGATCGCGTCGTGGTGCTGCGCGACGGGCGCACGGTGGGCGAGCTGGCGCGGAACGAGCTGAGCCATGCTGCCATGATCCGCCTGATGATCGGCCGCGACCTGAAGGCGCTTTATACGCCGCCGGCGCATTCTCCGCAGCCGGGCGGCTGCGACATCGCCGGCGTGGTGACGACGGCGTTTCCCGATCGGCAGATCGACCTTTCGGTGCGGCGCGGCGAAATCCTCGGCCTCGCCGGACTCGTGGGCGCCGGCCGCACCTCGCTGGCCCGCGTGGTATTCGGCATCGATCCGGTGCTGGGCGGCGAGATCAGGATCGACAACGCGCCGGTCGATGTCACCTCGCCGCGCGAGGCGATCAGGCAGGGAATCTACCTGGTGCCGGAGGATCGCAAGAAATCCGGGCTGGTTCTGGAACTGCCGATCCGCGAAAACGTGACGCTCGCGAGCCTGCTGGACCACGCGCGGATGTGGCTGGTCAACGGCACGGCCGAGCGCAAGGTCGCAAAGGACCAGGCGAGGCGCCTGTCGATCAAGGCGCCGAGCATCGACATCGAAGCGGTAACGCTCTCCGGCGGCAACCAGCAGAAAGTGGTGCTGGGCAAGTGGCTCTCGATGCAGCCCCGGGTGATGTTCTTCGATGAGCCGACCCGCGGCATCGACGTCGGCGCCAAGAGCGAGATCTATGCGCTGATGCGCAGCCTCGCCGACCAGGGCGTCGCGATCGTGATGATCTCCTCCGACATGGAAGAGGTCATCGGCGTCTCAGACCGCGTCGCAGTGATGCATGAAGGCAGCGTCAGCGGCGTGCTCGAGCGTGATCAGTTCAGCGAATACAACGTGTTGCGGCTGGCGGTCGGCCAAGCGCTCGAAACCGTGGAGGCCGCAACGCTATGATGAAGAAGGAACTCGGCCTGTTCTTGCTGCTGGCGGTGATCTCCGCCATCACCGGCGCGATCAACCCGGCCTTTCTGTCGTTCGTGAACCTGTTGAACATGGCCAATCTGATCGGCCTGTTCGGTGTGTTCGCGCTGGGTGAAGGGCTCGTCATCATCACCGGAGGCATCGATCTTTCGCTCGGCTCGATGTTCGCGCTGCTCGGCGTCGTCTTCATCGACCTGCTGACGACCTATCAGGTGCCCTGGCCGTTCGCGCTGCTGCTGGTCCTGATGGGTGGGCTTGCGCTGGGCGGCATCCAGGGTTTCCTGATCACCCGGCTGAAGATGCAGCCCTTCATCGTGACGCTGTGCGGGCTTTTGATCTATCGCGGCGCCGCGCGCTACTACACCAGCGATTCCACGCGCGGCTTCGGCTACGGCGACGAGGCCAGCACGCTGAGCAACATCGCTTCCGGCAATGTCGCCGGTATTCCGAACACCTTCATCTTCCTGATCATCCTGGCGGTGATCCTCGGCGTGCTGCTGCACCGTTCGGTCTACGGGCGCTGGCTCTATGCCGTGGGCAAGAACGAGGAAGCGGCGCGCTACTCCGGCATCAGGACCAACCTCGTGATCGCGACCGCCTATGTCATCAGCGGCGGCCTCGCCGGCGTCTCGACCGTCCTGTTCGTCTTCTACACCAACTCGGTCTCGCCGAGTTCCTTCGGCAATTTCTACGAGCTCTATGCAATTGCGGCGGCTGTCCTCGGCGGCTGCAGCCTGCGCGGCGGCGAAGGCTCCATTCTCGGCATAGTGCTGGGGACGGCGCTGCTGCAGGTGCTGCAGAACCTCGTCAACATCCTCGGCATTCCGAACTCGCTGAACTTCGCGGTGATGGGCACCGTGATTCTGATCGGCGTGCTGGCGGATCAGCAATTGCAGGCCCGGCGGCGGCGCAAGGCCGCGCTGGCCGGCCTCGCCCGCACGGCACCCAAATCGAAGGAACCCACGCTTCGGCAGAGCGCGTCCGCACACGGCGCGGCCGCGTTGCCGACGAGCGCGGGTGATCAGGCGTGACAATACGATACGTAAGAACCGCGATCGGGAATATGAGCGCGGTGACGCAGGTAGAGGACCAAGGGGAGAAGTTCGATGCGCATGACCGATGAAGCACACGGCGCTCGCGTGCAGGTCGGCGCTGCGGCCCGAGGGCGGCCGCAGCTCGGGCTCACCGCCGCCTCGAAGGCTTTGGTGTGCTTGAGTTTTCTATCTAACGTTGAAAGTTCCATGCACTGAACGGAGCGCGTTCCGGCTGAAGGGCTTTGGGCGGGGACGCGACACGAAAATCGACAAAGCCGGGGACGCTGGGAGTGCAGAAAATGTCACTTTGGTCTGAAAGCACCGCGCGGGCGTGCGGCGTGGGGATCGCCTTGTTATCTCTGTTCGGCGGCGGCGGCGCACATGCTGCCGATCTGTTAACGAAGGCTCCGCCTGTGCCTTACACGGAAACCGATGATTTCTGGACGAGACCGTATCTGTTCGGCGATCTCGGCAGAACGCAGCTGAAAGAGCGAGGCATCTCGCTGGCCCTGACGCTGGGCGACGAAGCCGTCGGCAATTTGTCGGGCGGCAACAAGAATGTCGGGGCCAACGCCGGACAGCTGTTCTTCCAGGCAAAGTTCGACATGGCGAAGCTCGCCGGCATCCAGGGCGGCACCGTCGGCCTCACGTTGGTCGACCGCTTCGGCCACAATCTGAACGACGACGCAGGCATTCCGGCCTTGCAGCTGACCAACGAAGTGTTCGGCCGCGGCAATATCCTGCGCCTCACAGAACTCTACTACTCGCAAAAGCTGTTCGATGACCGCCTCGAACTAAAGGGCGGCCGTCTGCCGGTCGGCTCCGACTTCTTCTTCGGCCTGTGCGAGTTCATCAACCTGACCTTCTGCGGCGGCCAGCCCGGCAACATCCAGGGTGGCTACATCTACAATTGGCCGGTGAGCCAATGGGCCGGTGTGGCCCACTACAACTTCGCCAAGGAATGGCAGCTGTCGGTCGGCGTCTACGACGCCAATCCGAATTATCTGACGACGTCGGATTCCGCGACCTACTTCCTGCCGGGCGTCCCCGGCTCGAGCCGGGCCTCCGGCGTGCTGGTGCCGGTCGAGGTGGTCTGGGCGCCGAGCGGTCCCTTGAATGGAACCTGGAGATTCGGCGGCTGGTATGACAGCGCTTCGACGATTGACGGCGGCCTGCCCGGCATCATTGCGGCTATCCCCGGCGTCGATGGTGTCCCGGGCCAGAATCTCGGAGATCAGCGCGGCCGCTATGGCGTTTATGAGTCGATCCTGCAGCGGCTGACCGTCGACGGTGCAAAGGCACAGGGTTGGTACATGTTCCTCAATACGACGGTCGCCGATCATCGGACGTCGTATCAGGACTACCAGGTCGCCCTGGGCGTCAGGCACACCGGAACGTTCTCCTGGCGCCCTGAAGACGAAGTCGGCTTCGCGGTGGGTACGACCCACGTGAATTCGGCTGCGCTCACCCCGAATGCAGGCGGCAACGAAGTTCCGATCGAGGCCTGGTACGGCTGGCAGGCGACCGGCTGGATGAACCTCAAGTTCGACGCCCAGTATGTGATCAATCCTGGCGGACGCGGCTACAACGCTGCAGGCGTCAAGACCGAGAACGCCTGGGTGCTTGGTTTGCGCACGCTGGTGCACTTCTGAGCCGAAGGTGTTGCCAGCATGCCTAAGCGAGGCCAGCCATGGTGACCCCTCACGACGCCGGGCTGGCAGTCCTGGAGCTGAAGGGTATTGGCAAGGAGTTCGGCGCCATTCGTGCTTTGCATGGCGTCGACCTGCGCATCTCTCCCGGCGAAGTCGTCGGCCTGATGGGCGACAACGGCGCCGGCAAGTCGACGCTGGTCAAGATCATCGCCGGCAACTTCCCGCCAAGCCACGGCGAGATCCGCTTCGACGGCAAGCCGGTGCAATTCGCCCGTCCGATCGATGCCCGCGCGGTCGGGATCGAAGTGGTCTATCAGGACCTCGCGCTCGCCGACAATCTCACGGCAGCGGCCAACGTATTCCTCGGCCGTGAGCTCAAGCGCAAGCTTGGTCCGTTCGCGCTTCTCGACCACAAGGCGATGGCCGCGCGTGCGCTGGAGCTGTTCGGCGAGCTGCGCTCGGAAACCCGGCCGCACGATCTCGTCAAGCAGATGTCGGGCGGCCAGCGCCAGGCGGTCGCGATCGCGCGGACGCGGCTCTCCAACGCCAAGCTCGTCATGATGGACGAGCCGACGGCCGCAATCTCGGTCCGCCAGGTCGAGCAGGTCCTGGGCCTGATCCATCGCCTGAAGGAACAGGGCGTCGCCGTCATGCTGATCTCGCACCGCATGCCCGACGTGTTCGCGGTCTGCGATCGCGTCGTCGTCATGCGGCGCGGCGAGAAGCGCGCCGACAAGTCGATCGGCGACAGCAGCCCCGAGGAAGTCACCTCCCTGATCACGGGAGCGAAGGAGGCTGCGTGATGGCCACGCCCGTGGAATCTCCCCTCACCTTCACCAATGTCGGCAAGACCCAATGGTGGCGAAGCGGCTTCTTCGCCTCACAGACCGGCTACGTCCTGCTGGCGCTGGTGGCGCTGTTCGTGGTGATGAACTTCGCCAGCCCTTACTTCCTCACCCAAGGTAATCTGCAGAATGTGGCGAAGAACTTTTCCTTCATCGCCATCGCCACGCTCGGCGTAACCCTCGTCATCATCACGGGTGGCGTTGACCTCTCGGTGGGCTCGGTGATGTGCTTCTCCGCGATGATCACCTCGATGGTCATGACGTCCATCTCGACGCCGGGCATGCCGGGCGCGGACTGGTTCGTGCATCTTGCGCCTGACGGCAAGACCGTGATCGCCAACATGCCCGGGCTGATCCTGCTGGTCTCGATCCTGGCAGGGCTAGGCGTTGCGCTCGTGGTCGGCCTCGTCAATGGCTTCTGCATCGCAGTGCTCGGACTGTCGCCCTTCGTCACCACGCTCGGCATGCTCTCGATCGTACGCGGCCTTGGCTACGTCGTCTCCAACGGCCGGGGCAGCTTTCCCAGCGGGCCCGACGCCGATTCCTTCTACAAGCTGACATCGGGCGTCGTGTTCGGTATGCCCGCGCCCTTCATCTACCTCGTGGTGCTCGCCGCGACGATGGCGGTCGTGCTGCATCACACCGGCTTCGGCCGCCACGTCTTTGCCCTCGGCGGCAACGAGAGGGCGGCGGCGTTGACCGGCATTTCGGTGGTGCGCGTCAAGATCGAGGTCTACGTGATCTGCGCGCTCGCGGCCGGCCTGCAGGGCATCATCGTCTGCGGCTGGCTCGGATCCGCGCCGGCCAACATGGCGACCTCCTACGAGCTCAACGTCATCGCGGCCGCCGTGATCGGCGGCGCCAATCTTGCCGGCGGCGCCGGTGGCCCGCTCGGGGCCATCGTCGGCTGCGTGCTGCTGGAGGTGATCCGCAACGGCCTCGTGCTGGCACAGGTCAACTCCTACTGGCAGCAGACCCTGGTGGGCGTGATCATCATCGCGGCGGTGCTGGTCGATCGCCTTCGCTCGCGCATGGCCTGACAAATTCATCCTGGAGGATCGTCAATGTCCGCCTACCCGCCTCCGGGAGCCGACGCCTGAAGGGATAGGCACAATAAGAATGCGGAGGGAAACAATGAGGAAGGCACTTCTTGCCGCCGCGGTGCTCGCCATGATAGCGACGCCCGGCTTTGCGCAGAGCTACAAATTCGTGATCGTGCCGAAAGCGATGAACAATCCGTTCTTCGACTTCGCGCGCGACGGCTGCCAGAAACGAGCCAAGGAGCTCGGC
Organism: Bradyrhizobium sp. UFLA03-84; assembly: GCF_002289535.1. NCBI lineage: Bacteria > Pseudomonadati > Pseudomonadota > Alphaproteobacteria > Hyphomicrobiales > Nitrobacteraceae > Bradyrhizobium > Bradyrhizobium sp. UFLA03-84. The sequence continues at coordinate 572,579 of NZ_NSJY01000013.1, read as the reverse complement.
AACATCGAATGCATCTACAAGGGTCCCGTCGAGCACGAGCCGGCGACGCAAGCTCAGATCATCCAGGACTTCATCACCCAGAAAGTGGACGGCCTCGCCATCTCGGTCGCCGACGTTGCCGCCATGACCAAGTCGATCGAGGCGGCAACCGCCGCCGGCATTGCCGTCATCACATTCGACTCCGACGCACCTGGCTCGAAACGGATTGCCTATATCGGCACCGACAACAAGGAGTTCGGCACAGCGCTCGGCAAGCAGTTGCTGAAGCTCCGGCCCGACGGCGGCAAATACGCGATGATCTCCGGCGGACCGGGTGCGGCGAACCTCGCTGAGCGCGTCGACGGCGTTCGAGAGGCACTCAAGGGCTCGAAGTGGACCGAGGTCGGCGGATCGCCGACCTTCTGCAATGACGACCCCGCGCTGGGCGTCCAGCAGATGACCGATCTGCGCACCGCAACACCCGACCTCGCGGCGATCATCCCGGTCGGTGGCTGGCCGATGTTCGCGCCGGAAGGCTTCAAGGCATTCGCCGGCAAGAGCAAGAAGGACATCGACACCGGCAAATTCACGGTCGTCGTCGCCGACACCCTCAAGATGCAACTGGAACTCCTGAATGAAGGCTATGCCAATGCGCTGATCGGCCAGCGACCGTTCGAGATGGGCGAGAAGGCGATGGACACGCTTCTTGCCATCAAGAAGGGCCAGAAGGTGCCGGAGATCATCCACACCGGCCTCGATGTGGTAACAAAGGACAACGTCGCGGCGATGCTGAAGTAGCGGCTGGGCGGCGCTTTGATGGTTCGCCGCGCTCGTTATCGAGAGCAGCTCATCAAGCGCCGCACTTCGCTCGCCGAGATTGCCTCGGTGCGCTCATCCAGCACCAACTTTTCCACGGCATATCCGACGTCTCGCCCGTAGAACACGTTGGTGATGTTCGGCAGCGCGACCACGACGAAGCGGCCGACGTGGTCTGCAAGGCCGGCTTCGATGCGCTGCCTGATCTCAGAAAACGAGAACGGATTCTTTTCGTCGGTTCCGTGTGTATCGCGCACGGCCACGCATACTTGTCCAACACGTCGGATGCCTTCCTCAATCAGTCGGCGGTGGCCTGCATGGAACGGTTGGTAACGCCCGATGAAGAGTGCGGTCGGCTTCCGTGGATCGAACGGTGGACGTAATCTGGCAAGGACCTGCTCTGCCCAGAATTGCGGCGTCCCATTTCCGTTCACGCGGAGATCGCAGTCGCCGGGAACAACGAACATGCGGTTGGTATCTTCGAAGCGCCCGGCATCGATGCGATCGACCCAGATCACAAATGCCCTTCCAAAAGCCGCTCGCGTCTCCTCTGTCGGACAGACGAAATCGGCAATCACCGTTCCACCGGCCTCGACCACGCGATCGCACATCCATCCCATCCGCCTGGCGTGCTCCACGCGGTCATCGTGACTAAAGCCGAGATCGCGTGACAGGTTCTCCCGCACGGCGTCCGCATTGAACACGACGGCATTGAGCAGTGGTGCAAGGGCTTTTGCCAGTGTGGTCTTGCCCGCGCCGGGCAGTCCCATGATCAATATCTTGCGCATCTCGTTCCTCTTGGAAGATACAGAACTGTAGCCGGATGCTGATCGGTGGCCCACTTCACGAGGCACCCATCCCGGCGTTCGTCTGCCGCAGAAGGCTGTTAAAGGCGCCAAGCCAGGGTTCATATCGTTGCCACCGCGAGACCGAAGTCCGATAGATCGGCTGCCGCGCCTGCCACAGGCTCGCGGTCTTGATCACGCGCTGGTTCTGCTCCGGTCGCAGGCAGGCGTCGTTCCATTGCAGGCCGCAAAACTCGATGATCCGTCGTATGACGGGCTCGGGAGCCGCCACCACATCCTCATAGTTGATCTCCATTAGAAATGCCGGCGGCAGCACGTTCCGCCAATGCTCGGTCAGCCGGGCATATTGCTGGTAATAGTCGACAATCCATTGCCGATCGAACGAGAAGTCCATGCCATTCGCAAAGTTGTTGAAGTAGACCGAAAGGCAGGTATCGATGGGATCGCGGCGACAATGGATGACGCGTGCCCTAGGGAAGGTTGCATACAGCAGTCCGATGTTGTGGACGTTCTGCGGCAGCTTGTCGGTGATCCTCTGCGCTGTGACAGAGATTTGCTTCAGCCTCGTCTGATATGCTGCTTGCGTTTCCCGGATCCAGGCCGGATCGATCCTGCCTTCACGGTCCACTCCGAACTCTGCCGCGCGATCGGGCCAAAAGCTCAGCTCGCCACCCGCCATGACTTCGGGATGGCTCGACAGTATCTGTTCGACCAAGGTCGTGCCGGAGCGTGGCATTCCAACGATCAGCACCGGCGCGTCCCACTCGTGCGCGGCGTCCTGGTTGCCGGCAAAGAATTGTGGCGTGAAACGCCGGATCAACCGGTCGACGAGCTCGGCGTGCGCGGCGGGATTGTAGTGCTTGTTCTTGACGCGCTTTTTCAGCGCGTTCGCTTGGTCGAAATGCTCGATGGCACGACCGTAGTCACCGATATCGTCATAGCCCTTGCCCAACGCGAAATGGACCAGCGCCGCCTCGTGTCCGGTGATAGCCGGATTTCCTAACTTGCGCTCCAGCTGGCCGATCAAGGGGCGATCGGCATCGGAGAGCCGCTTCACCTCGACCAGGCCAACAGGCCCCAGTATGTCGTGAGCGTTCAGCGCGTTCGCCAGGTCGAATGATGCGGACGCTTCATCGAAGCGACCTTGCTGCATCAGGATCGTACCGAGCATGGCATGCGCATCGCTCTTGCGCGGTTCGAGCGAGATCGCGCGTCTGACAAGTTCCTCCGACGCCGAATCATCGCCCTCGAAGCCAAGTATCCTGGCCTCGCACAGCAACGCGAAGGCAGTGCCGGGTCTGAGCGCAGCAGCGGCACGCAGGCATTCGATGGCCCGTTTGCGGTAGCCCTCCTCCTCCAGCAGCAGACCGAGCTTGAAGTGTGCTTCCACGAGATTCGGCCGCAACCGGGCGGCTTCTCGATACCGTTCCATGGCAGCAGGCAGCGACCCCAGTGCCTCCAGTGCAAGCCCCATGTTGTAGTGTGTTAACCCGGACGATGGATTGATCCGCAGGGCCTCGGTGAAGCAATCGATGGCTCGCTCGAACTGGCTCTCCGCCAGATGGACGAGTCCACGGTCGTTATGCGCTTCGGCGCTATCAGGCTGAAGTCCCAGTGCGAGATCGAGCTCGTTGGCCGCTCCGGCAAGATCACCGTCCTCGCGAAGCAGGTTAGCCAGTTGAACATGGGCCGACGCAAGGTTCGGATGCAATGATGCAGCGCGCTTCGCGATTCGAAGCGCGAACGGCAATCGGCCGGTTTGTCCGGCCACGGCAGTCAGTATCTGCAGACCGGCAAGGTGGTCTGGCTGCTGGACCAGGATCTCGCGAGCCCGTCGCTCGGCATCATCCCCTCGACCATCGGTGTACGCCTCAATCGCATCCTTCAGCAGGACTTGAATATCGTTGGACGATGGAGCGGTCGCTGGCGTCTCCTCGATCCACATGGCGAATTCGTCACTCATGCCGGGTCAACGCCGTGAATAGGGGATCGAGGTGCTTCTCATAATTCCGCCACCGCCCGACTGAGCTCTGATAAAGCGGTTGCCGAACCTGCCAGTAGCTCAGGGTCGACACCGGCCGCTCGGTCAAGTGAAAGTTCATGCAGGCCGGCTCCCAGTCCAAGCCGAGAAACCTGATCAGGCGTCGGCTTTGACCTTCGAGATCCTCGGTCAAGGTTTCGTAGTTCATTTCGATCATCCGATCGGGCAACAGACCGATCCAGTGCCGGGCCAGACGCCTGATCAGCCGCGCCCTGTGGCCGCAGTCCGCAAGGTCGTAGGAAAAATGCTGCGCACCAGGCGCGAACATCTGAAAATAGCAGGACAATGCGGTGTCGCGATCATCACGGCTGCACAGGACGATTCGAGCCCGGGGATACAGCTGCGCGACAAGACCCACGTGAAGAATGTTGTCCGGCATTTTATCGACGACGCGATGAGCACCTTTCGCATCACCGTACAGCTTGACGATATGCTCCTTCGCAAGCTTCCGTGCTGTGTCATGAAAGGCTTGTGTAGCGCCAGCAATATCGGAGCGGCTCAAGACGCCGTCCATCCGGATGACATCACCGAGTTCACCCGCACCGAATACACGCGAATGGCTGGCGCAGATCTGCTCCACCAGCGTCGTGCCCGACCTCGGCATGCCGACGACGAATACCGGCAATTCCGACATGTTGCTGAAGTCCGTCGCTTCGATGCAGGATCGATCGCGATAGCGTTCGATCAATTGCTCGACGCGGGCGGCGAAGGCGTCCTTGTCGAACAAATCCGCCATCTTGGGCCAAATCCCGCGAACCAGGCCGTTTGCGGCTGAATACCGCGCGAACGCCTCATCATATCGTCCGCTCTTGTCCAGCAGACGTCCGAGGCCGAACCCTGCGGTGATCCGCCCGTCTATGCTTGTGTCGGGCTGCTCCAGCGCATCGGCAAGGCGTTGCTCGTCTTCCATCTCGAGCGCGGAGCCCTCGCTGGATACGTGCTTGTATGACCGCAAATCGCCCGGATTGAGTGCGCGAACCTTGCCGGAATAGCTGTCAGCCTCTTCGAACCGGCCGAGCGATCGCAGTGCCCAGCCGATTCCAGCCAGGGCGTCAGGCAGGCCAGGCGAGATGGTCTCGGCGCGCTGGAAACACACCAGCGCCTCGTCGGCCTGGTTCAGATAGATCAGCGTGGCACCTTTGGCGCACAAGAATTCCGGAATGTCCGGCTTCAAGGACAGCGCCTTGTTGTGACAGCGCAATGCCTCCGGCAATTGCCCCATATCTCGAAACTGGCTTCCCAGAACGTAGTACGATTCCGCCCGGTTCGGGGACAGAGCTATGATCTTGGACCAGTGACGCGTGGCGTCCTGCAATCGCCCGGCGGATCTTAGCGTGATGGCAAGTTGAATCTGCGCCGGCATGGAAGTGGGGGCGATTGCGACCGCCGCCTCACAGTAGGACACCGCCGCTTCATAGCGACCGATGTCCGACAACAACCTCGCAAGTTCAGTATATGCCAGGACCATGTCCTGCTTGAGCCTGATAGCGTGCTGATACGCACCGATCGCCTCGTCATTCTCATGGATCGTCCGCAAGGCGCTGCCGAGATTGACCCATGCCTCGGGATGGCCGGGATGAACCTTGATCGAGCGCCGGATCAGGTCGATTGCGCGTCGGACGTCGCCGCGTTGCAGTTCGATGGCGCCCAGCATGTGCAGCGCCTGGGGATGGTCGGGCAGTCTTGCCAGGACGTTGCGATATCCCGCCTCGGCCTCGGCCAGGTCTCCCGATTTGTGAGCAGCGACCGCAGCCGAGAGAACGTCGACGATCTCCGTCATCTGGCTGCGGAAACCCTCGTTCTCGTCGAACAACCTGGTAAGTCTCGCACGGAATTCTTCGGCGGGACCAAGCGCCGCGCCTGTCATGGCTGTCCCTGGTGAGGCCCCACTCATCGCTCGCGCAAGCTCTCATGTCTGTAGCGCATGATCGGCGACAGCACATACTCAATCACGCGCCGCTGCCCGGTCTTGATCTCCGCCGTCACCCCCATGCCGGGCCCCAGCTGCATTTCCCCCTGTTCCGTACCGATCGTGGTCTCCTTCAGCGCAATGCGAACCATGTAGGAGGATTCCCGCTCGGAAGGACTCCCTGCAGCCTGCTGTTTCGCCGCAAACGGATCTTTGTCAGATGGATCGGAAGACGAGCGCGTGTAGCGCAAGGCGTCACGGCCGACGAGCCGGACATTGCCGTGGAGGAGACCGTAACGCGTGTAGTTGAAGGTCTCGACCTTGATCTCGGCTTGCTGCCCCACTTCGACGAACCCCACCTCGCGGTTCGGAAGAGTCGCTTCGACCTCCAGCTTCGAGCCACGAGGAACCACGACCATCAGCGTCTGGGCCGGCGTTACGACGCCGCCGACCGTGTGGACCGACAGCTGTTCTACCGTTCCATCAACCGGTGACCTGAGGGTCTGCAACCCGCTGCGTTGCCGGGCCTTGATGCCGTCCTGCGACAGTTGGGCCGCAGTCTGGTTCGCCTTTGCCAGCTCCTTGATGTCCTGATCCCGCAACTCCTCTTCCGTTTGCTTCCGCTGCTGGATCAACGCGGCGATCTGCGCAACCGTCGCTTCGACGTGGTGCTCGGTCGCAATCCGGGTATGCTTTGCCTCAACCAACTGCCGCTCGGACTCCAGCAGGTTGACCTTTGACGTCAGGCTCTTTTCCAGGAGCTCCCGGTACATCCGCACCTTCTCGTCGAGCAGGGGCAGCGTCGCGTCGATCTTGGCAATGGTTGCCTTCGACTCGTCCCGCTCCGCCGCCTTGGCCAGGACTTGCTGATCGATCCCGTCGAGCTTGGCGTGGTGCTGTGCCAACTCGGTCAACATTTGACGCTTCTGCGCATTGACCAGCGCCGGGTCCGCGTCCGTTGGCGCAACGAAGGCCCCAGCGTCTCCGGCGAGTTGTGCGGACAACCGTACCGCATCCAACCTCGCCTGCATCTGATCCCGTGCAATCCGGTCGACATCCGCAGCGGTGGCGGTCGGATCGAGCTCGACCAACACATCGCCACGGCGGACAACATCGCCTTCGCTGATCGCGATCCGCTTCACCACTCCGATTTCGAGCGGCTGGATCAGCTTCACCTCTCCGGCCGGGATCAACCGTCCGTTCGCCACTGCAATGATGTCCACCTTGCCAAGGCAGGCCCAGATCACCGCCACCGTCACCAGCAAGACGATCGTTCCGATCATCAGATGACCGGCCGGTGACGCCGGGGTTTCGATCACCTCGAGTGCACTGGGCAGGAACTCCCGCTCAGAGGCCCGGCGCTGCGCCGAGCGGCGCTGAAAGAGCACCACCTCACCGGCCTTGTGATCAGCAGCCGAGGCGCCGTTAGACCGCATTGGAGATCCCCGACTGGAGCCGATAGAGATGGGCGTAGCGTCCCGACCGACGGAGCAGCTCTTCGTGCGTGCCTTCTTCCACCTTTCGTCCGTGGTCGAGCGTGATCAGACTGTCGGCACCGCGGACGGTCGAGAGCCGATGGGCGATGACAAGCACCGTCCGGCCAGCTGCGATGCGACGCATGTTCTCCTGGATGACACGCTCGCTCTCATAGTCCAGCGCGCTGGTTGCTTCGTCGAAGATCAGGATCCGTGGATTTGCCATCAGCGCGCGGGCGATCGCAATGCGTTGCCGCTGACCGCCCGACAAGGATGCGCCGCGTTCGCCGATCGTCGTGTCGTAGCCTTGCGGCAGCTCGACGATGAAATCGTGCGCTCCCGACAAGGTCGCGGCGCGAATGATCTGCTCGATCGGCGCACCCGGATCGGCCAGCGCGATATTCTCGCGCACCGAGCGGTTGAACAGAACGTTGTCCTGCAGCACGATGCCGATTTGGTGACGTAACCAGGCAGTATCGACCATGCTGAGGTCGACCCCGTCGATCAGCACGCGACCGGACTCCGGCGTATAGAGGCGCTGCACCAGCTTGGCGAGTGTGGATTTTCCCGATCCCGATGGCCCGACGATGCCGATGACCTGCCCCGGTGCCACATGTAGCGAGACATCGGAGAGCACAGCTGGCCCGTTCGCCACGTAGCGGAACGTAACATGCTCGAACCGGACCTCGCCCCTGATCGCCGGTAGCGAGGCCGCACCCGTCTGGGCAGGCTCGCGCTGCGTATTCAGAATATCGCCCAGACGAGCGATCGAGAGCCTGGTCTGCTGGAAATCCTGCCATAACTGCGCAATGCGCAACACCGGCTGGGCGACTCGCCCGGCCAGCATGTTGAAGGCGACGAGTTCGCCCACGGTAAGGTCACCCGCCATCACCGCCTTTGCGCCCAGGTAGAGCGTGGCGACGATGGTGAACTTGTTGATGAACTGGACGATCTGACCGCCGATATTTCCCAAGGTCTGTGCGCGGAAGCTGGCGCGGACATAGCCCGACAGTTGATCTTCCCATCGTCGCAGCATCTGCGGCTCGACGGCCATCGCCTTGATGGTTTCGGCGCCGCTGACCGACTCGACCAGAAAGGCCTGATTGTCGGCACCACGGGCGAATTTCTCATCGAGACGGCGACGCAGCACCGGCGTCAGGATCACGCTGATGATCAGATATGCCGGCAGCGAGGCAATGACGATCCACGTCAATAGCGGACTGTAGAGGTACATGACCGCGAGGAAGATGAAGGTGAAGAACAGGTCGATCGACAGCGTCAGCGCGGAACCCGTGATGAAATTGCGGATATTCTCCAGTTCACGCACGCGTGCGACGGAGTCGCCGACACGGCGATTGGCGAAGTAGGAAAGCGGCAGGCCGAGAAGATGATCGAACAGCCGCGCGCCCAGTTCGACATCGATGCGGTTCGTGGTGTGACTGAACACATAGGTACGCAACGCACCCAGCATCACTTCGAACACCGACACAAATGCCAGGCCGATCATCAATACGTCGAGCGTCGACAGCCCGCGATGCACCAGCACCTTGTCCACCACCACCTGGAAGAACAGCGGCGAGACCAGGCCGAGCAGTTGCAGGAAGAATGACGCGATCAGCACCTCGGTAAGCGCATATCGATACCGATGCACCGCCGACAGAAACCACCTGATATCAAAACGATTGGCCAGCATCGCTGGCGAAAGCCGCCTGCTCAGCAGGATCAGCTCACCCGTCCAGACCGTGTCCAGATCCGAGCGTTCCAGCAGATTCGGGTGCGCCGTCCCCGCGGCGTGCACGGCGGCGCGACCGTCAATGACCCGGCTGACGATGCTGAACTGGTCGTTCCCGTTGACCAGAATTGCCGGAAGCGGCGTCTTCTCGAGCCGGTCCCAGTTGGTCTTCACCAGCCGCGCGCGCAATCCGAGACGCCGCGCGATACGGATCAGATCCTCCTTGCCCGCGATCGTGCCCACCACCAGGTGGTGGCGCCCCAAGGTCACCGGGTTTGCCGGAATCCCCAGATGTCGCGCGATCTGACAGAGCGCCACAAGCCCTGTATCAGTCCTGGGTGGGACTGATACAGGCTCCGGTTTTCCATCGTTGACGGTGTCCACAGCGCTAAGCCGTAAATCGCAGCGATGGTTATACGGTCTGAGTCACGGTCTGTTGCCCGAACCCGTTCAAGGCGAACGTCTTGTTGTAGATCGGCGGGAACGTGCCGAGTTGCACAGTCGTACCGGCCTTGAACGCGGTGAACGAGCCGATGTGACTGACGGAAAGCGCGAGCGCAGTGATCGAGGCGTTCATCGTGGCGCCAAGGGAGGTGTTGTTCGTCAAGGTTGCCGTCGGCACCAGACCAAGGCCGAACTCGATCTTCCCGTCATGGTTGAAGTCGTGACTTGACGCATTCGGAATCGTCAGCGGCGTGCCGAACGACAACGGTTCGACCGTCCCATCTTCCAGGACCAGTGCAGGCACCAACCCGGAGGAGTTAAGATCGAACTTCTGCACCACATTCAGACCGATCCCGAGAATCAGATCGAGGACATCGATCGACAACGGACCGATGTTGATGTCGGTCACGTCGGTGCCGAAGATGATGTTGCTGGCGATCGCGACGAGGTCGCCCGACAGGTTCACGATATCGTTGCTGGTCCCCGTGCCGGAGATCGTGCCGGGGCCGGCGTTGCTGCCATTGGTGTTCACATTGGGGAATGCCAGGGTCAGCTGTGCGCCGCCGGGCAGGTCGATCGTCGTGCTGAGCTGGCTGCTCTTCAGGCTGAAGCCCAACACCGGCTTGGTGAACGACCCGACGCTCACATGTGTGCTCGGGCCGGTGCCGAAGACGGTGGCGTGGGCGCCGGCCGTAAGGCCAAGATCCAGCCCAAAGGTGAATGAGCCGCTTGGCCCATGCGCGGTGAAGTGTCCACCGCCGAGTTGCACATCGGTCGCCATGATCTGCATCGTGTCGGTGGTCTTGTTATAGGTGGAGTCCAGCCCGACGTTGAACGGTAGCGTGGCGCTGATGTCGCCTGCGGTGATCTTCAGGTCCGCCTGAACGCCGGCCCTGACATGCAGGTTGGCACCGGCGCTGGCGATCGTCGTGGAGACACCAAGGGTTCCGATCACGGCTTTCTTCGACGTGCTGTAGTTCTTGTCGAGACCGAGGAATCCGGTGTTGAAGTCCTTGCTGAAAGCTGCCCCGGTATCCCAGATGCTTTGGCCGGTGGTCTGGAACGTCAGATCGGTCGAGGATTGGGCGTTGTCGATCACGATCGATTGGCTCGTGCTGGTCGAAGCGGATACAGTCGGGCTTTCGGTCTCGGCTGCGGTCGCGGTGATCCCCAGGGAGTCGACGATGGACGTGTCCGCTGGCATCAGGATGTCGACTTCGTCCTGGAAACTGCCCTGGTTGGACGGGTCGAGATTGATGGTATTGCCTGACAGCAATCCTAGCTTGTCTATGATGGACGTTGCGCCCGTCGTTCCGGTCAAGTTCAGCGCGATGCTCTGAATGAAATCCGAGCCCTGGTTCACGGTCCCAAAGTCACCCGATTGGGAGGTGATTTCCAGACGGACTTCGTTGATCGGGTCGCCCGGTTGCATCGGGAGCACAGTCACGTTCACGGTGGGCGCGTCCGCGACCGGCGTTTCGTTCACGGTAACCAGCGTTACCGCGTTGTTACCCGCACCATCGGATGAGTAAACCTGGAAGACATCCTGATCTCCGGTCGGAATCCCGTTGACGAAATCGTCGAGCGTCGTCGGCGTGTATGTGAGGCTCTGTCCGTCCGGCGCGATGGTGACCGTGCCGTATTTCGGTCCGAGCGGCCCTGGAGCAACCCCCGTAATGCTCATATTGGCGCCGCCGACCAGATTGCCGATCGGGATCGTGATCGCCGTATCTTCGAGCGTGGTTTCGGTATCGGCGGTAATCGTCTGGGTGATGGTCGTGGACGCGGTGGCCGGGGAGCCGGTGTTTTCGACTTCGGCATTGGTCCCGGTCAGCGACAGGGTGTCGCTGAACGTCGATCCGGCCGGCAATGAGACCAGCAGTTCGTCCGTGAACTGCCCCTGGTTCGCAGGAGGCGTAATCAGGTTGCCGGACAACAGGCCGTCACTGTCAGTCACCGTGATGCCGATGGTGTTGGTGCCGGTCAGCGAAAGGCTCAAGCTCTTGATGTAGTCCGACATCTGGTTGATCGTCGCGAAATCACCCGATGTGACGGTGACGTCGAACCGCACCAGCGTCGCGGCGTCGCCGGCATGCGGCGCGGCAATTTGATCAACAACCTTCGGTGGGTCTGCCACAGGCGTGGCGTTCACAGTGACGAAGCTTGTCACCTCGCCGCCGAAACTGTCGGTCACACAAACCTGGAACGCGTCCTCGTTGCCGGTCAGAATGCCGTCGACGTAATAGTCAAGCGTCGTCGGCGTATAGATCAGGCTCTTTCCGTCGGGCGCAATGGTCACCGTGCCATACTGCGGTCCCTCGGGGCCGGTGCCGATTTCGCTAATACTCAGGATCGCGCCGCTGTTCTTGTCAGTCGCGAGCGCGCTGACCGGAATGGTGATTGATTGATCCTCCAGCGTCGTCACCGTGTCGGGCGTGGCCGTCGGTGCAAAGGGCGCGACCGTCTCGAGTTTCTGGCCGACACTGAGCGTCCTGACGCCGACGATTCCGGTTTCACCGGTCGGGTGAAGGTCATCGATCGACAAATCGTGCGCAGCGTCGCTCAGGACGAAGCTGGTTGAGTGGATGTCGAGATGATTGCTGCCGATACCGGCCAGCCCGAACTCCATCCCGACGTCGAACGCCGGCACCTTGGCGCCGTTCATGTTGACGCCATTCTTCAGGTTGATCACGCTCCCGGCCCCGGTCACGAACTGCGTGATGTCGGGATCGCCGGTGACCTGGAGGCTGGACAGCTTTCCGTTGGTGAAATCAAAGAACAGACCCGACAGATCGGCCTTCGGCCCCTGCATCGTCACCGTGAAATCAAGGTTGCCGCCATCTTCGACAACTGTGACTTCTGCCCCGGGTGAGCCCGGCACTGTGAAACTGATGCTCCGGGGGCATACGACTTCGCTCTTGGGCGGTGAAGTCGGATCGGTGGGAAGGAATACTCCGTCTACATTTCCGTAGAGCGCGGCAGGGAAGGTAGCGTCTAAGGGATTTCCATCGGACCAGTACCAGAAGCCGTCCTTGTTCTTGAGGACCAACGCCATCACAGCCTCCCTCGATCATTGATGAAAAATCAATTGCTACAATGCACTTCTCCTCGCGAACTCTCCTGCGTGAGATGGTTCGCGGTACTGCCAATAGAGAATTGACTGACGAAAACGATATTGGGTAAGCGACGAAACTATTGCACGATCGCGTTGTCGCCACAACGCTTATCGTTTCAACTTTTAACTAATACATCTTTAGATAGTACGATCGCGCAGCAAGAGACCCGACAATTGGATCGATGATCTCGAGTCGAAGCTGATGAATGCGCTCGACGATTTAGGCAGTGGCGAAAGCGCATCGAGGCGCGCGCTGACTTACGCATCCGCGGACTGCGGCAGAAATTTCGCGATCGACCAGCCGCCATCGACCGGAAGCACGACGCCGTTGATGAAGCTTGCGGCGTCCGACGCGAGGAAGGCACAGGCCTCGCCGATCTCTTCGGGTTGGCCGACCCGACCGAGCGGGCAGCCCTCGATCATCATGCGATGCCACCACGCGTTGTTCTTGATGCGGTCGTCGGTGCCGGGACTCCAGATCAGGCCGGGCGCCACTGCGTTGACGCGAATGCCGTCCTTGCCGAACTCGGTCGCCAGCATTTTGGTGATGCCGACGACGGCGAATTTGGTCGGCACATAGGCGGCACTGCCCGCCGCCCCGATCATCCCGAACACCGATGCAATGTTGACGATGGCGCCATGGCTTTGCTTCAAGGCCGGAAGCGCGAGGCGACAGAGTCGCAGCACCGGCCGGACATTGATCGAGTAATAGCGCTCGTAATCGTCGTCGGTCGTCTCCAGGAAGCCGCGCGCGTTGCCGAGGCCGGCATTGTTGACGAGTGCATCAAGCCTGCCGAAGCGGCGGACGCACTCGGTGACGGCCTGCTCGCAGGCGTTACCGTCACGAAGGTCGGCGGTGACATGCGCGTAGCTGCTCTCTGTTGCGACCATCTCGCTCGCCGGCTTCTGGTCAACGCCGAACACCCGCCAGCCATGTTTGAGGAACACTTTTGCGATCCCGAGGCCAACGCCCTGGGACGAGCCCGTCACCATCACCGCGCGCATCATATCGATCTCCCTATCAATTCAGTTGGTGAGTTTGTCTCGCTTGATCCGGACACCGGCTTTCTCGCGATCCCAGGTGTCCGCCGTCACGGCCTGCTGCCGCAGCACGTATTTCTCGACCTTCTGTGTCGGGGTGCGCGGCAACTCGGCGACGATGCGCACGTATCGCGGGATCATGAAGTGCGCGAGCCGGGCTTGCAGGAACGCAAGCAGTTCTTCCGGCTTCACCACCGCGCCGGGCGCCGGTGCCACGATCGCAAGCACGTCGTCCTCGGCAAGTTCGTTCGGCACCGCGACCACGGCGCATTCGCGGATGGCCGGATGCGCAAGGATCTCGGCCTCGACCTCGAACGAGGAGATGTTCTCGCCGCGGCGGCGGATCGCATCCTTGATGCGATCGACAAAGAAGAAATTGCCGTCGGCGTCCCTGCGAAATGCATCGCCGGTGTGGAACCAGCCGTTGCGCCAGGCATGCGCCGTAGCCTCCGGATTCTTGAAGTAACCGGAGTTCAACGCCCACGGGGCGTCGCTGCGAATGATCAATTCGCCGATCTCGCCGGGCGCGACCTCGCGATCATGATCATCGACAATGCGAAGCGCGTTGCCCGCCCGCGCCTTGCCGCAGGTACCGGGCGTCGGCGGGTTGCGCTCCGACACGATCGGGGTGTTGAGTTCTGTCATGTTGAACAGCGTCCAGACGTCGACGCCGAACCGCTCCGCGAACGCCCGGGAGTCGCCGGGCAGCGGGATCATCGTCACCTTCCTCAGCGTGTGCTTGCGGTCGGCGTCCGACGGCGGCAGCTTGGCGATGAAGCTCGACATCACGCCGAGCAGGATCGTGTAGGTTGCCTGCGTGGCATGCACCGCCGGCCAGAACCGGTCGGTGGTGAAATCGCCGCCCAGCCCGACCGCGCCGCCGCGATTGAGCATTGCCGATACCGGTAGCGTGCCGCCGATATGGAAGAAGGGCAGGAAGCACAGCACGCTGTCGGTCTCGTCGAGCATCGGATAGGCAGCCGGACCGCACATGTGCCACATATGCGCGTAGGAGCTGACCACGCCCTTCGACCGGCCGGTCGTCCCCGAAGTGTAGACGATCGATTGCGGATCCCACGGCTCGATCGGCCGCACCAGGGGTGGAAGATCGGCGGGATCAAGGTCGAGCGCCTCGAGCGGGATCTGCCTCATCCCATCGATGTCACCGCATGGCTCGCCGGCGACGACGATCGTCTCGATCGTGCCGCAGTCGATCTCCCGCAGCCGGTCGACGAGGCCGCTATTCGCCAGCAGCACCGTAGCGCCGCCATTGATCAGGACGTGCGATAGCAGGCTGCCGCGATAGGCGGTGTTGATCGGCACGTAGACCGCACCGAGCCAGTTGATCGCAAACCAGGCCCGCACGATATCGACGGTGTTCGGCAGCCAGACATTGACCGTATCGCCCTGCTTCACGCCGATGAAGGCAAGACCCGCGGCGAGGCGCTGCACCGATAGGAGAAATGCGCCATAGCTCGTCACCGTACCGTCGGGAAAACGCAGGAACGGCCGTTCGGGATGGCTCGCGGCGCGGCGCTCCAGCACGTAGCGCAGGACGGCTTCGTGGCGCTCGGGAACGCGCCGCGCATCGGCCTCCGCCGCGGCAGCGTCGTGCCGCTCATTCGGGATTGCCCCGATCATTGACGTCCTCCCCTTTGTTCTTTGCGATCAGGCTGCCTTGAACTCCTCCATGCGAGGCTGCTTCAGATCGGCCTCGAACCGTCCGTAAGACCATGGCCATGAGACGACCTTGCCCTGCTTGTCGAAATACCAGCTGGTGCACCCACCGGTGACCCAGACGGTATGCTTGATCGCCTGCTCGACCTCGGCGTTGAAGGAATCCGTCGCCTCCTGTGTCGGCTCGATCTCGCGATGCACCCCGTCGGCCAGCATCTTCACGAGCCTGGTCACGTATCCGATCTGGACCTCGGCAGTACGCAGGAATGAAAAGTTGCCGATCGGGCTGTTCGGACCGCCGATGAAGAACAGGTTGGGGAAGCCCGGCACCGCGACCGAGCGATAGGCCTGGCAGGACTCCTTCCAGCGCTCGTTCAGGCTCACGCCGTCCCGGCCGACGATGACCGCGGGACGGAAGAATGCGAACGGATCGAAGCCCGTTGCATAGACGATCACATCGAGCTCATGCAGCAGACCGTCCGCGGTCCTGATGCCGGCAGGCTCGATTTGCGTGATCTTGGCATCGACCAAATGGGCGTTCGGGCGCTGGATCGCCGGATAGAATTTGTCGGACACGATCAGGCGCTTGCACCCGGCCTGGTAGGACGGCGTCAGGCGGCGCCGAAGATCGAGATCGTGGACATTGTCTTCGAGGTTCTGCCGGCAGGCCCGCGCCATCTCGGCAAGACCGGCGTCGTTCTCGCCGACCAGAGATGCCGCAAACCGCTGGTTGAACAGGTTGTTGAGATGGTCGTAGAGCTCCGCCATCTTCTGCGGCTCGTCCCGAAACGCCCTCTTCTTCTCTTCGGGAAACGGGTTGTTCGGAACGTTGACGATCCATTGCGGCGTCCGCTGAAAGAGCGACACGGAGGCCACCTCGTCGACGATCGCCGGCAGGATCTGCGTGGCGGTCGAGCCAGTGCCGACGATGCCGACCCGCTTGTTTGCCAGCGAGACCTCGTGGTTCCACCGCGAACTGTGGAAGAACGTGCCGGCAAAGCTATCTCGCCCTTCGATGTCGGGCAGGACGAGCTTGTGCAGCACGCCGGTCGCTGCGATGACGGCATTGAACAGGCCCTCATCGCCCTGCGTGGTCGTGATGCGCCACATACCGTCACCCACGAACTCCGCCCTGGTGACCTCGCTGGACAAGCGGACCTTGTCGATGATCCCAAGCCTCTCCGCGACGCCCCGGAAGTAAGCGTGGATCTCCGCGGCAGGCGAGTATTCGTGGCTCCATTCAGCGTTCGGAGCGAACGAATAGCGGTAGAGGTGCGAGGGAACGTCGCAGGAAAGTCCGGGATAGGTGTTGTCGCGCCACGTACCGCCGACGTCGCCGGCACGTTCGAAAATCGTGAAGGCGACACCCGCGCGCTGCAGATAGACCGCGGTCGCGATGCCGGAAGCGCCGGCCCCGATGACCGCCACCCTGAAAGAGGCCTTGTTCGCGCTGGTCATCCCTGACGTCTCCCGTATCTGCCTCGAATATTCTTAGTGATATAAGAATATACTAAGCAGTATATGTCAAGTACCGATCGCGTTCGTGTTGCACGCCTTGCGGCATGGCTGCATTGCGGATGCGACAAGGACGTCGGGAACGGCTCCGATCGGAAGCGCGCCTGACCGTTCCCGCGCGCTCACTTACCGTTTGCTTTCCTGGTACTACTACTTTATGTTCTGTAAAAATACCAACTAGTATATAAAATGTTTTGGAGGAAACATGCGCTATCTTTCTGGTACGATCCTGCTGACGTTGTCATTGATATTGGCCACCGATGTTGTGCGGGCCGAGGAGCCAGCGTTGAAGGTCGGCGTCATCGAGGACATGTCGGGCCCCTACGCCGATCTGTCCGGCCAGGGTTCGGTCATCTCGGCGCGGTTGGCGGTTGAGGATTTCGGCCCGGTGCTGAACCGAAAGGTCGAGATCGTTTCCGCCGATCACATGAACAAGGCCGATGCCGGCGTTGCGATTGCAAAGCGCTGGATCGAAGCCGACGGCGTCGAAATGATCACAGGCCTCAGCAACTCCGCGGTCGCCCTTGCGGTCCGCAACGTGGCCGTCTCTAGTCGAAAGATTGACATCGTCGTCAGCGCCGGCACCGGCGACCTCAGCGGGAAGGCCTGCAGCCCGACCTCGTTCCACTGGGTGTACGACAGCTACGGGCTGGCCAAGACGGTCGGCATGGCGACGATCCGCTCGGGGGCGGACACTTTCTACCAGGTGCTCGTCGACTACGCATTCGCCACCGCCATGGCGCGCGATGGATCACGCTTCGCGGAAGCGGCGGGCGGCAAGGCCGTCGGCAGCGTCCGCGTTCCGCTCAACACCGCGGACTACAGTTCCTTCATCCTCCAGGCGCAGGCCTCGAAGGCAAAGGCGATCCTACTCGCGCTTGCCGGCGCTGACTTCATCAACTTCGTGAAGCAGGCCCAGGAGTTCGGCATCGTCGATGGCGGGCAGAAGCTGGCATCTTTCATCACCTTCGTGAACGACATCCATTCCCTCGGCCCAAAGACGGCGCAGGGGCTGCTCTCGTCGGAAGCATTCTATTGGGATCTCGACGACAAGACGCGGGCTTATTCCAAGCGCTTCTTCGCGATCGCCAAGAAGATGCCGAACAGCATGCAGGCCGGCATCTACAGCGCAGTGACCCACTATCTGAAGGCTGTTCAGGCCGCGGGAACGACCGATGCCATCAAGGTCGCCGCGAAGATGCGGGAGTTGCCGGTCAACGACTTCATGACCGAGAACGGCAAAGTCCGTGAGGACGGCCGGCTGCCGCGACCGATGTACCTGTTCCAGGCCAAGTCACCGAAGGAATCGACGTCGGACTGGGACGTCCTGAAGCCGATCCAGAAGCTCTCCGCCGAGGAAGCAACTCGCCCGCTCTCCGAAAGCGAATGTCCGCTGGTCAGGGAAGCACAAGCAAGCAAGTGAGGCGGCGTAACGCAAATCCGGATGCGCTCACGCCTGGGCGCATCCGACCAAATTCAGGGCAAGGTCGCTCAATCTCGTTGCCAATTCCGAGGCGGAAAGCCGTCCCTGAGGCGAGTACCAGCGGTGGGTCCACCGGACCATACCGCTGATGGCCAACGATGCGATCATGGGGTCGCTCACCCGAAACTGGCCGGCCTCCACGCCTTCTTCGATGAGACGCGCGAGCTTGGTGTCGAAGTCGCGTTGCTTGCGCCTGATGTCGCTGATCTTCTTTGAGCTGAGGTTCTTTTCCTCCTCGAGCATGATGGCAGTAAACCTTTGCCGCTCGATGTTCTTCTCGACATACACCGTGATGAGTTGCCGGAGGCGGTCCTTTGGAGATCCCTGCTTGCTGTTCAGGACCTTGAGTACGTCAACATACAACTCCTCAAATGACTGATCGAACAGCTGCTCGAGGATCGCGTATTTGTTCTCGAAATACGTATAGATGAATGGCTTGGTGACGCCGAGCGCCGCTCCGATGTCGTCGATGGTCGTCTTCTGGAAGCCCTTCTCGTAAAACAGCTTCGCCGCAGCGTCCAAGATCAGCTCCCGCTTGTACTCCTTAATCTGTTGCTTGACATTCATTTACGGACCTTCCCTGCCAATCACGTCCAGAGCTGCTGACTCTCGGCACCGATTCGCCAAAGCGTGCTATGCCACCGAAATTGCAGGCGCGCCACAGCCCAGCCATTTCATCATAGCATAATCATTGGACAACCAAAAATACTATCCAGTATATTGCCTCCGGACAACCTGGTGTCCGCCGGGCATTGGCCGATGCGGGCCGAAGAGGTGATTCGATTGCCATACCGTAGCGAAACAGCGGCTCTCCTGAGTGAAAGCGCGACCCGGCTCTTTGGAGCTGTGAACGATGGCGAGCTCAGAAAGGCCGAGCTTGGCGAGTGGTCTGAAACGAGCTGGCGGGAGGTCGCCGAGGCCGGTTTTCCGCTGGCTTTCGTCAGCGAGGCTGGCGGCGGATTCGGCGTCGCGCCTGCCGAAGCCATCGAGCTCGTGCGCATAGCCGGCTATCACGCGGCGACCGTGCCGCTCGCCGAAACGATGCTCGCCAATCGGCTGCTGACCGAGGCGGGATTCGCGCCGGTGGACAGGCCCGCGACGATTGCGCCAGTCACCGGCCGCTCGGCGTTCTCGCTCCAGCGGGAGGGAGCCGGATGGCGCATCCGAGGTCGCGGCGCAGGCGTGCCATGGGCACGCCACGCCGGTACGATCGTCGCGCTGGCCGATCATGACGGAAGTCCGTTCGTGGTCGCGCTGAACCGGACTATCGCGGAATTGGAGCAACGCGCATCGTTGGCCGGCGTACCGTCCGATGCACTGACGATAGACGCCCTGTTGTCGAACGACGATGTGCGGCCGGCGCCAACGCGATGGAACTGCGAAACACTGAGGGCGGCTGGTGCGGCGCTGCGCGTCGCCGAGATGGCCGGCGCGCTTGAGCGGGTGCTCGAGCTGACGGTCACCTACGCCAACGAGCGCGTGCAGTTCGGCAAGCCGATCGGCAAGCAGCAAGCGGTTCAGCAATCGCTCGCGGTCCTCGCCGGGCAGGTTGCGGCATGCGGCGGCGCAGCCGCGATCGCCGGCGCGGCCTTCGATGGCCTCGACATCCCGTCGATCGCCGCCGCCAAGGCGCGGGCCGGAGAAGCAGTGAGTGTCGCGGCGCCGATCGCGCATCAGGTGCATGGCGCGATCGGCTTCACCGAGGAGCACCGGCTGCATTTCTTCACCAGGCGACTGTGGGCCTGGCGGGACGAATTCGGCTCGGAACGCCATTGGAGCGCCATCCTGGGCCGACAGGCGCTCGCGGCCGGAGCAGAAGGCCTTTGGCCGTTCGTGACGGCGTTCGGCGCGGCGCAGGAGGCACGATGACCTACTTCACCTTCCCCAACGCACCGCCGCTGCCTGAAGCCGAAAAACTGCGCGGCGAAGTGCGTGCCTTCCTCGCCGAGGAGCTGCGCAACGTGCCGGCGCATGTGCGCGCGGCCTCCTGGAGCGGCTTCGACGCGCAGTTCTCGCGTCGGATGGGCGAGCGCGGCTGGATCGGAATGACGTGGCCGAAGCAATATGGCGGCCATGAGCGGAGCAGCCTCGAACGCTATGTCGTGCTCGAGGAGATGCTGGCGGCCGGTGCCCCGGTTGCGGCGCACTGGATCGCGGATCGGCAGAGTGGCCCGCTGCTGCTGCGCTTCGGCACCGAAGAGCAGCGGCAGAGCGTGCTGCCGAAGATCGCGGCCGGCGAACTGTTCTGCTGCATCGGCATGAGCGAGCCGGATTCCGGCTCCGACCTTGCCGCGGTCCGCACCCGCGCCGAGCCCGTCGACGGCGGCTTCCGTGTCAACGGCACCAAGCTGTGGACCACCTACGGCCACCGCGCGCACTACATGCTGCTGTTCTGCAGGACCAGTGGAGGTCCCGCCGACCGGCACAAGGGCACCAGCCAGTTGCTGGTCGACTTGACGCTGCCGGGCATCACGATCCGTCCGATCGCAGATCTGTCGGGAGCCAAGCACTTCAACGAGGTGGTGTTCGAGAACGTCTTTGTTCCGGGCTCGGCGCTGATCGGCGAAGAGGGCAATGGCTGGCACCAGGTGACCAGCGAGCTCGCCTATGAACGGTCGGGCCCGGAGCGCTTCCTCTCCTCTTTCGTCCTGTTTGCCGAACTAATCCGCGTGCTCCAGCGCAATCCGTCGGACCATGCCACGATTGCAGTGGGCCGGCTGATCTCGCATTTCGTCGTGCTGCGGCAATTGTCCCGCGGTGTTGCCTGGCTGCTGCAGAATGGCGAGAACCCGGCGCTCGAAGCGGCCGTCGTCAAGGATCTCGGCGCGCTGGTCGAACAGGAGATGCCGGACGTGGTGAGAAGCCTCGTCGAGATCGAGCCCGGTTCGGAGCAAACGCGCGAACTCGCCCGTACCCTGTACTACATCGTGCAGGCAGCGCCATCATTCTCGCTTCGCGGGGGAACGCGCGAAATCCTCCGCGGCATCATCGCGCGCGGCCTCGGGTTGCGATGACGAACGGAGATTGCGGCGATGCGTACATCGGGTGGCGGAAATGAGGACGGATCATGACATTGCATACACGCCCTGACCAGGCACGCGCACTGACGTTCCCGTTCGAGACACCGCCCGCCTACGGCGAAGTGCTCGAGGTCGCGCCCGGCCTGCGCTGGCTACGGGTGCCGCTTCCCTACCGCCTCGATCATGTGAACATCTATCTGTTGGAGGATGACGGCGGCTGGGCGATCTTCGACACCGGCATCCGAACGGCGGAAGCGCAGGTGGTCTGGGATAAGCTTTTCGCTGGTCCCCTCGCCGGCATTCGCATCACCCGGGTCATCGTCTCGCACTTTCACCCCGATCACATGGGGTTGGCCGGCTGGCTCTGCGCGCGCTTCGGCGTCCCGCTGCTGACCAGCTACTCCACTTACGCGGCATGCAAGATGCTCTCGCTCGACCCGCACTCGACAGCTTCGGAGCAGAACAGGTCATTCTACCTGCGCTACGGCATGACAGCGGAGACGGCGTCCATCGTCGCGACCCATGGCCTCGACTACCTGCGCGAGGTGACGGCGCTGCCCGAGACCTTCTACCGGCTATTGATGGGCGACACGCTGAACATCGGAAGCCGCCGCTTTCGCGTGCTGAGCGCCGACGGACATGCGCCTGAACAAGTCCTGCTCTACTGCCCCGAGGAGTCGCTGCTGCTCGCCGCCGACCAGGTGCTCGAGAAGATCACGCCCAACATCAGCGTGTGGGCGGAGGAGCCGAACGGCGATCCGCTCGGCCACTATATGCGCACACTGCGCGGCATGACGTCGGAGATTCCTGATGACGTGCTCGTCCTGCCCGGCCACCGGCGGCCATTCTTCGGCCTGCACCGGCGCTGCGCGGAGATCCTAGCCCATCACGAAGAACGCTGCAGCCGCGCCATCGAAGCCTGCCGCGAGGGACCGAAATCGGTCGACGAACTCGTCCCTGCGCTGTTCCATTCACGCAATCTCACCGCACATGAGATGAGCTTCGCCTTCACCGAAACGCTGGCGCATGTGAACCGCCTGATCCGGCGCGGCGACCTCGCCTGGAGCGTTGACGCCGACCGCCCGGTCTGCCGGTTGCCGTGATCACGGCGGGCGCAAGCGGTGGTGAGGATTCTAGCGCAGTAGGATGACGCGTCGGCGATATCGAAACGACGCGAAGCCGCGGCGCCCTCATGTGGCGATCGAGGCGAACTCATCGAACGCCGCGAGCGCCGCGGCACCATAGACGGTTGCCGGCCCTCCGCCCATCTCGACCGCGACCGCAATGGTCTCGGCGACTTCCTCGCGCGCGGCGCCGTGACGCCTGGCGGCGTCGACATGATGGACGATGCAACCCTCGCAGCGCGTTGCGATCGCGATGGCGAGCGCGATCAGCTCCTTGTGCCGGACGGACAGTACCCCATCCTTCGTGGCGACACTGACGAGCGATTGAAAGGCCTTCATCGGCTCGGGCGCCGCCTTATAGAGCCGCGCAGCGTTGGCCCTGATGTCCTGCAGCTTCGCCCTGTATTGTCCATCCGCCATTGCCGCCTCCTGATGCTGTCGGTCAATCCTGTCGACAGGAGCGTTCCCGTCGCTCAAGCGCCATCATGGAGCCGAACGACCTCCGACGACAATGCGCGTCCCGTCCGGAAGCCGTTGGCGGGATGGCTCGGGTCGGCATAGCCGAACGAGATCGCGCACACCGTTCAGCCCCGGGCATAGAAAGACGCTCCGGGCTCTTGGCTTAGCATACCAATTGGTATATATATTCGACATACCGGTATTTTTGCTGTCGATTTAGTAGACGACGGTCGAAATGGTCGAGCTGACAACGATCAGCGGCTTCCCTTCCTGCTGCTTGGCGCCAAACCGGCGTCGGCGACGAAAGGCCAGCCCAAGTAACAAGCCAACGAACGTGGCCAGGGAGCGAAACACATGTCTGCAGCAGCGTCGAGATTTGGCGACCTGCCCCGTACCGCGGCGCAGCGATCAGCTTTCGCGACGTTCGATTGAGCTTCACTGAACTCAACTCCGAGATAGACCACGCCGCACGCGCACTGCTCGCGCGCGGAATCAGAAAGGGTGATGTCGTCGGCCTGTGGGTCACGAATCGGATCGAGTTCACGATCGCCCTGTACGCAATCCTGCGTATCGGCGCCATCGCCGCCCCGATGAACACCCGCTACCGTGAGCACGACGTCGCCTACGCGCTCAAGCTTGCGGAGTGCAAGCTGTTGTTCGTCGTCGAACGGTCCGGACCGGTCGGGTATGTCGAGATCCTGAAGGCGGTTCTTCCCAGGTTCGACGGCAAGCGATTCGAGCGCGTGGATGCCTTTCCGCACCTCACCGACATCGTCGTGATGAGTGACAATTCCGATTGGGGATCGCTGTCCTGGGACCGCTTCCTCGCTGACGCCGAGCGCGTCTCACCCGCTGCCCTGGAGAAGGCGGTCGCCGATGTCAGGATCGACGACATCGCACTGATCGTCTTTACATCAGGCACGACCGGTAACCCCAAGGGGGTGATGCATGATCACACGCTGCTGCGAAGCATCTGCGAGCGGCACGATCATTGGCCTTTGAAGGAAGGCAGCGTTGTCTTGAATTTTCTGCCGATGTTCCACCTGTTCGGCATGTCCGAGATGGTGTTCGGCTGCATGCATACGGGCGCCCGACAGGTGGTGATGGACGCTTGGGACGCCGAAGAAGCGATCCAACTGATCGAGAGCGAACGGGTCACGGGCCTGTTTGGCTTTGAAACCCATTATGCCGACATTCTGCGGGTGCAGGCGCAGTCGAAGGCCGATCTGTCCAGCCTTCGGTTCGGTGGCCTGCCAGCGGGCATGGAGAACTCGAACGCGGTCGCCAAGCAGGTCCAAGCCGAATTGTGTCCGACAGTGAGCGGCTGGGGCATGTCGGAAGCGGGCTGCTATGTCTGCGTCAGCACGCTCAACGACACCGAAGAACAGCGCTGTACCACCTCCGGCCGCCCTTTGAGCGGACTTGGGCTGAAGATCGTCGAGCCAGGGAGCGGCAAGGAACAGCCTCCCGGCGTCGAGGGAGAGATCCTCTGGCATGGCTACACCACGATGCGCGGTTATTTCCGCGATCCGGAGGCCACCGCCGCGACCATAAGGGATGGCTGGCTATGCACCGGCGACCGCGGCTTTCTGCGGCCCGACGGGTTCCTGCAATTCCTCGGCCGCTACAAGGAAATGCTGAAGGTGGGCGGTGAGAACGTGTCGCCGGCCGCGCTGGAGACGGAACTGCTGGCGCTGGTGCCCGCCATCGAGCAGGTCGCGGTGGTCGGCGTGCCCCATCCACGGCTGGCGGAAGTGCCTTGCGCTTACATCGTGCTCAAGCCGGGAACGACCTGCACAATCGAGGACGTGAAGACGCGCTGCAAGGGCAAGATCGCCAGCTTCAAGATCCCGCACTACCTGGTCACGGTCGACGCGCTGCCCATGACGGCATCCGGCAAGGTTCAGCGCGTTCTCCTTCGCGATCGGGCGAAGCAGGACCTCGGCGTGGACGTGTAAGGCAACGAAATTCTTTCAGTCGATGCTTCTACGGATGCTCTCATGCGAGCCCCGGAGCATCGAATGGTTGCGGCCTGTGATCGCCGCAGGGATCAAGAGCAATCATCAGAATTGCGCTGAAAAACGGAGATGATCAGATGACGAGAACCACTGAGGACCGCCCGCGCGATTGGATGCGTCATTCCCGTCTGAAGGGCCTAGTCGCGATCGTCGTGGGTGCCGGCAGCGGCATCGGCGAGGAGACCGCACGCATCATTGCCGCCAATGAGGGCATGGTGGTGGTCGCCGATATTCGCGAACAGGCCGCGCGCGACGTTGCGTCCGCGATTGTCGCGTATGGCGGCAAAGCCATCGCTGTGGCGCTCGACGTTGGAAATGAGGCACACATTGACGCCGCCGTTGCACGAACCATCCGGGAGTTCGGTCAACTGGATATCGTGGTCAACGCCGCCGCAGTGGTGAAGGCCGGTCCGTTGGAGACGTCCGACCTCGAGGATTGGAAGCTGTCTTTCCGAATCAACGTCGAGGGCGCGATCATGCTGGCGCGCACCTGTCTGCCGCATCTGCGCAAGAGCACCCACGCATCGATCGTACAGGTCGCCTCGCTGGCCGGCATCGGCGCCTATCCCAACGGCGGGGCCTACGGCGTCACCAAGGCGGCGCTGATCGCCCTGACCAAGACGATGGCAATGGAGTGGGTCACGGACGGTGTTCGCGTCAATGTCGTCAGCCCGGGCACCGTCGAGACGCCGCTGATGCGCGCGGTTCTGACGCCAGAGGTCGTCCAGCATCGCGCGGCGCGTATCCCGATGGAGCGATTGGGGCAGCCTTCGGAGCTGGCCGACACGATCGTCTTTCTTGCCTCGCCGATGGCCTCTTTCATCACCGGCCAGAATCTCAATTGCGACGGCGGACTGTCTCAGGCGCTGATGGTGCAGAAGTTCAATCCGGACTTGTAGCGCACCGCCGCCGGCGCCAAAGCCGTTGCCGCTCGACGGCCTTCCCCGGGAAACAGCTCATCCAAACAGCGTCAAAGGAGTATCGGGAAAGATGGTAGCGGGAGACCGCTACATCGCTAGACCCACTATTTCTGAAGCTCTGTTTTCTTACCAGAAGGCAGCCTAACTCACGACGTGGACCCTTGGTAGTTCGTCGAAAGCCGCCGTTCGTACGCAATCCATCGCCGGCGAGAAATGGTCCGAGAGTAGGGTCGAGTATGCGCCGCGGCTTGCGGCTGATGATCGGCACGGTCGTGACGACACCAAACTTGTGCTGCCGCTGCTCCTGCTGGTCATGAGGCTCGTCGACGACACGTACCCTGGATCGCAGATGCTTGCGCCGGCGGCTGTCGACCCGGAAATCGCTCAGCCAGCCGTCGACGTCGGCATGGTTTTTCTGGCTGAACTTCGAAACCAGCGTGGAAACGACTCAGTTCACGGCGAAACATCATGATCCAAGACCTGTTCCTTCGCCGTTACCCTCAACTGATCTATTGGGCCGATCGCCCGACTGAGGTAGCACGGGCTGGGCACAACCGCTGAGAATTGCGGCGCGGCCGCGCCTCTCTCCCATCGCCGGAAAGACACCAGGCTTTTGCGAGGCGGATCGAAGCGGCACCTGGGCTGGCGCGAGATCGAGCATCGCGGCAAGCCGATCGCCTACATGGGGCAAACCGGCCTGGCCAAGACGTACTTCAATGGTCGGAGATCTGCGCCGCAGTGATTACTGCTCGGAACCGTCTCGGATAGGGAAGGATCATCGCGAGCATGGCCCGGGACGAGCCGGTCGTGGAGGGGCCGCCGATACGTCTGTTCTATATAGCCGCGACCGTGATCCACACGGTGCATGTAGTGCACGCCCGACGGACAGGTGGTCATGCATGACAGGCACGATAGACAGCGGTCGATGTGCTTGACGACGGGCGTGGTCGCCGGTGTGCTGCCCTCCAGCATGTCCTTGATCTGGTAGATCCGGCCGCGAGGATTGTCGAGCTCGTCACCAAGCAGCAGATATATTGGACAGGTATGCACTCCAATCGGAACGCTGCGGATCGGAGTGCGTTTGCCGTCTGCTTTTGCCCTAACACCAGCGCCAAAGCGGGCATCGCCTGAGGTGCGATTCAAAAGCGACTTGCTTTGCCAAGTCAGAGGTATGAGCTCAACGATCAAGGGCGTCATCCGCTAGGGATCGATCCATGGACGTCCGAAGTCGAACGACATTACCGCCCGCTCGCTTACCGTCGTTAGTGACAGCATTGAGCGTTCGCAGGACTTGCTCCAGATCTGGCGGTTGAGCGCTCAGCCAGTTTAACCCGGCCTGCGCATTGATTGTCGTCGCTGTGAGCGCGTCTACGGCGGCACTATAGGTGCGCACAAATTCCGCTGAGGTCTGCAAAGACGCTTCGTCTTTCGCATCGCCCAGATTTCCTTCTGGTTCGCTCACGCAGGTGCGATTCACCCTACGTAGCCTTAGATACTGAACGGCCTTTGCAGCTTTGCGGATCACATCGAACACGGGGGCAGGCTGGCACAGTCATTTAGATCAGACAAATGAGCGAAACTGCTCTGTTGTAGCTGATGGAACTAAGCCGTTTCATTTCTTAGCGAGCCGCCTGGTTTTGTCCCGGGCCATCAAATTGAGTTCAAGTGCGAGCAGCGAGATTGATTTTCCGACTGTCGACGATTTGCCCGAGCGGGTCCGCGATTAGTTCGAAATCCTGAAGGGCGACTGGTGTTTGTCGGGACGCTCGCCGCCTCTTAAATCAGGCCTACGGTCCCGTCCTTGGCGACACGTCAACCGATCCAATGCTGAACTTCGGCTCGATATCGGACAGGCGCATCTCCACGCTGGCCGGCTTCGATCGTGGGTTTCGCATCCCGGAGTCATATGGAATAGCGTTTCCGAATCCTTTCCGTTATTGAGCGCCATCAATGGGCCAGGATTTTGCTCTCCCCCTGGTGCGGTGCCAGCGCCGTCCGCATGTATTTTCAGCGGGTGGCGCTGTGCCGTTGTGGCTTATACACCGCTTGGCATGGCGACGGCCCCAGCTATTGTATCGCCACGTCCGGATACTCAATCACGCGAACCGCGCTACTACCATTTCAAGGGGGAGGCGAGCCCCAAACCATGTGGCAGCATGATAGCACGTCCGATACTCTGCTAGCGGTCCGAGCTTCGGCTCACAGAATAAGAATGGGAAGATCGTTCAAGTCCAGTACATGGGCGAAGACCGATCAGCTTATTGGAGCGAAACGGCTGAAGAAGCCCTCAAACTCAAGCATGCTTATCGGGTTAGCGCACACACCCACTACACCTGGCGAGGGGCTTTGAATGACCTGTATCGTCGGCCTTGTCGACAAAGGCCAAGTTTTTATCGGCGGGGATAGCGCTGGCGTCAGCGCAGGGCGTCTTTCGCTTATGGTTCGCAATGACCGCAAGGTTTTTCGCAATGGCGATTTCGTGATGGGCTTCACGTCGTCGTTCCGCATGGGCCAGCTTCTCGCGTTCAATTTTCATCCGCCGACACCGCGCGTCGGTATCGACGTGATGACCTATATGGTCACTGACTTTATCGACGCCGCCCGCGCGCGGATGAAAGAGGGCGGATTTGCGCGCATTAGAGAGGGGGCAGAGGAAGGCGGCAGCTTTTTGGTGGGGTATTCTGGCCGCCTTTTCCATATTTCGGATGACTTTCAAGTCGGGGAGTCGTCACACGGCTTTGACGCCTGCGGCTGCGGCGACCTGATCGCGCTCGGCTCGCTTCGCTCAACTCGCGAATGGACCGAACCATCCGCGCGCGTGAAAGAGGCGCTCGAATGTGCCGAAGCATTCAGCGCGGGCGTGCGCGCGCCCTTCTTTCTCGAGAATACCGCCGCCAAAGTGGACGAAAGGAGCGCAGCATGACAAATACAAGATGTAGTAGGTCATGGGCATCTGTGTGTCGCAACCGGATAAGCATGAACTCAAGGACGCCAAGTCGAAGAAGCCTATTCGATTTGCCGACGAAGCATCCGCCTTCGTGGCGAGGCCAAAGGCCGGCCCACAGGTGCACAAAATGACGCGTTGCTGAAACGCGCTCGACAGGCTGAGACCGCCGCTCGTATGAGCGAATGGCTCAGGTCACCTGGACACCTCAGGCCCCGGACTGACGGCTTCCGCGGCTTCACAACGCTAAGCCGCTCAACTCTCTTCTTCACCGTTGGCTCGCCTGCGGTGCTTTCCGTTGAGGTAAGCTGGACGACATGGCATTGCGTCACTTGAAACTGTGATGACCGTTCAACATCGCATTTGTTCTGTTATGCAACCATCGTTGCCTTCCATCCGCATCCGCTCGGCCAACGCTCTGCGTACCCGCAGAGCTTACTCAGGCGATTGCCAAACTGCATGGCGATGGACCGATGGTAGCTTGGACGAGGCAGATGACGTGCCCACCAAGACGCTCGCGCAACTCGAATGGCAATACTTGCCGATGTTCGAGCACTCGCCGCGCAAGGCGAAGGCAATCATGTCAGAGCTCGCGATCAACCCTGATCTCTTCGTCCAATTGATCACGGCGATCTTTCGGCCCAGCCAGGATAGCGGCGTGGTCGATCCGCCCGTGGAGAACGAGGAACATGCCCGCACGATTGCGAACCAGGCTTATCGGCTGCTGCGGCTGTGGGATGTGATCCCGGGCACGGCCGCCGATGGATCGATCGATGGCGCCAAGCTTGAGGCGTGGATCAGGGAGGCGCGCAAGCTCGCCCACGGCAAGGGCCGCGGTCTGATAGCCGACCAGAAGATCGGCGAGCTGCTCTCAGCCTCCAAGATTGACGCAGACGGCATCTGGCCCGCCGCGCCGGTCCGCGAGGTGATTGAGGCGATCCGCAGCCGCGATCTCGAAACGGAGGTGATGATCGGGAAATCCAACCGCCGTGATGTAACCTCACGAGCATACGGTGATGGCGGCAATCTGGAACGTCAGCTGGCGAAGCAATACCGGGATTGGTCCGAGGCCACGGCCTTTGACTGGCCCCGCACCTCAGGAATCCTGGAAAACCTTGCCAAGAACTATGACCATCAGGCCAAGGCTCACGACGAGGATGCCGAACGCCTTGATTGGCGGTGAACATATGTGCCGACGCGACGGATCGAATGAGCATAACGTGCAGGAAGTCTCTACCGAGCCCGACCAAACGTGTTTCGCGGGCGAATGTCTGCCAATCACGCAAACCGATCTGGCTGAGCCTGTATGTGTCTCCAACCTTCATCGCGAGCTTGATCTTCCGCGGGTCAACGTCGTCGTAAGGCAAGATGCTGGCGATGTCGTAAAGCGGCGCAAGCCGTACGGCCGGCCCATTTGCCAGAAGGAGCGAATAATTCTTGGCGTGCGCATCCGTACCGGCAATGAGCCAGTTGAAGCCAAGGGCATCGACAAATGTGTCAACATCGGTCTCGCGGTCGGTCGACGTACTGCGCAGGAGTTCGATGATATCGATAGGCGTCGGACCGCCCTCATTCTGATACTTCTTTGTCGGCAGAACGCCCATCGCCTGACAGATATCCTCCTGATGAACCCGGATGATGTTGTTGCCACTGATCACTCGGTCGTAGCGTTCGATGACGATGGCGATTTCCTTGTCGAACCGCATCACTCTTGTTTCCGCAACCGGCAGGCCGAGAGCCTGGGCAAGGCGGAGGCAGATATGCTCATTTTCGGCGTGGCCGTCGAAATGGCCCGTCGGCGGCTTCAGGATGTGGGTGGTCGGAATACGTCCGGACGGAACGCCCCACCGATCGTTTTGGAGAAGAAAGGCAGTCTTCGGTTGGGCGCCGGCGAGGCTGAACTGTCCCGTATCGCGTGGCAGGCGCCAGGCGGCGTGATCCTCGCGCAGGGTTTGGAGGCGCCTTGCGATTGCTGCCACGTCGAGCCACTCGACCTTGTCGTCCTTGCCAGCCTTCAGGGCTTCCAGACGATCCGGCGTAACGAACTGAACGGCGCCGGCGCAATCCTCGCCGACATGAGAGATAAGGGCAAAGACGTTGCGCGCCGATACCTGAAACTTCCTGGCCCAGCGATCAAGCACGCGCTCGTTGTCCGGAAGAAGGCCCCACAGGAAGGCCTTGACAGCGGCGGGACCATGCTCTGCGGCGGCAAGCGGCATGGAAAGCGACAGGGGGTACGCGCCCGGTGTGCCGCGCCAATTGTTGTCGTAGACAAACGTCAGCCGGCCCCGCGCATCGTTGCGCACGCGGCCAGCTTCGGTTCCATCCAGGAGGGCTATGAGTTCGCTGGTCATAACCTGGCCTTTCTGGCCTTCGCCACGATGGCATTGATATCGACGGCGGCTTTCGTGGAGCCGCGGCTTTTTGCGGGATCGCCGACATCCAGGCGAATGCCCAAAGCATCGAGGGCGCGGAGCACGAGGCCGAGTTCGGCACGCGGGTGATCATGCTCGACCTCGATCACCCATTGACGACTGACGCCGATGCGCTTGGCGAGCGTCGACTGATCGAGCTTGAGGCGTTTGCGCTTGTCGCGAATGATGGCGCCGAGGTCGGCTGAAGTGCGTATGAGCATGGCGGATTCCAAATGTCACCGTTCGCTCACATTACCGTATGTCAGCGTTCGCCCGAGCGCTTCACATTGGCTTTTTCCAGAAGGACCACGCGCGCGGCCGGATTGCGGCGCTTGGCCTTGTACGCGGCCATGGGGCCGGCTGTGCCGCCGCCGATCACCAGCACGTCGCAGCTCACCTCGGCCAGCCCCTCTTTGATCTCGTCCAACATGCTGACCTCAGCTCGCCTGCTGTTCGGCGAGTTCGCGCAAATACGACCAGGGATAGATGCCCCGGTCATGTCCGTCCGAAAATGACAGGCGCAAGGCGTAAGTGCCGACCGGCTCGACCGCGGCTACGTAAAGTCCGGGCGCGATTGACAGCTCAACGCCGTCAAACTGTCGCCGGATCTCGGTTGCGGCGCGGCTCGCGCGCCGCAACGCCTCCGCGCCGAGCCGAAGGGTCCCACAGCCCGGCCAAGTCAGCGCAAGCGCTGTGGAGTTATCGACCAGTTCAACCTGAATGGACTGCATGTTTGGCTCGCGTCGTCGTTGCAGCGCAATTTAGGCCGACCTCGATCCGCAAGGCTTGCAATAAATTGCTTTCGCGAGGAGTCGTGGTGCGAGAGGGCAGTCCGGAATTGGATGCCGCCTTTAGCGCGACCTTCTCGGCGCCATACCAAGGGAACAGCCGACGCACGGCGCGTTCGAGCGGGCAATCGGCCGAAGGCACCACCGCATCGAGCACAATCAGCCCCGCGAACACCCGATCGACAGAAAAAATCTGCTACGACATCTGAATCAGGTAGCCGCCCCAGCAAGCCGCGCCGACGATCACCGCGAGGAGCAAGGCCACCGCGAGGGTTACACGGAACCAAGCGATGATGAGGGGCGTAGCGCCGAAAATGACGATGAAGCCGAAATTGCGCTAACCGCTCATGCCAGGACTGGCCTCCGCCCGTCCGAACAGCGGATTGGTGTCAGTACAGCGATTTATGGTGCCGATCCTGAGCGTCACCTCGTGGCGACACAACATCACAGTACATCTCGAAACGACGCGAACGACATTTCGAACCGTCTTTGGGCCAATAATGCCTTTGCACGGTCGGCCTCCTCAATCGAAATGACGCCTGCTCGAACTGCGAGCAAGAAGATGCCTGGGGTGGTCAATATGCGGCGTTCGCCCAATCGCTTGATTGCTTCGCGCCGAAAGACCCTCTTTTCGTCACATGCAATATCAATGTTTCGCGCGACGGCCACAGCGAGTGACGCAGCTTCTCCCTTGCCCATGATCGCGGATAATTCGGCGAACAAGCTGAGACTCTGAAGGTCTTCGAGACGTTCTCGATGTGCCCAGCCGCTCGAAAAGGCCGGCCGCCGCCTGCTCGGGAACGGTGATTTCGGCAACGACCTCCTCAAGCACAAGGAACTCGTACCCATCAATTGATCCAAGCAGGCGCAGCGCGTCTGAATGGATCAGATTGATCAGCACGTTCGCATCCGTGACAACGATGCGACGCGGGACCGGCGGCAATACTACCCCCCAGGAATGGAAACGCCGGTTGGCTTCTCTCGCTCAATCAATTGAAACTCATCCAGCGAGATAGCCGACTTCGGCTGCTTCAGCACGGCCGCGAAGAGCTCTTCAACCTTCGAACGGCTGATCGCTTCACGCTCATAGGCTTCGAGCGCTAAACTCAGGAAGCGATAGTGAAAGCGATATCGCTCTTCATTGTGGGCGGGCTTTGGCAGTCGCATCAATCGCTCTAGGTCGCGTCCTCTCCCTTCGCGCTCTTGCGCCAGAAGCACTTGCAGTTCACGGTCTGAAAGGATGTGCAGGTTACGAAGCCGGTACAACGCGACGGTCCGACTAACGCCAAAGCGGTGGGCCAACAAGACCACGTCGTGGAGGCGCACGTCCTGAGAGCCCGTTCCACGTGCCTCAATCCCGATCGCACTCTCGTCGCCCGTTGGAGTCTCGGCAAACAGGCGTGCCTGTCCGCCCTTTCCCAAGGTCGAAAGGAACTCGCGAACTCCACCCTCCGGCATCAAAAAGTTTGCAGCGAAAGAATTGGCTCGAACCTCCATGAGTTCGGTATTCTGACTATTTCGGCTAATGGTGCCCTTGACATCCGAGTCGAGAAGCACGTGTGCGTACTCGTGAGCAAACGAGAAGGTCCGCCGGAGAATATGCTCTTCGCAGTTCACAGCCACGAACGGACCAATATCAGGATCGAGGAGCGTTAAGCCGGAAACGTCCTCAGGAAGGCTAACCATCGCCGTCCGCACGCCCTGCGCTTGGAGGAGCTCGTTGATATCTTCAATCGGAGCGTCGCCCATTGCCAGACGACGCCGCTCCTGTTCGGCCACTGAGCTCCCTTGCCTAATTGCGTCGTAGCGAGAGCGCGGACTGGGAATTCCATAACGGACCATCGACGCCAGGTCACGATTGGCTCCCACCAGTTTTTCGAGATGCGTAAGCTCTCGACTGACAGACATGCAGTCGCGAAGCGCATCGGCGGCATTTTCATCAGCTAATGCCTCGGCAAGCCGAAAGGCAACCAGAGCAGTCTCCTGACGGAAGTCCTCCGAGAAGAACTCGCGAATGTCCCGCCCGTAGAGCCGCGCCAGTTGGTCAAGCTCCAGGCTCCCAACGGCACGGTTGCCAAGCTCGATCTGTGCGATCGCCGAGCGCGAAACATCAAGGTGGTCGGCAACTTGGTCTTGGGTAAACGACACGGCTTCGCGGGCGTCCCTTAGACGCCGTCCCAACTCCTGCTGCGTAAGGGGCATGCTCTCTCCCGGTTGGCTCCGGCGGAGGATGCTGGGGGATGTCCCCCAGCATCCTCCGCCGGAGCCGGCCAACTGCCTTTACCCGATTCACACCTATTCGTCAATTTTGACCTAGAACGTTCGAAATTCGAACATTCCGCTTGAAATTTGTCGTAGCAGCGTTATTGTCCTCTCTCAGGTAATAGGCCGATTTTGCGGGAAACTCTGCGGAATACGGGGAGATCGGTCGAACGCCACGTTCCCAAACCCGAACGCGGCTATGCCAAAAACGGAACCCGAAGTTAGAATTTCGACATCCAAATCCGGCTGATACTGCAATCCGATAACGAAGTTGCCTGCCTGCAGGATCGGCAAGAAAGGCGAATTGATATGGAACAGGAATCCAAACTGGAAATTGTGGTCGCCTACCCGGCTGCGCGGGATGACCTGAAACAGACCGGCGTGAGCCGGGAAGAAACGCTGGCTCAGCTGAAGGCTCGCGTGCTGATCGCGTTCGAGCTTACGGAGGGGACCGGCCCGGACGGAACGGTTACCACCTACGTCTTCTACCATGAGAAGACCAAGCTCGAGGATCTCAATCGGACCTTGGGGCAAATCGCTGGCCGAGAGGACATCCTTCGGCTGAAGCTGGCGCAGCAGGTCGTCTATGGCTGACGAGCCACGCCGGAAGTCTCTGGCGATCCTGAACTTCGAGGATGATCTAAAGGCCGCGTCCGAGGCACGAGGCGCGGAACGATGGAAATTCGACCGGCGCGGCGATCTCGAGCTCTGGGTGACCGTCGCGCCGGCCGGCAACGAGGCCGATCTCTACATCGCGCGGCTATTCTGGCTGGACTACCCAGGCGAAAAACCACCTTCCGTGAAATTCGTAGATCCATCGACAGGGCGGCTCGACATCGCGAAGGCTTGGCCGATGGCTAACGGGTTTCGTCCCGGGAGCTTCGATATTTGCGCCAACTGGACTGCCGAGGGCTTCGTCACGCATCCCGAATGGGCCACGACCGACAATCGCTGGAACCGCTCAGGCAATATCGTTCTCAGAGTGATGCGCCTTCTTCAGCAAGAGCTCGACTAGCCGCTATCGACGCCGCGTGACCGATCTGCCGCTCTCGGGGGCGGATCGTCCAGCTCTTGGTAATCGCCCGCCGCTTTCGCTGTGGCGCGGTTCTATGCGGGCGCCAAATCTTCACCGAGCGCTTCGCCGAAGGCGTACTGGCGCCATCGGCGCGACGTACGGCAAGGCTGGACTCCATCGTCCATCACCTCGGTCTGGCGCTTGGCGGTCGACCTGCAGCAGTCTTTGCAAAGCGGCTGATGCTGCCGGTGAGCAAAGATACGCTTCTTCGGGTAGTTCGGCGCCGTAGCCGTCCTCCAACTGACCCGCTCAAGGTTATCGGCATTGATGATTGGGCCTGGCGGCGCAATCACCGATACGCCAGCATCATCTGCAACCTGGAAAGGCGCCGGGTGGTCACCCTGCTGCCGGATCGTGAACCGGCAACTGCCCAAGCGTGGCTCTCTGCTCATCCCACGATCGCAATCGTCGCCCGTGATCGTGGCGGCGGATATGGCGAAGCGGCAGCCAAGGCTCTACCGCCTGCAGTACAGGTCGCCGATCGTTGGCATCTGATGGAGAACGCCAGTCGGGCTTTCCTCGACGCCGTACGCAAATCGATGCGCCAGATACGCACCGTCACCGGCGCCACCACAATCAATCCCAAGCTGCTCACGGCCGCCGAACGCCTTCAGTATGAGGGTTATCTGCGCCGCGAGGAGACTAACGCGGCCATCTTAGCACTGTCGAAGAACGGCATACCTATCAAGCAGATTGTGCGTATCGTCGCTTGCAGCATCGCCTGCAGGCCGCTTAAACTCTAACCCCTGATGACTCAGAGCCTCCCTTCGCAAAACGCTGATCAGTCTCAAATCATCTGACGACGGACAATGGCCGGTCCCGTCAATGTTCGATCGCTTGATGTGCTCGGCCGAAGTACGCCGTACAAGGTCCACCGCTTGAGGCGGCGGCCCGCTCGGTGGCGTCCACGATGTGTAGCGCGCGAACCAGAAGTCGGTAGAGCAGGAGATCACTGGGTATCACAAAGCGGGCCGTGCGAAAACTGCTCATGCACTTGGCATGCCGGTTTTAGCAGCCGCCGTGGGCACCAAGGGAGGACATTCACCACTTGAAATTCCTCTCAAGTCGCATCTCGCCGGCGCTCCAATAAGAGCCTGGCGTGTTAAATAAGTCGCCGCCAAGCCATTCCAGGATTTCGCAACACGAAACCAGTTCTCCTTTCGAGCTGGCAATAGTTGTAGCTTCCTTTGCGCCTTGCGCGCAGCCGCAAACCTTCCGTCGCGTTCAGCCTGTTTCAGAGTCTTGATCAGCAACTCCTCGGTTTGTTTCCATCCGTCGTTTGCAATTCGCCCCTCGGCAAAGTACCCGAAGACGACTCGGAAGGTCAGAGCACGACCTGCGGCGGCCCGCGAATCCAACTTTGGTTCAGTCAGCCATCGTTGAAGAGTTTCGAGCTGGTCCGGCGTACCAAGCGTGAGAACGGCACGTTCCCCGAAGAGCAGGAATGTCGCGAATGCAGCGACCTCCAGTTGCG
Organism: Bradyrhizobium sp. UFLA03-84; assembly: GCF_002289535.1. Taxonomy (NCBI): domain Bacteria; kingdom Pseudomonadati; phylum Pseudomonadota; class Alphaproteobacteria; order Hyphomicrobiales; family Nitrobacteraceae; genus Bradyrhizobium; species Bradyrhizobium sp. UFLA03-84. Next base: position 536,048 of record NZ_NSJY01000013.1, on the reverse strand, counting down.
TATCCAAGTCCTGGTCATCCAGCCAACGGGCGATTGCTTCTAATGGAGACATAGTTCGGCTCTCCTGCCTTTCAGTCCCGGTTCGAGCGTTGCGACCGGCATAAGGTGGTATGTGAGAGCGATTCGGCCCAGAGAACGCCACGCTGGTCAACTACAAGAACTTGCGGGTTCAAATCCCTATAATTGTCGGACACAATCAAACTACAAATAACCGGAAAAGACCTGATGTTGGCGCTATGACCACCTTGGTTATCGATCGCCACTGAAAACGCGGTACCGACTTGGCTACATCGCATGCGTCGGTCGGTTTTGGAACATATAGTCATCATCGGCCGATGAGCACGAAACGGACATGGCCACGACACACTTGGTATGTTTCCTTTAATCAATCGAAGGGGCCAAATCGATATCCCATTCGAGAAACCAGAACCTTTCCGAGTGAAGCTGACGCAAAGAAGTTTGCGGGCGAACTTCTGAATAGTCCTCCTGCAAGTTTGACTACGATGTTAGCTGGAACGATAAACCCGTATTATCCAAGACGCGTAATTGGATCGAGCGACATAGTGCTTTGGATTCGTGGTCGCAACTGAGCCCCATATAGCTGAGCGGGACACGCCGCTGGGAACGGTCGGCGAAAGTACTCATAGAACGCGCCCATCACAATGTCGCCGTTGTCGCTTTCGGAAACAAGCGAGCCTGGATATAACCTGGGCGGTGCTGAGAAACGGAGTGCGGTTTACGGATATTAGCCCATGGCGGCTTAGAAGGCTTGGCGGTCCAGCCAAGTGTCGAGCTGTCGCGGATATTTGCGAGAGTGACGACGAGATGGCCTGTCAATCGAACGGTGCTTCGGAAACTTGGTCAAAAAAGATGGCGGCTCAACGCCGGACGTCACGGCGGGACCGCCTCTGCCGCGATCGGCGCCTTGCTGAGTCACGCTAGTTCAAAGAACTTGCGCCTACCGTGCGCCCACCACGCGCAGGCTCGATGATCGGTCCTGCTTTGCGGTTGGCCTCGTATAGCTTGCTGAACGCGGTATAGGCTCACCCTGCATCAGTCCGGCGTATAGCGCGACATGTATGGAACGGCCCGCGGGCGCAAGAGCTTTCTCAATCGACTTCACACATGGGAGCGGTGCGGTCATGTATACGGCCTGTAAAGCGCGGCGCATGACCGCTGGCCTCGATGAAGTCCGCGACACAAGGGGCTAAATCAATCAGACGCGCTTGAAGCGCATTGTCGCGCCAGCCTCACTCGTGTCGGGATTTCGTCCCGTGGGTTCATCGCCTGTTATTGCTCCTTGCCCTCTGCCGGCCCGCGCCGGTCAGATCTCTTTGACAACTGCTGTATTCATCGAGCGGCAGCCGTAGTCGTCGCTAGCGTCTCCCGATGCCGATAAATCCCGCCCCTGTTCAAGAGCGCCCAGGCAATTCGCGCTGTCTTGTTGGCCAGCGCGACCGCTGCCACCTTGTACGGACGTCTGGCGAGCAGCGCCTTCAACCATGGCCGCGTTCGATCGGCCTTCCGGGCAATTCGCAGGACGGATGTCGCCCCAAGAACGAGGAGGCTCCGAAGTTCGGGGTTTCCCATCTTCGAGATGCGTCCCATCCGCTCCTTGCCCCCCACTCGAATGCCGTCGCGGCGTCAGTCTCAGCCAGGCAGCAAAGTGACGAGAGGATTTGAAGCCGCCGGGATCTGGCACCAGCGCCTTGATGGTCGCTGCTGTAATGGCTCCAATGCCGGGGATCGTAGTCAGTCGGCGCATGTCCTTGTCGGTCTTTGCCGCAGCAACAATGGCTCGCTCGAGCTTGTCAATCTGGTCCGCCTGAGCCTCGATTTGATCGGCAACTGCCGTCAGGGCGACGCGCGCTGCCGTAGGCAAGCGGATATCTGCTACATCCCGTACGATTGCAACCAACGCCTCGACCTTTGTTCGGCCGGCGCCGGCAATGATGCCCAACTCGGCCAGATGCGAGCGCAGGGCGTTGATCGTCTGCGTTTGCTGTTTGACCAGAGGTGCGCGACTCTTCAGGAACATCATTGCGGCTTTTTGCTCAGCCGTTTTGATCGGAACGAAGCGCGTGGTCTTGCGAGTCACAGCCTCGCTGATGGCCTCGGCATCCGCCGCATCCGTTTTTCCACGCTTCACAAACGGTTTGACGTAAGCTGGTGGGATCAGCCGCACTTCATGGCCGAGAGTTGCAATCTCTCGTGCCCAATAATGAGCGCTGCCACAGGCTTCTATTCCCACAAGGCAGGCTGGCTGCTTCGAGAAGAAATGCAGCACTTCGCTGCGCCGTAGTCTCCGGTTGAACACCGGTGAGCCATCGCCACCCGCGCCGTTAACTTGAATAATGTGCTTCGCCAAATCCAATCCGATGGTGCTAACCTGTTTCATGGAACGGTCCCTCCTTGTGGCGTTCGAACAACGACCACGTCTTAGCACGATGATGCTGCCGGAGCGGGCCGTTCCACCGCATCAATCAGGATGAGAGCGAGTCTCACCCTGATCGCCGCCGCGCACCGGCGTAGCCCGCGAGAGTTTGCTCCGGATGAGCGGCGAACAGCGGGTTTTGGCCGCCAGGTTCGGCGCGGGCAAATGTCCTTGCGGGCCCTTCGCGGAGGGCTGCGGTCTTGCCCGTAAAGCCAGTCAGATCCGGCATCTCGCGCTTGACGCTGAACTCGCGTCATGGATGACGAGGATCGGTCCCTATGTCGCCGTTACGCGCCCGGGCCTAGTCTCGAAATGACCGCTGATGTTCTCGATGTCGAAGGGGCAGCCTATCAAAACCCGGCTTCGAAAGACACTCAATCGTCGCGGCGAGCATCCGACGGCTTTCGGCCAGGACGCGCAGAATTTTGACGCCGTCGTTGTCGCGTTCAGCCCGTGTTAGGCTGCTGACATAGTGTTTGCAACTCGACGCTGAGCATCGAGGCTCGCACCAGCGAGGCACACCTTTTCTATCGCCATTGAGCATTCACTGCGCAATCTTCGTTGGCACGCCCGTTGCTTATTAGCTCGCAGCTCCGGGAGCTATCAACCTGGCAAAGAGCTTCAGACGTCAGGCCGATCTGCGCAAGCTCTTTTCGAGGAAGCGAATAAGACCAGCACCATGACCGCTCATCCGTGCCCGGAGAACGCGTTCGCGGCAGCGGGCGGACGCCAGCCAAGCGCGGTACTTGTCATTAGGCGTGCGGGACTGCTGCGTGGCCTCGCCAACGCTCACCAGAAGGACAATAACAATCATGGGTTTCTATCAGACGGAGCCGTTTAAGACGGCAAAAGCCAGCTTCATCTACGGACCTGACGGATTCGGGCTATTTCTGGTCGAGGTTCAGGGTGACGCGCCAAACTTCACTACGGGAATTACCCTGGTGCGCGACCCGCATTGGGTCGGCGGCCTGAAGATTGACGTGATGGGCTGGACGGGACCGCTCGGTGATGGGTCAACGCCCTACACGGTTAAGGGCAGCTTCCCCGGCCACTACGTGCCGCAAATCGTCGTGTCCGGCAGCAATAGCACGCGACTGATTCCGGTGAAGGCGATCCCGGCGGAAGAAGCTGACGACTACGTGCGGCAGTCGGCCAAATGATCGCGGCTGATCAGCCGATCAATCCTCTAAAATGGGAAGGGATAGTTCTATGCCGGATACGACAACCAAAGACCGGGTCGGATTGTTTCATGCCAGCTATCAGATTGGCGAAAGCCGCCCCGGAGGATAATCTTCAAGCTGGATCTGGTCGTCGACACGCCGAACAGGCGGGTCCAGGGTTTGGGCAGCATCACCCAAGCCGTTAATCCGCCGCTCGATGTCGCCACCTCCCTGCAAGGCAGTTACAGCCAGTTGCCGACGCTCCCGCCGACGCCAGCGCTACTTCTAGTACTCCTTACGGGCTACCCGCCGATCCACTGGCCGCACCATGCCGGGCTGGGACCGGTGATTCTGCCCAATGTCGATCTGCGCATGAGCCTGATCCCGAGCTGGCAATCAGGGATAGCTTCCTACCGTTATCGCAGCGGCCCCGACAGTGATTGGCAGGAGGTCGAGGCTGCGCCGGTCAAGCTGGTGTCTCCGGCCGTCGCGTCATGAAACATCAAGGTGGCGGCCGGTAGCGCTCCTGCACGACAATCGACACCGGGCTGCTCGTTCAGATACAGTAATAGTCGTCTTTGTGGAGATCCAAGCTCCATGGTCAGTTGCGGTCGAAAAGACAAGGTCGATTCGATGGCGGTGCTGAGCGCGGAGCGGGCGGATGCTTTGGCGCAGTTCGTCACACGTTCCGGACTGAGATGTGCTTGAGCCTATATCGAGAAAAAGTATCGGGCAGTTGAATCAAAACGTCGAGAACGAAGCCATTGTGATCGACAGCGCGCCAGAGCCAATGTTGTCCGCCCGCGATCGAGACAACGATCTCCTCCAGATGCCATTTGTCGCTGCGAGCGGGAGCGCGCTGGCGGATGCGGTCGGAGAACACGTTGCCGAATTTCCGCCCGCCAATGGCGCATGGCTTCACATGGCTTCATAGGTCACCTCCTTACCATCTTCGATCATGGACAAAGGGAAAACTGAAACACAACCAAACTGCGCGATGAGGGGATCCCGGACGTCCTGCCTGCCGTCATCTAACCATCGACCGCTTCAATCGTCAGAACCTTTTCTAGGTCATGCGAGAGCGCTGGCTGTGTCGACGAAACGAGCGCAGCCAAGCCCGGCAGACCTCGGCGCGGAGCATGCCCCGCCGCTCCAGGTTTCCCGGGATCGCTTGGTAGTTCAGGTATAGGTATCCCTGCATGACGCGAAGGAGCCAAGCGCCGATCTCACCCGATAGCCGCACGGCCGCCCCGGAGCAGCAGAGGTCCTGCTTGCCAGCCTCCTCGATCATGCCACCGCAACGCGGACGTGAAGCGCGGCACTTAGTCTTGGTCGGAATGACCGACTATGACTGGACGCGTTCGATGTCCACTCCTTTCCGGACAGCCACGCAAGAGCGGACATGCCAGAGCGCTTAGTCCGGGACGCGAGCAGCGCGCAAGTGACCTTGCGGCTGGGGATTGTTGGCGGGATTAGTATCGTATTTGGATAGGCGCGTGATAAGCCCGCTCGTGGCGAGCGGTTGCAAGTCCGCCTCCAGCGCGTCAGCAATCTCCTTGGCATAGACCTCACGGTCGTCCACGTGGAGCGTAAAGGACTTCAAATACTTTTCCTTCTTCGCCGGATTCTCGATCGCCGCCTTCGTCCAATGGTGGAGCGGATAATTCTCGACGCCATGCTCTTCTGCTGCGGCGACATACTCCGCAAAGACGTCGAACTGGCATTTCGGCGCAGCGCCACGCTTGGCGAGGATATCGAACAGCCGCGCCAGTGTCGGACCTCGATGTTGTCGACGCAACGCTTCCGCCGCGGCAGAATCATTCACATCGAACCTAACCTGATACTGCCACTGACTAGTCATACTATTCTCGCCATCTGGTCGCACCCGATTTGTCTTTTACGACCGCAAGACGCTGCCGCTCCCTCAGAGCAGGTCCGGTACCCGTTGTGTCAACGCTGACGGCAATGTCAGGCCGACCACTGTGTTACAAGGTCCTCTTTTTCGCAAGGGGCTCGCTGAACGAACGAAGATCGATCTGAGGCGGCCGATCTCCTCTCTGCCGTCGCTGGCCGACACCGTGAAGCCAACTCGTGTTACCTTGACATTGACTACCTTAGTCGTCGCTCACACCTCGTAGCCTGTAAGTGTAGCGGCGAAGTGGCGGCATCTATCTGCTGCAGTGCTGACCCTGCTTTCATCTGAATCCAAGAACGGGCTGATGACGTTGAGCGAGGCTGTGAGCAGAGTCGGCGCGGGCGTCGCAAGCACTTGCCGCATAAGGCGTCGTCGAATCGATCGTGAGGCTGCCGTAAGCGCATCGGCAGGCCTTCCAATCTTAAGAGTGGACCTACCAAATTGAGCAGTCGTCTACTCTGGCCGAAATGCCTTACCCTTCAAAGTCGGACGATCGGCAACCTGCAAGCACGACTGTGACAAATATCCGCTAACGGATCCGTCGGAGTAGTCGCAAAATGGAGGTCACAGATGTGAGGTATAGCGATGCGATCGCCGTTCGCCGTCGCTACCGGTGCCGCGGGGCACGATCGATAACGATGCGGTGCGCGTCGATCCCGTCCTGATCTGGATCGACGCGTTCGCTGGTCACACTTTCATCTTCGATTAAGAGAAAACTCGCGACTTGATTGCATTTTGTCAGGAGCGTCGAAGGCATGCAGTACTGGTCGACAGCGTGGCTAATCGCAATTTGGCAGCATCTCACCATTTGGACGCCAACTTAATGACCGACAACACCACCGCTGTGGACGCTGCCACCACGAACTTTGCGTCGCCTCCGACTAATCTAACGGGGGTCCAGATGACCGCGGTGCAGTTAGCCGCGCACTTCAGGAAGTCGCCAGCGACGATCGTCCGTTGGGCACAAGAGCCCGATTTTCCGCGTGCAACGGCTCTAAATGGAGAAGTGCATTGGCCGACAAGCGCGGTGCACGATTGGCGCCGCCGACGCCAAAGGGCAAGAGGCAGCTGTAGAGGCGGACGTCGAGAAGGCACGGCTCCGCCAGAATTTAATCGCCGCGTTTGCTCGCCCCTATCTGTCACAGATCCGGCGATCGACGGTTCCACCGCGTGGCGCGCCTCTCTCTCGACCCATGATCGTCCAGGCGGATGGCTCGCTTGCGCCCGCGTCGCTCGATGACAACCGGAATTGCTCTCGCGGATGAGCAGTGTCCCATGTATGCATCTGCTGCTGGTCGGCCACGGCGCTTCAGCAATGATGCACGTGATCTTGGTTGCGAGGGGCGAACGAACAGCCGATGGATCGGTTGGGCACACTTGAGGCAGATGCGAACTGCGGTATCACTGCTGGTAGGGCCACTTTAGAGATGTACGTTCACGGGTAAGTGCCGGAGCACTCAATGAAGGAATTTGCGGGGTTTGTCGCCTTTTGTTTGGTGATCTTAGCTTCGGCATTTGAGGGTGCGCAAGCAGAGAATTCGTCGAGCGCGGAGGCGCGCTTGAGAGAGAAGAACATCACACTGCCGGCTGAGGCCGCGCCGGTCGGCAGCTACGTCAACGCGGTTCAAGTGGGCAATCTCCTGTTCATGGCGGGCAGTGTCGCAAGCGAGCCGAAGGGTAAGCTCGGCCGGGATCTGACCGTCGAACGAGGCTATGAGGCTGCCCGGCAAGCAGTCTTGATCACGCTGGCAAAGGTGCGAGCGGCGCTGGGTAGCCTCGATTGGGTGAAACGCGTTGTCAAAGTGGTCGGCATGGTGAACTCGGTCGATGACTTCGATGACCAAGCCAAGGTGATCAATGGATACTGCGACCTAATGATCAAGGTGTTCGGCGAATCGAAAGGTTGACATGCTCGCTCCTCACTGGGCGTGGCGGCTCTTCCGCGCCATGCCGCGGTCGAAGTCGAAATGATCCTTGAGGAACAGTAGCTTTGGTGTTGATCGCAATCTTTCCGCTTGGAAAGGCTTTGACGCGAAGGTTGAAGATAGCCGCTGTGCCGACGTGCTCTGCTGTTTCTTTGGTCGGAACGAAACGTTGACGCACGCGTCACGGCACGGACGAAACTGCGTTTAGCGTTGCCGCGAAATAGCGCGGCAAATCACGAGGCCGGAATGTCAAAAAGGCGTTCAGTTGCTAGTCTAGGAGGTTACCATGGAACGACGCGCGACTATCAGCTCTGATATGTCTCACTGTTGCTGCCCCGATCAGCGATGCCTTCGCCCAACAGACACAGCGCGTATCCTACAAAGCGGGCGCGGAAAATGCCAAATACACACAACAGCAGTTTCTCGACGTCGGCGACGTTGCGGGCCATCAGGTGCGATCATATGAAATTCATCGCACCTTTCCGACAAACAATAATGGTTATGCCGACACATTAGAAACGGGGCGACTAAGTGATTGATATTGCTCCCAAGTGTTCCCGAAGAATGGGGCGATTTGGACAATAAGAACGGATCGATCAGGCTACTTTTACTTTAGAAGCAGATCGACTTCCATAAGCCATTGAAATTGCTTGCATCGATCGACCGGGCAATCGAGACTTCCACATGGGAAGTCATGCCGGAAGTCGCAATAGGGTTTTCCGAGGAAAAGTTTGCCGCCGCGATCGCCAGCGAGCTCGCGGCGCCCGGCGTCACGCCGTTGGCTGCAGCTTCGAGATACCTTTCAGAATGCCTGCTCCGGTGTTTGACCGCGGCACTGGGGCATCGGCTGGTCAAGGAGCATGCATCAGCAACGGCACTTGGCCGGCGCCATATGAAACTCTGGCGGGGCTGGCGGTTACCGGCGCCGAGGTCTGGTGTCCGGAACTTCGCTTCGCGACCCGGCCGGAGGACGTCTTAGACGATGTCGTCATCAAGTCGTCTGGCATCTTGCTTGAGCCGATCGAATACGGCTTCGGTGTCGAGCGGCTGTACCGATTGAAGATCAGGCGGCTGAAGCGGCAATCCAATCACGAATTGCGCCTGAACCATGTCGTGCTCCCGGCCTCGCTATTCTCTCGGATCGCCGACATCTTGCAGGCCGGACCACCGACCTTCACCGTCGAGAACGCCGGTAGCAAGGTCTACGGCCTCAAGGCCATTGGTGGCGACGCTTTGGACCAGACCTTCCGCGAGCACAAGGCGACGAAGGCTAAGCGCGGCAAGACCGTCAACGAGATCATGGAGGAACGGATCGAGTGGAATCATCGGCGCCAAATTAAGCAATCTTACGTGCGTAACGTTCATCATTGGGCCGCACTGGAATTGGGGGCAGTCTCTCCCATGCTCAAAGACGGCACTTACACGCCTCACTCACACCAAGTTCGCTTTGCAGGCTGCCCGGAATTGCACCGAGCCGGGACGACGACATGGATGATATCGAGGAGCGCGGCCTTCGCTGCGGGTACGACCGAGTTGCATCACGCCGTAGCCAGCCAAAACGCCGGTGTGCAGTTTGACTGGCAGGCCGCACTCACCGGCCTTTCCGACGCAATAGCGGAACAGATAATCTTGCAGCGCCTTGAGGTCATCAGGCCCGAGAGCGTGTAATGCGCCGAACTGGCGATCCCGGTTCGGCAGCGTGACGAAGCGCGGCGGCTTGACGCCATCGTTCCAGACCTGGATGCAGCTTGCGTCGATCGGGTCCCATTTGATCGTCACCCAGCAGCGTGCGCTGCCGACTGGCGAACTGGACTGGTCGCGACGTTTGGCATTCCTGGAAAGGTCGTCGAGGAGCTTGGACGTCTTTTGCTGGTCATGGAAATCCATGTGCTTGAACCGGATGCCGCGGCGCGTCAGACGCACCCTCGCCATCCGCCCGAGCAGATGGTCGAGCGCGTTGATGTCGGAGATAACATCCCTGCTCTTCAGCCTCCGCTTCCAAACTTCTGCCGGGATGTCGTCGATTCCGGTATGAAATTCGTCGTGGTAGCCGACGATGGCTTCGTGGATGATTTCGTCGAGCGAACCGAGGCTGATCACGGCGTCCTCGCGCGGCTTGACGTCGATCAGGCGCATCTCGGTCGGACCGGCGGGAACGCCGCCCGGCATCTTGTGGAAGAGGCGATCGTTGAGGTTCTTGAAGAAGCGTTCGCCCACCGATTTGTATTGCGGCGTCCGGACGGGGGACCAGATGATCTCGGTGCCGAGATCGCGTAGCGCGTCCTGCAGCGACGGGCTCTTGAATTCCCATGCGGAATCAACGAGTAGCGTCTTCGGTAGGCCCCAGGCGTCCCAGATTCCTTCGATCTCGGGGAACAGCTTGGACATGTAGTTTTTGTTGCGGTTGACACGCTTGAGCGTCGTCAGGACCGAATGAAGGCTGGCCGGTTCGAACGAGATCAGATAGCCAAGAATCATTCTCGTCGCGACGTCGATCGCGACCGTGAGCGTCGGGCGGCCGAGCGGAAGTAAGAACTCGTTGTCAAACACGACGAAGGTGTCGATTACCGTGTGGTCCATGATGACGAGTTCGAGCGGTTCTCGAGCGTAAAGACTGTCCTTTACGCCTTCGAACTTGAGCGTGGCCTCGCGGGGAGAATACTTGCGAGCCCAATTGTTCTGGTTGATCGTGCGGTTGATCCGTCGGCGCAATGTCTCCATGCGACGAGGAAACTCCTCTGGGGGGACGCCCGCGTTTGTCATGAGGTCGCGGAAGAATGCGTGCGCATCCGTGTGCGTTCTAGGCCGCAGGCTCCAATAGAAGTCGACCGCCTGGTCGAGCGCCTCTTCGAGGACCTTGCGGAAACGCTTCCTCCCCATCTTCCCGCGCAACGTCCGGAATACACGAAGCGGCCGATTGCCGGGTTCGCCGCAATTGACGAGCGTTGTAAAGTGCGGTCGGGTTCACAGGGTGGTTCAGCAGTTTCAGCCGCTCGTCGTGCTTAGAGCTGCCGATGAAGTCTCTGAGTCCCCTGCGGCCGAGGGTCGGGCCCTTCGCATCGTCCCATTGGCGAACAAAGAATTGCAGCGTGCGCGCGCGAATGGCTTCCGGGGAGAATTCCTCACCCGGCGCGAATTCACCGAGGTCGTTAACCGATTTGGGCCGGCCGTCAGACCGTTTGAAGATATCAATCTTCTTCGCCTCACCGGCACCCAACATGTCGACAAGCTGGGTCTCGGACAACGGAAGCCGGACGCCGGTGTTCTTGATGAACCATAGCGTCTCGTCCTCCCATTCCTCGAGGAAACGGAAGCGCCCGTCCGGAAAATCGTAGACGTCGCCAGGCTTGAGATTGAGAGTGGTCATGAAACCTCCTGTCAGGACGGCGCCCAGCGCCGCCCCCTTCTTTCCGGCTTTGTCACTGCGCTGTCGCGCGTGATCCTCCTGGTGATGTCGATACCTGCCGAACGCGTGCAGACGAGCGCGTGAAGCACCTTCCGAGCCCGGTTCTCCGGGAGCCCTCCCGCGGCCGCGATCGTCTCAATTGCCTCGGCGTGTGCGATCGCACCCTTCGCTTCGAAGGTTTCCTCCATGGCGAGCCGCTCGCGAGTGCCGATGTAGGCGAACTTGTCGGCGAAGATCGACTGCGCGTTCGGAAGAAGCGGATCGATATCCACATCGTCGTCCGCCGTCACGATCCGCAGGGTCAAGCCGACGGCTTCATAGACTCTCGCGGCCTTCGCGATCTTGAAGGCGTAGTCGGGATCAGCGTCGATCTCATCCCGCGACTTCTTGACCTCGATGATCTCGATCGTCCCGTCAGCCATCCTCCGCATCAGGTCGGGGAAGTAGTCCAGTCGACGACGCCCTCCCTCTACTCGGATCTCGAGGCGATGCGGCTGCGCGAGGAACGCTCGACGGCGGTGTCCGCTTCGGAAATCATCATCAAGTGCCGCTCGCCAAAACCTTCCCATGGCATGGCGCGCCTCGACTTCCGCGAGACCAGACGTCCGACCGGCTTATTGTGGGCCCTTTCCACGAACGTCCGGATCGGATGCCAGTCGGGCGCTTCTACGATCGTCGCCTTAGACACCGCTATCATGGTCGCGCGAGTATGATTATCTACACTACGCATGACTGATCACTCCGCAAGAGACATCCGCACACGGATCGGCCATCCATTCGGCATCGATCTCGACGACAATCGACGACATTCGGCGTTCGCCGATCAGTTAGACAAAGTCTCCGATCGTGACGCGCGCCTGCGAGGACGCGGATTCTGCAATGAGGGCTCCCGTCTCGCGGTCGCGACAGATGACCTGGGAATGCACGACTAGGCGGCTTTCCCGATCGACGACAACCACGATGTCCCAAGCGACCAGCGGCGGTCGCGGAGCGATGAGCGAAAGTGTCCTGGGTTTGGTGCACATAATGCACGTCCTTCCTTTGGGGTGGAGGAGGCGCGGCTTCCGATTGCGATCGACCTCCGGTCGAAATCGTTCACCGTGCCGCGGGCAAAGCTCCGCCGTTCCCACAAACGAGCCGTTTGCGGGGTTTGCTTCGGCATCACCTTCGGGCTATGGACTGCGGTGTTGATACCCCGCGCCCACGCCCCTTCAACGGGTTCAGTGCAAATGCCGAAGGCAGCGCTCCTCACGGCGAAGACCGGGCTCGAAGCCTCCCGGTCGTCCGACGCGAAGGAGCGTCTCGCTTTTTAGCGACGCCCACGACGGTCCGTTCGCCGCGCATGTCAACGCGCGGCTCGATCATGCTCAATAGGGTTTGATGCACTCCCCCCTCGCGCCTCTACACCGCGCGCTTAAGCGCGTGCGAGGCGGCCGGTGGATTAACCAAAATCCGCCTAAGCGCAGCGATGGCCTGAGAGATTGCTCCTCGGGTCAACTTGTGCCCGAACAATCTCCAGCTCGCGTCGCCAGCGTGCGCGGACTTCAGTCGTTGAGGGAAACGGGCGGAGCCACTCCAGACGTATCGCACCGTTGGGAGACGGGATTACGAAGCTGGATCAGCTCCGGATAGGACCACGGGATGTATCACGGGAACTCCTCGGGCCGGCGGATGCCGGAAGTTGGTGCGGACTGGAAAACGCGTCGAGGAGAACTCACCTCGTTCGCCGGCGGATCCTTCCGTATCTCGGCCGACCTAGGCCTTGCGCACGAAGCGCAACGCCCTCGACGCGAGCAAAAAATGTGATCGATTTGGGGATGGACGCTCCCTATACACGCAAGCGCTCTAGACTGCAAGCGCTCTCCATTCGGTTCACTCGACGGCTAAAATTCTACGAAATCTGCCTTCATGAGTTCCTCGCGCGTCTTCTGAAGCAGAGCCCGCACGTGCTGCAGGCACGGATGGGCTCGGACCAGGCACTCGGCGATGCCGGCGGGATCGCCGGTCAGCCGGTTCGTCGCCTCCTGGGCGACGATGCGGTGGTCGCTCACCTCGGCCAGATCCGATTCTCGGCCGTTAGGGGCCCCCGCCCCCGATCATTGCCACTCGGCTACCGCGCGAGTGCCAGCGCGTATCCACACTCAGGATCTTGAGCAATCCGCAGCGGATCAGTAGTGGGCAACCACTGCAAAATCGATACTTGAGCCTCGACGTGGCTGGCGCTGCCTCTGCGCTGTCCGCCCATCTCTTCGATCAATGCGCCAAAGAAGTTCTCTGCCGTTCCGAGATCCTCCGCGCGGCCGCCTATGACCTCTGCGAACAATTCCAGTACAACACTACCGACAACTCCGGGCTCATAGGCCGTCGCAACTTCGGTCACATGCTTCAACGTAGCGGGCTGAATCGCATCAGCGGTCGAGAGCAACTTCTCGATATGGACGCGATGATCCTGCCGCCAGATACGCCTGGGCGGCGGCGATCAAGGTGAGACAATACGAGGTCTCACCTTGATCGCCGCCGCCCAAGATCGCGCCGTAATTGGGCTGCGGCGCTTTCCAAAACCCTCCCCAGCGATCTTTGCAAGCCGAACCGTCGAGATCGCTATCGCGCGGTCAATTACTGTGCGATACGACCATCGAGGCCGGGACCGGCGTACGCAGAAGGACGACGGCTGCCGCCACCGGTCAGTCGGGTCGGCCATGCGCGGCCGAAAGGAAGGGCTGACGCGTGAGCGATCCTTTCGAACTTCAGCGGTTCGTGGACGCCCAGGAGCCGGTCTACCGGCGGGTGGTCCAGAAGTTATCGCGCGGTCGGAAGACCTCGCACTGGATGTGGTTCATTTTCCCGCAGATGGCTGGTCTCGGCTTCAGCACCATGGCGCAGCGCTTCCCAATCGGCTCACACGCCGAAGCTGCCGCCTATCTGCGACATGAGGTGCTGGGACCGCGCCTGACCGAATGCACCCGGCTGGTGCTGGCGGCAAGCGACAGGTCGATTACAGAAATACTCGGATCTCCGGACGACCTTAAGTTCCGCTCGAGCATGACACTCTTCGACGCCGTCTCCACGCAGACGATCTTCGGCGAGGCCATCGCCGCCTTCTATAAGGACGGCAGGATCCCGCGAGGTTGTCGATCCTTGAGCGAGGCTAGACTCGTTGCACCGACTAAACCGTTAGCGTTCCAGGCTTGCGGGCCCCTGAGTTGGATGCCGACAGAGCATCCACCCGTCAGATCGTCAACAAACGCTGCGTGACCCGATCTATCGGAGCGTAGAGGAGACCGTCTGCTCCGATCTGAACCGGTCCCTCGCTGCGGCGCGCCCTCGCGTCAAGGCGCTGGCCGGCCAGCGACCTTCGGATGACATCCGCATCGACACCCACGAACCGGATCGAATACGGCATCGTTTGAGCGAGCGTCCGAGCCTGATCAAGCGGGAACGGCAACACGCCGAGTGGCCCAACTGGTACGCCCAGATAGGTGGCCCGGAGCTCGGAACCGGCGCGGCACTGGTTCTGCCCTTCTGCAACAGCGAGGCCATGCAGCTTCATCTCAACGAGATCGCAAGCAAGGTCAGCCCTGGCTCCCACGCCATCGTCATCCTCGATCAGGCCGGCTGGCACGGAGCGAAGGAGCTGAAGATCCCACACAACATCTCGCTGATGCCGTTGCCGCCGCGTTCGCCCGAGCTGAACAGCCAGGAGAATATCTGGCAGTTATGCGCCACAATTGGCTGTCAAACCGCGCCTTCAAATCCTATGACAACATCGTCGATCACTGCTGTTACGCCCGAAATACTCTCATCGATCAGCCGTGGAAGATCATGTCAATCGCGCTCCGCGATTGGGCCTACATCGGTCCATCAATTTAATTGGTATTAGACGCTGCTTGCCTAGCGCGCTGTCTAGCGAAGCAATTCAAGGACGGAGCCTGAATGCAATTGTATCCATCTTTCCGAAATGCATGATTGTGCTGAACAACGGCTCGCACAACACTATTCGGCGGGGCTCGTGCCGCCTACCAACAGAGGGAGGCAGGCCGCGTTCGTCGTTTCCCGAATGGGTATATTGCCGTAACCGAGAACCATGTGTCACAGCCGTGTCCGCCGACTCAAGGCCGATATAGCGCCGTTCACTGACTCTCTCGCATTTGTGTGAGACGCCTTTCGTAGATACTCAATCGTTTCTCCAATGAGAGACATCGAGAGGCACTCGGTGTCCTTTACAAAAGCGTGCCGGCCAATCCCAGTGGGTACCACTAAGTTGAGCGCGCCATCTCTGTGTTTCTTTGTGGCGTCAAACGCGCTCTCGACCAGTGATCCGTCCAGTTTTTCATGATAGATCGGCAGCCCCGCGTTAGTGAGCAGGTCAACAATGCGCAACGCCTCCCGGTCCTTTATCAACGACATTCGCGACGCCAGAATTGTGCTGAACGCGATGTCAATTGCGACGGCGAAACCGTGATGTAATTGGTAACCTGTCGCTGCTTCCAATGGATGGCTTAAGGTGTGACCAAAATCGACCGCACGTTCCAATGTCACCGTCTCGAAAGGGTTCTCGCTCAGCTGAGCAAGCATTCCCGAAATCGACCGCCTCAGGACCTTCTTTGCGACAACCTCTGGTTCCTGAAATCGCGTGCGCGTCAGATCGGTGACCGCCGCCTCAACATCCTCGAACAACGCACTATCACACACGCACGCAAGCTTCACGATCTCGGCGATGCCCTGAAGGATGCCATCTCCGCTGAGGGTTCTAAGGAACGTCGGTACGACAGCAACCGCTTTAGGCGGGTAAAAGCATCCGATGTAACTCTTGAGGACGCCAAAATTAACACCGCCCTTGAGCCCGATGCCCGCGTCCACCTGCCCGATTAGGGTGGTCGGAATCCGCACATGAGATATACCCCGACGCAGAAGAGACGCGGCGAGACCAACGATGTCGGAGCACACGCCGCCGCCGATCGAAACAAGAACACCGCGGCGATCGATATCCGCTTCTTCGGCCTGACGACAGACGGCCATGACGGCATCAATAGATTTTGTTGTTTCGTCGCATGCCAGCACGAACACACGCGGCTCGACGTCTAGCACCGACCAACAAGCGCTGAGCTGCTGCGAATAAAGGCGATGAACAGTCGGCGTCATAACGACGAGGATACGATGGTCGCTTAGATGAGTCTCAATCCATCGCGTGAAAGAGACTGAATTAACATCCTCAAAGAGTTCGACTCCAAAACGGCAAGAGCGGCTCGCTTCGAGCCTTAGTTCAAGCTGCTGCACGGTGACGTCGGAATGCTCAGTGGGATGCTCAGTCGGCGAAGCGGCCCGCGATAATTTCATGTCGACCTCCTACTAGTCCCCAAACCTGCGAATTCTTTCGGTCTGTCGCCGAGATGTGAATGCTTTCGGTCTGTCGCCGAGAAATGAGCCTTGTCACCAAGGCTCGTCCGATGGTGGCGCGTCCTGACAGCTGCGAGCGAAGGTACCTTTGGACGCCGGCCGCGCGGCTCGGCACGTGCCGTCGTTCAAACAATCGGCTATGGATCTGACGCGTTCCTGAGTGTTTTCGAACCTCTATGAAGGGCCTAGCACCAGCACCAAGCACACTTCCTTGCGCTTGTTCGTCGACACGCAGAGTGGAGAGGATGTCAGCCATACTGGCGGACCTACTGTGAAACAGCAGTTCCCCACAGCCTGCATGGTATTCCGACAGGAGATCGTACATGTTGGAGGCGTTTGATACCGATGTCCAAAGTCACTCACAATAGACTTCATCTAACCAGACTCCATCTAATCAAGTTTGATCCTCAACGACATGCGGGGGCAACGGAAGCATTTCGCTCGCCGGATAGGCACGCTCTACCACAGAACGGCCAAGCGCTAGCTCGTGCATGGATCCTGCTTCAGTTGACCAGATCTTGAGAGCTTCGGCACCTACAAGTTTTGGTAGACGGAGTCCCAAAGTGGCAGGCGAACCCTATCGCGATTCTTGGTAATGGCATTCGAGCTCTCAGCCGGCCGTCGCTGCTGCTTCGTGATCGGAATCCGATGCCGCGGCGCGGCGAGTGGCCGAAAGCTAAGAACATTAACTAGGCCCCCTGCATCAATTATTGGAGAGCCCCATATGATTTCGATGCGCGGAAAGATTGCGATTGTCACAGGCGGCACGCAGGGGCTTGGTGCGGCGATCGCTAAGCTCTTTGCCGAACGTGACGCGAAAGGCATCGTAACGTGCGGTCGTGACGAGATGATGGGGCGCGCAAGGGCCGATGAGATCGCCAGGGCCACAGGTGTAGCCGTCATGTATGTGCGCGCTGACCTCGCGAAGATTGAGGATTGCGCGAAAGTCGTCGCTGAAGCCGACACGGCCTTCGGGCGCGTCGACGCCCTGGTAAACGCCGCGGGCGATACGAGCCGTGGCACTATCATCGATACAAAGCCCGAACTGTTCGACCGAATATTCGCCGTTAACGCGCGTGCGCCATTTCTTTTGATGCAGGACACGATCAAGCTCATGCGCCGCGACAAAGTGCAGGGCACGATCGTCAATATCTCCTCAATGTCGGCCATGGGTGGTCAGCCCTTCATCGCTGCATATTGCGCTTCGAAGGGCGCGCTCGACACAATGACGCGTAACACTGCTTATGCGTTGCTGCGTAATCGCATCCGCGTAAATGGGCTCAACATCGGTTGGATGGCTTCGGAAGGCGAGCTCAACACGCAGCGGGTTTATCATGGTCAGCTGGAGAACTGGCTCGAAGTAGCTGCCGCGAGACAACCCTTCGCTCGACTGCTCGATCCCACTGAGGTAGCGCGAGTTGTTGCGTTCTTGTCTTGCGATGAGTCGGGAATGATGACGGGAGCAACGATCAACTTCGACCAAAGCATCTGGGGCGCCTACGATACGTCACCGCAACCGAAAACGCCGCTCTGATCACGCAAGACTTTGTCAACCTTCCGTGGCTGCAATCTCATCATCGTAGGCGTAACTCGATCACATAAACCCGGTGGCGTGTCGCCGCCCGCTCGTCATCCGGCAATCACGGCACGCTAACAAGTCGGCCGTGAACAAGGCTCTAAGCGATTGAGCAGGAGTCTGGTTTCGGGTTTTAGAGGCGTTTGAGATTGCAGGGATTTGGGGCTTGAGGCCTCCAAATCCTGCAAATTGGTTTTTGGAGTTCCCTTTTGCTGTGAGCCGTGATTCTGTGGTGCATCGGAGAGGACGATGTGACCGAAGAAGCACAAGACGATGGGGTCAAATGATCTGTTCCGGGCGCGGCTGGACCAGATCATCAACATGAAGCACGAGCTGGTCCCGCTCGTCGGCGAGGTCGACTCGGACTGGATCGACGGCGAGATCGCTCCGCTCTACAGCGAGAACGGCCGGCCCGGCATCGAGACCCGCTTCATGATCGGGCTTTTGCTGCTCAAGCACATTTACGGGCTGTCCGATGAGGGGGTGTGCGAGGCTGGGTCCGCGATCCGTATTTCCAGTTCTTCACCGGCGAAGAGTTCTTCCAGCACACCTTCCCGCACGAGCGCTCGGACCTGAGCCATTGGCGCAAGCGGTCGGCAACAAGCTGGAGCTGCTGCTGGCTGAGAGCCTGCGGGTGGCGCACGCGGCCGGCGCATTGCGCAGCCAGGACCTCAAGCGAGTCAGAGCCGACACGGTGCAGCCGAAGGCCATCACCTTTCCGACCGATGCCAAGCTCTTGCATGCGCACCCTCGGCGCGGCGGGGAGCGACAGCGCGAGCCGCAACCCTTATCCGCTCAAACGCCGCTGTCGGACATCGCAGCTGTCTCAATTGCCGACAAGAGCGCCGCGCGACGATCCTGAGCTGTTGCGCTTCGAGCGTCGCGATAGATCATCAGGCGTGCACTGTGATCGCGCCGTGTCTCTTCCTGGCGGCATCGGCGTGAACGCAGTGGGATCAGCGGCCGTAGCTCTGCGATTGACGGGCGAACGACCCGGCACGGTGGCTATGCCGTCAGCCAACGCATCCGCAAGCGCATCGAGGAGGCATTTGGCTGGATCAAGAAGATCCCCGGGCGAGAGAAGACCAGCTTCCGTGGCCGTGATCGCGTCGCATGGGCCTTTACCTTCGCCGCCACCGCCTGCAATCTGGTGCGGCTGCCCAAGCTGATCCGCGGAGGCCGGCTAATGGCCAAGGTGCCCGGCTTCGCCAAGGCCTTTGTCGGCCGCTGGCGCATCGTCGAGATGGACGTCTGGGACAGCGACGTCCTCGATCTTGTCGAAGAGGCACAACTCACCTTTAAGGCTTTAAGGGCAAGTCCGACGGCAAAATCGCCTTTGGGGCTCTTAAGGGCTTCCTGGACGTGCGTAGTCTGACTGAGTCACAAAACCGCAGGCTTTATGCGGCCGGAATCAGCGATGGTTGAAGCATGGAATGTTCCGGCGCCGCTACGGAGGCCGCTCCTGCGGCCTGGCATATTGGCCATTAAACAGCGGGCTACCAACAATCCGACTTGATCTGGATCAAGGACCGTTACTTTTCAGGTACCGCACTGACCACACGATGGTCGATTGTCCATGTCGGCTCCGGGTCTCTCGAAAACAGACATCCCAGATTCTATGGGTACACGCGCCAATCCGCTCTACGCAGCTTCGATCTCACCCATATTTCAACTTCATGAACAAGATAGCGCCAGCGAGCACCATCGTGATGGCGTTGGCGGCGACCAGCGGGGCGTCGCCAGAGAGCAGGCCGTAGATGAGCCAGAGCGCCAAGCCCAGCACCATGACCAGGAACATGCTGAGCGAGATGTCGCGCGCCGATCGGGTCTTCCAGACCTTGATGAACTGCGGCGCGTAGGCGACGGTGGTGCAGGTGGCGGCAGCAAAGCCGATCAGCTTGATCGCGCAGGGTTCCATGTCCGCTCTATAACATGGATTCGGTGGTGATCATGGCAAGAGCCTTTCTTTTTCGTTCCGATCGGAACGGAAAAGGCTCTAGGCGGTGTGGGCGCTTATCGCATCCATAGGACGATGGCAGCGAGAGTGACTACGGCTCGGTAATTTCTGGCGGTCTTTTCGAAGCGGGTTGCGACGCGACGGAACTGCTTGAGCTTACTGAAGCAGCATTCCACGAGATGGCGCTGGGCATAGAGATGTTTGTCGAGCTGATATTTGAGGGCTCGCGAGGGGTTGTTGGGCCTGATCGGTTGCCATGGATTCGATTACACAAGTTTTGTGCTGATTTGTCGAAGGTTGCATCTCTCAGTGCTGACGTAATAGCTTTGCTCGATCGGCGGCTTGAGGGCATGGTCTTGGCTGCATTTCGGGTTTAACTTTGCTACCGCACCCGAGCGGTACTGCCCCCCGCTGACGACTCGACAGGCCGCACTGGCTGTTGATGGAAGCAACAACGTCCGCTTGAAGGGGCAAGACGAGAAAGATGACCATGAGCGAATACGAGGCCTGGATCGCTCGCCAAAACATCGAGCTTTCTTACGAGCAGCTAAGGACTTCCCGCGACAAAAACCATCGCAAGATTCTGCGTCGTCTGAAGGCCGAGCGGAGGCAAGACCGGAGCAGATGAACGCGCAATTCGCCGCGTCTCGCGATCACGGGCCAGAGAACCACAACAATGATGCTGCTCGGACGAATTCGTTGGGCCGCTGGGGGCGTATCCATTTTGATGCAAGGAGAAGCCGTATGGCGAATATGATGAAAGCCGCCGTTCTCAACGAGCTCGGCAAGCCCCTGGTGATCGAGGAGGTGCCGGTGCCCGAGCCTGGTCCCGACCAGATACTGGTTCGGATCGCGGCAACCGGAGTCTGTCACACGGATTTGCATGCAGTAAAGGGCGACTGGCCGGTCAAGCCGACACCGCCGTTCATTCCCGGTCACGAAGGCGTCGGCACAGTCGTCGGTATCGGCCGGTCGGTGAAGCGCGTCAGGGAGGGCGACCGCGTCGGCATCCCCTGGCTGCACACGGCCTGCGGCTATTGCCCCCATTGCCGCACAGGTTGGGAAACGCTCTGCGCTTCGCAGAAGAATACCGGCTATTCGGTGAACGGCAGCTTCGCCGAATATGCGCTCGCCGATCCCAACTATGTGGGCCGGTTGCCCGAGGGGCTCCACTGGGGACCGGCGGCGCCCGTGCTCTGTGCCGGCGTCACCGTTTACAAGGGACTGAAGGAAACCGAGGTCAGGCCCGGAGAGTGGGTCGCGATTTCGGGGATCGGCGGCCTCGGCCACATGGCGGTGCAATATGCCAAAGCGATGGGCATGCATGTCGCTGCAATTGACATTCATCCCGACAAGCTGGCGCTCGCGAAGAAGCTCGGCGCCGAGATCACCATTGACGCACGGGAAACCGACCCGGCGGAACTACAGAAGCGGATCGGCGGCGTCCATGGCGCGCTCGTCACGGCCGTTTCGCCGACTGCCTTTGAGCAGACCTTCGGGGCGCTGCGCTCGCACGGCACGATGGCACTAGTCGGCCTGCCGCCTGGCAGATTCGCCATGCCGATCTTCGAGACGGTGTTGAAGCGCATTACAGTCCGCGGCTCGATCGTCGGCACCCGCCAAGATCTCGACGAGGCGCTGGACTTCGCCGGCGACGGCGCTGTCGCCGCGCACTTCTCGTGGGACAAGCTCGACAACATCAATGCGATCTTCGCCCGCATGGAACAAAGCGGCATCGACGGGCGTATCGTCCTGCAGCTCAATTGAAGATGTCCGGCCGTCAATGCCAGCCGTAAGCAGGCTTCACATGACACCTAGTACCTCTGCACGGTGAATTTGACCGGTTGAATGCTGGATCAGAGTAGGTCCGGCAGCTGGTTGGGATCAACGAGCGGTTCGATGCTGCGGGGTGTCCTCGGCTGCCTTCGGGTCAGGCCTGCCTGTTCGAGCGCCAGCACGATCTAATGAACCGATGGTGGGCTGAAGCGAAAGTATTCCTGCATGTCGGTTTCGGCCGGCGACCGGCGGTGCAACCGCGTGTACAGGTGGATGTAGGCCAGATATTGGCCCTGCTTGGCGGTGAGGGTTTTTCCCGAGCGACTCACGTCGGCATCCGATTCAACTGTGATCCGTGCCTCAACGCGAGGAGGCACGGATGAATGTACGCTATCGGGTCGAACTGAGCCAAAGCGAGCGCGCGGAACTGATGCAGCTTACGTGCGGCGGCAGGCAGGCGGCGCGCAAGCTCAAGCGAGCCCAGATCCTGCTGGCAGCGGACGCCGGGGTAAGCAACGAGGACATCGCCACAAGTGTCGGGGTTGGCGGCTCGACGGACCAAGCAGCGCTTTGTCGAAGGCAACCTGGAACGGGCGCTGAGCGAAGAGCCGCGTCCCGGAGCAGAGCGCAAGCTCAACGGCAAGGAAGAAGCCATGCTGGTGGCGACCGCCTGCTCGAAAGCCTTGGCCTTGAGATCTATTTCAAAGGTTGGAGGTCCTTCGGTTACGCGGAAGCCCAGCGGAAGTCGCCCTTGGCCACTCGGCGGCCGCCGGCCGCGGTGGCCTCGAAGACACCGACCTCGACTGTCGAGGAACCGGCATTGAACGTGAGTAGCAGATCGTCGCTCATAACGACCGCAGTCCCTTCACCGCGCTCGGCTCTGCTACCAGCTTCGCGAGCGCCGCGGACGCGATCCGCGCGGTCAGAGAATCTGCCCGGCTGGTCAGCACGATCGGGACGCGAGCACCAAGCACGAGGCCGGCAGCGGTCGCGCCGGCAAAATAGATCAACTGCTTGGCCAGCATGTTTCCTGCCTCGAGATCGGGCACTAGCAGGATGTCGGCGCGGCCCGCGACCGGCGAGACGATGCCCTTGGTCCGGGCCGCATCGGGGCTGATAGCATTGTCGAAGGCGAGCGGCCCATCGACCTTGGCGCCACTGATCTGGCCGCGCGAGGCCATCACGGTGAGCGCGGCGGCATCGAGTGTTGCCGGCATCTTGAGATTGACCGTTTCGACGGCGGCCAGCACCGCGACCAGCGGCTCTTCCATGCCCAGCGTATGCAGGAGGTCGATGGCGTTCTGGCAGATGTCACGCTTTTCCTCTAGAGTCGGCCGGATGTTGATCGCCGCGTCGGTGACGATGAGCGGCTTCGCATAGGCTGGAACGTCCATGGCATAGACGTGGCTGATCCGCCGCTCGGTCCTTAGCCCAGAACCGGACGCGACGACCGCGCCCAGCAACTCGTCGGTATGCAGGCTGCCCTTCACCAACACCGATACCTTGCCGGCAACCGCGAGTTCGACCGCGCGCGCCGCCGCGGCATGGCTGTGCGCCACTCCCTCGATCGTGATGCCGTCCAACGAGACCTGCGCCATTTCGGCGGCCGCGTGAATCTTCGCCACCGGTCCGATCAACAGCGGCTCGAGCAGCCCCTCATCCCGAACCTCGATGGCAGCGAGGATCGCTTCCGGCGAGCACGGATGCACGATGGCTGCGCTGATCACTGGCCGGCTTCGGGCGTCCTTCACGAACGCCTCGTAGCGGTCGTGCCGCCGGAGCGAGACGTCGGGCAGCCTCGTCCGGGGCCATTCGATTGTGTAGTCAGGAGCAATCACGGTCGCGGTGCCCGTCAGGACCTGATAGCCCGTCTTGTTGGTACAGACGGTGTCGAGCAACACGACGTGATTTTCCGGCCGCTTCTCCCTGACAGTAACCGTTGCGGTGACCGTGTCGCCAGGCGCGACCGGCTTGAGAAATTTCAGATTCTGCTCGAGATAGATCGTGCCGGGACCGGGCAGCTTCGTACCCAGCACCGCCGAGATCAGTGAGCCTGTCCACATCCCGTGTGCAACGATGTGACCGAAAAGATCCGTAGCGGCGAACGTCGCGTCTAGATGCGCCGGGTTCGCGTCACCCGATACGGCTGCAAAAAGATCGATGTCGTCGCGTCCGATGATGCGCACCAGCGAAGCGGTATCGCCCACTTGCAGTTCGTCGAAAGTCCGGTTCTGGAGGAACGCCTCGTCCATACGCATCACCGCTGGAAGATATAGGTGCCGGGCGCTTTCTCGATTGGGACGTTGCCCTTCCCGGCGGCTCCCATCACCGGCGGCAGGACGCGCTCCGGTGCGGAATGGCTGACGAGCCATTCCGCCCAACCCACCCACCATGATCCGTCTTTCGGCACGGTCGCAGCAGCCCATTCGTCCGGGCCGAGACAGGAATCGGTGGTGCGCTTCAGGGCGATGCGAAAGTGTCGCCCGGAGCGGCCGGGCTCGCTAACGATGCCGGCATTGTGCCCGCCGCTCGTCAGCACGAAGGTTACGTCGGTATCGGTGAGATAGTGTATCTTGTAGACGGATCGCCATGGTGCCACATGGTCGCGTTCCGTACCGACGACGAACATCGGCGCACGGATGTTCTGGAGCGCAGCCGGGCGCCCTCCAACCATGAAACGGCCAGCCGCAAGTTCGTTGTCGAGATAAAGCCGCTGTAAATACTCCGCATGCATCTTGTAAGGCATGCGGGTGGAGTCTGCGTTCCAGGCCATGAGATCGATCATCGGCGAGCGCTCGCCCATCAGGTAATCATGGACAAGCCGCGACCAGATGAGATCATTGGTGCGCAAAAGCGAAAAGGCTCCCGCCATCTGATCGGCGGAAAGATAGCCCCTGTTCCACATCATGCTGTCGAGCAAATGCATCTGGCTGTGGTCGACGAAGAGCGCGAGTTCGCCGGGTTCGGTGAAATCCGTCTGGGCGGCGAATAGAGTGATGGACGCCAGTCGTTTATCGTCCGTGCGCGCCATGCCGGCCGCCGCGATCGATAGAAGCGTCCCTCCCAGGCAGTATCCGGTTGCATGGATCTTGCGGTCAGGAACGATGACGTTAACGGCATCGATTGCCGCCATGATCCCCGACCGCCGGTAATCGTCCATCGTGAGATCACGGTCCTCGGCGGTCGGATTGCGCCATGAGATGCAAAAAACTGTATGGCCCCTCCCGACAAGGTAGCGGACGAGTGAATTCTGCGGTGACAGATCGAGGATGTAGTATTTCATGATCCAGGCCGGCACGATCAGTACTGGCTCGGCCAACACTGTCTCCGTCGTCGCTGCATACTGGATCAGCTCAATGAGATGGTTTCGGTAGACGACCTTGCCGGGCGTGACAGCGACATCCCTCCCAGGGAGGAAATCCTCGGTGCCCACAGGCGGCTGCCCCGCGGCAAGTCGGGTTACGTCCTCCAGCCAGTTCTGCCCGCCTTGAACGAAGTTCGCCCCGCCGGTCTCGATCGTCTTCCCGACCACTTCGGGATTAGTGAAGGGATTGTTGGACGGCGAGAATATGTCGAGGAACTGCCGCGCGGAAAAGGACACCACGTCCTCATGATGCGGCATGACACCGGGCACTTCGTGCGTGACGTTGTGCCACCATTGCTGATTGAGCAGAAACGCCTGAGCCCAGAAACTGAAAGGTTGTATCTGCCATCCCTCTGCGCGAAACCGATAATCGCCGAGCAACGGCTCGATGCACGGGGGGGCGTCGGGATGAACGCCCGCTGCGGCGAGATAAGACAGCAGCCGGCTTGCCTTACGCGACGCTTTGTCGACGAGTTCTAGGCGCTTGCCCGGAGCCGATGAGAGGTGAATCGCCCAATCGATGAAAGCGAGGGCAAGCGAAGCCGGCGAAAGTCCCGCTGTCGACTGTGCGGTAAGAGCTTCGCGTATCCGGTCAATCGTTCGGAAAGTTTCGCTGCCAACACTCTCGTCGGCTCGCGCCAGCTCCTTCGACGGGGCAGTCGACCCGGCCCGTGTCGAAATGGAAGGCGTCCGGACCTTTACCGGCTCGAGCGATGTTGCGGTACTCATTAGTAAATCTTTCTACCCCGTCAGCCGCCTATGCCCCTGAGCGACGGGATCTACCTTCATCATCTCCTCGATGACATTTGCGATCAGGCCCTCGAGTTCGCTGCGCTCGGCCTTGAACAAGGGTGCGATACGAAGCACATTTCTGAAAATTCTTACCCCGGCCAAGAAGGCCGCGATCAGTGTGGCGCGACTGGCCGCTGGTTGGTCGAGCTTCTCGGCAAGCGGATTGATGAAATCTTTCAGGATGAACTGGCGCACGACCCGCGCCGCGTCCTCGCTTGCAAACGAGCGGACGACAATGTCGAGCGGCCCAATATTGCCGTGGGAACGCGTGGCGTCGCGTGCAAAGACCTGCTGGGCGAGCGAGCAAGCGACCTCTCCCGTGCCGCTTGTAGGTAAATGAACGGGGCGTATTGCGGCCTCGACGGCTTCGGCAAAGAGCCGTTTCTTTGAACCGAAGCAGCGATGTACGTAAGAAACATCAATGCCGACGTCTGCAGCGATGTCTCGTAGTCCGGTCTCCTCATAAGAGCGTCTCGAAAACCGCAGAACCGCAGCATTCAGGATGCGATCGCGCGTAGAGATCTCTGGTTTCTGCACTGCAGATTGACGGCGCATGGGCACCTCCAGAAAGCCGATTGCGATAGCCAAATACATCCACTATCGCATTTTGGTCAACGTATGCTGACTACGATCAATCCCCGACCTCACCGGCGACGCATTGATTACCCTGCTCCGGTCAACAATCGTTGACATAGATCAAAGCGTGGCCGGATACGGCGGATAATTTTTCAATTGTCGAGTGAGACGCGAACCAATGGTGGAACTTCCCGATGGTAGCGGAACAGACGATAATCGACGTACAATCGTGGGTGGCTAATTTCAAGTTTCCATTCCTGGAAAACCCTGAATGGCTAACGTCATTCTCCGAAGGGCCGATGAAGGATTACGCAACCTGCGTGGCTTCTCGCCCCGCCTCACTTGGCAGATGACTTTCATCGAAAGATTCTTCTCTCCGAGGCTGTAATGACTGCAATCGTTCATGATCATGCTCTCGGCGCGCCTCTCATCTGTGTGCAAGCGAGAGCCCTCCATTGGGAGCTTGCGCCAAATTGGAGGAAAGTCCGCTGATAACAAAGTCCAGCAAGCGTTGGCTGATAGCTACGCTCGTCGTAACGCTCGCCGGGGGCGGCTATTATGCCTGGCAGAAACTCGGAAGCCGCAGTCTTCCCGAAGGGATCGCCGCCGGGAATGGCCGCATCGAAGCGATCGAGATTGACGTCTCGACCAAAACTCCCGGACGAATCCGGGAGATTTTAGTCAACGAGGGTGAATTCGTCACTGCGGGACAGGTGCTCGCCCGCATGGACACCGATCAGCTGGAGGCGCAGCGTCGTCAGGCAATGGCGCAACTGCACCGGGCCAGCGTCGGTGTCGATACCGCAAGGAGCCTGGTGACCCAGCGTGAGGCCGAGAGAACAGCGGCGGTCGCCGTCCTGGCGCAGCGCGAAGCACAGTTCGATACCGCGGACAGAAAGCTGGCGCGATCGGAGGTACTGATCAAGACCAACGCCGTTTCCCAGCAGGTCCTCGACGACGATCGTGCGAGCGCGCAAGGAATGAAGGCAGCGGTCGCAGCGGCGCAGGCCCAGGTCGCCGCCTCGGACGCCGCGATCAGCGCTGCCAAGGCACAAGTCATCGACGCTGGGGCTGCGATCGACGCCGCCAAGGCGGCGATCGAAAGCATCACGGTCGAAATCGACGACAGCACTTTGAAATCGCCGCGCGACGGGCGCGTGCAGTACCGCGTCGCCCAGCCCAGCGAAGTGCTTGCCGCCGGAGGGCGCGTTCTCAACCTCGTCGATCTCGGCGACGTCTATATGACGTTTTTTCTGCCGACTGCCCAGGCTGGCAGCGTTGCGATCGGAGCCGACGTTCGTCTGGTGCTCGACGCCATCCCGCAGTACGTAATTCCAGCCAAGGCCACGTTCGTCGCTGACGTCGCCCAGTTCACGCCGAAAACCGTAGAGACCGAGGAAGAGCGCCAGAAGCTGATGTTCCGCATCAAGGCGCATATTTCTCCGGAGCTGCTGCGGAAATATATCAAGCAAGTCAAAACCGGCCTTCCCGGCATGGCCTATGTCCAGCTCGATCCGAAGGCCAAATGGCCGGCAAGCCTCAAGGGAATGCTCGTGCAATGAGCGATCGTCCTATCGGCGATGCAGCTGCCGTCGTTCCCGTCGTGCGACTGAGTACGGTGGGGCTGACATACGGCAAGACGGCCGCGCTCCAAGCCGTCACTCTCGACATGCCGGCGGGCGGCGTGGTCGGATTGATCGGTCCGGATGGCGTCGGCAAGTCAAGCCTGCTGGCGCTGATCGCGGGTGCGCGCGCCGTTCAGACCGGGCATATCGAGGTGCTCGGCGGCGACATCGCCGATGCCGGCCTCCGCAGGCGGATTTGCCCGCGGATCGCCTATATGCCGCAAGGTCTCGGCAAGAACCTTTATCCCACCCTCTCCGTATTCGAGAATGTCGACTTCTTCGGCCGTCTGTTCGGCCATAACAGGCGCGAGCGGGAACGCCGCGTCAAGGCGCTGCTGCAAAGCACGGGGCTCGCCCCGTTCGCGGATCGGCCGGCCGGCAAACTGTCGGGCGGCATGAAGCAGAAGCTTGGCCTGTGCTGCGCGCTGATCCACGACCCTGATCTCTTGATTCTCGACGAGCCCACGACCGGCGTCGATCCGCTGTCGCGCCGCCAGTTCTGGGAATTGATCGCCGATATTCGCAGCGAACGCCCCGGCATGAGCGTCGTCGTCGCTACCGCCTATATGGAGGAAGCCGCCGGCTTCGACTGGCTGGTGGCGATTGATGGGGGGCGCGTGCTCGCCACCGGCGCTCCCGCTGAACTGCTGCAGCAGACCAACGCAACCACCGTCGACGCAGCCTTTGTCGCGTTGCTCCCGGAGGCGAAACGCCGCGGCTATTCGCAGGTGGTGATTCCGCCCCGACCCGGAACGCTCGATGGCAACGTCGCCATCGAAGCCGAACATCTCACTATGCGGTTCGACGACTTCACCGCGGTCGATGACGTCAGCTTCCGCATCGAACGCGGCGAGATCTTCGGCTTCCTTGGCTCGAACGGGTGCGGCAAGACGACAACGATGAAGATGCTCACCGGACTGTTGCCGGCGACTGACGGCACCGCAAAATTGTTCGGACACGAGGTCGATCCGAACGACATGGATGTCCGGCGCCGCGTCGGCTACATGTCACAGGCTTTCTCGCTTTACTCCGAACTCACGGTGCGGCAGAACCTCGAACTACACGCGCGTTTGTTCCGCATGCCTCGCGACGCCATTGCATCCCGGGTCGAGGCGATGGCGCATCGCTTCGACCTCGTCGACGTCATGGACTTCCTTCCCGATCCGCTGCCGCTCGGAATCCGGCAGCGGCTGTCGCTTGCGGTAGCGATGATCCATTCGCCCGACATCCTAATTCTCGACGAGCCGACATCGGGGGTCGATCCGGTGGCGCGCGACGGCTTCTGGCAGATCCTATCCGATCTTTCCCGCAAGGATAACGTCACCATTTTCATTTCGACGCATTTCATGAACGAGGCGCAGCGCTGCGATCGCATCTCGCTCATGCATGCGGGCAAGGTGCTTGCCAGCGACGCGCCGGCGCGGATCATCGAGCGTCGCGGTTCCGCCAGCCTCGAGGAAGCGTTCGTGGCCTATCTGGAGGACGCGATCGGCGAGGTGAAGGCTGCGCCCCTGGTTGCCGGCGCGGCGGTGGCGCCTGCACCGGCGACCGAGCCTGGCGAAAAGGAAGTCGCAGGGCGGGGCGGGGCCAGCCAACTCCTCGATCTCCGGCGCATGCTCGCCTACACGCGGCGAGAGACGCTCGAACTGCGACGCGACCCGATCCGCGCCACGCTCGCGATCGTCGGCAGCGTCATCCTGATGTTCGTGATCGGCTACGGCATCAACCTCGACGTTGAGAACCTGACTTTCGCCGCGCTTGATCGCGACGACACCGCCATCAGCCGCGACTACATCCTGCAGATCGCAGGATCGCGCTATTTCGAGGAAAGGAGTCCGATCCTCGATTACGCGGATCTCGACCGGCGCATGCGCAGCGGCGAAGTCAGCGTGGCGATCGAAATTCCACCCGGCTTCGGGCGCGACGTATCGCGCGGCAAGACCGTCGCGATCGGCGCATGGATCGATGGCGCCATGCCGACGCGCGCAGAGACCGCGCGCGGCTACGTGCAGGCCATGCACGCGAGCTGGCTGACGGGGAAGGCCCGGGAGCTTTACGGCGCGGCCGCAACCGCCGGGAGCTATCAGCTCGAGGTCCGTTATCGCTATAACCCCGGCATCAAGAGCCTGGTCGCCATGGCACCGGCGGTCATCCCGCTGCTGTTGATGATGATCCCGGCCATGCTGGCGGCGCTCAGCGTCGTCCGGGAAAAGGAACTCGGATCGATCATCAATTTATACACGACACCGGTGACGCGGCTCGAATTCCTGATCAGCAAGCAGATTCCCTATGTCGCGCTCGCCATGCTGAACGCCGTTCTGCTGACCGCCTTCGCCATCTTCGCGTTTCAGGTCCCGTTTACCGGCAGCCTGCTCACCTTCGCCTGCGGTGCACTTCTCTACGTTGTGGTAGCGACCGCGATGGGGCTCGTGATCTCGACCTTCATGAGCAGTCAGATCGCGGCCATTTTCGGGACCGCGCTGATCACCTTGATCCCGGCCATTCAATATTCCGGATTGATCGACCCGGTATCCTCGCTCCAGGGCTTCGGTGCCTTCATAGGACGGATTTACCCCGCCACCTATTTCGTCAACATCACCCGCGGCACCTTCTCGAAGGCACTCGGCTTCAGCGATCTGGCGGACTCGTTCCTGCCGCTGCTCATCGCCATCCCGCTCCTGCTCGGGCTTGGCGTGGCGCTCCTCAAGAAACAGGCGAAGTGAGCATGCGTCTGGCCAACGTCCTGCAACTCGGCGTCAAGGAACTGCGCGGCCTGATGCGCGACCCGATGCTGATGGTTCTGATCGTCTACGCCTTCACGCTGTCGGTCTACACGGCGTCAAAAGCGATACCCGAAACTCTGAACCGCGCGGCGATCGCTGTCGTCGACGAGGACCAATCGCCGATATCGTCCCGGATCATCACAGC
Organism: Bradyrhizobium sp. UFLA03-84; assembly: GCF_002289535.1. Classification (NCBI taxonomy): domain Bacteria; kingdom Pseudomonadati; phylum Pseudomonadota; class Alphaproteobacteria; order Hyphomicrobiales; family Nitrobacteraceae; genus Bradyrhizobium; species Bradyrhizobium sp. UFLA03-84. Next base: position 505,217 of record NZ_NSJY01000013.1, on the reverse strand, counting down.
GTTCAATCCGCCTTATTTTTCGATACCGCGGCTGATCACCCAGAGCGAGATGGACCGCCGCATGGACGCCGGTCTCGACACCTTCGCACTCGACATTCCACCGGATTTTCAGCGCGACCTGCTGGCCAAGCGATCGCCAACCATCCAGCTCAACATCGATGCCACCCGCATGACGCAAGCCTTTACCGGCGGCGGCTATATCCAATCGATCGTATCAGGCGAAGTCGGTGAATTCCTCAATCGCTATCGGGACTCGACCACCGTGCCGGTCGATCTGGCGCTCCGCGCACGATTCAATCCCCAGCTCAACAAGAGCTGGTTCGGCGCGATCAACCAAGTCATCAACTCCATCACCATGCTCTCGATCATTCTGACCGGCGCGGCGCTGATCCGCGAGCGCGAGCACGGCACCATCGAGCATCTGCTGGTGATGCCGGTCACCCCGTTCGAAATCATGGCGAGCAAGATTTGGTCGATGGACCTCGTCGTGCTCGCGGCTTCCAGCGTAGCCCTGCTGGCGGTGGTCCAGGGTTTTCTCGCGGTTCCGATCGAGGGCTCGATGGTATTATTTCTCCTCGGCGCGACGCTGCATCTTTTCGCCACGACCTGCATGGGCATCTTCCTCGCCACCATGGCGGGCACCATGCCGCAGTTCGGCCTGCTGCTGATGCTTATCTTGTTGCCGTTGCAGGCCTTGTCGGGAGCGACGACGCCGCGGGAGAGCATGCCCGCAATCATCCAGGACATCATGCTCGCCGCACCGAATACGCATTTTGTGATCCTGGCACAGTCCGTCCTGTTCCGCAGCGCCGGCCTCGACGTCGTCTGGCCGCAGCTCCTGTCGCTGCTCGGTATTGGCGCGATACTGTTCGTGTTATCGCTGCGACGATTCAGGCAGTTCCTGAGATAGAGGCTAGATCGAACCTACCTGAAGGTGCAGTCGCGCCATTCGCGGTCAGGAGGATGGATGTCAAACCTTGCGTCGAAGGGTTCGCAGATAGGGGAATCGAGCCCCTATTTGAGCCTTAAGAGGGCCCTGAACCTGAACCGTTAGACGAACGGAGCTTGCGGCTTTCCGAACCTACCAAAGCGGGCTCGTTTTGCTCCCAGTTGGGATGTCTACCGCGGTTAAGTCCTTGAGCCTACATATAATCTGCCATGGCTCCTCCTCCTGCAATGAGGGTCGGCTCGATGCGCCCGAGCAACCCTCGGACGCGCAGTGAGGACGAGCCACCTCACCGGCAGGGGCGCACATACGGTCTTACGCTGAACTGAAGCCCAGTGCTCGAAGTGCGGTCGCCGGGACGGTGGGTCCAGTAAAGCCCGTACGCGATCAGTGGCCGTCATCTGACGAACCACGCGCATCTAGATAGCTCACCGCTCCCTCTGACAGCATGATGTGGCGGCCAGGCGTTGACGACGGACAGAAGTATGGGCTCGCGGGCGTTCACTCGGAAGGCTTGACATCATCGGGCAAAACCAATCCGGGAGGCAGTCACGGCACCCGCCAGGCGGTAAAGCGCGTGCTTCGTAGAGCAAAAATGGCCGTTGCCGAGCCGAGAATCGCCAGCACAGTATGCCGACAATCGGGCTTCCCAAGTTCCACGTCAACCCTCGCGTCTGCAGCAGCGACAGCAGCATGGGGTTGATCAGGTAAATCCCAAAGCTCATACCGGAAATGCTGACAACTAGCCCCGCGATGCCTTCATGCTGAGCCAGAAAATCACGGAACGCCGCGCGAGCACAGGCAAGTGTACGACGCCAAGGATGCCGTAACGACAGTCGGCGTCAAATAATCATACCAAATGTAATGACCCCCCTCGATTTTTCGAGACTTCGATGTGACGGCGGTCGTGCATCTCGCTTGTCGGCGCCTCCTGCGACGGCCTAGGCTGTGGTGGGCTGTCCGCTGACTAAAATTTGGACGCCGGTTGACACATAGCACAGCCTTTCCGCGCAGGAGCCGCTCGAACTGGTCATCATGGACCATACAGTGATCGATATTACTAATGGTTGTCTCCAGTACGGCGGCTCAGCTTCCCGCTGTAACAAGTCATGCTTCGCCGCTTCGGGCCATCAGGTGGCGTTACTTCACAATGGATGGCGATGCGCCCACCGTTCGCGATCAGCACCCGCCCGCCCACGAGTATGAGGTTTTCAATCGCGATTGCGGCCCGGACCGGCAAACGCCACCTGTGAAGCCGTGAGCCAGAACTCCAACTATATTGCTCTCTGTCCGCGATCGACCCGAACATATAATCATTCATTATCATCGCGCCTGCAGGATCTTGTAGTTGACCGGTATAGCATTCTCTGGGTCGAATCGCGGTCAAACCCATCTTTTGCCAGTCGCGAGCACTCAAAGCGCGACTGCAAGGAAGCAGAGCCAAAGCCATGTCTCCTCTAGAAGCAATTAGCCGCTGGCTGGAATCACAAGACTTAGACACCCAGCTCGATTTCGCAGCATACGCCGCACCTTCGATTTTTGAGGGCAGTGACGTTCTCACGCTTGGCGGGCCGGAGCACCTCGACGCGCTTCTGCGCTGGTTGACCGAACCAGAGCTGGATCCAAGGGCCGCCGCAGGTCGTGCGCTGACCTTCCGAATCGTCTTCGAATACTTCGCCCAGAGCAGAATCAGAGGGGATGGATGGAAACGAACCGAGGAACTAGTCATCTGGAACGCAAATTCGTCGCATTAGTTGATTGCTCGAATCTCTAGAGAGGAGAGTGCTAGTGGCGAATGCAGGTGTGCGAGGCCGGCCGATCGCGGCGTTAGTGCTCAGTCCGCAGGAGCGGGCGTACTTGGAGAGGCAAGTTCGCCGTCATCGTGTAGCCCGATCGCTATCTGAGCGGTGCCGCGCGATCCTGCGGTGTGCAGATGGTCTGCCAAGCAAGTCCGTGGCTGCCGAACTTGGCATCCATGAACACACCGTTGGCAAGTGGCGCCGCCGATTCTTGAAGGATCGCTGTGATGGCCTGCTTGACGAAGCCCGCCCTGGCCGCCCTCGAACCATCGACGACGATCAGGTTGCTGAGGTGATCGAGCGGACATTGCGTACGACGCCGCGCGACGCGACGCACTGGTCGATCCGCTCGATGGCTGCCGAAACTGGCTTTTCTCACACCACGATCCGCCGAATGTGGACGGCGTTCGGCTTGCAGCCGCACCGCAGCCAGACGTTTAAACTGTCGAGTGATCCGCTATTCGTCGATAAGGTTCGCGATATTGTCGGGCTTTACCTGTCCCCACCGAACCGAGCCGTTGTCCTCAGCGTCGATGAGAAAAGCCAGATCCAGGCACTCGATCGCGAGCAGCCGGTCTTGCCGATGATGCCTGGGGTGCCGGAACGTCGCACACACAGCTATGTGCGGCATGGTACGACCACGCTGTTTGCTGCGCTCGATGTCGCTTCCGGCTTTGTCATTGGCAAATGCTACAAGCGCCATCGGGCGGTCGAGTTCTTGAAGTTCCTCAAAGAGATCGACGCTCAAATCCCTGAGGGGCTCGCTGTCCATATCGTCATGGACAACTATGCCACCCACAAGACACCCAAGATCAAAGCGTGGCTCGCTCGCCGGCCGCATTATCACGTCCACTTCACGCCGACTTCCGCGTCATGGATCAATCAGATCGAGCGCTGGTTCGCTGAACTCACCAGAAAGAAGATCCAGCGAGGTGTTCACACCTCTGTCAGGCAGCTCGAGGCCGACATCCGTACCTTCATCGAACTGCACAACAATAACCCGAAGCCCTTCAAATGGACCAAGTCCGCAGATCAGATCTTGGCTTCCGTCAAACGCTTCTGCCACAAAGCAAAGCAGACTTTATGTGGCGAACTTTAGATTCACGTGACTAGAGCGCAAGACTCTGGAACAAGCTAAGTGCGACGGAAAGCTTGCGGCTGCGCGCTAGGCGCAAAGGAAGCTTCAACTGTTACCGGCCCGAAAAGAGAACTGGTATCGTGTTGTGAAATCCTGGAACGGACTGGCGGCGACTTATCTGACACGCGAGGCTCTCGCCAATACCTCGCCCCGATGGAGCCTAAGGGGCATTTCAAGTAGCGACTGTCCTCCGACGGTGCCTGCGGTCGCGGAATAATCTCAAGCGACCTAAGTTCTGATAGCGAATGGGCAGCGTCGAGCGTCATCTTCAACGGCTGAATACTGCGACGTCCTGTGGACCATCGCGTCATTGCGACGCGCTGCGGTATTTAATAGGTATCGCGGCATAGCCGACATCGAGTAAGCTTCATCAATCAAACTCGATGTATGAGAGGCGCCCCAGATAAGATAGATATTCGGGGCGATCGCGGCGAGCGCATTGCTTCCGGCGATCGATTGGGATTGTTCGGGTCGCGCGGCTTAGCCGCCCTGGCGATGTCGCGCTCCACGATGTCGCACTGCTCGCCATAGAGAATGAATGTCTTGTCTCGAAAAAGCGAGCGATCGCCATCTAGCAATTCCAGCATTTGCTCCACGCTGTTGTTGCCGTTACCCCCGTCCATCAGCACGACACCACGCGGAAGGCCGGTCGCACAGGCCCATCGCAACTGCTCCAGCGCGATCTCCGGCTTGGTCCGGAAGCCGACTTCGGCAGGAATGGAAGATCAAACATGCGAAAAGGCGAGGCTGTCCCCAACGCGCCCGCGCTGCCAGTGAAGTTAGCAGCGATAGCTCGGCGCTCGCGTTGGACCATGAAAGCGCTGTCCCTACCACACGCTGCAAACTGCAAGCTTCGGCGGCGAGCCTTCGCCCTTGGATTAGCGAGGACTGACCACCTTGCCGCTTCCACGGCGTCCCGTCGGGGTTAGGTCCCCCAACATGTGTGATTCTTTCGTGAGGGTTCGGTCTGTCCGTCTTGTTGACGTAGCGCCGGGCCGCAATGCCCGGTAGCAATAAAAGCCCTTCGCCAACCGATCCGCTCTTAAAGCGTCATCGACCCGGTCCTAGCGTGTCGGCATAATGGTTCCGGCAGCATATACACGGTCTATGCCGTCGAGAATGGCGACAAGTTCTTCACCCGAGGAACTGTGCTCGCTCATAGCGCGGGGCCAGGAAAGCTTAGCAGCACGACTGTCTCGTATATCACGAGCGGCACGGGCGCTCTGGCTAATATTCGGGGAATTGCGCGAACCACTGGCCACGCCGATCCCAAAGCAGGGGTAAATGAGTCGCAAGTCGAAATCGAATATTCGATCGGCAAGTAGTTGCGGACACACTGAGCGGTCTCACTCCGCGCAAGTATGCATCGCGTCGATACGCGCGTCAGTGTCAGGCTTTCCGAGCGGGAGCGGATTCTGCGCTCGGTCCGCCCAACCGCCCCCGTTCACTCGCGATCCCGCCGATCTGCCACTGCGAACCCCACGTCACACGCCTGCGCGGCAGCGGTCAGGGGGAGACTGCTCTCATCCTGATCGTCGCGCTATACACGCCAAATCCGACCGCGACGAAGGCTCAAGGAACGGCTTGTCGGAGCGTGTTGAGCTGTCAACTCTATAGACCAGCGTTGTGCCGTGACGCCTCCTATGGGTGTCGCATCCGCCGTTGTCAAAACGAACTGTGCCGGCCAGTCGCGCGCAGCATCTCGTTCTGGGCGGTGGCGTAAAGTGTATGCCAGGACTCTCTCAGCTCAGGGGTGAAAGAAGCGCCGAATTGTCGCTCAAAGCTCCACATCAACGCCTCGCCCATTGCGACAAAGTGCGATGGCTGAACGCCAAGTATGGCGTGCTTGTGACCGGAAATCGCGATCAGCGACTGGAACATCGGTCTTTCGTCGAGCGAGGCGACCAGCGCCGTGATCATATCCAGCACCTTCTTCCGCTGCTTCTCAGTATCGCCGCCGAACATTTGTCTTGCATCAGGAGCTAGTTCGACGAACCTGTTGTAGCACAGGTCAGCGAGGTCGCGGCGGATCGGCCACATCGCGTCAAATGATGTCCTGACAAGGTCGACCTGCTCCGGCGTACATTCGTCACACCAGCAGGCTCGTAAAGAATGGTCTTGTGATCTCTGCGGCTGAGGGCTCCCTCTCATCTGAAGTGACGACGGAGACAAACTGGTGTTTGCAGTTCCAGCAGCGCCAAAGATCTTGAGCTTCATTCGCGTTGACGAGCTCGTGCCACTCAAGGGTCACTAATCCAGAACCACAGCGAACGCATTCTTTGTGATGCACTGTTGAGCTTGGGAGCATGTGGAACCTCTTTTCTTACACACAAGCGACGCATACGGCAGAGGGGCAAACGTTGGTGGGCCATCACTTGTGCGACCTTGAGCAACTGCGCTGGATCAGATGTCCACTCCAATGCTCGCGCCGGCAGCGAGAACTCGGTGAATGAGGGTCTTTTGCGCAAACGATACTGGAACCGGCAGCAGGCTGGAAGCCGGTCAAAGAGGGGCGGCTAAGCGGGTCACAGTGTCTTGAGGTATTCAAGCAACGCCTTTTTGTCCTGATCGCTCAAACTTGTCCCGTACTCGTGGCCGCATCGGCTATTTCCAGAGTTGATATTGCTGCAGTCCGTCACGGATAGAGTGTCGCTCAGCGGCTCCTGGGTAGCAGCAAGACCAACGTTTTCAATGTCGTATTTCCGTCCGACGCTAAACTGCGATCTGCGCTGCCCTGATGGCTTGAGCAATTCCGCCAGCGTCGGGACCGAGCCGTTATGGAGATAAGGTGCGGCGGCCCAAATACCCTGCAGAACACGGGCCTCGTAGGAGCCCCACGGAGGGAGCTGAGCGTGAGACGCTCGTTCTGCTCCCTGCCGCCTGGCCTTTTTGATTGCTTCCGAGGTGCTGACAGTATCGAAAGCCGTTAGCAGATCCTGCAGCGTTGGCGGTAGCCGCACCAGCCCCAGAGACTCCGGTGTGTCCGACGATCCCGGATCTGGCGCCGCTGCCACCCGGGCATTGGTTGAAGGGGCGCCGCCGGCCAACAGGTGTTCCGCGATCGAACCAATGACCGAGGTCGCAAGAATGTTAAGAATCTCATCGTTCTCCTTGAGGGGGGCGGTCGCGAAGGGAATGTACGCTCCCTTCAGCACGCCCGTATTCGCTTTCCAGGCGAGGATGTCGTATTCTCGTGTATCGGTACCAACGTTCTGGACCGGAGTTCGCCATGTTTTGACAAATGGAAAGCGTTGCTCTCCGTCTTCTATCCCGTGGCAACCGCTACATCCCGCTTCAGCGGAATCCCTTTCAAAAATCGCTTTGCCGCGCGCGGCTAAAGCAGCGTCAATCGTCCAGGGCCATTTCGGAGGGCCGATCCGCTTCACCAGGTTTTCAAGCTGGCTCAGGCCGTCGAAATTGGTGGAATTATTGTCAAGGAAATTGATGATCGCGCCCTGGCGCTTCGGCTCGAACGTAGCGAATACTCCCAGAACCTCGCCAACGTTCCGAGCCAGCCCCAAGATGTCATTTCCATTTTTTGCGAATCCAGGCCATTGCGTCTTATCTTGCCGCGGCGAATTCCAGAGGAATGGGTATCTCACGGGAGCGTCCGCGGTTTTCATGTTTCCCGGGATCATGAAGTCGGGCGGCGGGCCTATGTCCAGTCCGGATATGCGGTTGAAAATCATCCCCACAGCGTCCAGACGGCCAACTCCCCAGCCGGTCCTGGGCAGCGCGCGCACAATAAGCGTGTGAAACCGCAAGTACCACCCCTCGACCTGCCGACGAAGATCCGCAACGTCGGCCGCGTCCGGCGTTGTGGACTGCAGGACAGCTGCAGCAAACGGAGCGAACGAGCTGTCACTGGCAATCACGTCGCCCACAGCCTTGTCCAGATCGCCAAGCAATGCGTAGAAGTCTACAAACGCCGGACCGCCATCCACCCGATACACCTTGCCATCAGCTTCGATCTGGCGCGTGTGACAGGCTGAGCAGGTCATTCCGACGACCTGGAAGTCTTGAGGGCCAGAAGCGTGAAAGCCGACGGGAAGATTGGCCGTGTTTGCAGGATTCGGTAGATAGCCGTACCGTGACAAACCATCCGCTAGGAATGGCTGCCCGTTCCTTTGCTTCAGCGCCTGCATCCAAGACAACGTAATCAAACGCGAGCCCTGATCGCGCGAATAGAAGTCAGCTCTCGCTGCCGCGGTCCAATCCACACCCTGGTCAAGATAGATGGGATTGGCGTCGGTGCCTTGAGCATCCGATTTTGTCGTGACGACAAACGTTAAGGCGATCAGAAAGAGAGTGCGGAGCATCGTGTGTCCTACCGCTTCCATTGTCGCAACAGCCCGAGGCAACTTTCGCCGGAACCCGCGCCTTTTCTGGCAAACCTGGGCTTGCCTTTCGGCCTGCAGGCCATCGGATCATTGGTTATCAAAGGGCGCTATGCAACAAACTTCAACCTACCAAGTCTTGGGGGAAGCAACTGCATTCGGAAAACGATCATCGCGTGGCCCTGGATTTGTCGGAGGCATAAGGCGTGCGGCATCGCAATTGTGGAGCCTCACTGCCACATTGGTTCCGAGAGATCTTCCCGATGTCGATCTGGAATGGCGCAGGATCGACCAAAACGCTCTTCAAGGCGCCGCTCACTGATCGACAATCTTCCGGTGAGAACGACGTGCAAGCTAGGCCGGTGAAGCGCGCGAGCAATGACTGACGGGCTAAAGAAACATGAGGCGTGACCGTAAAGACCTGCTCAGCGAATTGAACAGGAATCGCGGCCGCAATCTCGCTGCCGAAGAGTTTGAAGCGGTCGCGAACCTCACGCTTCGCCGAGGAGTTCGGGAGCGTCAAGCTGGCCCACAGCTTCGCGGTCGGTTCAAGGTATTTGACGGTGCGTGTCGAAGGGCTCGACGGAAGGCAACTCAGCGGCACGGTGCTAAAAGGCGAAACAGTGACCGATATCCACGAAGAACGCGTATTCTGGAATGATACCTTTCACGCCGAGATATTTGATTTCCGCGGCCAGGTTCATTTTGCCCGCTTTGATGGCTGCACCTTCGTGAAATGCACCATCGTGCTTGATAGCAGCGCCGAACAACTCGCCTTCACCGGCTGCACGTTCAAGGACTGCAACATCGATCATATCGACGCAGACGAGGCTCGCGGAATTGTTCCGTGACAACTTTTTCGATCGCCCCATTGCGGAGCGTAAGGCCGATTTCGAACGACGCTTGGCTGAAGCGCTGAATCGGCGCCTAAAGTCCTAAATGCCGAACGCTTAGCCATGGAGCTTCACGCCACCAACGACATGCGGGGCGATCTCCGCGCCGGCTCCATCAATTACCGCACTCGACTCGGTTACCTTTGTCCGGGTCGCCCCGGCATAGGCTGAGGCCGGAGTAACTTAGTCGCCCGCGACCCTAGACCTCGCGGCACAGCTCCCCTACTCATTGGGGAGTACCGGAGTCATACGGATGGCGAAGGCGCGCCCCCTCATCCATACTTTGTCCAAGTCAGGATTTTGCATACACCCTCCTGGGGCTAGAGCCAACGCCGTCCGCATGTATTTCAAGCGGGCGGCGTTGGGCTGTGGATCGACTGTAGCGCATGCGATTAACTGCGTGCGCCCTCTCTGTGGTCGCCGATCTGGTACGATCAGCGGCTATTTTTGGGCATCGTGCGCCGGTCATGCTGCTCACTGGGCGCAGGCGCAAGGGAACCATCCGCTTGGACGATCATCTTGCGCGAAAGAGGCGCGCCCGACAGCGGAACAGCCGATCGCTCGACCTGCGGCGGACATGTGCGAGCAAACGCGGCGATTAAGCGCTGGCGGTGACGAGCTCTCTCCACGGCCGTCGACCGCCTTCTCTTGGGCTCGCAGCGCGGCGCGGTATGCGCGTTTACGCTGGCGGTTCCATTCTTGCACGTCTGTCACAAGCCAAGCTGCCTCTCCGGCGGAAGTGCTCGCGCATGGAAACGTGGGCCGTTCCGCCCAACGGACGATCGTTGCAGGTGTAATCTTGAAGTGCGCGGCCAATTGAACCGCTGTCATGTAAATCCCGGTTAGGTCGATGGAAGGCGGTCCGACGTCCGGGATGATGTTGTCATTGCTATCTGTCATCGCTCGCAGCCACCCTGACCAAGTCATCAACGAACAAAGCGCGATTGTCGAGCTTACCTTTCATCGGCTTGCCCTCTCATGAGCGAGGCTCCTGATGCGCCGCGTCCAGATGATCTTGATCGACCTAAAGAGTGTAAGTGGATGTTTGCGTACAAGCTCTGTGCTCGTCTTCTCGAACTCGTCCGGGCCTCCTTGCTGGGGGACGATCTCCCGAAGTGCGGCCAGCTTCTCAGGGGCGGCGGAGCGAATAGCTGCCTCGAAAGCCGGTATAAATTCCAGCCTGTCCATTGCAACACATTCCTTATGAAGAAAGCTCCGGTTTTGAAGGCGGCCTTGGTGGCGGCCTGGTCGCCATAAGCTCCGCAATCGCGGCAAGTACGACGCTCGTATCGGCCTTTCCTTCGGACCATCCCTTCAGCGCCTCTATCGCGTTCTTTAAAGCCTCATCACGGGTCACGGAACAATCTCCACAGCCCCCCTGTGGCCGGCCGCGCCGCCTGCGACTCCGAAAGAACGCGCGGGCATTTGGAGACCGCCCGCGCGGAGTTTGCTACGTCAAGCTTGGTCCGTGTTGCGTGAAGATAAACAGCCAAGCCGATAGGCCTCTCAACAACTCGCATGCCACGGCACCGTGCAGAAGTAGAGCCAAACGGCGCGGTATCGACAGAGCACAGTGAGGCCGACGCGACGGAAAAGCGTGCGGGCGACTGCTGACGACCGCCCGCACGCCGTCGCACCTCAAACAGACCTGGCCCTCACGAGGGTCAATCAATAAGCGGCCAAGCCATAGACTGCTCAGCAACGCGCGTGCCAGACGACCGGAGAGTAAACGGTGCAATCCCGGTGCACTTCTCGTGCGACTTTCAGACATGCACGCAGTCAACCCGACGCCGTTTGAACGAAACCAGACGTGGCTAATGACGCCGAGAGGGCGCGGGGATTGGATGATTGCCATCGTGTATCGCGATCAGTTCGCCGGGCTCCAAACCGAGCTTTTGTAACTGCTCTTTTTGAAGCGGACAGTTAAGCATTCCTGCGCCGCAGTCGGCTATCGTCATCCTCACCGCTTCCGCCGGGTCAGCGACGGCAACCGCGTATACTACGTGTCTGAATTCTTCGTCGTCGCCATCTTCCTTGAAGACAGCAGCAGTCACTAACTAACCGTCCATCTTGCTACGCTCCGGGAACGTGAAGTAGGCGTTGTCTTCACCTCACTGCATAAGTATTGCGACTACTATGATGCCGATGAAGACCAGGCCCATGAAAATCACGCAGCCTAGGTACGGTAGGTCGCCGCGCACTACACAGCTCCAGACGCGAGGACGGAGCGTGCACTCCGGGGACACGATCAACCTGCACAATTCGGCCCGCTGCGTTCGACAGCCTGACACGGCAATCCGAGTCCCAACAACTACTGGCTTGCATAGGTGCATGGCCCGGACGACAACGCCGCCCTAGCGAAGCTGGGCTTCAGCAACTTTGGCGAATTCCAAAGCGAACCCTGGATATCTGCAGCATTTGGATGCCGGACTGCCTCTGACTTTGAGGTAATCCTCGACTTTAGGACCAAACCGCGGCTTTATCTGCAGCACGTAGCGAATGTCGAATAGTAACTGAGCAGAGACCTCATTGGCTCGTTCGCGCAATTGACGCACGACGACGTCCAGCTCGAAACGGGTTTCCATCGGTTTCTCGATGACAGGAGGCTGCTTGCGGCCCGCAAAGCGAATGACACCTCTCCAACGCCTTCCTCCGGAACGCAGAGGCGCGCTGAGCTTGGCGGAAACTCCCGGTCCTTCCAGGATCATCCGCCGCGAAGGTACGACTTCCAGCGCAAGCCGGCCACGATCGTCGGAACCGCGATTTGCGTTACTCGCTGTTTCGCAGGATTACTGTCCCGGTCGCACGTCTGTAGAGCGTGGCAGGCTTGTCTTGGGCCCTAACCCCTGCAAACGCATTATCGTCTGCTTGGCCAATTCCCCGTGGAGCCTATGGATCTTCTGAGAGCCAGCAATGAGAGTTTCATGAGTCTGTTTCAGGAAATCGGTTTGAAGCTCAAGAGCTTCGTAAAACGATCGCGCGCCCGCCAACTTCTCGAAAAACGACTTGGTGTGTTCGAAGGATTTTTTGACATAGTCAGCATAGGTTTTTGCGATTTCTTGATAGCTGACCGGCGTTGTTTCCGCTGATACGATCCGGCCGTTCGAAGAGGTGTCAGTCGACGCGGTGTCAGTTGACGCGAACTGCGCGCCGATCTCCTTCGGCGTGTGCTGCAATTGATCTGGCGGCGGGCCCTCTTGTTGACCCGATTTCCGCCTCTGCTGTGCAGTTTCGTCGCTCTGCCGATCCGCGTTCGGGTTGCCCTTGCCGGATTTTCGTGGTGTCTCGCTCTGGTCTGGACTCATTGCTAAATCGCTCCGTGGTTTGATATCAATCAAGTTGCAAACCTCCGCCATGCTCACGCTGGCATCATGATTCCGATCGGCTCCTTGTGCGGCGATTTGCTACATTTTAGCGGACCTCTTCTACGCTGCCGCTCGGCCGGCTCCGAAAGCGGCGCGTCATAGTACGCCTGTCCTCACTGGACATCTCGCTCCCTCGCCCGCGCATTGCCGAAATCGCTCGGTCGGCCCACAGCAATTATCAACCGGGGTTTGCTCCCACTGCGATCTGCGAGAAGTTCCTATCCCTGAGAGCACTGGGAGTAAGGTTGGCATCGGCCAGTTCTCTCCAAGACCTCCCGACTTCGATCCACGTGCTTTTTCGAGCCAGCAAGGTGTCAAGCATCCTCCTCCAGCAATGCCCCAGGTTTGGGGGACCAAGTGCGCTACTTTCGAGAGCTTCGAGATAATTCGTCCGACGGTCTGTCCGTTCTGCGCTCGCCAGATCGATTTGACTTTATGGATGAGGGGATTGTCGTTGGCGCGAACACCGTTGCTTCTGAGGGCCGAGTCAGCCACACAGACCAGCAAGAGGCCGAGACAGAACCACAGCACGCGTTTTCTTGCCATTTTCACCTGCCGCCCGGATCCATCTGTTCTCTCTGTGAGGCACTAATCCTACGCGGATCACAAACACGCTGTTACGCAGCATTGAAAGTTAGCAGCGACGTGACAAGACGCCCGTCGGTATCGGCCGAGCAGACGCCGTCCTTGGCTTATGTCACGCGCCACTAACTTCACTGGCCAGCCACGGCCTCAACTTGCGATGGTAGCCATGCCTAAGGGAGGGTGCCCTCGGCACGTCGAGGGTCTGCATTCTTCGTGCCAGGCAATAGTCGACAGTTCGTACCGTGTTTGTGTTGGCTTTGTCTGCTTTGCGACTTACTCAGGTTGTGGTCCTTGCACTCAGGCCTGGCCGCGGCGGCGTCATGTTGACCTTATCCCCTCCGCAATCATCGACCCGTGCAAGCGACTCTTTCGCTGCAGCTCAGACATGGATGAAATCAGTTTGGCGCCGTCATCGACACTGTTTCAGTCGGCGCCGTTGCCGCAAGGCCGACGCGATCGAAGCCCGCACCAGCGAGGCACACCTTTTCTATCGCCATTGAGCATTCACTGCGCAATCTTCGTTGGCACACCCTTTGCTCGTCAAGAAATAGCAATAGTGGTCTTTGTGGAGGCCAAAGCTCCCTAATCAGTTGCTGCGGTCGAAAAGACAAGGTCGATTCGACGGCGGTGCTGAGCGCTGAGCGGGCGGATGCTTTGGCGCAGTTCGTCACACTTTCCAGATTGAGATGTGCTTGAGCTTATATCGAGAAGAAGTATCGGGTGAATTAAGACGTCGAGAACGAAGCCATTGTGATTGACAGCGCACCAGAGCCAATGTTGTCCGCCCGCGATCGAGAGCGCGCTGGCGGACGCGGTCAGAGAGCACGTTGCCGAATTTCCGTCCCCAGCGGCGCGTGGTTTCATAGCTAACCTCCAATGCCACGCGGCGACACTTTGTCGGGGAACGCATTCCCAGGCTCTCTGACGCATATGTGGAACGGCCCGGTTAGCAAGGTATTTCTCAGCGTGCATCACCGTCGGACGGTGCAGTCATATGTCCGGCTTATCCGTAGGGTCATTGACCGCTGGCCACGATGAGATCCGCAATGCCGGTCGCCTAATCAATTTTGCGCGCTTCGTCACGCACTGCGTCAGACGGTCTGATCGACATCAGGGTATCGCCCCTCGGGTTCATCACGCTTTGGCACCTTGCCGCGCTATCCCAACACCAAGGCGCTGGGAATTGTGATTAAGCAGTCACCGGCGTCGTCGGTGATCGATAGGTACCGCCCTTGACGAGTAGCGCCCATATGGTGCGCGCCATCTTGTTCGCGAGTGCCACTGCGGCCACCTTATAGGGACGGCGCGCCATTATGGATACGACCCACGCCGGTAGCTTCACGCCCCTGCGGGCCTGCTTGAGGATCGACGTCGCACCCACGATCAGTAAAGTTCGCAGCTGTTTGTTGCCCTGCTTCGAAATCTTGCCGAGCCGCTCTTTCCCTCCGCTGGAGTGTGCCCTTGGGGTGATGCCGATCCAGGCGGCCAAATCTCGCCCAGTTCGGAAGGCTGCCGGATTCTGGACGGTGGCGCGAACAGTCGCGGCGATAATGGGGCCTACGCCAGGAATGGTCGTCAGGCGACGGGCGGCATCATCGGCCTTCACGGCCGCAACAATTTTGGTGTCGAGCACATCAATCCGTGTTGTCAGGCTTTCGATGTGCTCGGCCATCCCCAGAAGCGCGGCTCGAGCCGAAGCAGGAAGGCGTCTTTCTTGATCGTCGCGCAGTACGGCAACGAGCTTGGCAATGCTAGGCATTCCGGTTGCGGCAATGATCCCGAGCTCCGCCATGTGGGCGCGCATAGCATTCGCAGACTGGCTTCGCTGACGAACAAGTAACTCTCTCGTCTTTAAAACCATCCCGCCAGCTTGTTCCTCGGGTGATTTGACGGGCACGAAGCGCATTGATGGGCGCGACACGGCTTCGCATATTGCCTCTGCATCGGCGGCGTCGGTCTTATTTCGCTTGACGTAAGCTTTCACATAGGCAGGCGGCATCAAACGGACGGTATGGCCGAATTCGCCGATCGCGTTCGCCCAGTAGTGGGCCGTCCCGCAGGCCTCGATGCCTACCAAGCAAGCCGGAAGACTTTGAAAGAAGGGCAAAAGCTGCGATCGCCGCAATGTGCGACGAACCAAGACTTTCCCGTTTTCGGCGATGCCGTGGACTTGAAAGATCGACTTAGCCAAATCCAAGCCTACCGTGATAATCTTTTCCATGGAACGGTCCTTCCTTTGTGGCGCCTCTCTACGCGACCACGTTAGGCACTTTTGATGCCGGTTCGAAGGGCCGTTCCACACCATCAATTATATCGGACTCTAATCCCGCACAACCTTGACGAAAAAATGCTACCAAAAGTAGCGCGCTGGCAAGCGCCCTACGCGCTGCGCAGGATTCTGTCTCGTTCACCGTTTCCCGCTTCTTCGCGATGTACTCGGCGATCTCGGCAAGATCTTCGCGCCCGGACATGTAGGGGACCATGTCCTGCAGATGCGCCAGGATTCGGAAGAAGGTCGGACTGACGCAGGAGGGATTTGCCCTGCGCTTCTCTGTAAAGCTGGCCATCCTGCGAGATCGGCAGCAAGGGCAATATGCTCCTGATCAGACCGAGCGCGCCTATTTGACGATTATCGACCGTGATCCGGTCGCGGTGGAGCGCCCGCTCCCGCAAGAGTGTGAAGCCGCCTGAGTGGCAGGCACAGCGGCCGACTCAGACACCCGGCAAACCATACATCCGAGCCTGCCGGCTATTTTTCGTTGACGGTCGAAGTGTGGCCATCGAGGCCGATCGCCGCGTGCTCGGCCTTCACGGCATAGCGCCAAACCAAATCGCAAGCGCGAAGACGACCAAGAGGGAGACAGCGATGATCGCTTCACGGGCCGACATTCGCTTCATGGGCGTACGCCTCTCCGCGGGGATCAAAGTCCCGGCAGGTTGCACACCCCCGCCGAGGTTGCAACCTACCGAAAGCGGTAGACCGAGCGGACATGGCCCGCGCGGCCCAGCTAATGCTCAAATGAAAAAGGGCTTATACTGTTACTTCACCTTACCGCCTCTCGGCTCAATGTGTCGCAGCACGGATGCTCCGAGTTCCTGGGTTTGCTTGTTCGATAGCTTGCTCGGCGTGGCCGTCGCAACGCCTGCAAGGCGCTTGATCTTCGATGAAGTGATTGGGTGTACGGTCTTGAAGGGCGAGGTAGACGGTGGCTTTTTGGCCATCTGGCATTCTCCGACTGGGTTGAAAGAATCGTCAGAGTATACCTTTCTCGCGAGCACAATCGGCAGTCATCCCGCAGCGGCCTGCAACGACCGGGACCGGAAAAAGCCAATATGGCGTCGGCAACTCTACTGCCAGCATGCTGGGTCGGAAGAGGCGTTGCTCACTCTCGCACCAAACCCTCGGCCTGCCCGCGCCCTCGACTGTCACATATTGCGGGACGTTGTTGACCGCACCGAGACACTCACCGGCTGTGCAATCGAGCGCGCTTACGGGTGTCCCTGTGACCTGTGTAGCGCGTCGATCTGGATTGGAAGCGTCTTCCATCCTGATCGCCGCTCGACAGACCTGACAGCACAGTGGGCATTTTTGTTTTATGCTTCTCGCTCTTCGCCCGGCGCCCAGCTTCCGCTTTTTGGGTCGAATCACTCCGAGATGATAGAGTGGATAATCCGAACGATCGAGGTGCGAAGACATGATTGCCGTGAACGTTTTCGAGCGGAACGGGCACCAATGCCTAGAGAAGGTCCGACAAACCGACCCAACAAGCTTTGAGCTTGCGGGCCACACGGCCGAGCCGTATGGCGGCCCCTACGCGCGAAGTCTGACATTATGGGAGCTTCTGATCTGGGCCACCGCACGTCCTGAGCAGGTGACGCTGATCCCGGCGGCTGCCCGCTAGTTTGTGCCGCGCGGCCGGAGAGGCCGCCACGTGCGCGACATCAGTGGATCACTGCGGTCATCGTATATGGGCACAAGCTCACCAGCCTTTAGCCCAAGGCCTTTCAAATCGGCTTCGCGGAGTTCGGAATTCACGATCGTTGCTTCTCCCGCACTGGCGGCCAATGAAGCTTTCACGGCTTCCGCCTGATCGGCCATTGCGACGGCATAAGTCACATAACTAACCTTGCCGTCTTTGACGGTGCCGACCGAAACCATCCACCCTGCTGCCATGTCAGTCCTAGCCTGTATCGAGAGCTAAGGCTCTCCGTCGAGATCGTATTGTCTGGCAAGGTCTTTCGCGAATACGAAAGCGGCTGCTGGCACCATCTCGCGGCCCTCGCAGACAAATCCCGCATACCAGCTTATGAATTTGGGAGCAGTCGCAAACGATCGGGTGATTGCCACGGTCCTGATGTGGCTCCAGCTCGGATGCTTGGCAATCTCCTTCATGAAGATTGCGCGTAGTTCGTCGGCCGTTTTCTTTCCCCTCACGACATTCTCTCCTCAGCTGCGTTCTCGGCTCGCGAGGCAAGGCACCATAGAAAAGAAGCGCGGGTGGAGGGAGGTCCACCCGCGCAGGATTGACGCTCGCATGGGGGTAGCACGAATGCATGAGCAGCCAAGCCCGTACGTCTCCTGGCAATTCACGTGCCAGATGCCACGTGCTGATCACGACGCTTTCCGCCGGTGCGACGGTTGGCCGGTAGACAAGCTACGTCGGCGGCCGAAGTCTCGGCGATGTCAGCCATTCTGTCATATGTGCCGTTACTTCGTTCTCACGAGCCTTCCGCAAGGCCTTTTCACGTTTGGCATCGGCCGGCAACTCTTTTGCCTCCGCGCGGAGGCTCTTCGCTTCCTGCTCTAGTCGCTGCTCTAGCGGGACCGTTTGCATGAAACGGCGGCGATGCTTTGTCATCTGCGCGTCCCTCATCTGTGCAGTCGGGAATGCGTCTCAATCTCTCGGTCACCGACGACGCACCCCCGAGTACGGAAAAGCGAGCGGGTGGGGCTGCTGACGGATCGTCCGCACGAAGTTTCCGGTCGAGAAGCTTGGCCCTCAGGAGTTTCCGATCAATGAGCAACCAGGCCACACTTGGCTCAGCAACCTGCGTGCCAGATGGAAATAGAAAGACGAGAGGGCAAAACGGCGCGCTTTTACGCGTGCGCCAGTGCACTCCTCGCGCGTTTCCGGACGATATGTCGTCAAGCCGACGTGGTTTGAACGAGCGCAGACGAGCTAATGACGCCGAGGACATGAGGTGATCGAATTCATCTCGTCGTCGTGTACAACAGAAGCTCACCGGGCTTTAGGCCAAGTCTTTGCAACTGCCCTCGTCGATCGGGCAGCGGAGCATTGCGGCCTTCGCGCCGCAGTCTGCTGTCGTCACCCTCCAAAGCTGCCGAGATCGTAGCAGGCCCACGCCCAAGCCGTTGTGCCGGGAACAACTTTGCTGCCGGCCGCTACCATTCCAGCAACCTTGCAGTCCGATAGTGTCGCCATGTATCCCTCTAGGATCGTTATTCCGCCATCCTCTTTCTGGTAGGCAACCACGCCTAACGCGCCGGATAATCCCTGCTGGAGGGTAGTGTCGTGGCAGACATAGGAGGCGGAAACGCCGGGCTTCACAGTCGCGGCTTTGATCGCTGCCTCACCCAAATTCCGGCACTCGTCTACGTTTTGTGAGGGCTGAGCAGTGATGTTGATCGTGGCTAAAACACTCAGTTGCGTCGAAGCGACTATAACGATGAGCGGCGACATGGCGACGGACCACCTCAATCATCGCAGCGGAATTGCGCTGAGCGCATCAGGCCATCGAAGACGGATGAGGTAGGCCATTGCGCGCGCCTTTCTTGATCGAAGTCTCCGGTCGCTCTGTTTGCCCGCACATATAGCCGCCATGCTGTGCAAGCCACATTGACGACGGATACCGCCGCGTCGGCGATGAGAATGGTATGCCGTCGAGCCGCGTTGATGCTCATGGGCGGTGCTCCTCGTGCGCAGCCTCGGAGATGATCTTGATCAACCTAAGAAGCGTGAGTGGATGTTTGCGTATAAGTTCTGTGGTCGTCAGCGCGAACTCGTCATGCCTCCGCGTTGGCGGATGGTCTCCCGAAGTGCGGCGAGCTTCTCGGGATCCGCGGAACGGATCGCCGCCTCGAAAGCTGGAATAAAGTTCAGCCTGTCCATTGCAGCATACTCCTTATGGAGAGAGCGTCGGCCTTGAAGGCGGCTTTGGTGGCTGCCTAGCCGCCATAAGATCCGCAATCGCGCAAGTACGACGCTCGTTTCCGCCTTCCCTTCGGACCATTCTTTGAGCGACGCTATCGCGTTCTCCAAAGCCTCTTCACGGGTCATGGAACGATCCCCGCAGCGCCTTGTCGCCGAAGACCATGCAGCCTGCGGCTACAAAAAGACGCGGCCTCTGGAGGAACCACCCGCGTGCAGTTTGCTACGCCAAGCTTGGTCTGTCTGCGCTTGCGAAGAACAGCCAAGCCGCTAAGCCTCAGCAACTCGCATGCCAGACGGCACTATGCAGGAGTGAAGACAAACAGCGCGGTAATCGACAGAGCGCAATCTCGGAGGCCGGCGCGACGGAAAAAGCGTGCGAGCGGGGGCTGCTGACGGACCGCCCGCACGAAGTTTCCCATCGACGCTCGGCCCTCGCGAGAGCCATCCCTTGCTCAGCAACCCGCGTGCCAGACGGCTGGAGCGGATGACGCGGTAAGCTATCACGGCGCGCAACTATCTAACTACTCGCACCGCTTCCGGACAGAATGTCGTTAACCCGACGCGGCTTGGGCGAAAGCAGACGCGCGGCTAATGGCGCCGGGGACGCGGGAGAATCGGATCGACCTTGTCATCGTGTACCATGATCAGCTCGCCGGGCTCCAAGCCGGGACTTTGCAACATGCCAGGTTCGATCGGACAGTTGAGCATTGCGGCATTGGCGCCGCTGTCTTCGATAGTCAGTTGCACGGCTTCGCTTGGGTCAGCGACCGCGACCGCGTAAGTTATGTGCCTGTACTCTTCGTCGCCATCTTGCTTAATGGCGACCGTCACCAACCAACCACGCATCTTGCTGCGCCTCGGGAAGCATCGCCTATGAGCTACCGAGCCCCCTGCAATTCCGGACTAATTTTGATTGATGCGTGATTCAAAGTCTCCTGATCGGAGGCTTTGATGGCTGATTTGTTTCTGCTCAGCGAGCGCCAGATAGCGCGCATATCGCCGAGTTTTCCGTTGGCGCATGGCGTGCCGAGGGTCGACGACCGCCGCGTTGTCAGTGGCATCGTCTATGTCATTCGCAACGGTCTGCAGTGGAAGGACGCGCCGAAGGGCTACGGTCCGCACAAGACGCTCTACAATCGCTTCATCCGCTGGAGCCGGCTCGGCGTGTTCGATCGGATCTTTGCCACCCTGGCGGCGGAAGGACCGAAGCCAGAGCGCATCATGATCGATTCCACGCATCTGAAGGCGCACCGAACGGCTGCGAGCCTCCTAAAAAAGGGGTTCTTTCCCGCTGCATCGGCCGCACGAAAGGCGGGTTGAATTCCAAGCTCCATGTCGTCTGCAACGACATTGGCAAGCCGCCGCTCGTCATGCTGCTCTCGGAAGGCCAGATGAGCGACCACAAGGGCGCTCGCCTGATGCTCGAAGCCCTGCCCCCCGCCTCGGCGTTGATCGCAGATCGCGGCTACGACTCCAACTGGTTCCGGGCCGCCCTGAAGGCCAAAGGCATGGACGCCTGCATCCCGCCGACCAGAAACCGCAAGCAGCCGCTCGCCTACGACAAAGGTCTCTATCGCTCCCGTCACAAGATCGAAAATCTATTCGCCAAACTCAAAGATTGGCGACGCCACCCGCTACGACCGATGCGCTCACACCTTCTTCTCGGCTACGGCCGAAAACCGCCCACACCCCATCTTCGCCGTCCCAGCTGCCGCGGCTCGCCGCCTTGGAGTACTCCGTGGCGCGCTGCTCGAAGAAATTGGCGTGCTCGACGCCATTGAGAATCTCAACGAGCCACGGCAGCGGATGCGCCTTGAGCTGCGTGAATCCGCCCTCCTTAGCCTCGAAGAAGCCGAAGACCGGGGCAATCCGGAGCTGGCTAAGTCGCCAGTCGGCCACATAGCGGACGTAGGCGTGGATCTGCTCAGGCAGCATTCCCTCGATCTTGCCGAGGCCAAAGGCGAGATCGACGAAGTTCTCCTCCAGCTTCACCATGGTCTTTGCGACGTCGACGATGTCATCGCGGACGGAGCGCGTCACCGCGCCGGTTTCACTGTGCCATTCGTGAAATAGCTTGATGATGCCCTCGCAGTGGAGACTCTCGTCGCGCACCGACCAGCTTACGATTTGTCCCATGCCATTCATCTTGTTATGACGCGGGAAGTTGAGCAGCATGGCGAAGCTCGCGAACAACGCCATGCCTTCGGTGAAGGCGCCGAACATCGCCAGGGTGCGGGCGACATCAGCCACGGTATGGACGCCGAACTCGTGCATGTAGTCCGCCTTGGCGCGCATCTCCGCATAGCCGCGGAATGCCTCGAACTCGGTCTTTGGCATGCCGAGCGTCTTGAGCAGAAGCGCATAGGCGTCGATGTGGACCGTCTCCATGTTGGTGAAGGCGGCCATCATCATCTGGACGGTGAGTGGCTGGAAGATCGGGATGTAGCGCTTGAGATAGTTGTCGCCGACCTCGATGTCCGACTGAGTGAAGAAACGGAAGATCTGGGTGAGCAGCGCGCGCTCGTTGGCCGTGACGCGGTCCGACGCCCAGTCTTTCAGGTCGGCGCCGAGCGACACCTCCTCGCCCATCCAGTGGGTCTGCTGCTGGCGCTTCCAGAACTCGTAAGCCCAGGCGTAGCGATCGACGTCATAGCTGCCGGTCGAGTCAAGCAGGCCGATCCGCCCCTTGCCGATCAGCGTGCGCGGATCGACGGACGAGAGATCGATCACTGACATGCGAGGCACTCCTCATAGTCGGCACGCTGCGGCTGTGGCGCCTCGTCGCGGTCGGCGATCTTGCCGGCGAACGCCGCGCGCGAGATCGATTTTGAGCGGCAGTAATAGAGGCTCTTCACCCCACGCTCCCATGCCGTCCAGTGCAGCATGTGGAGGTCCCACTTATCGACGTCGGCCGGCAAATAGAGGTTGATCGACTGGCTCTGGCAGATGAACGCGGCACGGTCGGCGGCAAGCTCGACGATCCAGCGCTGATCGATCTCGAAGGCGGTGCGAAAGATCGCTTTCTCGTGCTCCGACAGGATGTCGAGATGGGCGACCGACCCCTCGTGCGCGATGATCGACTGCCAGGTCGCCGAGGTATCGGCGCCCTTGGCGGTCAGCACCTTGGCGAGATGCGGATTACGCACCGAGATGGCGCCCGACAATGTCTTGTGGGTGTAGATGTTGGCCGGGATCGGCTCGATGCAGGCGCTGGTGCCGCCGCAGATGATGCTGATCGAGGCGGTCGGAGCGATCGCGATCTTGTGGCTGAAGCGCGCCATCACGCCGCGTTCCAGGGCATCCGGGCACGGGCCACGCTCGCGAGCGAGCGCCACGGATGCCGCGTCGGCATCGCGACGGATTTTTCGGAACATGTTCAGATTGAACGACTTGGCCAAGACACTCTCCATCGGAATGCCCTTGGCCTGGAGAAACGAGTGGAAGCCCATGACGCCGAGGCCGACGGAGCGCGCGCGCAGGGCGGCGTAGCGGGCACGCTTCATCCCGCCTGGTGCCACCGTGATGAAGTGGGTGAGCACGTTGTCGAGGAAGCGCATGACGTCCTCGATGAAGCCGGGCTCCTCATTCCACTGGTCCCAGGTCTCGAGGTTGAGCGACGACAGGCAGCACACCGCGGTGCGCTCCTCGTCCCGATGATCGACACCGGTCGGCAGGGTAATTTCGCTGCATAGGTTGGAGGTCGAGACCTTGAGGCCGAGCTCGCGCTGGTGCTTGGGGAGCGCGCGGTTCACGGTGTCGATGAACAAGAGATAAGGCTCGCCGGTCTGCAGCCGGTTCTCAAGGATGCGTTGCCACAGCTGGCGGGCGTCGGTCTCGCGGATGACCTCGTTAGTCTTCGGGCTGCGCAGAGCGAACGCGGTGCCGGCGCCTACGGCACGCATGAACTCGTCGGTGACGTTGATGCCGTGATGGAGGTTAAGGCTCTTGCGGTTGAAGTCGCCAGACGCCTTGCGGATCTCGAGGAACTCCTCGATCTCGGGATGGTGGATATCGAGATAGACGGCCGCCGAGCCGCGCCGCAACGAGCCCTGGCTGATCGCCAGCGTCAGGCCGTCCATGACGTGGATGAACGGGATGATGCCCGAGGTAACGCCGCCCTTCACCTTCTCGCCGATCGAGCGAACATTGCCCCAGTAGGTGCCGATGCCGCCGCCGTAGGAGGCAAGCCAGACGTTCTCGTTCCAAGTGCCGACGATGCCTTCGAGCGAGTCCGACACCGAGTTAAGGAAGCACGAGATCGGCAGGCCGCGCGTGGTGCCGCCGTTGGAAAGCACCGGTGTGGCCGGCATGAACCACAGTCGAGACATCGCATCATAGAGACGTTGGGCATGCGCAACATCGTCCGCGAAGGCGCAAGACACCCGCGCGAACATGTCCTGGAGGCTTTCGCCGGCGAGCAGATAACGGTCTGTCAGCGTCAGCTTGCCAAACGACGTCAGCAGGTCGTCGCGCGACCGATCGAGCGTAAGGTCGGACGGCTTTGGCGATGGCGCGAGGGGCCACGGTAGCGGAGCCGGCGATGGCGTCGGCACAAGACACAGTTCAGGCGCGGTAGGCGTTGCCTGCGCTGGCCGCGCCCGCACACTCGGCGGGTCAACGAGATGACCATGCTGATCGAAATCGTAAGACGGCGACATCGGCAACCCTGCGATGTTTGGGGCTGGGGCCGCGCGGACGACTTGCAAGGAGACCGGGAAAATGTCCCCGGCTGCAAGCGACCCACCGGGGCACCCCGCCCGAGGACGTTCGTTCTGTCGCGGCAGGTCTCCTGGCTCGCGTGTCGCTGCGGCTGTCGGCCTTCCCGGCGCTGTCGCCAGTGACCATGATGACAACCGCTCGTCGCTTACAGTTGCGGGGGCAGCCTCGGAATAGCCATTGTCGGCGCACCGGGTTCCCTCTTAGCTTCCATCGCACGAGATGTGGGAATGGAAGACCGTGACATGTCTACATATAGGCGCGACTCGCCGAGGTTCGTCAAGCCTTGTGCTGAGGGAGATCAAGATTCAGAAGGCAAAAGGGCACCGTCAAGTTAACGAATTGGAGCCGCCGAGGCAGTAGACAACCGGCATGCCAACCGTCCGGGACCGCTCTTTTTCGCCGTCATTGCTTCCCGCCGGAAGCAATCAGGCTATGCCGTTTGGTCGTATTAGCTTGCGCATGGTCGAGGAAATGCTGGCGGTGTGTGGCATTGGCGTGACCTATGAAACCGTGGGCCACTGGGGAAGGAAATTCGGCAAAGCGTTCTCCGATCGGATCCGCCAGCGCGCTCCCGCTCGCGGCGACTAATGGCATCTGGACGAAATCGTTATCTCGCTCGCGGGCGAACAACATTGGCTCCGGCGCGCTGTCGACTAGAATGGCTTCATCTCGACGTCGTGATCCAGCGCTGAAGGGACTCGCACGCCGCGCAGCAGCTCGTGAAGAAGCTCTTGAAATCCGCCGGTACGCCGCCGCGCGTGATGATCACGGACAAGCTCCGTTCGTACGGCGCTGCGAGGGGGAACCTGGGCTTTCACGTCGAACATCGTCAGCACAAAGCTCCCAACAATCGGGCCGAGAATTCTCATCAGGCCGACGCGGCGACGCGAGCGGGTCATGAAGCGTTTCAAATCGTCCCGCCAAGCTCAACGGTTTCTGTCAGTTCACGATCAGGTCGCGAAGCTTTTCAACATCCCCTACCCCGGAGCCGTCGCTGCCGACTTCCGTCGTGCTTTCTCGCGAGCGAGCCTTTACGACTTGGCGCGAGATCTCCACGACAAGCGCTATCGCCGAATCTCGACCCTCTGAGAATCCCCTTCTTCGGCTCAGCGGTCGATTAAGTTGACGATGCCAGCCTCGATCTCGACATACGGCACGGAAACAGGTGGATTCGAAATCGGCAATGCTGTCATGAGCACGGCTTCTCTCTAGCCTGCCGACCGGACCGAACGTAACCGTTCAGGGAGCTAGGGTGATCCACTTAGGTGCACAGATCCCTGGATCACACCCACGGCTATCTTCGGAACGCGAACCTGTCACGGCTCCAGCGCGACCTGCAAGCCCTTGCTGCCCTCAACATAAACGTAATGGGGCCCGATCGGCCGCCCCCTGCCGCTGGCGACGGTGACAATTTCTTCCAGAGGCGTGGCGCGCATCCGCCTCAGGGCGTGACAAGATCAGATCGGCGTGAAACAGCCCTTCTGATTCAAGACCAGTAGCATCGACGCCAAGAGCCGCCAAGCTGGCCAAACAACTTTCAAACTCGTCAGCATCGCGGAAGCGACGCTGGATAAACGTCGCGCCCGCAAGACGTTCTGTCACAAGGCCACGCCTCGCGAACGTCGCGGCCAAGGAATCAAATGGGAACATTCGTAGGACGAAGGAGATGATCCATAGACGCTCATCTGTCGCATCGAGAATTTTGCTGAACGTTTTCTCGGTAACATAGCCGATGCAACCCGTAGACATGATAACATCCGTGGAGCGGATAATGCGCGCGCTGTCCGTCGATAGCGCCTCCTTTTCAAGGTCAGCGACAATGCCCTGCTCCAGGAGACCAACATCCGTTGCATAGCTGATCGCCGGTGCCGACATATCGAGGCCGATAAACCGCGCCGAACCGACATCAGGCCAAGCTGCATAAAAATTTCGATCGAGATGCACCAGGGTCTCAGAACTGATCGCCCTCATCTCGCGCCGGGCGTAGCGGTGACGCAAGCCCCCAAAGGTCAGTGGAAACCGATGCACCGCTGCGTTGATGCCGTATGAACAGCCAACATCAAGCACGACCGGCTTAAGGCCGGTTGCCGAAGCTTTCGCTGTCAGAATTTGGCGCACAACCGGCTCAGCTACGTCCGGGATCATATAATCCAAGTCTCCCAGGACAGAGAAATATGCCCTCGGATCATCCAAAGCATAAATATCATCGAAGATAGCTTTAGACCGATTGATAGGCGAAAAATCTGTTCGCAAACCAATGTCTCCCATTTCGTTTTGCAAGCCACTCGACGGCTGTTGCCTTCAAGTACTCGATGCCTTATCGCAGAGATTGGCCGAGGCATAAACCCCATAGCGCGCTTTTTCAGGCTCGCTTCGTGAAACAGAGGACAAACTCTTTATTGCAGAACACGAGTAGATGAAGTGGCTCCAAAAGCAGACACGAGATTCTTCGGCATTTGAGTTGTGGCGTTGAGGGCTTCTTGAATGTCGAATGGCAGCAATTGTAATGACCACAAATTGAGCGCGAACGGCTAGCTCCCGCCCTCGGACGCGACAGCTTGCGAAGCCATCCAAGATGCGCGCGTGGGGTTGAGGGGACCCGGCGCGCGCCAGGCGCGGACTGCCGGCATGACGCCGCAAGAGTTGAGCGATAGCCTCCGGATTGGTGGACACGCAACCTTCGAATGCGGCAGCGCCGCTCTGGCTCAAAACGCAAATGCCGGTGTCTTCCATAGAGATTCCAAACCAGCATGGAGTTGCTCCCTTTCCTCAATCTGCTGGGCTCGATCCTACCGAATTTCGTGTCTTCGAGGAGCCGTCAGCGGCGATTACGACATGTGAACAAGCCTCTAGGCGATTGAGCGGAAGTCTATCGAAAAGGATGCATCCGTATGCGTTGAGACGGCTGCGCACTACCGGTTCTCGCGCTGGAACTGCTTGCGATGCACGGTCTTGAATCGCCACCGCGGTGGATTTTCGCCTACGCGGCTAGCGATCATCGGCCTATTAGGCGAGCTGCCCCTCACGTCGGCTCGCGCTCCTGATTATCCTCCAGTATCTCCTGCTGCAGCTTTGGACCTTGACTGAGCCGTCGCCCGAGCGCCGCGACGAAATTGTCGTAGCGCGCGGCCGCCTGCGCCCTCGCCGCCTTTGCAGCAGGCTCGGGGAGTGGTGGTGTCGTCGTCAGCCAGAAGCGGACGAACAACGCCAAGGTCTCGACCGAGATCCCCATGTCGCGTTCGAGCCGCGCGATGCGGCGATCGACCTGATCGAGTCGCTTGGCAATAGCGGCCTCGCGCCGCTCGTCTGCGTCCGGCGACAGGAAGGATGCGATCGCGGCTTCGGCGATGAGCGACATCGGCTGCTCACGCCGGGCGGCATAGACCGACAGCGTCTTCATGACCTCCGGGTCGAGGTAGACCGACATCTGAGCTTTCTTCTTCGGCGCTGCCATGATGCCTCACAATCCGAGATCGTCGCCGGGATCGAGTGATGCCTGGCGCGCGACGCCCTGCATCACGTCGTTCATGCGCCTGATCCGCGGAGCATCTTCGTCGAACTCGTCGGCAAGATCGGCCGCGAACTCGTTGTCGAGCGGTTCCGTCTCCTCCACAGTGTCGTGACCCAGTTCATGCTGCCGCCGACGATCGGCGATCTTCGGATCCTCTACGTCAGTCTCGTCGCTGGCTGAGGCCGGAGGGGGCATGGGGCACGGCGGAAGTGGCCGTAAACTCCAATCGTCAGGCCGCGCGTCGTTGGGCTTGGTCGGCATCGGCGGCGCCAAAATGCGCTCCTGGAAACGAGTGTCCTCGTAATAGCGTGCCTTCCTCGCGCGGATCGGATGCAGGCCGGACATCATGACGATCTCGTCCGAGGGCGGAAGCTGCATCATCTCGCCGGGCGTCAACAGCGGCCGGGCGGTCTCCGACCGCGATACCATGAGATGTCCGAGCCAAGGTGCCAGCCGGCTGCCGGCATAGTTCTTCATCGCCTTCATCTCAGTCGCCATCCCCAACGCGTCAGACACCCGCTTCGCCGTCCGTTCGTCATTGGTCGCGAAGCTGACCCGCACGTGACAGTTGTCGAGGATCGAATTGTTCGGCCCATAGGCCTTCTCGATCTGGTTCAGCGACTGGGCGATCAGGAAGCTCTTGATGCCGTAACCTGCCATGAAGGCGAGCGCCGACTCAAAGAAGTCGAGCCGGCCGAGCGCGGGGAATTCGTCGAGCATCAGGAGGAGCCGGCGCCGGCCTGCCTTGGCCTTAAGATCCTCGGTCAGGCGGCGGCCGATCTGATTGAGGATCAACCGGATCAGAGGCTTGGTGCGGTTGATGTCCGATGGCGGCGCCACGAGGTAAAGCGTGGTCGCACGCTCTGCGCCAACGATGTCGGCGATCTACCGCCAGCGGATTGCCACGCTCTATGAGAGCTTACAGAGCGAGGACGGCAAGGCGGAGGCGGCTGAGGTCTTCCGCACGCTGGTCGATCAGGTGACGCTCGTGCCCGATGCGGAAGAGCTGGCCATCGTGCTGCGAGGCGACCTGGCCGCGATCCTGCGCTTTGCCGCGAACAAGAAAAACCCCGACGTCCTTTCGGAGGCCGGGGTTTTGGGTGCCTTGCTTTCGCAAGAATCGTTGGTTGCGGGGATAGGATTTGAACCTATGACCTTCAGGTTATGAGGCTGCAGGTCGCAATGAAAGCGATTTCCGCCCCAGAGCACTTCCCAGGCCAATTGAACCGGTTCGTCCTATTTGTACGCCACAGCCACCCATGCCTGCGGACTTGATTTCTTTCTTGCTGGATCAGCCTACAATCTTATTGCGTCAGACCGATCATTGGTCCGGAGCGCATGAACGGCAACGACGACCAGAACCGGATCGAGGCAATTGAGTCGCAAGATTCCAGCAAGACAACGCGTGCCGCAAAGCGCCGCCGCAAGAGTCGTGGCATGCCGCCCCCCGCGACGTTCGATATCGATACACTGCCAGGCAGCTCTAATCTGACGGTATTGGAGACGGCAGCTGTCATTCGGCGCACACCCGGGGCATTGGAGCAGTGGCGGCGCGATCCGAACCACCCGCTGAAATGGCGCTACGTCGACGGCCGCCCGCTCTATCGGGTTGATGCGGTGCGCGACTATTTGGCCAGAGGCGATAAGGCCACTAATCCGTCCCAGCCGCATAGTGCTCGCGGAGACGGCCGAGCAGTTCTGCCTTGATCGGGTCAAGCGGATTCGTCCGCTGTAAGCGCACGACCTTGCCGACTCTGATCGCGCCGACCAATTCCGCGATGTAATCATGAGCCGCTTCGAATGCCATTTTTCGGATGATCCACTGTTCGTCGTGATTGTAGACCTGATCGATGCCGCCTGGCTTTTGTCCCACGCAAAGCCGCTGGATTTCGTTGTCGTAACCGCAACGTGACATGATGGTACGCAGACTGCGCCTTAAGTCATGCATGGTGAACCTGGCGACACCCGCTTCTTTAACCAAACGGTCGACCATCTTGGTGAAGCCCGACATCTGGCCGCCGGTCTTTGGCGAGGGGAAGACATAGTCGGACGTCGCGCGCTGGAAATGCCTCGCGCCCGCGAGCACCTCATCAACAAGGTGAGTGCGGGGCACATCGTGGTGCAAACCCATCTTGGTCCAGGCCGCATCGAAGGTGATGCGGTCATCCATGATGTGCTTTTTCCACTCGATCATAGTTGGCTCGCTCCGGCGCGGGCCGCCGAGTAGGCACATCCTCGTCAGGAGCCCAAAGGTACCGAGCTTACCGGACGCATGCCAAACCTTGACGATTTCTTCATCGGTGAGTGCACGGCCCTTCGTTCGGCGTCCCACCCTCTGCGCGCGGGTTTCCTTGGGCTCGCGATAGCCTGCGAGCACATTGTGGTCGACATAGCCCTCGCTGACGCACCATTCGAGGAACGTGTGGGTGTGCTTACGCAGGTCCTTGGCCGCGCCACGCTTACCGGTCTTGGTAACCTTCTCGACCGCTGCCATGATTTGCCGCCGAGTAAGGTCCCCCACACCGCTCTCAGTGTGCTCTTTGAGCCCGCGCCGCAACGCCGACAAGGCTGGCTTCCAGTTGACGACCTGTCGTCCGGTTAACGACGTCTGGTAGGGACCATCTTCGACAATGAGGTCCGCCAGCGTGGTACGCTGCTTTTCGGCCGCCTGTTGCCGCCTCGCCTCGCGTTTCGCGTCATTAGGGTCCGTGCCCTTGAACACCTCGCCAGCGGCAATAGTGGCGGCCTTGCGCGCAACCTTCTCATTATACTTCGGCCATGGGCCGAGCGTCTTGCGCTGGGTGCCCCTCACTCCCGGCTTGGTGAAGAGGAAAACCCAGGTCCGGCCGCCGGTAGCGCGCATGCGCAGCGCGAGGCCGGGCAGCTTATCGTCGTGGAGATAATGCTGCGCCTTGCCGGGTGGCATCGTGGCGCTACGGATCACCGCGTCGGTCAGTGTCAGTTGGTTGCTCGGCTCCGGCATGATCCCTACGCTCCTCGTCACGGTGTGCCCCCGCGGGCGCCCGGATCGTTCAAGTGGCGGGAAAGCAGCATTGCTTTTTCTTTGCTTTTCCGCCCCGGGGCACACGAGCATGGAAGGACGGCGCCTTCGAGAACAAACGAGGCATAGACCCTTCCGCGAATTGTGTGCCCCACGGGAAAATCTGTGGTGGGCACAACAGGGGCACACAAAATGCAGTATGGTCGCTTATGGCTAACTGTGGTCAGACAAACCACAAGCCACTGCAATAAAATGAATTATTCAGACAAAACTGTGGCCGGGCGTGGTCGGGTCGGATCCACAGATTGTGGTTCACACGGGAGAGGTCCAAGGTTCGATCCCTTGTGCGTCCACCATTCCCCTTCCTGAATCCCCAGTTGCGGACGATTATCGACATTCTGGCGCCCTTCGGGACCGCCTGATCAAAAATGTCGAAAACAACCCCATGCAAAGCAGCCGGCGCGCCTGCGCCGCGGCCGGCATTCCGGCTCACTGCCGGCGGCGGTGCGGGGCGGGTGACGGCTTGGCGGTGCGTCGGCTGAGTTCGCCGAGCAGACCGCGCACGGCGCCGTCGAGCTCGTCGGATGGCGGGGTGGCTTGATCGGCGGGTTGCGCGCCGGTCGGCCGATACCAGCCGCGGGCGGACATGTCGTCATTTGCGGCCCGAAGCTTCGGCGCATGCCGCCGCGGAGGCGACCGGCGCCGGCGGCGCGAGATCAGCTCGCGGACGCCGTATCCGGCTACGAACCCGATCGTGGTGACGACAACGACAATCAGAAATTCCAGCATTGTGCTGTCCCACCATCACCTGCCGCGATGCAATAAGCGCGACAATGCGGCAGGGGCTTGACCGGGCTGGTTCCTTTTCACTGTATCGAGCAGACCCTCCCCCCACGGAGTCCTACGGGGTTTTGTTTGCAGGCCTCCTCGGCTACCTTCCCGGAACTCGCGGAGGCCGGGACGTCTCGATGCGCAAGGGCAACGACTACATTCTGAAGCTGCGGCCTTGGTCCTTGTCGACATTCGTCGTCGCCCTGCTGGCCGTGGTGCTCGCCACCGCGACCCAGGAGATGTTCGCAAGCTTCGGCATGCAATTCTATTTTGCGGGCTTCGTGCCGGCGATCCTGATCGCCGGCCTGATGGGCGGCGCGCCGGCCGGCGCCTTCGCCACGATCATCACGGTTCCGATCGTCTGGTGGGTGTTCATGCCGCCCTATTTCGAGTTCGGCTGGCCGACCGCCGCCGACTATGACAGCATGGCGATGTTCCTGCTGTCGAGCGCGCTCCTCGTGTGCTTCTCGCAGCTCTACCGGGAAGCGCTGGCCATTCTGCGAAAGTAAGCGCCCGCACAGGCCGCAGCTCCCCGCCCGCGGCGGCAAGCCGGTCGTCCGCAGCGATCGTTCGCCCTCAGATCCCGAACATCCAGACCGCGACGATGGTGGCGAGCGTCGCCACGCCGCTCACCGTCCAGCCCACCGCGTAGAATGTGTTCTCCGGGGTGGTGTCGAGCACCGTATTGGTGGTTTCCGTCATTGACCGCCAACGCATGGCGTCTCTCCTCGGAACTCCTGCCCAGCGACATAACGCGGTACCCGGTTCCAGGTTCCGCCCGAGCCGCAACGGCCGCGCTGTTCACGCCGAGCTCACGGACTGCTGATCGGCCTCGCGGAACCTGCGACATTCTGTCCCGTTGAGGGGCGCCGGAAACCAACTTGGGAGAACCATCCGATGCGAACACTGATCCTCGCCGCAACCGCCCTCGCCTTCGTCTCGTCCGCCGCGCTTGCGCAGGACAAGGCAGGCGGCACCACCGCCCCCGCCGCCCAAAGCGGTGACGCGGCGGCCAAGGGCGAGGCGACCAAGATGGCGCCGAAGAAGAAAACGAAGAAGGCTGCAAAGAAATCGAAAGCCAAGTCCGGCGGCGCCGCCACCACCGGCGACGATGCGACCAAGCAATAATCAGAAACAATCGCGCTCCGCGATCGCGGAAGAGACGAAACGGAAAAGGCCGCCCGAAGGCGGCCTTTTTGTTGTCTCGGTGCGGATGCTGCCTCGGCCTGTCACGTCGTGATCAACTGCGCCGATCGTGCGAGGCCTCGAATCCAGTGTCAGCAACGGCTGGACCGGTGATGGCCGGACCAGCGAATTGAGGTGCGGGAGAGGGAGCGAAAGAGGCGCAGAGCCGATAATCCGCACCGCCATCGGATCGTTCTGAAAATTGACCACCAGCTCCAGGAATTGCTCCACCTCCCGCACCTTTTGTTCTGCCGTGCGTGCAGCGGCGACGCATGATCCAAACGGGCTATCACGGCGATGCGTGGAAAGAATCATCGATAGGCTTAATGCTGAGCGCCGCTGTCGTGCCCTGCCGCGAGCCCGTGCTCTTGCACGCGCTCGGCGAACCAGCGCGAGGTGGCGCTGTCGATCGCGCCCCCGGTATAGACCTCGGAAAAGCTCACGCCGCTCTGTCCGACGATCACCAGCACGCCCATCGCATAGGCAAACCACACGTTCGGGTCGGTCAGCGCGGCGAGCTTGCGCTGATCGTGCTCGAGCGGCTGGTGATTGCTGTCCTTGCGCAGCTCGATGGCCAAGAGATTGTTCGGGATGTCGCGCTGATGCACGACGATATCGGGATAGATCGACTTGCCGAGATGGTCATCGGTCGAGCTGCCCGAGCCGCGCGGCAGCCGCAGCGTGCGCTCGCCGAGCCGGTCGTAGTTGCAGTCGACCTGCCAGCCGGAGAACTGCCGCTCGACATAGACCGCAAGCCGGTGAGTAAGCGTTCGCTCGCCGAGATCGCGCTCCAGCAGGAACGTCTCCTGCGCATAAAACTCCTGCACGGCGGCGATCACCTTGTTCAGCTCGGTCTGCATTGGCGCCTCCGACTGGACAAAAGCGCGATGAGCATCATCGCGCGTTGGCTTCTTGTTTGAGCATGATCTCTTCGGAAAACCGCGTCGCACTTTTCCGGATCATGCTCGGGGCCGCCGCCGCGGCCCTTTCAAATCGCACTCTAGTTAAGCATGACCTACGCGCAAACGCTGCGCGCTTGTCGCGGGGAAAACTGGTTCCCACTTTGCGCTAGCGCGGCCGTCCCGGTCCGGATCACGCCGCTACATCTGCACTTCGATCAGCCGCGGGCCCGGCTCGGCTACGGCATTCGCCAGCGCCTTGTTGAACTCATCCGCTGATGTGACCGCGACCGCCGGCACGCCCATGCCCTTCGCGAGCGCGACGAAATCGAGCGTCGGCCGGTCGATCTTCAGCATGTCCTGCGCCCGCTTGCCCGGCTCGCCGGCGCCGACGCCGTCGAACTCGCCGCGCAGGATCTGGTAGATGCGGTTGGCGAACACGATGGTCACGACGTTGAGCCCTTCGCGCGCCTGAGTCCATAGCGACTGGATCGTGTACATCGCGCTGCCGTCACCGACCATGCAGATCACCTTGCGGTCCGGGCAGGCGACCGCGGCGCCGGTCGCCACCGGCGTCGAGAAGCCGATCGAGCCGCCCATGTTCTGCAACCAGTCATGTGGTGCAGCCCCCGCCGTCGGCGGAAAGAAACCGCGGCCGGTGGTGACGGATTCATCGACCATGATGGCATTGTCGGGGATCGCACAGGCGATCGCCTGCGCGATCGTTGCGTGGTTGAGCGCGCCGGTTGGCTTGACCAGTTCCGGATGCTGCTGCGACTTGACGTCCTGCGCCGTCGCATGCAGCGCATTGGCCAGCGCCTCGAGGGCCGCGACCGAATTCTCGCCCCAGGCGGTCATGCGATGCACCTCGCAGCCTTCCGCCTTCAGCATGCTCGGCTTGTTCGGATAGGCGAAGAACGCGACGGGATCGTTGGCCTCGACCAGCACGATGTGACGGAAATTCTTCAGGATCGGCAGCGCCTGCTCGATCACATAGGGGATGCGGTTGACCGAGAAGCGGCCGCGGCCGCGCGCCATCCGCGGATGATAGGTCTGGCCCATCACGGTGCAGCCGGTCTTGCCGGCGATGCGTTCGGCGAGCGCCAGCCCGTGCTCGCTTAGTGCGCTGCCGGTGACCAGCAGCAGCGTGTGCGCGGCATCGCCGTGCAGGATCTTCGCCGCGGTGTCGACGGCCTGCGGCGAGTAGCTCGGGCGCTGGGTGTCGACAGGCACCTCGGCGATGCCGTCGGCCTCGTTCCAGGCAGTGTCGGCCGGCAGGATCAGGGTTGCGATCTGGGGCGGCGCGCTCTTCGCCGCGGCGATCGCCGCCGCGCCATCGGCCGCGACCGACTTGGCATCCGGCGAGGTCCGCACCCAGGACGACATCGGCCGCGCCAGGCCCTCGATGTCTGATGTCAGCGGCGCGTTGTAGCCGATGTGGTAGGTGGCGTGCTGGCCGACGATGTTGACGATGCCGGAATGCGCCTTCTTGGCGTTGTGCAGATTGGCAAGGCCGTTGGCGAGGCCGGGCCCGAGATGCAGCAGGGTCGAGGCCGGTGTTCCCTTCATGCGGAAATAGCCGTCGGCAGCACCCGTCACCACGCCTTCGAACAGGCCGAGCACACAGCGCATGCCCGGGACCTTGTCCAGCGCCGCGACGAAATGCATCTCCGAGGTGCCCGGATTGGTAAAACAGACATCCACGCCGCCCGCGACCAATGTCCGTACCAGGCTTTCCGCACCGTTCATGCTCTCGCTCCCGTTTCGAGATGTTCTTGAGATCGCTCCAGATCAACCATTCTTCATCCGCTTCGTCAAAGGCTTGGCTGGACAATGCAGCTATCGCCTGCGGTCTGTTGCCTTTTTAAACCGTGTTGCCGGAAAGTGCCTAAAGTCACCGCTTCGTCGCTTGCGAAACGCCGGCAATTGTGGACTCTCTGGGCGCATATTTGATTGTTCGCGAGGACGACGACCATGCGCCCGTTTGCCTTGATGTTTGCCGCGCTCACGATCCTGGCAGGTGCCGGCCAGGCCCAGGCCCAGTTCTTCGACTCCCGGGGCTACCAATCCGAAGCTCCGAGTTTCTTTGGCGGTGGCGGCGCAAGCCCGATCCCGCGCACCACCGTCGACTACCCGACCAACTATGCCCCCGGCACCATCGTGGTGAACACGGCCGAGCGCCGGCTCTATCTGGTGCAAGGCAACGGCCAGGCGCTGCGCTACGGCATCGGCGTCGGCCGCGACGGCTTCCGCTGGAGCGGGGTCCATCGCATCAGTGCGAAGAAGGAATGGCCGTCCTGGACGCCGCCCTCGGACATGCTGCGCCGCCGCCCCGATCTGCCGCGCCACATGGCCGGCGGCATCGAGAACCCGCTCGGTGCACGTGCGATGTATCTCGGCTCGACGCTGTACCGCATTCACGGCTCCAACGAGCCGGAGACGATCGGGCAGGCGGTCTCGTCGGGCTGCTTCCGCATGACCAATGAGGACGTCAAGGACCTCTATGATCGCGTCTCGGTCGGCGCCACCGTGGTGGTGAAGAACTGATCGCAACGATTTCAACGGAACCAGGCGCCGCCGTCCGGCAAGTTCGCCGATCCCGCCTTGCGCTGCCGCACACCTTGCGGCAGCGTTGTCATGATGTCCCAGCACCGCCCTTCGATCCTGCTCCTGCTCGTCGCAACGCTTGCCGCTTGCCTCGCTGATGCCGCCATGCCTGCCGCCGCCGAGGTGCCGGCCATCGTCGCGCGCCAGCGCACCGAGAAGAAGATCTTCACCGACGCCGAGATCGTCGAGGGTTTCCTGAAGACCGCGTTCGGCGCCGAATATCATCTCGCCGGACGGGTCGACCGCATCCGCAAATACGATAGCCCAGTGCGCGTGTTTGCCGACGGCAACCGCGCCGACCGCAAGGCCCAGCTCGCCAAGGTGGTCGCCGACATCCGCAGCAAGGTGCAGCATCTCGACATCGCGATGGCCGACAACCACGACGCGGCCAATGTCGTGGTCAAGCTGGTGCGCGACCGCGAGCTCTACCGCACGATCGCAACCTATTACGGCCAGGAGCGTGCCAAGGAAATCCGCTCCTCGCTCGACCCGCAATGCCTGTCCGGCTTCCGCAAGAACGAGAGCTACGAGATCGAGCATTCCGACGTCATCCTCACCGTCGACAATGGCGATTTCGTCTTCCTCGACTGCGCCTATGAGGAATTGCTGCAATCGCTCGGCCCGATCAACGACACTGCGACGGTGCCGTGGACCATGTTCAACGACAGCGTCTCGATGGGCTTCTTCGACGTCTACGACCAATATCTGCTCAATCTGCTCTACGACCCCCGCATCAAGCCCGGCATGAACGTGCAGGAGGTGAAGGCCGCGCTGCCCGCGGTGCTCACCGACGTCCGTGCCTGGGTGGCGAAGGTGAACCATCTGGAGTGAGGGTGGCGGGCCGGCGCACACGCTCGCGGCACACACCGTCGTCCCTGCGAAAGCAGGGACCCATACTCCGCGGCGGCTGGAATTGAAGCGACTCGTCGTTCCAGTGTCGCGCAACAATGACCATCAGTGGTTATGGGTCCCTGCTTTCGCAGGGACGACGATGCGGATGGTTCTCGATTCAAGACGTCAAACACGCGGTGTCATCACCCGCGAAAGCGGGTGATCCAGTATTCCAGCGGCAGCCGTTATTGAACCGATGGGCCGCGGGGTACTTGATCGCCCGGTCGAGCCGGGCGATGACGGCGGGGGCCGCGCCATGGGGAATCCACCTCCCCCCGCTTGACCTGGCCCCTGCGGCCGCCTCCATAGAGGCGCGGTCAGACGACACGAGGTGATTCGATGAATGCTCCTGCTGCCCGTTTCCTCAGCCCGTCCGAAGCTGCAAGGCAGCTCGGCATCTCGGCGAAAGCGCTGCGCCTCTACGAGGAGCGCGGCCTGATCACACCCGGCCGCACGCCGGCCGGATGGCGCGCCTATGGTCCGGCCGAGATGGCGCGCTGCGCCGAGATCGTCGCGCTGCGCGCGCTCGGCCTCGGTGTCGGTGAAGTGGCGCGGATCCTCGGCGGCGACGCCGCCATCCTCGGCCGCGTGCTGGCTGCGCACGAGGCCACGCTCGAAGCACGCATCCGCCAGTGCGGCGACAGCATCGCCAGGGTGCGCCGGCTGCGCACCGATCTCGGCTGCGGCAAAATGCCCGCGACGCACGAGCTGATCGGCGCGGTCAGGACGAGGCCGACGATCGGCGTCGCATTCGATCTGCCATGGCCGTGGGGCGGCGAGCGCTTCGAGCTGCGCGATATCAAATTGCTGAACTACATCGTCGGCCCGCTCGGCAGCGGCAAGACGCGCCTCGCGCAGCGGCTCGCCGAAGCGCTGCCCGACGCGACCTTCGTGGGACTGGACCGTGCGGCCGACGGCGGCGCGGCCGTTCGTGCGCGCCTCGATGCCGACCCGGCCCACAAGGCGAGGGTCGAGGCGAGCCTTGCCGTGCTGCTGGCCGATGGCGCCGTGAACTCTCCCGCGCTGATCACCCTGCTCGCAGTTCTCGAGGCCGACGACGGCGCGATCCCAGTGATCGACATGCTCGAACAAGGGCTCGATGCGGTCAGCCAGGAGGCCGTAATCGCGCATTTGCGCCGTCGTGGACCGGAGGCGCGGCCGCTGTTCTTCCTCACCCGCTCCAACGCGATCCTCGACCTCGACGCCGTCGGCGACGATGAGGCGATCATCCTGTGTCCCGCCAATCACAGCCTGCCGATCTGCGTCAGGCCTATTCCCGGCGCGGTGGGCTATGAAGCGGTTGCGACCTGCCTCGCCTCTCCGGAGGTGCGCGCGCGCACCGAAGGCATGGTGGCCTGGCTGCCATCCTGACTTCTCGTATTGGTTGTATTATCATTACAGGACAATGCACGACGCAAGGTCGGATGCACTTCGGAAAAGTGTGCTATAAGCACACGCGATGATCGAGCTTCCCCGTACCCAGGCCTTGCGTTGCTTTATCACGGTTGCCCGTGAGGGCACTGTATCGCGCGCTGCAGCGATGCTGAAACTGACCCAGCCGGCGGTCAGCCTGCAACTCAAGGCGCTGGAGGAAAGCACCGGACTGCAACTGTTCAACCGCACACCCAGCGGCTTCACGCTGACCGAGGCCGGCGCCGCGCTGCTGCCGCTGGCGCACCGGGCGGTGGCGGCGGCATCCGACTTCAAGGCGATGGCGGATTCGCTCAACGAGGCGCAGCGCGGCACGCTGCGCGTCGGCACCATCCTCGACCCCGAATTCACCCGGCTCGGACCGTTCGTGCGCAGCCTTGCGATGTCCTCGCAGCGCACCGAGGTCTTCCTGCGCCACGGCGTCAGCGACGACGTGCTGGCGCAGATCGGCCGGGGCGAACTCGACGTCGGCTATTATGTCGACGCGACGCCGCAGGACCAGCTGGTCCATCACAGCTTCGCCGAGCGGACGATCGCTGATGGCCGCTACCAGCTGGCGCCGCTGCTCAGCTACGACTACCGCGTGATCGCGCCGATCGGCTGGCGGGACCGCGTGATCGGCAAGGGCTGGGCGGAGCTAGCCGAGCTGCCCTGGCTCGCGACGCCGCCGCATTCCGGCCACCGCCGGATGCTCGACGACATCTTCCGCCCGCTCGGCGCCTTGCCGAAGCGCGTCGGCTACACCGACCAGGAAGAGGCGATGATCGACTTCGTCGAATCCGGTCTCTGTCTCAGCCTCGCGCGCGACAACGTGCTGGCGCCGCGGATGGCGCGCCCGCATCAGTTCGTGGTCGCCGACAAGGTGAAGCTGACCTGCGATCTCTCCTTCGTCAGCCTCGCCGCCCGCCGCCACGAGCCGGTGATCGCCCACGCCTTCGCAAGCGTACGCGCGGTGTGGAATATCAAGCCGGCAATCGCCGGCGCCGGACCGACGCGGACGCGCAAGGTCGCGAAGAACGTGTAGGCGGCAGCAAACGTTCAGACCTTGGTCTCGATACGGACCAAGCCACCGACGGCGGGTCGGTCAGGACTCGGAAGCGGATCTACCCCGCTCGATCACTTTGCCCGTGTCCAAGTCACTTCAACGACGTCGCCGCCCGGAGGTCGGACAGTCAGCGTCAGTTGATTTCCTGCAATCTCGACAAAACGCTTTTGATCCGAACCATTCCAGTTCGGAAAGGAACTGCCCTCGACATGAATCGAGATGCTGCTGTCGGTCTCGTTCGCCGAATATGTCCCGAAGTAGGTTATGGTGCCCTCGGCAGTTTCCTTGTTTTCTTCAGGAGTCCCCTGCCTGAGGGCATTGCTCGCGTACCTGGCGCGGTCGGACTTCATCACCGTGATGATGTACCGTCCATCCGCATCAAAGAAGGCGATGCCCTTCGGAGCTTTTCCGTAAAGCTCGAGCTTGGCGCCATCGGCCTTTTTCTGCTCCCAAGAGAGCAGGGTCCAGGTCCCCACCAGTTGCTCTTTCAAAGATTGCTTTTGGCCCAGCGCGTCGGATGCCATCGTGAGAACTCCAAGAGCTGCCATTGAGCATGCTGCAACGATCGCGCGTAGAGTCATTGGCATCTCCCATGCAAGGATTGGAGCCGGCCGCCAATTTCGTCCCCTCACCCGATATACGTCGCAATTCGACTTCTTCCAATCGGGAGAGAAGTGAGGCGCGCGGATGGCCGGGCGATTCGATCCGGATTCATCCAGTGCTAGGCAGCAAAGATCAGCGGCTGCGTCATGTCCGCCATCATGGGCACCAGCGACGGCGCCTCGCAATCCTGCAGGGACAGCTCGTCCATGAGCTCCCGCAGCCTCGGCGGCAGATCGGCGTAATCGCCACGCAACGCGTAGCGCAGCCTCTCGCCGATCTCTTCGCAGATGGCACGCGCATGCTCGGGCGCGATCGGATGAGTCTCACTCATGGACGTCGACCGCTTGCGGCGGCGGCGCGCCGTCAAACTGCACTTCCGCTACCACGGATCCCGCATACGCAGATGCGATCAAGACGAGGATCCGAACAATGTTGAACATGGTTCGTACTCCCTTTTCCGATCCCCTGTATAACAGGCGGACCTTGCCGCCCGATTAGGGAAACTGGTTCCCGCGGCCTTTAGGGGAGTGGTAAACGCGAGGTTGACGGCAGCTGGGGAAGCGCCGGTGCTGTCCGCCCGGCTGTCCCCAATCAAGGGGACAGACCGCTGCGGCGGAATCGATATGATGCGAGACTGGACACCGGCCGCTATCACCGGCCGCACATTAAAAAAACTTGCTGGGAGGATTTGCAATGAAGCTGGCCATGGCCGGACTCTGGGTACTCGCGGGCGTGACGCTGGTTGCACCGCACGCGCGGGCGGACATCAAGGTCGGCGTCGTGGTGTCGGGATCC
The DNA here is from genome assembly GCF_002289535.1 of Bradyrhizobium sp. UFLA03-84. Classification (NCBI taxonomy): domain Bacteria; kingdom Pseudomonadati; phylum Pseudomonadota; class Alphaproteobacteria; order Hyphomicrobiales; family Nitrobacteraceae; genus Bradyrhizobium; species Bradyrhizobium sp. UFLA03-84. The sequence continues at coordinate 464,463 of NZ_NSJY01000013.1, read as the reverse complement.
GGACCGGGCTCGGCGCTCGGCCAGCCGCAGATGCGGACCATCGCCGCGCTGCCGAAGGAGATCGGCGGCGAGAAGGTCACCTATATCGCGCTCGACGACGAGTCAGATCCCACCAAGGGCACGCAGAATGCCCGCCGCCTCGTGATCCAGGACGGCGTCGACATCCTGATCGGCTCCTCGCTCACCCCGGTGACCATGCCGATGCTCGACGTCGCCTTCGAAGCCAAGACGCCGATCATCTCGCTCGCGGCGGCGACCGCGATCGTGCAGCCGATGGACGAGCGCCGCCGCTGGGCGTTCAAGGTGGTGCCCAACGACGATTTGATGGCGGCGGCGATCCTGAAATACATCGCGAAATCCGGCATCAAGACGCTCGGCTATATCGGCGTCTCCGATGGCTATGGCGAAGGCTACTACAAGGAGGTGTCGCGGCTGGCGCCGACGCTCGGGATCACCGTCACGACGCATGAGGTCTATGCGCGTTCGGACACCAGCGCGATGGGCCAGGCGCTGAAGGTGATCGCTACCAATCCGGAGGCGGTGTTCATTGCGTCTGCGGGTACGCCGGCAGTGCTGCCGCAGGAGGCGCTGCGCAGCCGAGGCTATGCCGGCAAGATCTTCCAGACTCACGGGGTCGCCTCGGAGGAGTTCATCAAGCTCGGCGGCGCCAATGTCGAGGGCGCGATCTTCACCGGCGAGGCCTTCACCATCGCCGACGATCTGCCGGCGAGCGATCCATTCCGCCAGGCGCGCGACGAATTCGTGTCGGCCTACGAGAAGGCCAACGGGCAAAAGCCGAACATCTTCGGCGCGCATCTGTGGGATGCCGTGACGCTGTTCAAGCGGGCGGCGGCGAATGCGCTGAAGACCGCGAAGCCCGGCACGCCGGAATTCCGCGCCGCGCTGCGCGACGAACTCGAGCGCGGCAAGGACGTCTATTTGAACAACGGCCTCTCGACCATGAGCCCGACTGACCACAACGGCTATGACGAGCGCTCGGCGTTCCTGATCAAGGTCGAGGGCGGCAAGTTCCGGCTGGTGAAGTAGCGGCGCGCGGCCGGCTGGACAGCCGACCTCATCATCTCTTGCGCGCCACGATGTAGGGGCGGTGATCATCGCCCTTCGTCGCGTGGTTCTCTGCAGCAACAATCTCGAACCCGCCGGCAGCCAGGACCTCCTGCAATCTCTCCGACGTGAACACGCCGGCATGGGGCGCCATTCCGATCGCGCGCATCGCCGGCAGCACGACCCGGACCAGCCGGTTCATCTCGCCAACGCAGGGCGTCTTGGAAATGAAGACGCCATCCGCCACCAGCAGCGCGTGAATCCGGCCGAGAGTGCCATGCAGGTCCCGGACCAGATGGAGGTAGTTGAACCCCAGGATGGCGTCGAATGGTCCGGCATCGACCGCAGCGCTATCGGCGGTCGCGACCCGGAACGCCAGACCCCGGATCGGCGTCGTCGCCTGCTTCTCATTGGCGATCGCGATCATCTCCGCCGAGATGTCGGTGGCGAGATAGCTCGCGACGTCGCCCGCGAGCCGGAGCGCCGTGGTGCCGGTGCCGCAACCGAGCTCCAGCACGCGATCGCTGGATTTCAACAGCGCGCGGGTGCGGTCCAGCGTGCGCTGATATTCCGCCGGCGCCGCGATCGGCCGCGCGGCATATTTGCGTGCAGCCCGGTCCCAGAAACGGGCGTCGCTTTCGATGGTCAAGACGGGAAAATCCTCCGGGCGCGTGCGGGCTCGGAGACCATGAGCAGTCTGCACCCGCCGAGGTCAATTCCGGCAAAATGTCGCGCCGGGGCGGATCGATCCGCGCTTCAGTCGCCGCCCCATCGCCAGCGCGGCGGCTCGCCCTTCCACCAGCACACCGCGGTGAGCAGCACGCCCAGCACGACCACATAGCCGATGAAGCGCGCCGGCGCCTGCGGGAGGTTCATCGCGCCGCCGACGGCGACCAGCGCGACAAAGCCGGCGAGAACCGCCCAGCCCTGCCAGTTGTTCGGAGGTCCCCAGCCCCAGCCGTAGCGCTTGGCGGGAAACCAGTATTTGTCGTCACGCGGCATGGGATTGCTCCAGCGTCGAAATTCCCTCGCCTCACGTCTTGCCCGACGTGCAGATGCCCTTCAGCGCCTGCCATTCGACGGCCGACAGCAGTGGCTTGCCGATCGTCAGAGTGTCGGCGTCCGCCCTGCCCATGCGTTCGAGGCGATCCTCGGTCAGCGGATGGCTGGAGACGAGCGAGAGTCCCTTGCCGCCTTCCTTGCCGGTGACGCGGAACATCAGCTCGCCCATCGGCTTCGCCGGGCGGCCGAGCTTGTGCATGGTCTCGATCGCATACGTATCGGCGTTGGTCTCGGCGTCGCGCGAATAGGACGACGTCACCAGCTGGCGCGAGGCGAAGATCAGCGCGCCGGAGCCGGTGATGTCGCCGAACAACAGCCCGATCATGAACGAGGTGCCGCCATTGTGGATCAGCTCGCGCATGCTGTCGCGGTGGCGGAGATGGCCGAGCTCGTGCGCCAGGACGCCGGCGATCTCGTCGGGGCTTTCCGCTTTCTCCAGCAGTCCGTCGAACAGATAGACCTTGCCGCCCGGCAGCGCGAAGGCGTTCGGCACCGCGGTCGCCAGCACGCCCGACTGCACCGAAGTGTCGAGACCTGCGGTGTCCCGCAGCTTGCCGATCAGCTTCTCGAAGGCCGCTTGTCCGGCCGCGTCGCTGCACGGCTTGCCGTCGAACACCGCCATGATCTGCGCTTCCGCAACGTCACCGAGGCGCCGCTCGAAGGAATCAGGCACCAGCGGCGTCAACCGCTCGGCGGCCTGCGGCACACCGAACAGCACCACCAGCACGATCGACACCGCGGCCGCGAGCGACCAGCCGACGATGCCGGCAACGCCCCTGCGGTTCGGCAGATCCTGCTCGAGCCTGTCGCAGCGCGCGGCCAGCTCGCCGATCAGCTGCGCGTCGCGAACCTCGAGCCGCGCCAGCGCCGGCGCGGTCAGGCAGCTCAGCCGCAGCAGGCCGGATGGGCTGTCGGCACGGCGAATGTCGGCGAATGCCCAGCGCGCGAGCAGCTCGCCGTCTTCCCTGATCTCCAGCGCATCGGCCAGCCTGAGCGCGACGGCGCGCCGGCGGCTCGATGCGCCGTCGAAGAACACCGCGCCCGGCACCGGCGACGCCGCGGAATTGGCCTGGTCGAGATCGGATTCCATGACGTTAGAATCCCGCGACGTCGAGGCCGTCGGCAAAACCTTCGCCGAGCGCATTGGCGAGATCGCCGCGCGCGGTGACGTTGGCGGCGGCGCCGATGTTGTGCACGATGGTCGTCGACAGCACCCGGACCCAGAGATCGCGCATCAGATAGACCCGCATCACGACGTTCATCGCGAGCGCTAGGGCGAGATAGCCGACGCCGAGCAGCACCATCAGCGGAATGCTCTTGGCGAACGCCTCGGTCTTGAAGAAGGTCTCGATCGAGGAGCCGTCGATGCTGGCCGCCAGGAAGATGCAGAGCACGAGATAGGCCGAGAACACGGTGCCGAGCAGCATGGCCCAGCCGATCACCTTCCAGTACAGGCCGATCAGCGCGCTGCGCCGCATGGTGGATTCCAGCCTGACCTCGCCGAACCGGATGCCCGACAGCCACCAGCGCCACTCGATCGCCTTGAACGCGGCATAGGCGAACGGGCCGAAGATCGTGACCATCGCGAACGGCATCAGGAGCCAGAGCCACCAGCCGCGCTTGAAGAAATCCCAGCCGCGGCCTTCGAACGAGCCCTGCAGATCGCCGTAATAGGAATGCCGCATCTTGTAGCGTTCGAGCGCGGCCTCGCGCCAGGGCAGCGCAAAGCCGAGCGTGATCACGACCAGGAAGCCCCATAGCGAGGCCTTCAGCGCATAGATCCAGCCCGAACCGCTCATCCAGAAGCGGACGCCGCGCCACACCGTGCGGGTCAGCCGGTAGCGCCGCGCGCGGTAGATCGCGAACTGGCCGAACAGGTAGAAGAAGGCGACCAGCGGAAACGAGGAGAAAGTCTGGCCGTGCTCGGCCTCGATAACCAGCAGGGCGTAGCCGAGATAGACCGGCACCAGGATCGCGAGCGCGACCAGAAAGCCGATCAGGAGCTCCTTGCCGCGGCCGGTATATTCCGCCCCATCGCCGTCGATCAGGGTGTTCGACCAGAGCTGACGGCGGATGTCGGTGGTGAGCCAGAACCGGTAGAAGCCGACCGTGACGAGCTCGAGCCCGGCGCCGCGCGCGACCAGGCGGAAGAACTCCTTCCGGCTCCCTGAAAACGCCACCGGCATCGGCGGCGGAACCGGTTGCGGAAGCGGCGGCGGTGGCCCCGGCGGGGTCCAGCTCATGTCGTTCACGGAACAGCTCCAGGACGGGACAATCTCTGCGCATCAAAAGCACAGGTTTGTCGCTGCGAGTGTGATCCAGGTTTCACACGCGGTCGAGAGCCGGGGGCGGTTTTTGGCCGGGTGCGGTTGGCTATGCCTTAACGGGGCCGCCGGAAGCGGCACCATTTCTTGACGTGGCCGCCGGAGCCAAACGGGTGCCTTCCGGCCCCGTCCGGGAGCGAGCTTCGAACCCAGGGAGCGCGTGACATGACTTACGGATGAGATGATGGCGGGATCAGCAGCAGCGCCGCTGCACAACGAGGACACCGGAGCGATGAACAAGTGGGTATTGTCGGCATGCTTCCTGGCGCTTACGGCAGCCCCCGCCGCTGCGGTCGACGTGCGGCTGGAGTCCTATCGCAATCCAAAGAACGAGAACTTTCGCATCTTTAATCACATGTACCTGGACGGCGTCAGGGGCGGCCTGATGGCTTCCAATGCCTGGTTGAAACGGCATGGCGGCCAGATGCTGTTCTGCATGCCCGGCGACCTCGCGTTGAGCAGCGAGCAAGTCGAAGAGATCATGCTCAAGTCAGCCGACAAGCGATCCGCGAAAGGCGACATGGCGGTCGCGCTCCTGCTGCTTTGGGGGATGCAGGATACCTATCCCTGCGAAAAGACCGGCAACGAAAAGACCGACGGAGAAAAGGTCGGCGGCGAAAAGCCCGCCAGCCAATAGACGCCATCCCACCGATCGCACGACACCATCAGGCCAAATCAAACGGCGTTTCAAACGAACGTGGTCGCCGCCGGACTCCTCCGCCGCCGCGAAAGGCCCGGATTCGGCCGCTTTGGCCGGCTACCAATGCGGCCAAATGCGCGTTGAGGCCCCTTGCGTAAACCGCGGAATGAGAATGTAATTCGGTAAAACATGGCGCGCCGGCGATGCCCCGGCTGCTGCAACGGTTGAGGAGCCGCTCATGCACGGGACCATCGATCTCGTCGACACCGACCATCTGGATGCCGCCCGCGAACGCGCCAACACGCTTTCGCTGTCGGACTACGATCCCGGCCATCCCGAGCTGTTCAAGACCGATACCTTCTGGCCGTATTTCGACCGGCTGCGCCGCGAGGACCCGGTGCACTATTGCAAGGATTCGATGTTCGGGCCGTACTGGTCGATCACCCGCTACAACGACATCATGGACATCGAGACCAACCATTCGGTGTTCTCCTCGGCCGCCTCGCTCGGCGGCATCACCATCCGCGACGTGCCGCCGGATCTTCGCCGCGAGAGCTTCATCGCGATGGACCAGCCGCGCCATTCGGCGCAGCGCAAGACCGTGGCGCCGATGTTCACGCCGACGCATCTCGACGAGCTCGCCATCAACATCCGCAAGCGCTCGACCGAGTGCCTCGACAATTTGCCGCGCGGCGAGGTGTTCGACTGGGTCGACAAGGTCTCGATCGAGCTGACTACGCAGATGCTCGCGGTGCTGTTCGACTTCCCCTGGGAGGACCGCCGCAAGCTGACGCGCTGGTCCGACGTCGCGACCACCCTGCCCGGCGCCGGCGGCCTCGTCGCCACCGAAGACGAACGGCAAGCTGAATTGATGGAATGCGCCGGTTATTTCGCGCGGCTCTGGAAGGAGCGCAGCAACCAGCCGCCGAAGAGCGATCTGCTTTCGATGATGGCGCACAGCGACGCCACGCGGAACATGGACCCGAAGAACTTCCTCGGCAACCTGATCCTCTTGATCGTCGGCGGCAACGACACCACGCGCAACACGCTGTCCGGCAGCATCTATGCGCTCGCCAAGCATCCGGAGCAGTACCGCAAGCTCAAGGAGAACCCGGCGCTGATCGACAGCTTCGTGCCGGAGGTGATCCGCTGGCAGACGCCGCTCGCGCATATGCGGCGCACCGCGCTCGCCGACTTCGAATTCCGTGGCCGCCAGATCAAGAAGGGCGACAAGGTCGTGATGTGGTACGTCTCGGGCAACCGCGACGAGGAGGCGATCGAGAAGCCCTACGAGTTCCTGATCGATCGCGCCCGGCCGCGCACCCACATCTCGTTCGGCTTCGGCATCCACCGCTGCGTCGGCCTGCGTCTCGCCGAGCTGCAGCTCAAGATCATCTGGGAGGAGATCCTCAAGCGCTTCGATACGATCGAGGTGGTCGAGGAGCCGCAGCGGGTGTATTCCAGCTTCATCAAGGGCTACGAGACGCTGCCCGTGCGCATTGCCGCCTGACGAAATGGAAATGAAGTGCGACCACGACGAGACTGTGCTCCCTCTCCCGCTTGCGGGGGAGGGTTGGGGTGGGGGTGCCACCGCAGAAGCAGTCTCTGAGTGGAGAGAGCCCCCACCCGCCGCGCTCTTCGAGCGCAGCGACCTCCCCCGCAAGCGGGAGAGGTGAGAACCGCCGCCGGAGCCAATGAAGATGAACGTCCAGACCGCCATCCGTGCCGACCGGGCCGAGCTGCTGCGCCAGGCGCGCGAGGAAGCCTATGCGACGCCATTGAAGGATTTCCATCCCGGCGCGCCACGGCTATTCCAGAACGACACGCTGTGGCCGTGGTTCGAGCGGCTGCGCAAGGAAGAGCCGGTGCACTACTGCACCAATGCGCCGATCGAGCCCTATTGGTCCGTGGTGAAGTACAACGACATCATGCATGTCGACACCAGCCACGGCATCTTCTCCTCGGATTCCACGCTCGGCGGCATCTCGATTCGCGACGTGCCACCCGGCTACGACTATCCGAGCTTCATCGCGATGGACCAGCCGAAGCACGCCCATCAGCGCAAGACCGTGTCGCCGATGTTCACGCCTGATCATCTCGACGAGCTGGCTAAGCTGATCCGCCAGCGCTCAGCCAGCGTGCTCGACAACCTGCCGCGCAACGAGACCTTCAATTTCGTCGAGCGCGTCTCGATCGAATTGACCACCCAGATGCTCGCGACGCTGTTCGACTTCCCCTGGGAGGAGCGGCGCAAGCTGACGCGCTGGTCCGACGTCTCCACCGCGCTACCGAAAAGCGGCATCGTCGAGTCGCCGGAACAGCGGCGGCAGGAGATGGACGAGTGCTACACCTACTTCTCCAAGCTCTGGAACGAGCGTGTCAACTCGGCCCCGAAGAACGACCTGCTGTCGATGATGGCGCACAGCGACGCCACGCGGCACATGGATCCCGACAATCTGATGGGCAACATCATCCTGCTGATCGTCGGCGGCAACGACACCACGCGCAACACCATGAGCGGCTCGGTGCTGGCGCTGCATGAGCATCCCGACCAGTTTCGGAAGCTGAAGGAGAACCCTGCGCTAATCGACACCATGGTGCCGGAGGTGATCCGCTGGCAGACGCCGCTGGCGCATATGCGGCGCACCGCGCTGCAGGACACCGAGATCGGCGGCAAGACGATCCGGAAGGGCGACCGCGTCGTGATGTGGTACGTCTCCGGCAATCGCGACGACGAGGTGATCGACCGGCCCGACGAGTTCATCATCGACCGCGCCCGGCCCCGCATCCATCTGTCGTTCGGCTTCGGCATCCACCGCTGCGTCGGCATGCGGCTTGCCGAACTGCAGCTCAAGATCGTCTGGCAGGAGATGCTGAAGCGCTTCGACCGCATCGAGGTGGTCGGTGAGCCGAAGCGGGTCTATTCCAGCTTCGTGCGCGGCATCGAGAACCTGCCGGTACGGATCCCGGGCTGAATAATCCTTGGCTGCAATTGCGATCGGCCCTATGTCTTGCCGCGTCTTGCAGCTTGGGCCAGTTGACGGATCATGAACCGAAAAGAACGGCGTGCGGCCGGTAAGCAACGGGACGCGTCCGGCAAGAGCGCACCTGCTTTCGGCTCCGCCGGCATCAGCACTGCCGACCTTGCCGCAGAGGCCAGCCGCTTCTACGGGCTGCGCCGCTTCAACGAGGCGCAGGAGATTTGCCGGCACATTCTAGCGCGCGAGCCTGCCCATGTGCAGGGCCTGAACCTGCTCGGCCTGATGGCGCAGGCTGCCGGCGACCACCGGGCCGCCGTGAAGACCTTCGCGAAAGCGATTGCGTCCGACGACCTGAATGCCGCCTGCCACTACAATGCCGGCAATTCGTACCAGGCGCTCGGCAATCGCGGCAAGGCCGCCGCGCATTTCAGCAAGGCACTCGCGCTCGGCATGGATGCGAAGGCCGTCGGCTTCATCCTGCAAAGTCCGACCGTCACTCGCTATGTCGCGCGGATTGCCGGCAAGTGGCCGCTACCGGTGACGAGCGCCGACTTGTTCGGCGGCGAAGGCGTTGCCCCGCTGGCCAGCGATCTGTTCCTGCGCTGCGCGATGGAAGCAACGACGCTGGCGAGCATGCAGCTCGAAGTGCTGCTCGGGCACGTGCGAGCCGAATTGCTGCGGCTCGCCGGCGAGCAACGCAGCGATGGCGATGACGACGATCTCGTTGCCTTTGCCTGCGCGCTCGCCCGGCAATGCTTCATCAACGAATATGTCTATGGACAGGCCGAGGCGGAGAGCAAGCAGGCGGGCGCACTGCGCGATCGATTGCTGCACGACCTGGCATCCAGCGCCGCGATCGCGCCGCTGACGCTGGCCGTCGTCGCAGCGTACTTCCCGCTTCATGCCCTGCCGGCGGCGGACGCGCTGCTGCGCCGGGAATGGCCTCCAACCGTCGCCGGCTTGTTGCGGGTGCAGCTTCGCGAACCGCGCGACGAGAAGGCAGAGCGCAGCGCCATTGCGACGCTCACCCCGATCAGGAACGACGTATCAGTCGAGGTGATGCGCCAGTACGAGGAGAATCCCTATCCGCGCTGGACCGTGAACCCGCTTTCGGCATTCGTCGCCGATCGGGCGCGGGGAAAGACGGTCGCGACTGCGGAACAGCAGGCCGAACGGGATATTCTGATCGCCGGTTGCGGCACCGGTTCGCACGCGATCCAGATCGCGCAGGTCTATCCGAATGCCCGCCTGCTCGCGGTCGACATCAGCATGACCAGCCTCGCCTACGCCCGCCGCAAGACGCGCGAGTTCGGCTTGCGCAATGTCGAGTATGCGCAGGCTGATATCCTGGAGTTGGGCTCGATCGATCGCACCTTCGACAGCATCGAGTCGGTCGGGGTGCTGCATCATCTTGCCGAGCCCTTTGCCGGCTGGCGCGTGCTGGTCTCGCTGCTGCGGCCGGGCGGCACGATGCGCATCGGCCTTTACAGCGAGCTGGCACGCCGCGTCATTGTCGAAGCCCGCAGCCGCATCGCAGCTCGCCATTATCGCGCCACCGCCGACGACATCAGGCGGTGCCGGCAGGAGATCTTCCGCGAGGCCGAGCAATGGAGACCGCTGATCGGCGCCAAGGATTTCTACAGCATGAGCGGCTGCCGCGATCTGCTGTTCAACGTCATGGAACACCGCCTCACCATCCCGGAGATCGCGGCGTTCCTGAACGATCATGGCCTGACTTTCCAGGGCTTCGAGCCGTTTGACGACCCGGCGGTGCTCGAGAAATTCCGCAAGCAGTTTCCGGGGACGGCCGACGAGACCAATCTCGATCAATGGCACCGCTTCGAGGTCGAGCATCCGGAGACGTTCTGGGACATGTACGTGTTCACGGCGCAAAAGCGCGCGGACTGACGGTAAGAGGTCAGTGACCGTGCTGGCCCTTGTTGGTCGGCAACGGGCAATTGGTGCAGACCCGGTCGTCGCACATCCGGCAGATCGTGAAGCGATCCATCTCGGACGTGTCCTGCCGGGCGAGCAATGCGCGGATCAGCGTCGCCAGCTGCTTCCGTTCGGCCGATGACAGCACCTCCAGCAGCGACGTCACCGCCGAAATCCGCGACGCCAGCAGCTCGTTCCGGGACGCGACGCCCGACGCCGTCAGGTGCAAGGCGACCTCGCGGCCGTCCTTGCCGGGCCGGCGCTCGACCAGCCGATCCGACACCAGACGATCCACCAGCCGGACCGTTCCGGAATGCGACAGGCCGAGGATCCGCCTGAGCTTGTCGTTGGTCATGCCCTGGCCATAGCCGATCACGATGAGCGCCGCGGGCGTCTCGCCGCCGCGGCCGACCACCTCGCGCGCGCCCTGCTCGATGCGATCCATGACGGCGAGCGACAGCGCGCCCAGCAGATTGGCGATTCCGTTTTCCATGCCTTCATAATATGTGCGCTGCGCACAAAAAACAACTTGACCAGATATGTGCGCTACGCACATATTTACCCCAGAGAGCGACAACGATGAAAAATGGAGAGCAGCGATGACGACCCGAAGCGGCGCACTGGCAACGCCTGAGACCACAGGCAGCGAACCCGCCCTGAAATACGTGCAGGCCAACGGCGTGCGGTTTGCCTATCTCGAACAGGGCAGTGGGCCGCTGGTCATGTTCATGCACGGCTTTCCCGACAACGCCTGGTCGTATCGCAAGCAGCTGCAGGTGTTCGCGGATGCCGGGTATCGCGCGGTCGCGCCGTTCCTGCGCGGCTATGCGCCGACCGGGATTCCGGCCGACGGCATCTTCGATCCGATTGCGCTGGGCAGGGATCTCGAAGCACTGATCGAAGCGCTGAGCGACGACGGACGGGCCTGCGTCGTCGGCATGGATTGGGGCGGCACCTCGACCTTCCAGGCGCTGGCCACGGCGCCGTCGGCGATCAAGGCCGCGGTCGTCATGAACACCGCGCACCCGATCACGATCGCGAGCCTCAGGAGCGATCCCGACGCCGTTCGATCGGTCTTCCATGTCTATTTCTTTACGGTGCCCGGCGCTCACTCGGCGGTCAACATCGAGGGACTTCCCTTCGTCGACTACCTTTGGAAGTTGTGGTCGCCGACCCTGCAGAACGACGAGCATCTTCGCTCGGTCAAGGAGACGCTCAGCTCTCCCGGCACCATGAAAGCGGCGTTGAAGTACTACAACGGCCTGGTCGATGCGGGAGCCGCGGGCCGGCTGCCGATCAACGACATGCGTACGCCGACGCTGACGATTTATGGCGGCAACGATCCGACGGCGCGATACTCGATGCAGGAGGAGCCGCTCTTCAAGGGGCCACATCGCAGGATCGTCCTGCCCGATGTCGGACACTTCCCGCACCTCGAGCGTGAGGCCGAGGTCACCGATCTGATCATGGACTGGTTCAAAACGCACGGCGCCGACTGAACAGGCGCGCCGCAACCGGCGGCCGCGACAATCACAGCATCTTCAAATCCTCTGATCAGGAGTCCGCACAATGGACGCCACGACGCAGCAGCAATACGCCGAAGCATTTCGTGCCCTTCACAAGACGGGCGATCCGCTCGTCCTGTTCAACGCCTGGGATGTCGCCACCGCCAAGGCGATCGCGAAGTCGTCACCGGCGGTGGCGACCAGCAGCGGGGCCGTCGCGGCCGCACTCGGCTACGCCGACGGAGAGAACGCCCCGCTCGACATGGTGGAAGGCCTGGTCTCGCGGATGACCGCTTCGGTGCCAGTTCCGGTATCGATCGATCTGGAGGCGGGCTATGGCGATACGGCGGAGGCCGCCGCGCATTCAGCGGCGCGGATCCTGAAAGCCGGTGCCATCGGCATCAATCTCGAGGACGGGCTTTCGGGCGGAAGGCGGCAACTCGTCGATCCCGCCCAGCATGGCGAGAAGATCCGGGCCGTCCGGGCCACCGCGCAAAAGCTCGGAATTGATCTCTTCATCAATGCGCGGACCGATCCGTTTCTGCTGAAGTTCGGCTCGCCGGAGCAATGCCTGAATGAAGCGGCCCGGCGCGCGAGGATCTTTACCGATGCCGGCGCCGACGGGATTTTCGTACCCGGGCTCACCGAGCTCGCGCTGATCGAGCGGTTCGTGCAACTGACGCCGCTGCCCGTCAACATCATGGTGACGCAGGGTGTCCCCGACATCGCCGATCTCGCCCGCGTCGGCGTGCGACGGGTCAGCCTCGGGCCGTGGCCGATGATGGCGGCGATGCGCGTCATCGGACAGGCTGCCGCCGCGGTCGCCACGAGCAAGCAATACGGCGCGTTTCTGCAGCCGAACGGCTGATGACGGAGATATACAATTCCGGCATAGCTGCGCGAAACAGATGTGACGGGATTTGAGCGCCCCTACCCGCTAAGCCTCCCGGTGTGAGGACGCGCCTCTGCGCGCCCCGAACCGAGGCCATGATGGACCAGATTGCCGTTCACCAGGACAGCGCGACCAGCCGCGACTGGCCGGTTGCGATCTACCGCACGCTGAAGAGCTTCGGCGTTGCGCAGGTGTGCTACGTCCCCGACGCGGGACATTCCAAGCTGATCAAGCTGTCGCACGCCGATGCCAGCATCAAGACCACGGTGCTGACTACAGAAGAGGAAGGCGTGGCGCTCGCCGCCGGCGCCTGGCTCGGCGGCGACCGCGCGGTGCTGCTGATGCAATCGAGCGGCGTCGGCAATTGCGTCAACATGCTGTCGCTGATGGCGAGCTGCCGCTTCCCGCTGCTGACCCTGGTGACGATGCGCGGCGAATGGGCCGAGTTCAATCCCTGGCAGATCCCGATGGGCCGCGCGACGCCGCAAGCCTTCGAGATCATGGGCACGACGGTGCTGCGCCTCGAGAATCCCGACGACGCCGAGGAAGTGATCTCGGCCGCCGCCTCGCTCGCCTATGACGGCGACCAGCAGGTCGCGGTGCTGGTCTCGCAGCGGATGATCGGCCGCAAGAAGTGGACCAAGGAGACGCACTGATGTCAGCAACCGGCACTCTCGATCGCCGCGCCGCCGTGAAGGCACTGCTTGCCGACCGCGGCGATCTTCTGGTGATCTCCGGACTCGGCTCGTCGTCCTACGACGTGTTCGATGCCGGCGAGCATCCCGGCAATTTCTATCTCTGGGGCGCGATGGGCGGCGCTGCGATGGTCGGGCTCGGCCTCGCGCTGGCGCAGCCGAAGCGCCCGGTACTGGTTGTCACCGGCGACGGTGAGCAGCTGATGGGGATCGGCAGCCTCCTCACCATCGCGACCAAGCAGCCCGGCAATCTCTCGATCGCGGTGCTCGACAACGGCCATTTCGGCGAGACCGGTATGCAGCTCAGCCATTCTGGTCTCGGCGCCAAGCTCGAGGTGATCGCGAGCGGCGCGGGCATCGGCAATGTCTCGGATATCGCCGACATGTCCGGCCTCGAGAATTTCCGCAACAGCCTGCGCGATCTCGGCGGCGGCCCGCGGCTGGCGCGGATCCGCATCGCGTCCGGCGAAGTCGAGCGCGCACTACCGCCGCGCGACGGCACCTATCGCAAGAACCGCTTCCGCGGCCATCTCGGCTTCGTGGTGAAGTGATGCGAAGCCGCGCTCAGGCGAGCTGGATATCCCAGAGCCCCTCGGCGCGCAGCGCGGCGACCTCGTCGCGCAACAGCTTTGCGATCAGCGTCATCGCATTGGAGCCGGGATGCTCGACCGGCGAGGCCAGCGTCAACTCGCGCCGCGGCGCCGGCCGCGCGATCGGCGCGGTCTCGAGCCGGCCCTCCGCGACCTCGGCGCGCACCGAGGACGGCGGCAGCATGGTGTATCCGAGCCCCTCCTCGACCAGGCTGGTCAGCACCCGGAACGAATCCGCCTCGAGCTTGACGTCGAGATCGATCTTCTTTCGGGCCGCAGCATGTTCGAGCAGCGCGCGGAGGCCGTGCGAATGACTGGGCAGCACCAGGCGCTGGCGCATCAGCCAGCCGAATTCCACCTGCTTCTTCTGCTTCAGCCCGCTGCCGCGCGGGCCGACCGCGACGATGCTGTCGCGGCCGAGGCTCTGCACCGCCAGATGCAGGTCGACCGACGGGCCGTAGATCACCGCAAGATCCATCTCGCCGCGATGCAGCCACTCGATCAGATGGCCGCTGTAGCTCTCGACAATGCAGAGCGAGATGCCGGGATAGTGCTCCACCGTGCGCCGCGCCAGCCGCGCCGACAGCACGCAGCTCACCGTCGGCACGAGGCCAAGCACGACGCGCCCGGACGGCGCGCCGCCGGCGGACTGGATGTCGTCGCGGATCTGGTCGATCTGCCGCACGATACCGCTGGTGCGCGCCAGCAGCAGCCGGCCGGCATCGGTCAGCACCATGCCGCGGCCGTTGCGCGTGAACAATTCGGTGCGCAGCTCGTGCTCCAACAGCTTGATCTGCCGGCTCAGCGCCGGCTGCGCAACCCGCAAGGTATCGGATGCCTTGCTCAGACTCCCGAGTTCCGCGACGCACGCAAAGGTCCTAAGCTGGCGGAAATCCATACTTGCCAATCCTGGAAGGCAGGTTCATACGCTATAACAAAACAGCATAGGGAGTTTACCGGGGCCCCACAACAGCGGGCGTTTGACCTGGTGTCCGCGCAACCTCGCGACAAGAAGAACCAATGACCACACACGATCAGCACACCGACGACCATACAGACATCCGCGACGCCGTCGCAAAACTCTGCGCGCAGTTTCCCGGCGAATACTGGCGCAAGCTCGATCGCCAGATGGCCTATCCGAAGGAGTTCGTCGATGCGCTGACGGAGGCCGGCTATCTCTCGGTGCTGATCCCCGAGGAATATGGCGGCGCGGGGCTGAAGCTGTCGGCTGCGGCCGCGATCCTGGAAGAGATCCAGCGCGCCGGCTGCAATGGCGGCGGCTGCCACGCCCAGATGTACACGATGGGCACCGTGCTGCGGCACGGCAACGACGCGCAGAAGGCGAAGTATCTACCGAAGGTCGCGACCGGCGAATTGCGGTTGCAGGCGTTCGGCGTCACCGAGCCGACCAGCGGCACCGATACCTCGTCGCTGAAGACCTTTGCACGCCGCGAGGGCGACCACTATGTCGTCAACGGCCAGAAGATCTGGACCAGCCGCGCGGAATATTCCGACCTGATGATTCTGCTGGCGCGCACCACGCCGAAGGAACAATCCAAGAAGCGCACCGACGGGCTCTCGGTGTTCATCGTCGACATGCGCGAGGTGAAGGGCAAGGGGCTCGAGATCCGCCCGATCCGCACCATGATGAACCACGCCACGACCGAAGTGTTCTTCACCGACATGAAGGTGCCGGCGGAAAACCTGATCGGCGAGGAAGGCAAGGGCTTCCGCTACATCCTCTCGGGCATGAATGCCGAGCGCATCCTGATTGCCGCCGAATGCGTCGGCGATGCCAAATGGTTCATCGCCAAGGCCACCAACTACGCCAAGGAGCGCAGCGTGTTCGGCCGGCCGATCGGCCAGAACCAGGGCATCCAGTTCCCGATCGCGAAAGCCTACGCCTCGATGCGCGCGGCGGAATTGATGGTGAAGGAAGCCACCCGCAAATATGAAGCCGGGCTCGACTGCGGCGCCGAGGCCAACATGGCCAAGATGCTGGCGGCGGACGCCTCCTGGGAAGCGGCCAATGCCTGCGTGCAGACCCATGGCGGCTTCGGCTTCGCCGAGGAATACGACGTCGAGCGCAAGTTCCGCGAGACCCGGCTCTACCAGGTGGCGCCGATCTCGACCAATCTGATCCTCTCCTTCGTCGCCGAGCACGTGCTCGGCATGCCCCGCTCCTACTGAGTTGTCTGATCATGCTGCCGCTTGAGGGATTGACCGTCATCGCCGTCGAACAGGCGGTTGCCGCGCCGTTCTGCTCGTCACGCCTGGCCGATGCCGGCGCCCATGTCATCAAGATCGAGCGGCCCGAGGGCGATTTCGCCCGCGGCTACGACGCCGCGGCGAAGGGCCAGAGCAGCTATTTCGTCTGGCTCAACCGCGGCAAGGATTCCGCGGTGGTCGATCTGGCCACCAAGGAAGGCCGCGCGCAGCTCGAAGAGCTGATCGCGGGCGCCGACGTGCTGTTGCAGAACCTCAAGCCGGGCTCGATGGACAAGCTCGGCTTCTCGCGCGAGCGGCTGCGCAAGGCCTATCCGAAGCTGATCATGTGCACCATCACGGGCTATGGCGACACCGGCCCCTATGCCGACCGCAAGGCCTATGACCTCCTGATCCAGGCCGAGAGCGGCCTTGCCTCGATCACCGGCGGCCCCGAGGGCGCCTCGCGCGTCGGGATGTCGATCGTCGATGTCGCGACCGGCGCCACCGCGCATGCGTCCATTCTCGAGGCGCTGATCGGGCGCGGCCGCACCGGAGAGGGCGCGGACATCCGGATCTCGATGTTCGACGTGATGGCCGACTGGCTCACCGTGCCGCTGCTCAATGCCGAAGACGGCAAGTCGCCCAAACGCATCGGCCTCGCCCATCCCTCGATCGCGCCCTACGGCGTGTTCCGCTCGAAGGATGGCAAGGAAATCCTGATCTCGATCCAGAGCGAGCGCGAGTGGAAGACGCTGTGCGCCAAGGTACTGGGCCAGCCCGGCCTGCCCGACGATCCGCGCTTTGCCAACATGGTCGAGCGCGTGCGCAACCGCGCGCTGACCGACCAGATCGTCAGCGACAGCTTCGGGCGCCTGACGCGCGAGGAATTGCTGGCGAAGCTTGCCGAAGCCGACATCGCCTTTGCCGAGGTCAACAGCATGGACGATCTCGCGAAGCATCCGCATCTGCGCCGCATCGAGGTCGACACGCCGAACGGCAAGGTCAGCTATCCGGCACCGGCCGCGATCGTGGTCGGCGAGGACCGGCACTACGGCAAGGTGCCCGCGATCGGCGAGCGCACCAAACGTTCCTGAGATCCCTCCTGCCCGGGCACACAGTCATGACCGATAAACTCGACCTCGATCATCTCCGCCAGTGGATCGGCAAGACCACGGAAGCCTCCGACGTCGTCACCAAGTACCTTGTTATGGGACTGCGCGCGACGCTGTTTCAGGAGATCGGCGAGCCGAAAGCGGGCGATGCCGCGCCGTGGACCACGCATTGGTGCCTGGCGCAGCCGGTGTTTCCGATGTCGCAGCTCGGCCCGGACGGTCACCCGACCCGCGGCGGCTTCCTGCCGCCGGTGCCGCTGCCGCGCCGGATGTGGGCCGGCGGCGAGCTCGAATTTTTCGATGCACTGCGCATCGGCGACGAGGCCAAGCGCTCGTCGAAGATTGCCGACGTCACCATCAAATCCGGCTCGACCGGGACGCTGTGCTTCGTCTCGGTCAATCACGAGGTGACGACCTCGCGCGGGCTGGCGGTGCGCGAGCGGCAGGACATCGTCTATCGCGAGATGACGAGCACGCAATCCGTGGCGCCCGCCAAGGCACCGCCGCCTGCTCCGGCCGCGCAGCATCGCGAGAGCCACGTCTCCGATCCGGTGCTGCTGTTCCGCTACTCCGCACTGACCTTCAACGGCCACCGCATCCATTACGATCGCGACTACGTCACCAAGGTCGAAGGCTATCCGGGGCTGATCTTCCACGGCCCGCTGCAGGCCTCCTTCATAGTCGAGCTCGCCGCCAAACTGCGCGGCGGCAAGCCGCCGAAGAAGCTGTCCTATCGCGGCGTGCAGCCGCTGTTCGAAGGCAGCGAGTTCTCGATCAACGCCAACGACAAGGACGGCGGCATGGAGCTGTGGACCGCTAACGCCGAGGGCCAGCCGACCATGAAGGGCACGGCGACCTGGTAAAGATCGCAGCGGGCTCGCATCGGGACGACGGGAAAAAGAGGCGCTTTCATCGGCGCCTCGCATTCCGTATTGTGATCGCATTCATCTCCCTGGATCGCAGATCATGAGTCGCTTCTGGAGTTCGGTCGTCCACAACCTGTCGCCCTACGTGCCCGGCGAGCAGCCCAAGATCGACGGCCTCATCAAGCTCAATACCAACGAGAATCCCTACCCGCCGTCGCCGCGCGCGATCGCGGCGATCACAGCAGCCACGGATCGCCTGCGGCTCTATCCCGATCCGCGCGCAACCGCGCTGCGCGAGGCGATCGCGACGCGCTATGGCGTCACGCCGGACGAGGTATTCGTCGGCAACGGCTCGGACGAGGTGCTGGCGCACAGCTTCCCGGCACTGCTGAAGCACGATGCGCCGCTGCTGTTTCCCGACATCACCTACAGCTTCTATCCGGTGTATTGCCGGCTCTATGGCGCGCGGTACGAACAGGTGCCGCTCGACGCCGCGATGCGGATTGATCTCGCCGACTACCGGCGGCCGGGCAGCGCCATCCTGCTGTGCAATCCCAACGCGCCGACCGGCATCGCGCTGCCGCGTGCCGCGATCGAGGCCCTGCTCGCCGAGCAGCCGGACCGTCTGGTGGTGGTCGACGAGGCCTATGTCGACTTCGGCGCCGAGAGCGCGGTGCCGCTGGTCGCGCGCCACGACAATCTCTTGGTGATCCAGACGCTGTCGAAGTCGCGCGCGCTGGCCGGCCTGCGAGTCGGCTTCGCGATCGGCCAGCGTCCGCTGATCGAGGCGCTGGAGCGGGTCAAGGACAGCTTCAACTCCTATCCGCTGGACTGTCTTGCGCTTGCCGGCGCAACCGCAGCGATCGCTGACGACGCCTGGTTCGAGGAGACGCGGCAACGCATCATCGGAAGTCGCGAGGCACTGGTCCGCGGCCTCACCGAGCTCGGCTTCGAGGTGCTGCCGTCGCTTGCGAACTTCGTGTTCGCGCGCCATGGCCGCCATCGCGGCGCCGATCTCGCCGCGAAGCTGCGCGAACGCGGCGTCCTGGTGCGGCATTTCCAGAAGCCGCGGATCGAGGATTTCCTGCGCATCACGGTCGGCACCGACGATGAGTGCGGCCGTCTGATCGCCCTGCTGCGCGAGATGGTCTGATAGCCATTCACCGCCGACGCGACTTGCGATCGTTGACGCCGACCCGCATAGTGACCGGGCGGCAAGATGCGCGGATCTCCGGGAAGGAGCTGTCATGCGGTTTGCGATCGGCGAGGCGACTGTCGACATCATCGTCGATGACGACGACTTCGGGCTGCCGCTCTCCGAATTCCTGCCGGGATACGATCGCGGATTGATCGAAGCGCATCGCGACACGCTGGAGCCGGTGTTCATCGATCTCGCCCGCGATCTCGCGAAGCACGCGATCCAGAGTTTCGTGATCCGAACCGCCGGGCGAACGCTGCTGGTCGATGCCTGCATCGGCGAGCACAAGGACATCCCCGAAATTCCGGCCTGGCATCGGCGGCGCGGCAGCGGCTTCCTGGATCGGTTGCGGGCGATCGGCGTCGATCCGGCCGGCATCGATCTGGTGTTCTGCACCCACCTGCATGTCGACCACGTCGGCTGGAATACGCGCCAGGACAATGGCCGCTGGCAGCCGACCTTTCCCAATGCGCGCTATCTGTTCGGCCGCCGCGAGCTTGCCGACTGGATGGCACAGCATGATGCCGGCCGTGCCCCGCCGATCCACGCCCGCGCGCTGGAGCAGAGCGTCATTCCGATCGTCGAGGCCGGCCGTGTCGATCTCGTCGACGACGGCCATGAGCTGGTCCCGGGGCTGCAACTCGTCCCCCTGCCGGGCCACACCAGCGGGCAAATGGGGTTGCGCGTCGATTACGCGCAGCACCGCGCGATCTTTTGCGGCGATGCCGTGCACAATCCGGTGCAGATCTTCCAGCCCGCCCTGTCCACCTCATCCTGCACCGACCCGCAGCTCGCGCGCGAGACGCGTGCGAAAATCCTGGCGGAGGCCGCCGACAGCGGCCGGCTCGTCATACCGGCCCACTTCCGCGGCGCGCGCTGCGCCCACATCCGTCGGAACGGCGATGGCTACACACCGGTGTTCGACACCGTGCCTCGGTGAAGCTCGGGGCACCGACGGCGTCGCAGCTGATGGCCGGTCGGCGCGAAGTTCGGTCGTATCATCGCCTCCTGGAACCGAATGCCGGCCTGCGCGTTCCCCGCCCTGACGGAGGACGCCACGCTTAGAGACGAACAGGTCGCGGTTCTCTGCGACATCGCGCAATCGATCGCCTTTGCCGACGACGTGCAGGGCGAAGTCGACCGGCTCATCAAGGAGGGCTACGTCGCAAAGGACGGCGACCTCTATGAGTTGACGCCGAAGGCCGAAAAGGTCCTGTCCTAGCGCGGCGCCAGCCTCAAGGCATGACGCCGGCGCGGCTGCGCTTACTCGGCGGGCGTACACCGCGTCGCGGTGATCTTGACGCCGAGCGCCGCTGACTCCTCGCGAAACTGTGCGATCGAGCGCGCATTGCGATGCGCCTCGAACGCGGCGTCCTCCTGATAGACCTCATAGATCAAAAGCTTCGCGACATCCTCGCGCGGCACCAGGATGTCGAAATGCAGCGTACCCGGCTCATCCCTGAGCGAGCGGGCGCCGTGCGCCGACAACAACGACCGTACTTGATCGCGCTTCTCCGGCGCGACCTCGACGGTGGCGATGAGTGCAAGCTTTGACATGGCGGACGTTCCCCTCAATTCTCAGATCAGCTTGCGGAGCGGCCGAAACGCATCCCGAACTTCCCTGCTGAAAATGTCGGGCTGCTCCCAGGCCGCGAAGTGACCGCCGGCTTCGGCCTGATGGAAGTAGATCAGCTTGTGATAGGCCTTCTCCGCCCAGCTCCGCGGCGCCACGAAACTCTCGCCGGGGAACGCGGTGACGGCAGCGGGGATCGTGACATTGGCGGGCAAATAGAGATTGGTCTTGTTTTCCCAGTACAGGCGGCCCGAGGAGATCGCGCTGTTGGTGAGCCAGTACAGCGTGATGTTGTCGAGCACATCATCGCGGGTCAGCGCACCCGCGGAATGGCCGTTGACGGCGCGCCCGAACACGGCTGATTGCATCGCGGAGGCCGGCTGGGCATAGCCGTCGCCGTGATCGAGCAGCCAGGCGGCGAGGCCCGCCGGAGAATCCGCAAACGCCGCAAGGGACTGCGGGCGCGTGCCCATGATCTGCGCATAGGCACGCCGCTTCGCGAATTGAAGCTTGATCTGCTCGAAGGCGTGCAGCTCCTCCGCCGACAGATTGTCCGGCGCGGGACCTCCGGTGGAGACCGCCTTGAACACCTCGGGCGGAACGACGCCGGGCAGGTTGACATGGATGCCGAGCAGCTCCGGCGCACCCAGCTTGGCCATTTCATTGGAGACCGGCGAACCCCAGTCGCCGCCCTGCGCCACGAACTTGCTGTAGCCGAGGCGCTTCATCAGCTGGACCCAGGCCCGCGCGATGCGCTGCGGATCCCAACCCGTCGTGGTCGGCTTGCCGGAGAAGCCGTAGCCCGGCATCGACGGGATCACGAGATGGAACGCGTCCGCCGCGCTGCCGCCATGGGCGGTGGGATTGGTCAGGGGCTCGATGATCTTCATCTGCTCGATCACCGACCCCGGCCAGCCATGCGTGACGATCATCGGCAGGGCATTGTCGTGCTTCGAGCGAACTTGAATGAAGTGGATGTCGAGCCCGTCGATCTCGGTCTTGAATTGCGGCAGCGCGTTGAGCCGCGCCTCGACCTTGCGCCAGTCGTAATCGGTCTGCCAGTAGCGGACCAGATCGCGCAGCATCGCCTGCGGGACGCCCTGGGAGTCGTCATTGACGGTCTCCTTGTCGGACCATCGGGTCGCCGCCAGGCGGCGGCGAAGATCGACGAGATCTGCCTCGGGGATGTCGATATGGAACGGGCGGATCGCATCATTGGCGGCCGCTGCAACCGGGCGCGCCGGAAACAGGCCGGCGGCGCTGGCGACAGCGAGGCCCAGCGCCGCGCCGGCAAGCAGCCTGCGTCTGCTCTGGTCAATAGCTTCCTGGTTCGATTGACCCGCTCCAATTGCAATCGCTGTCTTCGATGACGTCGTCATTGCACTAGCTCCTTTGAGCGCGCAGCTGCGATGCTGCCGGCTTTACGGACTACCGCGGTCTTCCGATCACTCGGGCAGCGGCTTGCCGGCCTGCTCGCGGACGATGTATTCGGCGTACCAGTCCGGCCAGTTCGCATCATGCCTACCGGTCCGCTTCTCATGCTCGCCATGGGCCGTGGCCGCGCGGCGGAGCGCGGCGGCGAGATCAGCCGACGATGAGAAGTTCGTGCTGTTGCCGTCGACGCGACCCGGCAGCCGCTGTGTGACCTGCTGCAGCAGCCAGACATTGCCATCGGGATCGTTGAAGGTGGCGAGCGAACCGTAGCTCGGGCGCTCCGGATCCGGTCCCTCGATGCGGCCTTCCGCGCCGCGATGAAACACCTCGCTGACGTCGGCGCCCCGCGCGATCAGCTCGGCGCGCGCCGCTTCGATGTCGTTGACGATCAGGAAGCGCGGCAGCCCGGCTCCCGAGCCGAGATGGATCGAAGTCGGCGAACCCGGCGGCGTGAGTTGTACGGCGCGCGAGCCGTCGGGCCTGACGAAGTCGGCATCAAGCCGCCAGCCGAGGTCCTGGTAGAACCGCTTGGCCCGGTCGACGTCGGCGACGGGAATGACGACGACCTCGAGCTTCAAATCGACTTTTGCCGCTGCCGGCGCCTGTTCCGTGGTCATGGCTCGCTCCCTGGTGATGAAAGACCGGGCCAAAAGCGGCCCATTGCATTCGCGATGATGACGGGCCATATTGCTATGATAATCATAGTAACAAGCCTGATGAAGTAATCGTGATGGCCAAAATCAAGGACAACAGGACTGACCAAACGCTGTGTCCGGTCGCCCGCGCCGAGACCGTCGTGGGCGACCGCTGGACTGTACTGGTTTTGCGCGAGCTGTTCGCGCGCAGTCATCGCTTCGAGGAGATTCAGGCGCAGACCGGGGGCACGCCGCAGATGATCACGGCGCGGCTGAAGAAGCTGGAAGCGGACGGCCTGGTGACGCGGCGCGTCTACAACAAGCGTCCGTTGCGCCACGAATATCACCTGACCGAGAAGGGCACGGCGTTCTTTCCGGTGTTGATGGCGCTGCGCGCCTGGGGTGAGACCTGGTGCAAGTCACCGAAGGAAGGCCGCGCGATGACCTACACGCACCTCGTCTGCGGCAAGCCGGCCGGGCTCGGCCCGGTCTGCGAGTCCTGTGGCGAGCCGGTCCGTCGCGAGGACATGGTTGGAGAGCGGACACCCAAATATCAAAAAGAGCGCGACGCGCGATGGGACACCTTCAAGGCGAGCCGCTGACCCCTTCGGGACCAACGGCGAAGCGGACAACTCAATCGCCGTCAGACCAATGAAGCATTTCGATCACGCGGGTCTGTTATGGCCCAGCCCCGCATAACACGGGAGACCACCATGCCATTCGTTCGTATTGACCTGAAGCGCGGCAAGTCCGCCGAATATCGCAAGACGCTGGGCGAGATCGTCTACAAGGCGATGCGCGACACCATCAACGTGCCCGAGAATGACAAGTTTCAGGTCATCACCGAGCATGACCGCGGCGACCTGAACCATGCCGACAACTATCTCGGCAACAGCTACAGCGACGATCTCATCTTCATCCAGATCACCATGAATGCCGGGCGCACGGTCGAGATGAAGAAGGCGTTCTACAAGCGGATCGTGGACGACTATCAGAGCCAGTTGCAGGGACGGCCCGACGATGTCGTCATCAACCTGGTCGAGGTCGTCAAGGAGAACTGGTCGTTCGGCAACGGCATCGCGCAGTACGCCAGCTGACCAGCGGAACAGGCATGCGCCGGACGGCGGGGCGCCCTGACCGGCGGCCTGCCTTCCGCCGCTTGCCGCCGGCGTTGCCAGCACGCATAGTGCGGCCCGTGCACGAACAATAACAGGCAGGGAGACAACCATGAGGACGATCGCAGCCGCGCTGTGCGCGCTCGCGCTGATCGCAACCGGTGCGCAGGCACAGACGCTGAAGGATTTCATGGCCACGGTCATGAAGAAATGGACTGCACCGTTCGAGCCGTACCAGCTGATCGACAACATCTACTATGTCGGCACCGACGGGATCGCCGTCTACATCATCAAGACCTCGCAAGGGCTGATCCTGATGGACACGGCGATGCAGCAGTCGACCGGCATGATCAAGGACAACATCACGAAGCTCGGCTTCAAGGTCGCCGACATCAAGATCATCCTCAACAGCCATGCCCATCTCGATCACACCGGCGGCTTTGCCGAGATCAAGCAGGAGACCGGCGCACAAATGATCGCCGGCGAGCGCGACAAGCCCCTGCTCGAGGGCGGCTACTATCCCGGCGACGAGAGCAACGCCGATCTTGCCTTTACGCCTGTGAAGGTCGACCGCACGGTCAAGGAAGGCGACAAGGTCACGCTCGGCGACACCACGCTGACCGCGCACGCCACGCCCGGCCATTCGCCGGGCTGCACCAGCTGGGAGATGACCGTGAAGGACGGCGGCGAGACGCGCGACGTGCTGTTCTTCTGCAGCGGAACGGTGGCGCTGAACCGGCTGGTCGGCCGCCCGACCTATCCCGGGATCGTCGACGACTACCGCTCGACCTTCGCGAAGGTCAAGACGATGAAGGTCGACGTGCTGCTCGGGCCGCATCCGGAGGTTTACGACATGCAGGCCAAGCGCGCGCAGATGAAGGACGGTGCGCCGAACCCGTTCGTCAAGCCGGGCGAAAACGCCAGCTATGTGGCGGGGCTGGAGCAGGATTTCGACAAGCAGCTCGCCAAGCAGACCGCCGCGCTCGCGAAGGCCAATTAGCCGCTCAATTTCGGCCGTTGCCGCGGCAACCATGGGCGCGGCGGCTTGACATGGCCAGGCAATCCATCGACAGGTGGATTGCCTTTCCGCTTTTGCCGCGCGCAATGACGGAACGTAACAAGACACCAAATGGGAGCCGCCCGATGTCGTCGCGCAAACCCGCCGCCAGCAAAGGCAAGACCGTCACCGTCAAGGACGCCACCTTCGGCCTGCTGCGCGCCTGGGGCATCAAGAAGGTGTTCGGCAATCCCGGTTCGACCGAGCTGCCGTTCCTGAGCGACTGGCCCGATGACATCGATTACGTGCTCGGCCTGCAAGAGGCCTCCGTCGTCGGCATGGCAGACGGCTATGCGCTGGCGACCCGCAATGCCGGCTTCGTCAACCTGCATTCGGCGGCCGGCGTCGGCAACGCGCTCGGCAACATCTACAACGCCTATCGCAACCAGACCCCGATGGTGATCACCGCCGGCCAGCAGGCGCGCTCGATCATGCCGCTGCAAGCCTTCCTCTATGCCGAGCGCGCCTCGGAATTCCCACGGCCTTACGTGAAATTCGCGGTCGAGCCGGCGCGCGCCGAGGACGTGCCGGCCGCGATCGCGCGCGCCTACTACGTCGCGATGCAGCCGCCCTGTGGGCCGACCTTCGTCTCGGTGCCGATCGACGACTGGGCGCATGCGACGCAGCCGCTGGAGGCCCGTCAGGTCAGCCGCGAGGTTGGCCCTGATGCCGCCGCGATGCGGGCACTGGTGGCTGCGCTCGGCGAGGCCAAGCGCCCTGCCCTCGTCGTCGGGCCGTCCGTCGATCGCGCCGAGGCGGTCGATCTCATGGTCAAGGTCGCCGAGAAGACCAAGGCTGCGGTCTGGGCCAGCCCGTTCTCGGCACGCTGCTCGTTCCCCGAGCGGCATCCGCAATTTGCCGGCTTCCTGCATGCGGCACCGGGCCAGCTTTCCGATGCGCTGCGCGAGCACGATCTCGTCGTCGTGGTCGGCGCGCCGGTGTTCACCTTCCATGTCGAGGGCCATGCGGCGATCTTCGACGGCGCGACCACGATCTTCCAGATCACCGACGATCCCGATGCCGCTGCGATGACGCCGACCGGCCACAGCATCATCGCGACGATGAAGCCGGCGCTGTCGGCGCTGCTCGAGCTGCTGCCCGAGACCAGGCGCACGGCACCTGCGGGCCGCATCCTGCCGCCGGCACCCGCGGCCGGCGATCCCATCCCCGCCGAATACGCGCTGCACGCGCTCTCGGCCGCGATGGGACCGCATGATGCGCTGGTCGAGGAAGTGCCATCGCATCGCCCGCTGATGCAGAAGGCGATGCCGATGCGCGGCCAGGATAGTTTCTACACCATGGCGAGCGGCGGCCTCGGCTACAGCCTGCCGGCCGCGGTCGGCATGGCGCTCGGTCGGCGCGAGGGGCGAACGGTCTGCCTGATCGGCGACGGCTCGGCGATGTATTCGATCCAGGCGCTGTGGACTGCAGCCCAGCGCAGGCTGCCGCTCACGGTCGTCGTGATGAACAATTCCGGCTATGGCGCGATGCATTCATTCAGCCAGGTGATGCAGGTGCGCAACGTGCCGGGTCTCGACCTGCCCGGCATCGATTTCGTCAAGCTCGCCGAAGGCATGGGCTGCGACGCGGTGCGGGTGGCGAAATCAGCCGAGCTCGCGGACGCCTACAAGCGTGGCTTGTCGGCGAAAGGCGCCAGCCTGATCGAGGTGATGGTCGATTCCGCGGTGCCGCTGCTCTACACGCAGAAGAGCTGAGCGGCGAGACGCGGCTCTTGCGCACTCGTAAGGAAGGCACCCCGGCGGCTGGGTTCCCTCCCCCCTTGCGGGGGAGGGAGCCCGATCAGTTTGCTCACCTCACGAGAGCGTTTTCTCGCTCCTGTTCCAACGTTTGCACTGACGGCGTCGGCACCTCGCAGCCGGTAGCGCAGCAGCGGCCGGGCTGCTTCGACACACGCTGGCCCTCGTCGACCAACCCGCGGCCGAGCAGATTTTCGACCAGCTCGGCCTTCTCCATCACGGGATAATTGCGCCAGATCTCGCGCTTCATGGCTTCCGGCGAGCCGCCGCCGTGCAGCGAGATCACCGAGTACCAGCCGGCTTCATGCGAGACCGTGAGGTCTTCGATCAGCCGCGCCACCTCGGCGCGCTGCTCGGTTGGAATGTCCGGACGTCCGCCCATCACGGCGGCGAGCGAGGCGCGCGTTTCCGGATTATGGTCCTCGTCGGGTCCCGGCAGCGCGACGATCAAGCCGCCGGAGACGTAATGCGCGACGCGGTGCATGTCGTAAATCTTGGTCGCCAGCAGCAGCTTGCCGATGTTGGAGAACACCGCATCCGGCATCACCGAGCCCGCCGGATCCCTGGTGCAATAGACCGAGGACGCGACGCCGCAGGCATAGAAGCTTTCTGTGATCGTGATCAGCTCGACCATCGCCTCGCGGATATGGGCGTGCTTCTCGGCATCGAGCCCGTTGGCCTCGATCATCAAGGCGCCGGCGCCGATCAGGAGATCGCCGAAGCCGGCGCGTGCACCGATGCAGGAGTGGCGGTGATGGGTGGCGTAGGACGTGGTGAGGAAGCCGCCCTCCTCGGTCTCGCCGGCGAGGAAGACGCTGTCGTGCGGCACGAACACGTCGTCGAAGATCACGACGCCGACCGACTGGCCGTACTTCGCCGAGAACTTTGCGCTGGCATCGCCGGGCCGGCCGGCGGGCCGCGCGACGATGGTCACGCCTGGCGCATCGATCGGCACCGCGCAACACACCGCGAAATCCTTGTCATCGGGCACATGGGTGCGGCACGGCATGACCAGGAACTCGTGCATGTAGGGCGCGCCGGTCACGATCGCCTTGGTGCCGCGGATCACGATGCCGTCGGGGCGGCGCTCCCTGATGTGGACATAGACGTCTGGATTGGCCTGCAGGCCCGGGCGCTTGGAACGGTCGCCCTTGGCATCGGTCATGGCGACGCCGAGCGTCAGGTCCTGGTCCTGCACCTCGTGCAGATAGTTGAGAAAGCGCTGGCTGTAGTCGGTGCCGTGGCGATCGTCGGTCAGCTTCGTCGCCTGATAGAGCCCGTTCAGCGCGTCATGGGTGAGATAGCGCTGCGCGCAGCCCGAGGTCCGGCACACCAGCCGTACCGCCTCGAGCTTGTAGAGCAGGTCCTGCGAGCTCTCATTGATGTGGAGCATGCGGTTGACGGTTTTGCCGGAGGTCGCCTGCCGTGCGGTCATGATCGCCGTGTGCTCGGCGTGGTGCGCGAAATCATAGGTCACGCCGACACCGGCGATGCCGGGCGCCAGCAAGGGCTCGTCCGCGACGCTCGCCACCGCCTCGCCATTGACGAACACCCGCGGTCGGTAGCGGCGCAGGGATTCCCGGTAGTCCGCGGCCGTCATCAGCATGGCGCTTCTCCCTTGCTCATTTATTCTAACATTGTTAAATTATTGAACAGCGTTAGAATTGAGTCAAGGACGGAATCGCCGGATGCAGATGCGCGAGAGCAGGAGGGAGGCGATCAGCCGCCACAAGCGGGAGCTGATCCTCGATGCGGCTCGCAGCGTGTTCGCCGAAGAAGGCCTCGAGGGCGCGAGCCTGCGTGCGATCGCGACCCGGGCCGGTTACACCCCGGCGGCGCTGTATTTCCATTTCGATTCCAAGGAGGCGATCTATGCTGAGGTGCTGCGGCAGTCGCTGGCCGCGCTCGGCGACGCCGTCAGCGCGGCAGTCGCGACCACGCGCGGCGCGAAGCAGCGGCTGCACGCCGCCGGGATGGGCTTCTTCCGCTACTATGCCGACAACCCGCGCGACCTCGATCTCGGCTTCTACCTGTTTCGCGGCGGCATGAAGCCGGCCGGGCTCGGCCATGACCGCGACCACGCGCTGAACGCCGCGCTGGAGGCAGCATTGCATCCGATCGCGGAAGCCGCCGAGGCGCTCGGCGCGTCCAGGCAGAAGGCGAATACGGCCATGGTGGACTGCTTTGCCCACGCCACCGGCCTCTTGCTGTTGCTGCACACCGGCCGCATCCGAATGTTCGGCGCCTCGGCGCCCGACCTGATGGACGCCTATCTCCGCGAGAAGATCGCGCAACTCGGTAAGGAGTGAAGCCATGCTGACGATCGATCCGAGACAGTCGCTGCTGCTGATCGTCGACTTCCAGTCCCGCCTGATGCCCGCGATCGATCAGGGCACGACAGCGGTGAGGAATGCACGGCGATTGATCGACATGGCCGGGCTCGTCGACATTCCCGTGATCTTCACCGAGCAGAATGCCAAAGGCCTCGGCGCGACCGTCGCCGAGCTCGCGACCACCGAGGCGCGACTGATCCACAAGATGACCTTCGATGCCGTCCGCGAGCGCGAATTCCTCGGCGCGATCCCACCCGACAGACACATCGTCGTCGCCGGCTGCGAAGCGCATGTCTGCGTGCAGCAGACCGTGCTCGGCCTCATCGACGCCGGCCGCAAGATCTATGTCGTGCGCGATGCGCTGGGCTCGCGCCGCGCCGAAGACAAGGACACTGCGATCCGCCGCATGGAGCGGCACGGCGCCGAGATCGTGACCACCGAGATGGTGGTGTTCGAATGGCTGGAAACCGCTGAGCATCCCCGGTTTCGCGAAGCAATTGCACTGATCAAGTGACGGCGCGATCAGCGACACAACCATCTCACCGAAGTGAGGGATGCACTTGCGGACGGGTTCCCTCCCCCTTGCGGGGGAGGGTTGGGGAGAGGGTACCACACGGGTGCTCTCTCGACGCTTCAACGACGCGCGAGCGAAATTGCGATGGCGACGCTTCGATCGATCATCTCGCCCGGAGCCACCCCTCTCCCGCAAGGGGAGAGGGAGCCTGACCAGGGTGCTCATCTCACACGCGCGACGCGAATTCGCTGGCCGTCACTTCCCGTGGCTCTCGCGCATCTTGGCCTGGATCTTGGCCATGCCGCCGATCCAGCGGTCGTAGTTCTCGGTCTTCTTGCGCATGTAGCCTAGCACCTGCGGGTGCGGCAGGATCAGGAAGGTCTCCTGCTCGATGCCCCTCAGCGCATCCTGTGCGACCTGCTCCGCGGTGAGATCGCCGTCACCGGATTGCGGGCCCTTCGGGATCGAGCGCAGCATGTTGGTGTCGACGCCTTGCGGGCAGAGGATCGAGACCTTGATGTTGTCGGCGCGGTGCGAGATCGCGAGGTTTTCGGCGAAGCCGACCGCGGCGTGCTTGGTGGTCGAGTAAGCGGGACTGCCGACCTGGGACAACAGGCCCGCGGCCGAGATCGTGTTGAGGAAGTAGCCCTCGCCGCGCGTCTTCATGCGCGGCACCAGATGCCGCGCGGCATAGACATGCGCCATCACATGGATCGCCCAGCTCCGCGACCATGGCTCGTCCGAGGTGCCGCCGGCATTCTTCGACAGCGGGTCGAAGCCGCCGCCGATGCCGGCGTTGGAGCAGAACAGCGCGATCGGGCCGAACATGCGCTCGGTCTCCTCGATCACATGCAGGACGTTCTTCTCCTGACCGACGTCGCATTTGAAGGCGGCACCGCCGACCGAGCCTGCGACCTTCTCGGCCGCGGCATGATCGAGGTCGACCACCACGACCTTGGATGCGCCGGCGGAATGGAACGCCTCGCACAGCGCCTTGCCGATGCCATTGCCACCGCCGGTGACCACCACCACTTTACCTGCCACCTGCATGGCCATCCTCCCGATATCTTGATTTCAGCGCATGATCCGGAAAGCCGGCGTCATGCTCAAACAGAGCGATCATGATAGCGCATCTTGTGCCGATGCATGATCTTTTCGAGAGGCCAGCCCGGTCTTTCGCGCAGCGCCGGTGGGCAGATCAGCTCGCCAGCACGACGTCGAACACCGCCGTATAGTGGCAGGCGGCCCCGAGCAGCACGAAGCCGTGCCAGATCGCATTCTGGAAGCGCAGCCGCCGCCAGGAATGGAAGATCACCCCGAGGCTATAGAGGATGCCGCCCGCCAGCACGAAGCCGAGCGCCATCGCCGGCAGCGCCTTCACGACGCGGTCGTAGAGCATGATGCCGCTCCAGCCCATCGCGAGATAAAGCCCGACCGAGAGGCGGTCGAAGCGGCCGGGATAACGCAGCTTCAGCCAGATGCCGACGATCGCCACGCACCACACGCCGACCAAGAGCGCGATCGCAAAATAGCTGTCCTTCAGTTCCACGATGAACGGCGTGTAGGTCGCGGCGATCAACAGATAGATCGCGGAATGATCGAAGCGCCGCAGGATCCATTTGGCGCGCGACACCGGCCAGAGATTATAGGTCGCCGACAGCGTCAGCATCGCGAGCAGGCCCGCGACATAGACCGACACCACGGCGACGTCGAACGGGCCGCCATAGACCGCGGTCAGCACGATCAGCGCTGTGGCGGCAACCAGCCCGAAAGCGACGCCGACCAGATGAACGACGCCGTCGGCGATCAGTTCGGCGCGGTCGTAGTTCCACAGCGCGGCGCCGGCCGCGTGGATCGAGGTCGAGGCAAGTTGCTTCAGGCGGAAGACCGTCATGCAGGCTTTCCTGTGGGCCTATTGATATGGGTAGCGCGGGTGGCGTGACGCGTTCAATCCCCCTGCAATCCCCCTCGCCCCCTCCCTCACCTGCAAAGGCGCCGGAAATGTGAAGCTTGATTTTGGCCCGATAATCGCCACCTTGCGGGTGATCGCCCGCCCCGTTTGGTCCCTCCTGCCGGGTCTTCGTTAACCCTCCATGCCCCCCAGGTTTCGAGATATCGTCGAGGAAGCCCGTCTCTCGGCGCGGGCGCTGCTCGACTATGGCGAGGGTTTGTTCAACCCGACGGTGCGGCTCGGCGTCACCGGCCTGTCGCGCGCCGGCAAGACCGTGTTCATCACCGCGCTGGTGCACGGCTTGACCCGCGGCGGCCGCTTCCCGGTGTTCGAGGCCTATGCCTCGGGACGGATCGCGCGCGCCTATCTCGCCCCGCAGCCCGACGATGCGGTGCCGCGCTTCGCCTACGAGAACCATGTCCGGACATTGGTCGAGGAGCGGACCTGGCCGACCTCGACCACCGACATCTCCGAGCTTCGCCTCGTGATCGAATATCAGCGGCAAAGCGGCGCAGACCGCACGCTGACCCTCGACATCGTCGACTATCCCGGCGAATGGCTGCTCGACCTGCCGCTGCTGGGCAAGAGCTACGAGCAATGGTCGGCGGAGGGCCTTGCATTGTCGCGCGAGCCGCTGCGCGCAAAACTCGCGGCGCCCTGGCACGCCCATCTCGCAACGCTGAAGCCTGAGGCGAGAGAGGACGAGCAGGCCGCGCTCACCGAAGCACGGCTGTTCACCGACTATCTACGCGCCTGCCGCGACGAGCGCTTTGCGATGAGCCTGTTGCCGCCCGGCCGCTTCCTGATGCCGGGCAACCTCGCCGACACGCCGGCGCTGACCTTCGCGCCGCTCGATGTGCCCATCGACGGCAGCGCGCCCGATCACTCGCTATGGGCGATGATGCGGCGGCGCTTTGAAGCCTACAAGGACGTCGTGGTGCGGCCGTTCTTCCGCGACCATTTCGCGCGGCTCGATCGCCAGATCGTGCTGGCGGATGCGCTCGCCGCGTTCAATGCCGGCCCCGAGGCGCTGCACGATCTCGAAGCGGCGCTCGCCGGCATTCTCGACTGCTTCCGGATCGGCCGCAGCACGATCCTGAGCGCGCTGTTCCGGCCGCGCATCGACCGCATCCTGTTCGCGGCAACCAAGGCCGACCACCTGCATCACCAGAGCCACGACCGGCTCGAAGCCGTGCTGCGGCGGATCGTGGCGAGGGCCGCCGAGCGCGCCGAATATGCCGGCGCCGAGATCGACGTCGTCGCGCTCGCCGCAGTGCGCGCCACCCGCGAGGCGCAGGTCCAGCGCGGCCGGGACAAGCTGCCGTCGATCCTCGGCACGCCGGCGCCGGGCGAAGTTGCCAATGGCGAGCGGCTTGATGGCGAGACGGAGGTCGCGACCTTTCCGGGCGACCTGCCCGACAATCCGGAGGAGCTGTTCAGCGGCGGCTTCCGCGGCCTCTCCAGCGGCGACACCGACGCGGCCGATTATCGTTTCCTGCGCTTCCGCCCGCCGAAGCTCGAACGAGGCGGCGATGCGGAGCCGGCGCTGCCTCACATCCGCCTTGACCGCGCCCTCCAGTTCCTGATCGGAGACAAACTGCAATGAACGAGAAGACGCCCCCGCGGCGGCCGGCGACGTTCAAGCTCGACGATCCCGGTGTGGTCGTGATGGATCCGGACGAGCCCGGCCGCCTCACACGCGGCACGATCCAGATCGTGCCCGAGGCCGAGCCCGCACAACTGCCGGTGCCGACAGATACGCCGCTGCTGCCGGAGCGTCGCGGCTTCCGCTGGGGCACACTGTTCTGGAGTGCGGTCGCGGGCCTCGTCGTGCTCGGCAGCGGGCTTGGCGTGATCAACTTGGTCGAGGATCTGTTCGCGCGCAACGAAGGCCTCGGCTTCCTTGGGCTGGCGCTCGCCGTCGTCGCGGCGGTGGCGCTCGCGGTCGTCACCATGCGCGAGCTGGTCGGTCTGGCGCGGCTTGCCACCATCGAGAAGCTGCACCTGCGCGCCGCCGAGGTGCTGATCAGCGACGACCGGGCCGCGAGCCGCACTGTGGTCGCCGATCTGCTCAAGCTCGCGCACCACACCCCGCAGCTCGCCCGCGCCCGCAGCGCGCTGCAGAGCCACACCGATGATATCATCGACGGCGCCGACATGATCCGCCTCGCCGAGCGCGAATTGATGACGCCGCTCGACGAGGAGGCGCGGCGGCTGGTGTCGTCGGCCGCGCAGCGCGTCTCCGTCGTCACCGCGGTCAGCCCGCGCGCGCTGTTCGATGTGCTGTTCGTGTTCGTGGCGAGCTTGCGGATGATCCGGCAACTGGCGCGGCTTTATGGCGGCCGGCCCGGCGCGCTCGGCATGATCCGCCTGCTGCGCCACGTGATCGCGCATCTCGCGATCACCGGCGGCATGGCCGCGAGCGACAGCCTGATCCAGCAGATGCTCGGCCACGGCATCGCGGCCAAACTCTCGCAGCGGCTCGGCGAAGGCATGCTCAACGGCCTGTTGACCGCCCGCCTCGGCCTCGCCGCCATCGACGTCACCCGCCCGCTTCCCTTCAACGCCCTGCCGCGCCCGGCGCTAACCGATCTGGCAAAGGATTTGATCCGCAAGCGCGACGAAGAGGAATAACGGCGCAGGGTCGGCAGAGACACGTTTGCGCCGTGCCCACCATCAACCGTCTCGCGACAAACACAGCTGTCGTCCCTGCGAAAGCAGGGACCCATACGCCGCAGCGGATGTTGTGAACGGAGCTCACCGTTACAGCAACGCAAGACAGCCAGCATCGGTGGTTATGGGTCCCTGCTTTCGCAGGGACGACATCGAGGGTGTTACGCGAGTGTCTCTCGGCAAGCTTCACCTGCGGAGAGAGCCCCCTCATCCGGCGCGCGAATGCGCGCCACCTTCTCCCGCAAGGGAAGAAGGAAGACGCATCGCCAGCACGCGCCAGCGGAAGAACGTGGTGTCCGGCGGCGGCGACAGATCGGGGGTCCAGCCTGAGATCTTCTCCAGCGAATAGGTGTCCATCACCATGCCGCGCCAGCTCCGCGTCACGCGCTCCAGCGGCTGGCGCACCGCTGACGTTTCGTTCCACAGCGGCAGATTGTTCTCCGGCTCGCGCCCGACATAGATGCCGACGTGATCGCGGATCTTGCTCATGCCGGGATCGGCAAAACCCTGGAAGCGGCCGCGCTCATTGATCTCGATGACAGGCACCCGCCCGCGCAGCATCCAGCGCAGCATCGCATAGGTGCGGTAGTCCGTGGTCGCGACCCAGGTCGCGCCGGTGGCCTCGACCTGTGCCAGGGTATGCGCGGCCACCAATTCATAGCCCGCCTCGGTGCCGATCGGATCGGTACGGCCGATCAGATTCCACGGCGCGAACATGTAATAGAGGAACACGCAGACGACGAAGGCGATGCCTGTCGTGATCGCGGTCCGCGCCCAATAGATCGTCGATTTGACGAGACCGGTCGACCAGCCCTCGAACGGCATCCGCGTCAAATTGATAGCGACCGCCGCAAAGCCGGCCGGCCACAGGAACATCGGCCAGGTGTCGCCGACCCGCAATGTCAGCGACTTCCAGAGGAAGTAGATGAACGGCACCAGCACCGCGGTCGACAGCAGGATCGCGACCGGCTCGCGTCTGGCATAGCCGCGCCACGCCGTCAGCACTGTCGCGAACAGCGTCACCGGCAGCAGCACGAAGCCGACCAGGCCGAATTGCATGCCGATGAATTCGCCGAGGGTGCGCAGCGTCAGATCGCGCTCGACGGTGGCGCGCACCGCCTGGAAACGGAACGAGGCCCAGTCATGCTCGGCATTCCAGATCAGCACCGGCGAGAACACGACGATCGCGATCAGCGCGGCAAGGTACGGATATGGGCTGCGCAGCCAGCGCCAGCGCCAGTCCGGCATCAGCGCAAAGGCGAGCACCGCCGGCGCGAACATGATCGCGGTAAACTTCGACAGCAGCGCAAGCCCTGCGAACAGCCCTGCCGCGAGCCACCAGCGCCCGTCATCGCTCTGCGCGAGCCGCACCAGCGACCACAGCATCGCCACCGAAAACGGGATTAGCGCCGTATCCGGCGCGACCTTGGCCATCAACAGCCCGTAATAAAGCGCGGCCTCCGGCAGCAGCAACGCCAGCATCACGGCGCGGATATTGTTGGCCGTGACGCGGCGGACGATGTCGGCGAGCAGGAGCTGGGTCACCAGCATTGCCACGATACCACCGAGGCGGACGCCGAGATTGGTGTCGCCGAGAACAGCGGTGCCGAGGCGGATGAGCCAGGCGACCATCGGCGGATGGTCGAGGAAGGACAGCACGTTTTCCTTCGACCAGGTCCAGTAATAGGCCTCGTCGGTGCGCAGATCGAGCGCATGGGCATAGACCAGCCGCATCGCGGTCATGGCAACGATCACGGCGATGACGCCACGCCAGTCCGGCGCCCGCGAACGGGCCGGCTTAACGCCGATGTTATCGGCTCCAGGTTCGGCTTTAGGTCCGGCTTGGGTTATCGTCACGGCCGCTTTTTGTTCGACTCTTAACGGAGTGTCAACGTTCCGCGCGGCCCGCTGTCCCGGCGCGTCCGGACCCGTGGTGGTGTTCAGCGCGGGAATTAAACATTAGACTTGCCGATCATGAATCACATGGCCTCCCCCTCGCGCGAGCACCTGCAGGACATGGCCCGCGGCATCGGCCAGCGGCAGGTCCGCCTGGTCACGGGGACGATCATGTTCGCCTACCTGATCAGCCATTTCCTCAACCATGCGCTCGGCAATATCTCGACCGAGGCGATGGCGATCGGGGTGCACTACCACACGGAGTTCTGGCAGTTCCTGCCGGTCGCGGTCGTGTTCTATTCCGCTTGCCTGGTGCACGCCGCGCTCGGCATCTGGGCGCTGTTTGAGCGGCGCGAGTTCCACTGGAAGGCGATCGAGCCGCTGCAGCTCACCCTCGGCCTCAGCGTCCCGATGCTGATCGTCGCCCACGTCGTCGGCGTCCGGCTCGGCCAGACCCTGTACGGGCACGAGAAGCTCTATCCGCAGGAGCTCTACACGTTCTTCATCGCAGCGCCGAACCGGCTGTGGACGATGCTGGCGGTGCTGGTGATCGCCTGGGTGCATGGCTGTATCGGCCTGTATTTCTGGCTGCGGATGCGCGCGTTCTTCAAGCGCGCGGCGCCCTATCTGCTCGCCACCGCCGTGCTGATCCCGACGCTGGCGATGCTCGGCATCTACCAGGCCGGTCGCGCCACGATCGCCGACTACCAGGATCCCGACTGGCGGCGCGAGGAGTTGTCGGTGCAGAAGCTCGGCACGGCGGCGCAGGGGGCCATGCTCGAGAAGATCACCGACGACCTGACGATCGGCTATCTCAGCCTACTCGGCCTCGTGCTGCTCGCGCGCGGTGCGCGGACCCTGCTGGAACGCCGGGGCGGCATGATCGCACTGTCCTATGGCAACGGCCGCACGCTGCGGGTGCCCAGGGGACTGAGCGTGCTGGAAGCGAGCCTGCGCTACAACGTGCCGCATGCCAGCGTCTGCGGCGGCCGTGCGCGCTGCTCGACCTGCCGCATCCGCATCATCGGCGATCACGCCACCCTGCCCGAACCTTCGCCGCGCGAGGCCTTCGTGCTGCACCGGGTCGGCACCGACGATCCCTCGATCCGGCTGGCCTGCCAGTTGCGGCCGACCTCCGACCTGACCTTCTTCCAGTTGTTCCTGCCGAGCACGATGTCGGCCAACGCGCATGCCGGCAATCCGACGCGGGTCGGCCAGGAGCGTTATCTCGTCAGCATGTTCGTCGACATGCGTGGCTCGACGCAGCTCGCCGAGAAGCGGTTGCCGTTCGACACCGTGTTCATCGTCAACCGCTTCCTAGGCGCTGTGTCGCAAGCGGTGCTGGAAGCCGGCGGGCGGCCCAACCAGTTCATCGGCGACGGCATGCTGGCGCTGTTCGGGCTCTCCTCCGACCGGCACGAGGCCTGCCGCCAGGCGCTGCGCGCTGCGGCGCTGATCGCAGCCAATATCGACGAGCTGAACCAGTTTCTCAGCCACGATTTGCGCGAGCCGATCCGCTTCGGCATCGGCATCCATGGTGGCGAGGTGATCGTCGGCGATATCGGCTATCGCGACCACATGGTGTTCACCGCGCTCGGCGATGCGGTCAACGTCGCGGCACGGCTGCAAGACATGACCAAGGCGCTGGCCTGCGAGGCCGTCATTTCCGACGAGGTGCGCGTCACAGCCGGCCTCGCCGACGATGCCCTGCCCGCGCAGGAGGTCGCGATCCGCGGCCGCAACGAGCCGATGACCGTGCGCACCGTCGAGGCGACGCGGGTGCTGTCGGCGCTGGTCGACGAGCGGCGTGCCGTCGCGGCCTGATCGGTTCATCTCCCCTTCACCGAATGTGACCTGCCGCACATCCAGCAGAGCGTTCAGCCGCGATGCTCGAACGCGTCCCGTGCCGGATGCGACTGACTGGCGATGGGTAACACTGCAACCGCGCCGCGACAGAGTTCAACGCGCATCTGAAGGAGACGACCATGCTTCGCAAAGTCACGCTTGCTCTCGCTACCGCCGCAACCCTCGGTGCCGCCGCGCTGGCTCCGACCTCGGCGTCCGCCAAGCCGTTCTTCTGGCATCCGTACCACCATCACTTCTGGGGTGGCCCGGGCATCTCCGTCGGCTTCGTCGACTCCGGGTGCTACGTCACCCGCCTGGTGATGACGCCCTACGGCTATCGCTATCGTACCGTCAACGTCTGCTACTGATCGAACCAACACCTGGAAGCGAAATGCCCCGGTCGCCTCATGCGATCGGGGCTTTTCGCTATTGCAACGCAACGCCGGTAAGCGCTGCGAAAGCTCAATTGACTCGGGATCGTCAGGTGCGACATTTGTCGCCGCGCGCTTTCCATGATGCGACGGCGCGCAAGGCAGAATGAGCCTGGTGATGACCAGCTCACGACAAAACAGCTTCGGAGGAAGCGGAATGCTCGATCGACGAGACTTGATGAAGCGCGCCGGGTTGGCGGCTTTGGTGACGGGGCTGGGATCAAGGGGCGCGTTCGCCCTCGACACCGTGACGCTGCCCATTGGCAACGGCGAACGGCCGCTGGTCCGCTACCCGCAGAAGCGCCCGATGATCGGCCTGACCAGCCGGCCGCCGCAGCTCGAAACCCCGTTTGCGATCTTCAACGACGGTCCGCTGACGCCGAACAACGCGTTCTTCGTCCGCTATCACCTCGCCGGCATCCCCTACGACCTCGATCCGGACAAGTTCACGCTCGAGATCAAGGGCAAGGTCGACAAGCCGCTGAAGCTGTCGCTGAAGGATGTCCGCAAACTGAAGCCCGTCGAGCTCGTCGCCGTCAACCAGTGCTCCGGCAACAGCCGCGGCTTCTTCAATCCGCGCGTCGCCGGCGGCCAGCTCGGCAACGGCGCGATGGGCTGCGCGCGCTGGCATGGCGTGCCGCTGAAGACCGTGCTCGACATGGCCGGCGTGCAGGCCGGCGCCAAGCAGGTCACCTTTGGCGGCATGGACGGCCCGGTCATGGAGACGACGCCCGATTTCGTCAAGGCGCTCGACATCGACCATGCGCGCGACGGCGAGGTGATGCTGGCCTGGGGCATGAACGGCGAGGACCTGCCGTTCCTCAACGGCTTCCCGCTCCGCCTCGTGGTGCCCGGCTATTACGGCACCTATTGGGTGAAGCACCTCAACGAGATCACCGTGATCGACAACGTGTTCGACGGCTTCTGGATGAAGTCCGCCTACCGGATTCCGGATACGCCCAACAACGCGGTCGAGCCCGGCACCGCACCGAAGGCGACGATCCCGATCAACCGCTTCACGGTGCGCTCGTTCATCACCAGCGTTGCCGACGGCGCCAAGCTGAAGGCCGGCCGCACCACGCTGCGCGGCATCGCCTTCGACGGCGGCAAGGGCATCAAGGAGGTCGTGGTCTCGACCGACGGCGGCAAGAGCTGGACACCGGCGAAGCTCGGCAAGGACCTCGGCAAATACGCGTTCCGCGAATGGAAGCTGAAGGTCGCGCTTCCCGCCGGCCCGTCGGAGCTGAAGGTGCGCGCCACCAACAATGCCGGCGACACCCAGCCGATGGACCCGTTGTGGAATCCGGCAGGCTATCTCCGCAACGTCGTCGAAACCGTGCGCGTCACCGCGGCGTGAGGAGAAGCATCATGACCAGCAAGCTGCTTGCCTCCCTCGCCGCGATCGCGGCACTCTCGATCGGCGCTGCGATCGCCGCGCCCGTCAACTACACGCTTCCCGAGGAGACTGCGGCGTTCAAGCCGGGTCCCAACCTCGACGTGGTGCAGAACAATTGCTCCGGCTGCCACTCGGCGGACTACATCAAGACCCAGCCGCAGGGCGAGAAGTTCAAGAAGGACTTCTGGCAGGCCGAGGTGACCAAGATGATCAAGGTCTACGGCGCGCCGATCGACCAGGCCGACGTCGGCAAGATCGTCGAGTATCTCTCCGCGACCTATTGAAGACGGAGTCCCTCGATCCCCCGCGCGCCCGCCACAAGGCAGCGCGCGGGACCATTGATCCAATTCGGGTCAGAGAAACCCGATTTTTGCACTGCATCAATTGACCACGAAACAGGCAATCCGGCGCCAAAACCCTGCAAAACGGGTTGTTTCCGGGCAAAAACACACCGTGGTTTGATCTACCCAGCTTTTTTCAAACTGCTATCCTGTGCAGTACGGACAAGCCGGTTTGTGCGGGGACCGGCTGGTCTGTTTTCGATTGATTCCGCGGAGACGACTGGAATGCCCAAAGGTACAGTGAAGTGGTTCAACCCGACCAAGGGTTATGGATTCATCCAGCCCGCAACGGGCGGCAAGGACATTTTCGTTCATATTTCAGCAGTTCAGAAGGCTGGTCTTCAGAGCCTCAACGAGGGCCAGTCAGTTGAATACGAAGAAATCGCGAATCGCGGCAAGACGTCAGCCGAGAACCTCAAGGTCTAGCGCTCCGCGCAAGATCGAGCGGCGCACTCTCGGACGCCATCCGGGAGTGAGGGCCGATCCAACATCACACGCGTGACGTTCGGCGGAGCGGGCACGGTGCCCGCGCGCCACGGCATCGAATTTTTTCCCACCGTCATCGATTGCGCGTCGACATCTATCCATTGCGCTGGAAAGACGCGCTGCTGTCGTGTCGCCGTGTCACAGGCAGGTGCCGCTCTGGCCATTGCCGCACGGCACCCGTTTCGACAATTCCTGGACCTTGCGCTTCGACTCCGCCTGCGCCAGCACGTCGAACACGCTCGACGGCACGAGCTGCGTCGCCTTGCGGAAGTCGTCGGTCGCCTTGTCGGTGTGGTTGAGCGCCTCGTGCGCCTTGGCGCGGGCGAACAGGTTCTCGACCGTCTCCTTCTGGGCAATGGCCCGATCCAGGTCTTCGACCGCTTTGGTGTATTCGCGCTGCGCCGACCATGCGATGCCGCGCAGCGTCAGGGCATCGAGGTAATCGGGCCGGGTAGCCAGCACAGCATTGAGATCCTTCATCGCGTCATCGGTCTTCTTCAGTCCAAGATAGGCGCGCGCACGCAGCACTTGCGGAAACGGGTCATTCGGCATTTTGGCGACGATCGGATCGATCGCGAGCACCGCGCGGTCGTACTGCGCTGAAGTGAGCATCGCCAGCGCGCGACCGAGTTGCGCGGTGGGGTTGTTGGGGTTTCGCTCCAGCACGCCGTTGATATCGACCAGCCCCTCGTCGGCGCGCCCCTTGAGCAGCAACGCCAACCCACGCCATGATTTCGCGAGCAGATTGGTCGGGGTGATCGCCAGCGCCTGGTCGAAATCGAGCAATGCCTTGTCGATCTGCTTGAGGTTGATGTAGGCGAGCCCGCGCTCGGTGAATGCCAGCGAGTCCTTGCCGTTCAGCGATATCGAATGGTCATAGTCGGCGACGGCATCCTGCGTCTTGCCGGTGCCGGCCTTGACCAGGCCGCGGCCGAGATAGGCCATCGCATTGTTCGGATCGAGCGCAATGGCGCGGGTGGCATCCGCCATCGCCGCATCGAACTGCCGAAGCGCCGCCGAGTTGACCGAGCGGAAGGCGAGCAGCGGCGCATCGTTCGGCTTGAGCTTGAGCAGGCTGTCGAGGTCGTTGCGCGCGTCTACGAACCGGGCGACCCCCGAATAGGCCACTGCACGCAGCCGAAGTGCGCCCTCATTGCCGGGATCACCAGTCAGCACCCTGTTGAGATTGGTGATCGCGCCCGCATAGTTGCGCTCGGCCACCATCAGCCTGGCTTGGTCGAGCAACTGGGTGGTTGCCGGCGCGAGCGGTTGCGCCGGCGGCGCCACGGGCACGGCGGGCGCCACGCCGGACTTCGCCAATTCAGCCTGCATGGCGAGCGCCTGCTGGCGCTGCTGCTGAATCTCCTTGTTGTCGGGCAGGAACGTCAGCAGCTTGTCGAAATCGCCGATCGCCCTGACGTAGTCGCCCTTGGCGCTGTAGAGCTGGGCGCGGGCGAAATAGGCGTTGCGCTCGGTCTGCGGCGCCTGCGCGATGGCGCGCGAGAAATCCTCGATCGCGTGATCGATGTCTCCCTTGCGACGATAGGCCTGACCGCGCCAGTAGAACGCGTTCGGCGTGCTTGCATTGACGGCGATCGCGGTGTTGGCGTCGGCCAGCGCCGCATCGGGCTGTCCGGTTTCGACATAGGCTCGCGCCCGCCCGACATGGGCCGCGGGAAGATCCTGCCGCAGCGTGATCGCCTCGCCGTAATCGGAGATCGCATCGGCCCAGGCGCGCTGGTCGGCGCGCAGATTGCCGCGCGCCAGGAAGCCGAACGGATTCTTCGGCTCGAGCTCGATCGCGCGATCGAAATCGGCCCGCGCCTGGTCGAGGCTGCCCTTGCGCTGCCGAAGATAGCCGTGAGCGATCAGCGCGGGCACGAATTGCGAGTTTAGCTGCAACGCCGCATCGGCATCGCTCAAGGCCTGATCGATCTTGTTGCGGGCGATGTAGAATCGCGCGCGGCCGGTGAACGCCTTGGTCCGCTCCTCAGTGGAGCGCGCGGCATCGTTGATGATGCCCGAACACGCCGCCTCGGCCTTGTCCGACGGCGGCCCGTTGCAGTCCTCGACGTCACCGGCGCGGGCGGAAACCGCGAGCGCGGGCCAGAGAAGCAGTGCAAGCGTCAGCAACAGCTGGAAACGAATGCCGCTCATGGCAGCGCCGGTGCAGGTCGAACGTGAACGCATGTCGTAGCCTCGGGTTGACCGAATGCTGGCCGTCTTATCGCGTCACTTGGTTCGTACGATGATGGGCCAGGAAACGAACTCCGCGAACCCTGGAGCCGGTTCCAGCGTCAATGACGCAACATTATCCCCTACAATCAATGGGGACGGAACGCCACGAAACGCGCGGCAGAAGCGATCAGCCGTTCAATCTTCCGTCACCCACTGCGCGACGGTCATGACGTCAGGCGGTTGCAGATAGCCGCGAGGCCAGAGATCGACGGCCCATTCCACCTTGGTGGCGCGTTCGAGCAGGACGGCGGTGTTGTGCGGCGTTTGCCCCAGCGAAAATCCGCGGTAATGCGGATTCCCGACGTCGTGGAACTTGAACAGGTTCCATGTCTGCATCACCAGCATCAGGCTGGTCGTGTTGCGGGTCGTGTCCCAGCAGTCGTAATTGTGCTGGTCGTCGTTGGCGCGGAAGTCCGCTTTCGCGACGCGCTTGTTGGTGCCGAGGATCGGCCCCATCCGGCGGTCGAACCAGATCACGGCCTTTTGCACGGCCGCGCGTTCGGCCGCGGCATTGGCACGGCCGGTGGCCATGATCCGGGTCAGGGCAGCCCTGTCGGCTGCACTGAAGTCGAGCATCTCGCGGCGTCGGCAGACGAAGCCGTAGCACACCGTCATCGCCGAGGCCGACGGCGGATAGATCGACACCGATGTATAGAGCTGCATGATGCCGGAGCTGAGCTCGGCCGCAGGGGCCGGCGTCATCGCGAACAGGGACAAGATCGTTGCGCACAACGCGCCGGCAGCCCCGGTTCGCTTCGTACGTATCGGCTTATTGGCATCGTCCATGTCGCGGCCCCCAACTCTGGGGGAGAATTATCGCGGGTGCGCCGCGATGCCAAGACATCCGGCGCATGGCTGTGGATCAGATCAGCCGACCGGCAACGGCGCATCGCG
The DNA here is from genome assembly GCF_002289535.1 of Bradyrhizobium sp. UFLA03-84. Taxonomy (NCBI): domain Bacteria; kingdom Pseudomonadati; phylum Pseudomonadota; class Alphaproteobacteria; order Hyphomicrobiales; family Nitrobacteraceae; genus Bradyrhizobium; species Bradyrhizobium sp. UFLA03-84. The sequence goes on along the minus strand of NZ_NSJY01000013.1, from coordinate 420,821 downwards.
CTTGACTTCCTCCATCACCGCGTAGGTCCGCGTCTCGCGCACGCCCGGCAGCGCCAGCAGGGTTTCGCCGAGAAATCGGCGATAGGCCGTCATGTTGGCGACGCGCGCCTTGACCAGATAGTCGAACCCGCCGGCCACCATGTGACACTCCAGCACTTCCGGTGCGGTCTGCACCGCCTTGGCGAAGCGCTCGAACACGTCGGGCGTGGTCTTGTCGAGCAGCACCTCGACGAACACCAGGAGGCCAAGGCCGAGCCGATGCGGATTGAGCCGCGCGCCGTAGCCCTCGACGAAGCCGTCGCGCTGCAGCCGCTTCAGCCGTTCGCCGACCGAGGTCGGCGACAGACCGATCCGCTCGGCCAGCTCCACATTGGCAATCCGGCCATCCCCTTGCAGGATCGAGAGGATTTTGCGGTCTGTCTTGTCAATCTCTGTCATATCTACGGTCAAAGCTAAAATACTCCGGACTTTCTAAGGTAAATCTGCTAATTTGTCTATCGAACTACGGTCCACGGGCGCGTAGGTGTTCCGGTGCAACCCAGAGGAACCGCCCCATGCCAGACCCGCTCCCGCCGCCGTTCAGCGCACCCTACGCCCCCGATGACGCTGCGATCGCAGGCCGCTTGCGCCGGGACGCCAGGCTGAGCGCGGAGGCGGAGGCGAGGATCGACCGCACCGCGACGCGCCTGATCGAGGCGATCAGGGCCAATGACGATCCGCTCGGCGGGGTCGAGGACATGCTGCGGGAGTTCGCGCTGTCGACCAAGGAGGGACTGGCGCTGATGGTGCTGGCGGAGGCGCTGCTGCGGGTGCCCGACGCGCGCACCGCCGACCAGTTCATCGAGGACAAGCTCGGCCAGGGCGACTTCGTCAACCACGAGACCAAATCCAGCGCGTTCCTGGTCAACGCCTCGGCCTGGGCGCTCGGCATGTCGGCGCGCGTGATCCAGCCCGGTGAAACACCGCAGGGAACGATCGGCCGGCTGACCAAGCGGCTCGGCGCGCCGGCGGTGCGCGCGGCGACGCGGCAGGCGATGCGGCTGATGGGCAGCCATTTCGTGCTCGGCGAGACCATCGAGGCGGCGCTGTCGCGAGCGCAATCGCACACGGCGCGCGGCTCGCGCTATTCATTCGACATGCTCGGCGAGGGCGCGCGCACCGCCGACGATGCCCGCCGCTATTTCGAATCCTACGCCCGCGCGATCGAAGCGATCGGCAAGGCGGCGGGCGATCAGCCCCTGCCCGACCGGCCTGGCATCTCGGTCAAGCTCTCCGCGCTGCATCCGCGCTTCGAGGCGGTCAGCCATGCACGGGTGATGAGCGAGCTGGTGCCGCAGCTGATCGATCTGGCGCGCCGCGCCAAGGCGTACGACCTCAACTTCACCGTCGATGCCGAAGAGGCCGACCGGCTGGAGCTGTCGCTCGACGTCATCGCGGCCGCCTTCGGCGACCCGTCGCTCGCCGGCTGGAGCGGCTTTGGCCTCGCCATCCAGGCCTATCAGAAGCGCGCCACCGACGTGATCGATTATATCGATGCGCTGACGCGCGCGCTCGACCGCAAGATGATGGTGCGCCTCGTCAAGGGCGCCTATTGGGACACCGAGATCAAGCGCGCGCAGGAGCGCGGGCTAGATGGCTATCCGGTGTTCACGCGCAAGGCGATGACCGACCTGAACTACATCGCCTGCGCGCGAAAGCTGCTGGCGCTGCGGCCGCGGCTGTTTCCGCAATTCGCCACCCACAACGCGCTGACGGTTGCGACCATCCTCCAACTGTCAGACGATTCCAACAGCTTCGAATTCCAGCGGCTGCACGGCATGGGCGAAGCGCTCTACGCCCAGCTCGGCCAGGATCGCCCTGACATCGCCCACCGCACCTATGCGCCGGTCGGCAGCCACCGCGACCTGCTCGCCTATCTGGTGCGCCGGCTGCTCGAGAACGGCGCCAACTCGTCATTCGTGGCGCTGGCCGCGGACAATCGCGTCTCCATCGTTGACCTGTTGCGCCGCCCCGCCGAGATCATTGATCGCGACGACAATGCGGCCCATTCCGGGATTCCGCTGCCGACCGACCTTTACCGGCCGCAGCGCGAGAATTCGCACGGCATCGAGTTCGGCGAGCGAAAGGCGCTCGATGCGTTGACATCGGCGATAACAGTCGAACCCAAGGCTGCATCCGTCACGGTCGCGACGTCGACAATCGAGCAGGCGAATGCCGCCGTCGCCGCCGCGCGCGGTGGCTTCAAGGCCTGGAACGCGACGCCGGCCACACGACGCGCGGCCATGCTGGACAAGGCTGCCGATCTGCTCGACCAGCGCCGCGCCCACTTCCTCGCTCTGCTGCAGAACGAGGGTGGCAAGACGCTCGACGACGCGCTCTCCGAGGTCCGCGAGGCGATCGACTTCTGCCGCTACTATGCGGCACAGGGCCGGACGCTGTTCGGGCAAGGCGAGGCGATGCCTGGGCCAACCGGCGAAAGCAACGTGCTCGAGCTGCGCGGGCGCGGCGCGTTCGTCGCGATCTCGCCATGGAATTTCCCGCTCGCGATCTTCCTCGGCCAGGTCACGGCCGCGCTGATGGCCGGCAATGCGGTGATCGCAAAGCCGGCCGAGCAGACGCCGCGCATCGCAGCCGAGACCGTCGCCCTGCTGCATCAGGCGGGCGTGCCGGCATCGGCGCTGCATCTGGTCCAGGGCGACGGCGCAGCCGGCGCCGCGCTGGTCGAGCATCCCGCCATTGCCGGCGTGGTCTTCACAGGGTCTACAGAAGTTGCGCGATCGATCAACCGGACGCTTGCCGCCAAGGACGGCCCCATCGTGCCGCTGATCGCCGAGACCGGCGGCATCAATGCGATGATCGTCGACGCCACCGCGCTCCCCGAGCAGGTCGCCGACGACGTCGTCACCTCGGCGTTCCGCTCCGCCGGCCAACGCTGCTCGGCGCTGCGGCTTCTGTTCGTGCAGGACGACGTCGCCGACCGCATGATCGAGATGATCGCGGGCGCCGCGCACGAATTGAAGATCGGCGATCCCTCGCAGCCATCGACACATATCGGACCTGTGATCGATGCAGAGGCCAAGCAGCGGCTCGACGCGCATATCGCACGGATGAAGAAGGAGGCGCGGGTGCATCTTGCCGGCGAGGCGCCGGCGGGCAATTTCGTCGCGCCGCATATCTTCGAGCTGTCGTCGGCAAGCCAGCTCACCGAGGAGGTGTTCGGCCCGATCCTGCATGTCGTGCGATACCGCGCCGAGCGGCTCGGCGACGTGCTGGCCTCGATCGAGGCCACCGGCTTCGGCCTGACGCTCGGCGTCCATTCGCGCATCGACGACACCATCGAGCACGTCATCGACCGCCTCCAGGTCGGCAACATCTATGTCAACCGCAACATGATCGGCGCGGTCGTCGGCGTGCAGCCGTTTGGCGGCAGCGGCCTCTCCGGCACCGGCCCCAAGGCCGGCGGCCCGCATTACCTTGCGCGCTTCGCCACCGAGCAGACGATCACGATCAACACGGCGGCTGCGGGCGGCAATGCCGCGCTGATGGCGGGGGTCGAGTAGTTGCACTTTCACCCTCCCTCTCCAGGGGAGGGTGGAGCGAGGGTAAGAAAGTGCCGTTGCATCATCACCCCGAGATGGGTCAAATGGCCGCTCGACGGGATCATCGCACACGATAATTCCAGCTACCGGAAAAACACCAACAAGCGCCACGGGAGCGACGGCACGATGGAAAAAGGCATTTTTGACGGGCTCAAGGTCCTGGACTGCGCGAGCTTCATCGCGGCGCCCGCGGCCGCCACCGTGCTGTCCGACTTCGGCGCCGACGTCATCAAGATCGAGCCGCCCGGCGCCGGTGATCCCTACCGCAATCTGCCCAACCTGCCCGGCTATCCCGCCAGCGAGCACAATTTCGCGTGGATGCTGGAGGCCCGCAACAAGAAGAGCCTCGCGCTCGACCTCACCAAGCCTGAGGCACGCGAGGTGCTCTACAAGCTCGTCGCGGAAGCCGACGTCTTCATCACCAACATGCCGCCGCAGGTCCGCGAAAAGCTCGGCATCACCCATGACCATCTCGGCCATCTCAACGACCGGCTGATCTACGCCTCCTTCACAGGCTACGGCGAGAAGGGCGAAGAGGCCAACAAGCCGGGCTTCGATTCCAACGCCTACTGGGCCCGCTCCGGCCTGATGGACCTGGTGCGCGCCGACGAGGACACCACGCCGGCCCGCTCGGTCGCCGGCATGGGTGACCACCCCTGCGCGATGGCGTTCTACGGCGCGATCGTCACCGCTTTGTTCCAGCGCGAGAAGACCGGCAAGGGCTCGCACGTCTCGACCAATCTGATGGCCAACGGCGTCTGGGCCAACGGCGTGCTGGCGCAGGCCAAGCTCGCCGGCGCCAAGTTCAAGAAGCGCAAGCCGCGCGAAGAGGCGCTGAACGCCGTCACCAACCACTACAAGTGCAAGGACGGCCGCTGGCTGATCCTGTCGCTGCTCAACGAAGACCGGCAGTGGCCGACCTTGGCGCGCTGCATGGGCCGCGAGGACCTGATCGCCGATGCCCGCTTCGTCACCAAGGCGGACCGCCATGCGCGCTCGGTCGAGCTGATCAAGATCTTCGACGAGGTGTTCGCCGGCAAGGAGCTCGCCGAATGGCGCAAGATCCTCGACGGCAACGGCCTGGTGTTCGGCGTCGTCGGCATCCTCGACGATATCCCGAACGACAAGCAGATGATCGAGAACGAGGTGCTGGTGCGCTTCGAGAACGACACCATGCTGACCGTCAACAGCCCGATCTTCATCGACGGCGCCAAGAAGGTGCAGCCGCGCAGGCCGCCGGAGGTTGGCGAGCATTCCGACGAGATCCTGCGCCAGGCCGGCTACGACGAGGCCACGATCCGGAAGCTGCGCGCATCCGGCGCGGTGGCGTAGCGGACCGACCACCACCATGAGCAGCCCGGATAAAGCGAAGCGAAATCCGGGCTACGTGGCTCACGCGAACCGGTATCCACTTCGCTCGAAAACGCTTTGGCTATCGCTTGATCCAGGCCCAGACGATGGCCACCACGATGATGCCGATGATGACCGTGAGTCCGATCGCCCAGCTGCTGACGCGGACGGCGCTGACCGCCTGACGCTCGGCCTCGTTGGCCGCGATCTCGCGGTTGCGCTGCTTGTTGTCCTCGGGAGCACTCATCGGGCCGGTCTCCGGTCAGAGCTGTCAGGTCCAGGCAAGCTCGAGTGTAGCATCAAATAATGACGCGCAACCGCTCCGGTTCCAGCTGAAATCAGCGGCCCTTCACGAAGCACATGCCCATGTGGGAGGTTTTCCCGGCAACCTGGCAGGCGAGGCCTTCGGCGCAGGTCCAGCCACGGAAACTGCGGTCGGTCTCCGCCGGCTTGGCGCCCGGCTGATAGCAGTGAGCGCCCCAACCGTCGCTGTATTCGGTGCCGGCAAGCTCGGCAGCGCCGCGCGGCTGCGGCCGGTTGGAGAAGCCGCGGGAAAAATCCGGCGCCTTGCCGTCGCGGAAGTTCGCCAGGATATCGCGGCGGCGAGGCTGGTCGCCGAAGAAGTGCGGCGAGGCCGGCACCACAGTGGAATTCGACGGCTTCGCCGCCATCCAGTCGACGCCGGGGAAATGGAAGCCGCCGATGCCGCGGGTCTGATGGCAACCGGCGCAGGTAACGTCGTTGAGGCGCCGTTCGAAGCCGGCCAGCGACTGGATATTCCTGAGCTTCGTCCCGTCAGCGGCGGCCTTCTGCAAGGCCCCGACGACGTCGCCCTCCGAGAACACCGCATTGCCGCCTCCGCCCTCGCCCTGCACCATCCCGAACTCCGGCTCCAGATCGCTGACGTCAAAGCCGGTCGGCGTCGGCGCGACGGCACCGGTTGCGAGGAAACGATCGGGGATCAGCAAGGTGCCGCGATCGAACTCGGCAAAATGCCTGGGATCGAGCAGCCATGCCTTGAAGTCGCGCTTCAATCCCTCGTCGGCCAGAATGCGGTCGCGATCGACCTGGTTCTCCAGCGGCGCTTCGATAAAGCGTTTTGCCGCGCCGTCATAGTCGAACACTTTCAGCAGATAGTCGGTGCGGAAGTCGCGCACCGCGGATTTCGGCGCGTGCGCGATCTGCAGGTTGGTCTCGATGCGATCGATATTCCGGGCATCGATCAGGTCGAGCGGCCCATCCTTGCCGAACAGCTTGTCCATCGTCGGCGGCGCACTGCCCGTCGCGAGCCAGCGTCGCGCGATCTCGCGGCAGGTGAGCGACGCGTCGTTGCCGTCGCCTTTCGCCTTCAGCACCAGGTTCAGCGTCATCGGTAGCCGCTGCGACACCGCGTTCTCGCCGATCAGCGGCACATCGGTGCGGGTCAGCCGGTAGATCAGCCGGACCTCGCCGCAGTCCTTCGGCGCCACATAGGCGCGGTCCATGCGGTTGACGATGCCTGCGAGCACGAAGCGGACGTCAGCGGATTCGAACAGCGCGCGGTCGAACAGCTGGAATGCAAAGCCGTCGCCGACCCCGATGCTCTCGCTCGGCAGGCTCGCCTTGTGCTTCGAGACATAGCGATCGAATTCGCGATCGAGCGCCGCGCGTACCGGCACCATCGCAGGCAGGCCGAACAACTCGCGATTGGACAGCGGCGTATCGGCGGAGCGTTCCGGCGCGAGCATCCGGCCGAGGCCAAAGCGGCCTTGATCGAGCTCGCGCAGAACAGCGGGATCGATCACCGCCGCGCCGCGCTCGAGCGCGCGATCCTCGGCGGCACCTGCCGGCGCGGCGCCGCCGAGCAGAACGCATATCAGCAGGAGGCATTTCAGCACGCGGCTCATGCCCCACTAACACCGCACCGCGAATCCTATTCAAGAAAAAAGGCGCTTCACATCGCGGTGAAGCGCCTTGGTATCGTCGTCTTTCCGCAATCAACGCGAAACGATCAGGCCCTTGCTCGTGACGACCACCCAACGGCCGTCCTGCTTGCGGATCGCGTCGACGCGGCCGAGGCCGGGGACGGGATCGCCGGCATAGACCTCATAGATGCCGCCGCGGCCCTCGATCAGCGCGCCACCATTGCCGACGTCGCGCAGCGCCCAACCGTCGACCACCGGCAGGCGGCCGACCTCGGGCCTCGGGGCGGCAGGTGCTGCCGCGGCCGTCGCTGGCGGGACCGAACCGGTGACCTCGCGGGCGGGCGTCACCGCGGCGACGGTCGTCTGCGGGGCGCGGAGCTTGTCGACGGTCTCGCTGAGCTTGTTGAGCTTGGCAATCGGCTCGGCCTGGGCCTTCTCGACCTTCTCGATGCGCTCACTGGCCTTGCTGAACTGGGCCTGGCCGGCCTTGGCGGTCTGCTCCACGCTGGCCTTCAGCGCGGCGAGCTCGGATTCGACCCGGGCGAGCGCGGCGTCGGCCGCGTCTTTGGCGGCGGCGTCCTTGGCAGCCACGTCCCTGACGGAGGCAGCGGCAGGTGCAGCGAGATGGCCGAGCCCTGCGGTCGCGAGCGCGCCGCCGATGGCGCCTGCCACGGTCGCCAGCGCAATCACCGCGGCCATCGCGCCGAACCGGCGCGAGCCGGCCGGTTTGGCGGTCTGCTCGGCACCCGGTTTGGAGGCGGTCGCCTCATGGTCCCAGGTGCGGTCGCCGGGCGCCATGATCATCAGTCTGCCCGGGAAACGCGGCTCTTCACGCTTGCCGGTCTCGACCTTGGGCACCTCCATATTGGTCGGCTCGATCTTGGGGTCGATCTTGGCATCGATCCTGGCCTCGATCATGGGATCGAGCCGGGACGGCTCTACCTTGGGCGCTTCGGCCTTCGGTGCGTCAACTCTGGGCGCATCCGCCTTCGGCGAGGTCTCTTCCTGCTCGGGCGCGAGCCGCGGAGCCTCGACACCGGCCGCGGCCATCGCGGGCTCGCTCTTCGCCGCCATTTCGGCGCCGGTTTGACCGCTGACCGGTTCGCTCTGCTGCTCACTCACGTTCAAAGTCTCCAGGCTAGGTTGACAATTCGGTAACTTTTATTGCTTGCGAAATGGTTACCCCGCTCCGCCATTACCTAAATTTTAGGGAGTTTTCCGGGCCGGATTTGGGCGATGCGGCGCTGCGGCAATCTGCGTCAGCTCCGTTTGCGCGCGGCGCTTTCCCGATTAACATACCGCCATCTTCCAGCCAGAAGGCAGGGGAGTGCCATGACGATCGAGAAATGCATCAACGAATTTGGTGTCGATGACGTCATTTTTGAGGAAGGCTCGACCGGCCGCGAGCTGTTCGTCGTGCTCGACGGCACGGTCGACATCGCCAAGATCGATGGCGGAAACAAGACCGTCATCGTCAGCCTCGGCAAGGGCGAGTTCTTCGGCGAGATGGCCGTGATCGACGGCTCGGCGCGCTCGGCAACCGCCATCGCAGCCGCGCCTGCGACGCGCGTGATGCGGATCAACCACGCCCGCTTCGTCTATCTGGTCAGCCAGCAGCCGGCCTTCGCGCTGATGGTGATGGATGCGCTGTCGAAACGCCTGCGCGCCTCCAACGACGTCACCTACCGAACCGCAGGCGCACCATGAGCGACCGCAAGCCGAGCCCGTTCAAGACGCTGTTCGACGCCGATGTCGCGACGCTGATCCAGGCCGCCGACGGCGTCTACCAGATCCGCTTCAAGAACCGCGCCGCGAACGCCTATCTCGTACGCGGCAGCAAACGGACCATCATGATCGACGTCGGATTGTCGACCAACTATCCGTCGCTCGTCGCCTGCCTTAATCATCTCGGCATAACACCCGATGCGATCGACATGGTGATACTGAGCCACGAGCATCTCGATCACATCGGCGCGGCCTATCATTTCCACGGCTCGGCCTACATCGCCGCGCACCGGCTCGCCGCCAACAAGATCATGCTGCGCGACGACTTCTCGATGCTGCGCAAGATGTTCAACGAACCGAACGTGCCGATCGACATCGACATCTGGCTCGAAGAAGGCAACCTGATCGATCTCGGCAATTTCCGCCTCAACGTGATGTACACGCCGGGCCACACCTCGGCCTGCATTTCGCTGTTCGATCAGGACAAGGGGCTGCTGTTCGCCGCCGACACGCTGATGCCGGGCGGCGTGATGGGCGGCGTGTTCGGCTCCGGCTCGATCGCCGACTACATCCAGTCGCTGGAGCGGCTGAAGGGGCTCAATTCGAAGATCCTGCTGTCGGGTCACGGCCGGTTGTCCGACACGCCGCAGGACGATGTGCGGGTCGCCCTGCAACGCTCGCACGCTTTGCTCGAGGACACCGCGCAACTGTTCGACGCCCTCGATGCGCGCTCGAACTTCGAGCCGATCATGCAGTCGGTGCGCGACCTCAACAAGCTCGACGATTGAGGATCGGCCGCAGCCGAAGCCCGCCGTTGTGGCCTGCCATGACTTTGCACTAGGATCGGCTCGGAACGACAAGAACCATGGACGCGGCGATGCAAGCCGTTGCCGGCAGCGGGGAGACGAAGCGAATGCAGGCTGACACGATGGCGCGGATGCGCCGCCGGGTGGTGATCTCCTCCACGATCGGCAATGCACTGGAATGGTTCGACTTCACCGTTTTTGGCCTGTTCGCCGGCATCCTGAGCAAGCTGTTCTTTCCCGCGGACAATCCGCATTCCTCGCTGCTGCTCACCTTCGCGACATTCGGGATCGCCTTTGCAGCCCGGCCGCTGGGTGGCCTGGTGTTCGGGCTCTATGCCGACAGGCACGGCCGCAAGAAGGCGCTGGTCGTGATGATATCGCTGATGGCTGCCGGCACCGGCCTGCTCGGCGTCTTGCCGACTTACGGCGCGATCGGAATCGCAGCACCGCTGTTGCTGCTGCTGGCGCGGCTGATCCAGGGCTTTTCCGCCGGCGGCGAGTTCGGCAGCGCGAGCGCAATGCTGATCGAGTTCGCGCCGCCTGGCCGGCGCGGCTTCTACGGCTCGTTTCAGATGGTGTCGCAATCGCTGGCGTTCGGCCTCGGTGCCGCGATGGCGATCGGCCTCAATCTCGGCCTGTCGGCGGACGCCTTCGCGAGCTGGGGTTGGCGCGTACCGTTCATCCTCGGCATCCTGATCGGGCCGACCGGATGGTACCTGCGCCAAAAGTGCGACGAGTCGCCTGAATTCAAAGCGTATCTCGCCGAGAAGGCCGCGACGGCGCAGCCGGGCAGGCAGACTACGCTCGGCCAACTGTTCTCCGAACATCCGCGCGAGTTGATTGCATCGTTCTGCCTGATCGCGGCCGGCACGGCGATCAACTATGTCAACGCGATCTTTCTGCCGACCTATGCGGTCGCCGAGCTGAAGCTGCCGATCCTCAACGCACAGCTCGGTCTGCTCGTCGTCAGCCTCATCAATGCGGCGGTGGCGGTGGCCTGCGGCGCTCTCTCCGACCGGATCGGCCGCCGCGCGGCCCTGGTTCCGGCGCTGATCATCTACAGCCTGCTGTTCTATGTGATCTTGCAGCGGCTGGTTGCCGCGCCGACCACGGCGAATCTCTGGCAGTTGCAGATCGTCGCGGTCCTGCTCGGAGCCCTCGCCGGGCCGATGCCTGCCTTCATGACCGAGATATTCCCCGTCGGCGTGCGCTCGACCGGGGCATCGCTGATGTACAATCTCGCCGTGATGCTGTTCGGCGGGCTGGCGCCGTTCATCAACACCTGGCTGGTCCAGGTCACGGGCGACAAGGCCGCTCCGGTCTACTACATCCTCTTCGCCGCGGCGGTGGGTCTCGTGGGTCTGTCGGTCTATCGCGGGCGACCGTCGGTGCCGGGAATCACAACTCAACCGGCGCAATGACCGCGACCGGTGTGACGGCTGACGCCCGAGCTTGCGCGACTGTGCGGGCGGCGCTGCATTTGACAAATCCGCGCCTGGCCTGTTCAACAGCGGCAAGAAAACGCTGAAGAACAGGGAGCGAGGACCATGAAGCTTTACGACTCGATCGGACCCAATCCGCGCATCGTGCGCATGTTCATGGCGGAGAAGGGCATCGAGGTCCCCAAGGAGACCGTCGACCTGCGCAAGGGCGAGAACCGCGAGGAAGCGCATCTGAAGCGCAACCCGCACGGCCAGATGCCGGCGCTCGAGCTCGATTGCGGCAACTACCTCTCGGAGATCACGGCGATCTGCGAATATCTCGAGGAGAAGCATCCCTCGCCCGCGATGATCGGCGCCACGCCGGAAGAGCGCGCCGAATGCCGGATGTGGACGCGCCGTGTCGATCTCAACATCGCCGAACCGCTTGCCAACGGCTATCGCTTCGGCGAGGCGCTGAAATTCTTCGAGAAGCGCATCCCGGTCGCACCCGAAGCCTCCCCGGGCCTGAAGATGATCGCGGCCAACCGCATCAAATGGCTCAACGACCAGATGGCCGACGGACGCGACTATATCTGCGGCAAGCGCTTCACGCTCGCCGACATGCTGCTCTACTGCTGGATCGATTTCGGCAACCAGGTCGGCCAGCCGCTGGATCAGTCGAACGGCAACATCGTCGCCTGGTTCAACCGCGTTGCCGTGCGGCCGTCGGTGAAGGCGTAAAGGCGGTCCTCTTATCCTCCCCTGGAGGGGGAGGATAAGAGGGGCAAGACCATTCAGTCCCTCAAATCACCACTGGCCTATCCGGCAGCTCGTTCGGGCCGCCCTCGGTGTGCGGAAAATACTTCGCGAGCTCCCGCGACACCGCCGCAATCCCCGTAGTGACGCCCTGCTCGAACCGGCCGGCCCGAAAATCCGTTTCCATCGAGCGGCAGATCGCTTCCCAGCCGGCGTGGCCGACCTTCGCATCAATGCCGCGATCGGCGACGATCTCGACGTCGCGGTCGGCCAACAGGAGATAGATCAGGACGCCGTTGTTGTGATGGGTGTCCCAGATCCGAAGATGCGAGAACACGTCGATCGCCCGCTCCCGTGCCGGCTGGTCGCGGAACAGCGGCACGCCGTCGAGTGCGCCCTCGACGACGAAACGGATCTGGCCGGAATGGGTCGCCTCGCCCGCCTTGATCGCCTGCTCGATCGCGTCGAGCACGCGCGGCGGAAACTCGCGCCGCACGCGCCAGCGATGCTCGATGAGGTGCTTGCCGATACGCTTGATGCCCATATGCCTACCAGCTCCCCGAGGCGCCGCCGCCGCCGAAGCTGCCGCCTCCGCCGCTGAAACCGCCGCTCGAGCCAGAGCCGCTGCTCCAGCCCCCGCCGCCGGACCAGCCCCCGGAATAACCGCCGCCGCGCCGGTAAGGTCCTGAGCCCGCTGCGGGACCACCGAAGTTCAATCCGCCAAAGATCAGCGCCGCAACGCCGGCGAACAGGCCGACCACCAGCGCGGTGGCGAGCGAGCCGGCCAGCATCCAGGTGAAGACGCCGACGATGCCGCCGGTCGCGACCGACCCCAACAACCGCCCCAGCAGGCCGCGCAGGAAGCCTGCCACGATGATGACGCCGAAGATCACGACCGGGTTGGCGAAGTCGACGAGATTGGGCGCCTGCCAATGCTCGGGCTCAGGTGCCGGCAATTGCTCGCCATTGACCAGCCGGATCATCCGGTCGACGCCGGCCGAGATGCCGCCTGCGAAATCGCCGGCCTTGAATTTCGGCGTGATGTCCTCGTCGATGATGCGGTGAGTGACGACGTCGCTCAGCACGCCTTCGAGGCCGTAGCCGACCTCGATGCGCAGATGCCGGTCGTTCTTGGCGACGACGAGCAGCGCGCCGTCGTCGACCTTCTTGCGCCCGATCTTCCAGGCCTCGGCGACGCGGATCGAAAACTGCTCGATGGTTTCCTCAGCCGTCGTCGGCACGATCAGGACCGCGATCTGGCTGCCCTTGCGGGTCTCCAGATCCTTCAGCCTGTCGTTCAGTGACGCGACGTCGCCTGATGACAGCGTGCCGGTCTGATCGACGACGCGGCCGGTGAGCTGAGGCACTGCGACCTCGGCCCATGCCGGGCAGATGAAGCCCAGCAGGAAGGCGAACAGGATGACGCGTGCGGCGGCCATCGCGGCGGGCGCTCGCCGGTGCTATTTCGACGGTGCCGGCGCCGGATTGAAATCGACCTTCGGCGCGGTCGAGATCTCCTTCTCATTGTCGACCGTGAAGTTCGGCTTCTCCTTGTAGCCGAACGCCATCGCCGTCAGATTGTTCGGGAAGGTGCGGATGCCGACGTTGTAGTCCTGCACCGCCTTGATGTAGCGGTTGCGCGCCACGGTGATGCGGTTCTCGGTGCCTTCGAGCTGCGCCATCAGGTCGCGGAACAGCGCATCCGATTTCAGCTGCGGGTAATTCTCGGTGACGACCAGCAGCCGCGACAGCGCACTGGTGAGTTCGCCCTGCGCCTGCGTGAACTTCTGGAACGCGGCGGGATCGTTGAGCACCTCGGGCGTCGCCTGGATGCTGCCGACCTTGGCGCGCGCGTTGGTGACGCCGAGCAGCACGTCCTTCTCCTGCTGCGCAAAGCCCTTCACCGAGTTGACCAGGTTCGGCACGAGATCGGCGCGCCGCTGGTACTGGTTCACCACCTCCGACCAGCTCGACTTGACCTGCTCGTCATTGGTCTGGATCGCGTTATAGCCGCAGTTGGTCAGGCTCAAGGTCGCCAGCGCTGCCAGCACGGTCCAAAGCTTGCGCATGAAGATGGTCCTCCCGGTGGTTTCTGCATCACGGTAACAGATTTTCGCGCGATAATCCCGTGGCGCGGATTTCGCGCTCGCTTTTCCAAATGATGGCCCTTGCCTATCCCTCCCCGCGCCGTTCATCATGGCGAAAAAATCGATCGCGGGAGGATCCATTGGCGTCTGAACAATTCGAGACGATTGTTGTCGAGCGGCCCGACCCCGCGATTACGCGGATCGTGATGAACCGCCCTGAGGCGCGCAACGCCCAGAACCTGCAGATGACCTACGACCTCAACGCCGCCTTCGACCGGGCGGTGCAGGACGACGCGGTCAAGGTCATCATCCTCGCCGGCAACGGCCCGCATTTTTCGGCCGGTCACGATCTCAGGCCAGGGGCCAAGAATGAGGCGGGCGTCGATTTCCCGCCAGTCGGAAATTGGGGCGGCTTCGCCGAACCCAACGCCCACGGCCGCTTCGCGCGCGAGCAGGAGATCTACCTGCAGATCACACGGCGCTGGCGCAATCTCGCCAAGCCGACGATCGCGGAAATCCACGGTAAGTGCATTGCCGGCGGGCTGATGCTGGCCTGGGCCTGCGACCTGATCGTTGCGAGCAGTGATGCCGAGTTCTGCGATCCCGTGGTGACGATGGGCGTCTGCGGCGTCGAGTGGTTCGTGCATCCCTGGGAGCTCGGCGCGCGCAAGGCCAAGGAGATGCTGTTCACCGCCGACGTCTGGAGCGCCGACGAGGCGCATCGCCTCGGCATGGTCAATCACGTGGTGCCGCGCGGCGATCTCTCGCCCTTCACGCTGGCGCTGGCGCGGCGGATCGCCGCCAAGCCCGCCTTCGCGCTGAAGCTCAGCAAGGAAGCGGTGAACCGCTCGATCGACATCATGGGGCAGCCGGCGGCAATCGATCAGGCGTTCGCGCTGCATCAGCTCTGCCACGCCCACAACCTGCAGGAATTCGGCATGGTGGTGGACCCTGCGGGTCTGCATCCCTCCGTCAAGAAAACCGCCAACGTGTAGAAAGCCCGATGGACCTCACCCTCAGCGACGAGCAGCGCCTGCTGCGCGAAAGTGCCGACCGCTTCGTAGCCGAAACCTTTACTGCCGATCATCGCAAGAAAACGGCGAACGATCCGCTGGGCTATTCGCCTGACATCTGGAAGCAATTCGCCGAGCTCGGCTGGCTGGCGTTGCCGATCGCCGAGGCCCATGGCGGGCTCGGCGGCGGCGCGATCGAGATCGGGTTGCTGATGGAAGCGTTCGGCCGCGGCCTCGTGTCCGAGCCGTTCCTTTCCACGGTCGTGATCGGCGCCGCGCTGGTCGCCGAATGCGGTACCGAGGCGCAGCAGCAGGCGATCCTGCCCAGGATCGCCGAGGGCGCGCTCACGCTCGCCTTCGCACATTCGGAACGCGCTGCGCGCTTCGACCTCGCCCATGTCGACACCACCGCCACCAAGACCGCCAACGGCTGGCGGCTGAGCGGCAGCAAGATCGCCGTGCTCGACGGCGCGGCCGCGAGCCAGCTCATCGTCTCCGCCCGCATCGCCAACGCCAATGGCGCATCCGGCAAGCTTGGCCTGTTCCTGGTACCGGCGGGAACGGCGGGCCTCACTTTGCGCGACTACGCGCGGCTTGGTGGCGGGCGCGGCTGCAATCTCGATCTCAGGGATGTGCAGCTGCCTGCCGACGCGTTGCTCGGCGATGGCGGCGATGCACTGCCCGCGATCGAAACCGTGATCGACCGCGCGATGGCCGCGCTCGGCGCGGAGGCGGTCGGCATCATGCAGACGCTGCTCGACACCACGCTCGAATACACCAAGATCCGCAAACAGTTCGGCCGGCCGCTGTCGGCCAACCAGGTGATCCGCCATCGCCTCGCCGACGTCGCGATGCAGGTCGACGAGGCGCGGTCGATGGCGCTGCGCGCGGCGCTGATGGCCAATGCCGAGCCGGTGGCGCGCAGCCGTGCCGCCTCCGGCGCCAAGGCGAAGATCGGCAAATGCGCGCGCTTCGTCGCCGAGCAGGCGGTGCAGCTGCACGGTGCCATGGGCGTCACCGAGGAGCTCGACATCGGCGCCTATTTCAAGCGGCTGCTCGCCTTCGACACGCTGTTCGGCGGCAGCGCCCATCATTATCGCCGCCACGCCGCGCTGAGCGGCCGCGTCCACGCGTAACGGAGAGCGCACATGGATCTCACCTTCAGCGCCGAAGAGCGCGCCTTCGAGCGGGACGTCCGCGACTATATCGCCGAGACCCTGACGCCGGAGATGAAGCGCGCCACCGCGCTGACGCCCTCGGTTTTCTCCGACCCCGACATCGGCATGGCCTGGCAACGCGCGTTGCACAGCAAGGGCTGGGGCGCGCCGGGCTGGCCGGTCGAACATGGCGGGCCGGACTGGACGCCGGCGCAGCGCTGGATCTTCGAGGCAGAATGCGCCCGCGCCGGCGTGCCCAATGTCAACGTGATGGGCGTCAAGATGGTCGGCCCCGTCATCATCGGCTTCGGCTCGCCCGAGCAGCAGAATTTCTACCTGCCGCGGATTCTGTCCGGTGAAGACTATTGGTGCCAGGGCTATTCCGAGCCAGGCTCGGGCTCCGACCTCTCCTCGCTGAAGACTCGCGCGGTGCGCGACGGCGACGACTACATCATCAACGGCACCAAGATCTGGACCACGCATGCGCATCACGCCAACCGCATGTTCGCGCTGGTGCGCACCAGCGACGGCGAGCGGCAGCAGGACGGCATCAGTTTTATTCTCATCGACATGAAGACGCCCGGCATCACGACAAGGCCAATTCTGACGATTGGCGGCGATCATGAAGTCAACCAGGTGTTCTTCGACGACGTTCGGGTGCCCGTCGCCAATCGCGTCGGCGAGGAAGGCAAGGGCTGGACTTACGGCAAGTACCTGCTCGAATTCGAACGCGGCTCCGGCATCGCCTCAGCAAAATTGCGCGAGGCGCTGAAGACGATCACCGATCTCGCAGGCTCCGAGGTTACCGGCCGCGCCATCGAGGACCCCGACATCGCGATGCGGATGTCGGAGGTCGAGGTCGATATCGACGCGCTCGAGATGACCGAGCTCAGGGTGCTGTCGGCGCTGCAGACCGGGCAGAATCCCGGCGCGGTGTCGTCGCTGATCAAGCTCCGCGTCAGTGAGATCCGCCAGGCAGTAACGCGGCTCGGCGTCGACGTGATCGGCCAGGACGGCCTTGCGGTCGAGCCGGCGCGGCCTTTCTACCGGCTCAACCACGAGCCGGCGATTCCGGAAGAGCTGCTGCCGGTGGTGCCGGAGTATCTCAACGGGCGCGCGTACACGATCTTCGGCGGCTCGTCGGAGATCCAGCGGGACATCATCGCGAAGATGGTGCTGGGGTTGTAGCTCTCGTCATTCCGGGGCGCGCGCAGCGCGGGCCCGGAATCCATTTCGCCACGGAACATGCTGCCCGATGGGCTCCGGGCTCATCGCTTCGCGATGCCCCGGAATGACGGGTGGAGGGAGCGAGGGCTACGCCCCTGCCTTGGCGTCCTGGATCGCCTGCCAGATCTTCACCGGCGTCAGCGGCGTATTCAGCTGGGTGATGCCGACCTCGCTCAGCGCATCCATCACGCCATTGGTGATGCAGGGCGGCCCGCCGATCGCGCCGGACTCGCCACAGCCCTTGGCGCCCAGCGGATTGGTCTTGCAGGGCGCTGAGGGATCGAGCGTCACTGACATCGGCGGAATGTCCGAAGCGCGCGGGATGCAATAGTCCTGATAGCTTGCGGTCAGCAGCTGGCCTTCCTCGCTGTAGGCCACGCCCTCGTAGAGCGCCTGGCCGATGCCCTGGACGACGCCGCCATGCACCTGCCCGGTCACCAGCATCGGATTGACCGCGACGCCGACGTCATCGACCGTGGTGTAGCGCACCACGCGCGTGACGCCGGTCTCCGGATCGATCTCGACCTCGCAGATATGGGTGCCGTTCGGCCAGCTCGGCCCGTCGACATTGCCCTCGCTCTCGACCGAGAGCTTGGCGCCTTTTTCCTTGGCTGCGATCTCGAACAGGCTGATGCGCTTGTCGGTGCCGACCACGGTGAGGAAGCCGTCACGATACTCGATATCCTCGACGGAGGCTTCCAGCAGATTGGAGGCCTTGTCGCGCGCCTTGTTGATCATGTCGTTGCTGGAGACCGCAACCGCGGTGCCGCCGACGAACAGCGAGCGCGAGCCGACGCTGCCGAAGCCGGTAGCAAGATCGGTGTCGCCCTGGATCACGTCGATCTTGTCCATGCCGATGCCGAGCGTATCGGCGATCATCTGGCTGTAGGTGGTGGCGAGGCCCTGCCCCATCGCCATGGTGCCGGAGTGCAGGACGACGCGGCCTTCGGCGGTCGCATGCAGCGAGACGTTCTCGGTGTGGGCACGGCCACCGGTCCACTCGATGTAGCTGGTAAGGCCGCGGCCGTAGAGCAGGCCCTTCTTCTTGGCCGCCTTCTTGCGCGCGGCAAAGCCGTTCCAGTCGGCGAGATCGGACGCGCGCTCCAGCATGTGAGCGAAGGCGCCGGAGTCGTACACCTGCCCGACCGCATTGGTGTAGGGCAACTGCGCCGGCTTGATGTAATTGACCTTGCGGATGGTGCGCGGATCCATGCCGATCTGGCGCGCGGCGGCGTCGAACAGCCGCTCGACGATGAACACCGCCTCGGGCCTGCCCGCGCCACGATAGGCACCGACCGGCGCGGTATGGGTCATTACCGACTTCACCTCGAAATGCACCAACGGCAGATCGTAGACGCCGGTCTGCACGAACGGGCCGAGCACCAGCGGAATGATGTTGGCGGTGCCCGACGAGTACGCGCCGGTGCCGCCGATCGAGCGCACCCGATAGGCCAGCACGCGGCCCTTGGCGTCGAGCGCGAACTCGCCGGTCGAGGTCAGGTCGCGGCCGTGGGTGCCGCCGACGAACTCGTCGGTGCGATCGCCGCGCCAGCGGATCTTCTCGTTCAGCTTAGTCGCGGCATAGGCGACGATGCCGTCTTCTGGATACAGGCTGGTCTTCTGGCCGAAGCCGCCGCCGATGTCGCCGACCAGCACGCGCACGCTGTCCTTCGGCCGCTTCAGGATCGATTCCGCCAGCAGGTCGCGGGTCGAGCCCGGGGTCTGCGACTGCACATGCAGAATGAGCCGGCCGGTCTTCTTCTCGATCTCGGCAATGGTCGAGCGCGGCTCCATCGCCGACGGCACCAGGCGCTGGCTGACCAGGTCGAGCGACACCTTGTGCGCGGCGCTTGCAAATGCTTCCTCGACCTTGGCGGCATCGCCATAGCTCATCGCGGCCACGATGTTGTCGGGCGCCTCCGGCCAGACCGCCGGCGCGCCGGGCTTGATCGCCTCGACCGGATCGACCACCGAGGGCAGCACCTCGTAATCGATCTCGATCGCCTCCGCCGCGGTCTGCGCCAGCGTCCGCGAGGTCGCCACAACAGCAGCAACACCCTCGCCGGCATAGCGCACCACCTCATGCGCCAGCAGGCGCCGCGGCGGCACGGTCATCGGCGAGCCGTCGGGCCGCTTGAAGATCGCGAGCGTCGGCAGCGTGCCGATATCGTCATTCACGAGGTCGGCGCCGGTATAGACCGCCTTGACGCCGGGCATCTCCAGCGCCGCCTTGGCGTCGATCGACTTGATGTTGGCGTGGGCATGCGGCGAGCGCAGCACGTGCAGCCAGAGCGCACCGTCCTGCGGCTTGTCGTCGATGAAATGCCCCTTCCCGGTGACCAGCCGCTGGTCTTCCAGACGCTTGACAGGCTGGCCCGCACCAAAACGCAAATTGCCGGGAAGAATGTTCATCGAAGGGTCCTTGAGTTCGGAAATTTCGGCGGGTTTTAACGGATTTTCGGCGCGAGACAACACGCGTCCGCCGTCATTCTCGGTGCGCAATTGCGCACCTGGGGGCGCCTTGGCGCGAGCCCGGAATGACGAAGTAGTGAGAACCTATGCAACGCGCAAGCCAGTTTCAGGCAACATCGCGCAACGCGGCCTCGACCACCTTGCGCTGCTCGGCCGTCAGCGGCGCCTGCGGCGGCACGGGGTCGCCGACATCGTAGCCCTGGCTCGCGAGCCCGGCCTTGATGCAGGCGGCGAGGTTGAAGCGGGCGAACGCCTCGTTGATGCGCCAGAGCTTGCGCTGCAGGACCATCGCTTCGTCCCAGCGAGCGCGGCGGCAGAGATTGTAGAGCTCGACGCTCTGCTGCGGGATGATGCAGGCCGGGCCTGCCATCCAGCCATGGCCGCCGATCAGCATCACCGCCGCCGGGATATGGGCGGACGCCGAGAACACTTTCAGGCTGTCGCCGCAGCGGTTCATGATCGACAGCAGCCGGCCGGTATTGGTCGAGGCATCCTTGATGTAGCCGATCCGCGGATGCTCGGCGAGGCGCGCGATGACGTCGAGGGTGAGGTCGGAACGCTGGAAATTCGGGTTGGTGTAGATCACGACGGGAATATCGACCGCGTCGGCGATGGCGCGGAAATAGGCTTCCACCTGCGCATCACTGAGCGGAAAATACGCCTCCAGGATCGCGAGAATGCCGGCGGCACCACGCTTCTGATAGGCCTTGGCCTGGGCCACCGCATCGGCCGTCGAGGTCGAGGCGACGCCGGCAACCACGGGCACGCGACCCTGCGCGGCCTCGATCGTGGTCGCCACCACCTGCATGCGCTGCGCATTGTTGAGATAGGCGAACTCGCCGGTCGAGCCGAGCGGCGTCAGCCCATGGACGCCGGCCTTGATCAGATCGTCGCAGAGCCGGCCGAGCACCTCGGTGCGGACATGGCCGGCGGGATCGACCGGGGACACCAGATATGGGAAGACGCCGTGGAAATCAGCCATTTGCGAGCCTCGTTGACGGCGAGACATAATCGGGATCGTGCGCAAAGGGAAGCGGCTCGCCGCTGCGCAGGGCGCCGAGCACCGCTGCAAAGTCGGTTACCGCGCGGAAACCGAGCAGCCGTTCGGCCTTGCCCGCGTCGTAGATGCGGCCGATCGATTTCGGCAGCTGCCAACCCTGCCGCGCGAACAGCGCCGGCGCATCGGGGAAGTAGCGCGCGATCACGCCAGCCGCGTTCGTCTTCAGGTCAGCCACATCGCTTCGCGTAAACGGCGTCGGCGCACTGATCACGAACACCTCGAAGCCACGGATTTTCTCCAGCGCCACGACATGGGCGTCGGCAGCATCCTCGACCGTGAGGCGGCGGTACAGCAGCTCGGTCGCCTTCAGGTTCTCGCCATGAATGTCAACGATCGTGTCATCTTCCTCGGGGAAGAAGCGGCTGGTGCGCAGCACGGCGCAATTGAGGCCATGCTCGCGGCTGTAGAGCCGGCACAGGCCTTCGGCGGTGAGTTTCGTCACTCCGTAGATGTTGCGCGGCTCGAGCGGTCCCGTGGTCTCGTCGAGCCACACCGCGGCATGGCCTTCCTCGTCGCGGATCGCCTGGGAGATCATCAGCGAAGTCGTCGAGGTGAACACGAAGCGATCATGGCCGGCGGCCACGGCGGCTTGCAGCAGGTTGAGCGTGCCTGACACGTTGACATCGACGAAGGCCTGCGGCCCGAACCGCGCGATGTCAGGCTTGTGCAGCGCGCCCCCATGGATCACGGCCTCGATCCCATGATCGGCGAACACCCGATCGACCACCGAGTGTTCGGCCACCGAGCCGACCACATCGGTCGCCTCACCCGGGACCACGTCGAGGCCGACCACATCATGGCCGGCCTGTCGAAGCCGCGGCGCAAGGAAGCGGCCGAGCCAGCCCGAGGAGCCGGTCAACAATACACGCATGACTTCCGCCCGGCCCCGCGCCTTCAGAACACCTTGGCGATCGCGGCCTGCGCATCGCCCTGGATCTTTTTCAGATGATCCGGCCCGCGGAAGCTCTCGGCGTAGATCTTGTAGACATCCTCGGTGCCGGAGGGACGCGCGGCGAACCAGCCGGCGTCGCTCTCGACCTTGATGCCGCCGAACGGCTGATCGTTGCCTGGCGCCTTGGTACGGACGGCGCGCACCGCATCGCCGGCGAGCTCGGTCATGTTGAGTTGCTCGGGCCCGAGCGCCTTCAACGCGTTCTTCTGCTTCGGCGTCGCCGCGACGTCAATGCGCTCGTAATAGGGCACGCCGAGCTCTGCGGTGAGTTCATTGAACAATTCACTGGGATCGCGGCCGGTCTTGGCGATGATCTCCGCCGCCAGAAGGCCGAGGATGATGCCGTCCTTGTCGGTGGTCCATACCGTGCCGTCGCGCTTGAGGAACGAGGCGCCGGCGCTCTCCTCGCCGGCGAAGCCGAAGCCGCCGCTGCCGAGCCCGTCGACGAACCATTTGAAGCCAACCGGCGTCTCGACCAGTTTGCGGCCCAGCTTCTTGGCGACGCGATCGATGATCGAACTCGACACGATGGTCTTGCCGATCGCGGCGTCCTTGCTCCATTGTGGCCGGTGCGCGAACAGATAGGCGATCGCGGTGGCGAGGAAATGGTTCGGGTTCATCAGCCCGTTCGAACGCGTCACGATGCCGTGGCGGTCTGCGTCGGTGTCGTTGGCAAAGGCAACGTCGAAGCGGTCGCGCATCCCGATCAGGCTGGCCATCGCAAAAGGAGACGAGCAGTCCATCCGGATCTTGCCGTCCCAGTCGGCGGTCATGAAGCGGAAGGTCGGATCGACCGCATTGTTGACGACTGACGCGTTGATGCCGTAGCGCGCGATGATCGGCTGCCAGTAATGCACCGCCGCGCCGCCGAGCGGATCGATCCCGATCTTGACGCCGGCCGACTTGATCAGCGCGAGATCGACGGTGTTGCCGAGATCGGCGACGTAAGGCGTGATGAAGTCGTGCAGATGCGTGGTCGCGGCCTTGCGCGCGCGGTCATACGGCATCCGCGCGACGCCCTTGAGCCCAGCCTCGATGTAACGGTTGGCGTTCTTCTCGACCACGCCGGTGACGTCGGTGTCGGCCGGGCCGCCATGCGGCGGATTGTATTTGTAGCCGCCGTCCTCCGGCGGGTTATGTGACGGCGTGATGACGACGCCGTCGGCCAGGCCCGTGCTGCGGCCCTTGTTGTAACTCAGGATGGCATGCGAGATCACCGGCGTCGGGGTGTAGCCGCCCTGCGCATCGATCATGATCTCGACGCCGTTCGCCGCGAACACCTCGACAGCGCTGGCCAGCGCCGGCTCGGCCAGCGCATGGGTATCGATGCCGATGAACAGCGGCCCGGTCATGCCCTTTTCGCGGCGGTAATCGCAGATCGCCTGCGTGGTGGCGAGGATGTGGTCCTCGTTGAAGGAGTTCTTCAGCGAAGAGCCGCGATGGCCGGAGGTGCCGAAGGCAACCCGCTGGGTCGGATCGCTCGGGTCGGGCTTGCCGACGAAATACGCCGTGACCAGCCGCGGCACATTGGCGAGCGCAGAGGGATCGATGGGTTTGCCGGCGGCGGGATTTGGTGCAGTCACGTGACCTCTCAGATCTGGTATCGCCGACCATCAGCACAACGGGTGATGTTGCGGCGTGCTACCATGGCGGCTTACGTTCAATCAAGCCGAGGGCTTTTCGTTCCCTGCCATCAGCGGCAATCCGCTATTCGACGTCGATCTGCTGCACCTTCTCGCGCAGTTCGTCGACCAGCACCCGCTTGTTCTCGGTATAGTCGATCGGCACCACGACGAGGTGTACGCCGCCGCCGGAGAACGCCCGCTCCAGGGTCGGGACGATCGCCTCCGTGCTCTCGATCCGTGAACCCTTGGCGCCGTAGCTCTCGGCATATTTGACGAAATCCGGATTGCCGAAGGTGAGGCCGAAATCCGGGAAATTGTCGACCGCCTGCTTCCAGCGGATCATGCCGTAGGCGGAGTCCTCCAGGATCAGGATCACCAGATTGAGCTTGAGGCGGACCGCCGTCTCGAGCTCCTGCGAATTCATCATGAAGCCACCGTCGCCGCACACCGCGAGCACGCGGTTCTTCGGATACAGCATCGCCGCCATCATCGCCGACGGCAGGCCGGCGCCCATGGTCGCCAGCGCGTTGTCGAGCAGCAGCGAGTTCGCCAGCAGCGTGCGGTAGTTGCGCGCGAACCAGATCTTGTACATGCCGTTGTCGAGCGCGACGATGCCGTCTTCCGGGATCACCTGCCGCACATCGTGCACGATGCGCTGCGGCGTCGGCGGCCAGCGGCCCTCGGTGGCGCGGTCGGTGATCTTGGCCAAGATGCTCTCGCGCAGGCTGAGCAGCGCGCTGGCATGCGGCAGCTTGCCCTCGAGCCGGTCGGCCAGCAATTCGAGGCTCGGGCCGACATCGCCGATCACCTCGCATTGCGGGAAATAGACCTGTTCGACATTGGCCGGCATGTAGCTGACATGGACCACCTGCGGGCCCTTCGGCCCCATGATGAAGGGCGGTTTCTCGATCGTGTCGTGACCGATCGCAATGATCAGGTCGGCGCGGTCGATCGCCTCATGCACATAGTCGCGCTCGCTCAGCGCGGCGGTCCCCATGTATTGATTGGTGCCGCCGGACACCGTGCCCTTGCCCATCTGGGTGGTGAAGAACGGGATCTTCGTTCGCCGCACGAAGTCGCCGATGCCCGCGGTCGAGCGCGGGCGCGATGCCGCAGCACCGAGCATGATCAGCGGACGCTGCGCCTTCAGGATCATGTCGGCGGCGCGGTCGAGCGCGGCCGCGTGCGCGATCGGAATTTCGATCGGATGCGGGTGCACCAGCTCGACCGGCGCGGTTTCTTCGCCTGCAATGTCCTCCGGCAGTTCGAGCAGCACCGGCCCCGGCCGCTCCTGGGTCGCGATCCGGAACGCGTCACGGACCAGCGTCGGAATCGTCGCGCCGCTAACGATCTGCAGCGACAGCTTGGTCAGCGGCCGGAAGGTGTTGACGATGTCGACGATCTGGAACTTGGCCTGCCGGCTGCTCAGAATGCCCTTCTGCCCGGTGAGCATCACCATCGGCATCGCGCCGAGCAGCGCATAGGCCGCGCCGGTGGTCAGGTTGAGCGCGCCCGGGCCGAGCGTGGTGATGCAGACGCCGGGCTTTCCGGTCAGCCGGCCGTAGGTCGCCGCCATGAAAGCGGCCGCCTGCTCGTGGCGCGTCACGATCAGCTTGATCGAGGATTTGCGCAGGCTCTCGACGACGTCGAGGTTCTCCTCGCCGGGAACGCCGAACACCCGTTCCACGCCCTCGTTCTCGAGGGCCGCGACCAGCAAATCGGAACCTTTGACCATCTCAGCCTCACATCGTTGATTGCATGCCGCCCACGCAGCATAGCCGCATCACGCGCCGCCGGAAACTCCCTCGCGATCTCACGGCTTGCGCGCCCTGATCCATGCATCGGCGGCAGGGAGCACGCGCTGGGAGAGATCGGCCGAGATCGCGATCGCCTGCAAGGCGCGCGCCACCATCACCCGGCCGCCGCTGGTCGATTGCGACGGGGCAAAAGCGGCAAGCTCCGCAGCATGGGCCTGATCGGTAAAATTGGTCATGACATTCGGCACGAACTGGTCGCGGAAGTTCGGCCCCTGCCTGGCGAGCAGCGCGTCGAAATTGGCCTGGACGAAGTCCCAGGCGAGTTGCGGCTGCTCGCCCGCGGACGCAACCGCGTTGATCATCCCGGTGACGATCGTGTCCGGCAATTCGTTGGTCAGCGTCAACGCTAGCGTTGCGCGCGCCAGTTCGGCGTCGCGGGCGCCGGCGGCGGCGAAGTAATAGCGCAGCCGCTCATTGGTGACCGTGCTGTTGCGCGCCAGCGTCAGCAGCCTGTCGTAGGTGGTCCGATCGGCGGTGATGCCGACGACATGGGTGACCGCATCGCGCAGCGTGGTCGGAAGCGCGCTGGGATCGTCGAGGAACGCCGCGAAGCGCCGCTTCGCCTCCGCCACCACGGAGGTATCACCGAGGTCGCCCAGCGCCGAGATCAGGCTCGCGCGCAACAGCGCGGCGTCATCGTCGCCCGAGCCGCTGCCATCCCATCCGATCCGATCGAACACCGGGCGCAGCTTCGCCCGGGCATAAGCCTGGATCACCGGCCGCTCGGCACGGTCGCGCGACAGGCGGTTGAGCGTGAGAAGTGTCGAGATCACCTGATCCCACACCGCGCGATGATCGCCGGCATCGAGCGCGTCGAGCAGCGCGAGGTAGGACGGCGGCTCGGCACGGCCCGCCTGCACCAGCGCCCAGCTGTCGGTGACGACGTTGAGCCGGTCCTCGACCTGCATTTGCGGGAAAGCGTTCAGCAATGCCCCGCGGTTCTTCAGGCCATATTCGACCCTGTAGTAGCCGACGTCGCCGAGATTGACCTTGATCGCATCGCCGCAGGCGCCGGCCGGAATATCGGCGCTGCCCTGCAGGAGGATCTCGTCAAAGGCCTTGCCGTGCGCCGGTCCTGCGGCAATAGGAATTTGCCAGCTGTGGGCCGGCAGTGGCGGATCGTTGGCCGGCGCGATCACGAAGCGGTCCTGCCGCAAGGTCAGGCGCTGCACGCCGCCATCGCAGGTCGTCTCGGCCACGACCAGCGGAACACCGTCCTGCTCGGTGAACGAGGCGGCGATGCCGGTGATCGGTTTACCGCCGGATTGTTCGAGCGCCTGCCAGAGATCGGCTGTGGTGGAATTGCTGTAGGCGTGCGCGGCCATGTATTTGCGGATGCCGTCGCGGAACGGCTGCTCGCCGAGATAATTCTCCAGCATCCGGATCAGCGCCTGCCCCTTGTTGTAGGTGATCGCATCGAACGCCGTGACCGCCTCGCTGTGATCGGCGATCGGCTGCTGCACCGGATGCGAGGTGCGGCGCGCATCGAGCGCCATCGCGAACTGCTTGGCGCCATAGCCGTTCAGCCAGCTCTGCCATTGCGGATAGAACTGCTCCGAAGCCTTGGTCGCCATCCAGCTGGCAAAGCCTTCGTTGAGCCAGAGATTGTCCCACCACGCCATGGTGACGAGATCGCCGAACCACATATGCGCCATCTCGTGCGCGATGATGCCGAAGATACCGCGCTTGGCCGTCCCTGCATTCGTGGCGGGATCGAACAGCAGCCGGCTCTCGAAGAAGGTGATCGCGCCCCAATTCTCCATCGCGCCGCCGAACCCGCCGGGAACGGCGATCAAGTCGAGCTTCGGCAGCGGATATTTCACGCCGAAATAGTCGTTGTAGTAGCCGAGCAGCTTCACCGCGCTGTCGAGCGCAAATCGGCCCTTCCCGCTCTTGCCCGCCGTCGTCACCACGCCGACCGTGACGCCGCCGGCATCCGCCGTGACCCGTTCGAGTTCGCCGACCGTGAGCTCGAAGAGATAGGTCGACATTCTCGGCGTCGGTGCGAACGCGACCTTCTTCAGATCGCCGGCGACCGGCGCCTCGCTCGCGACGGGCATGTTGCCGACCGCGAGCAGGTTGCGCGGGATCACGACGGTCAACGCGAAGCTCGCCTTGAATGACGGCTCGTCCCAGCACGGGAAGATCCGCCGTGCATCCGCCGGCTCCAGCTTGCTGGAGATCAGCCGCTTGATCCCGGCAGGGGTCGGGTAATCGACCGAGAACAGGCCGGTGCCGAACCTGTTGATCTGCGCCGTGAAGGCGATGCGCAGTCTGTGCCGGCCGACGGCAAGCGGCTTGGCGAAGGTCAAGGTCGCGGTCTGCGCGGTGGCGTCGGTCGAAACCTCCGCGCGCTGCGCGCCATCATCGATCGTGACCTCGGCAAACGTCGTGCTGATCGCATTCAGCGTGAGCTGCGCGGTGGCCTCGCGCACCTCGATGTCGACGGTCTCGATGCCCGGCAATGCGAGGCTGGCGAAGTCAGGCGTCAGCTCGATCGCATAACTCAGCGGGACAACCGTCTTCGGCAGCTTTCCGGGCGTGCTGTCGAACGAGAATGTCTGCTCGGCCTGTGCGCCTGCGGCCGTGACGAGCAGCAAGCCGATCGCCGTGGCAAGACGACGCAGCAGCGCGATTCGAACATGGGTTGCAGGCTTGCTCATCGCGCGCGGCTCACGAGATCTCGGGATTTTCGGAGGTCAGTCCGGGGGGACGTAGCAGGCAATCTAGTAGAGAAAATGTCGCCACAAAACTGACAACTCCGCGACATTGAGATCACAATGGGGCGCATCAATCGGTACGCCGTTCGCCACCGCGCTGCGGCCTCACGGCCCTTGTTGCTCAACCGCAGGGTGGAAGGTTAACCTGCGACCGGCATTCCAGCCGCAGCGTCCGTCGACGGGAGACAATGATGTTCGGTAAGTTCTCGCGTCGGCAGTTTGCGGGCCTTGCAGGCCTCTCGGCGCTCGGCCTGTCGGCCCCGGGACAGGCGGCGAACCACGCTCCACGGCCGAACGGCGCGAATTTTCCTCCGGGCTTCGTCTGGGGCACCGCGACCTCGTCCTACCAGGTCGAGGGCGCGGTCAATGAGGACGGCCGCGGCCCGTCGATCTGGGACACCTTCACCCACACATCGGGCAAGATCGAGGACGGCTCGACCGGCGATCGCGCCAACGACCATTATCATCGCTACAAGGGGGATGTCCGCCTCATCAAGGACCTCGGCGCCAAGGCGTATCGGTTCTCGATCGCCTGGCCGCGGGTGTTTCCCGATGGCAGCGGCGCACCAAATCCGAAGGGCCTCGACTTCTACAACCGCCTGGTCGACGAACTGCTCGCGAACGGCATCGAGCCTTACGCCACGCTCTATCACTGGGACCTGCCGCAGGCGCTGCAGGACCGCGTCGGCGGCTGGCGCTCGCGCGACACCGCGAAGGCGTTCGGCGACTACGCCGGCTATGTGGCGCAGCGGTTGACCGACCGGGTCAAGAACATCTTCACCCTCAACGAGGTCGGGCGCTTCCTGCCCTTCGGCTATGCGCTCGGCGTCGACGCGCCGGGGCTGACGCTGCCGCCGGCCGAGGTGAACCAGGCACGCCACCACGTCGCGCTGGCGCATGGGCTCGCGGTGCAGGCGATCCGCGCCAAGGGCCGCGCTGGCACACGGGTCGGACCGGCCGAGAACATCACCGCCTGCGTGCCCGCGTTCAACACGCCGGAGAACATTCGCGCCACCGAGATCGCGACGCGCGAGCTCAATGCCGGTTTCCTCGGCGTCCTCCTCGAAGGCAAGTACACAGAGGCCTTCCTGCAATATGCCGGTGCCGACGCGCCCAAATTCACCGCCGAGGATCTGAAGATCATCTCGCAGCCCAACGATTTCGTCGGGCTCAACATCTATGCGCCGCACTGCTATGTCCTCGCCACCGACAGCGCGCCCGGCTGGAAGCCGCTGCCGATGCCGGCCTCGTTCCCGCATATGAATTCCGATTGGCTGCGGATCGCGCCGGAGACGATCTACTGGGCGCCGCGGATTGCGGCCAAGCTGTGGAACATCAAGAGCATCTATATCAGCGAGAACGGCACCTCCGGCGAGGACAAGGTGCAGCCGGACGGACAGATCTACGATCTCGACCGCATCATGTTCCTGCGCAACTACCTCGCCCAGCTGCAACGCGCGACCGCCGACGGCGTCCCGGTCCACGGCTATTTCCTGTGGAGCCTGATGGACAATTTCGAATGGATCTTCGGCTATGCGAAGCGCTTCGGCCTCTATCGCGTGGATTTCGAGACCCAGGCGCGGGTGCCGAAACTGAGCGCCGCATTCTATCGCGACGTGATCGCGCGCAACGCGATCGGGGTGTGACCTATTCGGCCTGCGGCCGCGCGCCGGACCACGCCCGCCTGAGCAAATCGCGGATCCCGCTCTCCTCGATCGGCCGCGGATTCCAGTAGGGGTTTTTGGTCGTCAGTGCAGCTGCCTTTGCGATGCCGTCCTCGGACATGCCGATCTCGGCAAGCGAGCGCGGCGCGCCGAGTTTTACGGAGAGATCGAACAGGCCGTCGGCCGCGTCAGCCGCTCCAAGCGCCCGCGCGGCGCGGCCGATCGCGTCGCGTGCGGCCGGCGTGTTGTAGGCGATGGTGTGCGGCAACAGCACCGCATGGGTCTCGGCATGCGGCAGGTCGAATAGCGCGCCGACGGTGTGGCAGAGCTTGTGATGCAGCGCCATGCCGACGGTGCCGAGGCAGACCGCGCACAACCATGCGCCATACAGCGCATCGGAGCGCGCGTCGAGATCGCGCGGCCGCGCGATCACCTCCGGCAGCGACGACGCGAGTTTTGCAATCGCCTCTTCCGCCATCAGCGAGGTGATCGGATTGCCGTCGCGTGCATACAGCGCCTCGGCTGCATGCGCGATCGCATTGAGGCCCGAGATCGCGGAGAACTTCGCCGGCATCGAGAGCGTCAGGTTGACGTCGTAGATCACAGCCTCCGGCAATATCTTCGGCGATGACTGCGTGGTCTTGACGCCGTCCACGGTCTCGCCGAGCACCGGCGTCATCTCGGAGCCGGCATAGCTGGTCGGCACGATCAGCTGCGGCAGGTCGGTGCGCAGCGCGATCGCCTTGCTCAGGCCGGTCGCGGCGCCTGCGCCGATCGCAACAACGCCGTCAGGCTCCAACTCGCGGACCAACTGCATGGCGCGCTCGGTGACCGCGACCGGCGTGTGCACGACCGCGCCGTCGAACACGCCAGCCATGCGGCCACCAGTCAAGCCTGCGAGATCGCCGAGCTCGGCCTGCTGCCGCCGGCTCGCCAGCACCAGCGCGCGCTCGATGGCGAGCCGGTCGAGCTCGTCGGCCAGCTGCGCGACCGTGCCGGTCCCGAACACGACCCGCATCGGGCTGACTTGATAGGTGAATGATTGCGCCACGGCGATTTCCAGAACGTTGATCAGCCGCGGCGCCAGTCGCGCGGCGTGCAGCCGAAGCGATGCCGGAACCGCCGGGTGAAATGCGACAGGTCGGAGAAGCCCCAGTCGAATGCGATGTCACCGATCGCGCGCCTGGCGATCGCGGGATCCCTGAGGTCTCGCGCCGCGCCGTCGAGGCGACGGTCCATCAAATGACTGACGAATGTGGTGCCCGCGCGTTCGAACAGCTTATGGACGTAGCGCTCGCTGATGCCGATCCCGGCCGCGATGGCGGCGACGCCGAGCCCAGGCTCGCGCAGCCTTCGGTCCACGGCACGGCGCAGCGCGAGCCACGTCGCATCCGCAAGACCCGCGCTCTCGGCAACGCCTTCGCGACCGGAGCGCGACAGGCTGAGCGCGACGAGGTCGAGCAGCACGCTGAACAGCTGCGCGTTGTCTGCGTCCGAGGCACGAAGCGCTGAGGTGTTCAGGACCTGCGCCGTCTCGGTGATGAGATGGCCGACGAATGGATCATCGGACACCCGCGCCGGGGCCACCTCCGGCGCCGACGGCAGCCGTTCGTCCAGCGCCTCGGCCGGCACCCAGAACGATGCGACCTGCAGCACGGGGCCGCGGTCGTGCAGCAGCGAGAAGCGCTGCCCGCTGTCGAAAATCCCGACCTGTCCGGGCGACAGGCTGATCTCGCGCCCCGCCTGCTGGATGCGGCAGCGGCCGGCGAGCTTGAGATTGAGGTAGTAGCAGCGCCGGCTGGATGCGGCGATGTCGGCGGCCGAGCGCCGCACGACATGCTCCGGAAAATTGACCCGGTTGACCGCCCCGTCCCCGAGCCCGACGGTCTCGACCCGCGCGATGAAGCCCGGCGTCGCCGGCGGCTCCGGCGTTAGGTTCATGAAGGCCTGGCAGATCGCCTCGCGATAATAGGCGAACTGCTCGCCCGGCCTGGTGTCCGCGGTATTCCAGCTCAGCCTGCGCGAGCGATCCGCGGCGGCGATTTGCTGCATCAGTTCACTCCGAGCCCAATCCGGTTCGGTTACAGCCAAGCGCGTTCCGCGGGTCCAGGTCAATATCGATCAGGAAGCGCTTGAGCTTGCGCGTATCCCGGGCCGTCCCGGACGCCGCAACCGATCTGACCAATGCATGCAGGGAGGTACAACATGTCGACCTATGTTCTCGTCCATGGCGCCTGGCATACCGGCGCCGAATTCGAACCGGTTGCGGCGGCCATCCGCAAGGCCGGCCATGTCGTCCACACCCCGACCATCAGGGGTAACCGCCCCGGCGACAGGAAGGACTCCGGCCTCCCCGAGGCGATCCGGTCGATCGTGGATTATCTCGCCGAGCACGACCTCAGGGACGTCGTGCTGGTCGGCCACAGCTATGGCGGCATGGTGATCACGGGCGTCGCGGACGCCGCCGCCAGTCGCATCCGCCGGCTGGTGTACTGGAACGCGTTCGTGCCGAACAATGGCGAGTGCCTCAACGACATGGTGCCGCCGCACTATCGCGGCCTGTTCGACGCCATCCATGCCGAGCGCGGCGACGGCTCTGTGGTGCTGCCGTTCCCGATCTGGCGCGAGGCGTTCATCAACGACGCCGATCTCGAGACCGCGCAGCGGACCTATGACGTCCTCAATCCGCACCCGCTGAAGACCTTCGAGGACAAGATCGTCCTGCGGACCAATCCGGCCGAGATGCCGATCGCGAAATCCTACGTCAACTGCACCGAGGACACCGCGATGCCGCACAGCCTACCCTGGCATCCGCGGCTGTCGGAGAAGCTCGGGCTGTTCCGCCTGGTCCAGGTGCCGGGCAGCCACGAGCTGTGCTTCTCCAATCCCGAGCGCCTGGCGCAAGCCTTCCTCGACGCCGGCCGCGATTAGGCGGCTGCCGTATACACAGGCGCGGTCGCCAGGAAGCGCGCATAGGCGTCCGCGTCCGGCGGCGTGAACTTTTCGACGAGCGGATTGCGGCGCGACGCCTTGGTGCCGATGTCCGCGAGCAGCTCGTCGAAATGCTTGAAGTGATAGGGCGCGACGCACAGCCCGCCATAGACGCCCGCGGCCGGACGCTCCACGCGCTTGAAGTTCAGCATCATCGCGATGTTGTCGTGCATCTCGGCCGCGCTCGGCTGCCGCGCGAGCTGCCCGTCGGCATAGCGCACCAGCCAGTTCGCCGCGAGATCCGCACACAGCACGGTGCAGAAGCTCGAATTGAAGCCAACGAAGCCCATGTCCGGCAGATCGGGATTGGCGATCAGCCGGTAGAGCCGGTACTGCCCGTCGGGCTCGACCAGCTTCTTCTGATACTCCTCGGGCAGGAACGGCACGCCGAGCTTGTAGCCGATCGCGAGCACGGCGAC
Organism: Bradyrhizobium sp. UFLA03-84; assembly: GCF_002289535.1. Classification (NCBI taxonomy): domain Bacteria; kingdom Pseudomonadati; phylum Pseudomonadota; class Alphaproteobacteria; order Hyphomicrobiales; family Nitrobacteraceae; genus Bradyrhizobium; species Bradyrhizobium sp. UFLA03-84. The sequence goes on along the minus strand of NZ_NSJY01000013.1, from coordinate 388,056 downwards.
ATCGGCCGCGACACGCTGGCCGCCGCTCATCACGATGGTCTTGCCGTCATAATGATCGAAGGTACCCAGCACCGCCTTGATCCGGCCATCGGCGACCATCGGGTAGAAGCCTGGGGTTGCGATCGGCACCGAGCAGTTGACGCCGTCCTCGATGCGCTCCTTCGGCACCATGCCACACTGCTTCAGCTTGAGCTGCATCTTCAGCATGCTCTCGAGCCCGCGCCAGTTCGCCCAGACGAACGGCTTGGCCACGACATGCGCGAGCCGCGCCATCGGCCCGATGCCCCAACTCGCGAACATCTGCTCCTGGGCGCGGATGTAGAGGATGCGTTTGAAGTTGACGAGGCCGCCGACGAAATAGGGGATCCGCCAGACCGGCTCGCGAAACACGATGGTGACTTCGCTGGCGCCGGAATTGACCGCGTTCACCGCGATGTCAGTCGCCGATTTGGAGCCGCCGAGCACGACCACCTTGCGGCCCTTGGCAAGACCGGGATCGCCGTATTGCGACGAATGCAGGATCTTGCCGCCCTGCGCCTTGAAGCCGTCCTCGCCGGGCAGCGGCAGCGACTGCGGCTCGTTGAATTGCCCGGTGCAGACCGCGACGAAGTCGAAATCCTCATGTCCGGTGGCGCCGTCGCTCGAGCGCAGCGCGAGCGTCCAGCCCGGCTTGCCGTCGGCGCGGCGCTGCATGCCCTCGACCCTGGTGTTGAACCGCATTGCGCCCTCGAGCCCATGGCTGCGTGCATAATCGCGCAGATAAGCATGGACCTGCGGCCCCTTCGGCCATTCCGGGTAGGACTCCGGCATCGCCTTGTCGGTGTAGCGATAGAGCTCCTTCGGGCTCTGGGTCTGCACGTCGGGATAGGAGCGCGCCGGCTCCCAGACCCCGCCGAGATCGCCGCTGCGCTCGATGATGGTCACCCGGTGGCCGCGCCCGGCGAAGGCCTTGCCGGCGGCGAGCCCGGAAATGCCGGCGCCGATGACGCACACACGCTTCTGCTTGACCATGAAACCGCTCCCAGATGAATGAACAGATGCAAATTTCGTCGGCGCGCACATCCCCGTCATCGCCGGAGCCAGCTCCGGCGATTGCCGCCTCGTGTGCGTCGTCTGTTTGGCAGCCGGCCTAGTCGTTGGCTTCCGGCGGCAGGAAGTCCACCTCGTGCTCGGCGGAAATACGCACCACCTCGACGGGGTCCTGCAGATTGTGCAGCTTCTCGAACAGCGCCTCGAGCTTCTGCATCGGCGACACCCAGAACAGCGCCCGCGCCGGCTTGTCCGACTTGTTGAAATAGCCGTGCGGAATGCCGCGCGGCATGCGCACGAGGTCGCCGGCCTTGGCCTGCACCCAGACGCCGTCGAGCTTGAGGTCGAGCACGCCCTCCTGCACCAGGATGAACTCGTCCTGGGTCGGATGGATGTGCACCGGCACGAACTGGCCGGGATCGCTGTTGGTCTCGAACGCGAAGGTCGAATCGGTCACCGCCTTCGGGTAGTAGACCTGGCCGAGGATATTCCAGGTCTTGCCGCCGTAGCCGGTGCCGGATCGGGTAATGCCTTTCTCGAGCGTGCCCATGTCAGCCTCTCCAGTTTTGATGTGCATTGCGGACACGGAGCCTGTCGCCAGCCGGTGGGGCTGTCTAGCCGATAAACGAATCCGCACCTGATACGACCATGCTGCAATGCGGGAGCATGGAGCCGGGTCGCGTCTGCCCAATGCCACCGCATCGCCTGCGTGCCGATCGGGCTGATTGCGTGACGAAACGGCGTTCCCCTTTGGCGACGAATGGACTAGGCTGCCCGATGTTTTAGACCTCAAACAACTCCGGACGGCCGGCGTGACAGCTGTTGGCGACGAGGTTTCGGCAAGGGCAAATCCTGCGAGGGCAAGGCTGAAGGATTTCGCGCGCGTGGCGACGGCCCGCGTCGACGATGCGGCCGAAGCGATCGGCCGCATCTTCTGTCCGCACGATCTGACGCCGGTCGATCATTCCGAGCGCCATTTCTCCGCGCATCACAATTGCGCCGGCTTCGACGGGTTCTCGGTCAACTATGTCGCCTATGGCGGATCGGTCGCGATCAATCCGGGCTGCCTCGACCGCTTCTTCCTGCTGCAGATGCCGCTGTCCGGCTCGGCTACGGTGCGGACCGCCGCGCGCGAGCTCAGCACCGGGCCACAACACTGTGCTTCGCTGCTGTCGCCGACCATTCCGACCGAGATGACCTGGCGCGGCGACTGCGCCCAGCTCATCGTGCTGCTCGACCGCAAGCTGGTGGAGCATCGCGCCGCGGCGCTTGGCGGCGTGCCGGTGCGGCCGGTCGAGTTCGATCCGGCGGTCGAATTGAGCGGGCAGCTCGGGCAGACGCTCTCGGCCAGGATCGAGCAGCTGGTGGCGACCGCCGAGCAGCTCGGACCGCGCAAATCCCTGTCCGCGGTCGCGGCGGCCGATTGGCGCGAACACTTGCTCAACGTCCTGCTCAACGGCCAGCGCAATAGCCTGAGCGCGGCGATCGATGTCTTCAACGGCCGCACCGAGGCGCAGCCGGCGGCACTGAAGCGCGTGCGGGCGTATCTGGAGACGCGCGCGACCGAGCCGCTGGATCTCGCCGAGCTTGCGAAGATCGCCGGCACCGGCGTCCGCGCGCTGCAACTCGGCTTCCGCCGCCACTTCGGCACCACCGTCTCCGAGATGCTGCTCGACATCCGCCTCGCCCATCTCAACGCCCGTCTCAAGACGGCGCGGCCGGGCGAACGCATCGTCGACATTGCATTCGACCTCGGCTTTACCCATCTGAGCCGGATGGCGAGCGCCTACCGCGCGAAGTTCGGCGAGAGCCCGAAGGCGACCCTGCAGCGGCTGAGCTGAGCGGTGGTTCCGGGCGAGGCGTCCCGGCCCTGCCCATCCGGCCAGTTTCGCTGCCGGCCGCAACATCCCAGATTGCGGGAAGCCAACGGAGTTTCCCATGACCGAACCGAACATCCTTGCCTCGCTATCGTCAGCCCTGTCAGAGACCATTGCGCGCGCTGCGCCGTCGGTCGTCTCCGTGCATTCGCATCGCGCGCGCGCCTCGGGCTTTGTCTGGAAGGCCGGCCTGATCGTCACCGCCGACGAAGCGCTGGCCGACGAGGGCGAGATCGAGATCCAGTTCGCCGACGGCAGCCGCAGGCAAGCCACCGTCGCCGGACGCGACCACACCACCGACATCGCCCTGCTGCGCGTCGATGGCGACGTCGCGCAGATCAAGCTGTCGACCGATGTCCCCGCGCTCGGATCGCTCGCGGTGCTCGTCGCGGCCGACCGCGGCGCGGCGGTCGCGCGGCTCGGCATGGTGTCGCGGTCAGGCGCCGCCTGGCGCAGCCTGCGCGGCGGCGAGATCGACGCGCGGATCGAGCTCGACGTCCGGCTGCGGCACAGCCAGCAGGGCGGGCTGGCGCTGAATGCCGCCGGTGTGCCGTTCGGCATGGCCGTGCTCGGCCCGCGCCGCGTGCTGACGATTCCGGCCGCGACCATCGAGCGGGTCGCAGCCCAGCTCGAGAAGAGCGGCCGCATCGCGCGCGGGTATCTCGGCGTCGGCTTGCAGCCGGTCCGTCTCGACGACGGCCTCGGCGCGATGGTGATGAATGTCGACAAGGCCGGCCCATCCGCTGCCGCCGGCATCCGCCAGGGCGACGTGATCATTGCCGTCGACGGTGAGAAACTGTCGGGCGTGCGCGCGCTGTCGCGCGGCCTCGGGCCGCAGAGCGTCGGCAGCATCGTCGAGCTGACCGTGCATCGCGGCGGAGAGCCGATGACATTCAAGGTCACAGTCGGAGAGAGGCCCGAGACGTGAGCAGTGAGCCTGCCGCCGACATCGTCATTGCGCTCGAGATCGACGACCCCGCCCTCGCCGACCGGCTGGCGACATTGCTCGGCAGCGTCGCCGGCCTGCGGCTGGCCGCGCCCGGCGAGCAGGCAGCGGCCGCGATCGTCGCACGTAACCGCGAGGCCGCCGGCGGCGACTTCGAGCTGACGCCGCGCGAGCTCGACGTGCTGGCGCTGATGGCCGAAGGCGCATCCAACAAGGTGATCGCCCAGCGGCTTGGAATTTCCGTCCACACCGCAAAATTCCATGTCGGCTCCCTGCTCGACAAGCTCGACGCCACCGGCCGCACCGACGCCGTCGCACACGCCGCACGACGCGGCGTGATCAATTTGTGATGGCTGGGCGGAGACCTTCTCCATAACTGGAGAGAATGAAGATCTCTCCAAACGTCGTCCCTGCGAAAGCAGGGACCCATACTCCGCGGGAGTTGACGCGTCGTTCCAGCGATGCGCAGCAATGAACATCGGTGGTTATGGGTCCCTGCTTTCGCAGGGACGACACTGAACGTGTTCCGCGGCGCACACGCGGCCCAAATCAGTAATTGCGAAAATTCCGCCACGCGGACGTCTAGACCAAATGCGTAAGTAATCGACCGGATACAGACGCCCCCTCGATCTCGCTATGCACTCTTCAGCCAACAAGAAGAAACGGCATGAAGAAGCTGATCGATCGTCACCGGGACATTCCATATACGCTCACCAACATCGAACCCGACCTTTGGAGCTGGTCATTCGAAATCAACGGCAAGATCAAGCGCGGCACCACGCGCGCGCGGCTCGACCTGCTGGCGCAGCGCCGGGTCTGCACGCTGATCGATCGCGAATTAAAAGGCGTGGAAAGAGGCAAGCCGAAGAAGCCTGACTAGGCCAGCCGCCTCGCCGCCGACCTGGCCCAAGGTTTGGCGCAAGGCTTGTCCTAAAGGCTTGGTCTCCGGCTCAAAGCATCATGACGCCGCGAGCACGGTCGCAGCGATCTCGAGCCGCGGTCCGGCGTAGCGCCGGTCGTCCGGCCCATGCTGTCCGCAGCCGACGCTCCAGAGCGCGGGCCACGACAACTGCTCGAGCCCCGTCGCCGATATCGCAGCGAACGACGTCCAACTGATGTCACCGCGGCGTCGCCACAGCACGCCGCCGGGTCCCATGTCCGGATAGAAGGCGATGTCGAGGTCGAAATCCCGCTCATCACCGACATCCGGACCGACCCAATAGTGTGGACTGCGCCCATGCTCGCGCCCGAGGATCAGCGTGAGCGTCTGGTTCGGTCCGCGCAGGCCGAGCCAGAGCGGCGCGATCATGTCAGGCACCGGCGTGCAGAGCAGCGTTTGCGGCGCCGCTACTCCGGCGGCGGTGCGGCCTGACAATCTCAGGGCGACGACCGTCGCCGGCGCCGGTGTCCTGGACAATGGCGCAGGGCTGATCCCGTGCGGCAATGGCAACCACGCCGCCTGCTCGAAAGACGGCAGCGGCCATGCGAGCTGCTCGCGGATGGCGCCTTCGGTGTCGAGCACCTGATAGCGGAGACCGCGCTGATCGAGCGCGGCCTGCACGCAATGCAGATACTCGACGCCCTCGGGCATCCGGTGCGCGGTGCCTGCGCCGGCGGTGCAGATCTGCAGCACCCCGCGATGGACCTGGACGTCGAAAGCGAGGATGTGGCTGCAGACATAGGCGGTCACGCCGGCGCGGACCAGGATATCCCAGAAGCGCGCTGTATTCGTGGCCGATCTCGCGCTGATAGCTGCCGCTGAAGCCATTGATGGGGTAGACCGGATGATGACCCAGCACCAGCTTGTATGTTGCGTCCTTGTGCTGTTCGAGGACCGCGCCCAGCCAGTCGGTCTCGACGTGGCCCTCGCCGCCGAGTCCGCTCCACAGCGTGTGCACGAACACCATCAGCAGGTCGTCGCGGCGGACCCAGTAGGACAGGCCTTCATGACCGGGCGGACCGTTGTGCGGCAGCTTCAGCACCTCGCGAAACACCGCCTCGCTCATCTCGTCATAGGTGGTGTGGTTGCCGGTCGTGTGCCACAGCGGCACCGCGCGGCGGTCGAGCCAGCCCATTTCGGTATCAAGCCAGTGCCGCCATTGCGCGCGCAACGCCTCGGCATCGGCGGTGAGGCCGATGATCTCGTCACCGGGGAAGAGAATGAATTCGGGCGCAGGATGCAGCCGGCGGACCACATCGTTGACCGATGCGAAGGTCCGCTCGTGCAGCGCGCCGGCGACCCCCGAGCAGGCGTCGGCATAGATCACGAACTGGTGGCCCGAATTTCTCGGCAACAGAGACGGAATTGCATCATGCATGGTCGGACCACGTCCTCGCGAGCCACATCATAGGGGAAGGCAGACCGATCGCTCAAGGCGGCGATCCGCATGCGAGGTCGCGGGTCGGGGCTCTCGGAGTCGTTCGGTCCGACGACGGGGGTTCCTGCACACCAAGACGTGAGTTTCGGAAATGCTGGTCTGCCGGCAGGCGCTAGGCGGCGGTGCCGCAAGCTGCTAGCGTTTTGCGCTTCAGATTGCCTTAGTTGAGGATCGGAGCAAATGGACAACCGTAGTGATGTTTGGCGCGGCGTCGACGCGATCAAGCCGCGTTTCATCGAATTGAGCGACCGGGTCTGGGCAATGCCCGAGGTCTGCTACACCGAGGCGCGCTCCTCCGCCGAACATCTGGCCGAACTGCGCCACCAGGGTTTCCGCATCACCGAGAACCTCGCCGACATTCCAACCGCCGTGATGGGCGAATGGGGTGAAGGCGGCCCCGTGATCGCCTTCCTCGGCGAATATGACGCCCTGCCCGGCCTCAGCCAGGAAGCCGGCATCGCCGAGCATCGTCCGGTCGAGACCGGCGGCCACGGCCATGGCTGCGGCCACAATCTGCTCGGCTCTTCCGCATTGCTCGCCGCGACCGCGGTGAAGGACTGGCTCGCCGCCAACAAGGTGCCGGGCCGGGTGCGCTATTACGGCTGTCCCGCCGAAGAAGGCGGCGCTGCAAAGGCCTTCATGGTGCGCTGTGGCGCGTTCGAGGACGCCGACATCGCCATCACCTGGCATCCGCACAGCTTCTGGGAGGTGGCGGTGACGCCGTCGCTCGCCAACACCCGGGCCGACTTCATCTTCACCGGGCGCACCTCACATGCGGCGGCCTCGCCGCATCTCGGCCGCAGCGCGCTCGATGCGGTGGAATTGATGAATGTCGGCGTCAACTACATGCGCGAGCACATGCCGAGCGATGCCCGCGTGCATTACGCGCTGCTCGACACCGGCGGCATCGCGCCGAACGTGGTGCAGGCCCATGCCCGGGTGCGCTATTCGATCCGCGCCCGCGACCTGCCCGGCATGAACGAACTGGTCGAGCGCGTGCACAAGATTGCGCAGGGCGCAGCCCTGATGACCGAGACCAAGGTCGAGATGAAGATCATCTCCGCGGTCTCCAACATCCTGCCCAACACCCCGCTGGAACAGACGCTGCACCGGATCATGGAAGATCTCGGCCCGCCGCATTTCGACGATGCCGACAAGGATTTCGCCGGCAAGATCCGCGCGACCCTGACCGACAAGGACATCGCCTCGGTCTATTATGCGATCGGCATGGACCCGACCGACCGGCCGCTGGCCGATTTCCTGGTGCCGATCGACGCCAAGCGCAATCCGCTGATCGGCTCGACCGATGTCGGCGACGTCAGCTGGGTGGTGCCGACGGTGCAGGTCCATGCACCGACGGTTGCAATCGGCACGCCGTTCCACACCTGGCAGGTTGTGGCACAGGGCAAGACGCCGGCCGCGCACAAGGCGATGGTGCAGGCCGCCAAGGCGATGGCCGGCCTCGGCGTCAAGGCGCTGATGGAGCCGGAGCTGATCGCGGCCGCCAAGGCCGATCTCAAGAAGCGGACCACCCGAACGCCCTATGTCAGTCCGCTGCCGGCGGATGTTGCACCGCCGTTGAACATGTCGGTCGCCTGAGCGCCGCATCCTGCGGGCCGGACCTGCGCTTCGATGCGCAGGCCGGCAGCCGCTTCGCGCGAAAATATGGTTGCGTGGCAAAAAAGCATCTCGGAACAAAGGATAACGAACAAATTTTCCGCAGTGCGAGGCACGCATCAGCGCGCTTTGGCGCCGATATGCTGAACTGATGTGCGCCCAGGAGAGGTTCTGCACAAGCGATAGCCAAAAGACCTAGACGCTGAAGGGCGGGAGGCGTTGACCTTCGCGTTCATTCGGTGTGCCATCTGCCGCCAGAACGGCGGCCGGTTCCAAGGCCCGCCGCAAACACACGTGAGCCGGACCGAGGGGACTATGTTCGACAATAATCTGCGAGGCATGATCGACGACGTGAAGGACGGACGGATGGACCGCCGGGCCTTCGTCAAGCGAATGATTGCCGTCGGCCTCACCGCGCCGATGGCCAACCAGATTCTGGCGATCGGCGGCGTCGCGATGGCGCAGAGCCCCAACCCCTACAAGCCGACCAAGCGCGGCGGCGGCGGTCCGCTGAAGCTGTTGTGGTGGCAGGGCCCGACCCTGCTCAATCCGCATTTCGCCACCGGCACCAAGGACCAGGACGGCTCGCGCATCTTCTACGAGCCGCTGGCAAGCTGGGACGTCGACGGTCATCTCAACCCGATCCTCGCCGCCGAGATCCCGTCGATCCAGAATGGCGGACTTTCCGCCGACGCCAAGACGGTGACCTGGAAACTCAAACCGGGCGTCAAATGGCACGACGGCAAGCCGGTGACGGCCGACGATCTGGTGTTCAACTGGGAATATGCCAGCGACCCTGCGACCGCCGCCGTCTCGATTGAGACCTACAGCGGCCTGACCGTCGAAAAGATCGACGACCTCACGGTCCGCATCAATTTCAAGAAGCCGACGCCGTTCTGGGCCAATGCCTTTGTCGGGGCCTATGGCTGCATCATCCCGAAGCATCTGTTCGCGGATTACAAGGGCGGCAAGTCCCGCGAGGCACCCAACAATCTGAAACCCGTCGGCACCGGCCCGTATAAGTTCGTCGAGTTCAAGCCGGGCGATCTGATCCGCGGCGAGATCAACCCCGACTACCATATGGCCCACCGTCCATTCTTCGACACGATCGAGATGAAGGGTGGCGGCGATGCCGTCTCGGCCGCGCGCGCGGTGATCCAGACCGGCGAATATGATTTCGCCTGGAATATCCAGGTCGAAGACGAAGTGCTGCTGCGGCTCGAAAAGGGCGGCAAGGGCAAGGCCCTGTTCGCAGTCGGCGGCGACATCGAGTTCATTGCGATCAACTTCACCGACCCCAACACCGAAGTCGATGGCGAGCGCTCGTCGATCAAGACCAAGCATCCGATCCTGTCCGATCCCCGCGTGCGCCAGGCGTTGGCGCTGCTGGTCGACCGCGACTCCGTCAAGAAGGCGATCTACGGCCGTGCCGGCCGCACCACCGCCAACTATCTCAACGGCCCCGAGGAGTTCGTCTCCAAGAACACCAAGTGGGAGTTCTCGGTCGAGAAGGCGAGCGCGCTGCTCGAGCAGGCGGGCTGGAAGCCGGGCTCCGACGGCATCCGCGAGAAGGACGGCAAGAAGCTCAAGCTGTTGTACCAGACCTCGATCAACGGGCCGCGGCAGAAGACCCAGGCGATCGTCAAGCAGGCCTGCCAAAAGGCCGGCATCGATGTCGAGCTGAAATCGGTGGTGGCTTCGGTGTTTTTCTCCTCGGACGTCGCCAACCCCGACACCTACGCCCACTTCTACGCCGACATCGAGATGTTCCAGATCCCGATGACCCAGCCCGATCCCGCTCTGCACATGCGCCGCTACCACTCGCGCAACATCGCCACCAAGGAGAACAAGTGGCAGGGGCCGAACTTCCCGCGCTGGGCCAACAAGGAATTCGATGCCGCGATCGACGCGGCCGATACCGAAACCGATCCGATCAAGCGGGCCGACCTCTACATCAAGGGCAATGACCTGATGTGGCAGGACAATGTGATGATCCCCGTGATGCATCGGCTCGCGGTGGAGGCCTCCTCCAACACGCTGCGGCCAGCGCTCTCGGGCTGGGCCAACCAAACCGACAATCTGCAAGACTGGTATCGTGAAAGCTGAGCCGTGAGGGGCTCTATCCGCGAGCGCGCCGAATGGTGAGTTCGCGGAGAGCCCCCTCACCCGGACTTCAAGTGGAGCCTGTCATCGGGCAGCGCTTCACGTCGACCCGTTGGCTTGAATTCCGGCCTCTCCCCGCACACGGGGCGAGGTGAGGCCCGGCTTTCGGCGGAAAACGAAATCAATCGTGCTCAAGGTACAAGCGTAAGTCAGATGATCCGTTCATGAGTCAATATATCCTGCGCCGTCTGATGATCGCGATCCCGAGCCTGCTCGGGATTTCGGTTGTCCTGTTCGTCGTGCTGGCGCTCGCGCCGGGCGATCCGTTCAGCGAGCTCGCGACCAATCCGAACGTGCCGCCCGAGGTGCAGGCTGCACTGCGCGCCAAGTTCGGCCTCGATGACCCGATCTATCTGCGTTATCTGCACTGGATCACGGCGATGGCCCACGGCGATTGGGGCTTCTCGTTCGTCAGCAGGGTCGATGTCGACACGCTGATCCTGCAGCGGCTGCCGACCACGCTTTACGTAGTCGGCTCGTCGCAGCTGCTGGCGCTCCTGATCGCGATCCCGGTCGGCGTCTATGCCGCCACCCGGCCCTATTCGCTGTTCGACCAGCTCGCCAACACCTTCGCCTTCATCGGCTTCTCGCTGCCGACCTTCTTCACCGGCATCCTGTTCATCCTGGTATTCTCGGTGAAGCTGGACTGGCTGCCCTTCGTCTACACCAGCGTGCCGGGAAGCGGCATCCCCTGGCTGCTGGAGATGATCCGGCAGGCCATCATGCCGGTGATGGTGCTCGGCCTGTTCCAGGCGGCCTCGATGACTCGCTTCGTGCGCTCGGCAATGCTCGACGTGATCCGGCTCGACTATGTCACCACCGCGCGCGCCAAGGGCCTCGGGCAGGCCAAGGTGATCGTCAAGCATGTGATGCGCAACGCCATGATCCCGGTGGTCACGCTGATCGCACTGCAGATGCCCGCCGTGTTCGGCGGCGCCATCGTCACCGAGCAGATATTCCGGATTCCCGGCATCGGCTCGCTGCTGATTTCCTCCATCCTCGCCAACGATACGCCGGTCGTGATGGCCGTGACCTTCGTCTTCGCGTGTCTCGTGGTGCTGTTCAACCTGATCGCAGATGTCCTCTATGGCTGGCTTGACCCTCGCATCTCCTTCCGCTGAACGGCGCGATTATTCGCCCTGGCGCGAAACCTGGCGGCGCTACCGCCGGCACAGGCCGGCGGTCATCAGCGCCGTGCTGCTGCTGCTGCTGATCGCGGCCGTCGTGATCGGCCCGTTCATCTGGCGCGTCTCGATCAGCGACATCGACGTGGTGGCGGGTCTGCAAGGCCCCTCGCTGGCGCATCCGTTCGGCACCGACGATCTCGGCCAGGACCTGCTCGCCCGCATGATCTATGGCGGCCGCATCTCGCTCGCGGTCGGCCTCGCCGCGATGCTGGTCTCGGTATTCGTCGGCACGCTGATCGGCGCGCTCGCCGGCATGTCGCGCGGCGCGCTCGGCTATGCGCTGATGTGGCTGACCGACCTGTTCCTGTCGCTGCCGCAACTGCCGCTGCTGCTGATGCTGATCTACCTGTTCCGCGACGGGCTGAAGGCGATGTTCGGCCCCGAGGGCGGCATCTTCATCCTGATCGTGCTCGTTATCGGCGGCTTGCGCTGGATGCCGGTGGCGCGGCTGGTGCGCGCCCAGTTCCTCTCGCTCCGCGAGAAGGAATTCGTCGAGGCCGCGCGCGCGCTCGGCGCGAGCCCGGTGCGCCAGGTGGTGCGCCACATCCTGCCCAATGCGCTGGGACCCGTGATCATCGCCGGCACGATCGACGTCGCCGCGGCGATCATCGCCGAATCGACGCTGTCGTTCCTGGGCCTCGGCTTTCCACCTGACACCCCCACCTGGGGCCGCATCCTGTATGACGCCAAGGACTTTCTCGACATCGGTCCGCATTGGGCGCTGTTTCCCGGCGGCGCGATCTTCATCGCGGTGGTCGCCATCAACTTCATCGGCGACGGGCTGCGCGACGCGCTCGACGCCCGCAAGGTGATCTGATGGCGCTGCTCGACATCAAGGGCCTGAAGACCCATTTCAGCACCGACGCCGGCGTGTTGCAGGCAGTCGATGGCGTCGATATCTCGATCAACCGGGGCGAGACGCTGTGCGTGGTCGGCGAATCCGGTTGCGGCAAGACCGTTACCGCGATGTCGATCCTCAAGCTGATCGCGATGCCGCCGGGCAAGATCGTCGAAGGCGAGATCATGTTCGAGGGCCGCGACCTGGTGCCGCTGTCGAGCCGCGAGCTCGACGATATCAGGGCCAAGGAGATCGGCTTCATCTTCCAGGAGCCGATGACCTCGCTCAATCCGGTGCTGACGATCGGCGAGCAGATCGCCGAGAGCCTGCGCCGCCACGAGGCGGTGACCAAGAAGCAGGCGCTCGAGCGCACCATCGAGATGCTGAAGCTGGTGCAGATCCCCAACGCCGCGGGCCGCGTGCATCACTATCCGCACCAGTTCTCCGGCGGCATGCGCCAGCGCGTAATGATCGCGATGGCGCTGGCCTGCCGGCCCAAGCTCGTGATCGCGGACGAGCCGACCACCGCGCTCGACGTCACCATCCAGGCGCAGATCCTCGACCTGCTTCAGGACATGAAGGAACGCTTCGGCATGGCGGTGATGCTGATCACGCACGCGATGGGCGTGGTCGCGGAGACTGCGCAGCGCGTCGTCGTGATGTATGCCGGCAAGGTGGTTGAGGAAGCGCCGGTCGACGAGTTGTTCGGCAATCCGCGCCATCCCTATACCCAGGGCCTGATCCGCTCGATCCCGCGCATCGATCTCGACGCCGAGCACAAGACGCGGCTGGAGGCGATCGGCGGCTCGGTGCCGATCCTGATCAACCCGCCGCCGGGCTGCCGGTTTGCGCCCCGCTGCAAGCACGCCATGAGCATCTGCACCGAACAGGAGCCGCGCCTGCGCGAGATCGCACCCGGCCATCGCATGGCCTGCCACCTCGGAGACGCGTCATGAGCGAGCCGCTGCTGCGCGTCAGCAATTTGAAAAAGCACTTTCCGGTGCTCGGCGGCCTGCTGTCGCGCGAGGTCGGTCAGGTCTATGCGGTCGACGGCGTGTCGTTTGCGGTCAACCGCGGCGAGACGCTGGGACTGGTCGGCGAATCCGGCTGCGGCAAGTCGACCACCGGCCGCTGCGTGCTGCGGCTGATCGAGCCGACCTCGGGCGAGATCGTGTTCGACGGCCAGAGCGTGACGGGCCTCGGCGGCGGCGATCTGCGCGCCATGCGTCGCAACATGCAGCTGGTGTTCCAGGATCCGTTCGCCTCGCTCAACCCGCGCATGACGGTCGGCGCGATCCTCGCCGAGCCCTTCATCATCCATAACCTCGTGGCCTCGGCCAGCGAGCGCGAGGACCGCGTCGCGAGCCTCCTGGTCAAGGTCGGGCTGAAGGCCGAGCACATGCGCCGCTATCCGCATGAATTCTCCGGTGGCCAGCGGCAGCGCATCGCGATCGCCCGCGCGCTTACCTTGGAGCCGAAGCTGATCGTGTGTGACGAGCCGGTCTCGGCGCTCGACGTCTCGATCCAGGCCCAGGTCATCAACCTGCTCGAGGACCTGCAGGCCGAGCTGAACCTGACCTATCTGTTCGTGGCCCACGATCTCTCCGTGGTCGAGCACATCTCGGACCGCGTCGCGGTGATGTATCTCGGCCGCATCGTCGAGCTCGCCAAGGCGAGCGACCTCTACCGCAACCCGCAGCATCCCTACACCAAGGCGCTGCTCTCGGCGGTGCCGGTGGCCGATCCCAAGGCGAAGCGCGACCGCATCCGCCTGAAGGGCGACGTGCCGAGCCCGATGAATCCGCCGAAGGGCTGCCACTTCCACACCCGCTGCCCGATTGCCGAAGAGCGCTGCCGCCAGGCCGCGCCGGAATTGCGCGAAGGCAGCAACGGTCACTTTGTGGCGTGCCATCTGGCATAAGCGCACCTACTCCCCCACCGTCACCCTGAGGTGGCCGCTTCTTCAGCGGCCCTCGAAGGGTCGACGGCCCCGCTGGTGGCCGTGCATCCTTCGAGGCTCGCCAAGCGGCGCAAGTGCGCCGCAGGGCTCGCACCTCCAGCGACAAAGGCGAAGCCTTTGCGCGGGGATGACGGGACCAAAATATCGAAAACAACCCCATGCAAAGGCGCCCGGCGTCCGACCGCGGGCGGCTTGACACGTCGGGCAAATCAGGGATAGATTTCTAATATTCCGAAAACGTCAGCATCGCTCGCCGGGCTTGCGCCACATCCGCTAGCGATGGCGCTTCTTCGATGCGGACTTTACCGGCTTGCGCTTGGCCTTCGCCCTTGGCCGCGGAGCCGATGCGCCGTTCTCGCTCTCATTCACTTCCGCGCGCAGCGTGTCGAGCAGCCAGTCGCGGAAGGCGCGCATGCCGGGCGTCACCTCGCGCGACTTCAGCCAGGTCAGCCAATACGACCCCGCCGGCACCTCGGCCGCGAACGGCCGCTTGAGCCGGCCTGAGGCCAGCTCGTTTTCAAACATCGCGATCGGCACCAGCCCGACGCCGACGCCGCGCGCAGCGGCCTCGGCCATGCCAACCGAACTGTCGAAGATCGGCCCCTGGATTTTCGGACACGGCGCGCCGGCCACCGCAAACCACAGCGGCCATTCCTCGGCGCGGTAGGAGCGCAGCAAGAATTCCTGCGCGAGATCGGACGGCTTGCGCAGCCGGCTCGCCGCGCCGGGACAGCACACCGGCGACAGCGGCGCCGACAACAGGTGGATCGCCTCGGTGCCGTGCCACGAGCCGTCGCCGAAGCGCAGCGCGAGATCGAGCCCGTCGCCCGCGATGTCGACGCGGTTGTTGTTGGTGAGCAGGCGCAGGTCGATATAGGGATGCGCGCGCTTGAAGCGGTCGATCCGTTGCAGCAGCCATCCGGTCGCGAACGTCGTCACGCAGCCGACAGTGACGACCTCGCGCGTGCCCTTGGCCTCGATGCGGTCGATCGCAGCGCCGATCCGGTCGAACGTGTCCGACAGCACCGGCAACAGCGCCAACCCCTCGTCGGTGAGCACCAGCCCGCGCGGCAAGCGGCGGAACAGGCTCGCACCCAAGAGATCCTCGAGCTGCTTGACCTGATGGCTGATCGCGGTCTGCGTCACGCGCAGCTCCATCCCCGCGCGGGTGAAGCTCAAGAGCCGCGCCGAGGCCTCGAAGGCGCGCAGCGCATTCAGCGGGAGGTGCCGGCGCATAGCGTCATGACCAAGTTTTTCTCATGCCTCGTTGTATAAATGATCGTTTGTGCGCCGTCACGCCGTTCGGCAGGTTCGCGCCGCCAACGGAGACGGGACATGCTGACGAGACGGACATTGGGATTGCGCGCACTGGGCCTTGCGGCCTCCTGGACCCTGTTGCGGCAAAGTGCAGCGGCGGCACCGGGCCAGCCGGCGCAACGGCTGCAGGAGGAATTTGCACGCATCGAGCTGGCGACCAGCGGCCGGCTCGGCGTCGCCGCGCTCGACATGGAGACGGGATTGCGCGCGAGCCGGCGCGGTGACGAGCGGTTCCCGATGTGCAGCACCTTCAAGGCGATGCTATCAGCCGCCGTGCTGCACCGGGTCGATCACGGCGAATCCAGCCTTGATCAACGGATGCAGGTCGAGGCCAAGGATATCTTGGCCTACGCGCCCGTCGCCAAGCAACACGTCGGGTCGGGCATGACACTGGCCGAACTCTGCGAGGCCGCGGTCACGCTCAGCGACAATACCGCGGCCAACCTGCTGCTGCGTGAGATCGGCGGGCCTGCCGGCTTGACCAGCTTCTTCCGCACCATTGGCGACAATGTCAGCCGGCTCGACCGCTGGGAGGTGGAGCTGAACGAGGCCGTGCCCGGCGATCCGCGCGACACCACGAGCCCGGTGACGATGCTGAAGAACCTGCAGCGCGTGATGCTCGGCGATGCTCTGCAGGCCGCCTCGCGCCAGAAGCTGGTGGACTGGATGGTCGCCAACAAGACCGGCGACGCGAGGTTGCGCGCCGGCGTGCCGCGGGACTGGCGGGTCGGCGACAAGACCGGCACCGGCGAGCGTGGCACCTATAACGATATCGGGGTGTTCTGGCCGCCCGGCCGCAAGCCGATCGTGGTGACGGTCTACCTGACCGGGGCAAGCGCGCCGATGGAGAAGTGCAACGAGGTGATCGCCAATGTCGCGCGCGCCGTTGCGAATGCAAGCGCCGGGCAGAGCGGTTAGCGCGGCAGAGCAACGCCGCGCGGCACAACATCGCTGCGCGGCTTGGCGTCGCTGCGCGGCTTGGCAGCAACCAAGGATCATGCGACGCTCGCTCCGGATGGCAATGCGCTCCGCAGGCCATCCGGAGGACACGCCTTGTATCGCCGCATCGCCCTTGCCGCACTGTTTCTCGCCGGCCACGTCCATGCCGGCTTTGGTGCGGCCGACCCGGCCCGGTGCCGCGAGCAGACCCGCAAATACGAGACCGACAAGGCGCAGCTCAGCGCGGTTGAGATCTCGCTGGCGCTGTTCGCCGCCGCCGATGCCGATTGCATCAACCTTGCCACCGCGCTGCTCGACGGCGGCGCCTCGGTGGACGCGCGCGACCGGCTTGGCGCACGGCCGCTGAGCCACGCCGCCCGCTCCGGCCATCTCGACATGGTCGACCTGCTGCTGGCGCGCGGCGCGCCGGTCGACGCGCGCAACCTCGCGGGATCGACCGCGCTCTACTTCGCCGCCGAGCGCGGCCATGCCGCGATCGTGCAGCGGCTGATCGATCGCGGCGCCGACGTCAATCTCACCGGGCGCAGCGGCGCCTCGCCGGTCGCGGCCGCGGCCTATGCCGGCCGGGACATGGTGGTGCGCATGCTGCTGGCGCACGGCGCCGACGGCGGCAAGGCCGACGACACCGGCAAGCCGCCGGTCGTGTATGCGGCGGCCGGCGGCCAGCTCGGCATCGTCAAGCAGCTGCTCGCGCGCAATATCGACGTCAATGCGCGCTACGCCAACGACCTCACGCTCCTAATGTGGGCCGCCGGACCGGACGAGACCGTGCCGGAAGCGCAGGCGCTCGAGGTCGTCTCGTATCTCCTGGACGCCGGCGCCAGGGTCGACGAGCGCGATGCGCGCGGACGCACGGCGCTGATGATCGCCGCCGAAGGCAACCATCCTGCAATTGCGAAAGCGCTGCTCGCGCACGGCGCCGACGCCGCGCTGGCCGACAAGGCGGGCAAGCACGCAGCCGATCTCACTATCCTGTCGGCGCTACGCGATGAGCTGACGCCGCGCTGAAGCATGAGGCGATGGACTCGTTGGTTGCGGAAGGTCCGCAGGTCGGCTAGATTCCCCTTTGCGAAGAGTCTCTGTGCTCATTCGTCCTATCGCGCGACTGGCGAGCTAACGTGGAATCGACCACGGGGAAGCGCGAAGGGTTCCGACGCCGATCGCCTGGGCAACCAATCTGCTGGCAAAACAGCGTGTTGAGGAGCCCGATCATGCCTTCGTTTCGCAACGAACTGTCGATCAACGATCAAGAGATCGCCGCTGCCCTTGTGGGGGAAGAGCGCCGTCAACAGGACGGCGTTGAACTGATTCCGTCCGAGAATTACACCTACCCGGAGGTGCTTGAGCTGCTCGGATCGGTCTTCACCAATAAATACTCCGAGGGATATCCTGGACGCAGATATTACGGCGGCCAGCAGTATACGGACGATGTCGAGAACCTCGCACGCCAGCGGGCCTGCTCGCTTTTTCGTGCCGAGCACGCCAACGTTCAGCCGCTTTCCGGATCACCGATGAATCAGGCCGTCTATCTCGGCCTATTGCAGCCCGGCGACACCATTCTCGCCATGGACCTGTCCCACGGCGGTCATCTCACCCACGGCGCGCCGGTGTCCCACATGGGGCGTTTGTTCAACTTCATTCGCTACAAGACGGCACCGTCAAACGGCGCGATAGATTTCGACGAATTGCGCGCGATCGCGCGGGAAGCACGTCCGAAGATGGTGTTGTGCGGCTACAGCTCCTATCCGCGCGACCTGGATTATGCGGCGTTCAAGAATATCGCCGACGAAGTTGGCGCGATCACGATGGCTGACGTGAGCCACTATGGCGGATTGATTGCCGCGAATGTCATGCGCAATCCGCTTGATGCCGGCTTCGACGTCATGACGACGACATCCCACAAGACACTGCGCGGCCCCCGCGGCGGGATCATCCTGTGCCGGAAGGAAAATGCCGGTCGGATCGATGCTTCCGTTTTCCCCGGGTTGCAGGGCGGACCTCACATGAACGTCGTGGCCGGGACTGCCGTGACGCTCAAGAAGGCGGCGACCTCGGATTTCAGGGTTTACGCGCTGCAGGTTCTGCGCAACGCGAAGGTTCTTGCCGGCGCGCTGATGGACCGCGGGATGAAGCTGGTCACGGACGGGACGGACAATCACATGATGGTCGTCGACACGGTAGCATCCGTCGGACTGGACGGGCGAGCAGCCGAGGACGTGCTCGATGCCATCGCCATCACCACAAACAAGCAAATTATTCCAGACGATCCGCGTCCGCCGCTCAGGCCAAGCGGTATCCGCCTTGGGACACCGGCAGCGACCACGCGTGGCATGGGAGATTCCGAAATGCGCCGTATCGGCGAGTTCATTGCGGGGGCTCTGCAGGCGAACGGAGACGACGCGGTCCTCGCGCATCTCAGATCGGAGTGCATCGAGATGTGCCGAGCCTTTCCTGTTCCAGGCGTGGTGTGCAGGTCTCGACCGAACTGATCGGCTCTACGCCGGCAACCGCAACTTCGGCGCGCGGACGTACGTAACGAGGTCGAGCGCTGGCGCCCGACCTCGGCCGCCAAGAGCGGGTATGCGACAGCGCTGCGCTCGCTTGAGGCCAACCTGCCCGCCGCTATAGCCCCGCCAGATAGTCCACCAGCGCGGCGAGGTCGTCGGGCGACGTCGCCAGCATCAGGTCGGACATGCCGGGATTGTTGCCGCGCGCGCGGCTGCGGAAATCGGCGATGGTTTTCGCGAGGTAGTCGCGTCCCATCCCGGCGAGCCGCGGCACCGTGCCGTCGCCCTGGAAGCGATCGAGATGGCAGGCCGGGCAGCCGACCGATGCGCTGGCTGCGACCGCCTTCGCCGCGACATCCTTGGGCGCGCGCGGCTGGCCGAGATCGGGCCATGGCTTCTGCGAGAAATATTCCGCGATCGCCAGCATGTCGTCGCGCTCGAACTGGGTCGCGATCGGCTGCATGATCTCGCTCTTGCGATCGCCGCGCTTGAAGTCGCGAAGCTGGATGTAGAGATAGCCGGCCTGCTGGCCCCATATCGTCGGAATGGTCTTGTCGACCGGCTTGCCGTCGGCGCCGTGGCAACCGGCACAGACCGCGACCTTGTCCTCGATCGTCTCCGCGCTGGCCTGGGCTGCCATCAGCAACAGCGCGGTTGCGCCAATCATCAGTTTACCGAACATGAGTTGATTCCGAACCGTCATGTCTTCCGTCATTGCGAGGAGCTCGCGACAAAATTGCAGAGCAATTTTGCGCTGAAGCGACGAAGCAATCCATGGCTCCGCTTACGCGGCACGATGGATTGCTTCGCTTCGCTCGCAATGACGCCGTTGGGTTTTCATCCGAAGAAACAGAAGCGGGACCGAACAGGTCCCGCTTCCCCACCATTGTTTGCCGCTCGCTCAGTCGAGCGTGAACGCGATGATGTTGTTGCCGCGCTTGTAGTCGAGCTGGGTGTTGCCACCGGCGCCGACCACGACATACTGCTTGCCGCCGACCATGTAGCTCGACGGCGGCGCGTTGACGCCGGCGCCGGCGCGGAAGCTCCACAGCTCCTTGCCGCTCGACGAATTGTAGGCCGCGAACTTGCCGTTGCCTTCGCCGGTGAACACCAGGCCGCCGGCCGTGGCGAGAATGCCGCCGATCATCGGCTCGGGCGTCTTGACCTGCCACTTGATCTTGCCGGTGTTGTAGTTCACCGCCGTGATGTTGCCCGACTGCTTCTCGCCCGGGATCACCTTGAAGGCGCCGCCCAGCCACAGCTTGCCGTTCGGATAGGCCGAGCTCTCGACGTGGTAGGTCATCGGCTGGTGCAGGTTGATGGCGTAGGCCAGCTCCTGTCCCGGGTCGGTCGCGATCGGCGACCATTCGACGCCGCCATTGGCGCCGGGCAGCATGCGCGCGCCTTCCTTGGTCGGCAGCACCCACATGTTCTCCTGCGGCACCATCGCCTCGGAGAAGCGGATCAGGCTGCAGTCCTTGCGATCGTGCACATAGATGTGCCCGGTCTTGCCGGCGTGGATGACGCCGGGAATTGTCTTGCCGTCCTTGTCCTTGACGTTGACCAGCACGGTCGGGCTGACCGCGTCGAGGTCCCACACGTCATGGGCGATGTACTGGAAGTGGCAGACATACTTGCCGGTGTCGAGATCGAGCGAGACCAGCGAGTTGGTGTAGAGGTTGTCGCCGGGCCGGTTGGAGCCGTCGAGGTCGGGCGACGGGTTGCCGACCACGAAATAGATCCGGTTGGTCGCGAGATCGACCGAGGGGTTCTGCCACACGCCGCCGCCGAGCTTGGCATAGGGATCGCCGATCTTGGCGAGCATGTCCTTCTCGGCCTGGATGTTGCGATGCATGTCGCGGCCGGTAGCGTCCTTGGTCGCCCAGACGCCGACCGAGCTGTCCGGGATGGTGTTGAAATTCCAGAGCTGCTTGCCGGTCTTGGCGTCATAGGCGCGCACGAAGCCGCGGATGCCGTATTCGCCGCCATTGGTGCCGATCAGCACCTTGTCCTTGACCACGGTCGGCGCCATCGTCTCGCTGTAACCGAGCTCGGGATCGGCGATGTTGGTGGTCCACACCACCTCGCCGGTCTTGGCGTTGAGCGCCATCAGCTTGGAGTCCAGCGTCGCCAGGTAGACCCGGTCGCCGAGCACCTGGACGCCGCGATTGTTGGGACCGCAGCAATAGACCGTGATCGGGCCCATCTTGTGGGCGTAGTGCCAGAGCTGCTGGCCGGTCTTGGCGTCGAGCGCATAGACATGGCTGAACGACGTCGTGACATACATCACGCCGTCGACGACGATCGGCGATGTCTCGAGCGACTCCTTGACGTCGGTCTGGAAGATCCAGGCGACGTGCAGGTTCTTCACATTGTCGCGGCTGATCTGCTTGCCCGGATAAAACCGGGTCTGGGCGTAATTGCCGTTGGTGAGCAGGAAGTCCTTGGCGTTCTTGTCGGCGGCGTTGAGCTGCTCCTGGGTCACCGGCGGAACATTGGCGTTGCCGAGAGCCGACTGCTTCTCCTGCTTGACTTCCTGCGCGGTGGCGGCGCCGGACAACAGGCCAACGCCGACCGCTGCGGCGAATGCCGCAAGCCCTTTCACATGCATGATTTCCCCCGTTATTTCTTGGTTGGAATATTAGGGATGGTGGTTGCTACTTCGCCTTCGAGGCCCGGCCGCCATGGCGAGCGCACTCGTTACGAGATCCGGTTGCGCTGCAATAGATAATCAGGAAAACAACGACTGGTATCGATGGACGGGTTCCATGTTAGCGCTGTCCTTCACAAAGACAATCGATGCGCTCAATGCGAAGCCGGAACAGCATGCGTTCGCGGGGACGAAACGCTCGATGTCGGGCAAGCACCAACTCAAGCGATATCGGTCACTTGCGGTGCATGGGCGCTTGGCCCGGGGCATTCGCCTTCGCAAGCGCAGCACGCAAAATGAGACTGCGCGTCAAGCGGGGGCATCGGGCGAGGACGCGCCGGCTGAGCCCATCGCTCTCGCCGGCGCGATTGCCTACTCCCAGGACCAGGCCGAGAAATCGTTCTCGAACTGCGGGACTTCCTTCCACACGCCCTTCAGCTTCTTGCTGGCGATCGTGATCCATTGCGGCTGAAACAGGAAGCCGGCCACCGCATCGGTCGCCAGCATCCGCTGCGCATCGCCGAGCAGTTTGGCGCGGCCGGCCGAGTCCGGCGTCGCCATGATCTGCTGATAGAGCGCGTTGAACGCCTCGGACTTGTAGCCGAGATAGTAATCCGGCTCGGTCAGCTTCACGAGATCGAACGGCTCGACATGCGAGACGATGGTGAGGTCGTAATTGTGCGGGCCGGTGAAGACCTGCGACAGCCACTGCGCCCATTCCACGTTCTCGATCTTGGCAATGATGCCGACCTTGGCAAGTTGCGCTGCAAGGATCTCGCCGCCCTGCCGCGCATAGGCGGGCGGCGGCAGCCTGAGGCTAAGCTCGAGCGGCGTCTTGACGCCGGCTTCCGCCAGCAGCTTCTTGGCGAGTTCCGGATCGTAGGGATTGATGCCGGTGGTATCGACATAGCCGAGCGAGCCCGGGGTGTAGAAGCTGCCGATCGGCGTGCCGAAGCCGTCGACCGCACCGTCGATCATCGCCTTGCGGTCGATCGCGGCCAGGACGGCGCGGCGCACCCGGACATCGTCGAGCGGCTTCTTGCGCTCGTTGATGCCGACGATGGTCTTGGCCTTGGAGCCGCCGATCAGGACGCTGAAGCGCGGATCGGCCTTGAACTGCGCGAGGCTGCGCGCCGCACCGACCCGCGGAAAGGCATCGACGTCACCCGACAGCAGCGCCGCGACCTGCGCCGCGGGATCGCCGATGAAGCGGATCGTCACCTTGGCGAGCTTGATCGCGGCGGCGTTGCGATAGTCAGGCCATTTCACCAGCGTGATCGACGAACCCTTGGCCCAGCTGCCGAGCGTGTAGGGACCGGTGCCGACCGGCTGCGTCGCATCGGTCGGCGCGCTCTTCGGCTCGACGATCGAGCCCGACGCCTGGCCGAGCAGGAACGGCAGGTTCGGCTCGGAATATTTCAACGCGACGACGACGGTCTCCGGGTCGGGCGCCGTCACCGATGCGAAAGCCTGGTACAGGCTCTTGTCCTTGTTGGTCGAGGTCGGCGCCGCGGCGCGGTCGAACGAGAACTTCACCGCGGCGGAATCGAACGGCTCGCCATTGTGGAATTTGACGCCCTTGCGGAGCTTGAACGTATAGGTCTTGAGATCCGCTGTCGCCTGCCAGCTCTCGGCCAGCAACGGCGACACCGAGCCGTCCTCGTTGATCTTGGTCAGCGTCTCGTACACGTTATAGAGCGTGACTTCGGCGATCGCCGCCGCTGCCGCGTTGGTCGGATCGAGCCCCGGCGGCTCCAGCGTCATGCCCATCACGACGCTGTCCTTCTTGCCCTGCGCGAGGCTCGGCAGCGGCGCTGCCACGAGTGCGGCAGCCGCCGCGATGACGCACAATTTCCTCAACATTGGTCTGCTCCCCGGACGTGCTCTTTGATCAGCCTAGGTCAACCTCACCCAAAAGACTAACCGGCTTCGGCGACCACCGGCGGCAGCGCCATCACGGCATCAGTGTGATGGCAGGCCGCCAGATGGGCGTCTCCGACATTGCGTAGCGCAGGCGCCGTCTCGCGACAATGCTGGTCGGCCAGCGGACAGCGCGGCGCGTAAGGGCATCCGGCCGCGGCCGACGCCTGCGAGCCGATCGGCTGCGCGCCGCGGCGCCGCCGGACGCCCCCGGCCCGCGCCCGTGGAACCGCATCGAGCAGTGCGCGCGTATAGGGATGGGCAGAGTGCGCGAACAGATCGGCGGGCCGGCCCTGCTCGACGATCCGCCCGAGATACATCACCGCGATCTCGTCGCAGAGCAGATCGACCACCGCGAGGTCATGGCTGATCAGGATGTAGCTCAAGCCGAACTCGTCCTGCAGGTCCTGCATCAAATTGAGCACCTGCGCCTGCACCGAGACGTCGAGCGCCGAGACCGGCTCGTCGGCGACGATCAGCTTCGGCTGGGTGATCAGCGCGCGCGCGATCGCGATGCGTTGGCGCTGGCCGCCGGAGAATTCGTGCGGAAACTTGTCCATGTCGGCATCGCGCAAGCCCACCTGGCGCAGCACGATGGCGACGCGTTCGCGCAAGGTTGCGCGATCGATGCGGCCGAGCGCGGTCAGCGGCTCGGCGACGATGCGCGCGATGGTCTGCCGCGGATCGAGCGAGCCATAGGGATCCTGGAACACCATCTGGAAATCGCGGCGGGCGCGGCGCAATTCATCCGGCGGCATCCGGTTGAGGTCGCGGCCGAGCAGCGATACCTGTCCTGCCGACGGCCGCTCCAGCGCCATCACCAGCCGCGCAAAGGTCGATTTGCCGGAACCGGATTCGCCGACGACGCCGAGGCTCCTGCCCGGCATCACCTGCGCCGTGACGCCGTTGAGCGCGTGCACCTGCGCCGCCGGCCTGAACAGGCTCTCGCGCGGCAGCGTGTAGCGTTGCGCGAGGTCCGTGACCTCAAGCAGCGGCGTTGCGGGTGAAGGCTGGTCCGGCATCGTCATGCGCCGACGCCCCCGGCGGCCATCGAGACGTCAGTCCTGATGCAGCGCACGCCATGCGCGGCGCCGACATCGACCACGGCCGGCAGCGCCGCGCGGCAACGCGCCTCGGCGATCGCGCAGCGGTCGGCAAAGGTGCAGCCCGCGGGCAGGTCGGCCAGCTCCGGCACGGTGCCGGCGATGGTCTTGAGCCGTGTGCCCTTGCGCGCGCCGAGCCGCGGGCGGGCGCGGAACAGGCCCTGCGTGTACGGATGGCCCATCCGCGTGAACACGGCATTGGTCTCGCCGCTTTCGACGACGGTGCCGCCATACATCACCATCATGCGCTCGACATTCTCGGCGATCACGCCGAGATCGTGCGAGATCAGGATCATTGACATGCCCCGCTCCGCGACGAGATCGGCGATCAGATCGAGGATCTGGCCCTGGATCGTGACGTCGAGGGCGGTGGTCGGTTCGTCGGCAATCAGCACATCGGGCTGGCAGGCCAGTGCCATCGCGATCGTGATGCGCTGGCGCTGGCCGCCGGAGAATTGGTGCGGATAGGCATCGACGCGCTTCGACGCATCAGGCAGGCCGACGCGATCGAGCAAGGCGATCGCTTCCTGCCGCGCCTGCGCCGCCGAAACGCCGGTATGGCGCAGCAAGGGCTCGGCGACCTGGTGCCCGATCGTGTGCATCGGATTGAGCGCGGTCATCGGCTCCTGGAAGATCATGCTGATGCGGTTGCCGCGCAGCTTGCAATAGGCCGCGTCCGGCAGCCCGACCAGCTCTGCGCCGTCGAGCCGGATGCTGCCGCTGATCACGGCGCTGTCCGGCAACAGCCCCATCAGGGCCAGCGCCGTGACCGACTTGCCGCAACCGGATTCGCCGACCAGCCCGAGCGTCTCGCCGCGGTGAAGCGCGAAGCTGACGCCGCGCACCGCCTGCGCCGGGCCGCGGCTGGTGTTGAGCGTAACACCCAGGTTTTTCACTTCGATCAGCGGCGCGTCTCCGTCGGCCATGCTCAACGCTCCCGCGCCAGACGGGGATCGAGCAGATCGCGCAAGCCGTCGCCGAGCAGATTGAGCCCGAGCACCGCGATCGCGATCGCAGCACCGGGATAGACCGCGAGCATCGGCGACTGGAACAGCAGGGTCTGCGCATCGTTGAGCATGCGGCCCCAGGACGGCTGCGGCGGCTGGGTGCCGAGCCCGAGATAGGACAGTGCGGCCTCGGCGAGAATCGCGAGCGCGAACTGGATCGTCGCCTGCACGATCAGGATCGACAGGATGTTCGGCAGCACGTGCTCGATGGTGATGCGGAATGAGCCCTTGCCCGCGGCGCGCGCGGCCAGCACGAATTCGCGGGCCCAGATCGCATTCGCCGAACCGCGGGTGACGCGGACGAAAGTCGGGATCTGGAAGATGCCGATCGCGGTGATCGACGTCACCATGCCCGGCCCTGCGACCGCGGCCAGCATGATGGCCGACAGCACCGCCGGGAAAGCGAAGGTGAAGTCGCTCATCCGCATGATCAGCTCTTCGGTCCAGCCCTTGCGGGCGGCGGCGATCAGGCCGAGGCCGACGCCGAAGCTCAGGCCGATCCCCACCGCAATGACGCCGACCATGATGGTGGAGCGCGCGCCGACCAGCAGCAGCGAGACGATATCGCGGCCGAGCACGTCGGTACCGAGCCAGTGCGCCGCCGACGGCGGGTGCAGTTTTGACGCGACATCGATGTCGTATGCCGACCACGGTGTCCAGACCAGCGACAGCAGCGCCGCGCCGAGCACGAGCAGGCTGAGCACCGCCCCGAGCACGAAGCTGCGGTGGCGCAGCGCGCGGCGCCAGAAGCCGGTCGCCGGCCGTGCGCCCGGTGCGATTGCCGCGGTGCCGGCGGGTGCGGTCAGCGGCGCGCTCACAGGTTGGCCACCTTGATGCGCGGGTCGATGAAGGCATAGAGCACATCGACCACGAAATTGACGATCACGACCATCGCCGCCAGCAGCATCACGCAGTTGCGCACCACGATCAGGTCGCGGTTGGCGATCGACTGGAAGATCAGCCGGCCGAGGCCCGGCAGATAGAATACGTTCTCGATCACGATGGTGCCGGCCAGCAGATTGGCGAATTGCAGGCCCATCACGGTCATGACCGGAATCATCGCGTTGCGCAGCACGTGGCGCCACAGCACCTCGCGCTTGCCGAGCCCCTTTGCGCGCGCGGTGCGCACGAAGTCCTCGCGCAGCACCTCGAGCACCGCCGAGCGGGTGACGCGGGCGAGGATCGCGGCCTGCACCACGGCGAGCGAGATCGACGGCAGCAGCAGCGAGCGGATTCCCGGCCAGATGCCGTCATCCCAGCCGGCGAAGCCGCCGGCGGACAACAGTTGCAGCTTCACCGAGAACAGCAGGATCAGGAGGATCGCGAACCAGAAATTCGGCAGCGCGATGCCGACCTGGGTCAGCGACATCACGCCGACATCGCCGAGCTTGTTGTGGTTGGCCGCGGTGTAGATGCCGGCCGCGAGCGCCAGCACCACCGTGATCAGCATCGACATGATCGCGAGCGGGATCGTCAGCACCAACCGCTCCGCGATCAGGCCGGCCACTGGCGTGCCGTAGACATAGCTGTTGCCGAGATCGCCGACCGCCATGCCCTTGAGCCAGAGCAGATAGCGAACCGCGAGCGGCTGGTCGAGGCCGAGCTTGACGGTGAGCGCGCGTACCGCATCGGGCGAGGCGTCGGCACCCATCAGCATCTGGGCGGCATTGCCGGGCAGCGCATCGAGCACCAGGAAAATGATCAGCGAGGCCGCGACCAGCGTCGCCACCAGGGTCAGGATCCGCCGCAGGAAGAATACGCTCATGCCCGCCCGAACAGTGAGGAACAGGCTGCAGGTTTCAACATGTTCGCGAACGAATGCAAGCCCTTCGCCGTGCTAGTCACGACGCGAGCGCCGGCCAGCGGCCAAGCAGATCGCTCGCCGCTTCGAACAGTGCCGCGACGCGCAGCAGTTCCACGTCGGCCCGGAAGCGGCCGACCAGATGCAGGCCGATCGGCAGGCCGTCGCGGCCGAAGCCCGCGGGGATGCTGACCGCGGGATGCCCGGTCATGTTGAACAGCATGGTCCAGGGAAACCAGTGCGGCCGCACGCTGTCGAAGCTCTGGCCGTCGATATCGATGGTGCCGAACAGTTCCTGGTCGATCGGCAGCGCCGTGCGGGTCAGTGTCGGCATCGCCAGGAGATCGCCGCGCGCGAGCAGCGACTGCACACGGCGGAACAACGCGGTGCGGTCGAACATCGCCTGCTGGTAGTCGACGCCGCTCACCTTCGCGGCGAGCGCGAGCTGTTTCAGGAAGGTCGGGCTGAGGTCATCGGGATGATCGGCCGCGAGCTTCTCGAAGCGGCTGCGCCAGACCGTGTGATTGATGGCCCGCCAGATCGGCTCGATGTCGAAACCGTCGCCGGAGAACTCCTCGAGCTCCGCGCCCAGGCCGGCCAGCCGATCGAGACTCGCCTTGAACGCGGCGGCGACATCGGCGGTCACCGGACGGCCAGGCGGCGACAGGCAGAACAGCACCCGCCTGCCCCTGAGATCGCCGCGCGGCGCGGCGAGGCCCAGATAATCGGGCACCGGCACGCCGATCGACCAGGGATCGGACGGATCCTCGCCCGCCATCGCCTGCATCATCAGCGCGGTATCCGCCACGGTGCGCGTGGTCGGCGTGACATAGGTCTGGTTGCCGAAGGCGTCCTGCACCTGGCTGTGCGGGATCACGCCGTTGCTCTGCTTGATCCCGACCACGCCGTTGCAGGCCGCGGGAATCCGGGTCGAGCCACCACCGTCGGTCGCAACCGCCAGCGGCGCGATGCCGCTCGCGACCGCCACCGCCGCGCCGCCGCTCGAGCCACCGCTGGAGCGATCCGCACTCCACGCGTTGCGGGTGCGGCCGAACAGCGGCGAGTCGGTCAGGCACTTGCTGCCGAACTCCGGCGTCGTGGTCTTGCCGAGCAATATTCCGCCCTGCGCACGGAGCCGGGCCACCGCCACGGCGTCATGGTCGGGCACGTTGTTCTGGTAGGGCACCGCGCCGAAGGTCGTCCGCACGCCCTTGGTGCTGACGATGTCCTTCACGGTGAAGGGGATGCCGTGCAGCAGGCCGAGCGGTTCGCCGGCCATCACCTGCCGCTCAGCGGCCTTCGCCCGCGCGATCGCCTCCTCGCCGCACAGTGTGATGAAGCAGTTCAGCTCGGGTTGCAGCCGCTCGGCGCGAGCGAGCATCGCCGCGGTGACCTCGACGGGAGATATTTCTTTGCGGCCAATCCGTGCACGCAATTCGGTCGCCGGGAGAAGACAGAGGTCTTCGCTCATCTTGGACAGCTCTCCAAAATCGGGCCGCTGATTGATCGCGTTGACAGCGAGAATGCCTCCCATGTTAACTCGGCGTCCAATACGAATTTGAAGGCCAACCCATACGTTTTCGGTATGCCTATGGATTTGCGTCGGCTCCGTTACTTCGTCGCCGTGGCTGAGGAGCGCAGCGTCGGCAAGGCTGCCGAACGGCTGCGGATGGCCCAGCCGCCGCTCTCGGTGCAAATCCGCAAGCTCGAGGCCGAGCTCGGCGCGCCGCTGTTCCGCCGCGGCACGCGCGGCATGGATTTGACTGAGGCCGGCCTCGCGCTGCTGTCGCGGGCGAGCGAGGCGCTGGCGCTGGCGGAAGAAGGCTTCGAGGCCGCCCGCGCAATCGCCTCCGGACAACGCGGGCGGCTGTCGGTCGGCTACATGTTCGTGCTGGCGAGCGCGGTGCTGCCACGCCTGGTCCCGGAGCTGCGCCGGTCGCTGCCCGGCGTCGATCTCGATTTCGTCGAGCTCTCGGCGTCGACCCGCAAAACGCTGCTGCTCGACCGCGCCGTCGGCGTCGCGCTGTGCATGCCGGCGATCCATCATCCGGAGATCCAGGTGGCCCAGATCGGCACGCAGCCGCTGATGCTGGCGATGCCGGCGCGCTCGCCGCTCGCCCGCCTCTCCGCGGTGCCGGTCGGCAAATTGCAGGGACGCCCGCTCATCGCCCTGCCGCGGCCGGAGGAAGAGCCTACTTCGTCGGCGGTGTCGGCGATGCTGCGGCGGCATCAGGTCGTGATGCCGATCGTCAGCCGGGTGGAGACCGTGCACTCGGCGCTCAGTCTCGTACTCGCCGGCGAAGGGTTTTCGATCCTGCCGGCCTGCGCGAAGCTCGGCGCGCCGCCTGGCATCGCGTTCCGGCGTTTCGTCGACATCGCCGATACGATCGAGATCGCGGCCTGCTGGCGGCGCGATTCCTCCAGCCCGTTGATCCGAAACTTCCTCAAGAGCGCCGAGAAAGTCGTTGCACGGCTGTGACGACTACCAGGTGCCTGCAGGCAGCTCCCGGCTCCGCGGCGGATCGGCGCCGGCGCGGGTACAGGTGAAGGCGGCGCATTTGCAGGCAAAGGCCAGCGCGCGCGTGAGCTCGGCGGCGGAGATGTCGGCGAGCCGCAGCCGCGCGATCCGGTCCAGCCGGTGCAACGCGGCCAGCAGTGCGGCCTGAAAGCTGTCGCCGGCGCCGATCGTATCCACGACGTTCACCACCGGTGCCTTGACCTCGATCGGTCCGGCTTTGCGATGCCAGGCAGCGGCGCCATCATTGCCGCGCGTGATGACGACGAGCGACGCGCCGCCCGACAGCAGCGCCTCGGCCCTGTTGGCATAGGCCTCGTCGCCGAACAGATAGGCGAAGTCGACGTCCGACATTTTCACGATGTCGGCCTTGCCGCAGAACACCAGCATGCGTGCCCGATAGGCGTCCCTGTCCTTGACCAGATTCGGCCGGCAATTCGGGTCGAGCGCGATCGTCACGTTTGTCCTGATATCCTCGATGAAGGCCAACGTCTCAGCCGCGCCCTTGTCATGCACCAGCGTGGTCGAGCCGGTGTGCAGGCAGCTGACGCCGTCGAGCGCGATCGCGTCGCGCCGGTAGGTCCAGTTTCGCGCTGCGGTGTCGGCATCATAGAAGGCATATTGCGTCTCGGTGCCGGTGACGCGCGCAAAGGCGAGCGTGGCCTGATGATCGCTGCGCGTCGCGCGGCTGAGATCGACACCCGAGGCCGCGGCGTGATCGGCGATCATCTTGCCGAAGGTGTCGGTCGCGATGCCGCCGACAAAGCCGGTGGGCACATCGAGCCGCGCGCTGCCGATCGCGATGTTGAGGCAGGAGCCGCCGACAGCGGGCGTCATGGCCTCGCGTCCATCTGCCGTCCGCGACGGCAGGAAGTCGATCAGTGCATCTCCGCAGCTCAGCAGCATGCAAACACCTCAAGTCGGCGCCTCGCCGGGCGCCCGCTTCATCGCCTCGCGGCTGTCGCGATCGAGCGCCCGCAGCATCTTGTGCACACCGCGCTTCCTGCGGTGGAAATCGGCCAGCTCGGGCCTGGTTGGCTCGCTCAGCCGCCCGAGCGCCGACATCCCGGCCATTGCGGAGTTAATTGAAGGATGTGCGCCGCTGGCGACCGCGCCCAGCATCGCGGCGCCGAGCAGCACCGGCTCCTGGGTTTGCGGCAACGCCACGGTGTAGCCTGTCGTGTCGGCCATGATCTGGCGCACCAGCGGGCTGCGGCTCGCGCCGCCGCCGATCACAATCGTCTTGCCGCTGACGCCATGGGCCTGCAACGCCTCGATCACGTCGGCGAGGCCATACGCCAGCCCGCACAGGCCGGCGATGAACAACCGCTCCAGCGCCGACACATCGGTGTCGAGATCGAGCCCCGCGATCACCGCGCGCGAGCCGGGATCGGCATAGGGCGAACGGTTGCCGAGAAACTCCGGGAAGACATGAACGTTGCGCGCGAGCAGCGCGGCCGCGCCGGCTTTGCCGCTGCGCGTCAGGATGCGCTTCTCGAGATACTCGATGACATCGACGCCGTCGCTCTTCGCCGCGGCCTGGACTTCAGCATGCGCCGGATGCGATTTCAGCAGATGGTCGATCGCGGCTCCCGCCGCCGATTGGCCACCCTCGTTGAGCCAGAAGCCCGGCACCATGCCTTCGAAATACGGCCCCCAGACGCCGGGCACGAAACAGGGATCGACCGTCGTCGCCATGATGCACGCAGACGTTCCCATGATGTAGGCCAATCGCTGGCAGACATCGACCTCGGCGCCGGAGCCGTCGCGTCCGCCGATCGCGCCGACGCCGCCGGCATGGGCATCGATCAGCGATGCGCCGACCGCGGTCCCTCGCATCAGGCCGAGATCGCGCGCGGCATCTTCCGACAGCCCGCGCGCGAGCGGCGAGCCGGGCGGCACGATCTCGGTGCCGATGCGCCCAAAGCGATCTGCGGCGAGCGCCTCGAGACCGACCCGCTTCAGGAAGGGCTCGCTCCAGCCGCCTTCGCCCGCGACATAGGTCCATTTGCAGGTCACCGTGCAGGTGGAACGCGCCAGCGAGCCGGAAGCACGGAACGAGAGATAATCGGCAAGATCGAAGAAGTGCCCGGCAGCCTCGAAGGTCGCGGGCAGATGCCGCTTCAGCCAGATGATCTTCGGGATCTCCATCTCCGGCGAGATGGCACCGCCGACATAGCGCAGCACGCGATCGCCGGTCGCGTTGACGAATTCGGTCTCGTCCATCGCGCGGTGATCCATCCAGACCACGACATTGCGCGCGGGATCGCCGGACGGGCTGACGGTGAGCGGCCGGCCTGCCCTATCGAGCACGACCAGCGAGCAGGTCGCGTCAAACCCGATGCCCTTGACGTGCTCGGCCGCGACCGCGGCCTCGCGCATTGCGTTGCGGACGGAGGCGACGCAGGCCGCCCAGATGTCGTCGGAGGATTGCTCGACGATATCGCCGGGCTCATGCCAGACCCGGATCGGATGCCGGGCCGAGCCCAGCAGCTTCCCGGCCTCGTCGAATACGCCGGCGCGGGCGCTGGTGCTCCCGACGTCCACCCCGATATAGGCTTGCCGCATTGTCGCTCCGTTATTTCCGGCGCGAGCTTACCAGCAAGTGTAGCCGCCATCGACCAGAACGATGCTTCCGGTCATCAGGCTCGCGGCCTCGGAGGCCAGGAACAAGACCACGGAAGCGATCTCGTCGACCTGCCCCATCCGGGCCATCGGAGTTCCACCGATCCAGGCATCGTACATTTTGGGGCTGTTCTTCACGAAGGCGTTCAGCGGCGTCTCGATATAAGTCGGCGCCACCGCGTTGACGCGGACCCCGCGTGCGCCCCATTCGGCGGCGAGCGATTTGGTCAGATGATGCACCGCGGCCTTGGAGGCGTTGTAGAAGCATTGTTCCTGCGGCTTGTTGACGATGAAGCCGGACATCGAGCCGACATTGACGATGGTGCCGGATTTGGCCTTCAGCATGTGATTGCCGAAGGCGCGGCAGCACCAGAAGGTGCCGTTCAGATTGACGTCGATGACATTGAGCCAGTGCTCGTCGGTCACGGTCTCGGCCGGGGTCTCGCTGCGGGCGATGCCGGCATTGTTGACCAGGATGTCGACCTTGCCGTATTTGCGCACCAGCTCGTCGGCGACCGCGGAGACGCGGCCGGAATCCGTCACATCCATCAGCGCGATATCCGCGTCGAAGCCTTTGGCCTTCAGCGCCGCCTGCGCATCATTGGCGACCTTGGCGTCGCGGTCGCCGATGACGACCTTGGCGCCAGCTTCGGCCAGCGCTTCGGCGCAGGCGAGCCCGATGCCCTGACCGGCGCCGGTGATGATGGCGGTCTTGCCGCCGAGCCTGAATTTCTCGAGATACATTTTCTTCTTCCTTTGCCTAGGGCCCGCGTGTCGCGGGCGTGCCGCCCCGGCCAGAGCGAGATCGACGGTGGAAATCGTCCGTGCTTTGCTTGACCATGCTCTAAGCGCGGATCGATTTTCCGCTGTCGTCGAAACGGTGGATGCGCGCCGGATCCGGAATCAGCGACACCTTGTCCCCCGGGTGCAGGTCAAGCTCGCCGATATAGCGCGCGGTCAGCATGCCCAGCGGCCCTGCATCGACATAGAGGAAGGTGTCGCTGCCGAGATGCTCGGCGACCGAGACCGTGCCGTGCCAGCCGCCCTGCCCGTCGCGCTCGACCTTCAGATGCTCCGGCCGCACGCCGATGGTGGCGGCGCCCTGCTGCTTTGCCAGATCGCCGGTGACGAAGTTCATCTTCGGCGAGCCGATGAAGCCGGCGACGAACAGATTTGCCGGCTTCTCGTAGAGCTCGAGCGGCGAGCCGTATTGCTCGATCTTGCCGCTGTTCAGCACCACGATCTTGTCGGCCATCGTCATGGCCTCGACCTGGTCATGGGTGACGTAGATCGCCGTGGTGCCGAGCTGCTTCTGCAAGCGCGTCACTTCAAGCCGCATCTGCACCCGCAGCGCGGCGTCGAGGTTCGACAGCGGCTCGTCGAACAGAAACGCCTTGGGCTCGCGCACGATGGCGCGTCCGATCGCGACCCGTTGGCGCTGGCCGCCGGACAGTTCGCGCGGCTTGCGATCGAGATAGGGCGTGAGGTTGAGCGTGGCCGCGGCGGCCTCGACCTTGCGGTTGATCTCGTCCTTGGCCATGCCGGCCATCTTCAGGCCGAAGGCGATGTTGCCGCGCACGCTCATATGCGGGTAGAGCGCGTAGGACTGGAACACCATCGACAGCCCGCGCTTGGCCGGCGGCACGTCGACCACGTTGCGGCCGTCGATCAGGATGGCGCCGCCGGTGACGTCCTCGAGCCCTGCGATCAACCTGAGCAGCGTGGTCTTGCCGCAGCCGGACGGACCGACGAACACGACGAAGGAGCCGTCGGCGATGTCGAGGTCGGCGCCCTTGATGATATGGACCGGCCCGAACGATTTTTGCACACCCTGCAGCGTAATCTGACCCATGGAAAAGCCTTTCTGCTACTTGACCGCGCCGAAGGTCAGGCCGCGGACGAGCTGCCGCTGACTGAACCAGCCGAGCACGAGAATGGGCGCGATCGCGAGCGTCGACGCCGCCGACAATTTCGCCCAGAACAAGCCTTCCGGGCTGGAATAGGACGCGATGAACACGGTGAGCGGCGCGGCCTCCAGCGTCGACAGATTGAGGGTCCAGAACGCCTCGTTCCACGCCAGGATCAGGTTGAGCAGCATGGTCGAGGCGAGCCCCGGCACCGCCATCGGCGTCAGCACGTAGATCAGCTCGCGGCCGATCGTGGCACCGTCCATCCGCGCCGCCTCCAGGATGTCCTTCGGGATCTCCTTGAAATAGGTGAACAGCATCCAGATCACGATCGGCAGATTGCCGAGGCAGAGGATGAAGACCAGCCCGGTCCTTGTGTCGAGCAGGCCGACGGTGCGGAAGATCAGGTAGATCGGCACCAGCACGCCGACCGGCGGCATCATCTTGGTCGAGAGCATCCAGAGCAGGATGTCCTTGGTCCGCTTGGTCGGTGAGAACGCCATCGACCACGCCGCCGGGATCGCGATCAGCATCGCGATCAGGGTCGATCCCCCGGCGATGATGATCGAGTTGAGTGCATGGTGGAAATAGTCACTGCGCTCCTGCACCGTGACGTAGTTCTCCGTCGTCCAGTGGAAGAACAGGAACGATGGCGGGATCGCAAAGGCCTCAAGCTCGGTCTTGAAGCTCGCCAGCACCATCCAGAGGATCGGGAAGAAGATCAGGAAGCCGACCAGCCAGGCCGCCGCCGTCGAGATCACCTTGCGCCGTGTAGTGACCATCCGCGCCATGACGTTACGCCTCCAGATTCCGGCCGACGATGCGAACGAGGAAGAACGCGACGATGTTGGCGAGCACCACCGCGACCAGGCCGCCCGCCGAAGCGCTGCCGACGTCGTACTGGATCAGCGCCTGTGAATAGATCAGGAAGGCGATGTTGGTGGTCTGCAGGCCGGGGCCGCCGCCTGTGGTGACGAAGATCTCGGCGAACACCGTGAGCAGGAAGATGGTCTCGATCAGGATCACCACCGTGATCGGGCGCGCCAAATGCGGCAGCGTGATGTAGATGAAGGTCGAGATCGCGCTCGCGCCGTCCATCTCGGCCGCCTCCTTCTGCTCCTCGTCGAGCGATTGCAGCGCGGTCAAAAGGATCAGGGTCGCGAACGGCAGCCACTGCCAGGAGATGATCAGGATCACCGAGAACAGCGGCGCGTCGTTGAACCAGTCGATCGCCGGCAGGCCGAACAGATGCGCGATCCAGGCGAACAGGCCCGACACCGGATGCATCAACAGGTTCTTCCAGACCAGCGCGCTCACCGTCGGCATTACGAAGAACGGCGCGATCACCATCAGGCGGACGATCGAGAGCCCGACCACCTGCTGGTCGAGCAATAGCGCCAGCGGCACGCCGAGGATGATCGTGATCGCGAGCACCGAACCGACCAGCACCAGCGTGTTCTGCAGCGAGGCGAGGAAGGCCGGATCGGTGAGGAAGTAGCGGAAATTCTCCAGCCCGACGAAGGATTCGGAGCCCGGATCGAGCAGGTTGTAGTGCAAGGTCGCGAAGTAGATCGTGAGCGCCAGCGGCACGATCATCCAGATGAACAGCAGCGCCACGGCCGGCGTAAGCAGCGTGCGTGCAAGCAGTTGGGTCTGCTGGGTCGCCATCCCCGCCTCCTTCTTCAAGGAAAGGAGCGACCATCCCGCTGCGGGACAGGATGGTCGCGAGTGATCCAGCTCGGGAGGTCTAAGCTGGTCGGCGGCCAGGGCGTTCGACACGCCCTGGCGATCGGATCGCGCAGATTATTTGATGTAGCCCGCGCGCTTCATCTCGCGCTCGGTGGCGGACTGCGCAGCCGAGAGTGCAGCATCGACAGTGGTCGAGCCGGACAGCGCGGCCGAGAATTGCTGGCCCACCGCGGTGCCGATGCCCTGGAACTCAGGGATCGCCGCATATTGCACGCCGACATACGGCACCGGCTTCACGGTCGGGTGGCTGGGATCAGCCGCATCGATCGAGGCCAGGGTCATCTTGGCGAACGGTGCCGCCTTCAGATACTCGGGGTTCTGGTACAGCGAGGTCCGCGTTCCCGGAGGCACGTTGGACCAGCCTTCCTTCGACGCGACGAGCTTGGAATAGTCCTTGCTGGTCGCCCAGGCGATGAACTTCTCGGCCGCATCGACCTTCTTCGAGCCGGCGGGGATCGCCAGAGACCACGCCCACAGCCAGTTGGCGTTCTTGCCGAGGCCGGTGTTCGGCGCCAGCGCGAAGCCGACCTTGCCAGCGACCGTGGACTGCGCCGGGTTGGTCACGAAGGACGCCGCCACCGTGGCGTCGATCCACATCGCGCATTTGCCGGCGTTGAACAGAGCGAGGTTCTCGTTGAAGCCGTTGGAGGAGGCGCCGGGAGGGCCGGCCTGCTTCATCAGGTCGACATAGGTCGTGAGCGTCTTCTTCCATTCCGGCGAGTTGAACTGCGGCTCCCACTTCTCGTCGAACCAGCGCGCTCCGAAGGAATTGGCCATCGCGGTCAGGAACGCCATGTTCTCGCCCCAGCCGGCCTTGCCGCGCAGGCAGATGCCGTAGACGCCGGCCGACTTGTCGGTGAGCTTCTTCGCGGCGTCGACCACGAAGTCCCAGGTCGGGCTGTCCGGCATCTTCAGGCCGGCCTTGTCGAACAGGTCGGTACGGTACATCACCATCGAGCTCTCGCCGTAGAACGGCGCGGCGTAGAGCTTGCCGTCGACCGACACCGCGTCCCTGATCTTCGGCAGCAGGTCATTGACGTCGTAGTCGGCGCCGAGCTTGTCGAGCGGCACCAGCCAGTTCTTCTTGGCCCAGATCGGCACCTCATAGGTGCCGATGGTGAGCACGTCGAACTGGCCGCCCTTGGTGGCGATGTCGGTGGTCACGCGCTGCCGCAGCACGTTTTCCTCGAGCGTCACCCATTTGACGGTGATGTCGGGATTCTTCGCGGTGAATTCGCTGGTGAGCCCCTGCATGCGGATCATGTCGCCGTTGTTGACGGTCGCCACCGTCAGCGTGGTCTGGGCGATCGAGGGGGCAGAGATCAAAAGCGCAGCCGCGCCCGCAACGGCGCAAAGGACGTTTTTCAAGGTGACCTCCCTTATGTCACGTTGAGCATATGCCCACGTGTTGAGCGTATGTTCAACCCGTCGTCAAAGTTTGTCAAGCGCGTGGCTGCACCGTCCCGCGCGATTGCGGGTTCCACTGCACGCTGGAAGGGAGCGATTGCGGGAGCGAAGGAGGCGTTTAGCGGTCCAGAACGGCGCGCGCCGTCGCCTCGTCGGTGATGAGGCCGTTGATCACCCGGCCCGCCAGTGCCGCCTTGATCGACGGCACTTTGGCCAGGCCGACTGCGGCCGCGATCGTGGTCGATACTGCGGGAATCTGCGGCGGGATGCTGGTCAGGCGCTTGTTGGTGCCGCCCTTGATCAGGCGGCCCTTGGCGTCATAGGCCCAGCCCGTCACCTCGCCGACCGCGCCGAGCCGCATCATCTCCAGCAGCTCCTCGCGGGTGACGAAGCCGTCGACATGGACCTGGGCCTTCTGGTCCATCT
Source organism: Bradyrhizobium sp. UFLA03-84 (assembly GCF_002289535.1). Classification (NCBI taxonomy): domain Bacteria; kingdom Pseudomonadati; phylum Pseudomonadota; class Alphaproteobacteria; order Hyphomicrobiales; family Nitrobacteraceae; genus Bradyrhizobium; species Bradyrhizobium sp. UFLA03-84. The sequence goes on along the minus strand of NZ_NSJY01000013.1, from coordinate 350,167 downwards.
GGCCGATGCCGATCAGCCGCAGATCGGCCTTGGCGGCGACCGCCCTCACCCGCGCGATCGGATCGATGCGGACCATGCGGTTGCGCTCGTCCTCGCTCGACATCAGGAACGGCAGCGGCATCGGATAGTGGCGCGCACCGGTGCGGTCGGCGAGCCGGCCCACCGTGTCGTAGAAGCTCGCCGAGCCATCGGCGGAGATGTTGCCGACCAGCGAGACGATCTGGTGATCGGGCCGTTCGATCGGCGAGACCCGCTCGACCGCGGCGCGCACCGCACGGCCGGTGCCGAGCGCCACGATGACCGGCGTCTCCGAGCGCAGCGTCATTTCGAGCAGATTGGCGCTGCGTTCGGCGATTCCCGCATTCGACAGCGGCGCCGCAGGATCGGTCGGCACCACGTCGCAATGCGCCAGATCGAACCGTTCCTTCAGCCGCGAGGCCAGCTCCATGCAGGCCGCGATCGGGTGTTCGAGGCGAAACGTGATCAGCCGTTCCGCGAGGCAGAGCGAAACCAGGCGCTGCGCCGAGGCACGCGACACCTGCAACATCTTGGCGATCTCATCCTGGGTGTGGCCCGCGATAAAATACAGCCAGCCGGCGCGCGCCGCATCGTCGAGGCGGGACTTTTCGTTGTCGGGCGCAACCATCGTGCTGTGTCAGCCTTCCATCCAGAAATCACTCATCGCGGCGAAGATTCGATCCGCCCTAGCCTGCCGCAGCAGAGCACTGCCGTCCGCCAACCGATAGTGGGCGCCGCCGACAAATCCCCACACTTTCATGCCCGCGGCCTTTGCGGCGGTCACCCCGCTGACGCTGTCCTCGATCACAAGCGTGCGGCGCGGGTCGGCCCCCATCGCGCTCGACGCATGCAGGAACAGATCCGGCGCCGGCTTGCCGTGCTTGACCATCTGCGCGGTGTAGAGCCGTTGCCCGAAGCTGTCGGCAAGGCCGGTCAGCTCCAGTGAGAATTTGACCCGCTCGAGATCGCTCGACGAAGCGACACAATACGGCAGGCGCAGCTCCGCAAGCACGGCCGCGACGCCTGCGATCGGCTTTAGCCGGGTGCGGAAGGTCTCACGCACCTCGAGCGCCAGCTCGGGCAGGAAAGTCGCGGGCAACGGCTTTCCCATGCCCCGGCAATAGTCGGCCAGGGCCGCGGTGCTGCGCCCGAGAAAGAGTTCGAGCACCCGCTCGGTGCTCATATCGATGCCGATCCGGACCATCGCCTCGGCGAGGCAGCGGCAGCTCAATTCCTCGCTGTCGACGAGCACGCCGTCGCAGTCGAAGATGACCAGATCGGTCTCGGGAAGCCGCGGATCCATCCCGGCATGAGATCATATGCTCACGCCATGAGCAATAGATCACGGTTCCGCGCGCGGAATGCCGCGCCTCAAATGGTCGCGGTGCACCGCTGAGGATGCTGTGCGACAAGGCGAAATGCCGCATGACACACCTCTGATCGCGACCGTCGTCGCGGGACTCGGACTTGCTTTCGTCTTCGGAACCATCGCCCAGCGCTTTCGGGTTCCGCCACTGGTCGGCTATCTGCTCGCGGGCGTCGCCGTCGGCCCGTTCACGCCCGGCTTCGTCGCCGATCAGGCGCTGGCCACCGAGCTCGCCGAACTTGGCATCATCCTGCTGATGTTCGGCGTCGGCCTGCATTTCTCGCTGAACGACCTGTTGTCGGTGCGCAAGATCGCGGTGCCCGGCGCGGTCGCGCAGATCGCGGTCGCGACACTGATGGGGCTCGGCCTGGCATTGCTGATGGGCTGGACCGTCGGCGCCGGCCTGGTGTTCGGACTGGCATTGTCAGTCGCAAGTACCGTCGTCTTGTTGCGCGCGCTGCAGGAGCGTCGCCTGATGGACACCGAACGCGGCAAGATCGCGGTCGGCTGGCTGATCGTCGAAGACCTCGCCATGGTGCTGGCGTTGGTGCTGTTCCCGGCGGTCGCGAGCTTCCAGGGCGGCGATGACGCAGCGCTCGTCTCCGACCCGCTCGCCACCCGCTTCGGCCTCGGGTTGACCGGCGTGCTGGTGCTGACGCTGATCAAGATCGCCCTGTTCATCGCGTTGATGCTGGTGGTCGGACGCCGGCTGATCCCGTGGGTGCTGCATTATATCGCGCACACCGGCTCGCGCGAGCTGTTCCGCCTTACCGTGCTCGCGATCGCGCTCTGCATCGCATTCGGCGCCACCAAGCTGTTCGGGGTGTCGCTGGCGCTCGGCGCCTTCTTCGCCGGGATGATGCTGCGGGAATCGCCGCTCAGCCAGCGCGCCGCCCAGGAAACGCTGCCGCTGCGCGACGCGTTCGCGGTGCTGTTCTTCGTCTCCGTCGGCATGCTGTTCGATCCGCTCAGCGTGGTGCGCGAGCCCTGGCCGTTCGTCGCAACACTGTTCGTCATCGTGGTCGGCAAGTCGCTCGCCGCGCTCTTGATCGTCGTGCTGTTCCGCCACCCGATGGCGACCGCGCTGATGATCTCGGCGAGCCTCGCCCAGATCGGCGAATTCTCCTTCATCCTCGCCGAGCTCGGCGTCGCCCTCAACCTGCTGCCGAAAGCGGGCCGCGACCTGATCCTGGCCGGCGCAATCTTCTCGATCATGCTCAACCCGCTGGTGTTCGCGGTGGTCGACTGGCTGACGGCGCGGATCGAGAAGCCGGAGGCCACTTCGCCGACGGCCACAACCGCCGAGCCGATCCCGGTCACGGACTTGCAGGATCACACCATCCTGGTCGGCTACGGCCGGGTCGGCAGCATCGTCGGCGATGCCCTGCATCAGCGCAACGCGCCGTTCCTCGCGGTCGAGGCGTCCGACGACATGGTGGCAAGGCTCAAGCAGCGCGGCATCGAAGCCCTGATGGGCAACGCCGCGCGCGCCAGCGTGTTGCGCGCGACCAATCCGTCGGGCGCGCGTTCGCTTGTGATCGCCATCCCCGAAGCGTTCGAGGCCGGACAGATCGTCGAGCAGGCGCGCGCCGCCAATGCAGATATCCAGATCATCGCGCGCGCGCATTCCGATGCCGAGGTCGATCATCTGAAGGGCCTCGGGGCCGACATCGTGATCATGGGCGAGCGCGAGATCGCCCGCGGCATGATCGAGGAGCTCGATCGGCGACACGCAGCCGTGGCCACGCAACATGCGCCGGCCGCCAGGGAAGATTCCGCAGCTTGAGGTGACGGCACGCACGGGCCCGGCGCGGTACGCGCGCGCCTCTGCGATCACGCGATAGAAGGAGACAGGATATGGCGTTCAAGAGCCCGCACGTTTCGCTGGTGTCGTTCTCGATCGAGATCGGCAAGGACATAACGACCAGTGTGATGCAGATCGAGACCGATTTGCACCTGAACGCGCGCCATCCGAGCTACGACGCGGCCGCGGCGGAGCGGCTGGTGCGCGATGCGCAGACCTATCTCGCCGGCAATGCCGACCAGATCACGCAGATCCGGCTGGTCTCCACCCGCAGCGGCCAGACCTGAGGAAGTCATCCGCCGAGAAACGCGGGCGCCAGATCTTCCTGCACGATGATGTTGGCGGCTTCCGTCGTCAGCTCGCTGCCGACGAGGTCGAGATTCTTTGCAGCCTCGAACAGCATCGAGCGGACGTCGTCCGGCGTCAGCACGCCCTTTGCGATCAGCTTGCGCACCAGCGCCTGCAGAATGAGAACGTCGATCTCGCCGTGGGCCAGCGGCGTCGGCTTGTCCGTCATGATCGTCTCCCGGGTCTGACGTTCGAGTCAGACGAGCTTGTTGTTTGAGCATGATCGTTTCGGAAAACCGCTTCGCACTTTTCCGGATCATGCTCTAGCGCGGCGGTGACGCGATATCCTTGTGCAATTGCTCGAATGCGCGGCGCAGGCCGTGCAGCTGATCGACCAGATGAAGGATGACGTCGATGCCCTCGTCGTTGACGCCGAAGTCGCCCTTCAAATCCCGGATCAGATGCGCGCGCGCCACGTCGGTGTCGGAGAAACTGACGTCGTGAGTCGTCTGCTCCGGAACCAGCCATTGCTGCTCGATCCAGAACTCCAGGGTCTGCACCTCGAGACCCGCATCGATGAGGAATTGCTGCTTGTTCATGACGCACCATCCTCGCGCGGATTGAAGCCCTTGCGATCCCAGCTCGATACGAACGCCTCGAGCGCGGGATCGGGCCCTTTGGGCAGAACCACCTTGAGCTTGACGAGTTCATCGCCGTGGCCGCCGCCGACCTTGGGCGCACCCTTGCCGCGCAACCGCATCGTCGTGCCGGTGTTCGAGCCCTTCGGAACCGTCATGGTGACCGCGCCGGTCGGCGTCGGAACATTGACCTTGCCGCCGAGCACGGCTTCCGAGAGCGAGATCGGCAATTCCAGCGCGATGTCGTCGCCATCACGGGTGAAGCGCGGATCGGGGCGAACGTCCACCTCGATCAGTGCGTCGCCGGGACCGCCCTTGCCGCTGCCGGGCATCCCCTTGCCGCGCAGACGAATGACCTGTCCGTCAATGAGTCCCGCCGGGATCGTCACGTCGAGCGTGCCGCCGTCGGGAAGCGTCAGCCGCTTGCTGGCCCCGGTGATCGATTCCGCGAAGTCGATCACAAGGCTGTAGTGCAGGTCGCGTCCGCGCCGGTTGGCGCGCGCCTGCTCGGTACGCCGGAGCAATTCTGCGAACGCGTCGTCCTGGTCCATGTAGTCGGCATAGCCGGAGCTGTCCGCGTAAGGGTGTCCCTGATCCGCGGTGGCGAAATCCCGGTAGTAGCGATGCTGCGGCCGCTCGGCGCCGCTGGCGTCGATCTCGCCGGCGTCGAAGCGCTTGCGCTTCTCGGCATCGCCGAGCAGATCGTTCGCGGCGGCGACTTCCTTGAACTTGTCCTCGGCCGCCTTGTCGCCCGGATTGAGATCCGGGTGCAGCTTCTTGGCCAGCTTGCGATAGGCCTTCTGGATGTCGGCCGCAGACGCCGTCGGGGCAACGCCAAGGACCTCGTACGGATTTCTCACAACCTGCTCCGCAACACCGTGAGTGCACCTGCAATCATGAGGGCGCAAAAGCCGGCGATTTGCAAGTGCGCAGGCGCGCCGCCCGCGAACAGGCGACGCGACATGGGCTCAGATCACGGGCGCTACGAGGTATGTCCGGGGTCCAGATATTTCGGCATGTTCTTTTCCTGCTGCGGCGTCATCTTGGCGGTGTCCGGCTTGCCCGGCACCCCCCTCGGCCCGAGCAGGGCCCGCTGCATGTCGTCCTCGCTCAAGCGAGGCTTGCCGTCGTCGAGCTGTCCGTCGCCACCGTGACTCTGTGCCATGACCGACCTCCAGTGATGGGCGATTGTGCGCGGGCAGAAAAGAGTGCGCGCTCCGCCGGTACGGGCCGGCGGAGCGCGAGATCATATCCTAATGTTGCTCCTGCCGCTTCTCCTCGGCGGGATGACCGGCAGGCGCAGCATGCGGCGGCGCCTGAACGTGCGGCGGGGCCTGGATGTGCGGCTCCGGCCGGGCCGCCTGCTGCGGATGCGCTTCGGGACGTGCTGCCGGCTCCGGCCGTGCCTCGGGCCTTGCTGCCTGCTCAGGCCGCGCGACCGGCTTCGCGGCTGGCTCGGGCCGCGGTTCTTCCTTGCGTACTTCCGGTGCGGCAGGCCGCGCCGCTTCCGTTGCAGGCCGCGGCTCGACCTTGGCCGCGGCGGCAGGTGCCGCGCGCTTCTCTTCGACCGCAGGCTTGTTTGCGTCGGCGGGCGGGTGCGCGGCAACGCCCTTCTCGGGGACCGGAAGCGCGTGCGAGCCGGCAGCCGCCGGTGCAGCAGGATGCGGCTCGACCTTCGTCTCAGGCGTGGGAGCTGCGTGCTTCTCCTCGACCGCAGGCTTGTTCTCCTGAGCGGTCGGATGCGCCGCGGGAACTTCCTTCCCCGGGACCGGGAGCGCATGAGAGGCAGCCGGTGCATTCGCAGTCGCAGGCGCGGGTGCCGCTGGGGTCCCTGGCCGCGCCGGCTCCCCGGCCGCCGGCTTTGCGGCGGTGGCAGGCACGGCCTCGCCGGCCGGACGCGCGCGGACCACGCCCGGTCCCTTCAACTCGCCGGGACGCGCGGTTGCGCCGACCGCCGGCACGCCATTGTTGGCGCGCTTGAACAGGCTCGGATCCTGGCTTGCGGTCTCGACCTGCTTGCGCTGCAACGGCGTCGCCGCGAAATGCTGCTCCTTGGCGACTGCGCGATCCGCAGCAGTCGGCCGCGCCTCGATGCCGCCGGTGCCGCCATTGTAGCTGACGTTGTTGACGGTGGTCTGGTTGATCGTGACGTTCTTCTCGTAGACGTTATTGATCTGCGCACCCTGCAGATTGTTCACGGTGCGATTGTAGAAGAAGTTGCCGTGATCCCAGCGGCCGCCTTCATAGCCTGAACCGCCGTAGCCGAAACCGTAATTGATGCCGCCGTAGAAGCCGACGCGATCGCCCCAATAGCCCTGATGGAAAATGAAGCCGCCACCGAATGCGCCCCAGTAGCCGGGAGTCCACAACAGCCCGACGCGCGGCGGCTGCACCCAGGTGCCCGGCACCCAGTAGTAATCGCCGCGATCATCGTCCCACGACCAATTGCCCGGCGACCACATGTAGCCCGGCCCAGGCACCGGCGGCTGATCGTACGTCGGCAACGGCGGCGGCGGAGAGTCGACAGCAGAGACCGGCGCACATGCGGCATCCTGCGCGATTGCCGGCACAGCGGAGACATAGAACAGCGCCGTTGCAATCGCTGCACACGACACGGTCGATAGAAGACGAGTGGTCATTGGGAGCCTCTTCGATGAGCACGTCTGTTGAACGTGAGAACCGGAACAAAAGTTCCGTGCATCGGCAATGCACCGACACACTTCATCGCTAGCGCCTTCACCTTACACCAGCCTGAAACGCAACGACGCAACCGGAAACGCGCTCGCGCCGTCATTCATCGGCGGTTCAGAGTGCACAGTGGTGCAGCATCCATGATTCAATGGAACATTGCGCGATGCACGTCTGCATCATCGCGTGCACTGTACGAGGTGCGAGATGATCGCTACCGAAATCGCGAACATGATTTCGGCTTTCATGCGATTGCAGCGCTCCGGACTTGCCGCATTGCCCGCCTCGCAGAGCACCGCGATCGGCACCATCGGCGCGATACACGTGCATCTTGCCGGCACATCCCGTAGCAGTACCTCCGGATGAGTGCCAACGGCCGCGCTCCGCGATTGACACTCCCCTGAAACGACCACACGATGCGGGCCACGGCAGCATCAGGCCCGCGGTTTTCCGCCGGTGCAAATGCACTGGGCTGCCGCATGATGGATGTCAGCGTTCCGCCATCTGTCGCCGGCGGCAATGCATGGCATACCTGATTTCGACGAGCCTTTGCCGCCCTGAGGTGCCACCATGAATATTGAAAAATATACCGATCGCGTCCGCGGCTTCATTCAGTCGGCACAATCGCTCGCGATGCGCGAGGGACACCAGCAGTTCTCGACGCTCCACATTCTCAAGGTGCTGCTCGACGACCCCGAAGGCCTCGCGGCGGGGCTGATCGACCGGGCCGGCGGCAACTCGCGCGCGATCCTCAAGGCGACCGAGGACGCGCTGGCGAAGGTGCCGAAGGTCAGCGGCGGCGGCTCCGGACAAATCTACCTGGCGCCGGAGACCGCGCGCGCCTTCGCCGCGGCGGAACAGGCCGCCGACAAGGCCGGCGACAGCTTCGTCTCGGTCGAACGCCTGCTGCAGGCGCTCGCCGCCGACAAGGACAGCGACGCCGGCAAATTGCTCGCCAAGGGCGGCGTCAATCCGCAGAATCTGAATGCAGCCATCAACGCGCTGCGCAAGGGCCGCACCGCTGATAACGCGTCGGCGGAGAATGCCTATGATGCGCTGAAGAAATACGCCCGCGACCTCACCCAGGCGGCGCGCGACGGCAAGCTCGATCCGGTGATCGGCCGCGACGAGGAAATTCGCCGCACCATCCAGGTGCTGTCACGCCGGACCAAGAACAATCCCGTTCTGATCGGCGAACCCGGCGTCGGCAAGACCGCGATCGTCGAGGGGCTGGCGCTGCGCATCGTCAATGGCGACGTGCCGGAAAGCCTGCAGGACAAGGCGCTGCTCGGGCTCGATCTGGGCGCGCTGATTGCCGGGGCGAAGTATCGCGGCGAGTTCGAGGAACGGCTCAAGGCCGTGCTGCAGGAGGTGACATCCGCCGAAGGCGGCATCATCCTGTTCATCGACGAAATGCACACCCTGATCGGAGCCGGCAAGGGCGACGGCGCGATGGACGCCTCGAACCTGCTGAAGCCCGCGCTTGCCCGCGGTGAGCTGCATTGCATCGGCGCCACCACGCTCGACGAATATCGCAAGCATGTCGAGAAGGACCCGGCGCTGGCCCGGCGCTTCCAGCCGGTGTTCGTGTCCGAGCCGACGGTCGAGGACACCATTTCGATCCTGCGCGGCCTCAAGGACAAATACGAGCAGCATCACGGCGTGCGCATCGCGGATTCGGCGCTGGTCGCCGCCGCCACGCTGTCGAACCGCTACATCACCGACCGCTTCCTGCCCGACAAGGCGATCGACTTGATGGATGAGGCCGCAGCCCGGCTGAAGATGCAGGTCGATTCCAAGCCGGAAGAACTCGACTCGCTCGACCGCGAGATCATCCGGCTCAAGATCGAGCAGGAGGCGCTGAAGAAGGAGACCGATCTCGGCTCCAGGAGCCGACTGCAGACCCTCGAGAAGGATCTCGTGGACCTCGAGAAAAAATCGGCGGACATGACGTCGCGATGGCGCTCGGAGAAAAGCAAGCTCTCCGATGCACAGAAGATGAAGGGCGAGCTCGAGCAATTGCGCACCGAGCTCGCCAACGCGCAGCGCAAGGGCGAATTCCAGAAGGCAGGCGAGCTGGCCTATGGCCGTATTCCCGAGCTGGAGAAGAAGCTCGCGGCGGTCGAGGCCAGCGAGACCTCGTCCGCCAGCGAGACCGTGACCGCCGACAACATCGCGCAGGTGGTGTCGCGCTGGACGGGTGTCCCGGTCGACAAGATGCTGGAAGGCGAGAAGGACAAGCTGCTGCGCATGGAGGAGATGCTCGGCAAGCGCGTCGTCGGCCAGGCCGAGGCCGTGCGCGCCGTGTCGACCGCGGTGCGCCGCGCGCGCGCCGGACTGCAGGATCCGAACCGGCCGATCGGCTCGTTCATGTTCCTGGGCCCAACCGGCGTCGGCAAGACCGAGCTCGCAAAGGCGCTCGCCGAATATCTGTTCGACGACGAGACCGCGATGATCCGCCTCGACATGTCTGAATACATGGAGAAGCACTCGGTCTCGCGGCTGATCGGCGCCCCGCCCGGCTATGTCGGTTATGACGAGGGCGGCGCGCTGACCGAAGCGGTGCGGCGGCGGCCCTACCAGGTGGTGCTGTTCGACGAGATCGAGAAGGCGCATCCGGATGTCTTCAACGTGCTGCTGCAAGTGCTCGACGACGGCCGCCTCACCGACGGCCAGGGCCGCACCGTCGATTTCCGCAACACGCTGATCATCATGACCTCGAACATCGGCGCGGAGTATCTCGTCAACCAGCCGGAGGGGCAGAGCACGAGCGCGGTGCGCGAGCAGGTGATGAACATGGTGCGGGCGCATTTCCGCCCCGAATTCCTCAACCGCATCGACGAGATCATCCTGTTCCACCGGCTGCAGAAGAGCGACATGGGACGGATCGTCGAGATCCAGTTCGCGCGGCTGCGCAGGCTGCTCGAGGATCGCAAGATCGATCTGGAGCTCGACCCCAAGGCGCGCGACTGGCTGGCGGAGAAAGGCTGGGATCCGGCCTATGGCGCCCGCCCGCTGAAGCGGGTGATCCAGCGCAGCGTGCAGGATCCGCTCGCCGAGATGATTCTTTCCGGCGACGTGCGCGACGGCTCGCAGGTGAAGCTCTCCGCCACCAAGGCCGGCCTCACCTTCAACGGCAAGAAACCGGAGAACGCGGCGGCAGACGAATTCGAGCCGGTGTGAGGCAAGCCGCGGACTGCCAACGACGCGCTGTCATCGCCGCGTCGTCTGCCGGCATCATATGCAAGCTGACCTCAACAAGGGAGAGCGCCATGACGCAGCAGAACATCAAGGACAACATGGAGGTCATCGGCGCCGACGGCGTGCATGTCGGCACTGTCGATCACGTCGAAGGCAACCGTATCAAGCTCAAGAAGAGCGAGAGCGACGGCTTCCACAAGGGCCATCACCACTATATCGAGCTCGGCTTCGTCGCCGGCGTCGAAGGCTCCAAGGTTCGGCTGTCGGCCAACGCCGCCATCGCGGTGACCCTCGAGGAGGAGAAGTCCGGCAAGCCCGTTGGTCCGTCCGCGGAAGCCTAGTAATCCGGGCTCTTGTAAAGGCTCCGATGGCATGCTCCTCTCTGGCTGTCTGGACGCCGATCTGGCGTCCGGCCCGCCTTTTTGTCGTCGTGGAAGTGCCGTTAGTTAAGGAGACCTGCGTGCCATCAGCCGTTCCGCAACCCGTCGCTGCGAAGCTGACGCGCGCGGCCATCTTCCTTGCGGTCACCATCAAGCCTGATCCGGAATATGATGCGGTGGTGCGCTCGCTCTGCGCCGATGTGGCCGCGCTGGTGCGCGCCGTGGGCTTCCGCGATCTCGAGGGACGGCTGTCCTGCGTCATGGGCATCGGCTCGGATGCCTGGGACCGGCTGTTCGGCGCGCCGAAGCCGCAAGGCCTGCATCCGTTCCGCGAGATCAACGGCGTCCATCACGCGGTTGCGACACCGGGCGACCTGCTGTTTCACATCCGTGCCGTGCCGATGGACCTGTGCTTCGAGCTGGCGACCCAGATCATGTCACGGCTCGGCGATGCCGTTGCCAGCTCGGACGAGGTGCATGGCTTCAAGTATTTCGACGAGCGCGACCTGCTCGGCTTTGTCGACGGCACCGAGAACCCGCAGGATCAGGCGGCGCTGGAGGCCACCATCATCGGTGACGAGGACGCGGCGTTCGCCGGCGGCAGCTATGTGATTGTACAAAAATACCTGCACGACATGAAGAAGTGGAACGAGCTGCCGGTCGAGATGCAGGAGAAGATCATCGGCCGCACCAAGCTGTCCGACATCGAGCTCGACGATGCGGTGAAGCCGAGCTACGCGCACAACGCGCTGACGACGATCGTCGAGAACGGCGAAGAGCTCGATATCGTCCGCGACAACATGCCGTTCGGCAGCGTCAGCAAGGGCGAGTTCGGCACCTATTTCATCGGCTATGCAAAATCCCCGCACCGGATCGAGCAGATGCTGGAGAACATGTTCGTCGGCAAGCCGCCGGGCAATTACGATCGCCTGCTCGACTTCAGCCGCGCGGTGACCGGCACGCTGTTCTTTGTCCCGTCGGCGACCTTCCTGGAGGATGTCACCGCCGAGGCGCCGGCGGCCGCTGAACCGTCCCTCGATGACGCTGGAGCCGACGAGGCGCCTGCACCAAGAATAACGCCGGCCGACGGCTCGCTCGGCATCGGCTCACTGAAAGGAGACGCTGGACATGAATAATCTCCATCGGGGACTGGCCCCCATCTCAGACGCGGCATGGGCCCAGATCGAAGAGGAAGCCTCGCGCACGTTGAAGCGCCATCTGGCGGCGCGCCGTGTCGTCGACGTCGACGGTCCGAAGGGAACGGATTTCTCCGCGGTCGGCACCGGCCATCTCAAGAAGATTGCGACGCCCGGCGACGGGGTCGAGGCGACGCAGCGCGAGGTCCGCGCGCTGGTCGAGCTGCGCGTGCCGTTCGAGCTGTCGCGCCAGGCGATCGACGATGTCGAGCGCGGCGCGAATGATTCCGACTGGGATCCGCTCAAGCAAGCCGCGCGGAAGATCGCCTTCGCCGAGGATCGCGCGGTGTTCGATGGCTACGCCGCCGCCGGCATTCAGGGCATCCGCCAGGGCACCAGCAACCCGGTGCTGACGCTGCCGCCGAGCATCAAGAATTACCCTGCCGTGGTCGCGCAGGCGGTGAGCCAGTTGCGGCTCGCCGGCGTCAACGGCCCCTACACGCTGCTGCTCGGCACCGAGCCCTATACCGCGATCGGCGGCGCGACCGACGACGGCTATCCGGTGCTGCAGCACATCCAGCGCCTGATCGACGGCAAGATCATCTGGGCACCTGCCATCCAGGGCGGCGTGCTGCTGACCACCCGCGGCGGCGATTTCCAGCTCTCGATCGGCCAGGACCTGTCGATCGGCTATCTCAGCCACTCTGCGACCTCGGTCCAGCTGTATTTCCAGGAGACCATCACGTTCCTGATGCTGACGAGCGAAGCGTCGGTCGTGCTGGCGCCGGAGGCGAAGAAACGCGCTTAGCCTTGCCGGCGTTCACTCTTCCGGGAAGCTTCGGCCGTTGCCGGAGCTCGCGTTGAACTGCAACGGAGAGGAGGCGCGCAATGGACTACGATCTCTACATCAACCCCAAGAAGGCGTCGGTTGGCCTCTATGTTCGCAAGGGCGCCGGCCTTCCCGACCTCGCCGATGCCAAGGACTGGGTGTTCGACGGCACCTTCGGTCAGGCCAATCTGCCGGCGCAACTCGTGAAGGAGATCGAGGCCAACGGCCACGCCTTTCGCAACATGGATTGAGCACAGCCGGCGGCGCTCCGTTCCGACGCGTTTTCTTCACGCGCAACGGTATCCACTTCGCTCGAGAACGCGCTATTTCTCGCCGGTCTTCACCGGGGCGGTCTCGGGCATCAGGCTCATCGCCACGATGCCGACCGCGGCCGCGAGCAAGAGATACCAGGACGGCGCCAACGGATCGCCGGTCACGTGCAGCAACCACGTGACCACGAGCTGCGCGGTGCCGCCGAACGTCGCGATCGCGACCGCGTAAATCGTGGCGAACACGCCGCCGCGAATGTTCTGCGGCAACGCCTCGGTGAAGGCGGCATAGAATGCCGTGAACGGCAGCGATCCGATGAACGACAGGATGCCGAAGCCGAACAGCAGCGACCACGCGCCGGGATCCCGGACGATCCACAGGAACGCCGGATAGGTCAGCACCAGCACGACCAGTTGCGGCCAGACCATGACCGGCTTGCGTCCGAGCCGGTCGGCGAGCCAGCCGCCCAGCACCGCGCCGATGATCTGAAGCCCGTTACTGACAAGCGATACGGTGAACGCCAGCGACGGAGGCACATGCAGCGTGTTCTTGGCATAGGTCGTCATGTATTGCGTCACATAGGTCGAGATCGTGCCGCTGGCCAGGATCATCACCGCCAGCACGATCACGCGAAGATGCCGGCGCGCCAGCGCGACATGGCTCGAGCTTTCGACCTGACGGTCGACGTGTTCGCCATGCGAGACCGTTTCGGGCAACGTCCGGCGCATCCAGATGCCGAACGGCAGGCAAACCGCCCCGAGCAGGAACGCGACGCGCCAGCCATAGGCCTGCAGCATGTCGGGCGCCATCGTGCTGCTCAGGATGACGCCGACCAGCGCGCCGACCGTCGCCGCAATCTCCTGGCTCGCAGGCTGCCATGCCACCACCAGGCCGCGATTCCTCGGTGCCGCGATCTCGATGAGATAGGCTGTGGTCGGTCCGACCTCGCCGCCGAGCGCGAAGCCTTGCACCATCCGCGCCAGAATCACGATGATCGGAGCCACGACGCCGATGGCGGCATAGGACGGCGTCAGCGCGATGGTCAGGATCGCACCGCCCATCAGGGCGAAGCTCAGCAACATCGCCGGCCGCCGGCCGACGCGGTCGGAGAAGATGCCGAGCACGACGCCGCCAATGGGGCGCGTCAGGAAGCCGGCGCCGAAAGTCGCGAGCGACAGCATCAGGCTGCCATACTCGCTTTGCGCGGGAAAAAAGGTGTGACCGATCTCGGTCGCAAAGAAGCTGTAGGTGATGAAGTCGTAGAACTCCAGCATGTTGCCGATGGTCGCGGCAAGGGCTGCGCGCGTGACATCGAACTCTTCCTTGCTCGCAATGTCCGGCAACGCTCTCGGTTCCTTGTTCACCTGTGCGGAGGGAGTATTATTCCTCCGATCATGTTAGGCAAGGCAAGGCCTCGGCAGAGCATGGCGCGCAACGCGATCTGCATGCGACGCGAGCAGCAAGGACCTATCGGACCGGTGGAATGATCGCGCGGAGGATATCCGTGTTCCAGCGTTGCCGGGCGCCGTCGAACGCTGCGAAGTCGTGATCGAACTGCCAATAGGCCCACGCCCAGCCGAAGCTCTCGGCGCGTCTCGCCATGAACGACAAGTACTTCGCCCGGCTCTCCGCCGGCGCACGCTCATAGACGCCGAACTCGCCGAGATAGATCGGGCGCTGCTCTCGCTGCGCCCAGGAGCGGATCTTGTCGAAATCAGCGGCGGCCCTGGCTTCGTCCTCCGCAGAGCCCCAGTTCAACGGACCAATCTTCGAGAAGGTCGCCGACCATGGCGCGCCTTGGTGGGTGAACTGCAGCGGCAGGTAATAGTGGAACGTGACGATCAGGTTCCTGTCGTCGGCCGGCAACGCCAGCGCGTCGATCGGCAAGTCCTCGGTGTTCAGGACGGCGACCACGACACTGCGCCTCGGATTGGTGCCCCTGACGATGGCCAGGCATTCGCCAAGCAGCACATTCCACTCGGCCGACGTCATGTTCCCGCCGGGCTCGTTCAGGATCTCGAACACCAGCGCCGGATATTTGCCCGCGTAGCGCGAGGCGATCTGGCGCCAGAACGCCTTAAGCTTCGCGGTGCATTCCGGCACGTCGCGCTGGCACAGCTCGGTGTCGTGCTCGTCGAGGATCGGGATCAGCCTGTGCGCCAGCACCTGCTCGATCACGGCATCGAGGCGCCGCAACGCGGCTTCATCCAGCATGTTGCCGGAATCCATGTGCCTGAAGCCGAAGAAATTGATCCGGACGTGCGCGAAGCCGGCTCTGCGGATGGCCGCGAGGTTTTCCGGACGAAAGGGCGCGTTCTGGTAACCGTCCCAGATGCCGTCATAGCCGAGAATATTGATGCCACGCCCCAGCGCCGCGACGTCCGGCGACGCCGCCTGCCCGGCCGCCCCCGCCGGCGACATCAGCGCGGCGGACAGTGCGGCCGCCAGCAGCAGGTCGATGACGCCTTGCAGACGCAATCGAACCGCCCTCATGGCTGCTCCAATCCGCGCAGCTGCGCGCGCGACGATGGCAACGACCGGCAAACGGCGAAGAAGAAGGCGATCAACAGCACTGATGTGAACATCGTCGAGCGAAGGAACACCGTCTCGGTAAAGTTGGTCTGGCAATTCAGGAAGACGAACCCGATGATCAGCGCACAATGCAGACGGTCGATCGCGCGTCCTGCGATCAGGCAGAGCACCTTGTAGGAGAACAGAAACACGCTTGCCGTGAACAGGAAATAGCCCACGAACCCGGTCTCGACGAGAATGGCGATATAGCCGTTATGGTAGTTGTCGAGCACCCAGCCGCGGTTCTGGTTGAAATAGTCGTAGATCTCCGGCCTGGTCCAGAACCCGTTGATGCCAAATCCGACCAGCGGCGCATCGTCGAAATGGCTGATGGCATACTGCCAGATGAAGGTCCGCTCGGTGAAGTTGATCGTCGTGTCGAGGACATGGATCGCATCGTAGCCGGTCGTGTAGAAGTACAGCATCAGCAATGCGGCCACGACGCACATCGCGCATGGCAGCGTCGCGTAGACCTGCATGCATCTTACCGACCAAAGGGACGTCAGCAGCAGCGCACAGGCGACCAGCGACAAGGCGCCGGCGCCGCGCGACTCCGAAAAGACGACGCAGGTCGAAGCCAGCGCGAAGGTCACGAGAAACGGCAGCCATCCCTGTCCGGTTACCTTCCGATAGCAGGCAAAGAACATCAGATAGGCTCCGGCGAAGCCCAGCGTCTGCTTGGATTCGAAGACGCCCTGCCATTGCCCATTGTGCATCCAGGTCTGGTCGACGCCGATGTCCGGCAGGACCACCGCACAAAACGCCGAGCCCGCGATCAGCACGAACAGGCCGCGGGTGGCCGATTTCACGATATCGTCGAGGTCGACGCGGGTGACCATGCAGAACGCACCGAGCGTCGTGATCGCGAGCGCGGCGGCTTTCATCAGGGCGGAGACGCCCAGATCGGTCCAGAACACCGAAATCGTGGCGAACGCATAGAATGCGACGATCACCAGCGTGTCGAGATTGAAGGCGAGCCGCAGGCGGGGACGGATGAACAGGCTCGCATAGATCAGCACGCCCCACATCATGAGGGCGACGGCCTGCTGCACCAACGTCACCCCGGTTGGAAGCAGCGCGGGGTGGAACGTTCCCATCGACATGATCACGTTGATGGTGATCGACCAACTGACGACGCCTCGTGCGAAGTTCTCCGCTTCAATGCCCGGCACCTGCCAGACCGAGCTATCGACCGCTCGTCCGTCCATGTCAGTTGTACTCCGCTCATTGAAGAGCTCGCCGCTCCGGTGGATCGGAGCGGCACATTGCACTCGGTAGAAATTCAGTCTCCGGTCGACGAGGACCGGGTCCGGTTGAACAGAAGATAGAGAGCGTGCGGATTGGTGGTGAGATAGCGCCAGAACAGCCGGCGCGGCTCGAGCCAGAGACGCCAAGCCCATTCGAGGCCGACGATCTGCATCCATCTCGGCGCGCGCGGCCGCGACCCGGACAGGAAGTTGAACAAGCCGCCCGAGGTCTTGATGACGCCGACATTGCCAAGCCGCGACATGAATTCATCGACGAAGGCCTGCTCGTAGGGCACGCCGAGCGCGACCCAGAGAAAGTCCGGCGCCAGCGCGTTGATCTCGTCCACCTTGGCCCGCAGCGCATCGCCGCGCAGATAGCCGTGCGAATAGCCGACGATCTTGAGGGCCGGATAGGCCCGGCGGACATTGGCGATCGCCGCCTTGTTCTCGACTTCGTTGGCTCCGAGCAGATAGAAGGTCAGCCCGAGTTCTTCCGCCTTGCGCGCGACGTCGTGGAACAAGTCGGTGGTCGCGACGCGCTCGGGAAGCGGGTTCGGCGACCGGAGCTTCGACACCATGACCAGCGGCTGGCCGTCGGCATTGATCAGGTCGGCGGCCCGGAACAGCCGATCGGTCATCGGCTCGGTGGAGCAGCGCGACAGCACTTCGCCGTTGGCGGATGTCAGATACAGCGGCCGGCTGACCCGCCGGTTGGGATACACCGCCTCGACCATGAACTCCGCAGTTTGCTCGCGATCGAGCACGGCGAGGCGCAGTCCGCCGATGGTGGCCCGGGCAACGCCGGCGGTCGCGGCCCTGCCGACCGGATTGGTGCGACGCTCCAGCATGCCGTTCGGTATCGATCCGGCCGGTACATCCGCCGGGGAAACCGATTGCTCATCGCCCGAAGTGTCGCAAATCCGGACAGGCGAAGCAGCGATGTCCGAATTGGGACGCCGAGACAGCTCGCGATCGGCGCGCGCAGGCGAAACTGCATCGGAAATGCGGGCGTTTTGGCTCTGACTCAACATCTCAGCAAGGGCTCCAGTGCTTTCATGCCCTTAACTGCAATATCCGGTCCAGACCACGCGCGATGTCTCGTCGTAGTCTCGATGAACCCAGACCGTAAAGAGATGGTTAACGATATCAGCCGCACACGGCAGGGTGTCCTGCGCCGACCGCCGGATCGCTGGCCGCATCAGCCGTGGCGATGCTCGGCCAGCAACAACAGGCAAAGTTCGCTGCACGACATTAATACAAATTCTATTCTACCGGTGCGCGCTGTCATCGGCCTTTGCTATAAGGACATGATGCCGGCTTGATCGGCGCTTTGAGAACCCGTTTGTTTTTGGTTTCACATGAATAAGAATGATGACGCCTTCGATGTCAGCATCGACGACGCATTCGACTTCCTGTCAGAAGAATACGCGACATTGTTTGAAGGCTCGGACGCAACCGCCTTCCAGCATCCGCTATGGCTCGACAGCCTGTATCGCAAGCTCGCTCCCGCCGCGGCAGCGAAGCCGCTGGTCATCGTCGTCCGCTCGCGCGCAACCGGCGCGCTGGCCGCGGTGCTCCCGATGCTGCGCGTGCGACGCGGGCCGATGCGTACGATCGAATTCGCCGACCTTCGCGTGTCCGACTATCTGGCGCCGGTGTGCAGCATCAAGACGTTTGCCGAACTGCTCCAGGACGGACGTACCTGCCAGAAGCTTCGGCAACTGCTCCGGCCATTCGACCTGCTGCGCATACCCAAGCTGCTCGATGCAAAGATGCCGATCGAGAATCTGTTCGGAGCGCCGCATCGCAGCCTGATGGATACCAATGCCTATGCGACGGTGCTCGCCGCGCCGTTCGAGCAATGGCAGCTCAACGCATTGGGCAAGTCCTACATGAAGGAGCTGGCCAAGAAATGGCGCCAGATCCACAAGAAGGGCACGCTCACCTTCTCATGCTGCGGCGACGCCGCTTCGATCGGCGAGGCCATGGACACGATGCGGAAGTTTCGCGGCCCGCGCTTCCATGCCCACGGTGACGGCGACCTGCTGCAGCGTCCGGAGTATTTCGATTTCTATTCGAGCGTGGCGCTTCGCGGCATGGGCTCCTTTACCCGGCTCTATGCCATGAAGATGGACGGCAATGTGATCGCGACCGCCCTTGGGCTGGTCCACCGCGACAGCCTCCTCGTCGTCATGACGGCGTTCGATGTCGAGGGGTACAAGAGCCAGTCGATCGGCGCGCTGACATTCGAGAGCGTCGCCAAGGATTGCATCGAGCGCGGCGGCCGGGTGCTGGATTTCACCATCGGCGACGAACCCTACAAGATGCAGTTCGGCGGCCAGCCCACACCGATGTCGAGCGTGACGCAGGCCGGCAGCGCCGCCGGCTCGCTGGCATTGTTTGCCCTGAAGCAGGCGCCCTGGATCAAGCAGGCCGCCAAGCGCGTGACCGAGCTCAGACCGATCCGCACCTCGACCGGCACGCGCTGAAGCGCGATGGGTTCACGTTGAACCATCATCGCGCTTTGATCGCTTCAAATCGCTCTTTGATTGCTTGAACAGGAGTTCGCGGCAAGGCGCGTTTGCCGCGAGGGAAACCCCGCACATTCCGGATGACGCGATGGAGCCGCGGGGAAGCGGCTCTCGCCCTTACCGGAGCGCGCTGCGGACGCGCATCACCCATCCCGGATGAATCCGGTCCACCTGGTGCGTGATCATGCGGCGCAGGAAGTGCAGCTGCCGCTGCAGCGTCCAGCGCACATCGGTGTTCGCGGTCAAGGCCTCCCGGTAACGCGCCAGTTGCAGCGAATGGCGGTCGGCGGCGAGCTTGTCCTGATCGGAATAGAACTGCTCGATCTTCTCCGTGCCCATGCCGTCGGTCTCGAGCCAGCGCGGCACATATTCGGTGCAAAGCCGCTCGACATCCACCAGCAGGCGGCTCACGCCGGTGCCGGCAGCCGGACAGTTGGTCTGGAATGCGTCGCCGATCAGCACGATGCCCGGCTGCAGGTGACCCTCGGTCACCGACAGGTCCATGACCCAATTGTGCACCTGGCCAACGATTTCGAAATCACCGAGATAGCGTTCAAGTCCCGGCATCAGGCGAAACAGCGTCCGTCTGGTGTCGCGGCGCAGCTCGCGCATGATCGGATCGGTCGGATCGCGGAACATGAACAGGTTCGCGCGCATGCCGCCCGACATCGGAAACAGGCTGAGATAGTCGACGCCGTCAGCGGCCTCCTTGCCGTAGCAGGTCAGCGCGTCGAAGCCGAACGGCGTGTTATCCGGCTTCGCGATGGTGAAGCCAAACGTGACCGAGTGCCGCGCGGCAATTACCTGCCGGCGCATTCCGAGATTGTAGCCGAGCGCGCCCGCCATGCCGGTCGCCAGGATGACCAGGCGCGAGACGACGCGCTTCCCGGAGGCCAGCGTCAGTTGCTGGCGATCTTCGCTGCAGCTGACATTGGTCACCTGGTCGAACAGCAAGCTCGACGGTTCAGGCATCAGGCCGCGCGCCATGTTGACGAGGTCCGCATAGGAAACCCCATAGGATCGCCCGACGCCGATATCGACCAGCCTGCCGCCCCTGATGTTGAGCACCCGGTCATAGGACGAGGAGACGGCCTCGACGTCGTCGAGGAAGCCGAGGCGGCGGAAGATATCGATCTGCCGTCCCGCGATCTTTTCGACGCGGAATTCATCCGGCGGGATCGAGCGCTTGTCGATCAGGACGACCCGATACCCGGCCCGGACAAGCACAGCCCGCGCGAGCGAGCCTGCCAAACCGGCACCAACAATGGCAACGTCCGTTTCAATAATCTCAGCCTCGCAAGCTGCGATCGGCTGAGTCGTGCTTTCCTCGGCAATCATCTTTGTCCGCTCCGACGGCTAATTGACCACCGAACTGCAATATCCTTGCCTGCCCTGCCGCCACGCCCAGCGAAGGGGGACGAGTTCCGTTATTGAGGTTAACGAAACGGCCTGGATGGCGATTGACGGGTTCCCGGCACATGGCTTGCAGCAAAAGCGGCCATGAAACTGACCCCTCGGAGGCTCCGCAGCAGGCAGGCGGGACCATTGCCTGGCCGTGGAGCTTCGGCGGGCGCCGTTGACGCGCCAATACCACCTCATACCAGCACGGCTCACGCTGCCGGCGATGCGGTGGATCGCGACCCAACCTGCGCCGTTTGGAGACAGCGAGGACGGCGGCGTTCCAGAATGGAGCAGCGCGACATATTGGCCGGGCGCACAATTGTCTGGCGCGCGGGCAGCCGGAAGGAACGGAATCTTAGCAACAGAACATTAACACTCCTGGCTACACCGATTGCTACGGTCGGCGGCCTGACAGGATATTGAGACGTCTCTGGTGATTGCCTCTGTGCTCCAAATGTTTCGGCGCGACGTCACGCGCGGCGTTGCCGGGACCATCCTCCTCAAGGTCGGCAGCGGCGGGCTTGCGTTCGCCTTGTTCTCGCTGGCCGCGCGGGCGATGACGCCCGACGCGTTCGGCGACTTCGCGACCTTGCTCTCCATCGCCCAGATCGCTTCGGTCGTGGGCCTTGCCGGCCAGGAGCTGCTGCTGGTTCGCTTCCTCAATGAATATGAGGTGCGCGGTCAGACCGAGCTCACCAAGGGTGTGCTGCTGTCGAGCCTGAGGAATTCGGCGATCGGGATGCTGATCTCGATTGCCGCGATCGCCGCGGTGGCGACCCTTCGCGGCGAATGGTGGCTGCTGATCCTCTCGGTCTCGGCATTCGCCGCCGTCAATTCCGGACTCATGCTCGGCAGCCAGATCGCGCGATCCCTGGTCAGCATCCTGATGGGCGAAGGCAATCGCGAGTTCTTCTGGCGGGTTGCCGTTGTCCTGGGCCTGATCGCGGTGCTGTTCGGCCACCGTCAGCTCACCCCTGCCGAGCTGTTCACCGCGATGAGCGTCGCGATGGCGCTCGGGCTGATCGTGCAGATCGTCTCAATCGTGCGCGTGCTGCCGAACCTGCGCTCGGTCACCGCGCGCTTCGAGACCTCACGCTGGAACCGGAGTGCGTTCCGCTTCTGGCTGGCCTCCATTCTCGAAGCGGCGAACCAGTATTTCGACGTCATCCTGGTCTACTGGATGCTGGACCCGGCCACTGCCGGCGTCTATTTCGCCGCCTCGCGCCTGGCGAACATCTTCGCCATGCTGTCGGCCGCGCTCTACACATTCGGCGCGCGCCGGCTGCCGTCGCTGTATTTCAGCAAAAACCACCGCGAGCTCGAACATACGCTGAAGCTGATGGCCGAGGTCACCGCGCTCTGCGTGCTGACCGGGCTCGTCATCGTCTGGGTCGGCGCCCCCCATCTTCTCGGCCTGTTCGGACCGCATTTCGCCGCGCAGCAGTGGGTGTTGATCGTGCTCGCGATCGGAACTGCGTTCCAGGCGGCCGGCGGGCCGTCGGCCGCGGTCCTGCAGCTGACCGGGCATGAGCGCGATTACGTTCCGGTGGTCGCCGCCAACGTGGCGTTGCGGCTGCTGGGATTTGTCGTGCTGATCCCCTGGCTCGGCGTGCTCGGCGCCGCGATCTCGGCGACCGCTTCCCTTGTCATCGCCACCATCGCGCTCAACGTGCTGTGCCGCCGCCGGACCGGCGTCGACCCGTCGGTTCTGGTGCTGTCACATCCATCGTCGTCGAAGGGCAGCGCCTACACCGTCCGCGTTGCGGACAGCAACGACTGAGCTTGAACTAGATCACCTTCAGCTTGCCAATCCCAGGGCTTCGCCCTGAGCGCCGCGAGCTGTGGCATTCACCGCCACGCGATTGACGACCAGCGCGGTCGGGACCGAGCCGAACTTCGACAGATCGGCCCGCGCCTTGCCAATCGCGGCCGGATCGCCGGTGCCTTCGCGAACCACAAGGATGACGAGGTCGGCATAGGCGGCCAGCGCCACCGCGGCCGGCTGCATGACAAGCGACGACGCATCGACGATGATCAGGCCGAAATCGGCGCGAATATCGTCCGGCGGATAAGGCGGCGCCTTGCTGCTGGCACCCAGCAGTTCGACGACTGACGGCAGATCGGCCTTGATGATCCCCGAGCCTTGCGGCGGTACGATCTCCGTGCGCCTTGCTTCCATCTCGATCAGGACGCTGAGCATTCCGTTCTTGACCGCGGACCGGTTGAGCGACCGCGCGACGGTGCTGCCACCTGCACCGGCCTCGACCGACAGCAGTAGCGCTACCTTGCCGTGGTCACCCGGAAGCTGCTCGATGTTCTCGATCAGCAGCTGGAGATGCGGGCTGAGATCGGGCTCGGCGGTCGTCGAAATCGGGGTCTGCCAGACGCTCTTGACGGCATCCGGCGGCACCATGTCGGGAATGCGCGCCAGCACCGGCAATCCCGGCGGTAACGCTGATTGCGACGCGGCCGGGGCCGGGGTCGGGGCCGATGCGGGCGCTTCGGCACGGCGCAGCGGCGGAATGCTCTTGATCGGGAGCTGCTTCAGATTCAGTCCGGGAACGGCGACGATCGCGGTCGAGGTCAGCAGCGAGACGATCGCGAGCACGACGAGCAGCAACGGGAGCGGCGGAAGCGTCGAGCGGATCGGCGGCGTCGCCGGAGATGCGACCTTGGTCTGCGAGGCCTGCAGCAGGCGCTGCTCGTCGGTCGTCTTGTAGCGCGAGAGGAACTGCTCGTAGATGTTCTTGTTGGCGTCGGCGTCGCGCTGCAATTCCTGCAATTTGACGAGCGCCTGGCCGTCAACCAGGATCTGCGATTCAACCGCCTTCAACTGATCCTCGAGCGCCTTTTGCTGGTCGCGCTGCGCCTCGTAATCCGACTTCGCTGTGTCGATGTTCTTCTTGCGCTCGATGTCGATCTGCCGGTTGAGATCGCTGAGCTGGCTGAGCGCCATCACGAGGTCGGGATGACGATCGCCGAGCACCCCGCGCTTCTGCGCGATCTGGTCATTGAGCGCGGAGCGCTGGGCACGCAGCGTGCTCAACAGGTCCTGCTTGATCGGCCCGTCGACATTGGCCTTCAGGTCGCGCTGCAATTGCTCATAGCGCGCCTTGGCCTCCTCGGTGCGGGCGCGCGCGGCGGCCACCTGCTGCGTCAGGTCGGTGACGCGCAATTGCTGCGTGGTGGATTCCTTGCCGGCGTTGACGATCCGGTGCTCGAGCTTGAACTTGGCGACGGCATCTTCCGACGACCGCAGCCGGTCGTTCAACGTCTTGAGCCGGCTCTTCAGCCAGTCGGCGGCCTCGTCGGTCGCCACCGTGCGCGTCCCGCGCTGGCTGGCGACGAATGCCTCGGCGATCGAATTGGCATAGTACGCCGCGCGCTGCGGATTGTTGGACGTGAACTTGATGGCGATAACATAGGTCAGTCCGCGCCTTGAGATATCGAGCCGGTTGCGAAACCGGTCGAGCAGACGCGTGGTGTCGGTCTTGCCGCCGGAGATGTCACTGTCCTCGGCGACCTTGAGCTGATCGATCAGCGGCCCGAGAAATCCGTCGGATTTGGCGATCTCGACAGCGCTCTGCAATGCTGCGGCATCTTGACCGATCCCCGGCAGGACGTCCTGGTCGGTGGTCACCCGCTGCTCGCGTGGGTCGACGACGACGAGCGCCGTCGCGGCGTAACGCGCCGGGATCAACATCAACAAGATGATACCGACCGCGAAGATGACCGCGGCGAGCATCAGGATGCGTTGACCCTTCTCGCGGAAAAAAGCCAGCACTCCCGGAATGCTTAGGACGCCTTTGGTGGTTTCCGCGGAGGATGGGCCGGCCGGCACGCCGGCAGTTTCCCACGACGCTGCGGGTTCCGTGACTTCGGAACGTCTCGGGCCTGCGCGGCTACCGAACTTCATGGGCTCTGACTCGAATTCAACTGACAGCACTGCTCAATGCGGCCCAACGTAAATATCTATGGTTAATCGCCGGTTACCCCCTCTCGGCGCGGCCGTAACCAATTAGTTAACGAGCCGGCTGTACTCTATCCGTGAGATAATGGCTCTCGATTGCTGACATATGTCTGATTGCTAAATGAGCAGTAACCTCAACACGCGCTCCTCGGTGTACGAACACGCTTCGCGTGATAAGTACGCGCGCAAAAATGGGGAGGACCAATCCTCTCCGTCGCCGGGTGAGGGATCCGTGCTCCAGTACACGCCAGGCACAGAATTGCGCGAGGCATCGAACGCATCACGCGATCGACCGAACGAGAGCAAGCCGAAGCTGCGTGTCGTCCTGGTGCAGACCCAGGCCGAGAACGCCGGCGCGCAGGAGATCTCGCGGCTGCTCGGTGCCGGCCTCGCCGCGCGCGGCTACGACGTCGCCAACCTGTTCTTCTTCCGCAAATCGGATTCCTTCGACGAGCCGCCCAACACGTTCTATTGCGCGAAGACCCGGCCCGGAAATCCGCTGGCGCTGCTGCGCATGCTGTGGACGCTCGCCGGACATCTCAGGACCATCAATCCCGATGTCGTGCTGACCTTCCAGCACTTTGGCAACGTGATCGGCGCAGGCGTATCGCGGCTCGTCAGCCGCGCCCCGGTCATTGCCAACCAGGTGTCTTCGGCGCTGTCGATGAGCATGCCGGTGCGGGCCGCCGACATCATCATGGGCTCCACCGGTTTCTTCAAGTGCATCACGCTGAACTCGCGCGACATGGAGCGCGAATACGCGCGCTATCCCGCGCCGTACCGATCGCGCATGAAGCACGTCCCGCATGGCTTCGACGACAAGTCGCACAGCCTGCCGAAGGACGCCGCGCGGCAGCAGTTCAAGCTGCCGGCGGACCGCACCCTGCTCGGCTGTGCGGCGAGACTGCACCCGCACAAGCGGCTCGATGCGGCAATTCGCCTGCTGACGGCCGACCCGTCCTGGCACCTTGCCCTCGCCGGCCAGGGCGCGGATGAGGGGCGGCTCCGCGCCCTGGCGGACGAGCTGAAAGTATCGGACCGGCTGCACTTCATCGGCGAGATTCCACCGCGCCAGATGGCCGATTTTCTGGCTTGCCTCGACGTCTTCGTCTTCCCGACGCAGGCGGAAACCTTCGGTCTCGCTGCGGTCGAGGCCGCGAGCGCCGGCATTCCCAGCGTCGTCAACGATCTCCCGGTGCTGCGCGAGGTGCTGTCCTACCAGGGACAGCCCGCAGCGCTGTTCGTCGACGCTGCCAACGAAGCCGAATTCTCGGCCGCCGTGTCGCAGGTCCTGACCGATCGTTCGTTGAGCGACCAGCTGCGGCAAAGCGCCGTGGGCCTGAAGTCGCGCTATTCGTTGGATGCCATGATAGAGGAATACGTCCGCATTCTCGGCGACGCTGTGGGGGCGGACGCGTACTAGGAAGTTGGGCTGGCCATGATTATCGAGTTTCGCTGCGATCGCGAGCAGCCGCGGCTCTGGATGTGCCGTGAGTCTCTGCGCGTCAACGATCAGGATATTCCCGTTCAAATCTCATGGACCACGACGCCGGCACCGCGACCCGCCGGCCTCGACATGCTGTTCGAGCTCGAACGCATCGTCCTGCGCAAGGGCAAGGCCGGCGGCGCCGACCGGGTGACGACGATTCCGGAGCGGCCGCGCGCGGGTAACCCCGACGTGGTGGTCGACTTCACCAGCGCCGAACGGGATCCGAACTGCTCCGCGAAACTGTATCTCCGTCCACGGTTCAACGGGGGCGCGGGCGAAGGCGCCGCACTGGCGGCCATCCTCGCCGGCGATCTTCCGGTGATCGAAATCGTCAATGAGCTCGACGGCGCCGTGGTGGACCGCGGCCATCCCTCGGCGGAAATCGCAGCCGGCCTGAGCGGCGGGCTCGACACGGTGATGGCACGCACGCTGTCGATGCTGCCGCCGATCCTGTCAGGGGCTCCGCGGCTGGTGCCGCAATTGCCTGCTCCTGCAAACGGTGGCGCACCGCGAAATCCCGCACCTTTTGTCGTGCGCGGCGTGGCGACGTCGATCGCAAAGGAGATCTACCGCCTGTGCTGCTACGCGCCGCACTGGCATGTCGGTTGGCGCTTTGCCGACAATACGGATATCTGGCGCACCGGAGACCTCTCGGGACCTGCCTGGAACGTGCTCGCCGATCCCGGCAACCACTTCTATGCCGACCCCTTCCCGGTGAAATGGCAGGGCAGAACGTTCGTCTTCTTCGAAGATCTCGACCACCGGACCAACAAGGGCATCATCTCCGCGATCGAATTCGACGGCAACGGGCCGGTCGGCACCGTGATGCCCGTACTCGAAGAGCCCTGGCATCTCTCCTACCCGTTCCTGATCGAAAATGACGGCGAGCTCTGGATGATCCCGGAAAGCACCGCGCATCGGGACGTTCCGATCTACAAATGCATCCGCTTTCCGGACAAGTGGGAGCGGCACTCGACGCTGCTGTCCGGGCTCGAGCTTGCCGACGTGACGATCACGCAGCATAACGGCCTCCGCTACATGTTCGGGGCCTGGCGCGATGGCAGCGGCGGCTATTCCGACACACTGGCGATCTACTACGCCGAGCAGTTGCTCGGTCCCTGGCGGCCGCATGCGGCCAACCCGATCCTGATGGATCGCGCCACCACGCGGCCGGCCGGCAATTTCGTGACCGTCAATGGCAAGCTGTGGCGGCCGGTGCAGGACTGCAGCAACGGATACGGCGCCGCGCTCGGACTTGCCGAAGTGCTCGAACTGTCGCCGACGACCTATCGGCAGGAAGTTCGGCATCTGCTCAGGCCGGGGCTGCAGTGGGCCGGACGCAAGCTGCACACACTCAACCGCTGCGGCCAGCTCGAGGTGATCGACGGCTCGCGGGTTCAGCCCAAGACCACGGCGTTCCTGGCAAGCCTGCGGTCGAGCGGCCAGTCGTCGCATTGGGACTGGCATAGCGCGCTGGCGAAGCCGATCGCGCGACGGCTTCACTAGCGCACACGCGATAGCCCCGCGGCTCAGTTCGTATCGGCGCTCAGCACGCCGCCGAACTGCTCCCATGAGCTTCCGGTCCAGCGCTGCAGCTGAAGCTGGGTGTAGGCCATGCTGTTGTCGGCGCCGGTGTTGATCGTGATGCCCGGCATCAAGGTCGGCAGCACCAGTCCCTTGATGTTGCGCGCCTGCTTCACGATGTTCTCGCGCGACAGGTCGTCGCCGCACTGCTTGAGCACCTGTTCCAGGATCTGACCTTGCTGGGTGCCGAACAGATAGTTGTTGTCGCCGATATCGGCGCCGGGAAGATATTTCTCGAAGTGGGCGCGATACCACTTCATGCCGGGATCGTCGGCCCACTTCTTGTCGTTCGGATCCTTGGTGATGGTTGCGACCACCACGCCGACCGCCTTGTCGGCTCCCGCGGGCACGATGGTGGCGGAGACCGAGCTCGACACGTAGTTGACGATGGTGAGCGGCGTCCAGCCGATCTCGCTCGCCTTCTTGATCGCCTGTGCGGCGAATTTCGGCGTACCGGCGATCAGGAATGCCTGGGCGCCCGACGCCTTCAGCGTCACCACATGCGATTCGATGGTGGGCTCGGTGACCTCGTAGGAAGACGTCACGACCTTCTTGTCGAAGTCGGACTTCAAGGTCTCCTTGAAGGCGGCGACGAAGTCCCGGCCGAGGTCGTCATTCTGGTAGAGGATCGCGATCTTCGCATCGGGCGCCGTCTGCGCGATGTATCTGGCGTAGATCTTTCCTTCGGTGTTGTAGCTCGGCAGGCCCGTGGTGGTCAGCGGAAACTCGTTGAAGTTGGTGAACTTGGTCACGCCGCTGACGACGAAGAGATGCGGCACCTTCTTCGCGGTGACGTACTTGATGGTTGCGCCGATCCCGGGCGTGCCAAGCGGAGAGAACAGGAACGCCACCTCGTCGCTCTCGATCAGCTTCCGGGTCTGCTCCACCGCCTTGGGCGGCGTATAGGCATCGTCATAGGTGATGAGGTTGATCTTGCGGCCGTTGACGCCGCCGCGGTCATTGATGGAATGGACGTAGGCGATCAGGCCTTTTCCGGTGTTGCTGAGCGGCGATGCCGGACCGCTGAACGGGAATGTCGCCCCGATCTTGATCTCCGATTCCGAGATGCCAGGCGTCTCGGCGCGGGCCGGAGCTGCAGCAAACGCGGCGAGCATTGCAATGGAAACCGCAAGCTTCCCTAGCGACATCGAATTCCCCCTTGGTCTTTATGAATTGATCGGCTCGTGCGACCGCCGCGCGGCGGCTACCAGGCTTCGCCGAACGGCCTGATCTCGACGTTGAACGACCACGCGCTGCGGTCCTGATGGGCGACATGCCAAACCTCGTCCGCGATCGCCTTCGGCTTGATGAAGAAGTCGTCCGGCCGCTCCGGCCAGCGCTTCCGCGTCCATTCGAGGTCGATCACCGCATCGATCACCAGATAGGCGACGTGAACGCCTTGCGGACCGAGATCGCGCGCCATCGCCTCGGCGAGAATCCGCTGCGCCGCCTTGGTCGGCGCGAACCCCGCGAAACCGGCCTTGCCGCGCAGCGCCGAGGTGTTGCCGGTTGCGACGATGGCGCCCTTGCCTGCCCCGATCATCGCAGGTGCAAAGCGTCGTGCCAGATACAACAGGCCCATCGTGTTGACCTGGAAGTTACGATTGAGGATCTGCGGATCAATCTCGCGGAAGGTGCCGAATGCCCCGCCGACCGCATTGTGGATCACGACGCCGGGGCTGCCGAGATCGCGCTCCACGGCCGACGCCACCGTCTCGACCTGCGTCGGGTCGGAGACATCGCATCGATAGGCCTTTGCGCCCGGCAATTGCTTCTCGAGCGCGGCAAGACGCTCCTCGTTCCTGGCCAGCAGCGCGACGCGATAGCCGCCCTCGGCGAACCTCCGGGCGAGCGCTGAACCGGTGCCGGGGCCGACACCGGATATCAGGCAGACGGGTGCGGTCATGCGATCACTCCTCCGCGTGAGCGGCCAATGGCTTCCATGGTCATGCAGCGGCCTTCGACCGCAGCTTCTCGACGTAAGGCTTGAGGTCCGGCGCAAAATGCGCGTGCGCGACCAGCCGGGCAAAGTGAGCGAACATCAGCGGATACCCATCCGGCACCCCGGGATGCAGGATCCTGGTCAATCCCTGCTTGTCCAATTGCTCGCTCCGCCCATACTCGTTCATGAACAGCGCGAGCTCGGCGGCAAAGCAGATGTCGGCAATCGAGATGCCGTCTCCAACCAGCGTTTCGCGCCGGGACGACAGCGCCTGCTCGATGCCGGACGCATAGATCGCGAACGCATCCCTGGCGCGGGCATGAATCGCCGCGCCGACCGTGCCGCCCGACAGCGCGAGCAGATAGATCTGCGAATCCCGCGCAAACACCAGGCTGACATCGAGAAAGCTGTCGATCCTCGATGCCTCATAGACGTCACGCCCGTAGAGCGGGAACTTGGCTTCGCCGAGCCGCGCCACCGCCCGCATGATGCTGTTGGATTCGAAGATCCCGACCTTGCCGTCAGGACCGAACGCCGCCGGCACGTTGCCGAACGGCTGCGCCGCCATGAAGGCATCGGTCTTGAACAGCTGCGCGCCGGTCAGGCCGACTTTCCCAGTCCGCGCCAGCGAGGCGAGCTCGGCGCGCTCCTGCTCCGACAGTGGGTGGGCATCGTAGTCCCACAGCCAGTCCCGCAACTCCTTTCCCGAGGCGCCTCTGACCTCGACGTCGACGCCGCAGAACCGCGCCGCGATAGTCGACTTCCAGACCCGCGGGTTCGGCAGATAGGAGAAGATGCGCAAGGCGGCCATGGCGGCTGCTCCGGGTGATGTTGCCTCAGGCGGCCAGCTTCAGGATCTTGACGACGTCGCCGGGCTCGCGGATCGGCTGCGGGTTGGCGCGGGTAAAGATCGACAGCATGGCGTTCCGGCCGATCAGTTCGAAGCGGTCCTCACCGACACCGACATCGGCGAGCCGCCGCGGCAGGCCGAGTTCCGCGATGAACGCTGCAAACGCTTCGCTGGCGTCACGCCCAGGCGCGCCGAGCGCGGCGGCGATCGCTTGCTGGGCCGCCTCCGTCGCCGGGCGGTTGTAACGCAGCACGCTCGGCATCATGACCGCCGTGCAGAAGTAATGCGGGACGTCGCAGGTGCCGCCGAGCACATGGCCGATGGCGTGGCTGGCGCCCATCGGCACCCGCGACTGCAATCCGAACGCCGACAGCCAGGAGCCGAGCTGGCAGCTCAGCCGCGCCGCCTCGTCGTCAGGATTGGCCTTGGTGCGCAGCAGGCCGTGGTGCAGATAGCGCAGGCCCTGCTGGCACACCGCGTCGACCAGCACGTTGGGCCGGCTGGAGCAGATCGCCTCGATGCCGTGATCCATCGCGCGCGTGCCGGAGCCGAGCCAGAGCTTCTCCGGGGTGTATCGCGTCATCGCCGGATCGAGGATGATGCTGCGCGGCATCATCATCGGGTGGTTGAAGATCTGCTTCAGCTTGCGGCTGGTGTCGGTGACCAGCGCGCCCGAATTGTATTCGCCGCCCGAGAGCGTGCTGGGGATCGCGATCATCCGGACCTTCGGATTGCGGAACGGTCCGATCCGGCGGTCCGGCGTGGTCTCGAACCCGTCGAGCCCCGCCGGCTCGAAGATCTCGTGCTCGATGCACATCAGCACGATCTTCGCCGCATCGACCACCGAGCCGCCGCCGATCGCAACCACGAGATCCGCCCTGGCTTCGCTGGCGTGCCGTGCGATCTGCGTCACGACATCGCGCGTGGTGTGCTGCGGCACACCGTCGAAGGTCGCCGCATGGCGGTCGCCGAGACCCTTGCGGATCTTCTCGATCTCGTCGGTCGTGGTGTTCAGCGTCCGGCTGGCAATCAGGTAGACGCGTTTGGCGCCCAGCCGCTCGGCCTCCTCGCGCAAGGCTTCGGCAGCCGGCTTGCCGTAGATCACGGATTCCATGGTGGGATATTGATGGCTGCCGACGACGTGCATGCTTGTCACTCCCTCGATGTGTCCGTGCGTTATGCCGCCGGTCAGGCCGACAGTTTGGTGAAATCGGGCTGGCGCCGTTCGGCGAAGGCGGCAAAGGCCTCGCGGGCCTCCGGCGTGGTCAGCCGCTGCTTGAACAGCACGCCCTCCTCGGCGATCTGCGCCGCGATCCGCTGCTGCTCGCGCATCAGCGCCTTGGTCATGCTGAGCGAACCGGCCGGCCGCCTGGTCAGCGCGATCGCCGCGTCATGGGCCTTCTTGCGCAGATCGGCCTGCGGCACCACAGCATTGGCGAGGCCCGATGCCAGCGCGCCCTTCGCATCCATCGGCTCGCCCAGCGCGAACATCGCATAGGCGCGCGCGTGCCCGATCCGCAACGGCAGCAGCCAGCTCGACGCCGCCTCCGGCACCAGCGCGAGATTGACGAACGGCGTGATCAGCCGCGCGCTCTCGGCGAGATAGACGAGGTCGCAATGCAGCAGCATGGTGGTACCGACGCCGACCGCATTGCCCTGCACGGCCGCGACCAGCGGCTTGCCGACCTTGCTGATGGTCTCGATAAAGCGGTGCGCCGGGCTATCGACCGCGCTCTCGCCGCGCGCCTGGCTCGCGAAATCGGCCAGGTCATTGCCCGCGGTGAAGCTGTCGCCGTCGCCCTGGAACAGGATGACGCGGACGGATGGATCCGCCTCGGCCTGCTTCAGCGCACGCGACATCGCGTCATACATCGCGCCGGTCAGCGCATTCTTCTTCTCCGGCCGCTGCAGCGTCAGTGTCATCACGCCCGCGGCGATCTCAACCTTGACATGCTCGGTCATGGCACTCTCCTTCAGGCGACCGCGCGGGCCGGCTTGGTTTCGAACTTGCCGTCGAGGAAGCCGGTCAGGCGCTGCCGGATGATCTGCTCGGCCTCGGCCATGATGCGGTCGATCAGTTCCTTGACGGTCGGGATGTCGTGGATCAGGCCGACCACCATGCCGCAGCTCCAGGCGCCGGCATCCATCTCGCCGTCGATCATCACCTTCGGGTAGACGCCGGCGACCTGCTCGTGGATGTCCTCGATCTTGAGCCTGGCGCCCTTCTCGCGCTCGATCTCGAGCAGCTCATCGACGCCCTTGTTCTTCAGCACCCGCTCGGTGTTGCGCAGCGCGCGCATCACAAGGCGGGTGTCGAGCTCGTCGGCATCGAGCAGCGCCTGCTTCACGTTGGGATGAACCGGCGCTTCCTTGGTCGCGATGAAACGGGTGCCCATGTTCATGCCGGCGGCGCCCATCGACAGCGCAGCGACCAGGCTGCGCGCATCCGCCATGCCGCCCGAGGCGACGAACGGAATCTTCAATTCGTCCGCCGCACGCGGCAGCAGGATCATGTTCGGGATATCATCCTCGCCGGGATGGCCGCCGCACTCGAAGCCGTCGACGCTGACCGCATCGCAGCCGATCTTCTCGGCTTTCAGCGAATGCCGCACCGAGGTACATTTGTGGATCACCTTGATGCCGGCCGCCTTCAGCGCCGGCATGTACTGCTCCGGGCTGCGGCCCGCGGTCTCGACGGCCTTGACGCCGCCCTCGCGGATCGCAGCGATGTATTCGGGATAGGGCGGCGCCGTGAAACTCGGCAGGAAGGTGAGATTGACGCCGATCGGCTTGTCGGTCATGTCGCGGCAGCGCGCGATCTCCTTGGCCAGCAACTCCGGCGTCCGCTGGGTCAGGCCGGTGATGATGCCGAGGCCACCGGCGTTGGACACCGCGGCCGCCATCTCGGCGAAGCCGACATAATGCATGCCGCCCTGGATGATCGGATGCTGGATGCCGAACAGTTCAGTGATTGCTGTCTTCACAAGTATCTCCCGCGTTTCCGATCAGTGGATAATTTCGAACAAACCGGCCGCGCCCATGCCGCCGCCGATGCACATGGTCACCACGCCGTATTTGGCCTTGCGCCGCCGGCCCTCGATCAGGAGATGCCCGGTGAGCCGCGCGCCGGTCATGCCGTAGGGATGGCCGATTGCGATCGACCCGCCGTTGACGTTCAGCTTGTCAGGATCGATGCCGAGCTTGTCGCGGCAATAGATCACCTGCACCGCATAGGCCTCGTTGAGCTCCCAGAGATCGATGTCGTCGATCCTGAGGTTGTGCCGCTTCAACAGCCGCGGGATCGCGGCGACCGGGCCGACGCCCATCTCGTCCGGCTCGACGCCGGCGGCGA
Organism: Bradyrhizobium sp. UFLA03-84; assembly: GCF_002289535.1. NCBI lineage: Bacteria > Pseudomonadati > Pseudomonadota > Alphaproteobacteria > Hyphomicrobiales > Nitrobacteraceae > Bradyrhizobium > Bradyrhizobium sp. UFLA03-84. Next base: position 316,612 of record NZ_NSJY01000013.1, on the reverse strand, counting down.
CGAAGCCGCGGAAGATGCCGAGCGGCTTGAGGCCCTTCTGCGCGGCGACCTTGTCGCTCATGATCACGCAGGCCGAGGCGCCGTCCGAGAGCTGGCTGGCATTGCCGGCGCTGATGGTCTTGCCCTCGAACACCGGCTTGATCTTGGCGAGGCCGTCCGCCGTGGTGTCCGGCCGCGGGCCTTCATCCTTCGCCAAGGTCACCTGCTGGAAGCTGACCTCCTTGGTGTCCTTGTTGACCACGGCCATTTTGGTCGTGAACGGCACGATCTCGTCGTTGAAGCGGCCGCCCTGCAGCGCGGCGCCGACGCGGCGCTGGCATTCGAGGCTGTACTCGTCCTGCTGGTCGCGGCCGATCCCATAGCGCTCAGCGACGACCTCGGCGGTCTCCAGCATCGACATGTACATCTCGGGCTTCATCGCCATCAGCTCGTCGTCGACGGCGTGAAACCGGTTCATGTGCTCGTTCTGCACCAGGCTGATCGACTCGATGCCGCCGCCGATCGCGATCTCGACGCCATCAAGCATGACCGAACGCGCAGCGACCGCGATCGCCTGCAGGCCGGAGGCGCATTGCCGGTCGATCGTGGTGCCGGCAACGGTAACCGGAAGCCCGGCGCGGATCGCGCCCTTGCGCGCGACGTTCATCACCATGGTGCCCTGCTGCATGGCGCAGCCCATCACCACGTCCTCGACCTCGCCGGGCGCGATGCCGGCGCGCTTCACGGCTTCCGCCATCACGTGGCCGGCCAAGGTCGGGCCGTCGGTGTTGTTGAGCGCGCCGCGATAGGCCTTGCCGACGCCCGTGCGCGCGGTGGAAACAATGACTGCATCTTGTGACATGCTTAACCTCTTTGACTTCAGGCGACCGCGTCGAGCTGCGCGTAGCGCAGCACGTGATAGGCGGGATCGCCGAACTGGATGTTGATGGAGGAAATCCGCTTGAAATAATGGCCGACGTTCAGCTCGTCGGTCATGCCCATGCCGCCATGCAGTTGCACCGCCTGATCGGCCACGAACTTGCCGGCATAGCCGATCTTGGATTTGGCGCCCGAAGCCAGCCGCGAGAGGCCGGCCTCATCGTCGTTGAGACTGAGGCTGAGATGCTGCATCAGGGACAGCGCCTCCTGATGCGCGATGAACATGTCGACCATCCGGTGCTGCAGCACCTGGAAGCTACCGATCGTGACGCCGAACTGCTTGCGCGTCTTGGAGTAATCCAGTGTCGCGTCGTTCAGTTCGCCGATCGCGCCGACCGCCTCGGCACAGAGCGCGCCGATGGCGCGATTGCGGCAGGCTTCCAGCGCGGCGACACCTTCACCTTCCCGGCCCAACAACTCCCCGCGCACGCCGCGCAGGCTGATCTCCGCCGCCCGGCGGCCATCGATCGTCTTGAAGCTCTGCAGGTCGAGGTTCGCGGCGCGGCGATCGACCACGAACAGGCTGACGCCGCCGCGGTCGTGGCGATGGCCCGAGGTGCGCGCGGAGACGATGAGATAGTCCGCCCACGGCGCGGCGATGACCGCGGTCTTCTCCCCGCTCAGCAGGTAATCGTCACCGTCCCGGTGCGCGGTGGTCGTGACGGTCGCCAGATCGAAGCGCGAAGTCTTCTCGGTCCAGGCCAGCGCCCAGAGCTTCGATCCCGCGATGATGTCGGCGATGTAGGCCTGCTTCTGCGCGTCGGAACCCGCCCGCTCGATCAGGCTGCCGGCCACCACGACCGTCTCGACGAACGGCTCGACCACGAGATGCCGGCCGAACTCGTGCATAATGATCATGGTCGACAGCGGCCCGCCGCCGAAGCCGCCGACGGCTTCCGAGAACGGCGCGGCGAGCAGGCCGAGTTCGGCGAATTCATCCCATTGCCTGCGGCCAAGCCCCTCTTCGCTCGCGACGATCTTGCGGCGGGCGTCGAAATCATACTGGTCGCGCAGCAGCCGCTGCACGCTGGACCGCAACAATTCCTGCTCTTCCGTGAACTGGATATCCATCCGATCCTCTCGTGGCGCGATTGCTAAAGTCCGAGCACCGCCTTGGCGATGATGTTGCGCTGGATCTCGTTCGATCCGCCGTAGATCGAGAGCTTGCGCGAGTTGAGATATTTCTCAGAGGCCATGTGGCCATAGTCCGGGCCCGGCACGAAGTGGTTGGCGCTGACCGGATGCTCGCGGATCGCCAGCCCGTAATTGCCGATCGCCCGATGCGTCAGCTCGGTGATGTTCTGAAAGATCTCGGTGCCGCGGATCTTGAACAGCGAGGCCGCCGGCCCCGGATCGATGCCGCGGGCCATCTGGGCGACGACTCGTAGCTCGGTCGCCTCCAATGCCAGCACGTCGAGCTCGACGCGGGCAATGTCCCTGATGAACTCCAGATGCGCCGGATCGTCTTCCGGGATCTCGGCCTTCACGATCTTCTTCAGCCGATCGATGTAGCGCGTCGAGCGGCCGATGCCGGCCATGCTGGTGCGCTCATTGCCGAGCAGGAATTTGGCGTATGTCCAGCCCTTGTTTTCCTCGCCGATCAGGTTCTCGGCGGGGACGCGGACGTTTTCCAGGAAGACGTCATTGACCTCGTGCGAGCCATCAATCGTGATGATCGGGCGCACGGTGACACCCGGCGATTTCATGTCGATCAGCAGGAACGAGATGCCGGATTGCGGCTTCGCGGCGAGATCGGTCCGGACCAGGCAGAAGATCCAGTCGGCGTGCTGCGCCAGCGTGGTCCAGGTCTTGTGGCCGTTGACGATGTAGTGGTCGCCGTCGCGCACCGCCTTGGTACGAACGGTGGCGAGATCGGAGCCCGAGCCCGGCTCCGAATAGCCCTGGCACCACCAGTCCTCGCCTGACAGGATGCGCGGCAAGAACTTCGCCTTCTGCGCGGCGTTGCCGAAGGTGTAGATGACCGGACCGACCATGGTGACGCTGAATGCCAGCGGCGGCATGGTGCCGGCGCGCGTCGTCTCCTGCTCGAAGATGAAGCGGCGGGTGATCGACCAGCCGGGCCCGCCATATTCCTTCGGCCAGAGCGGCGCGATCCAGCCCTTGTCGTGCAGGATGCGATGCCACAACAGCATCTGCTCCTTGGAAAGATCGGTCTCCGGATTGGCGACACGCATCTCCGCCGGATAATTGTCCTTGATGAAGGCGCGAACCTCGTCGCGAAACACCGCATCGTCAGGGGATAGCGCGAGCTCCATCGGACCCGCTCCCTACCACTTCTCGCCGAAGGGCCGGATTTCCAGCTCGAAGGTCCAGGCGCTCTTCGGCTGCTGATAGAGCTGCCAGTACGACGCGGCGACCGATGCCGGCGGCATCAGGAGATCGGGATTGTCGAGCGCGTTCGGGCCGAGCGCCTCGATGCGGCGCTGCCGCACCCATTCGGTGTCGACGCCGGAATCGATGATCAGGTGCGCGACATGGATGTTCTTCGGTCCGAGCTCACGCGCCATCGCCTGCGCCACGGCGCGCAGGCCGAACTTGGCGCTGGCAAAGGCGGCATAGCCGCTGCCGCCGCGCAGCGACGCGGTAGCGCCGGTGAAGAAGATGTTGCCCTCACCGCGCGCCGTCATCAACCGCGCTGCCTCGCGCCCGGCCAGGAAGCCGGAGTAGCAGGCCATTTCCCAGACCTTGCGGAACACGCGCTCGGTGGTCTCCAGAATCGGGAAATTGACGTTGGCGCCGATGTTGAAGATGCAGACCTCCAGCGGCGCATGCTTGTCGGCGTCATTGAGGAAGGCAGTGATCTCCTCCTCCTTGCGCGCGTCGAGCGAGCGCGCGTGGATCTCGCCGCCGGCGGCCTCGATCTCCTTGACCAGCGGCGCGAGCTTGTCGCCGTTGCGGCGGCCGGCGAAGATCGTGAAACCTTCGGATGCAAACTTCTTGGCGATCTCGCCGCCGATGAAATCACCGGCACCAATGACGGCAACCGTCTTGTTTCTCTTCTGCATGGTGGACTCCGGTCTTGTTTGAGTGAATTGTCTTGCGCTGGCGTCAGCCTCAGCTGCGCAGCGACTCCGCCAGCTTGTGCTTCAGGAGCTTGCCCGTCGATGTCGCGGGCAGCGCATCCATCAGAATAATCTCCGACGGACGCTTGTACGAGGTGAGTTGCGGGGCAACATGGGCCATCAGGTCCTGCACCGTGGCCGTCGAGCCCTTGATTAGCTGCACGAAGGCGACGACCTCCTCATTGCCCTCGACCGGCCGGCCGACCACGGCGCACTGCACAACTGCGTCGTGCGTGCTCAGCACCGCCTCGATCTCGGCCGGATAGACGTTGAATCCGGAACGGATGATCATCTCCTTGGTGCGCCCGACGATGTAGAGGACGTCATCCTGGAAGCGGGCCAGATCGCCGGTATTGAACCAGCCGTCGGGGTCGATCGCCTTGGCGGTCAGATCGGGGGCGCGGTAATAGCCGCGCATCACGTTTGGGCCGCGGACGTGGAGCTCGCCGACCTCGCCGTCTGCGACCGGCTTGAGATCGCGGTCGACCAGCTTTGCTTCGAGGCCCGGCATGACCGCGCCGACGGCGTGGTCCGCCCGCGGATTGTCCGGCCGGACGCCGGAGATGCCGGGCGAGCATTCGGTGATGCCGTAACCGTTGAGCAACGGCAGGCCGAGCTCCTGCTCGACCCTGGTCTTGAGGTCGAGGTCGAGCGGCGCGCCGGCCACCGAGATCACGCGCAACCGGCCGCGATCGAGCCTCTGTAGGCCGGCATTGCGCCGGTACTCGAGCAGGCGCTGGTAGGTCGCGGGCACGCCGTTCAGGATCGTGATGCCTTCCTCGGCCATCGCCTTGACCAGTGCCGCCGGATCGTACTTGGCGACCAGGCGCACGGTCGCGCCGACCATCAAGGTCATCGTCAGCAACGAGATGCCGACGATATGCGAGATCGGCAGCACGCAATACTGCACATCGTCGGCCGTCATCTTGCGGAACGCCGCGGTGCCGCGGGCGCTGAACAGGAGATTGCGGTGGGTCAGCATCACGCCCTTCGGCGCGCCCGTCGTGCCTGATGTGTAGATGAGGACCGCGACCTGGTTTGCACCGTCGACCTCGACCGGCTCGGCCACCGTTGCCAGGTTCAGAGTGGTGACCGCGATGCCGCGGAGCGGTCCGACATCCTGAATGGCAGCCTCATAGCGCGCGGCATGCGCGGCCGCCTCCTGCGAAACGTCGGCGGTCAGCAGCACGCGGCGCGCGCCGCTGTGATCCCTGATCTGGTCGAGCTCACGCGGCGACAGCCGGGGATTGACCACGATCGACCAGACATCGAGCCGGCTCGCCGCCAGCAGCAGGCAGGCGAGCGGTATCGAATTCTCGCTCACGATCATCATGCGGTCGCCGGCGCGGATGCCGAGCGCCTGCAACGCGGCGGCGACACGATCGACCGCCTGATCGAGCTCGCGATAGGTCAGCCGCATCTTGTCGTCGATCAGCGCCGGATGATGCGGCGTCGCCACGACGTGGTGATTGATCACCTCGTGGATGCGGTTCGGCAGGCCTTCCACACTTCCTTCAACGATCTGGATCGACGCCTGCACTGAAACCTCCCTGTCGCAGCCGTTTTGGCTGGATTTGTTGTGTTGGGGAATTTACCGCTCAGGCGGTCTTGCGCTGCCTCGCTGCCAACTGCGCGACGATCTCGTCCTCGACCTCGCGCAGGCGGTCCTTGCCGAAGAAGATCTCGTCGCCGACAAAGAAGGTCGGCGACCCGAACGAGCCGCGCGCCACGGCATTGCTGGTGTTGTCGATCAGCTTCTTCTTCACCTCATCCTGCTGGGCGCGGGCGATGATGCGATCGATGTCGATGCCCGAGGACAGGAACGCCTCGCGGAACACCTGCGGATCGTCCATCTTCTTGGGTTCGGACCACATGTGGTGATAGGCGGCGCGGAAGTAGGGCTCGAACAGCCCCTCGAAATCGGCTGCGACGACGCCGCGCATCAGCATCAGCGTGTTGACCGGAAAGAACGGGTTCGACGTGAAGGTCGTGATGCTGTGGCGGCGCAGGAAGCGCTCGGTCTCGAGCGCGTTGTATTCCGGCTTGTTCTTGATCCCGCGCAGCGACTCGCCCGGCGACATGTTGCCGGTCGCCTTGTAGACGCCGCCGAGCAGCACCGGGACGTAGTCGAACTTCACGCCGGTGCGCTGCTCGATGCCGGGCAGCGCGAGCTCGGCGAGATAGGCGTTGGGGCTTCCGAAATCGAAGTGGAATTCGACCTTGAGCGGAGCAACCATGGAACGCCCTTCCCTTCGAGTGGCAGCAATCGCCTGTCGCTGCCGGTTGATCGTGGCCCGAACCATAAGTTCTATTTTAGAACTGTCAATATGATATTTGTCATCCAATGCGGGCATTGGGGCTACATCCGAGGCATCCTATTGAAATGGCATTAGTTCTGTTTTAGAATTTTAGGTGCGATGTCGTCGCAGACCGCTGGAGACGCTGATGAAATGGGATGCCCTCGAGGAGGAGCCGTGCTCGCTGGCCCGCACGGTCGCCGTGATCGGCGACCGCTGGAGCCTGTTGATCCTGCGCGAATGTTTCCTGCGCATCCGCAGGTTCGATGACTTCCAGGCCTCGCTCGGGATCACCCGGCATCTGCTCGCCGACCGGCTGAAGAAGCTGGTGCGCTTCGGCGTCCTGCGCAAGATTCCCTATCAGGAAGCGCCGAAGCGCTACGAGTACATCCTGACGCAGAAGGGGCTCGATCTCTATCCGATCATCATGTCGATCGTGCACTGGGGCAACATCCACATGGTCGACGCGCGCGGCCGGCCGCTGCTGCACGAACACAAGAGCTGCGGGAAGATGTTCGATCCCGTCATGGTTTGCTCGGAATGCGGCGAGCCGCTGAGCGCCAAGCACGTCCATGTGCATCCGGGCCCCGGCGCGCGGCGATCGTCGCCGCTGCACGCCAGCGCGCGGGAGCGCACGAAGAGAAACGCCGAGCAGGGCTAGACTGTTCCCGCAGAACCGGCGCCTCGCACGGCCGGCTCATCTCATCGCGATGGCTCAGCCATCAATGCGACGTTGCCGCCAAGCAGGCAGCCGACCGGGCGGCCGCCGGCAAAACCGATCCGAACGCGAATCTCCGACAGGCGCCCCATCGCCCTGCCCTGGAGGATTCGAATCTCCTCGTCGTTCGGGGTCACCAGACCGCTATCGAGCAGACCAAAAGCCAGCGCGGCAGCCGCGATCCCGGTTGCAGCATCTTCCCGATAGCCGGACGAGCGCGGGAATTGGCGCGCTTCGAACAGGCGGGCCTCGCGGTCGATCACGGTGAACGGATAGAGTCCGGTCGATCCGATCCGGCCGCACACCGCCTCGACGTGCTCGACCGCCGGATTGAGCGCATTCAACGCTTCGGGAGACCGCATCGGGATCAAGGTCTTGATCCGCGAAGTGACCGCATTGCACGGCGTTGTCAGGCCGATCGCATCAGGCCCCACCGCAAGGGCCCGCAGCACGTCATCGCGCTGGCTCGCGGTCAATGGAACCGTCTTTCCCGCCGGCTGGGTGATCTCGACACTGGGCTCGCCCTGACGATTGCGGCTGATGAAGCCGGTGACGGGACCGCTGCGCGTCGAGATCCGGATCGTATCGCCGGGCAGCTTTCCATGGCGGGCCAGCAGCCAGAGCGCACCGATGGTGGCATGGCCGCACATTTCCATTTCGTGGTTCGGAACGAAGAAGCGGAAGGTCGCGTCGAAATCGTCGCTCTCGGCCGGCAACACGAAGCCGGACTCGTGACCATGGTGTCGCGCGACATCCTGCATCTCGGACGCACTCATGCCGCTGGCATCGACCACGATCGGACAGGGATTGCCGCCCTGCCCATCCACCGTGAAAACGCTAACCAGTTCCACCGTCGTCATGATGTCGTCCCCAATCCCCTGCGCTGAGCCGCACGGCCGCTACTTGACCAGCGCCGCGCCGGTCTCCGGATGCTGTAGCCAGCCGAGCAGCGCTGCGTGGAAGCGCGCCGGCGCCTGGATCTGCGGTGAATGGCCGAGGTCGGGGAATTCGATCAGCTGGATATGCGGGATCCGCTTGGCGGCCTCCTTGCCGAGCACCGGATAATTGCCGAGCGTCTTGCGGATTTCCGGCGGCGCGGTGTCTTTGGCGATCGCGGTGGTGTCCTTGTCGCCGACGAACAGCAGTGTCGGCGGCTTGATCTGCTCGAATTCGTAGAACACCGGCTGGGTTGCGATCATGTCGTAGAGCCGCGCCGAGCTCGACGCCACGGCGGCACGGCCCTCGCCGCGATACATGCCGGCCAGCATCTGCACCCACACCTCGTAGGACGGATCCCAGGTGTCCGCGTAATAGGTGGCGCGCTCATAGGCGCGGATGCCGTCGGCGGTGACGCGGGTCTCGCGCTGCATCCAGCCGTCGAGGCTGAGCCACGGCACGCCCTTGGCCTTCCAGTCTTCGAGCCCGATCGGATCGACCAGCACCAGGCGATCGGTGGCGTCGGGATACATCAGCGCGTAGCGCATCGCGAGCATGCCGCCGGTCGAATGGCCGACCATGATCGAGCGATCGATCCCGAGCGAAGCCAGCAGCGCGCGGCTGTTGCCGGCGAGCTGCTGGAAGGTGAACTGATAGCGCTCCGGCTTACTGGACTTGCAGAATCCGATCTGATCCATCGCGATCACGCGATAGCCGGCGCCGCTGAGCGCCTTGATGGTGCCGTCCCAGGTCGCGGCGCAGAAATTCTTGCCGTGCAGCAGCACCGCGGTCTGGCCGTTCGGCGTCGAAGGCTTGACGTCGAGATAGGCCATGTCGAGCTCCTGCCCCTGCGAGCTGAAGCGATAATGCTGCACCGGATAGGGATATTCGAAACCCTGCAACTCCGGCCCATAGGCCGGTTCAGCGGCCGATTGCGCCGATGCATTGGACGAACCGAGCGCGACGGTGGCGGCGACGGCAAGAAACAGGGCTTTCAGGTGCATCTCGGCGGGTCCACAAATCAGGGGGCGGATGCGTGATGCCGTAGCCGAACGCATCGGCGCCTTCCAGCGCCGACGGATGATTTGTTCGTGATCAGCGTAAAATTACGCCGGATCGAACGCCCGGACCGGCGGCAAATTGCCGTTGAAACGCTCGACCTCGACGGTCGTGAGCTGCCCGGTGCAGCCCTGCGCGAAGGATGACGTGCCGATGTCGCGCGTCAGCACGTTCGGGTTGCCGTGGACGCAGAGCGGCGCCTCGTCGTCGGGATCCATCGGGTCGTACCAGGCGCCGGTCGGCAATTGCACCACGCCGGGGGCGATGCCGTCGGTGACGTGCACCGCGGCCAGACATGCTCCGCGCGCATTGAAGATGCGGATGATGTCGCCATCAGTGATGCCGCGCGCCGCGGCATCGCGCGGGTTCATGCGTGCGACCTCGCGGCCGCGATGCTTGGCGTCAAGCGAATGGCCGCCGAAATCGAGCTGGCTGTGCAGCCGCGTCACCGGCTGGTTGGCGACCAGGAAGCACGGCGAATCCGGTGTCGGCGTGTCAGTCTTCGCGAGCCAGACCGGATGGCCCGGGCAGTCGGCATCGCCGTGGTTCGCGATCTTCTGCGAGAAGATCTCGATGCGGCCGCTCGGCGTCGGCAGCGGGCGCGCGACCGGGTCCTCGCGGAAGCGGCGCAGCGAGCCGCCATCGTCGAGATGCTGCGGCACCACCAGGCTGCCGCGCTCCCAGAATTCTGCGAAGTGAGGCGCCTCGAGCCCGCGCGCGGCGAGCGCCTTGCGGGTCGGCTCGTAGAGATGCTGCAGCCACTCGCGCGACGTGCGGCCTTCGGTGAAGGGCTCGCGCGCCCCGAGCCGCTCGGCGAGATCGGCGAAGATGTCGTAATCGTCGCGGGCGAGGCCGAACGGCTCGGCGATCCGGTGCATCGCGACCATCAGGGGATCGTTGGTGGAATAGCCGATGTCCTCGCGCTCCAGCGTCATGGTCGCGGGCAGCACGATGTCGGCGTGGCGCGCGGTCGCGGTCCAGGCGAGCTCGTGCACCACAAGCGTATCGAGCTTCGCAAACGCCTTGCGCAGGCGGTTGAGGTCCTGGTGATGGTGGAACGGATTGCCGCCGGCCCAATAGACCAGGCGGATATCCGGATAGGTCCGCGTCTCGCCATTGTAGCGATAGGTGGTGCCGGGATTGAGCAGCATGTCGGCGATGCGCGCCACCGGAATGAAGTCGGCGATGCCGTTGCGGCCCTGGCCGAGCGTCGGCCCGGGCACGTCGTTGACGCGGCGGCCGTAATAGCCGATCGCGCCGAGCGAATAGGCGTAGCCGCCGCCGGGCAGGCCGATCTGGCCGAGCGCCGCCGCCAGCACCATGCCCATCCACACCGGCTGCTCGCCATGCTCGGCACGCTGCAGCGAATGCGACACGGTGATCAGCGAACGCCGCCCGGCAAGCTGCCGCGCCAGCGCCTTGATTGTCTCGGCACCGATGCCGCAGATCGACGCGGCCCATTCGGCGCTCTTCGCCGCGCCGTCGCTCTCGCCTGTGAGATAGCGCAAGAACACCGGCCAGCCCTCGGTGTAGCGATCGAGGAAGGCCTGATCGTGCAGGCCCTCGCTGACGAGCGTATGGACGATGCCGAGCATCAGCGCGGTATCGGTGCCGGGCACAGCCGTCAGCCATTCGGCGCCGGCCTCGACCGGGAGATCATCGCGCAGCGGGCTGACCAGCACGAACTCGCAGCCGCGCTGGTGCGCGGCCTCCATCGCGCCGCGCTCGACATGCTTGCTGATCGAGCCGCCGGCGACCATCGAGTTCTTCAGCGCCATGCCGCCGAACGCCAGCACGATGTCGGTTTCGGCCGCGATCTGCTCCCAGGTGACGTTGCGCTTGGTGATGTCCTCGTAGCCGGCGAGGATCTGCGGCAACAGCACCGAGGACGCGCCGGAGGAATAGGTGTTCACCGAGCGGACATAGCCGCCGAGCGCGATGTTGAGGAAGCGGTGCACCTGGCTCTGCGCGTGATGGAAGCGGCCCGCGCTCGACCAGCCATAGGAGCCGCCGAACACCGTGCCGGGGCCGATCGTGTCGCGAATGCGCGAAAGCTCGCCGCCGAGCAGATCGAGCGCCTTCTCCCAACTGACCGAGACGAACTCGTCGCGGCCGCGGCGATCGTCGGGCCCGGGGCCGCGCTCGAGCCAGCCGCGGCGGATCGCCGGCTGGCCGATGCGCGCCTGGTGGCGCAGCGCGCCGGGAAAGTTGTTGATGATGCCGTTCGGATCGGGATCGCCGCCATAGGGCCGGACTTCGAGGCCGGCCTGGCCAAGCCGCGCCGAGAACACGCCCCAATGCGAGGTGTGCGGCTTGAAACCATCGGACAGATCGAGGCCGGGATCGGGGTAGCCAATGGTCTCGCTCATTCGGTGGCGTCCTCAGATGCGGGTCTCGAGCCCGGTCGCAAAGATGTCGCCAGTATAACGATCCGCGCCCCGATGTCTTCGGATTGAGGGTTGCGGGACGCGCAGGCGGCCACGCGCAGGGATCCGCGAGCGCAGATGTCGCACCGCGCCGTGCCGGCCTCATCGCTGATGACGGTGGCGGAACTCGCCGCAAAAGATGCGCGTGGCAAAAAACGCGAAAACAACCCCATGCAAAGCAGCAGGCCCGCTGCCGGCGTCTGGCCGGGCGGCTTGACACGTCGGGCAAATCAAGGGCATATTTCCAATATTCCGAAATCGTGCAAGCGCCCCTACGGGCGCCCCCTCGCCCGCAAGCGCGGGCTCGCCGGCTGCGATCGCGGCCGGACATCCTTAAACCCACATCGACATCGCACCCGGCGCCCGCAGCGAGCGATCGCCTGCGCGCGCCGTGCGCATTCCAGGAACCATCGACATGACACCTGCACGCGATCTCACTATTCCGACGCTGGCCGCCGCACCCGGCGAGTCGCAGCCTGCCGCACTGCCGCGCATCAGACTCTCGCGGCGCGGCTACGCGATCGACCACCCTGACCGGAAGCTCGGCGAGCAGCTGATGGCGAACGCGCTCGGGGTCACCGACCGCGACGCGATGGACGGCATCCTCAGGCAATTGGTCAGGGCCAGCGTGAGCGGCGGCAGGCCCAGCGAGGTCAACCTCGCTTTCATGCTCTCGATGGTGAAGAGCATTCGCCCGCGCGATGCCGTCGAGGCCATGCTGGTGGCGCAGATGGTTTCGGTGCATGTGATGGCGATGCGCTGTGCGCAGCACCTCGCGCATGCCGACGACCTCGCCCAGCACGACAGCGCGGCGCGCGCCCTCGGCCGGCTCGCCCGCACCTTTCCCGCCCAGATCGAGGCGCTGAACCGCTACCGCAGCCATGGCGAGCCCGCCATCACCGTGCAGAATGTGAAGGTGGAGGACGGCGGCAACGCCATCGTCGGCAACGTCACCCAGCATGCGAACGTGATCGTCTCCGACAAGACCCCGGCCTCCGCGGCGCGGACACCGAAGGCCGCGGGCGCCAGGCGAGCGCATGAGTGCGCCGATGCCAGGCAGGACGCCCAAGCATGAGTGGTCACACCAGCACGACCGGCCCGATGCTGGCGAGCCCGCGCTGCGGCGCCAAAACCCGCCGCGGCGGCGCGTGCCGCACGCCGGCGGTGCGCGGCAAGCGGCGCTGCCGCATGCACGGCGGCGCAAAGGGATCCGGCGCGCCAAAGGCAAACCGGAACGCGCGCAAGCACGGCCTGTTCACCAGGGATGCGATCGCGGAGCGGAGACAGATTCGGGCGTTGTTGGGTGAAGTGCGGAGAAGGTTGGAGGAGATGAAGTGATTAGTGACGGGGACGGTGGACTAATGATGCAATTAAGGGCACCCGAGCGTGATCCGCCGCGCTCACGTTAAACCAAAGCCACGACTGAGCAGAGTTTGAAGGTGAACTTACATGACCGCGCTGGCAATGCTTTTCGAGGCACTCAAAAAACCCCACGTCGATCTAGTCGCTTGGCCATCGGATCAGCAAAAAGCGCATATAAGAAAATTCTGTAGCGACCACCCAGACACAGAATTTGCATTCGCGGCGCACAATCTATTTGAGGCTCTCCAGAAAGCTTCTCAAAAACGATCAAACTGAACTTATGGCGTCTACGCCATAATGCCGCACTGTTCGATGTTGGCCGCGGTCTACTGCACTGCCGGCCCGTGCTGCGCCCCTGCGACTGACGCAGTGCCTTGACGCCAGACCGGTCAAGAAATAGATGACGATTATCATATATTCAGCACCTCGAACCTCGGCAGTCCGACGAGTCCGGCCCCCCGCAAGCCCAACAGGAGCACCATGCGTCGAATTGTCGTAACGGGCCTCGGGACGGTGTCCCCGCTGGGCTGTGGCACCGAACTGGTCTGGTCGCGGCTGCTGTCGGGGCAATCGGGGCTTCGGGCATTGCCGGAATGGGCGATGAGCCTTCCCGCGCGCGTCGCGGGCCAGGTGCCTGACAAGGCCTCCGATGCCGAGGGCGGGTTCGATCCCGATCTGGCGGCGCCGCGCAAGGACCAGAAGAAGATGGACCGGTTCATCCTGTTCGCGCTGCTGGCGGCGGCGGAGGCCACGGCTCAGGCCGGCTGGATGCCGGCCGAGGCGCGCGCGCAGGAGCGCACCGCGACGGTGATCGCGACCGGGATCGGCGGGTTTCCCGCGATCGCGGATGCGGTGCGCACGGTGGAGAAGAGCGGCACGCGCCGCCTGTCGCCGTTCACCGTTCCCGCCTTCCTGGCCAATCTCGCGGCCGGGCACATCAGCATCCGCTACGGCACCAAAGGCGCGATCGGCGCGCCGGTGACCGCTTGCGCGGCGAGCGTTCAGGCGATCGGCGATGCGGCGCGGCTGATCCGGTGCAATGAGGCCGACGTCGCGATCTGCGGCGGCGCGGAGGCCTGCATCGATCCGGTCAGCCTCGGCGGCTTTGCGGCCGCGCGGGCGCTTTCGACGTCGTTCAATGACGAGCCCGCCCGCGCGTCGCGGCCGTTCGACCGCGACCGCGACGGTTTCGTGATGGGCGAAGGCGCGGGGGTGCTCGTCATCGAGGAGCTCGACCATGCGCTGCGGCGCGGCGCCACGCCGATTGCCGAGATCATCGGCTACGGCACGACGGCGGACGCCTATCACATCACTGCAGGTCCCGAAGACGGCGACGGCGCCTGCCGCGCCATGGAGATGGCGCTGGCGCAGGCCGGCTTGCGCGCGAGCGAGATCCAGCATCTCAACGCGCATTCGACATCGACGCCGGTCGGCGATCTCGGCGAGCTCGAGGCGATCAAGCGCGTGTTCGGGCGCGACGGCGGAATTGCCGTCAGCGCGACCAAGTCGGCGACGGGGCATCTGCTGGGCGCTGCCGGCGGCGTCGAGGCGATCTTCACGATCCTGGCGCTGCGCGACCAGGTCGCGCCGCCGACGCTCAATTTGGACAACGCCGATCCGGCCGCTGGGGGTATCGACCTCGTCGCGAACGCTGCACGGCGGATGCCGATCGAGCACGCGATCTCGAACGGCTTTGGATTCGGCGGCGTCAACGCCAGCCTGGTGTTTCGGCGCTGGGCTTGAAACGTCATCGCGCTTCAGCGCTTGCTTTAACATGATCTTTTCGGAAAACCGCTGCGCACTTTTCCGGATCATGTTTTTGTCTGAGCATGATCCCTTCGGAAGACCGCTTCGCACTTTTCCGGATCATGCTCTGTTTGAGCATGATCTCTTCGGAAATCCGCTACGCACTTTTCCGGATCATGTCTTTGTTTGAGCATGATCCTTTCGGAAAACCGCTTCGCACTTTTCCGGATCATGCTCTAGTTCAAGCGAACAATCTCGAAATTCAGCAGCGAGGCAAACGCCACCCACAAGGCGTAGGGTACGAAGAGGATGGCGCTGAGCCGGTCTGCGTTCCAGGCCGCGATCTGGAAGGCGACGATTGCAGCCAGTAGGGCAACGATGACGGCAAGCGCAACGCCGGGCTGATGCAGGCCGAAGAATATCGGCGACCATGCGAAGTTCAGGACCATTTGCGCCAGCCAGAGGCGCCAGCTGAAAGCAGAGCCCTGCTCCTGAACATGCCAGCCTGCAACGGCGATCAACAAATAGATGATCGACCAGACCGGAGCGAACACCCAATTGGGCGGGTTGAACGCAGGCTTGCTCAAGGCTGCGTACCAGGCGTCGGGCCTGTTCAGATAACCGATCGCAAATCCGGCTCCGAGCACTAGGACCACGAACAGGAGCAGTCGAGCATACTTCATCATCGATCCATTGCGCTGCCGCCGCCGCGACGCGACAGCGCGTAAGCCTCTTTGGCAGTTCCAATGAAATGAAACGACGCGTCGAACGGCCTGGATCACCTGTTCCGGATTTTGTCCGGAACCGGCGATCCTGCGGGGACAGGCGGACCTCCGCCCGACGTCACCCCTTCGCGACGCTCGCGTCGATCAAGAGCTTCGCAACCGTGAGCGCCGACTGCGCCGGGCCGTCTTCCGACTGCTGGCCGGTGACGTAGATGCCTTCGATCAGCAGCAGCAGCGCATCGCCGAGCACGGCGGGGTGGCGCGCGCCCATGCTGCCTGCGAGCTCGCGCAGGCGCTTGCGGAACAGTCTCTTGTGCGCTTCGGCGACCTGCCGCGCGGGATTGTCCCGCGACGGATACTCCACGGTGGCGTTGGTCAGGCCGCAGCCGCGATAGCCCTCGGCCACCGCGTTAGCAGACAGCACACGGATATAGGCCAGCACGTGCTCGCGCGCATCGCTGTATGACTTGCCGCCGGGCTTCTCGAACTTCTCCCAGAAGTTCGCTTCGTAGTCGCGCATATAGGCGGCGGCGAGTTCGTCCTTGGAGGCGAAGCTGCGATAGAGGCTCGGCTTGGTGACGCCGGCGCGCTCGACCACCTCGTCGACGCCGACGGCGCGGATGCCCTCGCGGTAGAACAGCTCGCCGGCGGAGGCCCGGATGCGGTCGGCGGCCCTGAAGCCTTTTCCGTTCCGATGGGATCGGAACGGGGCTTCAGATTCTTGTTTTGACGCGTTTTCTTTACGCGAACCGGTCGCCACTTCGCTCGAAAACGCTTTGGCCGGGCGCTCCGCTGACGGTTCGACGGCTTTCTTCATGACGGCTCCCTCGGACCTTCCCTCAATCCCTCTTGACAATGTTACTGACCGGTACGTATACACGGCGGCATCGCAACACGTACCGGTAAGTAACATGCCCAGCCCTGCCCTTCAAGAAGCCCCGGTCCGCCGGCGCCCGTTCGGCCAGAATTACGCCTTCGTCGTCGTCGCCGTGATCTTCCTCGCGCTGCTCGCCTCCGCCGGCCTGCGCGCGACGCCGGGCGTGCTCATGCTGCCGCTGCAATCGGCGTTCGGCTGGGATGTCGGCGTGATCTCGTCATCGGCCGCGGTCGGCATCTTCCTCTATGGCCTCGCCGGCCCGTTCGCCGCGGCGGTGATGCAGCGCTTCGGCATTCGCCGCACGGTGCTCGGCGCGCTCGTGCTGATGTCGGTCTCGACCGGCATGAGCTACTTCATGACCGCGCCGTGGCAATTGTTCATGAGCTGGGGGCTGTTGTCCGGCATCGGCTCGGGCGCGGTCGCCAACGTGCTCGGCGCCACCATCGTCAATCGCTGGTTCACCACCAATCGCGGCCTCGTCATGGGGCTTTTGACCGCGTCGACCGCGACCGGCACGCTGATCTTCATGCCGGGCCTTGCGGCACTGGTGGCATGGGGCGGCTGGAAGCCTGTCGTGCTGACGGTCGCCGCCTGCTGCGCGGCGCTGATCCCGCTGGTGTATGTCCTGGTGCCGGAGCGGCCTGCGTCGGTCGGCCTGCGCTCGTTCGGCAGCGCGCATGACGATCAACCGGCGCCACCGGCTGCGGGCAATCCGTTCGTCGCCGCGATCAGCAACCTCGTGCGCGCCGTCAAGACGCGGGCGTTCTGGTTCCTGTTCGCGACCTTCTTCATCTGCGGCTTCACCACCAACGGCCTGGTCGGCACCCATCTGATCGCATTCTGCGGCGACCACGGGATCGTCGAGGTGCAGGCGGCGAGCCTGCTCGCGCTGATGGGGTTCTTCGACCTGTTCGGCACCACGCTGTCGGGCTGGCTCACCGACCGGTTCGATCCGCGCAAGCTGCTGTTCTTCTATTACGGGCTGCGCGGCCTGTCGCTGATCTACCTGCCCTATTCGGACTTCTCGCTGGTCAGCCTGTCGGTGTTCGCGGTGTTCTATGGGCTCGACTGGATCGCCACCGTGCCGCCGACCGTGCGGATCGCCAACGAGGCGTTCGGCGACAAGAACGCGCCCCTGGTGTTCGGCTGGGTGGTCGCCGGCCATCAGCTCGGCGCCGCCTGCGCCGCGTTCTTCGCCGGTTTCATGCGCTCAAGCCAGGGCGACTACCTGCAGGCCTTCATGATCGCGGGCCTGACCGGCATCATCGCCGCCGTGCTGTCGCTCTTGATCACGCGGCGGCCGGCACAGCCGGTGCTCGCCGCGGCGTGAAACCGTGCGGGACCTCGGTGCGAAGGCATATGTCGGGGGGAAAATGGCGCTCCCTAGGGGACGCAGGGAAGCCAGCAAATTCACCTAGTTATACGTAGATTTGGGGCACGGCCCGGCCATTGATTTATAATGGCTTTTCGATTCGCTCCCCAAACATTCTTGATCGAAAGGACCCCGTGATGGGTGAGGCAAAACGACGACGATTGGCGGACGCTACGGCTGGACCGGTGGTCTATCATCACACCAGCATTCTGCGAACGAACCTGCTTTGGATGTCCGGCGTGATCGAGGTCGAAGGTGCCGGGAGAGTTCCCTATCATCCCAACATTGGCGAAATCCGCACTGAGGCTAAGCTTCGGCGCGCTCTGAAGGATTTTCCGCCCCTCGCGTGGTTCACGTCGGAAGTCGCGGTCCCGAACTGCCTCCGCAACACCCAATTCTCGTTCGTCGACAATAAGACCGGTGAGGTGAAACACGATGAACGCGCTGGCAAGGAGGTGTCAGACGCCCTTGCCTTGAACCGGGTAGCGATCGGCTTTCGGCTCGCAGATGTCCCGTCGATCATGCCCTGGCCGGAATACGCCGGCTTCTCCACGGCAGAGGGCCGTGAATTAAATGAGAGCGCGCAGGAAATGGGAGATGACCCCACCAAATGGTTCGTCTCCGAAACACCAGTCGATTTGCTAAAATCCATTCAATTCTGGTCATCGGTGAGCATCCTGAAGCCATACCTTGAGCGGCGCGATGCGTACCTCAAGGACATGCACAACATGGTTCGCAACTGTCGAGAGCGAGACGGCATCTATATTCCGCCGAGCTGGCTAAAGCCTGACCAGGCGAGAGCTTTGGTCGCTCGATTTGGGGTGCCGGTTTTCGATGGTGATCAGAAGCTTCCAGAGCAGATTGGGTGAGCCAGTTTCTCGAAAGGCGCGGTCGCATCACCGCCATCGGCATGGCCCTTTGCCTGCTGGTGGCTGCGACCGTTCTTTTGTTCAAGATTTTCTAAGAGGGACTTCGGACGCAGAGCAGGCCCCAGTTCCGACCGGTGAATTGCAAGCATTTCGGGAGTTCCCGAAGCTCCGTTGTGACGAGCGACATGTTCAAGGAATCGGCTCCGCGTGCGCATTCCGCGCATGATGGAGCGATCCAATGCCAGTCACTACCCACTGCAGGTATGGTCACGAGCTCACCCTGGAGAACACACAGCTCAGGTTCTCGACGAAGGGCAATTACCCGTACCGTCGGTGCAGGATTTGTTTCGATCTAACTGACAGCGACATAGCCGGCATCGAAAAGCACTTCTTCAACGGCGGCTCGATCCGAACGCTAGTCCTGACGGCGCCAAAGATGCTCACGTTCACGGAGTGCGAGACATCCAATCCGGCATGGTGGAACCGCATTACGGCTCTTCGCGATCACAATGCTCGGATGAACAAGACCAATGCGGCGCGCGCGCTGAAGGCGCAGCAGACACATTGCAAGCAAGGCCATCCCTTCTCTGGTGACAACCTCCTCATGGAGAGGGATTCCAAAACCGGCGCCCCGCGACGCACCTGCCGCGCCTGCCGACGAGCATCCTACGAGAAGGCGAACTACAACTACACTGCCGAGCAGGTCGAGACCGCGACCGACTGCATCATGAATAAGGGGATGACGATCGCCGAGGTGACGACGCGTCGGGGTGAACGGTCTCGGATCATAAAGTTTGAGGCGCTTGCGTTTGCCTTGAGCAAAGACCCGGCACTCAACGAGCGTTTGCGGCATCTCTCCTCGCTCAATACCGCCGCGAAGCATCTCTCACGCCACGGGACGTGGAAATCAAAAGCTTCCGGCTACATGTCTGGGTCGGAAGTCGCAGCAGTCATCACCGCGCACCCTGAATGGACTGCACGGCGCGTCGCCGAAGAGACAGGCCGCGATCTGTCCTATGTCCACTCATTGGCGTGGACGAAAGGTCTCAAGACCGCGCCCATGCGTGCCAGCCGGCCAAAGCTGATAACTCCGCCGAGGATCGTGAGCCGTGGGCCAACGTTGACAGGCGTTATCGCGGCGCAACCGCACGAGGTCTACACCACAATCGACCAGATCGTGCCGCGCCGGATCGACTTCGATCGCCGCAAAGATATCGTCGGTGCGATGATCCTCGCGGTGCTCGAAGGTGAATTGAGCCTCGCCGATGCCAAGGCCGCCTATCCGCGCTTCCTCACCGCCAGCTACCGGGAGTTCTCCTTCAAGACGTTCGGCGACATCCGCACCCCGCTGTCGCTCGATGCGCCGGCATATCTGGACGGCACCACGCTGCGCGGAGAGACTGTTTCGGAAAGCCTGTGGGATCGGATATAGTCGAACACACACCGGGCGGTTCATTCCGCCCGGTGTTGGATCGCAACAAGAGACGCCAGATGACGAAAAAGGCTTTTGACAAGATCGCGGCAGGCCTGAGCGATGCGCTGGAGATTGCTCGCGAGCAGCCCCCATACAACGATGGCTACACCCACGAAGCACTGCATGCTGCTCACATCACCATTTCGATGTGGGATGATCATGTCCTCCAGACCAGGTGTGCCGATCAGTTTCCGGATGTAAAGGTGGCTATTGAGGAGGCGGCCGAAGCGATGGGGCGCGTCTATCAGCTCATCGGCCAGAAGTTCGAAGACGAATGACTATGCCGATGGCCTACTCTGAAACAGAAATGCGCGAGATCGAACGCGATCCAGTTCGCCTCAAGAGCTATTTCTGGCGAGTGGCCACCAACTGCAGGCAGATGGCTGCGCGTCGTCGCAATCTGGCACGACGCGGCTTCGAGCCAGAAGTCGACGCCATGCGAATTGAGATGCTGGAAGCCGTCGCTGACGGAATCATTGAGAATATCGACGCGCTGGTAGAGTCTTCGTGCAGCGCGGTCCAGGAGAATTCAGATGAATGATCGGCCGAAATGCAGCAACTGCTCGGACACGGGTTGGATTTGCAGCGAGGTCCCTGGTCCCATGATCGATGGCGTGATCCATATGCGCCAGAGGATCAATCCCTGCCACCTGTGCAACGTCGGCGCGTCGTGGTCTCAGTGGGCTCAGAACGTCGTGGATGGCCCTACCAGCAACGCCTGACCCGGAAAGAGAAGGCCCGCCGAAGCGGGCCTTTATTTGTCAGCTAGCGACCCAGGCGCTTCTGACGGTCCTTCATTTCAAGATCAATCGCATACTTGACGTTGGCTGCGGTCCTTCCGGTCGCCTCCTTGCATTGCAAGTTTCCGCGCGAATCTTCGACCGTGATGCGTTGGGTAGCCAGAGCTTCTGTAAGCTTGATCGCTGACAGTTCAACAATGTCCATTGCGTCACGCAAATTGGAGCCTTGAGGAAGACCTCGTTGAGACCGAAGCTGCTTGGCTCGACCACCGAACAGCTTGAGATAAGCTTCGTCGGTACAGTCCATGTAACCGCGCCCGTAAACGTCATGATCTCTCAAGGTGTCCGTATAGCCATTGCGGATCGCGCGGGCCTCGGCTCGGGTTGCTACCCAGAGATTGGCTTCTGGAGAAGCGCGCTCAAGCACTTCATCAGCAAGTGTTGGATCGCCGGAGCGATACCGGAGCCAAACCTCGCGAACTTCTACTTCAAGCTTCGGACTGAGGTAGCCAGCATACGCGCACGCAAGTACCGCATGCGCGAAGGTGCCACCACCTCGACCAACCTTGCTGTAGTACATTGATTTAATTGCAGGTTTTGTCTTATTGCCGGATAATCCGGCAATTCTATTGGCGAGGGCATCCAACAGGCGGACCGTCGTGGGAAGGTTGCGCCAATCTGCCGGCTTCTGATTCACGCTAAAGCCTGCCGCATCCCAAATATCAGTTAGGCAGATCAGGCCGTTTTCATCCGACCGGATTGCCCGGCCTCTCACTTTCAATTCCTTCAAGTCATATCTCCTGTCGATATGACCACGAATCTCTGGACTTTCTGTCCTGCGCCGCTACAACGACTCTTACTGGGGAGACCGTTGGTCACGAGCTTCGTGGCTTGGGTTTCAGATTTAGAAGAGCGGTACCTCGTTGGCGCGAGGGCCGCTCTTCGGCTTTTGGGGGCCGACTCGGCCCCCAAGACGCCCACTATACCCCTTGGCGTGAGTTCGCCGGTATACGTTCCGGTTCCGTTTCCACCATTATCCCACTAAAAAGTTCAGGACGCCGGGATCTGTCACCGCACGGGTTGACCAATTGCTGGCACGGATCAGCGCCAGTACGAACAAGTCCTAGCGGCTTCTCGCCCAAAGGCTTTCGCGCGATGATGGGCAATGGGCTCAAAGTCTCGCGAGTACATGTTCGGCGCCACGGTCAGGCACCTAGCCGAACGGGCCGCGGAAGCACGGAAGGACGCCGACGGGCTTGCCTGCCAAGCTTGGAACGCCCGCATGCTAGGCTTCCAAGGGCCGGCCCAGCCGTCGCCGGCCCTGGGCGACGCCCTCAACGCCGGCTACCGCTACCTTGAGGTCAAATGCCTCGGCTGCGAGACCCATCAAACGGTGGCGCTCGACGTCGTGCGACGACCGAAGTGGACAGCGGTCCATGAATTGGAACGCTATATGCGGTGCAAGCAGTGCTCGCGATCGAATGGCTATCCATTCAAGCGGAGCCATCTCGTGGCATTGCGAACGAACAAGATTTCGGCCATGAACCCGCCGTCGACTTGGTGGCCGGGAGAGCGATAGCGGTGAAGCTGAAGGAAGAACGGAAATACGCGGATCCCGAGAAAGCCGCCCGAAGGATCATGGAGCACGCCCGGGCATTCGAGCCAATCCAGGATGGCAGGATCTACATCGAGAAGATCAACCGCCCCATGCTCGACGAGGACAAGGCGACACCGGCCGAATACTGGGCCGGTCTACAACACGCGATCGGCCAAGGCTGGCTCGAGTACCACGAGAGCGGCACGTTCGTGAGGATGCTTCAGCCGGGGAAAGACCTGTTCGCTTAAAAAGCGCCCCAGCCGAGGGGTATGAGCTGGGGCCGAGTTCACTTGGAGTCGACCCGGCGCCGTCCATTGCGCCGGGCAAATGTAAATCCGAAACGCGCCACACCCGTTCCTTCGGTATGGGAACAAAGCGTCTCTTGTGTCGTTACAGATCATCACCGGCCGAGGCTCTGCCCGTAGGCGTCGGTGGCTGAGAGACCGCTAGCGCTCCCGCCTGCATAGGAAGGGAGGCCGGTCATGACAGACCAGCATCAAACAGATCATGCGACTTGGTACAACGAGCTTGTCAAGCTGACGCAAGACATACTTGCGCGGTCCCGGAAAGTTCTCGGATTGCCCAGACCTGACCTTTTCCTAGGTCGAAAAACCCAAGAGCCGTTCCCCCAAGGCGAAAGCACCTACGGCGATCCAGTCGCCATCATCCGCGAGGTGGACGAAACAGCAAACGAAGGGAAGGAAGGGCGCCTCAGTTGGCCGTCGAAGGACAAAAGCCAAAGCCACTGACGGATTCGCAAATCCGGCCCATGATACCTATCTTCCTGGCATGCTTAAATTCGATTTCTGCCTGCCGACCGTTGGGAAAGTGGTTCCGGCCGGCCCGGAGTGGTTTCACGAGATCAAGTATGACGGCTACCGCCTGCGCCTCGAGCGCGCCGGAGATCGCGTCCGGCTGATCACCAAGGGCGGCCACGATTGGACCAAGCGCTTCCCCTGGATCGTTGAGTCCGCCCTAAAGAACCGCCAGAAGCATTTCGTGATCGACGGCGAGGCCATCATCCGCGGCGTGGACGGCTACTCCGACTTCAACGCCCTGCACTCTGGCAAGCATAATGCCGAGGTCGAGATGCTGGCCTTCGATATCCTCGCCATGGATGGTGACGATCTTCGCGACCTCCCCCTCTCGATGCGGAAGACCAACCTGCAGCGACTGCTCGCGCGCCGGCCGGAGGGGATCTTCGTGTCGGACTACGAGCAAGGCGAGATCGGCCCTGACCTCTTCCGGAAAGCATGCGAGTTCGGCTTTGAAGGGTTGGTGTCTAAGCGATCAGATCGGCCATACCGCGGCGGTCGGTGCCCATACTGGATCAAGGTCAAAAACCGGACGCATCCGGCGATGTCGCGGGAGTTTTGAATCATCAAGGATGCATTCGACCAATGGTGGAAATGGGCCCGGAAGCCGCTGGAGAGCGATTTGGCAATCCCCGTCGAGATCTGGCGTCCAGTTTCCCGACTTTTACCTGAAGATCGACTCGACCGGCAAAAGGTCAATGAAGCCGTCGCGAGACACAAAGAAGAGCCCGACGCTGGTTAGGGCGCCGGGCTCAAGTCTAGGGAGGAGAACGGGCCTGAAAGCGTCAGGCCGAGCTACCGCCTGTCCAGACGATCAGGCGGATTGGGTGGATGGCGTGAAAGCCACCATTCTTGGATAGCAATACCGATTGTGAGGATGGATAGGACGACCATGAAAGCAGCGAGCCATCTGATCCAAAGTATGGTCAATGCAGGCCCTTTGTCTTGATCAGGCCGGTCAAGGTCTCAGATGCTTGCCGTAGAAGGTCAGTCGCCTCAACCAGCTTTTGCTGGACTTCTTGAAGGCGCGTTTCTTGATCGGAGAAGTCTTTGTCCCCTCGCCCATCATCGGACCACACGCGGCGAATCTGGTTGAAGACCTGGATCATTTTTTTGCTCTGATCTCGTTCACGAGGGCAATAAGCGCTGTTGCATTGCCATGTATCGCCTCAGCAATTCGATCAGCCGCGGCAATCCGTTCGTCGTAGCTTTCGGTCAGCAGGTTTTCGAGCATTTGAATGCGGGTGTCCTTCTTCTCTTCCCGCTTTTCCGATTTCAGCAGCATCACCCACATGACGATGGCGATCAGACCGGGAGGTCCCCACGCCTTAAGGAATTCTTGTGCGATTTCCATTCACGGAATTTCCCAGCCATTAAGAGATCGTCGCCAGGATCATTCCCAGCCTTTTACGGAAACCTGATCCGTAAGGGGTCAGGCTCGGTCTGCTACACCGCGTTGCAGACCGAGCCGTCTATTTTCGAATGGCGCTGATGATGGTCGAGACGTTCTCAGCCCCACGCTTGGTGAAGTAGAACGACATGATCAAGCCGGCCCAGATAGCGATCGGGCCTGCCACTACGTCTGTGGTGCCAAGGCCAAGGACTTTGTCCCAGACGATGCACTTCGCGTAGTAGATCAGGGTGATGTACATCGCCAACTTTTCGGGCTCCCAGGGGTGCCCGATCTGCGCGATCTTGAGCTGAGTGATCGCATTGGTTTCAGCGACCTGGGCGGCGATCTCCTGCCCAGCCAGGTTTGCTGCAGTCTGCTTGTCGGTCGTCGTGGCCTTCAGATGCAGATTGTATGCATCGATCAGGCCTTTTGCGACGGGACCTCCCAGGAACTGGAAGATCAACGATGCAAGGGCGAACATCAGCTTTTCGCCTCCGCAACGGCCTGCACCGCAGCATCCTTGGCAGCATCAGCCTGGGCGACGGCCTGCGCAGCTGCCGGAGGCAGGCTGGCGTCAGGAACGGCGACGAGCTCCAGCGGCTTCGTAGTCGTCTTGCGCAGTCGATTGATCAGCAAACCGATGATCCCCACGAAGGCGCTGATTGAGAGGCCCCGCATGTCAGCGGGGACATTGAGCCAATCGAAGAACCGCGTGGTGATCGGCGTCAGGTCAAGGCTGGTGACGAAGGTGGCTGCGCCGTCGTAGGCCGTCACCACCAAACCGCCAAGCCAGAGTAGGCGGCCGACGAGGATAGTTTCAGACTTCTTGAACAGCACAAGTTCGATCGGGTCTACCCACGCGAAGAAGCGCTGTGCCCAGGACTGTTTCTTGAGCCACGGACGCAGAACGAGGGCGTAAAGAAAGCCGAGCGCGACGATGAAAGCGAGCAGCAGCAGAAAAGCGGTCATTTGTTCCTCTTGAAGATGGCCGAGAGAATGGAAGCGATGAACGCGCCGAGAGAACCCGGCGCTGGGCTGGTGACTGATGGTTTCGAGGAGGGCGCCGTGGGGGCCGGCGCGACTGGCATATGCATATGATTGCCGTCGAACGAAATCGACGGATCTAGCGCCATCATCGCCAGCAGAAGGCCAGCACAGCCCAATTGCTTGTCGACGGCATTCGGATCGTACACGCCGTCCCGAACGTACTTGCCGGCGACATACTGGTCGGTCCCGGACCAAATGTAGGGTGACGGCTTGTCCTTCCCTGCGTAGCCGAGCCCGTTGTACTGCTCGAGCATCGTCAGCGTGCCGCCGATCGACCAATCCTTGTTGCGAGCTGCGCGCGGGGCACAGTTGACCAGCGCGTCAACGGCGGCTTCTTCCCATGAAGCAAAAGGCCCCCTCCCCGCCGGCACATGGGTTGAGACCTTGTCGTAGGGATCACCCTGTGCCAGGGATCCAGCCCAGTTCTGTGAACTCTCTCGCTCATGCGCGACCGCGATGAACGCCCACGGAACGCCGGTTCTGGCTGAGACGGCCTGGTAACGCGCCTTTGCGGTCGGAGCGACAAGGCGGCGCGCAACGGCACTGAAATCGCGAGTTGGCTTGGCCCTACCCCAGCGAATTTCATTCCGTGTCTTGAGGATGCCGAGATCAACGGCCATTCGAAACTCCAATGAAAAAGCCGCCCCAAGATGCCCGGAGCGGCTGGTGTTGCTGGTGAACCTAACGAGCGGTCAGGCCGCGGCCGGCGGCTCATCCGGCGACGGCTTGCTTGCAGCTGGGTCGGTGGTGCTTGCGGGCCCCGGATCGGGTTGTTGGGCCGGATCATTCGATGCAGCGGGCGCGCTGGGTGCCGGCGCCTGGTTCTGGGTGCTTCCAGCATTCGGATCGACCGGCGTATTCGCGGTGATCGCGGCTGCCTTCACTGCCGCTTCGTTTTGCGACTTCTGGATGATCTGATCCATGGTCGAGCTCAGCTCGAGGAGCGCGCTCTGGTCGGTGCCGGCGTTGTCGAGCTGCACCTTCAGTTGCTTGATAGTTTCGGTCTGCGCGTTCATCGTCTGCAGGATCGATGAGTCCAAGTCGGTGTTCTTCTGGATCGTTTCCAGGGCCGTATCCATCTTGGCCTTGATGTCATCGTAAGCGTTCATGGCGGTCTCCGATTGGGCTAGCAATTGGCCGAGCATGCGTTCGATCGTCGTCAGGCGCTCGGCACTCTCCTGATCGAGATGGTGGTGGACGTTGACCTCGAAGGGCATCGACGGCTCCAAATAAAAAGCCGCCCAAAGAGGGGCGGCTCGGATGCAACAGTAGATCTGCGTCTTTAGATTTGCGCTGCAGCTACGAAGAACGCGTCAATTTGCTCCGATGTCCAACCGTAGGCAGCGCCGATAGCTGCAGTCATCGAATTGCTGCGCTGAAACGTCGAAGCCCCAGAAAGCATCATCGTTGCCGGGAACTGTTGGGCTTGAGGTAGGCCGTTCACGATGGTCTGCAGGGCGCTCGGGAGCGCTCCAGTCCGCACCGCAGATAAAGCGTCATCCTGAGTAATGACGCCCTGGACGGCCAATTGCTGATAGAACTGGCGAAGCGAAATATCCGGGATTTGCAGAGCTGCCTTGATGGCGTCAGTGTCGACCGCTTCGATCTGGGCCGGTGTTGGCTGTGCCACGTCCGGCCGATTCCACTTGGATATCATCGGCCCCGTTCCATCGTTGGTGACTTCAAAGTCAATCCGCGGCATTAGCCCGGGACACAGGCTTTGAACTGCAATGACGAATTGCTCAGGCTGGAAGGCCATTTTAGTCTCCAATCCGCCACACTTGAACGTTCGTCGTTGACGTAAGTCCGTTCAATGTCGTGATGGTTGCAGGGACATAGATGTAGAACTCGAGGTAATCGGTGGTGCCATTCATCGTCAGTGCGGCGACGATTTGCGACTGATACGAGGAGGAACCGGTTGTGGCAAAATACGGCCCGACCTTCACCGATGAGCCGTTCTTGTAGATCAGCGCCTGGCACGTCTCACCACTTGTCCCATTGTTCGATAGGACATTGAGAGAAACCAAATAGGTACCGGCGATCAGAGGCGTGTAGCGATAATTCGTGACAGCGTCGAACCAGCCGTTCGCGTCCTTGACCTTGTTGTTGAATTGAATCTTGTTGTTGCTGGCCGCGGTAAGACCAGTCTGGTTGGTGCCGTTTCTATCGGCTACCAAAACGCCGCTGTCGGCGCCGATGTTCTGGCGTGCCTGCTTCTGCTGTGCCGAGCTCCACGACTGGGCAACGTCATTTCGCGGGAATGGCAGCACATTGGAGGAGAGATTTCCGCCGTCGATCGTGAACGCGCCGGTCAGACTTCCAATTGAGGAAACCGAGCCGGCGGAAGCGATGGACGATACTGTCGCATATTTGAGCTGACCTGAAGCGGCCTGGTCCTGAAGCAAAATGAGATCGGTTGCAGCCGGGGAAGCCTTCTGGGTGAGACCACCAATTGCGGATGCTGTCGGGACCGCAGACGATCCCGTGAAATTGCCGACGAGACTATAGGCTGCTTGCGTCGCCAGGCTTGCAAGCGCGACATTCGATATCGTGTTGTTCGACCCGTTAATCGTCTTGTTGGTTAAGGTGTCGGTCGTCGCTCTGGCAACGAGCGTGTCTAGAGCGGAAGGCAGAGTCAGGGTACCCGCGGCACCGGCAGCCGCTTGAAGAACAGTGGTGCCAGAGGAGCTTCCATTGAAACTCGCACCGCCAGCAATGACGGGCGACGACAACGTCTTCGACGAAAGTGTCTGAGTAAGCGTATCTCCGACGATATTATAGGTGCCTGCTGGCAGAGTTGCGGTGCCGGATGCTGTTGCAGCCGAAGCCAGCGTGATCGACCCCGACGTGCTGCCATTGATAATCAACGGTTGGAGAAATGTCGCGCTAGCCGCTCCGATCGTCAGTACGTCAGCCGAATTGACGCCGAGCGACAGGGTAACGCTATTCTGCGAGCGGATTTTAACGTTGCTGCTTTCGAGCGATCCGATCAGTCGGCCATTTCCACCCAGGCCGGTGACCAGAATGAACTGGGCGGTGTCAGAACCCGCCGCTTGAGTCTCCAAACCGCTGATGGCAGGTGTGGTGATGGTTGGCGACGTCGCGCGAACGAAGTTGCCTGACCCCGTCGTGCCAGTGAAAGTCGCGGCCCCTGTTGCGAACAGAGGAACGCCGGACTGCGCGCTGACATCGGCTCCAAATCCACCGCGATTAGCCGCGAGTGTTCCGCTCCATCCTACCGTGATCGAGGTTGCCGCGAGCAATGCTGCGCTTGGAGATCCGCCAAGCGTCAGAGTGACGTTCGTATCGTTGATGCTCGTAAGTGGCGACGACGGAATCTGCGGAATGCTTATCGAACCGGAGATGTCGGCGAATGAGAGCTGCCGGACAGTCAGCGCCCCATTTGCCGTCTCTTGCATAACGACGTTCGAAGTTGCCCCAGTTCCACTGAGAATGAGCGTCCCCGGCAGAAATGTCTGAGCCGCGCTCCACGTCTGCGGAAGCGTCGGGATTGCAGGCGTATACGCCAGCGGCCCAAGTACAGACGTACTGCCACTGGTATTCGACGGTGGCGGCTCAACTGGCGGCGGTGTGCTGACGACGATGCCGGTCAAAGCTTCACCATCACGTTGAAGTAAGCCGTCGGCTGGAGATTGTTGTGAGCTCCGTTGCTGCCGTTCGCTAGTGTGGAGTTCGGGACGCTGTCTCCGCTGGTGATCGAGACGCCAGACAAGCTAGACGCAGCGTAGAAAGATCCGTCAGAGCCATTGTTGACCTGGATGCCAACGATCGGATTTCCAGTATTAGTAGCGATTGTTCCCAACTGGCGGCTTGGCAAGCTTGTCGCATGCGTATGGCCGTTGTCGGAGATAAACACACTATGACGATGGCTCGGCATTTCCGTCGTCGTCAGGACGTGTGTCTCTTCACCGTTCCAGGTACAAAGCCCGCGCAGCGTCAGCCCGCTTCCCTGCCCTGCGCCAGCCATGGCGCGTCCAAGTACCCTCGGCAAAGACATTCGGCAATTGGCGGCCCATGCCGTTGCGGCATTCGTTTGCGCCGCGCGCGTGGTCAGTGAGCCGCCAGACGTATAGAGGGGAACGTTGGAATCATTCGTGTTGTTGAAGAGCAGGTTGAACAGAGGCTGCGTGTCAGCATTCGCGCGACTTGTGCCCCCTGAGGTTGCACTGCCGAATGTGCCGTCATCACACAAGATCCAGCCGGTATCCGCGACGTTCTTGATGGTCATCTTCACGTCACCGGTCGAGAAGAACGCCGCAGTGGTCGTATCGACGTAGTTCTTCGTGGCGCCGTCCGTCGCCACCGTCGGATCGGCCATGCCGGTGATCTTCTGGCCGCCCATGGGAAGCGCCGCGGTCATCGCCGATCGGCCGCCACGGTCCAGGCTGTTCGTGATCTCGTTGCCGAGGTCGGTGATCAGCGTATTGTACGCTGACGATCCAATGGGCGTGCTCGGGACGGCAGCCGTGTTCGCCGGCTGCTGATAGGTGCCGTTACTTTGCCTGGGCATCGGTTTTCCACGAAAAAGGCCCCGAAAAGGGGCCGGATTGGTACTGATTTTGACTTTGGACCGGGATGGGCTATTTTCCCGGGATGCTTCGCATCATCGTTTGTTCAGCTGTGCTGCTCGCTGTTATCTCGGGCCTGAAGTGGCTACTGAACACGTCTATCGACAACATGGGCTTGGGTTGGGGCGCGCTAATCGGCGCCGCAATTCTAGTCCCGGTGATCATCGGCGCGTACCTGTACGATCGCGCAAATACTCGTTCTCAAGAAGTGCTGCCGCCAAGGCAGCGCGATTCCCGATAGCCGGCGCTGCTGCGCGATTGGCGTCACGGCTGAGAAGCGACGTCGCGAGCGCATCCAGATGGCGGTCGCGCGCCGCTCCCTGAGCCGTCAGGATCCGCGCCATCTCTCCATACTGTGCCGTCGGATCGGGCCGCATGCCGTTGATGGCCCAGTTCGCTGCCTTTTTCGCGCCGGCCGAGATCAGACCGATGCCGGTCGTCTGCGGCGTGATCAGCTGCATTTCGCCGGGTGGTTCCGGCTTCATGTTCTCCGCTGCTGCGCGACGCTGAGCCGTCTGAGAGTTTTCGACGACCTTGTTATGGGTATCGCGGAATTTCAGGTTCCGGTCGACTGACGCCGCCAACTCATCGGCAGCGTCCTGACCGTGAACGGTCGCGATCTTCGCGGTATTCCAGCCACCCTCGCCTTGCAGTTCGCCTCTCAGGGCCTGCAGGTCGTTCGCCTTGGTACCGAGTACACGATCGATATTGCCGCGGGAGCCTTTGGCGAAGGCGATCTGCTCGCCGGGCTCGAGCTGGCCGAACTCATCAGCAAACCGCTGAGGCGATGGTGTCGTCTTGCCTGAGCCGAGATACTGCGTACCGGCTTCGACGGCGTCGCCTCGCCGCGCAAGCGACGCGGATTGACGGTTGGCGTTTGCGTAGCCTGGGACCTGCTGTTCAAGCGCCTCGTTAAGCTGCCCGCGCATCATCCGAAGAGCGCCCTGCTGCCGCGCGACGGCCCCGGCCGGGATGCCAAGGCCCGGCGCGTCGTACTGGATGACGTTGTCGAGCTCCTGCTTCACCTTGTGCAGGACGTCAGCGTCCCGCTGGTTGACCGGGATTTCCTCGAAGCGAGGATGTCCGAGATTGTCGAATTGCGGATGGCCGGCAGCATCGACCAGCGGCCGGCGCTCGGTCGTCATCATCATGCCGCGCAGGTTGGTCAGCGCCCGGCGCTCCATGCCAACCGCACGAGGGATCATGTAGTCGAGCTGCGCCAGGATCGGCGCCGTCTGGACGTCCGGCGCTCCATTCAGTGCGGCCGGATAGTTCACGTTGTCGACTTCAGCCCTGCGCGCGCGGATGGCGTTCGTGACCGTCTGGGGATCCTCAGCCGGGCCCATCGCCCGGTTAACGTCGCCCATGATCCGACGATTCGTCGCGTCGTTCCTTGCATTGAGAGCGCCGACGCCGATCGACCGCGCCTCATCGCTATTGAGCACGGCTCCTTGCGTCTTGCCAAGGAAGGCGGGCCCAGCATCGGCCAGCATCGCATCTGGACCGAGATCACCGAGCCTGCCACGAACAGCAGCCGGCGTATCTGCTGCCAAAGCGCTCGTGAGATGGCGCGCGGCCGGGCGTGACATGCCTTCGGCGCCGATCAGGGCGTCCGCAATTGCGTTATAGCCAGCGCCAATTGCCTTTCCGGTGGCCGGAAGAACGCCGCCGATCACAGTCCCAACCACCGCGCCCTTACCTGCGTGTCCAGCGGCATCAGTGATGTTCGTCAGGTCGGGGGTATCCGACAGACCTTGAGCGGCCCCGAACGCACCACCGGTGCCCGCTCCCAGGAGAGTTTTAGCCAAAAGGCCAGTCCCCTTCGCGGCTGCCCCCACGGCGCCCAGCGGCAGCATCGCCCCGCCGACCAGGTGCGCGGCCGTATTGGCGATTGGCGCTGCCTCAGCCAGCCGCTGATCCTCAGCCCGCTGCTTCTCGAGGTTGCCGCTATAGTCGCCGCGCTCGCCACCGATGCCGGTCAGAGCCCCCATGCCGGCCGCGAACCGGTCCATGAACGGGATGCCGTTGGCCACCGCGCGGACGCCGCTGTCGACCGCACCGAGCGTGTGGCCCATCTGATCGCCATAGGACATCTGGGACGGCGCCACGGCCTGCGTGGTCATCCCGGTCGCGTTGCCCATGGCATCATAGGCCGGCACGTCCTCGCCAGTGGTCGGAGCCGGCGTCGGTCCAGCCTTCGGTGCCTTCGGACCGCCGAACTCGCGCGCCATCACTGACGTGATCGTGGCGTCAGCGGTCCCCGCCGGAAACTCGACGATCGAGCCGTCCGGCGCTTTGATCTGGATCGCGCCGGCCATTACTTCAGCGTCCCCGTTTCAGGATCGTACCGGCGAACCTTGCTCATGTTCTCTTCGTGGCGCCCGGCGAGGCCAGCATTCGTGCCCTGCCCAGTCTTCTGGAACTCCGGCAGCGCATAGCTCTGCGTCAGGTCCTGGCCGGTCGACGGGTCGCTGATGTGGTGATCCTCGTCGTATTTCCGGATGATGCCTTCAACCGTCCTCGGATCGACCTTCTTGCCTTGCGAGATCGCCTCAGCGGTCGCATCGCGGATGGCGTTGCCGACAGCGATATTCCGCTGCTCAATCTGCGCCTGGATGCCGAGCAGCCGCTGATTGCCCGTGATGGTCATGTCAAGACCCGGGTTCGCCTTCAGGAAGTTCGACATTTCGAAGTTCGTCACACGGCTGCCGACAGCGTTCTTGGCTTGGGCGCCGGCCATCGAGCGGTTGAACTTGGTCAGGAACTCCTGATCCGATAGATCGGCCTCGCTGAACGGCTTGCTGATGCCGAGCGCCGAGGCGCCGGCATTGATCGATTTCTGGAGTTCGAGCCGCGCCTGAGGAGCCATGCCGCCAGTCGTGCCGCCATTCTTCTGGATCGCGTCGATAGCACCCTGCATCGCAGCGATATCGCGCGCGCGAGTCTGGGCATCCTCCACACCGTTGGCCAAGCTGGCATGCGCCTTACCGAGCCCTTCAGCCAGCTGCTTGTCATAGGTCTGGCCGCTGTTGAGGTCGACGCTGTTGCTGATGTTCGTCGCGCCTGCTCTGGCCTTCGCCGTCGAGAAGGTCGCATAGTCCATCGGCTTGGGGTTTTCAGGCGTCGGGACGAAATTGTCCGTGTAATATTTGTACTCGCTGACGCTGTTCGGCGTCTTGTCGGCCGCCGACAGCACGGAGATTTTCCCGGTCGCATCCTTCTGCACCAGGTTGCCATCCTCATCCTTGAAGGGCGCGCTGAACGACGGGTCCTTTTTCAGCGACAAGGTCCGTTGCCCCGTCATCTGATTGACGTCCCAGATGTTGCCGGCCGAATCCGTCACCTGGCTATGTTGCTCGCGCGGCTTAAGGCTCGCGCTCAGGATCGCGCTGGCGACCTGTTTCTGGGCCGCGCTCGCATAGGGGTTCTGGAGGATCTGGTAAGCCGCCATGGTGTTCGGGTTCTGAGCCATGCGTTGCGGCTGGCCCGCCACGGCTTCCGCGGTGGGGAGAGCACCCTGCGTCGGCTGTGCGGCTGCCGGAAGGGCGGCCTCGTCGCTCGAGGCTGCCAGCTGCACATGCACCGGATCGTTCGCGACCGGCTGCGCCAGCCCGTACTGAGGCAGCATCGCGCGCTGCTGAGGCGTCATCCCGCCAATGTCGGCAGCCATGCCGCGCTCATGCAAGGATGTGCCGGGAGGAGCGACGGGGTTTGGGTTGTTCGCCCGATCCGCATAGAGCGCGGCCTGATCATCCCGACTGCGAACGCCGCTGGAAAGCGAGGTCCCCGGATTGTCCTGGATGAAATCCTGGGTGCGATCGGCGAGCCGCTGATCCATGCCGGCCGTTCCCGGAATGGCGTTGGCGTCGTTCGGAACGGTCGGGCCCGGGCTGCCCGCAATGGCTGGCGTGGCGGCTGCAACCTGCGCCGGCATCGCTCCAGATCCACCGAGGAGCAGGCTGGCAAGCTGCTGGTTTGCTGCCTTGCGACCGGCGTCCTCTTCCTGGTCCATCTGGCCGGCCTGATAGCCGCCGATGAGGCCTTGGGCGAGCCGGTTGAGGCCCTGCCATGGAGACCTGATCGGCGTGCTATCACCGCCCGCCCGCATCAGCGCATCGGCATACGCTCGGCGCCGATTGACATCACCCTGCGTTCCGCTCGTATCGATCGAGTAATCACCGATAGCCATCAGGTGATCCCCGCATAGTCGACCATCTTGAACCCGCTCGGATGCATGAACACGGCATCCGGGAACAGCATCTCGGCCTCGTCAGCCATGACGCCGCGCTGCCGCTTGCCGAAGATCGTGTATTCGTAGACCGGCAGCCCGCTTTCAAGCGTACCGATCCGGACGACGTCGCTCTTCAGGCGCCGATCCGAGAAGAATGCCGCCATGCCACCGGCCTTCCCGATGCCCTGAAGCATGCTGCCACCCAGTGTGCCGCCCAACCCGAACAGGCCGCCCATCGTCGCGTTGTTGGCGTTCAGCTGGTCCTGATAGTTCTGCTGGACCATGCCTGCGATGTTCGTACCCGCCACATTGGTCTGCGGCGTCGTTACCGCGGCTGCACCCGGCATCTGCGGCGACGTGCCGTTCACCAGCGTGGAATAGGTCTGGAGCGGCTGATTGTACTCCTGGAGGGCGGTATTCACCGCGGTCTGGTAATCGGCCAGATTTGCGCTGTTGTATGCGTCGTTCTTGCCGACCATGAAATTCCGGTAGGCATTGTCATAGCCGGGCATCCCGGGCTGCAGCCCTTGCGCAGCCATCTGCGCATCGAACGTGTTCTGGTTCTGCTGCCACTGGGGATCGAGACGAGCCTTGTTCAGTGCGTCGAGTGCTGCTGAAGTTCCGTTGTAGGACAGATCGATCGGCTTCCCGGAGAATGCGCCCTGCCCGCTATTCAAAAGCGTGTTAGCGATAGACTGCTGCTTGCCCGCAAGCGTGTTGGCATTGTCGAACAGCGCTTGACCGGTTGGTGTTAGCGCCGTGGTCGCCGTAAACTGCGGCGTGCCATCCGTGGCAGTTCCGCTCTGAGTATAGGTCAGCGACCCATATGGGTTCGACTGGTTGACCATATTCATCTCTTGCTGCGTCTTCGCAGTCTGAACATTCGACTGCGTTTGCGCCGCTGCGGTCGCGTAAGGATCCGGTGCTTTGGGAGAATCCATCTTTACAGCCTGATCAATCGTTGCTCGCTCTTGAGGAGCGACATGCAGATGGCATCACCGCCCGGGAAGAAATCCCGCATGATGCCCTCCGGTTTGAAGCCGAGTTTCGTCAGGCTTTTGATCGCCGGTTTATTCTCCACGCTCGTGCGAGCCGTGATCCGTTTCACCCGCGCAAAGCAGTAGCGGGCGATATCTCTCACCACGAACGGCGTCCAAGCACCGCGTCCGACTGCCGTCAGATCGATGTTGCAGCCGGGCGTGTAGCCGTTGAGTATCACGGAGCCTACATCGACGCCGTCTCGCTCGATCACCAGCCCGATCATCGGCTCGGAGAACGTGCAATTCAGGGCCGGCTCGGCAATACGCTTCGCGCGCGCCGTATCCTGAAACACCACGATCATCCCAGCGGGGCCCCCACTTCGTACAGTAGTTCGGTCGAGTTCAGCCGAACGTCGGGCGTGATCGAGGTTGACAAGGTCAGCTGAAGGACCGGCGACACGACGGCGCCGAACCCCTCTGCATCTGTCCAAGCCGATAGATCGACCAGTGCGGGCGGCCACATGCCGACATCCCAAAGGGCCACGTCCCACAGCGCGCCGCTCGAGGCCGGGACGCTGGCCGTCGGCGCCAGCGGAGACGTGGTGTCAAAATCAACCTTCACGGTCACCTGCGGCGTCACGTTGTAGGACGCCTGCAGGCGCGGCTTGACCATCTTGACGTGCTTGACGTTCGCAGGCGACTTCAGATCGGTATAGGACGGAAAGACGGTCCAGGTGTAGTTTTTGCCGTCGTCTTGCCCCCCTACTTCAGCCTGCAATACGCGGCCATCTGACGTGCCGTAGAACAGCTGATTATTGTAGACCCCGAAACAGTTTGCATCCCAGCCGACGTACCGCGCCCACGCCCCCGATCGCACGTTCGCCACGAACTGCGTGACATCCCCAGCCGTTGCCTTGGGCAGATTGATGATTGCCATACTCTGCAGCGGCCACGTCACAATCTGCCAACCAGATATCCCCTGACGCGCGATCACGGCATTCCGCCACGCTGGCGCGATGGGCTTCGTCACCGCGACGTTCTGGAGTGCGATCTGGTCCAGTGTCATGACCTGCGACATCGGTACGATGCCGTCCTCCGTCATCACCGCAATGTCGCCGCCGGCTTTCATGATGCAGCGGCGCCCAAGCGGTTTGGCGATCTTATAGAGCCCCTTCAACGTCCAGGCTGTGTCGGCCGGATTAAGCCCGTCGTACATCGCCACCTCGCCCTCCGAGGTGATGAAGACGTTCGTCTCGTAAAGCCCGCTATTCGACGAGATAGACCACGATGTTCCGCAAAGCAGATAGCCGCCGTACTTGAAGATGCCCGACAGATCGAATTTCGTGGCAGCTCCGCCAATTGAACTCGGAGCTAGATACCAAGCTTGCAGAGAAGCCGCCTGCACCCCGTAGATGGCACTTTTGAACGGCCAGACAAACGCAAGATTGCCCCCCGTCAGGCCCGTGATGGCCGGCGTCGTTGTCCAGCTCGTACCATTGTAGAGCTGGGCGGCGTCAACACCGTTGACGCAGATCAGCCACGTTGCACCCGCGTTGGTGAACTGGATGTACTCCATGTAGGCCGTGGAATTGAGTCCGGACACCGCGGCAGCACCGACAGCGCCGCTGTTCGTCACGTCGTAGATGCCGCCGCTGCAGACCGCGAAGAACTTGCTACTCGTGCCGCTGATGAACGGCATTAACGACATCACGGTGGCGGATGGCATCCCCGTCGCATAGGCCAGCGAGCCACCACGCATCCGGACATAGTCTTGCTGCGGAAAAGCGTTATCGAGAATATATGCCGTGCCGGGAGGCGCTGTGGACAGATTGTCGCCAACGTACCACCCAGCCGTCGGCGCCGGTAGAAACGCAGTTTGAGACGGCGGAGGACGCCGTCTGCTCATACAGACCCCACGAAGGTAACCGTTCCGGGCCACCAACCATCGACGTCGAGCACTGGGGCTGCCGTGGACGTGATACGCTCGGCATCCTCGCGGCCGGCGGACCGATCAAGTGCCCGCTCATAGCGCCCCTGGTCAGCCGAGCACTCAAGGCCTTTCGACTCCTTCCATCGATAGATCAGGCCACGCCGCAAGACGAGCTCGTCGATCATCGAGAAATCGCTGTCGAGCACGAAGTTCGGCTGGCGCTGGCTCCCGTCAGAGTTTGAGACCCAGTTGGTGCTGTAATAGTTGAACGTGATGATCTCCCCGGCCCCGATCGCCGGAAAGAACTCAAGAGCAGATCCGATGATGCGCCATACCGGGCGCACCGGAGCAACCAGTGATGCCTTGAGACCGGCCAGTTGCTCGTTCGTGATCGGGCCGTAGAGCGGCGATAACGTATTCACCGACGAATAGAGTTGCTGCCCCGGCGACAGCTGCGCCCAATCGGCCGGCAACTGGAAAAGCGTGGTTGTCCCGTCGCCAGTAATCTGGCCGGCGATGTTGAGATTGCGCCAAAAGAACCGCTCCCGCAGTTCGTCGCCGATGTCCTGAGCCATCGCGACGAACTTTGCGGTGTTTGGATCGACGGACGAAACCGCCTGAGCGGGCGCAGGCAGGCCACACAACGGCATGGCTGTCTTCAGCACGCTCAGGATAGACATCAGGCGGCTTCCTTGCTTGAGGCCTTGACGATCGCCGCCAGTTCTTCAAGCCGCTTCTCGAGGCTCGCCACCTGTTCCCGCAGGCGCTCGTTCTCCGCGGCATATTTCGCTGCCGCACCACCCTTCTTGGCGGCCTCGAGCCAGGCCTTTGCCTTCTCGCGCCAGGCGCGCCCGTCTGCCAGCCGATGGATATTCGCGTCCGCGACTTCGGCCAGGTTTTCGACCGAAAAGATGCCCAGCGCCTCGAACTCGAAGATCCGGATTGCGGGGATCAGCGGCCACGCCTTCAGCGGCGTGCCGACGATATGGCGTTCCTGGCGGGTTTCCTTCCACTTCTTATACTGCTCGGGAAACCGTTGCTTGATGTCCTCCGTCACCGGAGAGGTCGCGACGTTCAGCGTGTCTCCCGCGACGTGAATGCGGACCATCTCTTGCTCCTGCATGCGGAGCGCACCAGCCTTCTCGGTAGCCGCATCGTCCTGCACTGGGAGAACGAAAAAGACGGGCGTGACGCCCTTGTTTTGATCGGCAAATTCGGCATTGCCGCCCATGCCGATGGTCGCAAACTCAGTTCCAAACGCGCTGCCAATGTCGTCGAGCATAGTCCTGTCCTTTTGATCGGATGAGAGAAGGAGAAAGGGCCGCTCCGAAGAGCGGCCCCAGTTCGTCAGTTCTGCGAGCTCACATAGGGCCAGCGCAGGAACGCTTCCTGATAGCCCGACACGGTCGCATTGATGTTGTTGGCGGTCGCGGTCGCCGCGGCGCTCATCGTGATCGTGTACGGCGCGGCATTGCCCGAGATCGACACGATGGTGGTCGATGCCGGGATGCCGGTGCCGGTGATCGTCTGGTTCGGATAGATGCCAGCGATCGACGTCACATTGGTCAGCTGGGCCGATCCGTTCGTGGTGGTCACGTAGGTCGAGCCGTTGCTGGCCGTCACCGTCACGCCAGAGCCGCCCGCGGTCGCCGCGAGCGACATGACCACGGTCGAGCCCTGGATATCGACGATCGTGGCACCGGTGGCGATGCCCGTTCCCGAAAGGGTCTGACCCTTTGCCAGGAACTTGTTCGTCGACACGTTCGTCAGGTTGACTGAGCCATTCGTGGTATTCGCCGTGAACGTGCCGCTGGTCGGCGCCGCGTTCAAACCGGTGATGCCCATCGACGTCGCAAGAGCCGCAGACGGAGCCGTGAGCTGACCAGCCACCGCGGACGTCATCACAGGCTTGGTCTGTGCGTTGACGGTCGCGAAGTTGATCAGGCCGGTCCCAGCCCGCTGAACCCAGATGCCATAAACGCCGGCAGCCGGGAACGTGAAGGACCAGCTATTGCCGGCATTGGGAGCCGCCGCCGGATCGCCGATGCGTCCACCGAGGTAGAACGCGCCGACGTTGGCGCCGAATGCGATCGAGCCTGAGGCCGCGGCCGGGGTGACGGTCGCAATATAGCTGTTGTCCCAGGTGATCGCGTCGCCCTGGTTGACGGTCTGCGAAGCGGTCGGAGCGAAGAGCAGATAGACGTACTCTGCCTCCGTATCGCCGGCAGCCACCGAGCCAGGGCGGAACGACGGAAGTGGGGTCTGTCCGGCGGCGCCGAACGGACCTTCGGGTTGATAGTTGCGAGCGCCGACGGCCTCGAACTGATTGAGTGCAATGGTCATGTGTCGGTTCTCCTCACTGCCAAAGTACGCCTTGGAGGGACAGGTTGTTCGCAGTGATGTTGCCCGCCCACGCCATCAGCCGGACGATGGCGTCCTGGTTGGTCGGGGTCCGATCACCACCGATCACCACGAAGTTGCGTTTCGCGGACGGGCGGTAGAACAGGTAATCGGAGTTGATGAAGTACCCCGTATTCACCGGGATCTGGCCATTCTTGCCGCCGTCGAGATAGACGTCGACTTCCTTGCCCGCGCCGTAATATTTCAGCGAGGTGAAGCCAGCGCCGGCCTTCGACGATGGTGCGGTCGTGATGCGCTGCTGCGCCTGCAGCGACGCCAGATAGAAGCCGTAATAGTTGGTGTCGAACACGATCATGTCGACGCCGTCGCTATTGCGCTTCAGGCCCAGCGTCATCGAGTTCATGTACGACTGAATGTTCGTCGCCGAGACGACGCCGCGGGTGTCGGTATTGGCGTTGATCGCCGAGTTCCGCCACCACACCTGCTGAGACCGATCGAGGCCGCCAACGATGCCGGACGTGGGGGCTTTCGAGACCAGCAGCGCAAGGCCATTGAGCTGCTTGCCTCCGAAACCGGTGCCGTCCGAGTAGACCGCCGCGGACATCTGGTTCCAGAAGGTGTCCTCAGCGGTATCGACGCGAGCCTCGATCAGATCGATCATCTGCTCGTCGCCGGCATTCTGGATCTGCTCCAGGCCGGACAGCACGACAGCGATCGACGCCTGCTTGATCGGGAAGCGCGCGCCGGTCATCGTTTCGTTCAGTGAGATGTTCAGGAACTCAGTTCCGGAATACCACATGAACGTCTGGTTCTGCGCATAGCGCAGTTCCTGGAAGATCTCGCGGCCGCCGGTGAAAGGCTTCTGCTTGCCCTTCTGCTTGAGCACCGAGAGGAGTGCGTTGTTGTTGGTGATGTTGTCACCCAGCACGCGCGAACGACTTTCGAGCGTGGTGGTGGTGACGTCACCCCAATCGACTGAAGTAACGAGAGGAGAGGCCATCTATGGAGGTCCTTTAAAGGCCGCGCTGCGCATTCACGGCAGCGACGACGGTGTCACGGACAGAGGCGCCCGCCGGGACCTGCAGGCCTGATGGCACTGCGAGGCCGGCTGGAGGTGTGCCCCCGGTTGCTTTTGCGGCTGCGCGCGCCCTTGAAACGGCGTCGTCAGCCCTTGCGGCCGGCGCTGGCGCGGCTTGCTCCTTGATGAG
Organism: Bradyrhizobium sp. UFLA03-84; assembly: GCF_002289535.1. Lineage (NCBI taxonomy): Bacteria > Pseudomonadati > Pseudomonadota > Alphaproteobacteria > Hyphomicrobiales > Nitrobacteraceae > Bradyrhizobium > Bradyrhizobium sp. UFLA03-84. The sequence continues at coordinate 275,859 of NZ_NSJY01000013.1, read as the reverse complement.
CAGCGCGCGGATTTCCGGATTGGCCCAGCAAGCCTTCTCGTAGGCATCGGACATGGACGTGGCTTGACCCGCGTTCATGAGATGGCCCATCGTTTCGCGAACGTTGTGGAAATACGGATGCTTCGGGTCTGATGCGAAGCGCTCGATTTCATCGTTCACGCTGGCTTGCTGCTGATTCCGGAAAGTCTGTTCCAGTCCGTCCAGTCGTGCAGCGATTGACGGATCCACAGTCGGGCCATGTTGATGGGGCTGAAACTGTGCGCCCGGCTGTCCGCTTTGAGACGGACCACCGCCGAACCGGGCAACAATTCCCTGAGCGAGTTGCAACGGGTTGACGCCCTGGCGCTGCGCTATGAGCGCAATCCCGTGGACAAAATCTTTCTGAAGCTCGAGCTCCATGCCGCGATAGGTCGCGACCGCAGTGGCGAGATCAGTGCCGCCCCGCTTCGCCTCCTCGATCCACTGATCGAGCGGCTTGTACTCGGCAAGCTTGGCGAAGCCGTTGTTGACCTCTTCCTCACGCTTGCTGATCGCGTCTTTGACCGGCTGAGGCAGGTCCTTGAACGCGGCTTTGGCAGTCGGAGACCAGGACGTCGGCGGCGCTGCCGTCTTCGGTGCCTGCTGGTCGGCCGCAGCTGCGGGCTCCTGCTGCGCAACGTCCTTGCCCTGCTCAGCCTGCGCGGGCGCAGCGGCCGGCTTGGCAACGAACCGGCCCTTTTCGTCGCGCCCATCCGCAGGCGCCTTTTCGGCCGCTGGTGCGGGCTCGGCGGCGTGCTGTTGCTGCTCGCCGCCAGTATCCGGCGACTCTCGCTGCTGTGCGACGGCGGCCTCGATCGATTCCCGGACGCTGGGCGCGGAAGGTTGTTCGCTCGTGCCCGAAAGCACGTCGGTAGCTTCTTCTGCCAAGGTTTTGATCCCTCTCGGTTAGTCGGCGGCCTTGAACTCAGGTACCGTCATCGGTCGCGGCTTGTAGCCCTGCCGGACCTTCTGAACGGCGCCGTGAATTTCCGCCTTGCTGATCTTCGGCCGCTCGGGCCTCTGCTCCGCCAGCTTCATCGCTGCCGGAATTTCGTTGCCGATCTCGATCACACCACGATCGCGGTAGTGCTCCCGTAGCGCGGCCTTCGAGTCATAGAACTGGCCGTCGGCCATGCTCTGGATCGGCGCCATGGCATCCGAGACGACCATCGGGAACGCGAGCGATGACCGCGGACCGCGAGCTCGGAAATGACCACCGCACCGCGCTGGCCAAGGCTGCTCGAGATCGTGAAACTCGCCACAAGCCCGGCAAAGACGCTGCATCAGGCCGGCCCCTGCGATGTTGGAGGGTTGAGCGCCTGCACCGCAGCGCGCTCCATCGCCATCTGGTGCTCGGCCGTCTTATGCTGGTGGTCCATGACCTTCCCTGCCATATCGATCTGCGCCGATCGTTCTCTGACGGCGGCATCCTGCACGCTTGCAGCAGCTTCGGTCCGCGCCTTGACGATCTCAGCGGTGCCCTTCTGCTGAGCCGTCTGGGCTTTGATCACCTCATCCGGCGACGGCTGCGGCGGAGGCTTAGGCTGAGCTGCCTGCGCCTCCAGCTTGTCGACCGTTTCGTCGAATAGCTCCTCGAGCGGACGAGCGGACCGGAAGGCTGACAAGCCGAACTTCAGAAGGCCACCCGCGAGCGGCGCAAGAGTGGGGTTCGCCTGCACGATCGGGCCCCATGCCTGCACAAACTTGGTCGTCGCCTCGATGAACTGGTTACGATCCTGGCGCTCCTGGCTTTCGTCACCGGTGATCGTCGAGTCTGTCTCGATATCGATGCGAAAGCGGCGCGTCATGCCGTCGCGCAGCAACGCCATCACCGCATCGATCGTTACTTGAGGCTGCTGCGGTGCCGGCGGCTGGGGCTGCGGCAATGGCTGCCCCTGCATCGGCGGCTGAACCGGGATCACTTGCGGGCCTTCCTCTTGGCGCTAATCCGAGGCTTGGACTTCCGCTTGAATTCCCCGCAGGACCGCAGTTCCCTGCGCACGATCGGAGAAGTGCTCTTCGTTTCGGCCAAAGCCACAGGCGGGTATCGGAAGCAAAATCCGTACTTCTTACCCTCATGCTCGAACTCTTCGTTGTAGAACTGGCAATCGCCACAACCGCTCACGCTACAGCTCCCATCTGTTGGGGCGCGGCCGGCACCGGCGGTGCGCCCATCTGAGGCGGCTTCGGTGCCAGCGCGCTCGCAATCAACGCCTGACGCTGCTGCTCAATCGCCGCCTGTTCGAGTTGCGCCTGGCTGGGGAGCGGCATGTTCGCCATCTGCATGATCGTCTCCGGGGCAAAGCACGTCGAAATCACCTCACCGACCAGCCCGGTGACGTCGCGAGCAAACCGCGCCATCTCATCCTGCCGGGTCTTGATGCGCACCGATCCGTACTGGGCCTTGATAGACTGCGCCGTCGCCGTCTCGCTGGCATCGCCATCGCCGCGCATGATGTCGGACAGGCCATAGATCTGGTAAATGTCCTCGATCAGCTGCTTCCGAAGATCGACGCAGGCCTTGAGGATGTTTGCGACCTGGTCGATCGGCAGGTAAACGATCGGGACGCCGTTCTTTCCGCCCTCAGTGAAGGCCGCCCACGACCTCACCGCGACCAGCTTGTTTTCAAAATCGGGCCTCATCGCCCGCTCGACCGTCGGCTGGCCCTCACCCTCCGGGCCGGCCGGATAGAAACCGACGAACTTCAGGGACTGCTGCAGCGAGCCGATGCGCGCCGTCAGCATGTCGACCTCGTCGGCCTGGTCTTTGTAGAAAATATAATCCGGCACCGGCTCGAGGCTGTCGTTCGTCAGCGTGCCGTAGGCCGGCTTTGGGTTCGGAAAGAACCCGTCAAACTTCAGATAAGGCGGTCCGCGCTCGAGCACCTTGGGATAGCCTTTGGCAACCCAAAGCACTTCGTTTTTCACCTTGTCCCAGATCTCCCAGATCGTTGCCTTCGAGGTCGGAAGGCTCGGATTGTTTTTGCCCTTGTCGGATTCATCGGACGTCGCATCGAGCGGGATCGCGCCACCGATCTCCTTGCCGAACCGACTGACCAGCTGATCACGTCCTAGATAGCCGCGGAACGCCTCCCACTCGACCTCATCCCACGTCCGCGAGATCGAATGCACGAAGTCGGCGCGCTGGTAAAACTCGAGCACGACGTTCTCGGACTTCAGGATCGTCTGCGGGCTCGCATAGGCTTCCTTGGCCTGCTCTTCCAGATCCCGCGCTGGATCGATCGCAGCGTCGTCCGGCTGCCCCGCTTCCTGGGTGACGGTGTCGAACACCGGCGAGTATTTCACCCGAGCAATGCCCCGCGCATAGAGCAGATAGTCGTCCCTCACCTGCAGGAACTTCGACATATAGTCGTTGGCTTCGAAGGTGAAATTGATCGCGCGCTGCAGCATCTCGGTTGCCTTGCCGGCCACCGGGTCACGGTCTTTCCACCGCTGCTGCACGGCCCCCTTTGGCGGCTTCGACATGACGGCCGGCTTCATGGTCTCCATGTTTGACCACAGCATCTGATAGCCGCGCTTTTTGACGGTTGCTGACGCCTCATACCGATACCTGTCACGGATCTTGCGGCAGCGCTCCTCCCAGCGCTTCATAGCCGTCGTGTTCTGCGCGCGTTCGATCTCGGTCAGCCAGTGAGCGACGTCACTGTCCTTGCCGCTATCGTCCGGGGTTTCGTCAGACAAGCTGTTCACTCACCATGTTTCCCGCGCGAAACTGTCGCTCGGCTCGTCGTTGATCCATGCATCGATCGTCATTTCCTGCATGGGCGTGACTATCGGGGCTTCCGGCTTCTTCTCCGGCTCCCTCATCGGCGCCCGCCAAGCATTCGCAAGGCACCGCCAAGCATCCGCACCGTGCGATGCCCAGTTGTGATCCGGCGTTTTCTTGAAGACCCGGTTGTCCTGATCCCATTCGGCCTTGTATTCGCGAAGGCAATCGAGCCCTCGCGCGGTCCTGAGCCGATCGAACCTCGCAAACGGGATCGTCCGACGGCCGGCGTTGATGCCGTCCATCAGCTTCTGGTTCGGGCTCAGCTCTGGCTTTCGACCGAGCGAGATCAGGGTTTCAATTCGCGTCCGTGCGCCTGGTGCGCCGGCCTCTCGAACCTTGGCATCGTGTGGCACCCAGTCGGTACCGTGATAGTTCCGATCGTCGAGCCATTTGCAGTAATGGTCGAACCCGAGTCCGTGGTTCTCGTAGTAGTCGACAACGTCGATATGGTCTGGATAGACCTGGAAGCACCAGATCGCCATCGCATCGTCGACACCGATATCCCATGCGGTGCTGACCGGCAGATCGGGATTGACCGGGACATCAAGTATCCGGCCACCCTGCTCCGCTTCCCTGAGCTGCTTGCCCCAGTACGAGCCGAGGACGGCAGCCTCGAAGGAGCAATAGTACTCCTGCTCGATCAGGGCATCCCCGGCCTCATCGCCGTAGATGCCGTGATATTCCTTGCGCTGGACCTCAACAGCTTCGCGCGAGATCGCTCCCGTGTTGTCGACCGTCAGGACCTGGGCGAACCAGTCCTTGCTGTCCCGCGCCATGTCCAGCATCGACTTCGCGTGGTTGCGTCCGCGCGAGGTCGTAATGAACAATGCCCAGCCGTTATTCTCGACCAGGATCGGCGCGAGGTACGCATACGCCGCAGGGTTCGCCAGCGCCCATTCCGAGAACGTCACACCAGCTGGCGGAGAACCCACCGTCGAATTGTAGCTGTCCGACCCGACGACCTGCCATGTCGCGCCGTTCCTGAACCGAATGAACATCTCCTGCTCATTCGTGCTCGACCGCAGCGCCCTCGGAAACGCTTCGTCGATCCTCCTGATGCCGGTATGCGGGTTGACCGCATTCCAGATCGCTTTGCGCCCCTGAGCGTACTCCGGCAGCATGTGCCAATAGGTCGCGGGCCGTTCGAACGCCGACACAGCCGCCCAGTGCAAACAAACATCGTCCTTACCGGCCCGACGGTGCCAGATCCCGATCGCACGCTTGCACCCGGCCTCGAGGGCATTCCAGAGAGGCCGCTGATAGTCCCGCGGCTCCCACCTATTCGGTAGGAGGATTTCCGCCATCTGAAAACTTGCGGATCACCACCGTCAGCGGTGCGTCCTTGTCCCCCGCCAATTCCAGCTTGTCGCCATAAATCTTCGGGAGCGCCTTGGACAGCAACCACCGCCGCGCATCGAACCGAAGCCGCGAGCGCTGAACATGCTCACCGTTCAGCTTGTAGGTCTTCTGATCACCTTCGCCCTGCTGCTCGATCCAATCGTTCCGGCCGTCGTCGGCGAGCTCAAGCACCTCATCGGCCATCGTGTGATAACCGATCTCACGCGCGGCCCTATATCGGACCGCAAACCCTTCGCGGTCCTCCAGCGCCCAAGTCCGCACTGTCGATTCCGCGGGCAACGCCTCGTCCCGACACACGGCGCGCAGCGTCTGGCCTTCGGTCAATCTCTGGAGGATGACCTTTGCAATCTCTTCCGTGTAGGTCGTTGGACGCCCGGTCTGGGCTTTCTTCTTTGGCATCTCGGTTCGGCTTTTGATCGCCGTTCCCTGGTTATCCCTTGACGAGGGTGTCTGCGAGCAGCTTGTGGCGCGCCTTCTGTTGAATCCGCTTGGCCTCTTCAGCCGAGATATTGCCGGCGTCCTTTGCGCGCGTCGCTCCGCCGATCGCCAGCCGGGCGTGCTCGGCATCACCGTCCGGAAACGTGCGACCGGGCCCGGCAAAATCTTTCGACGGCATGTGACGCCTATCAGCAGCAGTCAGCGTGCTCATCCGAGCCTCCAATGACAAAACCCGCCGCGGGGGTGCCGGGCGGGCTGATCGATTACACCTTCCGAACAATCAAATGCCCTTCGTCCTCAAGCATTTGAGCGACGTCTCGGACCGGATTTTTGAAGGAGGAGTGAGTTGAAGACAGACTTCCGAACTCACCGGATATTTCGGGAATATCGTTGATTTGCTGCAGACTGTCAACGGCAGCATATTTTCGAGGTCGCTCCATCACCTTCTTTTCCAACTGCGCAATGATTTTCTCGTGCGAGTAAAGGCTGGCGTTCGGGTAAAGCTCGCGCGCGGCCCACTTGATCGTCATCTTCGCCGTTTCCAGATCAACGTTGAACCACTCCCCTTTCAGCCCCCGCCCAGCGCGTAGCAGGAGCGAATGGGTGTAATTCTCGATCCGAGTGGCGACGGGACGGCCAGGCGTCCACATGAGATAGTGAACTGCTTGCTTGGCGCTGCCGGATTCATCGATCTGCTTGAACCGCTGAACGATGTCGCCCGCGATGCCAATCTTCATGGGGCCGGCATTACTCTCCCCGATGACGTAAACGCAGCACGCCTTCACCTGCCTGAGGTGCTTACGCTTCCGCGGCGTGTACGCTGAAAGATCAATTGCCATTGGCCCTCCTCGCACCCTCGAAACGAGCCGCCTTGTGCTGCCCATCATGCCAACGCTTGCCGTCCTTCATCCAGCCGACGCCGCCGATCCAGACCTTGCCGTGCGGGTTAACGACCGGGTTATCCCCGGCCATAACCCTCTGGGTCATGAAGTTCGGCATGTGCGCCGGCTGCGGCTTCTCATCGAACACGGGCACGTCCATGTCGACGTCGCCGAAATGGCTGAGGATCAGCGCCACGGATCGGTCGATCCGGCTGTGGATGGTCCGCTCGCTGCAGCCCTCGCGCTCAGCCATGCGCCAAATCGGCTCATCGTTCGCCCAGGCCACGAGCCGCGGTACGCCGCCATGGTGATGCCCGAGCCACGCCAGCCAGTCCGCCACTGTCTCGGCCTGCGCAATCTCCCGGGCGGTCGGCACGATCCGCACCCGCGTTTCGTTGTAGCCGTAGGCCAAGGCGGCATCGGCCGTCGCACGATTCCAGACCTGAGAAACATTCTGGAATTTGAGCTCGCTGTCCCCGAGCGCATCCAGGACGACGATCGCGCGCTTGATAGCGACCTTGAGGGCGGCATGCTGCTGCTTCGGCGTCATTTCGTCTCCAGTCGAAGGATCATAGGAACACCATCCTTGGAATCGGCGTTATGCCTGCTCCTGTAGGGAGTTCTGCGGTGGTCACCACGATGATCTCTGCAAAGGATTTGGAGCTGGTAGCCCTTCGAGAACTTCGAAGCGTCCCCGGAGGCGAGTACATCGCTCATGTGGAGGTCGACCTCATCGCCGATGACTGGCGGCTCAATGTCACCGTGAGGGACGGTGCAGACGTCGACCGCATCCAGGACGCGGTCAAAGCAACGACCAACAGACTCAAGCAGCGGTATGTCCTGCGGCCGGACTGGTGATGTGCATAACAACATCATCGCAATGCCCTCCGATCATCCGCTTCCATTGCAGCGTCCGCCATTCGATCCAGATCGGCCGCGCTATGCTGCCCCGTCGGCGTCTTATCCAACCGGCCGACCATGAAGCCATGGCGGTAGCTGGCCGAACGATTTGCCGACGGCTCTGGGGACGTCAGGTCGTAACCGTCCCTGAAACCCTCGATCATGTCCGTGTTCGCCGGTCGCCTATCCGATGTCATTGCAGCGTCTCCCGCCGTGACGCGGCGAGCTCGGTGCCATGACGAGCCAGATTCGCGTACCGCTTCGCCTCCTCGCCCATGAACAGCACCAGCTCGCCGAACACGGCATCGCCCATCTGGTCGCGGTGCTTCTCGAATATTTCCAGCGTCATTTTCGTGGCCAGATCGCCGATCAGCGTCACCGTGTCATCCGTCCACGGCGTCGGCAGCCGGGCATCCTTAATCATCCGCAGGACCGTGAGCCCGCACAGCTCAGAGGCGTCCTGCTTCCAGTTTGGGTTTCGCTCCAGGAATTGATCTGGCGTCATGGGCCGACGGGTCCCGCTTCATCTGGCACGACGGTGCCAGGGCTGTCGTCACGAACGGGCGCGACATCGGCGATCTTCATCAGCGCAGCGATGAGCGTCGGCAAATGGGCGTGATCGATCACCACAAACGTGTCACGCTCCTCATCCCAAGCCCGTTCCTGCCTGATGACAGCTTGGCCCCAACCGTTCACGTAAACCGCTGTCGCGCGTTGATCTGGAACCACCACGTCGCTGTTCTCCACTCGCCAGTTGAACTCGTCGTCATAATCGCCGCTCACGGGTTTCCTCCGTTTGTGCTCAGAAATGCTCTGCCGTCCATCGCCTGTGCCTGGTCAGGATTGACGCCGCCGTACGCGGCCTCCCAACCGTCGTAAGGTGCGAGGGCCGGCGCGCGTGTAGTGCGCGGAAAGCTCCGCGTCATGCGATTGAGGATCCAGCTGACAGCGGCCTCGTCGTTGATCACCGCACTGTCGACGACCGGATATCGATACTCAGTGGGACTGGACCGGCGGTAGCAGGCCTCATAGCTGCCGCGGCGCTTGCCTCTGATCCAGGAACCTTGCCGATGCCACTGACCGAGTACCGGGTGCAGCCCGGCAATATCCGGCGCCGCCGCGAGGAGCTGAAGCGGATTTCTCATCTCGCCAGCTCCAAGCAGCTAAATGTGCGCCGTGGTGTGCCGTCCGCCGTCTGTTGAGCGCTACGGCGCACACGGCGGACAACGGCGCTCACGGCACAAGTTCTATGGAGTCTCCTTATGCGCGCGCGCGTATTGTAGTCAGTATAGGAAGTGCGCCGAACTGTGCCGTCTGCCGTTGGCTCGCTTCGCTTATGGATGCTCGAATTGCTCAAAATCTCGGCTCCTTGTCTTTCCAGCCATCGAGCGGTGCCCAGTATCGGTTCCCGCGCCCATCCTTCGGCAGCCGCTTCCACTGGAGGCGCTCCATGATCGCCGCGATGCGCCGCTGGTCGGCGGTGCCGATCTTCTGGGCCTCCATTTGCAGCGCATCGCGCGCGACCTCGCTGATGAGCACCTTAGTCGCTGTATCGAGATAGCGACGCACAATCGGCTCCCAGGCGTCGACCTCGAAGCGCGCTTCTTGCTCCTTGACGATGTGCTCTCGCTCGAAGTCGCCATCGGGCCACCACGTCGCGCCGGCCCGGAACTCGTGAAGAGCTTGCGCGAGGAGCTGATCACGGTCCGCTAGCAGGCTGTCAGTATCGATGCTGGTTACCTTGACCGGCCAAAAGCGCCGGCCGCCGGTCTCATCCCTGAGGTAGTCCGTCTTGTTCGTCGTCCCAATGAAGACACATTGCCGCGGCTGGATGACTTCCTTGCGCCCGTAGCTTGGCCGATATCGCTCTGTCGATCTGGTGATGAAGGCCTTGAGCGCGGTCGCGTCCGCCTTGCTGGTTGCGGCCATCTCGCCGATCTCGATCAGCCACTTCCCGGCCAGATGCTGATAAACGTCCTTCCCGCTTGAGACGTCGGGCAGATTGTCTGAAAACCACTCCCCGCCCAAAATCGCACAGACGGTCGATTTTCGGGCACCCTGCGGCCCTTCCAGGATCATCATGTAATCGGCCTTGCAACCGGGCTTGAAGATGCGCGCAACCATCGACAGCAGGAACATGCGCCCGATACCTTTGGTGTATGGTGTGTTCTCCGCGCCGAGGTAGTACGACAGCCAGATCGATAACCGGTCTTTGCCGTCCCATGTTAGGCTGTTGAGATAGTTCCGGACCGGATGGAAAGCGTTTTCCTGCGCTGCGAGATCAACAGCTTGATGCGTGATCTCCTTGCTGATCCGCGGCAGACCGGCGAGCTGCATCCATTCCTGCATCGCTGTTACATCGATGTCGGAGATCGGTCGCGGTCGCCACTGTGGATCCAGCTCGAACTCGTCCGGTTCCTGCCCGAAGATCGGCACGGGCCGAAAGAGCATCGCCGCGGAAAGCATCTCGTCGTACTTGAGCGCACCGTTGAACTCTGCCGCTGATCGGAATGCCACCATGGCATTGGCAAGGTTGGCGATGATGCGCCCCTTGTCGTCGACCATGCAGTTGGCGATCCAGCCAGGAATGCCCTCGGCGAAGTTCGGTGGCTCCATGTCATTGATAGTGTAAAAGGTCTCACTCATCGCTGAGATGCCTTCCACACGTCGTTAAAATCCGTTCCCACGTTCGGCGTGATGACCTTGACGTGGCGCCTGGCGCGCAAATAGCGCTTCGCGCATTCATTCGTCTTAAGGTCGCTCGTGGGGTCGATTTCCTTGAGAAGGGTCAACTGCGTGATCCCACGCAACACCGGGAATGCGCCTATTGCGCCGGCCGAGCCGAGCGCCCAGGCGGGCTTGAAACCGGCGTGGCGCGCCGCATGCGTGGTCTCGAAACCCTCGCCTATGGTCAGGCGGCCATCCAGACTGGCGTGAGGGTCGATCTTGATCGCGGCGCCCTTGGCGGGGCCAAGCATCTTGCGGTCGACCTTGGCACCTGTGTCGCGATCCAGGAACGTCCGGTGAATGGCTACTGGCTCATCAGACAAGATGCTGCGCATCAGGCACACCATCCCCGGCAAGCGCCTGAACTGGTCGTATTTCAGGCTGCCGTGGAAGCGCACCACGCGCCCGGCGATATCGGTGCCGAGCTCGAGACCACGCTCGTTGCGCAGATAACCCTCCACGATCGTGCCGACGGGATCGACCGATTGCTGCCAAATCTGGAGAGCCCAATCCTTGTTCTTATCGTTCACAATGCTGGCGCCCGTGTTCACGACCACCGACAAAGGTGCCCGGCGCCGCTCCTGCTCCTGCTCACCCCTGAACGAGCCGAGACCCAGCGCATCTCGGACAAAGTCGCGGCACTCGATCGGATCGTCACCGGCGTGGCTGAACACCACGAACCCGGCTGGATATTTGGAGCCGATCTTGATCGACAACGATCTGTCAGTCTTGCTGTGCCCGGGTCCTGGGACATTGACGGCATCGCGGCCGATGACGTCTCCGCCCATGATTTTCGCGATTTGACGAGGGTCGAGTGCCGTCATTCCGGCTCCTCGTACTTCTGAAACTCGCCGCACCAAAACTCACAGTAGACACGCGGCCACAGTTCCGAGCTCTCTGCATCGGTGTTGCCCGGATGTCGCGGAGCATGCCGCCGACACTCTCCGAACTCGGTCTGGCGTGGGTGTTGTTCGTAGAACCGACAATTGTCGCAAGCTGTCATTTCGCGTCCTGCTCCAATGTCGGATCAATCCAGAGCGCAAGGCGCTCGAGCCCTTTGGCACCGGCAATACTCGCACGCAGCAATGCCTTAGCGATGGATCGGCGAGCTCGCTGCTTCCAGGAGACGTTCGAGCCGTGCAATTCGGTTTCGAAGTTCGGAAAGTTCATTCTCTGTCCCGGTGGCGTGCGGCTCGACGAGCGCGCGCAATTGTTCGACTTCTTCCGCACGCAAACGCACGCGATCGTCCCGATACCAAACATCCCGGATGCGACCCGCAGACCAGCCGGTCAGCTTGCGCTGCAGGCGATGCAGCACAGCCTTGATCGACTCGTCAGCGTGGCGAGCACCTGCGATCTGCCGAAGCAGGCCCGCGGCCTCGTCCAACGTCGCTGCACGCCCCACCATTTTTTTATTCCGTGAAAGCTTGTCGGATTTTTCCGAAGCCATCCGTGGTTCTCCTGTCTCTCGAAAGGAGATGCCCACGGATGGCTTGGGTACACCTAACGCAACATACGCAACGCATACTGGACGCTATCGACCCGTCGTCGCTGTCTGGAAAACTTGACGACGTGTCGAAATGGAAACGCAGGCGCAGCGATCATGCGCGCACCTCAGAAGGATCTATCGATGAAGGCTCAGAGGCATCGCCGTCAGCCGGCACCACGGACGCGCCAGCTTCACCTGGCTCTTGCGATCGCGCGGTATCGGGCGTGGGACGCTGATCTGATCGAGAGGCACGGACCGCTGTATTATCGGCGGATGGGGTTTTCGGTGCATTGAGCAGGCTGTCAGCTGCTGACAGCACCCGGGCCCATGTCTTAACGGAAGGACTCGTTTCCCCCTTCTTCCATCGCGCCCAGTTTGAAGGAGCCAGGTCGGCCCGCTTCAAAATCGAACGAATTGAGATCGAGCGCGGTGCCGCCGCCTGCTCAATACGGGCAATTTCGGAAGTGAGGTCCATAATGCGCAATATAGCGCATTCGCTTCGGGATACAAGCGCGAAAATGCGCCTTCTAGTTCCGGGCACTCATGGTATTGTGCGCAATAATGCGCCTTGAGTATCGACATGCCCCTAGACGATCTTCACCAGCACCCATTTGACCACATACGGATGCCCTCTGAGCCATCTCTAGAAGGTCTACGGGACTGGATCCTAAAAGTTAGCACATACCTGGACATCACGCCTACCGAGCTCGCCCGGGCCGCGGAGGTTGCCCCTTCTACAATCAACAAGTTTATCGCGGACACGACCCAGACCAAGGGAATGACCGCAAAGACCCTTCAAAAGCTGATTAAAGCCGCATCTAAGATCAACAGCGATAAATTCTCTGAGGCCTACGCAGGTCGCCGCACGGAAGAGCAGCTATCCGACCCTACGGGCTACTCCGTCGTAAATGTCCGCGTCGGATCCGCGCTACGGGCTGGATCCTATAAAACCAGCCATTTGTGGCCCGTCCGATCGCAGTTTTTCGTCTCGATTTTGCTTCCGAATGCGCTTCACACCGGCGGCGGCCGAGAAGAATCGCTAAAGCCTCACGGGCTCCTAGGAATGGTGGTTGCCGACCAGCACGCAGAGGGAACGTTCCCGCACGGCACCGTGGTGATTTGCTCGCGGCTCTTCAATCATCTTGAAATCGGCGACTACGTCGTGATCTCTCGGCGCGATGATACAGGGAATACAGAGCTAACCATCCGAAACTTCGTCGTTAGTCCGAAGGGAGACATGTGGCTCTCGTCGCGGGCAGAGCCGGTAGCAAACCGACCGCCCGACATTTATGCAGGGCGCGCCCCTTTTGAGGTGAAATACACCCGGCACGAGAAATTCACACTTTCCCCACCGCCCGAATATGTTATTGAATATATTATAATTTCGGCGATTCAGCCTTATAATGAGAGATTTGAGGAGCTCAAATTTCCTGACTGATGCGCATTTTAGCGCTTGATGTATGCGCAAAAAAGCGCATTATGCGTCCCGTCATCACGACGGGAGCTATCAATGGCACGCCTCACCCTCGGCACCGCTCAGATCATCCAGCAGCCGAACGGCTCTGTCCTCCTCCGCTACATGACGCAGGGCTCCTTCCTGGTCGGCGAGCGCTTCTATTCCAGCGAACAGGCCGCACTCGACTTCTGCCGCGACCGCAGCCTCCGCGTCCTCGGTTGAGGTTCACCGATGACTGTTCGCTCCCAGTCCATCAAGCTGATCGGCATCGACGGCCGCTTCGTCGAGACAGGCCACGTCGTGATCGAAGTCGGCGCCGGCTATCCCGAGCTGGTGATGCTCGACGGCGAGCCATTCATCGCGACCGGTGACCGGCCGGCAATCCCGGATCCGACGATCCCGCTCCAATACCGCAAGGTGCGTCCCTTCCGCTTCGTGCGGAAGGCGCTGCCGTGATCAACCAACTTTCAACAAGGGGCATATGGCAATGACACAGGTTAACACCAGCGAGCAGGCCACTCAGGCAGCAGTCATCGACTTCGCGCAAATCGACAAGCCGCGCTCGACGCGGCGCAGCGTGAAGAGGCGTCCGGCTCATCCAGACGCCGATCTGATCGAAAACTGCATCGAATGCGCGATGCAGATCGCTGCCGGTAAGGCGCCATACAAGATCGACCCGACCGATTCCGAATTTGCGGCATTGAGTGACGACATCTCCCGATCCCGTGCCGATCGGGCGCTTCGCGCCGCCCTCGATCTGAGCCCGACCACATTGGACGGACTTCGCGCGAAGGCCGGCCTTGTCGAGGCGATCATGGACGATCTGTCGAATTTCCCGGGCGACATCCAGCTTGACGAGTTGCAGAGCGCATTGGTGCTCTCGCTTGTGAAAGACGTCATCCATTTTCAAAGAGCAGCAATGATCGCGAAGACATCGCACCTGCCTTTCATCACGATGGCCAAGGAAGAAAGGGTCTAACATGCTTCAGGCAGATCACAACGTGATGGCGCCCGGCCATCTTGCCATCGGAAAGCCGATTAGCAGCGGCAACGCACCGCCCGTCATCGTAGCGGCTGCAAAGGCGGTGCCGGAGCCAAGCACTGCGCTCAAGAAGCAGAAGTCCTTCGCGGAAATTTTCCATCAGGAATATGGCCCACTTGCCGCAAGGATCGTGCGAGCAACCCGCAAAGCCCGGAATGGCGTCAAGACAGCGCCAGTGGTCTTTGCCGATGCCAGGAAGGCCTACAGCAACTTCGCTGCAGCGAAGAAACGCCTCGAGCTAATGCACGCCCAGCTGCCTGAAAACAGACGGATCGCCTATCCCACGGTCCGCTTAAGCCAAGCTGCGAACCACGAAACCAGCTTCGCTTCGGAAATCATCCGTTATTGCGACAGATGGATCGAAGAAAAGCGCGCGAATGGCGAAGGACCGATAAACATTCGGTACGTGAAGGAACGGAAGATCGCGCTGCTGAAAGAACTCAAGAGCGTCACGGCTTCTGTGATCGAAGATCAGCGGCAGTCCGGTTTATGGGCATTGCGAATCGAGGCCGCAGCGCGCCGGAGCGCCTTGGATAGCCTGCTCTTTGAAGCTTCCAGCACCAAGCTCGTAACTCGATCGGATTGCCAGGAAGCAGCTCGCTTCCTTTGGTCTCTCGCGCGAATGGATTGCGGACCGTCTGTAACCTGCTCCCTCAATCCATACCAAGTCGCTTCACTCAGCAGGCGTCTCGCAAATCGGCTTGCGGAACTGGGAACACGATAATGTCGATCCCGATGTCAACGCCCACTGACGTCGGTATGGCGGACGCGGCGTCCTGTGCCCCCAGGGAGTCGCGTCCGTCCCTCCTCTTTTCATTCGGTCCGGTGATCGAGACGGTTGGATTTGTAGTCTTCATGGCCTGTCTCATTCTCTTGGCCGCGTCGGCCTGGTGGGAGCGGAGATGACCAAGCAAGTCGCCCTTCCCCCGACCTTGGCGCCGAGGCTGATTGGCCGAGATGCAGCGGCTGCTTACGTGTGCGTTTCCCCGACCTTGTTCGATCAGCTCGTCCAGAATGGCACGATGCCGGCGGCAAAGCGGTTGACAGATAACCGGAGTGCTTGGGATGTTCGGGAACTCGATATCGCCGTCGACCACCTTCCTCGAAAGGGCGGCGTTGTCAGTTTCCCAGATGACTTCGGATGGACAGATGCGCCGCCGGTTGCCGCCCAACGTTGAACGCAACGTCGTCAAGGGGCACGCTTATCTCTCATATCGTGTGGGGAAGGGCCCTCGTACCAAGCTTCCCGACGATCCAGAATCCGACGAGTTCAAGCTCGCCTATGCTGCAGCAGTGACCGGCGAGGTCAGCGCGCGACCCAAGATCCGCACGGATACTCCACGATCAATCGGAGCGCTGATCACTTCCTATCTCGACAGCGAGGGTTTCCGGTCACTCGGCGATGGGAGCAAGTCCGGCTATCGCAGCCGCATGGACCAGATCAAGCGGGACCACGGGCACCGCTCCGCCACCGGCCTGACGAAAGAGCGCATTGAGGACGTGATCCTCAAGCCGCTGTCCAACCGCCCAGGCGCAAAGATAGACACCCTCAAGAAGCTCCGCATCCTGATCCGCCATGCGAAGGAAGATCTGAAATGGATCGACCGGGATCCGTCAGAAGGCATCAAGCGCGGCAAGTCGAAGGAGATTCGCGCTTGGACTGATGCCGAGATGGCAGCCTTCGAGAAGCGCTGGAAGTTCGGAACCAAGCAGCGCGCAGCCTACGAGCTCATGTTGAACGTCGGCACCGCGCGCGTCGACACGCATGTCACGACCTGGATACAGGCCGACGCGCCCGACTTCGAATACACCAGACGCAAGACTGGTGTCGCTGTTGCGGTCGCAAAAGCGATATCGCTTAAGAAGGCGCTCGACGCACTGAAGCGCAAGCACGTCTGCATCATCACAACCGAGTACGGGAAGCCGTTCACCGTCGACGGTTTCAGCGGGTGGATGCGCGACGCAATGGACAAGGCAAAGCTGCCGCTCGATTGCCGGCCGCACGGCCTGCGCAAGACGTTTGGCCGGCTGCTCGCCGATGCCGGCGCGACGGCTCACGAGATCATGGCGGCGATGGGCCATCTCACTCTTGCTGAGGCTGAACGCTACACGCGCGAGGCCGATCGGCGCCGCGGCGGTCGACGTGCGATCGTGAAGCTCGAGGACCACAAGGCGAACAGAACTCCCCAAACCAAATCTGCGAGTTTGGGGAAATCGACAAAAAGGTGAGAGAGATCAACGCGCGGAGGGCCGGGCTGGCGCTCCCTAGGGGAATCGAACCCCTGTTTCAGCCTTGAGAGGGCCGCGTCCTAACCGCTAGACGAAGGGAGCGTTGAGGGACAGGCAATAGCCTTGAAATCCCCCCGCCGCAAGGTGCCTTGTGCATTGCGGCGGGGATTTTGTCATCCATGCTTACCATGCCGTGCCCATGGTTTCGGCACGGCAGCAGCCCGGGAACGCCCCTGCGCCCCGCGGGACCCCAGCGTCGCATCCGCACGGATACAGCGATTGCGGTCGCCGATTGCATGACGGCCACCTCCGGCTGTCATGTCTCGATCGTGCGCGGCCCTGCTTTCGCCAAATGGAAATGCAAAACACCTGGCTGTGAAGTCACTCGCCGCCTTGCTCTGCTAACATCTCATCCCTTTCACCACGCTGCGCCGGGCAAGGCGCTCGAGAAGCAAGAGGAGTGCTTGGAACAAAGCGCAGAACCTTGGCGCACGGCAATTTGGCTCACCAACATCTTCACAAACATCTTGGCAAAACAAACATCAGCGCGGCCGCAGGCGATGGAAGACGTTCCGCACCTCGCGCCGCAACCGGTCAATAGCTTAGGCAGAGCGAGGACAGACCATGATCAAACTAAAAATCAACGGCCAGGAACAGAATTGGGACGGCGACCCGGATCTTTCGCTGCTCTGGTATCTGCGTGACGAAGCCGGCCTCACCGGCACCAAGTTCGGCTGCGGCCAGGCGCTGTGCGGCGCCTGCACCGTGATCATCGACAAGGAGGCGGTGCGCGCCTGCATCACCTCGGTCTCCGACGCGGCCGGCCGCGAGGTCACCACCATCGAGGGGCTGCATCCGACCGGCGACCATCCGGTGCAGAAGGCGTGGCGCCAGGTCAATGTTCCGCAATGCGGCTACTGCCAGGCCGGCCAGATCATGCAGGCCGCGGCGCTCTTGAACCAGAACCCGAAGCCGAACCACGACCAGATCCGCGAAGCCATGTCGGGCAATATCTGCCGCTGCGGCTGCTACCAGCGGATCGAGAATGCCGTGCATCTCGCATCGACGGGGGTGTGACATGAATATCCGCACCAATCCGAACAGACTTCGCGGCTTCGAGAAGCACGCGAAGGTCGAGAACCTGTCGCGCCGCAGCATCCTCAAGGGGCTCGGCATCGCCGGTTCCTTCGTGCTCGCAGCGCCCGTGATGACGCGCCAGGCGTTCGCCTATGAGACCGGCGCCGGCAAGATGCCGCACGGCGTCGTGGTCGATCCGCGCGTGTTCGTCGCGATCGCGCCCGACGGCGTCGTCACCATCCTGGCGCACCGCTCCGAGATGGGCACCGGCGTCCGCACCAGCCTGCCCTTGATCGTCGCCGAGGAGATGGAGGCCGACTGGTCGCGCGTCCATGTCCAGCAGGCGCATGGCGACGAGGTCAAGTTCGGCAACCAGGACACCGACGGCTCGCGCTCAACGCGGCACTATCTGATCCCGATGCGCCAGATCGGCGCCGCCGCGCGCACGATGCTGGAAGCCGCCGCCGCCAAGAAATGGGGCGTGCCAGCGAGTGAGGTGAAAGCGCAGAACCACGAGGTCGTGCATTCCGCGAGCGGCCGCAAGGCCGGCTTCGGCGAACTCGCCGCCGACGCCGCCAAGGAGCCGGTGCCCGACATCAAGACCCTCAAGCTGAAGGATCCGAAGGACTTCCGCTATCTCGGCAAGGGCCAGGTCTCGATCGTCGATCTGCACGACATCACCACCGGCAAGGCGCATTACGGCGCCGACACCCGCCTGCCCGGCATGAAATACGCCGTCATCGCCCGTCCGCCGGTCACCGGCGGCAAGGTGAAGTCGTTCGACGACGCTGCGGCTATGAAGGTGCCGGGCGTCGAGAAGGTGATGGAGGTCAAGGGCTGGCCCTGGCCGTCCAAGTTCCAGCCGCTCGGTGGCGTCGCCGTGATCGCGCGCAACACCGGTGCCGCCATCAAGGGCCGCGACCAACTCAAGATCGTCTGGGATGACGGCGCCAACGCCAAGTACGACTCGGTCACCTATCGTGCCTCGCTCGAGGAGGCCGCGCGCAAGCCGGGCCTCGTGGTGCGCAAGGAAGGCGATGTCGATGCGGCGCTGAAGAGCGCCGACAAGGTGATAACAGGCGAATATTACCTGCCGCATCTCGCCCATGTCAGCATGGAGCCGCCGGTCGCGGTCGCCAATGTGACGGGCGACAAGGCCGAGATCTGGGCGCCGGTGCAGAGCCCCGGCGGCACCCGCGAGGATGTCGCCAAGACGCTCGGGATCCCCGAGGACAATGTCACCGTCAACGTGACGCTGCTCGGCGGCGGCTTCGGCCGCAAGTCGAAATGCGACTTCGCGCTGGAGGCGGCCTTGCTGTCGAAGGAACTCGGCGCGCCGGTCAAGGTGCAGTGGACCCGTGAGGACGACGTCCATCACGACTTCCTGCACACGGTCTCGGTGGAGCGGATCGAGGCCGGTCTCGACAAGAGCGGCAAGGTGATTGCGTGGCGGCACCGCAGCGTGGCGCCGACCATCGCTTCGACCTTCGCCGCCGGCGCCAATCACGAAGCGCCGTTCGAGCTCGGCATGGGCCTGATCGACAACCCGTTCGAGATCGCCAACCTGCAGTGCGAGAATCCGGAAGCCGCCGCGTTCACGCGGATCGGCTGGTTCCGCTCGGTGTCCAACATCCCGCGCGCCTTCGCGGTGCAATCCATGGCCGCGGAGATCGCGCATGCGACGAACCGCGACCAGAAGGACATGCTGCTGGAGCTGATCGGATCGCCGCGGATCGTCAATCTGTCCTCGGTGAAGGATCCCTGGAACTACGGCGAGCCCTATGAGAGCTATCCGATCGACACCGCGCGGCTGCGCAAGGTGGTCGAGCTGGTCGCCGAAAAGGGCGAGTGGGGCCGCACGGTGCCGAAGGGCCACGGCCTCGGCATCGCCGTGCACCGCTCGTTCGTCAGCTACATCGCGACCATCGTCGAGGTGGCAGTCGACGACAAGGGCAAGTTCACGGTGCCGCGGGTCGACACCGCGATCGATTGCGGGACCTACGTCAATCCGGAGCGGATCCACTCGCAGATCGAAGGCGCTGCGATCATGGGGTTGAGCCTCGCCAAATACGGCGAGATCAGCTTCAAGGACGGCAAGGTGCAGCAGAGCAATTTCGACGACTTCCCGGTGATCCGGATCGACGAGTCGCCTGCGATCACCAACGTCTACATCGTGCCGCCCGGCGCCGACACGCCGCCGAGCGGCGTCGGTGAGCCCGGCGTGCCGCCGTTCGCGCCTGCGCTGATCAACGCGATCTTTGCCGCCACCGGCAAGCGCATCCGCGCCCTGCCGATCGGCAAGCAACTGGAGATCTGACGCAGGAACGTTCGGCGAAGCTGGCGGTTCTCATCGACATTCTCGGGAGGAGATCGATGAGAACCCCGCCTCAAACATTCGGGACGCTCGCGGCAACCCTGTCCGCGGGCGTCTTTCTTTTTGCAGCACAGGCGTTCGCACAAACAGCTTCGCCGCCGAGCACGACGGCAACGCGCCCGGCCAAGGTGCTGCCCGACCAGAGCTCGGTTCCGAGCAACGGCCCACCATCGACCACCGACCAAACCACCGGTGAGGCCAGTCGTGATCCGACGATCAAGAAGATGAATGACGACGAGAAGCGGAAGGTCGACGAGAAGGGAAAATAGCCGAATGGGCGGACCGGGAAGCGGCGGTCTCCCCAGCCGCCGCTTCCCGATCGCATCGCCCCCTGTCGGTCGAACCCGAAAGCCGATCAAACCAAACAGCCCGAGCTTCGGTCCTGATTTGGTCAGAACCGAGGCCCAGGTCGTGCGCTACTTCTTGTCGAGCGCGAACACCCAGATCACGCCGCCTTGCGGGACGTTGTTCTCGAAGCCCTTGACCTTGCCGGCCAACGCATCCTGGATGCGCTGCGCGTCGACGCCCCAGCCCGACTGGACCGCGATGTACTGCGTGCCATCGACCTCATAGGACATCGGCATCGCCATGATGCCGGAGTTGGTCTTCTGCTCCCACAACAGCTCGCCGGTCTTGGCGTTGAAGATGCGGAAGGCACGGTCGTTGGTGCCGCCGGCGAGAACCAGATCGCCCGCGGTTGCCGTCACCGCGCCGAACAGCTGCGACGTCTTGTAGTCGTGCTGCCAGACCTTCTTGCCGGTGGCCGGATCCCACGCCTGCAACTCGCCGAAATGATCGGCATTCGGCGCGGGGATCAGTCCAATGTCTTCAGGCTTGGTGCCGAGCCAGAGCTGGCCGGGAACCAGCGGCTGCTTCTCGCCGGTGAAGCCGCCGCAAAAGTTCTCGTTGGCGGGAACGTAGACCAGCTTGGTGTTGGGGCTGTAGGCCGCCGAGGGCCAGTCCTTGCCGCCCCACAGCGACGGACAGAACTCGACCCGCTTGCCGAGCACGGGCTTGTGGTCGGGATCGAGGATCGGCCGGCCGGTCTCGGCCTCGACACCCTTCCAGACATTGGTCTTCACGAACGGCCAGCCGGCGACATAGTTGATCTTGTCCGGCTTGCGCTCCAGCACCCAGAAGATCGCGTCGCGGCCCGGATGCACCAGGCTCTTGAACGACCGTCCGTCGCGCTGCATGTCGATCAGCATCGGCGCATCGACCTCGTCCCAGTCCCAGGAATCGTTCTGGTGATACTGGAAGTGGGTCTTGATCTTGCCGGTGTCGGGATCGAGCGCGAGCACCGAGCTGGTGTAGAGGTTGTCGCCGGGATGCATCGAGCCCGGCCACGGCGCGGCGTTGCCGACGCCCCAATAGACCGTCTTGGTGTCCTTGTCGTAGGTGCCGGTCATCCAGGCCGATCCGCCGCCCGACTTCCAGTCGTCGCCGCTCCAGGTCTCGTGGCCGGGCTCGCCTTCGCCGGGAATGGTGAAGGTGCGCCACAGCTCCTTGCCGCTGTTCGCGTCGAACGCGGCGACATAGCCGCGCACGCCGAACTCACCGCCGGAGCCGCCCACGATCACCTTGCCGTCGACGGTGAGCGGCATCAGCGTCATGTACTGACCCTTCTTGTAGTCCTGGACCTTGGTGTCCCAGACCACCTTGCCGGTCTTGGCGTCGAGCGCGACGACATGGTCGTCCGTGGTGGCGAGATAGAGCTTGTCCTCCCACAGGCCGACGCCGCGGCTGGTCGGATGCAGCTGGAACAGATCGTCGGGAAGCTGCCGCTTGTAGCGCCAGTATTCTTCGCCGGTCTTGGCGTTGAGCGCGATCACCTGCCCCATCGGGGTCGCGACGAACATCACGCCGTTGTTGACGATCGGCGGCGCCTCATGGCCTTCGATCACGCCGGTCGAGAAGGTCCAGGCCGGCTTGA
Source organism: Bradyrhizobium sp. UFLA03-84 (assembly GCF_002289535.1). Taxonomy (NCBI): domain Bacteria; kingdom Pseudomonadati; phylum Pseudomonadota; class Alphaproteobacteria; order Hyphomicrobiales; family Nitrobacteraceae; genus Bradyrhizobium; species Bradyrhizobium sp. UFLA03-84. Next base: position 254,146 of record NZ_NSJY01000013.1, on the reverse strand, counting down.
GGTCTTTGACGTTGGATGTGTTGATCTGATTGAGCGGACTGAAACCCTGTCCGTCATAGGTCCGGCGATAGAGCATCCAGTTGCCGGGTTCGGGATTTTCGAGGCGGGCAGACGTCACCGGACTGTAGTTTTCGATCGGCCCCGCGACGGCATAGGTCGAAATGAGGCACGTGAATGCGACACAACTCGACAGTAACCACTGCTTGCTTGTCATGAGATGCTACCTCCCTGCTCTGTTCTATTTTTTCAGTTTTATTTAGATCATGCAGAACTCCCGATGTGGTCTCATCCTCCCTGCTGAGCACCCACCTTTCCGACGAATGGCGCTGCGACCGTGATCGCGCCGTCGGCAACCGTCAGCGGCAATGCCGCGAGGCGACGTGGCGCCGGCCCGAACACGACCTGCGCATCCTGCCGCGGATCATATTCGGAGTTGTGACAGAGACATTTCAGAACGTTCTTGTCGCCCTGATTTTCCTTCACCCAGGCGGTGATCGGACATCCGGCATGCGAGCAGATGACGGAGTAGCAGACGATGCCGTCAGGCGCGCGCGCACGCGTGGCGTCGTCGAGCTCTTTCGGATCGAGCTTGACGAGCACGACCTCGTTGAGCCGCGAGCCCTTGCGGACGACTGAAGTCTTCGGGTCTCTCGGCCAGGCGCGGATCGGCGGCCCGCCCAGCGTCAGATCATCCGACTTGATGACCTCTCCGGCCTTGTCGCCTTCGGCGCGCACCAGCTGATCGGCTTTTTGCGGTCGCTCACTGGCGCCCGGCTGATCTTCATCGTCGGCGGCTGCGGGCTCGATCGCGGCGAGACAGGCGCAGCCCGCGAGCGCGGTCAACACCGCGCGGCGCGTCGGATCGGTGCACGACCCCACTGCATCGGATTCACCGGACTGTTCGATGGAAGCGCTGGGGTTGGATTGCTGCATGGCGCAAGCTGAACGTGCAACTCGGCCGAAAAGATGGCGGCACACCTTCTCGATGCGCGAACGCTGGCGCAAAAACTATGCAGAATATGCTTTGCAGCTTTTGGTTGATCGAGCGCGCGGCTTCGCGATTGCGAGCGTCAGGGCTCGTTGACGAAGCTCAGCCTGCCGGCAGGTTTCAGCGTCTTTGCATCAAATGTGCGGATCTCTGTTGCACCGCCTATATCAAGCGTAAGCACCAGCCGGTCGCCGGCGACGGCGGTCGCGACGATGCGGGCGCCCTTCGGCAGCGCAGCAGTGACATCGGAGACCGAAACAGGGCTTCCCTCGCTGCGATAAAGGCGGTAGCCGATGGCGATCAACACGACGGCCACGGCCAATGCCGAGGTCAGGCCCGCGATCAGCATCATGCGCCGCACCCGCGCGATCAGCGCGGCCTGGTCGGGGGTCGGTTCGGTCACAGCGGTCTCGGTCATCACAAGGCTCTATATCTTTGCAAGTTAGTTCGCAGCAGATCTCATCGAATGGCGGTCGGAAGCTGGAGGTCATCGTCGCGGGCGACGAGGGCTCGGCCCGGCTTGACCGCGTGCTCGCACAGCGCACTCAGGAGCTGTCACGGTCCCGGCTGAAGGCGCTGATCCTCGCCGGTTCCGTGACCGTCAAGGACGCCGTCGTCCGCGACCCCGCTTATCATGTCGCCACGGGCGATACGATCATAATCGACGTGCCGGAGGCCGCGCCTGCCGAGCCGAAGGGTGAGGACATCGCGCTCGATATCGTGTTCGAGGACGACGACATCATCGTCATCGACAAGCCCAGGGGCCTGGTCGTGCATCCGGCGGCCGGCCACGCCACGGGAACACTGGTCAACGCGCTGATCTCCCATTGCGGCAGCAGCCTGTCCGGCATCGGCGGGGTCAAGCGGCCCGGCATCGTGCACCGGCTCGACAAGGACACCACGGGCCTGATGGTGGTCGCCAAGAACGACCAAGCCCACCAGTCGCTCACCGCGCAGTTCGCCGACCACGGCCGCACGGGGCCGATGGAGCGCGGCTACATGGCGTTCGTCTGGGGCGTGCCGAACCGGCCGCACGGCACCATCGATGCGCCGATCGACCGCCACCCGCATGCCCGCGAGAAGATGGCGGTGCGCCAGGGCGGCCGCGAGGCGATCACCCATTTCGAGGTGCTCTCGAGCTTTGCCGGCCGCGACGGCAAGCCGGTCGCCTCGCTGCTGGCCTGCCGGCTCGAGACCGGGCGGACCCATCAGATCCGGGTCCACCTCGCCCATCTCGGCCATCCCCTGATGGGCGATGCCGTCTACGGCCCGCACTTCAAGACCAAGGCCGGCCATCTCGGGCCGGAAGGTAAGGACGCACTTACCGCCCTCGACCGGCAGGCGCTCCACGCCTATCTGCTGGCTTTGGAGCACCCCCGCACCGGGGAACTTTTACGCTGGGAGTCGGCCCTGCCGGAGGATTTGCTTCTCCTGGAACGGGCGCTGACAGCGGCGGTATGACGCACCCCTTCCGGAAAAATCCCGTTATGACAATAGGTTATACCTGCCACACGGGGACGTGACGTCAGCAATCCTTCCCTATCACGGACCGTTTAGTGTATGTTGCACCTGCGCTGAATATCCAGCGCGGAACATCGCAGCATGGCCGGCTTTAACCCAGCGGCCACCTGCCGGGCCCGCCGCTATCGGGGGTCTGAACCACTGGAGGGCGCTCGAATGGCCCGTACAGCTACGTTGCCGGTTCTCAATGGAGAATCTGGCCTTTCACGTTACCTCGCCGAGATCCGCAAGTTCCCCATGCTGGAGCCCCAGCAGGAGTACATGCTCGCCAAGCGTTGGCGCGAGCATGACGATCGCGACGCGGCGCATAAACTCGTCACCAGCCACCTCAGGCTCGTGGCCAAGATCGCCATGGGCTATCGCGGCTACGGCTTGCCGATCTCCGAGGTCGTCTCGGAAGGCAATGTCGGCCTGATGCAGGCAGTGAAGCGATTCGAGCCCGAGAAGGGCTTCCGTCTCGCCACTTACGCCATGTGGTGGATCAAGGCGTCAATACAAGAGTACATTCTGCGTTCCTGGTCGCTCGTGAAGATGGGCACCACCGCGAACCAGAAGAAGCTGTTCTTCAACCTGCGCAAGGCGAAGAGCAAGATCTCCGCGCTGGAAGAGGGTGATCTCCACCCCGACCAGGTGAAGCTGATTGCCAAGCGCCTCGGCGTGACCGATCAGGACGTGGTCGACATGAACCGCCGCCTCGGCGGTGACGCGTCGCTCAACGCCCCGATCCGCGACGACGGCGAAGCCGGCGAATGGCAGGACTGGCTGGTCGACAACTCGCCCAACGCCGAGGCCCTGATGGCCGAAAGCGAGGAGTTCGATCATCGCCGCCAGGCCCTGAACGGTGCGATCGGCGTGCTCAACCCGCGCGAACGCCGCATCTTCGAGGCGCGGCGCCTGGCCGATGAGCCGATGACGCTGGAAGACCTCGCCGCCGAGTTCGGCGTGTCGCGCGAGCGCGTGCGGCAGATCGAGGTCCGCGCGTTCGAGAAGGTGCAGTCGGCCGTCAAGGGCACGATCGCCCGGCAGGAAGCAGCACTCGAAGCCGCGCACTAACGGCGCGGCGAACGAGCCAACAGACACGAAAGCCGGCGGCAACGCCGGCTTTTTTGTTGCCTGGTGCTCGGCACGTCCCTCGCCCTGGGCCCTGCACCCATGAACAGCCGTGTAGCGTAGGACGCAGCGCCCCTGGGCGCGGATATCCCGCGCTTCATGCCTATGTCCCAAGCGAGGACCGCAGCCGCGGCCTAGTGCGCTTCCGCAGCAATGCGATAGGTTTGATGGCAGGCGACGCAATTCCTCATCGTATCGGCAAGCGTCTTGTTGATCTTTGCCGCCGGCGCGCGCGCAGTCGCCTGCTCGGCGATCTGGTCAAAGCCGCTCCGGACCGAGCCGATCATCGACTTCCAGGCATCGCTCTCCTTGGCGGCCAGGGTCGGCGGCCGGCCCAGGGTGGCACTGGCCTTGCGGCCGCGCGCCACTGCTTCACGCGCGACCAGGTCCAGATCACCCGAGCCAAGCCCTTCCTCAACCTCCGTGATCGAGGCCAGGAACAGCCGCATTTGCTCCAGCACGAAGGCTTTCTCGGTGTCCGTTCGCTGCACGGGCTCGCGTGTATCGGTTGTTTCGCCGGCCCGTGCCGGAGACGCCATTGCGCCAAGCGATGCAGACACGGTGATGGCGATCAGAGCGATCCGGTAACGCATGATGCAAATCGATTGTCTCATGCCGGATCACTTTCGCTCCACCAGAAGGGCACGACAGTCCGTATCGCCGACATTCTCAGCCGTATGCGAGACAGTGATAGGCCCCGCGCTGGCCACTCCGGCCTTGTTCTTCAGCTCGCGCGTCGTGCCATCCGGATTGTGAACCCGCACGGTGCAATCATCGAGCGCGTAGACCACGAAAGGAAGCGGGTGCGAATGCGGCTTGTCCGTCGCACCTTTCTTCCAGGTCGCCGCGATCACACGAAAGCTTTGATCCTCGAAAATGACCTTATAGACCGTCGGGTCGGCCTGGTAGGAGGGAGGAGCGTCCTGCGCCGCGGCCGAACCGATCCAGATCGCAGCAACACCCAGTGCAAATATCGAACGTCTGACCATCATCAAATCCTTCTCGTAAGAAAATATCGAGGCTAAAGCGCTAGAGCAGACCCTGAGCGGCGGCATTGTCGCGATCGGCTTGCCGTTGCCGGACAACCGCCAGTTCTCTGCTGCACGCAGCGAACGTGTCTGTGCCCGTGCCCATTCCGAACATTCCACAAAACTTGCGATTTTCCTCACTGACCGTCCGCGCGACGTCATCGCGCGCGGCGGCATGCATGGCGGGACCTGCGATGAACGCAGCGTAAAGGCCGGACGCGGCCAGGATCGCGACAAGCAGGACGTAGGAGAGCGAACGGAGCGGCACGGCAGTTGAGCCGTGCGCACCGCTATCGATTTCGGTCATCAAAATTGTCCTTAACAAAAGAGATTTCAAAACAGATCGGCCCGTGGGGACAAAGTTGGGCCGCAGAAATGAGCCTAGCGTTTCCGAGCGAGGGGCAGTCGGAAAACTTTGCGCCTATCGAAGGCGCGGAGAAAGCCGTGCACAGGATCAGTCGGCGATCAAAAGTTCGTCGGCGGAGCTGCGCCGAGCCTCCGTCCAATCGCGCATCGCCACCAGATTGACCGCATCGTGCAGGTACATGCCAACTGCAAGGCCCCGGTCGTAGCTCGCCCAGTGGCGCGGCGTGATCTCGATGCTCCGCCCGCCGCGTCCAATGATCCTGACGAGACCGGCCGCCTGCGCTGTATTCATCAGGTTGCGGATATGCGTTCGCGAGACGCCGAAGCGATCGGCTACATCCATGTAGGGGATGGCCGCGGTCGGATCACCCGCATCCATCGCAGCCTTCAGGACCGCGTTCTGGATCAGCGGGCCTGCGGCATGGGAAAAGAACAGCATCGTGTCCGGCAGCGCCATCATCAGGCGAACGGAGATTGGAAAGAACGGCAGGCCGACGCGACAGTGGGTCACGTTGAAGGCCTGGCTTCGTGACAGCACCGGGTTGTAATCATGATCGGGGTACAATTCGGCAAGCGGCACGAAGTGCGTCGCCAGCCACTCGGCGTGATGCGAGCGCAGCTTGTCCGTGGTCGCCAGCAGCCGCACGCGCCGGTCGGCCGGCGCGCGGCTCTGCTCAATAAAGCCGACCTCGCACAGCCGTGCCAGAAGATGATCCACCTGCCGATCGCTCGCCTGCCCGTGCATGTTGAGCTGCCGCTTCAGCGCGGAGACCGTAAACCAGGTTTCACGTCGCGCTGGATCCTGTGCGGCTTCGAGCACCGCGGCACTCAGGAAAACGAGGAAGCGGCCGGCCTGCAGCAGCAGGCGGACCAGAAACGGATCACCCTCGTACAAATCACAGAAAGCCGCGACATAGGCGCGCCGCGCCTCCGGCAGCCGAGGATGATTTACGATCTCCTCGAAGCTCAGCCGCAACCGGCGGCCTGCCAGGCGCTCCAGTTCGTCTCTTTCCAAGGCTGCCCCCAGTCTTGACCTCGACGAGGGTATAAGGCCACCCCGAGCCGGGCAATGCTTTCCTGCAGTTTCGACCCGCGAGTCCGCCGTGGGTCAAAGGCAGGCGTCCCGGAATTCAATGAGTACGCCCTGCTCCCTGATCGTGTGGTGACGAGCCAATAGACACGAAAGCCGGCGGCAACGCCGGCTTCTTTGTTTTGTCTGGAGGACGGGTGGAGCGCAGCGATATCCATCATCCCGCCGCGTAGCACGCAGCGCGATAGACGATTGACACCAAGCCGCCTCTGGGTGAGATTTTGTGACGGTTGATACGACCTGCTGGTTGCACCCTCACGGGAACGGTGAACGTATCGAGCCCTTGTTTGGCTTTCCTTTGCCCGAGCGACCGGGTCGGCAACGCAACCGCCTGGCACGCCTGGTTCGCTCTAGTCAAAGGACGAAGTCATGCGCGATTTTCGCGATGCAAAGGCCATGGCGCGCACCTTGCGCGCTTCCCTGACTGCCAAAACGGTCACCATCAGCCACGGCGAGACTCTGGAGTTGGTCTCAAAAATGCTCGGCTTCGCCGACTGGAACACGCTGTCGGCGGAGATCCAGGCGAGCCGTGAGGGATCGTTGGTCGCAGCCACAACACACGCCACGGAGGCGGGACGCCATCCCGCCATGCCGATCCGGGATTTCGTGCCATTCCCCGGTGCGATCGCGCCGCTTTACGCCCACAGCACCAAGGCCATTCAGGCGCTTGGACGGGCCTTTCAAGGTGCGCGGCCGATCATAGTCGCGATCCAAAGAAGCGCCGACGTCGACGAGCCCGGACTTAGCGATATCTATGACGTCGGTGTTCTTGGCAGCGTCCTGACCCTAGACCAACTGGCCGACGGCAGATGGAAGGCGCTGGCCCAAATCCATCGGCGCACCATGATCAAAGACTTCGTCGGAGAGGCGGACAGCTACGTCGCCGAGGTCGATGATCTCGACGAACAGCCTGCTCCGGATGTGCCGTACCTGATCCTTTCAATCAAAGCGTATTTCATGGCCCATTCATTTCGAGATGCAATGAAGCGAGGTTATCCGCGCGAGCCGCAAATCAAGCCGCCGTTCGAAAGGGTCCGCGATGCTGGTCGGCTCGCCGACATGATTGCATCGCATATCGAGCTTTCCATCCCGGACAAGCAGGCGCTGCTCGCGACCCTCGATCCCGTAAGGCGGCTCGAGAAGGTCGGCGCCTTCCTGCAGGGAAACGCTTGAGGTCGGCTGGGTAGGTGAAGCGGTTGTCAGCGATACCCTTCATCCCATCTCGCAGCACGCGGTTGATGGGTATCGCTTCGCTCCAACTATCCTGCGGGGCTGCGCATACTCCCAATAATTACGCTTGCCGCAGAACGCTGGCAGGTGTATGTGCTGCCCCGGCGCGAGCGCGCCCTTCCGTTCAACGCTTTCAAGGGAGGCGGCATGAAATCCAGATCGACACGTTCCGACCGCCGCCCATCCATGATCGGCTAGCGGTCATGAGTTGAACGCCGCTTCGCGGCTGTTCTTCAATTCATCCTATCTGGCTACGAGGGGCGTGATGCAACACGGCGTCGCGCCGTGTCGTCATGTATTTGCGGTTCGTCACACCGCTCATCCACCCGCACAGCCGCGTGGAGAGCGGCTTCTTTCGTGCGTCCTGGTACATCTACCAGAACAATGCGCCGGACTGGATCCAGCAGGAGCTCTCGGACCAGTTCACCTGGTTCGGAGAGCATCTGCCGATTCCGGGCCGCATCGCGCGCCACTTCAAGCGGCGCGATTCGATCTGGGGCATTTGCTGGTTCGATCCCGAAGCCCGCGAAGCGATCAGCCGCGCGCGCTACTGCGCCTGGCTGCTCGAGGAAGGCGGCTTGCCGGTGCGAACGATCACGACCTCGCGTCAGCGCGAAGTGCTGTGGCGCGACGCGCACCAGATCGTCACCAAGCCTTCGGCCGACCTGCCCAAGGCGTTTGCCTGAAGGGTAGCGTCCCGGCCAACAGAGACAAAAGTCGGCGGTAACGCCGGCTTTTTTGTTTGCCTGTAGGATGGGCGGAGCCAACGGGGGGCTGGTTTGGCCATCGGCGACCCTCCATTTCGGGAGAGGCCGAAGGAAGTGGAGGGAATAGGAATGTCCGGCAACGACACGGTTCGTTGGACCAAGGGCTATACGCAATCCGAACTCGACAGGGCGCAACGTCGATTTGACCTGGTCTTTCCTCCCGACCTGATTGCACTCCTGAGGAGGAAGCGGCCGGTAGACGGACACGATTGGACGGACGACCGTGCGATAAGACAAGCGCTTGACTGGCCGTTTGAAAGTCTTCGTTATTTTGTCGAGAATGGGCGGCTGTGGTGGTCGGAATGGGGAAGATGGCCTTCCAATGCACGCGCTCGGGAGGAGAAGCTTCGAGAAATAATTTCCCGAGCACCTAAACTAATCCCACTGATTGGTCACCGATATCTGCCCGCTCAGCCGCACGAGTCAGGCAACCCCATCTTTTCCATCTACGGAATCGACGCGATTTACTACGGCGCCAATCTGAACGACTATTTCGAAAGAGAGTTCGCAGGCTGGAACGACAAACCGTGGCCCGCAAAAATCAAATATATTCCGTTCTGGTCTGAGCTCGTCGAGCGATTTGCGCAGGACAGAAACACCTCCTGATTCCGTCATTGCTGAAATCGTTCATCAGGCCATCTGCCCTTGGACGGTCTACCTTGCCGGGCACATCGCCTGGTCGACTAAGGGTTGGTTGGCCATGTCGGCCGAGGCCCAAAACCGGACCTGTCCCAAACCGCGCGTCGCGTCGCGATTCTGGCAAACGCCGTGACCTGGGACAAGCCACGATCATGGCTGGCAGCCAAGAGCGCGGAAGCATTCTCTTTTGCCCGCCGCCGGTGTTTGGTTGCGACCGGCGGGAGGACGGGCGATGCGGGGATCCCTCGGCGAGAAGATCAACCAGGGCGGCACGGCTGATATCCACGCCTGGGCGCCGGGTCGGGTCGTCAAGCTGTTCAAGGAAGGTTTTCCGCCGCGGCTCGGCAAGCAAGAGGCGCGGATCGCCCGGGCGGTCTTCGCCGCCGGCGTGCCTGCACCGGAAGTTTTCGGCGAGGTGACGATCGACGGACGCTTCGGCATCGTGCTCGCCCGCCTCGACGGACCGACACTGCTGCAGCTCACGCGCAGCGGCGGCGTGACGTTCGCCCAGGCGGGCGCGATCCTCGCGTCCCTCAGCCTGTCCGTTCACAGGATGCCGCCACCGCCGGAAGCGTTCTTCCTGCGCGGCTGGATGGACACCTCCTTCAGGCTCGCGGGCGACATCGTGCCCAAGCACATCGCCTCCGGCGTTCTCGCGCTGATCGACCGCCTGCAGCAGCCGGGGGACCCCCTGTGCCACGGCGACATCCACCCCAACAACGTGATCATGACGGCGGACGGTCCGCGGCTGATCGACTGGACTTTCTCGATCCGCGCGCCTGCGGCCTTCGATCACGGGCACTTTCACATCAACCTGACCGAGCTCGCTCTCGACATCACCGACAATCCGCAGCGGCCGCTTGCGGTCCATGCGGCCGCGCAATCCGAATACGCGCGGCTGTCCGGTCAGCCGGAAGCGGCGCTGAGGCAAGCAATGGAGAGCTGGCTGCCGGTCGCGATCGTCCGCTACTTCCTGCTGATGGGCGGCCCGACCAGCGAGCGATGGCGGCGGATGATGCAGCGCGCCGAGACGGCCCTGCGCCCGCAGGACTGAGCCCTCCGTGGCGCGCGCGTGGCCGTCGACGCGGCGGCCGAGTGTCCACCCCTACTCGCCCCACTCTCGCGCCATGGTCGCGAGCGCGCAGCCCTCGCAGTAGCGGGCGTCCTTGAAGTCGATCCAGTTGTGGGCATAGACGCGATCGAGCGGAATGCCGTAACGCGCGCGCAGCACCTTCACCAGCACGCGCCAGGCCGAAACTTGCGCGTCGGTCGGGCCCTTGGTGACGTCGGGATAATTGCCGGCGAACTCGACGCCGATCGAGGTGTCCTTGTTGACCTGGTGATAGGTCTTGCTGTTGTCGATATACTTGTTGTCGTTGCGATCGGCGCCGTCGGTGTGGGTCGGAACGAGGTTGTCGGCGACCGCCCAGTAGACCGTGCCGTCGGTTTCGACCCAGACCATGACGCCGCGCCGCGTCGGGTTCTTGTGCTGCTCTTGCGCGCCGTAACGTGCAGAGCCGTGCGGCCCTTCGGTCTGGTGCACGATGATGTTGCGCCAGGGATGCGCCTTGGCGACGTCGCCCCACGGCGACAGCCACACCATCTTCAGTCCGGGAATCTCGGGCGTGCCCTGCGATCGGGCGATGACGGCGAGATCAGGGGGTTCGGCCAGTGCGGCGGAGGAGATCACGAGCGCAAGGAGCGCGGTGAGCAGGCGAGGCATCATGACGACGGGATCCAGTGGCGTCCCTCGTTAGCACACTCAGGCGCGCTGGCGCAGGCTCGCCTCCAGCGCATCGACCATCTCGGGCGGCAGCCTGGGCTCGTAGGTCGCATAGCCGTTCTTGCCGCCCTTCTTGGCGTCGTACAGCGCGTGGTCGGCGGCGGCGATCAGGCGGTCGGGATGCATGCCGATCTCGCGGGTCCATTGCGCAACCCCGATCGAGACCGCGATCGGAATATCGCGGCCGGTGCACTGCTCGGCATCGGCGCGGCAGACCTCCAGCACGCGGCGGGCGATCATCGCGCCCTCGCGCAGCGTCGAGGACGGCAGCACGATGCAGAACTCGTCGCCGCCGGTGCGGGCCAGCATGTCGCCCGGGCGAAGCCTGGTCTGCGCCATCAGCGTGAAGTGCTGCAGGCAGGCATCGCCGGCGGCGTGGCCATGGGTGTCGTTGATGCCCTTGAAGCCGTCGAGGTCGATCACCAGCAGCGCGAACGCCTCGCCGTTGCGGTCGGACCGCGCGCATTCCTCGGTCAGCCGCTGCACCAGGTGGCGGCGGTTGCCGACGCCGGTGAGATCGTCGAGCAGCGCGAGGTCGGCGACCTCGTTGCGCAGCCGGTCGATCGCCATCAGCAGGAAGCCGAAATTGAGCGCCATCGACAGGAACACCATCAGCAGGATCACCAGCGACTGGCCCGCACTGAAGCGAACGAAGGAGTACTCGCCGGGCTGCAGCAGGGCGCCGACCAGGCGCAGCGCATAGATGCCGATCAGCACCGAGGCGACGACGCCGGCAAGCCGCGCGCCGGGGCTGACGCGCCCGTTCTCGGGCGACAGCAACAGCTTCAACGTCAATGCGAACGGCATGACCTGGGCGACGGTGTAGACCAGGATGCGCATCGGCAGGCTGTCATAGGCAAAGATGAAGACGCCGAGGCCGGCAGATGCCAACGCGGTGGACAGCGCGGTCCTGCGCCAGCCCACCGGCTTGCCGTAGAAGCGCTCGATGCCCATCGCGGCAAGGCCGGCGGCGAACACCATCAGCGTCCCCGCCGCCAGCAGCGGCAACAGCGAGTCCGTCATCATCACACGGAGCATCGCGCAGGCGGCGCCGGCGGACGCGACGAAGGCGGACGCGGTCCAGAACCGCGCCGCGCCGAAAGCTGGATAGCTTTGCGCGACATAGGCCCAGATCAGGCCGAGCGCGAGAAAATTGATAATGAATACCGTCCAAAGCGTCGGAACGCTCAACATCGCCCCTGTTCGAGACCGGTATCGGCCTCGCCTCCCCTGAAATGACCGCCACCCCTTAAGGCGTTTCCCCCAACGACAATCCCCGTTGTCTTGGCGGTGAGGATGCGGCCGCGCGGCTTAACGGACTGTCACCGCCGCGCGCCATTCCGTGCTGTGGTTTTGAATTGATGAAGAACCGCGCATCGGCGTTCGCGCATCGTTAAGCATGACCGTCACGGCTGCGCCGCGGCGCGCGACACGCCGACGCTGGCGAAAAACTGGCGAAAACACGTAACAGCTGTGGATAACACGATGACGGCGACGTGACAGCACGCGGCAGCCGCCTCCGAATCTGCTGAGTTTGATACTGAGGATGTTGCGAGGCTGGCCCTCCGCCAAGCATGCCTCGGAGTCGCGTTCAATCCATGAAACCCTGAGAGGATACTATGGCTAAGAAAGCGAAGAAGGCGAAGAAGGCGAAGGCGAAAAAGGCCACCAAGAAGAAGGCCGCCAAGAAGTAACGAATTCCAGCCCGGGTAGCGGCTCCTGCCCTGCCCGGGCACTCGGCCCCGGGACCGCCGGTCGAAACGACGCCAGCCCCGAATTCATCAACCTCACATTCACCAATTCGATCGGCCCCGGCAGATGGGGCAAGGCAGCAGGCGCAAGGCCTGCTTTTTTATTGCCTGCCTCTGTGTTGTTGCCAGCCTCGGCCGCAACCGAATACGGCTTCAGCGCTCCGCGAAGGCGAGCTTGGCGCCGAGCACGGCAAAGCCCGCGGCAAAGCTGCGCCTGAGCCAGGCCATCACCTTCGGCCGGGTGATGACGCGGTCGCGCACCGACGCTGCGAACAGCCCGTAGACCGCGAACACCGCAAAGGTCATCGCCATGAACACGAAGCTGAGCTCGACCATCCGCGTCAGCGGATGCGCCTCGTCGACGGCGATGAACTGCGGCAGGAAGGCCAGGAAGAAGATCGACAGCTTCGGATTGAGGATGTTGATCAGGATCGCGGTCACGATCACCCGCCCGCTCGAGCGCGGCTTGATCTCGGTGTCGACGGCGAGCGCGCCGTGCTCGCGCAGCGCCTGCCAGGCCATGTAGAGCAGATAGACCACGCCGCCCCATTTCAGCGCCGCGAACGCCATCGCGCTGGTGTGCAGGATGGCGGCAAGGCCGAGCATCGCCGCGATCATCTGCGGCAAGATCCCGAGGGTGCAGCCGAACGCCGCCGCCACGCTCGCCCGCGAGCCCCGAGTCAGTGCCACCGCCAGGGTGTAGAGCACGCCGGTGCCGGGCGAGGCGACCACGATCAGCGTGGTCAGCAGGAAGGACCAGGTCATTTCAAATCCTCGAGGGGACGGGACATGGTCCGGCAATATCACGGCGCCCGGGCAGGCGGAAGCGGCCGCCGGCCGGCCGCCCTTCGCCCGCGCTGACAACGCCGTTATGCGGACCTCACCCCGCCGCCCGACAGCGCCGACGCCTTGGTCTCGGCGAGGCGGATCACGTCCAGCGGCGCCCAGGGCTTGGCCCAGAACAGGGCGCCGTCGGGCAGCCGCTGCCGCAGCGGCTTGCCTGAGGTGACGATCACGTCGAGATCGGGTTTGTACTTCTTGGCGACATGAGCGAGCTCGACCCCGGTCATGTTGCCGGCCAGCTCGACATCCGTCAGCATCAGCACGACATTGCCGCCGTCACCCCGCAGGACCAATTCTGCGGCCTCCGCGCTCTCGCAGGAGATCACATCGAAATCACTTTCCTCGAGCAGCAGGCCGATCATCTCCCGCTGCATCGGGTCGTCTTCGACAACCAGCGCCTTCGCACGATAGGGCCTCGACTGTCCCATGGCTGGGCCTCCCTCATTGATCGCGGTTTCGAAAACGAGCACAGATTAAATGCCTAAAATCGCTGGATGGTTCGGTTCCAATTTGAGAAAAGCGAGGAAACCTGTGTTCCCGTGCGGCAACCGCCACCCCTCGTCGAGATGGAGCTGACCCGACATGACCGCGATCTCTGGATCCGCCGCCGCCGTGACCGGAGCTGCCAGCGGCATCGGCCGCGCGCTCGCGCTTGAACTGGCGCTGCGCGGCTGCGATCTCGCGCTCGCCGACCGCGACGAGGGCGGCCTGCAGGCCACCGCCGCCGAAATCGCCAAAGCGATCGAGATCGCCAGGGCGGGCCCGCGCAAGGTCACCGTCCACCGCGTCGATGTCAGCGAGCCCGACCAGATCACCGCATTCGCAGCAGCCGCCGGCGCCGCGCATCCCGGCCTCAACATCGTCGTCAACAATGCCGGCGTCGCGCTGCTCGGCGAGTTCGGCGAGATCGACCAGGCGCAGATGGAGTGGCTGTTCAACATCAATTTCTGGGGCGTGGTGCACGGCACCCGCGCCTTCCTGCCGCTGCTGTCGCAGCGGCGCGAGGCGCATATCGTCAACGTCTCCTCGATCTTCGGCATCGTCGCCCCGCCCGGCCAGAGCGCCTATTGCGCGGCCAAGTTCGCGGTGCGCGGCTTCTCCGAGAGCCTGCGCCACGAGCTTGCGATGGCCAACAGCCCGGTGAAGCTCTCCGTCGTGCATCCCGGCGGCATCGCCACCAACATCGCGCGCAACTCGCGCACCGGCAGCGGCGTCACCGACAACGCCCGCCGTTCCGAATCGATCGAGCGCTTCGAGACGCTGGCGAGGACCACGCCGGCGGCCGCCGCGCAACGCATCATCACCGGCATCGAGAAGAACCAGCCGCGCATCCTGATCGGCAAGGACGCCATCTTCATGGACCTGCTGCAACGCTTCCGCCCCGCGACCTACTGGAAGGTGATGCAGCGGCAGATGGAGAAAACGGCCGCAAGGCGGATCGCGCGCGATGCCGCGCGGGCGGGTTGATTGCACGACGGCAGCGGTGCCGCACACGATCTGTCGTCCCTGCGTAGTGCGCAATTGCGCACGGGAGCAGCGACCCATAACCACAGGGTCGAGTTGGTGAGCACGCTGGGGCCACAGCGTCAGCAACAACGTGCATTTGTGGTGATGGGTCCCGGGTCAAGCCCGGGACGACACCGAATGTGCCGGGCGATCGGTGAGTCACACATCCCAGGCGGATCACCCGCCGAGCTGCTTTTTCACCCCGAGCGCCAGCCGAAACAGCGGATCGCTCCGCTCCGACGGATAGAGCGCGCTTCGCGTCACCTGCGGGAAATTGTCGTTCTTCCAGAACGAGGAAGGCGCGAACGAGAATTTTGCGACCAGCCGCCGGCCGAAATCCATCTCGTAGGGAAAGTAGTTTTCCTTCTGCTCGGTGCCGGACATCTCGGGATATTCGCCGAGCAGGTAGCCTTCCTGGATATGCGGCCGCACCGCCGACGGCGGGCAGACGCTGGACAGCCGCACGATCTGCAGGCCGGCTTCGGCGCTCGCCGTGATGGCGCCGCTCAAATTCGGCACGCCAAGCACATAGAGGAAGGCGGTGCCGGTCTCCGCCAGCGAGGCGAACGAGGCGGCGATGCGGATCGAATGGGTGACGTCGAGCAGCGGCGTGGTGCAGACCTCGTAATGCTGCAGGATCGACCAGCGCAGGATGCGATGCCGCTTCAGCCGCTCCAGCCCGAGCAGCTTCGCTCTGCCATACTCCGCGATCAGGACCTGCTCGGCGCTCCGCAACGCCTCGAACCGCGTCGCCAGCGTCGCCTGATCCGGGTTGCCGCGGCCGCCGCGGAACAGCGTCGGCTTCAGCGACGAGTTGCGCTTGATGTTCCTGAAGTCGGTGCCCTGGCCGCGAAACAGCAGCACATGGTCGCGGTTGAGGAATTGCAACTCGGCGATCTTGGTCGCAAGCTCGAGATAGGAGCCGATCCGATGCCCCGGCCCCTCCCGCACCGCCGAATTCTTTGCGACCTGGCATCCCCGGCGGTCGAAGAACGACCAGATCTTTTGGCTGCCGATGGTTTCCATGGGATGCCCTGCACTCTCAACTGGTCATTCCGGGGCTCGCGCTGCGCGCGCCCTCAGATGCGCTATTGCGCATCGGGGAAGGACGACGGTGGATGTGGCGCGCGCCCCCTCACCGCCCGACGAGCTGATCGGCAAAATACCCGATGGTCTTGCGATAGATCACCGCCCTGTTCCACTCGCGCATCGCCTCGAAATTGGCGCTGCCCTCGCCGTAGGGCGCGCCCATCTTGAAGCCGTTCGAGTGCAGCAGGTTGGCGGTCGAGGCCAGCACGTCGGGCACCGAGTGGCGCAGATCGACATGGCCGTCGCCGTCGAAATCGACGCCATACTTGATGTAGGACGACGGCAGGAACTGGGTCTGGCCGATCTCGCCGGCATAGGCGCCGATCATATCATTCAGACGAAGGTCGCCGCGTTGCAGGATCTTGAGCGCGGCGAGCAGTTCGCCCTGGAACAGGTCGGTGCGGCGGCAATCATGCGCCAGCGTCGTGAGCACGCGAAACACCGGCAGCTTGCCCATGTCGCCCTTGCCGAAATCGGTCTCCAGCCCCCAGATCGCGACCAGGATCTGGCGCGGCACGCCGTATTGCGCTTCGATCTTCGACAGCAGCGCGGCGTGACGCAGCAACATGGCGCGGCCGCCATTGATGCGCCCCGAGCCGACGCGGGTTGCGACATACTGCTCGAACGTCTTGTTGAAGGTGTAGCGCTGCCGCCGGTCGAAGGCGAGCACCCCGCCATCCTGCTGCACCCCGCCGAGCGCCTGCGAGATCACGTTCTGCTGGATGCCGGCCGCGGCCGCCTCCTGCGAGAACGACTGCACGAAGGCGGGAAAACTGCCGCCGCAGCGGGCGGCATAGGAGGGGGTGGCAAGCAGCAAGGCGCCGAACATAACCGCCAAGCGACACCTGAGCATGCAAACATCCCTCCTGCTTCGAATGGCCGATCATGCCATGGAGCAAACGAGGCCGTCAAAGCGTCGGCACCGACATTCCGCCCGTGGCCGCGTCATCCCGCCGTGGTGTCTCGCCCCTGAACCTCCGTGGCGCATTGACCAGGCTGACCAGCGTGTAGCCGATGACCAGGAGCAGGAACCAGGAGCCGAGCTTCTCGATCGAAACCATCGACCAGCCGAGCCGCTACGAGGGATAGAGCCAGGTCTTGGTGAAGGTGCCGATGTTCTCGGTGAACGAGCAGCAGCGGCATCGCGCGATATTCGGCGGCGATGAAGCGGCGCAGCGGCGGCCAGTTGGCCGCCGCGCTTGCGATCGGTTTGGTGGGACCTGTCAGCCTGTGATGCACACCGCTTGGGATGCCGACGGATCACGGTCGCAGCGCGGCGGAGTTGTGCAGAATTCCCTCAATCCTTGAGCTGACGTTCGAGATCGACAAAATCGATCTCGGCCCAGCGCTCGGAGATCTTGCCGTCGTGAATCCGCCAGAACGTCATGCCGCGGAATTCGACATGGCGGCCGGTGGGCGCGATGCCGCGCCACGGGCTGCGGTGCCGGCCGCGCCAGACGAAGCGGCCGGCGACGATGTCGCGCTCGGCCACCAGGCATTCGGCGACCGCCGACAGGTCGGCGAAGGTCTCGTGCATCGCGGACGCATGCGCGATCACCTCCTCGGCGCTCATCCGCTTGCCCACGGCATGGTCGAAATAGTCGGATGCGAGCTGGGCGCGGATCGCGTCGGGATCGAGACGATTGGTCACGGCGTCGTAATGCGCGAGCACGAGCGCCTTGTTGGCGTCGCTTGTGGCGTTGGACATCGGCGATCGGCTCTCAAGAAAAAAGTTGTATGAAGCTAAGGATGCGCCTCATACGCGAATCTGAGGGGATGGTGCAAGTGACGAAGGTCAGAAAAATCAATGCTTTCGGCGCTGGCGCGTTTCGGCTTCGAAGCGAAAGGCGGTTGCCGCGAAAATCCGCTCGCTGGCGGTAACATCATCCGATGGCTCCATCATGCCGCTGGCATGCAAGTAGCCGACGCACCACACGGTGCATCTCAGCGCGCGTGCGTGAACGCCGGAGCCGCCGGCGGCGACCAAGAAGGCACCAGCCCGGCAAGCCGGTTCCGCCCGCACGGCCGGCCGCCGTGTCTTGTTCACGCAAAGGCGCGACGATAAAGCCGGGCAAGCTGCCGCAACGACGCCGTCATTTGGGGATGCATCCGGTGACGAATTGAAATGAGGATGTGCCGCCGATGACGATCGCCTTGGGTTTCGCACGCGTGCGCAGGGCCGCCGCATCGCTTGGCATCATCCTCGCGTTCGGTACTGTCCTGACCGGACCGGTCGACAGTGCAGCCGCGCAGGACTCCCGCGCCAGGCGAGCGCCGGCGCAGGGCGCAAGCAGCGTGCCGACAGTCACTACGCAATTGAAGAACGCCATCGCGCTGACGCGCAGCGGCAAGATCGACGAAGGCTTTGCGCAGCTCAATGCCGCGCTCGACGCCACCGACAGGCTCGACGATGCGCAGTTCGCGATGGGGCAGTATTTCGAGGCAACTGCGACGCTGCGCGCGGTCAAGCGCGACGATCTTGCCGAAAAGCTGTTCGTGCGCGCATTTCAGAGCAAGGCGGCGGCGCAATCGACGCCCGGCAAAGCCGACCTGCTGCTGATGTACGCCATCCTGGTCTCCGACCACGCCAGGATTGCCGAAGCGGTTCCGCTCTACATGAAGGCGATCGCGGCCTTCAACGCCTATTGGGGCGAAGGCTCCGAAGTGTCGCTGATCGCCAACGACAAGCTCGCGGTCGCACTGTCGGCCAACGGGTCGGCGGCGTCCGCGACCAACCTCGGCTGGCATAATTTCGTGCTTGCAGAGAAGGCGCTCGGGCCCAACCATCGCACCACCTGGAAACTCGCCAACAATTATGCCGACATGCTGCGTGAGATCGGCGCGCCGGCGAAGGCGCTCGAGCTCGACCTGTTCGCGATCGAGGGTCGCGCCAAGCATTATGGCGAGAACCATCTCAACACGCTGGTCACGGTCAACAATGCCGGACAGGATTTCCTCGCGCTCGGCCGCTTCGACGACGCTCGCCGCTATTTCCGCCGGCATCGGGCGATCGCAACCGCGCTCGCACCAAAGGACCCGGGTTTCGCGGGACAGGCCGATGCCTGGCTGTTCTACACCGACATGCTCGCGGCGGGCGACACAGCGATCTCGCCGGCCGACCTGGAACGACTGGAGGCGATCGTCGCCAATGAGGAGAACTTTGCCGATTTCCTCCGCATCAAGGCAGCTGTGCTGGCCGCCGGCAAGCGCGAGGCGCGCGGCGAACGCGACAAGGGCATGCGGCTGCGCGAAATTGCGTTGGCCATCGCAACCCGCGCCTTCACCGCGCAGCATCCAATCTCCTTCGAGATCAAGCTCGGCATCGCGACCGCGTTGATCGCTGTCGATCCGAACCGCGCGGTGCCGAACTTCACCGCGCTCGACCGTGAGATGTTCGACTGGATGAAACGCGAAGTCGGCACCGCGGGCGATCGTGCCGTCGCGGAGGCGATCCGCGCCCAGGCCGACCATCTGCTGTTCGCATTCGGCCGCTTCGCCACTGGCGCCGGCTCCACGGTGGCGCAGCCGGCCTTTGCCGCCGCGGTGCTGCGCTGGAAGACGCTCGGTGGCGGCGACGCCACCGCGCTGCGCCGGTTCGAGACCGAGGTCGAGGATAAGGACGCGGAGACCGCGGCGCTGGTGCGCACGGCACTCCGGCTCAACGGCGAGAAGCAGGAGCTGTTCTCGTCGGGCAATATCGACGACTGGGCGAGATCGGTGTGGCAGCGGCAGGACGCGGCCGAGAAGGCGCTGGCCAAGCGGCTCGATGCGATCGGCGTGAAGCCGCCGCAAGACCCGATCCGTCCCGCGCAGCTGCTCGCCCCGCAGGAAGCCGTCGTCAACTACTTCATCACGCGGCAATGGAAGGCGGACCGGCAGTCGAAGGAGCCGTTGGCAGCGACCGTGCTCTACGCCATCGTCGAGACCGCAACGAGCGAGCCGCGTGTGGTCGATCTCGGCGATCCCGGCAAGACGGTCGACACCGGCGTGCGAACCGAGATCGCGCGGCTGCGCACGACACGGGCCACCGTCCCCGATCACGACGCCGGGGGGTCCGACGCCGGGGGGTCCGACGCCAGGGCACTCGACACCAAAGGCCGCTTCCAGAACCTGCACGCGCGGCTGTTCGCGCCGCTGGAGGCGATGCTGAAGGACAAGACCACGCTCTATGTGGTGCCGGACGGATTCCTGTTTGCGGTGCCGTTCTCGCTGTTACCCGGCGCCGACGGCGGCTTGCTGGAGGACAAGTTCACGATCCGGCTGCTGACCAGCCCCGATGCGCTGATCGCGATCCATGCCCGCGAGAAGCTCGAGCGGACCGGCGCGATGCTGCTGGCCGGCGGCATCGAATACGGCCAGCCGGGGCCGATGCCGCTGCCCGGCACCAAGACCGAGATCGAGGCGATCGCCAAACTCGCCCGCGCGCGCGGCGCCCCGGTCGAGATGCTGACCGGGAGCGGCGTCAGCGAAGCCGCATTGCGCGAGGCGATCGGCAAGGCCCGCATCGCACATCTGGCGACCCACGGCTTCTACCACGACAGCACCGCGTCCGGTCTCGATACGCTCTGGCAGAGCGGCATCGTGCTGTCGGGCGCCGGCGACAGCCGGTTTCCGCTGCGCGATGACAAGGACGGCTATCTCTATGCCTTCGAGCTGATGGACTGGGACCTGTCCGGGCTCGATCTGCTGGTGCTGTCGGCCTGCGAGACCGGCCGCGGCGACGAGAGCTTTGTCAGCGGCCTGCGCGGGCTGCCGACCGCACTCGGCATCGCCGGCGCCCGCCGTGCGCTGCTGACGCTGTGGCCGGTCGCCGACGAAGGCACCGCGAACTTCACCGTGCGCTTCTACGAGCACCTCGCCGAGGGCCTGACCTATTCCGATGCGCTGCGCCAGACCCGGCGCGATGCGCGCGACGGCAAGGTCGCGGGTGCCAAGGACGCCAGCGTGTGGGCGGCGTTCGTGCTGTTCGAGGGCTGAGACGGACACCGAACGCCAGAGAACGGTGGACATCTCGCGGGCCGTTGTCAGCTTGACATGTCGCCGGATTACGTCCGATCGCATCGCAAGGGCGCTTCGCCGCCGGATTGCGCAGGGCAGCCCAGCGCGCAAACGCGCGGGATTTGCTTTGACAGCCTTGCCGCGATCGGGGACAAGCCGCGCATGCCGAAAAAACCCGGGACCAATCCCAAAGGCGAATTCGCCTTCTTCAACGTCTTCTATGAAGACGGCTCGCAGCGCTCCAACCGCCGCGTGCCCTCGGAGCTCATTGGCGGCCTCGACGGCGACGAGCCGGTGCGCGCCTTCCTGCGCGACCAGGACCGCGAGATCGCCGAAAAGGGCGGCCGCCCGCCGCTCGAGATCAAGTCGATCGAGCGAGTTGGCGCGAAGAAGAAGTAGCGGAAATAGGATAAGAAGATAAACCTACGGCTGCCGGTCAGCGCGAAGCACGACTGAAATGATCGATGCGAGCGTGAGAACCAAGGAACGGCGGGCTATGGTTCATATCAGACTACCAAAAGGCGGTGAAAAGCGCTGTCTTTTCCGATTGTGGTCAAGGCTCGGAACATCGAATCGCCGAACTCATGCGCAGCCTCAAAATATTGATGACGAGTATTCTTATCGAGGAATTTCTGGATAAGGTCTTCCTCCTTCAAATTAGTTGTGTCCAAGAACCTGTCGTACTGCTCCAAAAGCTTCTCAATTGTCGCCTTTGCGTCCCCCAGATACGGTTGAACTCGAAGCCATTCCAATCTTTCTGTAGGAGTTAGCTTCGTCATTTCAACTGCGTCCGCCGGGGAGACAGATCTCTTGGAATTATATACCGCCAACAAATACAAAAGCGCTGAGTAAGTGTACTGGTAAACTCGTAGATCGAGTGATGATCAAGATATCGACCATCGCCGGAAAACTCCGGAAAGCCTAGCTTCCTCGACTCTTTGATTAATTCAGCCTGAACGCATATCTCATCTAGGTGATTGAGCAGGTTCTTCTGACCAAATTCCTCGGAACCATCCGCCCTTGAGATCCTCTCACTATTCCCAGCGATAAATAAGTCCAGATCGCTGTACTCACTCGCCTCGCATCGTCCGAAGGACCCTGTCGCATAGACGCAGGCCTTGCCTGCCGCAAACTCACCTGCGCCTACGAAACTGGTACGCAGCTTTGCAATTGTTTCAGATGAATATTGCCTACGCCTATCGAGTTCTCTCATTAGCACCCGCCCACTCAAATACATTCGCAAAAATTTCTGCCTGTTCGATCGCATCGTCCACTGCGTGATGCGTGTGCGGTCGTTTAGAAGACAAGGCTGGATCCAGCCTTGAGCGTCCCGCTTGCGATACCGGTATTCCCGCCTTCACCGCCAGCGCGGTCTTTATGTCAAAGCAACGAGAATAGTCGAACGGTGAGCCATCTTTGCAGAACTGGATAAAATACCAGTACAGCCAAGTCCAATCGAAGCTTAGCGGATAAGCAACTAGCACGGGCTTTGCGCCGCTCGAATTGGCGTTGATCCACTGAAAGGCTTCTGTCATCGCCACCTCTGGCGAGAGTCCTTCAACACATAACTTTGCCCGATCAAGGCCGTTAACGTCCAACGCCTCCTGCTGAAATGCATTGGAGATCGGCTTCAACTCTCGATAGAAAACCTTATCATAGCTCTGGGGGCGGATGAAAGTGCGCCCATCGAATGACCCTGCATATACAATTGCAAAAGACAGAATAGAGAATGGTCCTGGAATCGGGCCATCCGTCTCAACATCGGCAGAAAAATACGAATCAACAAAGACGCGCTCACCGGAGCGCATTTGGTAATTCTCGTCGCGAGACTGGATATTTTGGGTTCCTAGCAGCATGTCAGACTCTAACTCTGTTCAAGCCTTCTCTTCAAGGCGAACCGAACCGGCTAGAGAAATCTCTTGTTGAGCAAGCCGACCGTCAGCATCTCTTCTCAAAGCCGCAGAAGAGATGCTTTTTTGCTCGCCGCTTAGTTATCCAGGAAGCTCCGCAGCTTGCGCGACCTTGACGGGTGCTTCAGCTTGCGCAGCGCCTTGGCTTCGATCTGACGGATGCGTTCGCGGGTGACCGAGAACTGCTGGCCGACCTCTTCCAGCGTGTGGTCGGTGTTCATGCCGATGCCGAAGCGCATGCGCAGCACGCGCTCTTCGCGCGGGGTGAGCGAGGCCAGCACGCGCGTGGTGGTCTCGCGCAGGTTGGACTGGATCGCCGCATCGATCGGCAGGATCGCGTTCTTGTCCTCGATGAAATCGCCGAGATGCGAGTCTTCCTCGTCACCCACGGGGGTTTCGAGCGACAGCGGCTCCTTGGCGATCTTGAGGACCTTGCGGACCTTCTCCAGCGGCATGCCGAGCTTCTCGGCGAGTTCTTCCGGGGTCGGCTCGCGGCCGATCTCGTTGAGCATCTGGCGCGAGGTGCGGACGATCTTGTTGATCGTCTCGATCATGTGCACGGGGATGCGGATGGTGCGGGCCTGGTCGGCGATCGAACGGGTGATCGCCTGCCGGATCCACCAGGTGGCGTAGGTCGAGAACTTGTAGCCGCGGCGATATTCGAACTTATCGACCGCCTTCATCAGGCCGATATTGCCTTCCTGGATCAGGTCGAGGAACTGGAGGCCGCGGTTGGTGTACTTCTTGGCGATCGAGATCACGAGACGGAGGTTGGCTTCCACCATCTCCTTCTTGGCCTGACGGGCCTCGCGCTCGCCCTTCTGCACGCCGTGCACGATCTTGCGGAATTCGCCGATCTCGAGCCCGGTGAGCGCCGCCAGCGACTGGATCTCGTGGCGCAGGTCCTTGATGCGGTCTTTCTCGTGATGGACGAAGTTCTTCCAGCCCTTGGCCGAGAGCTTCGAGACACGGTTGAGCCAGCGCGGATCGAGCTCCGAGCCCTGGTAGTTGCGCAGGAAATCCTCGCGCGCGACGCCGTGGCTGTCGCCGAGGCGCAGCAGGCGGCCCTCGAACGAGACCAGCTTCTTGTTGATGTCGTAGAGCTGCTCGACCAGCGAATCGATGCGGGCCTGGTTGAGGCGCAGCGACTTCACCTCGACGATGATCTCGTCCTTCAGCTTCTTGTACTTGCGCTCCTGCGAGGGCGACAGCGACTCGCTCTGCAGCTGGTTGGCGATGTCCTGCTCCTGCAGGCGGCGCAGCTTCTTGTACTCGGACGCGATCTTGTCGAAGGTCTCGACCACCTTCGGCTTCAGCTCGGCCTCGATGGCGGCGAGCGACATCTGGTTCTCGAACTCGTCGTCGTCCATGTCGCCTTCGGCGGCGGCCTCGGCGGGATCCTTCTCCTCGCCGCCGGCTTCACCACCGGCGGGCGCGGCACGGAACGGGGTCGGCGACGGCGGGGCTGCGGGCGGCGCGACATGGGCCGGCGCGCCGGCTTGCGCATCGCCGCCATTGCCTTCAGCGGCAGCGCCCTCGGCACCGTTGTTGCCGATCAGGTTCGGATTGATGCCGCCCTTGGACTCGGGGCCGGCATAGGTCGCTTCGAGATCGATGATGTCGCGAAGGAAGATCTTTCCTTCGTTGAGCTCGTCGCGCCAGATGATGATGGCCTGGAAGGTCAGCGGGCTTTCGCAGAGGCCCGCGATCATCGCCTCGCGGCCGGCCTCGATGCGCTTTGCGATGGCGATTTCGCCTTCGCGCGACAGCAGCTCGACGGTGCCCATCTCGCGCAGATACATGCGCACGGGATCGTCGGTGCGCTCGCCGGGCTCCGACTTCTTGACCTCGGTGACGGCCTTCTGCGTGACCTCGACAAGCTCGTTATCGGTCTCGTCGTCGCCGTCGTCCTTCTCGTCCTCGCCTTCGCTATCGTCCGCCTCGGTGACGTTGATGCCCATGTCCGAGAGCATCGACATGATGTCTTCGATCTGTTCGGGCGAGGTCGTATCGGATGGCAGCACTTCGTTAAGCTGATCGAAGGTCACGAAGCCGCGCTTCTTGGCCTGCTTGATCATCTTCTTCACCGCGGCATCCGACAGGTCGAGCAACGGCGACGGCGCGTCGGCGGAATCCTTCTCAGGAGCATCCGCTGCCTTGTCGTCTTTTTCCTTGTCCTTAACCTGCAGCGTCTTTGCCTTGGTGGCCATTCACTAAGCTCCCGAAACGCGGTCATGCAAAATGGCGCCACGCACGCGCATCCGCACGAAATCTAGATTTACTCTCTCGACGCACAAAGGGCGGCGCAAAATCTCGCCACCCCTGTCATCCGTCTCGACGGTTTCCATCTGCAATAGCCGCGAGGCTATTAAGTTTCGCTTAACCCTGTTTTTGCAGCCAAACCATGGATTTGGCGAGTCTTTTTGCGGGTTCGGCCAGCGCCGTCCGCAGCATTTTTGTTATCAGACATTACGCTGGAACCGGCCCGATAATTCGCCGAACCCTTCAATCAGGGCTTCGGTCCCATCGGCTTCTGCCATCCGGGCCTGGATATCCTGCAACCATGCCAGATTGGCCTCGCTGGAGTCTTCAGCCAAGGCTGCTTCCGCATCTTTTCTTTCCCTAAGTAAGGCGTGGGTTTTCTGATGCAAGGCAACGAGTTGACGCCAGGTCGATAAAACGTCCTCACGCGCGGCGCCAACCTGCGCCCCCCACACCGCCTGGGTTGTGATCGCCCGCTCAACCCTTTGAAGAATCTGAGATAATCCGCCCGCTTCGAGGTCGGATCGCATCTTCTCGGCCTGCTCCTCGACGTCAGGGGAATGGTGATGGTCGTGGGCAAAGGCCGCGATAATGGCGGCCCGGAGCTTGTGGGCCTCGGGATGGGCGAGCTCCAGCGCTGCCACCTCCTCGAGATGGTCGTGCAGCAGCCAGGGGTGATTGATCAGGCATTGCAGGATCAGGGCCTCGCGACGCGAGATCGCGCTGCGCTGGCCGCGCATGATCGGGCTGTTGGCGAGCTGGGGGCTCGCGGCCTGGTAGGGACCCCGTGCAATCCCGGGGGCGGCGCCGCCCTTGGCGCCGAACCGGCCGCCCTGGCCCGGTCCGCGCGGGACAAACTGACGGGGTGATTCGCCGCCGCGGCCGCCGCCGAAATTGCCCCTGCCGAAGCCGCCGCCGCGGCCATAGCCGCCACGTCCGCCCTCCGGCGCGAAATTGCGCTGCAGCCGCTCGTGCAGGTCCTGCCGGTAATAGCGGCGCACCACCTCGTCCTGAATGCCGTTGGTCAGTTCGCCGATCCGCGCCTCCAGCGCCGCACGGCGCTCGGGGGTGTCGAAATTGCCGCCCTCGATCTCGCGCGACCAGATCATCTCGGCGAGCGGGCGCGCCGCCGAGATCACGTCCTCGATTGCGGCGCGGCCGCCGGAGCGTGCGAGATCGTCGGGGTCCTGGCCTTCCGGCAGCAGCGCGATCCGCAGGCTCTTGCCGGGCTTGAGCTGCGGCAAGGCAATGTCCGCAGCACGATAAGCCGCCTTCTTGCCGGCGCGGTCGCCGTCGAAGCAGAGGATCGGTTCGTCGACCATCTTCCAGAGCAGCGCGAGCTGGTTCTCGGTCAGCGCCGTGCCGAGCGGCGCGACCGCGCCGGGAAAGCCCGAGGTGACCATCGCGATGACGTCGACATAGCCCTCGACCACGATCAGCTGCGCACCGTCATGCGCGGCCTGGCGCGCCGTGAACAGGTTGTAGAGATTGTCGCCCTTGTGAAACAGCGTGGTTTCCGGCGAATTCAGGTACTTCGCCGGAACGTCCTTCTCCAGCGCGCGGCCGCCGAACGCGATAACGCGGCCGCGGGCGTCTGATATCGGGAACATGACGCGGTCGCGGAAGCGATCGAACGGCACCGGCTTGTCCTCGCCGGACACCAAAAGCCCGGCCTCCACCATGTCCTCGGTGGAGATGCCCTGCGCGCCCAGATGCTCCTTCAGCGCAAAGCGATCCGGCGGCGCGTAGCCCATCCGGAACTGGAGCTGGGTCGCCGGCGAGATGCCGCGGTCGGCGAGATAGCCGCGCGCCTTGGCGCCATTGCGCGAGGCCAGCGTGTCGGCGAAGAACTTGGTCGCGAGTTCCATCACGTCGTGCAGGGTGCGGCGGCGCTGCTCGTGCCGCGCCGCATCCGGGCTCGCCGCCGGGATCGCCATGCCCGCCATCGACGCCAGGCGCTCGACGGCCTCCGGGAAGGTGACGCCCTCGGTCTGCATCACGAAGTCGAAGATGTTGCCGTGCTGGCCGGAGGAGAAGTCGTGGTAGAAGCCCTTCTGGTCGTTGACCGTGAACGAGGGCGTCTTCTCCTGCTGGAACGGCGACAGCCCCTTCCACTCCCGCCCCGCCTTCTTCAGCTTGACGCGCTTGCCCACGACTTCCGAGACCGGAAGTCGGGCGCGCAGCTCTTCGAGGAATTGGGGCGTGAAACGCATCTGGCTCGGGTTCGGCTTCAATCGGACATCGATATAGTGACGAAGCCCCAAACCCATCAAGTTTGTCGGCCTTCACCCGTTATCCACACCCCGGGCCACCCCGAATGACAGTGGAGAGCCCACGCAGCGAGCTTGCCCCCTCCCCGGTTCCGGGATTGGATAGCGGTATGTTCACGACATTCAGAGGCGGTCAGAGCGGCGGCTGGCAGGTCACGTCCATCACGCGGGTGAAGGGCGAGACGCTGCCGAAGGTCGCGGCGCTGTCGATCGTTGCGAGCGACTCGATCGCGCTGCCGCTGCTGCCGGCGCAGACCTCCTGGCGGCTTGCCGGCGTCGCCAGCCATCTGCGCTACACCGAGAAGGAAGAGCGCGAGAAGCCGTGCAGGCCGCGCTCGGCCGCAGCGAGGCGACGCACGCAGCGCTGATCCCGATCCGGAAATCCGCGGCGTGGTGGGAGCTGACCCAGGAGGAGCGGCGGGCGATCTTCGAGGACAAGTCGCACCACATCGCCGGGACCTTGAAATACCTGCCGGCAATCGCCCGCCAGTTGTTTCACGCCCGCGACCTCGGCATGCCCTTCGACTTCCTGACCTGGTTCGAATTCGCCCCCGAGCATGCCAGCCTGTTCGACGAACTGGTCGCCATGCTGCGCGCGACCGAGGAATGGAGCTTTGTCGAGCGCGAGGTCGACATTCGCGTCGAGCGGGAAGTGTGAAGCGCGCCGCGCGCTGTCATGCTGTATTGAATCGATCGCGCCGCAGCCCCCTCTTCACCTCTCCCGCCTGCGGGGGAGGTCGCCGCGAAGCGGCGGGTGGGGGCTCTCTCCACGATGGGACTCGGGGAGAGAGCCCCCACCCTAGCCCTCCCCCGCAAGCGGGAGAGGGGACGCGGTTCCGATGCCGCCCGATCTCCACACTCGCTAGTGCTCCAAGAATTTTCCTGACGCGATCCGCGGCAGCTCGGTGACCGGCCAGTTGTAGAGATAGGTCCACGCCTCGCTCACGCTGCCGTCGGCAAGCGTGACCTTCAGCATCTCGCGGAGATATTCGGTCGGTTGCGGGAAGCCCTCGCCGCAGGCCTCGTACATGTCGAATTCGCGCAGCATCGCCTCGCGCTCGCGCAGGCGGAACAGTTCGCCGTGCACGATATCGGCGGGATCGTCCGACACGACGAGGCCCGGATAATGCTTCACGAGGTAGAGCCGGCCGCGGCACTGCGCCGGCCCGAGGAATTCCGCATTGCCCGCGAGCAGCTTCGCCATCGGATGGTCGAAGCCGCGCATCAGCGTGCCGTAGACGAAGAGGAGATCGGAAGTCATGGCTCTCTATGTCATTGCAAGCGAAGCGAAGCAATCCATTGCGCAGCGTGCGGAGACATGGATTGCTTCGTCGCTAACGTTCCTCGCAATGACGGGGAAAACAGCTCAAGCCGCCACCACCTCATCCGTCACCACCACGAACTTCGCCAGCGTCATGCGGCCGAAGCTCGTGGTGAGCGCGACGTCGGCGGCGTCGCGGCCGGTCGCCATCAGGATGCGGCCGATCCGCGGCGTATTGTGGCGGGCGTCGAAGGTGTACCACTGGCCGGACAGATAGACCTCGAACCAGCCGGAGAAATCCATAGGCGCCGGATCCGGCGGCACCCCGATGTCGCCGAGATAGCCGGTGCAATAGCGCGCCGGAATGCCCATGCAGCGGCAGAAGGTCAGCGCCAGATGCGCGAAGTCGCGGCAGACACCGGCGCGGCTCTCATAGACATCATGCGCCGACTTCATGTGATGGGCGTGCTGATAGCCGAATGTCACATGGTGATGCACGAAATCGGTGATCGCCTGCACCCGCGCCCAGCCGGGCTGTGTGTTGCCGAACAGCGACCAGGCGATGTCGGTCAGCTTGTCGGTCTCGCAATAGCGGCTCGGCATCAGGTAGAGCAGCATGTCGTCGGGCAGTTGCTCGACCGGGAGCTGCTGCGCCGCCGGGTTGACGACATCAGGCAATCCGGAATCGCGCACCAGCGCACTGCCATGGAAAGTGACGCCGCCGCTGGGGGCAACGAGCCGCCCGCAGACATTGCCAAAGCCGTCGCGATAGAGACCGATCGGGACATTCGGCTCGGTCGCAATACTCTCGGTGCCGACGACGTCGGCGTAGCGCGACGGATGGATCGACAGCATGATCACCATCGGGGTCGGCTGCGGCGCCGTGTAGGTGATCTCGAAGCCGACCTTGATCTGCATCGTCAGACCGTCTCCCGCTCCGCCACGCTCTCGCCGACGGAGACGACCTTGATGTCGACGTCCATCGCCAGAAAGGCATCCGCAGCGCCGAGATAGACGCCATGCAGCGGGATCGCCTGGCGCGGATCGCGCGCCACCGCAACGCGGATCAGATCGCGCGTGCCAACGATGCCGTTGGTCGGATCGAACTCGATCCAGCCCGCGCTCGGCAGATAGACCTGCACCCAGGCGTGGGTCGAGCCGCCGCCGACATAGCCATGCGCGCTGCCCGGAGGCATCGCGAGATAGCCGGAGACGAAGCGCGCGGCGATGCCGAGCCGGCGCAGCGCCTCGATCATGAACAGCGCGTAGTCGCGGCAGGTGCCGGACTGCGTGCGCAGCGTGTCGAGCGGATGCTGGGTGCCCTGCTCGTACCGCTTGCGGTAGCTGAACGCCTCGCGGATGCCGTGGGTCATGTCGCTGAGAATCTTGAAGGTCAGCGTCGGCGCCTCGACATCGAGGAAGCGCCGCGCCCAGGCCGACAGCTCGCCGTTCGGGTCGCCATATTGCGGCGTGATGAATTGCTGCAGATCGGGGAATTCCTCGTCGTCGTAGAGGAACGGATAGAAGTACGCAGGATCGTCCGGCGTCAGTGCGAACCTGTCGGCGGGATTGTGCTCCACCGTCGCGGTCGAGACAAAGGACAGCGTATCGGCGCGCTCGTCGAAAGCCGCGATCGCGACGCTGTTGCCGAACACGTCGTGAATCCAGCGCAGCGACATCGGCTGCGGATCGATCACAAGCGCACCGTCGAGGACGCGCAGATCATGGCCGTCGCGGGGGCGCAGCATGATGCGGTGTTCGCCGAACGCCACCGGGCGCGCGTAGCGATAAACGGTCTTGTGATGAATAGTCAGGAGCGGCATCTTCAAACAATCATCGTGATTTCGGGCCGCATAATCTATAGAGAAAGCTGCTCGATTCCAAACCAGCATGCCGCTTGAATAGGCAAAGTTGAGGAAAAAAGCCCTTGAATGACGGCGGCGGTCCATCGTTTCTGCTCGCAAGCACCGATGTTTCACCGGTTCTTGAACGTAATGCGGCCGGCCGCTCGCCGTTCCTATTCACCTGCGATCATTACGGCAGGCTGATTCCCTCCCCGCTCGGCGATCTCGGCCTGCCCGAAAGCGAGCTGGTCCGGCACATCGCCTGGGACATCGGCATCGCCGGCGTCGCCACGCAGCTCTCCGACCTGCTCGGCGCGCACCTGATCGCGCAACGCTACTCGCGGCTGGTGATCGACTGCAACCGGCCGCCGCATGTCGCAAGCTCGGTCCCGCTGATCAGCGAAGCCACCACCGTTCCGGGCAATGAAGGCCTGTCGCGCGAGGCCGCCGAGATGCGCCGCGCACAGATCTTCGATGCCTATCACCAGCGCATCGACGGCATCATCGACGAACGTGCGCGACAGGGCATGCCGACCGTGCTGGTGTCGCTGCACAGCTTCACGCCGGTCTATGCCGGCATCGCACGTCCCTGGCACATCGGCACGCTGTATCACCACGACAAGGCGCTGCCGCCGCTGCTGCTGAAGCATCTGCGCGCCGAAGGCGATCTCGTGGTCGGCGACAACGAGCCCTACGCGGTCAGCGACGAGACCGACTACACGATCCCGGTGCATGGCGAGAAGCGCGGCCTGATGAATTCGGGCATCGAGATCCGTCAGGACCTGATCTCCGACCAGGCCGGCGAGACCGCATGGGCCGAGCGGCTGGCGCGCGTCCTCGGCGAGATCGAGACGACGCTGCGCGCCGAAGCGCTGATCTAGCGTTTCGAACGGCCGATCAGGGCGCGGCGCCCCTAGCCCGGAGGCAACCCGGCGTGCTTTAATCCCCTGGCTTGAACTTCCTGCTAGGATAGTTCCGTGGCACCCGAGCGAGTGGAAAGGCGACTGGCAGCAGTGTTGGCGGCGGATGTCGCCGGCTACAGTCGTCTGATGGGAATTGACGAGGAAGGCACGCTCGCCCGGCTCAAGGCCATCAGAAAGGAGCTCATCGACCCGACGATCGCCGCTCATCGAGGCCGCATCGTCAAGACGACCGGCGACGGCATGCTGGTCGAATTCGGTAGTGCCGTCGATGCCGTGCGCAGCTCCGCGGAGGTTCAGAGCAGAATGGCGGAGCAGAACGCCTCCGCAGCGCCACAGCAGCGGATCGAGTTTCGCATCGGCATTCACGTCGGAGACATCATCATCGACAGCGGCGACATCTTCGGCGATGGCGTCAACATCGCCGCTCGGCTCGAGAGCATTGCCGACCCGGGCGGCATATGCCTGTCCGACGACGCCTACCGGCAAGTCCGGAGCAAGGTCGAAGCAACTTTCGAAGACATGGGCCAGCAGAACCTGAAAAACATCGCCGAGCCGGTCCGCGCCTGGCGAATGAAGATCGGCGCCGGAACTTCGCCTGAGCGCCATCCGGCTGCCGCGGAGTCGCGCCATCTCCGCCCATCCTCCGGAAAACCGTCTATCGCGGTATTGCCGTTTCAGAACATGAGCGGCGACAGCGAGCAGGAGTATTTCGCGGACGGGATTGCGGAAGACGTCCTCACGACCCTGTCAAAGATTCAGGAATTGATGGTGATCGCTCGCAACTCGAGCTTCGCGTTCAAAGGGCAGAACAGGGACATTCGCGAGATCGGCCAGATACTGGGCGCTCGGTATCTGCTGGAAGGAAGCGTTCGAAAGATCGGCAATCGCGTCAGGTTGACGGCGCAGTTGATCGATGGTCGGGACGGCGGCCACCTCTGGGCGGATCGCTTTGACGGAGACCTGGACGACGTGTTCGATCTTCAGGATCGAATAACGCAAGAGATCGTCGAAGCACTTGAAGTCCAGTTGACGGTCGGCGAACGCGCACGGGTATGGAGAAAACGCTCCGGCAGTCCACTGGCTTATGAGTATGTCTTGAAGGGACGCGCACTCTACGTCAATTTCTCAAGGCAAACCCACGCACAAGCCCGGAAGCTTTTTGAGCAAGCGCTGGAGATCAACCCCGCCTTTATGCCGGCACTCTATCTGTTGGGCCTCACTCTGACCGATCAAGCGCGCTTCGGTTGGACGAAAGCCGAAAATGAAACGTATCAGGCCGCGCTGCACTGCGCCGATCGGGCGCTCGCCGCCGACACCAGCTTCGGCGAAGCATATTTGGTCATCGGCTATGTTCGCA
Source organism: Bradyrhizobium sp. UFLA03-84 (assembly GCF_002289535.1). NCBI lineage: Bacteria > Pseudomonadati > Pseudomonadota > Alphaproteobacteria > Hyphomicrobiales > Nitrobacteraceae > Bradyrhizobium > Bradyrhizobium sp. UFLA03-84. The sequence goes on along the minus strand of NZ_NSJY01000013.1, from coordinate 221,610 downwards.
CCTTTCAACGCCGCCATGACGAGGCCGTGGCCGCAGGAGAAACGGCGATCAGCCTCGCTCCCAGTAGCTCCGATGCCCATCACATGGCTGGCATGTATCACGGCTATGCTGGCAATTTCCGAAAGGCCGTCGTCTATGAAGAGCACGCCCAGCGGCTCAGTCCGATCGAGCGCAATGAATCCATGGTCGACGAAGCGCGAGCAAGATTCCATCTCGGCGATTTCACGGTGGCGCACGAGATTGCCTCCCACGTATTGAAACAGCGGCCGCTCTGGCTGACCGCGCAATCGACGCTCATAGCGACGCTCTGGAATCTCGGCCGGCAAGGCGAAGCGCGCGCCGCAGCGGCCGACTTGCTGGGGGGCCATCCCAATTTCACCCTGGCGCGCTGGGCGCGGCTGCTTCCGTATCGCCGGCAAGACGACCTGGACGCATTGGTCACTCCCTTGCGGATGGCGGGGCTTCCGGAGTGAGGCTCCGTCACTCGGCAAGTATCCTCGAGCCGCGATCGGGCGGCGTGCTTGGCTCAATTCGGCCGGCGGCGCCAGATGAACACGAGATAGAGCAGCACCGGCAGGCCGAGCGCCGCCCATGAGACGGCATCCCACAAGCCGTCGCCGACCAGCGCGCTGATCAAGCCCACCGTGCTCACGATTGCGATCACGAGCGGGGCGACGAAGATCTGTGTCAATGAGCGATGTGCGACCATGCTGACGTCACGACGTGAGCGCGGGGTTGTCGATAGACGCGGCGTTGGCGATGGCGCGCTCCTGGCTCACGCCCGCCTTGCGCCGGCGCATCCACAGATACACGCCGGTCACGAGGATGAAGATGGTGAGGATGTCGAGCAGCGCCCAGACGATCTTGAGCGGCATGCCGCCATAGTCGCCGAAATGCAGCGGCTGCGAGATGTACAATGTCGACACATACCAGGGCATGTCGCGGCTGTCGGTCAGCGTGCCGGTCTCCGCATCGATCAACGCGGGCTTCAGGAGCCGCGAGGTCAATGGCGTATCGCCGTGCAGGAACACCGCATAGTGGCTCTTGCTGCTGAACAGGGTCCCCGGGAATGCGACGAAGCTCGGCGTCATGCCGGGCACCGCATGCCTCGCCACCTCGACCGCGCCGTTCAGCGAGGTCAGCTTCGACGGCACCGGGCGGTCCTTGTACTGCGCGGTCATCTCGGCGAGCTGGCCGAACTGCCACATTTTGAGCACGAGGTCGGCCCAGGTGTTGATGACGCCGGTGAAGCCCACCACCAGCGTCCAGGCGACCAGCAGGATGCCGGCGAGATTGTGCACGTCGAGCCAGCGCACGACGCGGGTGCGCTGCGCACGGTAGGCGCCGAAGCGCAGCTTCCGCATCGACGGCGCGTAGACCACGATGCCGGAAACGATCGCGACGCAGAACAGGATGCCCATCAAGCCGAGGAACAGCTTGCCGGGTAGCCCCGCGAACATGTCGGTGTGCAGCTTCAGCATGATGTAGGTGAAGCGGCCGGTCACATCGGGGGAATCGAGATAGGCGCCGCTATGCGTGTCCATCCGGATCAAGAGGTTGTTGACCGGATCGGCGTCGATCGTCGGGCCGACGCTGACCCATATCGCGCCGGGCTCGTCGCGATCCCAGATCAGAAAGTGCGGTACCTTGCCCGGCGCCTGCGCGAGCGCGTTGGCGAGCAGATGGTCGAGATTGGCCGGCGGCGTGCCGGCCGGCATTTCGGCCGGCTTGACCGAACTGTGCAGGAGATCGTCGATCTCATCATGGAAGATCAACGGCAGGCCGGTGATGCACAGCAGCAGCATGAACAATGTGCAGATCAGGCTGGTCCATTTGTGGACGGCGCCCCATCGCCGCAGGGATTTGGTCGTCGCAGTCAACGTCGCTACCTAATTCCGGAGTCTCCATTCTTGCCTAACACGATGTCGGATGCGCGCAGCAGCGCGTCGATTAGAACTCATCCAGTAACGGGCTTATCATTGATCGTGTTGCGATCGCGCAACGAAGGCCGCCGCGACCTGCGACGATGCGTCCCGTCTTTCGGCGCTGTCGTTAGGATGGTTCTAAACTGAATCGATGGCCGCGCCCTGTGCAAGGCGCGGCCATCGACCAACCAGCCTCAGAGATCGACGACGCGCTCCGGATCGGCGGCGGCGAGCGCTGCCGCCCGCTCGGCGCGCGGCGGATAGATCCAGACGGTGTTGATCTCCCGCTTGGTCTTCTTGGCGACGTCGCCGACCAGCTCGACCTTGCGTTCCCAGCCGCGGGTGAACAGCGCGCCGGCCTCGCCGAGGTCGAGGCAGGTGACGTAGACCTTCTGATGATACGGTCTGGTCGGCACGCCGAGCAGCTCGGCCGCGGCATTGTTGCCGGCGAAGGCGCCCATCCGCGTCGCGTGCTGGCACGACATCAGCGCATAGTTGCCGACGTCGTCGCACGCGGCCCGCGCCGCATCGCCGGTGGCGAACACGCCTGCGACCGACGGCACGCGCAACTCGCGATCGACCAGCAGCCGGCCGAAACTGTCGCGCTCGGCAGGGACCTGCTGGGTCAGCGGCGCGGCGCGAAGGCCGGCCGACCACACCACGGTCGCGGCCTCGATATGCTCGCCACTGGAGAGTGTGACGCCGGACTTGCTGATCTCGGCGACGCCGGCGCCGAACCGGCCCTCGACCCCGAGCTTGCGCATCGCGTCCTCGATGACCGGGCGTGCATCCGCACTCATGTCATGCGCGATCGCAGCGCCGCGATCGACGATGACGACGCGGGGCTTCGCGTCCTTGCCGAGGATGTCCCGCAGGCGCGCCGGCATCTCGGTCGCCGCCTCGATGCCGGTGAAGCCGCCGCCGGCAACGACGACGGTGTCGCGTGCTGCCGAGGCCGGCTGCCTGGCGAGGCCGTGCAGATGCCGGTCGAGCGCGACCGCGTCCTCGAGACTGTCGACGCTGAAGCCGTGCTCGGCAAGGCCCGGCACGTTCGGACGAAACAGCCGGCTCCCGGTCGCCACCACCAACCGGTCGTAGGGCAGCGTCTTGCGCGCGTCCCTGGCGGTGACGATCTGCACGGTGCGCGCCTTGGTGTCGATCGCCTCGGCGCTGCCCTGCACATAGACGACGTCGATCGCGTTGAAGATGTCGAGCAGCGGCGCGGTGAGCGTTTCCGGCTTCGGCTCGTAGAGCCGCGGGCGGACCACGAGGGTCGGCTGCGGCGCGACCAGCGCGATCTCGAGTTCCTCGGGCGATACGCCCTGAATGTCGCGCAGGCGGGCTGCAGATAGTGCGGCATACATGCCGGCAAAGCCGGCTCCGATAATAACCAGTCGCATATAATATCTCCTTTGGGTTGGCAGTCTCTGATGTCCGCGCGTCGCCGCCGCTGATGGGTCTTGCGGCGATCTCGGCGCGAATGGGGTGAGGCAATGCGGCGACCGCCTAGCGACGCTCGGCGCAGCCCGACACGAACGACGTTCGAGCGGCCGTCTCGCAAGCTGGACGACACGCGTCAGAGGTGAGCGATCCGCCGCGGCGGAAGGCGATCGGTTGGACCGCGGCCGCGAGCCAGTCCCCATCGACGATCGGGGCGTTGTCGTTGATCATGACCGACGTGATGGGATTGGCACCCTGAAACGCCTGTGCCGAAGCATCCGTGTCTGCACTCGTTGTCGACGTCAAGCGAACGGTCAGCGTCAGCCCGTACATGAGCGCAGTCGCCACAATCCGCCGTCGGCGCGTGATTGCAAGAGAACTGCCGAAATCCTTCCAAACCATCGCTTGTCTCCGTTGTTGGCATGGGCGCCACGGTGATCTAGCGAATGGGGCTTGTGAGCGCCCAAGAGCGATTGCCTGACCTGAAGAGCGATTGCGGCTACCGCAGCCGCCGCCGCCAATCGCTCGGGGTCTCACCGGTCAGCTTCCGGAACGCGGCGGCAAATGCGGTCTGCGAGCCGTAACCGAGTGCCGCGGCGACTGAGACGACGGATGCATCGGTGTCGCGCAGCATGTTCATGGCCTGCTCGAGCCGGTGCTGGCGCAGCCAAGCATGCGGCGAGAGCCCGGTGCTTTCCTTGAAGGCGCGGCAGAAATGAAAGCGCGATAGGCCGACATCCGTTGCCAATGCCGCGAGCGAGACGTCGGCCTCGCCGTCCGAGCGCAACCGCTCGATGGCACGGCGCAGCGCCTGCGGCGCCAGCCCGCCGCCAACCGACCGGACCGGCGCCGGCGCGCCGGTGTGCGCCGCCAGCAGCCGCGTAGCCAGAAGATCCGTCAGTTGCTGCCTGAACAACGTATCGAGGACCTCGTTGCCCTGCAGCGCATCCGCCGCGCTCAACAGCAATCGGGACGTAATGGGGTCCGGATGCGCCGTCCGCTCCAGCAGATCAGTCGATGGGACGTCGGCCTCGTCGGCGACGCGCGCGAGCGTCGTCCGGGGAAGATAGAGCTGAACGACGTCAACGGGTTTCGGAATATCCCATCGGGAGCTTGATCCCTCGGGTATGATGATCAGGACCCCGGGACGAAACGTGCCGATTGCGACCGACCGTCCTGACCGGCGCTCCATGCGCTGCATCGTACCATTGTAGGCCATGATCACGTGGTGGCTCATCGGCTCGACGACGTCGTGCAGCGGCTCGTGTTTCCAGTGGGCGATCCCGCCACCGGCAGCATCCAAGGCCATGCGAAACGGAGTGGTGCCGAGCACGCGCGCCATCTCCACATCGGCGGCACGATGCTCGGTACTCGGCTGCTTGGCCTGACGCGCCTCGGACGAAGGCGGCAAACTCTCTGGGACATCACGCAACAGCAGCTCGGTCATGGTATCGGGCTCGTCTTCGGAGCAGTAAATTTCGATCGAAGCGACTGCCACGTTCGTCAAACCGCCGATACCGTGCGCGAGGATAGGTTGCCTGTACCGAGGGTTAGGTCGACTGGGCCCCGCACGCCGAGGGAACGCCAACGCATGCGCCGGAATACGTTGCCGCTTCAGCAGCTTAGGGCGGCGTCGACGCATCGCCGCCATCACGGCGTCGTGGATCCGCATAACTCGGACAAATGCTATCCGCGTATTGCATGGCAAAACTCGGACTGATATAGTCCGCGTCATGGCACACGTCACCGTGAGCGTCGAATACGGCATCCATTGCCTGCTGTGGCTGGTCGGCTCCGGCGACAAGCCGTTGAGCAGCCGTGACCTCGCCGAGTTGCAGGGCATTTCGCCGAGCTTCGTCGCCAAGATATTTCCGAAGCTGGAGAAGGCCGGCATCGTAAGGGCATCCGAAGGCGCCAGAGGCGGATATGTGCTCGCGAAGGCGCCGAAACAGATCAGCTTCCTGGACATCGTCGATGCCATCGAGGGCGATAAGCCGCTGTTCGACTGCCAGGATGTCCGCTTGCGATGTCAGCTGTTCGGCGCAAGACCGCCGACATGGGCCGCGAAGGGAACGTGCGCCGTTCACGCCGTAATGCTTCGCGCGGAGAAGGCCATGCGCGACGCCCTGGCCGAACAGACCCTCGCCGACGTTGCGCAGCGTTTCGGGCGTACCGCACCCGCAGCGTTCTTCGGGGACGTCCAGGACTGGATCAGCGACCGCGTCAAGGATCGCCCCCGAAGATCCGACCCGACCGACGGTCCCAACAAGTCGCCGAAGCGACGACCGCGCAGGTCGAAGCGGGAGAGCGGCCGATGACGGGCACGTCGCGTTTCGCTGAGGATTTCGGCTTCGCCCTGTCGGGTTGCGGTGTCGGACTGCTGCTGGCTGGGTCGGCGCTTGGGCTGACCGGCCTCTGGGCTGCCGTCGCGGCGTGCTGTTGCATTCTAGTCGGCATCTGCTGCATCTGGTCCGGGCGCCGGCGGACGAAGCGCACAGACAAGGCCGAGCAGGCACTGCGCATCATCGAAAGCATGCCGGCGCTCGCATGGTCGACCGATGCCCGCGGCAAATTTCTCTATATGAGCCGCCGTATCAGGACCCTCACGGGGCTCTCCAAGAAGGACCTGTCGCCGCTTGGACGGGACGCCTTCGGCGTCAGAAACCTCGCTCATCCCGATGACTATGATCGGCTCGTGGCAGCCTGGCAGCACAGCCTCGCGACCGGCGATCACTATGATCTGGAGCATCGCATTGCGATGGCGGACGGCGTCTATCGCTGGTTCCGCAATTTCGCATCGCCCGAACGCGATCAGGACGGGCGGATCGCCGCCTGGTACGGCACCACCATCGATGTCGACGACGAGAAGCAGGCCGAAGCAGCCCTGCTCGAACGCGAACAGCAACTGTCCCGACTGGTCGATTCCGTACCCGGCCTCATCTGGAGCCTGGCCCCGGATGGCGAACCCACCTACTTCAACAAGCGAATGGCGCAATTCACGGGGCTGTCGATTGACCAATTGAGTCATCTCGACGCTGGACGGCTCGCAGCGACGATCAAGATCATCGTGCATCCGGATGACGCCGTCGTCGTCACCGACGCGGTTCGCGGTTCGATGGTGAGCGGCGAGCCGTTCTCGTTGAAACATCGGCTTCGTCGCTCGGACGGCGTGCATCGCTGGGTGGAGGCACGCGCTGCGCCGATGCGCAATGCTGAAGGTGTCGTGGTGCAATGGTACGGCGTCTGTCTCGATATCGAAGATCAAGTCCAGGCGCAGGACGAGCTGCGGCGAACCCGGGACACCCTGGGACGCGCAAGCCAGGCGGCCAGCCTGGCGGAGCTCTCCGCTTCGATCGCCCACGAGGTCAATCAGCCTCTCGCCGCCATCGTCGCCAATTCGCACGCCTGCCAACGGTGGCTGGCCGCGGATGCGCCGAATGTCGAACGCGCGCAACTGATCGTTACGCGCATCATTCGCGACGCCAATGCAGCCGCAGACGTGGTCAGCCGCATTCGCGCGCTGTTCAAACAATCGACGCAAGAGAAGCGACGCGCGACGCTCGGCGAGATCATCGCGGAAGCACGTGATCTGATGATCGACGCCGCACGGCAGAGCCGCGTTAGCGTCGCGATGCAGATCGAGGCCGGCCTGCCTGCCGTGGTCTGCGACCGGATCCAGATCCAGCAGGTTTTGATCAATCTCATACGCAATGCGATCGAGGCCATGGAGGGCCTTCGAGACGCCAAGCCGCTTGCCATCCGCGCGCGCAGATCCGGCGGCAGCGTGCGGATCGAGATCAGCGATCGCGGTCCCGGGGTGGAATCGTCGGACCGGATATTCGAGCCGTTCGTAACGACGAAGACGGACGGCATGGGAATGGGGCTCGCAATCTGCCGCTCCATTGTCGAAACCCATGGCGGCCGGCTGTGGACGGAGACCGGCCCGGCCGGCGAGACAACGTTCACGTTCACATTGCCGGTGGAGGCCGACGAGGCCGTCGCAGTGTGATGACCGCGCATCGAACGTCGGTCATCGCCGTCGTTGGTGACGACCCAAAGATGCCGGAGCAACTGTTCTAATCGGGGAACTGGCGCGTGGCGCTAGTCCGATGAGGAGGAAGATATGACACATGAACTCGAGGCGTCGCAGAACCCCGATTCGGGTCGGATGCGGCCAAACGACGAGGCCGAGCGGCCGCTTGTCATCATCGTGGACGACGATCCGGCGGTTCGCGAAGGCGTGCAGGAACTGATGTTGTCGGCCGGCATGGAGTGCGCCTGCTTTGCCTCGCCGCAAGAACTGTTCGCGGCAAGCGTATGGGAGAGGCCCGGGTGCCTGATTCTCGACGTTCGGATGCCGGGATCGAGCGGTCTCGATCTGCAGCACCAACTCGCAGCGAACGGCAAGCGCAAGCCGATCGTGTTCCTGACCGGCCACGGCGACATCCCGATGACGGTCCAGGCCATGAAGGCCGGCGCCGTCGACTTTCTGACCAAGCCGGTGCGCGATCAAACCCTGCTGGATGCGGTGACCGCCGGGATCAGGAAGGATCTCGCGCAACGCGCCGATGCCCGGGCCGCCGAACGCACGGTCCGACGGCTGGAATCGCTTTCTCCGCGCGAACGCCGGGTGCTCTACGAGGTTGCGCGCGGCCGTGCGAACAAGCAGATCGCCTTCGATCTCGGCATCAGCGAAGTGACAGTAAAGCTGCACCGCGCCAACGTGATGCGCAAGATGCAGGCGAGCTCGATCGGCGATCTGATTCGCATCTGGGAATCCCTGCCGGCCCCGATGCGCGAGACCTGCGCGGCCTAGCCAGGATCGGATCCGCGTTCAGCGGGCTGCCGCGGCGTGAACGGTGTGCTTGGCGCGCCATTTGGGGCCCGGCCCGCGCATGTAGTGGAGCTCGGGGCGGTAGGGATCGCGAATTCGCGCGATCAGATTCTGCCAGCCGGTCGCGATCGCGTTCAGACGGCGGCAGAGAGGCAGCAATGACGGCATGGCTGCCTCTCAGTGCGGTTTGCCGAGAACGAAGGCGAACGGCAGGATGACGATCTCCTCGCCGGCCTCGTCGCTGACATGCACGGCCCAGTCGCGCCAGTCTTCCAGACTGACCGTCGCGACCAGCGAGCGCATCATGCGCGTCGCGGCCTCGCAGGCCTCGGAGAGGTTGTCGACCGAGGTGCCGCGGCGATCCATCAGCACGCCGCGCGTATTCGAGCAATGGAAATAGACCTGTGTCATGTCCGTATCCTCGCAAGCGCCGGGCGATCGGGCTCGCCCTTGCATGACGAAGCTTTACGCAGGCCGGGCGGGACGATCCGTGACGCGGCTCACACGGGTGCGGGCGCCGCGGCGGGCCGCCTCACCAAATCGCGATTTGACAATTCTCCTACATTTGTCAAATTCGTCAAATGGGACCGAAGACCCGCATCCTCGATGCCACCATGCTGGTGTTCCGCCGGCACGGCTTTCGCCGCTCCTCGATCGAGCAGGTCGCCGAGGCGGCCGGCCTGACGCGGCAGGCGCTCTATCATCATTTCGAATCCAAGGAAGCGCTGTTCCGCGCCGTGATCGAGCGCATCCATGAATCCGCGATCGCTGCCGAGGAGGCAGCCGTGGCCGAAGCCGAGACGGCAGGCGGCAATCTCGGCGACATCCTTGCCGCGGGCATGACCGCGCGGATGTCGACCATGATCGGATCGCTGGATGGCTCGCCGCATCTCGAGGAACTGTATTCCGAGCACCTCGTGCACGCCCGCGACCTCTACCAGACCTATGCGGCGCGATATGCGGAGCGGATGGTCGCGACGATCGCGCGGAACGTGCGCCGGCAGCAGCTCGCGCTGCCGCAAGACCTGTCGCCGGCCGAATTCGCCCGGCTGGTCGAGATGTCGATGTACGCAGCGAAATCGCAGTACCCGGCGATGCAGCCGGCGGACGCGTTCCTGAAGGACATGGCGATCATGGTGCGAACGCTCTGCGCGGGCGTCGTACCGAAATCCGAGAAGCCGCCCACCAAGAAGGCGGCGCCCGCAAAGAAGCCGACACGCAGGACAACTGGAGGACAGTCATGACCACGACGACCGTCAACGGCCGCGTCGAATCCCTGCCCGATGATCCCGACGCGCTGCTGATCGACATCGTGCGCGACCAGCTCAAGCTCACCGGCACCAAGCTGGTGTGCGGCGCCGGCGTCTGCGGCGCCTGCACGGTGCTGGTCGACGGCGCGCCGGTCGCAAGCTGCCTGATGCCGGCGCAGGCCGCGGCCGGCAAGGCGGTGACGACGGTGGAGGGCATCGGCGCCGCAGGGCTGCATCCGGTGCAGAAGGCGTTCATGGCGCATGACGCCCTGCAATGCGGCTTCTGCACGCCGGGCTTCATCGTTGAGGCGACCGCGTTCTGCGACCAATGGCGCGCGACCAGGGGAACGGCGGTGCCCTCGCGCGAGGAGATCGGCGCGGCGCTGTCGGGCCATCTCTGCCGCTGTGGCGCCTATGACGGGATTTTCCGCGCGGTCGCGGATGCCTGCGCCGGCCGCTTTGACGGCGACCATGTCGCAGCGCCCCGCATCGAGGCGCGCGACAAGGTGACGGGCGCGGCGAAATACACCGTCGACATCAACCATGACGGCCAGCTCGAAGGCCTGATCCTGCGCTCGCGCGAGGCGCATGCGCGCATCGCCGCGCTCGATCTGGCTCCGGCGCGCGCGCTCGCGGGCGTCACCGCGGTGTCGCTGCTCGGCGACGACAAGGTCGTGCGCTATGTCGGCGAGCCGATCGCGGCGGTCGCAGCAAAGGACCGCAAGACGGCGCTGGCCGCGCTCGCCGCGATCAAGCTGACCTACGACAAGCTGCCGGCGGTGGTCGGGCTCGACGCCGGACGCAAGGACGGCGCGCCGGTGGTGTTCGACAAGGCGAGCCGCAAGCGGGCCGGCAACGTCTCGGAAGCGGCCGGCGGGCCGGCGCCGTGGAAGCAGAACATCCGCGGCCCGACCGCGGTGTTCTCGACCCGCGCCAAGAAGGCGCGCAGCTGGGTCGACGAGGCACGCCAGGCCAATAACAAGCTGCTGGTCGAAGCCACCTTCCGCACCGCCACGCAGCAGCATGCCTGCCTCGAACCCCATGCCGCGGTGGCGCGCTTCGACGGCGACCGCCTGACGCTGCACGCATCGACCCAGCAGGTGTTTCACCTGAAGGAGCAGATCGCCAAGCGCTACAGGCTCGATCACCACAAGGTCCGCGTCATCGCCGATCACGTCGGCGGCGGCTTCGGTTCGAAGGCGAGCCTGGGCACGGAGACGATTGCTGCGATCGAGCTGGCGCGCGAGGCGAAGGCGCCGGTGCGCGTTGCCTACGATCGGCAGGAGGAGCTCTCGGTTGCCGGCTATCGGCCGGCCGCGGAACTGAAGGTCGCGTTGCTGCCGTCCGACCAGGGCGGCCTGAAGGCGCTCTCCGTCACTGCGCATGCCGATACAGGCGCCGCGACCAATTCGACCATCGCCGGCCTGGCACGGCTGATCTATCCGGCCGAGGCAAAGGACCTGTCGGATTTCGACGTCATCAGCAATCTGCCGCCCGGCGCCGCCTTCCGTGGCCCCGGCGGGCCGCCGATGGCCTTCGCGGTGGAGCAATCGATCGACGAGGCCGCGCTGCGGCTCAAGGTCGATCCGATCGCCCTGCGCAAGCGCTGGGATCCCGATCCCAACCGCCAGCGGCTCTACGACTGGGCCTCCGGGCTCGATATCTGGCGCAATCGCAAACCGGCACAGACCGGCCGCTATCGCCGCGGCATCGGCGTCGCCACCGGCTACTGGCTCTATCTCTGGCAACCCAATGTGAAGGTGGAGGTCGCGGTCAAGGCCGGCCGCATCGTCGCCAGCACCGCGACGCAGGACATCGGCACCGGCACCCGCAGCGTGCTGGCCGACACCATCGCGCGCGAGTTCGATCTCGAACCGTCTGACATCGATGTACGGATCGGCGATTCCTCGCTGCCCGAAGGGCCCGGCTCCGGCGGCAGCCGCGTCACCGCCTCGGTGATGCCGCCGACCTTGCAGGCGGTGCGGAAACTGAAGGCTCAAATCCTCGAACAGGCGACACGAAAGCCTGCGCCCGGCTCGAACGCGCCCTGGCGCGAGCTGATCGCGCGCTCGCCCGATATCGCCGTCGTCGAGACGCGCGGCGAGGACGGCAAGAACACCGCGCCCGGCATCCGCTCGCCGCTGCGCGAGGTCGGCCTGATGGGCATGGTGTTCGGCTGGATGATGCGCCGCTTCTCCAACATCGCGGTCGGCGCCGGCGTGCCGAGCTCGGTGCAGGTGATTGAGGTCGAGGTCGACACCTGGCTCGGCCATGTCCGCGTGCTCAACGTCCACACCGGCATCGCGGTCGGCAAGATCGCTTCTCCCGCGCTGGCGCGCAGCCAGGCCTGCGGCGCTGTGATCCAGGGCCTCGGCTACGCGCTCTACGAAGCGCGCGAGCTCGATCCGAAGACCGGCGACGTGCTGACCGCGGGGATGGAAGACTATCGCATCCCGGGGATCGCCGACACGCCGGCGATCGATGTGCATTTCGACGAAGCCGGCTTCGACCATGTGCTCGGCAACAGCGTCGGCATCGGCGAGGCCTCGACGGTGCCGACCTCGGCCGCGGTCGCCAACGCGATCCACGATGCGATCGGCGTCCGCCTCACCGAGATTCCGATCCGGCCCGACCGCATCGTCGCCGCGCTGAAGGGGAGGACCGCCGCATGAGCGCCGCAACTGCAATTGCAATGTCCGCCCCCGAATTCCGTGCCGCCGGCACCGACCTGTCGGAGCGCCGCCGCAGCGGCCTGTCGTGCGGAGAGGTCATCGATCTCACCGCCAGTCCCGAGACGATCGGGGTCGCGTGGAATGCGGACGGCTCGGCGCGGGTCGGCGCGCTGACCGCGATCGCGGCGATCGCATCGGACGCGCGGCTCGCCCAGGCCTATCCCGGCATCGCGGCTGCCGCACTGGGGCTCGCCACGCCGCAGATACGGCACATGGCGACGCTCGGCGGCAACCTCGCGCAGCGCTCGCGCTGCTGGTACTACCGCAATCCGCAGATCGCCTGCCTCAAGAAAGGCGGCGCCGACTGCCCGGCGCGATCGGGCAACCACCTCTATCACGTCGCGTTCGATCTCGGTCCTTGCGTGGCGCCGCATCCGTCGACGATGGCGATGGCGCTGATGGCCTATGGCGCAAAGGTCAGCACGGACCGGCGCAGCGGATTGTCGATCACCGACCTGCTCGGCGACGGCAGCAACGGTGCGGCCGACAATCTGCTTGCGCCGGGCGAACGGATCGAGCGGATCGAGCTCCCTGCCCCGCTCGCCGGCGAGCGCGCGCACTACAAGCGCGCCATCAGCCGCTCCTATGCGGAATGGCCGCTGGTCGAGGTCTGCGCGCGGGCGGTGATATCAGGCGGCACATTCCGAGAGGTCCACATCGCCGTCGGCGGCATCGCGCCGGTGCCGCTGCAGCTCACCGCATGCGCGGCTGCGCTGGAGGGAAAGCCGGCCACTGCCGCGACCATCGCACAAGCCGCCGAGCTGGCAACATCGGGAGCCAAGCCGCTGCCGATGACCGGCTACAAACTCGAGCTGCTGACCGGCCTGGTGCGCGACGTAATGGAGCGGATCGCGACGTAGCGCGTGATGCGAGCAGGTCGGAGAACGACGGCGCTGCGCTCCCTCGCCCCGTTCTTACGGGGAGAGGGTTGGGGTGAGGGGCCATCTCCGCGTAACCGCCGGCAGCTGCATTTGCGGAGACTCCCCCTCACCCGGAACGCATCTGACGATGCGTTCCGACCTCTCCCGGCACGCGGGGCGAGGTGAAGCAGAGGGCGCGCAGGCTCTCACCGCGCCCGGGTCAGCGCCAGCCAGATGCCGCCGCCGATCATAAAGCCGCCTGAGATGCGCGACATCAGTCGCGTCCGCTCCTTGGAGAAGAACTTTCGGGCGCGGCCGGCGGCCAGCGCGTAGGCGGCATCGGTCAGCACCGCGGTCGCCATGAAGGTGACGCCGAGCAGCGCCACTTGCGGCAGATGCGGCTTGTCCATATCCATGAACTGCGGAATGAACGCGCCGAAGAACACCAGCACCTTCGGGTTCGACAGCAGCACCAGAAAGCCCTGCAGGAAGAAGCCGCCGCGCGGTGGCGGCGGCTTGTCGTCGGTGCCTACGCCCTCGACCGGCGAGCGGATCAGCTTGATGCCGAGCCAGACCAGGTAAGCGGCGCCGGCAAAGCGCACCCAGTTGAACCAATAGCCCATGGTCGCCATCAGCGAGGTCAGGCCGACCGCGACGATGCCGATCACGATCGCAAGCCCGACCTGCGCGCCCAGCACGTTGGTGAGCGCCGCGCGCGTGCCGTAGCGCAGCCCGTTGGCGATCACCATCGTGACGATCGGACCGGGCAACAGCGCCAGCGCGATGCAGGCGGCGACGAAGGCGAAATAGGCTTGCAGGGACATGGGGGGCTCTTCTGGTTCTTTGCTGCCATTATGCACGCGAGCAGCCGACAAGGAAACATCTCTGCTCCCTCGCCCCGCTCTTGCGGGTTGGACCTGTCCCCCTCACCCGGATCGCATCCGACGATGCGACACAGCCGAAGCTTCGCTTCGGCGTTCTTTGGGACGGCCGCCGAAGGCGGCCTATGCCTCTCCCCGCAGGCGGGGCGAGGTGAATGGGAGCGCGGCGCTCAACGCCCTTCCATGGCCGCGGCCATCCACGTTCTGATCTCTCGCCCCTCCAGAAACTTCAACGTCGTTTGCTGGACCCGCGCGGCATCACCACTCCCCTGCGCCGCCACCGCCATCAGATCGCAGCGATGCGACACCGCGATGCCGATCGCGGTGCGGTGGCCATCGAGATCATAGGCCCTGATCCGTCCCGGCATGTCCGCCACCCGCACGGCGTCGCCCGCCTTGTGCGGAACAAACCGCGGGCTGATCATGTCGACATCGGCGACGCGGTCGACCTCATCGTCATCGGCGACGCCGCTGTCGCAGTTGCAGAAGCCGAGCTTCGGCCTGAGATAGACCTCGAGCTCGGTGCCGCACTCCGTGGAGCCGCAACGGAAGGCACGGCCGGCGGGCCAACCGTCGCGCGGGAACGGCCAGGCGATCTCGCGCCACTGCGCGGCCCGCGGCGGCGCCATCTCGTAACCGGCCACGGCCGAGAGGCCGCCGAGCGCCAGGAACATCGCCACGATGAGCGGCCACGAGCGCGTCATGAAAAAGCTCACGGCAGAGCGGCGACCGCGCGTGCCGCGCCCGTCAGTTCGAGGATGTGCAGGCCGGTATTGGCGCGGTCGACCGCGTAGATGTAGCCGCGATCGTCGGTCTCGACATTGTTGGTCTGGATCGCGACCTTGCAGCGCGCCCTGCCGTCGATGGTGACGCAGCGCTTGTCGGTCGCCGCGGTGATGGCGGGAATGAAGTAGCCGACCTCTTTGGGGTGATAGGGATCGCGGATGTCGAGCGCGCGGACACCGGCGTTGAAGAAAGCGATGAAGGCGAGTTTCTTGTAATAGATCGGCGCCATGCTCTCGTTCGACGAATGCGAGCCGAACCGGCCGCCGCGCTCGCAGAACCCGCCAGAGGCTTCCGGTACGGTGTAGCTCGAGATCATCATCGGCTGCGCCTCGGTGGTCACGTCGGCGAACCACACCATCTGTCGCGCTTCGCCGCATTCATTCTGGATCGCCTCGTCCACGATCATCACGATGTCGCGGGTCTTGCCATCCTTGTCGTGCGCGAATTCCGCGATCGGCATGCCGGGCATCGGGAACACCGTATGCGCGCCGTTCATCGCCGACAGCGGCATTCGTGCGATCTCCGGGAATTTCAGATTGTCCGGCGTCGGGTCCTTCGGCCCGTTCAGAAGCTTCTCGCGATCGACGATCTGCAGGAAGCCGCCCTTGTTGGTGCCGTAGCCGAAATAAACCCGGTTGCCCTGCGGCCCGGTCGAGATCGGGCCGTGCAGTTCGGTCGGCACCGCGCCGGTCGCGCCCGGCTCCTGCCCGGGCAGACCGAAATCCCTGATCTTCACGGGATGCACGGGATCGGAGAGATCATAGATTTGCGTCATGCGACGGGTGCGCCAATCCGGCGCGCCCGAAACCAGGTAGGCGATGCCGGTGTTGCACTCCCAGAAATTCTTGTGCGTGTCCTTTAGCCCGTCACCGATCCGGGCGAGCAGCACGGGATTGGCGGGGTCGGCCACGTTCCAGATCTCATGCGCCTCGCTGCCGAAGGTGCGCAGCATGTAGACCGCGTTGCGATCGCCCTTCGGCAGGTCTTTGCCGTCGCAGACCCGCACCATCTGCGCGCCGCCGGATTCGTACTTGCCCTCCTGGCCCGGGATGTGCCGCAGGTACTTCGGATGCGCGGGATCGGTGACGTCGACGATCGAGGTGCCATTTGGTTCGGGCTTGCCGGTCATCGGGTTGACCGGATCGGGATTATTGTCGGTGCCGCCGTGATGGCCGATATAGGCGATCCAGCGATCGCCCTGGTGATGGATGGTCGGCTGATAGGCGCTGCGCGCCTGCAGATCGTTGGTTCCAACCAGCCTCATGTTGGAGGCTTCTGGCGGATCGCCGATCTTCTGCTGGGCGCTCGCACCATGTGCGAACAGAGCGAGAAAGAACGTGCAGCAAACCGCCGTAACGCGACCACCCATGCGCACCACCCCGAGTTCCCTGCCAATCTGCGTTGGCTGCGCGTGACGCTAGCACGGCGATAACAATGCCAAAACACACGCTCTTGACATGCAACCATTTGGTTGCCTATTATCCAACCCATGGATGAGGTCTTCAAAGCGCTCGCGGATGCCTCACGGCGGACGCTGCTTGACCGGCTTCACGATCAGAACGGGCAGACGCTCGGCGAGCTCTGCGACGGGCTCGACATGACGCGTCAGGCCGTCACCAAGCACCTTGTGATTCTCGAAGAGGCAAACCTCGTCACCACGATCAAGCATGGTCGCGAGAAGCTGCATTATCTCAACCCGGTTCCGATCCATCAGATCGGCGAGCGGTGGATCAGGAAGTTCGAGCGCGGCAAACTCGCCGCGCTCAGCGAATTGAAGCGACAATTGGAGAAGCGTGATGAGTAAACCGGACTACGTCTACGTCACCTATATCGAGACCACGGCCGAGAAGCTGTGGCACGCGCTGACATCGAGCGAGTTCACCGAGCGCTTCTGGTTCGGTTATCGCGCCACCTCCGATTGGAAGGTCGGCTCGCCGCATCATCTCAGCAAGGACGGCCGCCGCGCCGTGCAGGGCGAGGTGCTGATCGCCGATCCGCCCAAGAGGCTGGCTTACAGCTGGGACGTGGTGAAGGAAGGCGTCGAGCGCGAGCAGGTCTCGCGCGTGACCTTCGACATCGAGCCACACGGCGGCATCGTCAAGCTGACCATGACGCACGACAATCTCGGCCCGAAGACGCTGCGCGACATCTCCGGCGGGTGGCCGATGGTGATCGCGAGTCTGAAGAGCTTCCTGGAGACCGGGCGCGAACTGCCGGCCGAACTGCTCACGAGCGGCGCCAGGGAGCCCTACCATGCCTAAGCCCGAATTCACCTACGTCACCTACATCGAGACCACGCCGGAGCAGCTGTGGGATGCGCTGACCTCAAGCACGTTCACGCGGCAGTACTGGTTCGACACCGAGCTGCAATCGGACTGGAAGGTCGGCTCGCCGCTCGCGCTGGTGATGAGCGGCAAGACCACCGACACCGGCGAGATCCTCGAGGCCGACCGGCCGCGGCGCCTTTCCTACACGTTCAAGCACGAGGCCAACCCCGAGTTGCGCAAGGAGCCGGCAACCAAGGTCGTGTTCACGCTCGAGCCGTTCGGCAAGATCGTGGAGCTGACCGTGACCCATGAGGGCTTCGGCGTCGGCAGCAAGCTGCTCGACGGCATTTCCAGGGGCTGGCCTGCGATCCTGTCCGCTCTCAAGAGCCTGCTCGAAACCGGCAAGGCGGTCGCGATCCCGCCGGCCGCGCTCGGAATCGACGGCTTCGA
Organism: Bradyrhizobium sp. UFLA03-84; assembly: GCF_002289535.1. Classification (NCBI taxonomy): domain Bacteria; kingdom Pseudomonadati; phylum Pseudomonadota; class Alphaproteobacteria; order Hyphomicrobiales; family Nitrobacteraceae; genus Bradyrhizobium; species Bradyrhizobium sp. UFLA03-84. Next base: position 204,185 of record NZ_NSJY01000013.1, on the reverse strand, counting down.
ATGACAATGAAGATCTATCGAAGGACACGTGCGGACATGAACATCGAGACATTCAAACCGGCGATCGTCTACGCGATCTACATCGCTTCCACCCCGGAGAAGGTGTGGCAAGCGTTGACGGACGCCGAGTTCAGCCGGCAGTACTTCTCCGGCAACGCGGTCGAGGTCGATCTTCGCCTCGGCGGCGCCTACATCGTGCGCACGCCGGACGGCGCCGTGCACATCTCCGGCGAGGTGATCGAGTGCGATCCCCTGCGGCGGCTGACCGTGACCTTCAACGTCAACTGGCCGCAGCTCGTCGAGAAGCTCGGGCCGACACTCGTCACCTGGGAGATCGAGCCGGCCGGCGACGGCGTCAAGCTGACCTTGCTGCAATCGCATGACCGCCCGATCAGCGACGACATCCTGTCCGGCGGCCGCGCCGGCTGGCCGGCGATCCTCTCCAGCCTGAAGAGCATGCTGGAGACCGGCAAGGCGATGGTGATCCCGATGCAGCCTCCGCAGCGCATGATGGCGGCACTGAAGGAATTGGGGATTCCGATGCCGACCTGAGGTTCACTCCCTGCGCAGGATCGGATCCGCAAGGGAGCCGACCGGGACCACGATGCGGCGGTAGAGATGCCAGGTGGTGTGGCCCAGCACGGGTATCGTCACGAGAAGTCCGAGGAAATACGGGACCACCGAGACGATCAGCAGCGCGACGATCACCGCGGCCCATCCGATCATGGGCAGCGGGCTCGTCACCACCGCGCGCACGCTCGTGATCATCGCGGTGACGAAGTCGACCTCGCGATCCAGCAGCAACGGGAACGATATCACCGTCAGCGAGAACAGGATCAGCGACAACGCCGCGCCTTCCGCATTGCCGATGGCGAGGAACAACAGGCCCTCATTTGTGGTCAGCACCACGGTCAGAAAGTCGTGAAGGCTGGCAAAGGAGGCGCTGAGCCCAAGGATCAGGGCGATCAACAGCCTCACCTGGTACATCCAGATGATGAAGACGAACAGCGTGACGAACGCCATCCAGCCGATTTCGCCGCGCGAGCGCAGCTTCGACCATATCGCGCCGAGCGTGATCGGCTCACCCGTTTCGCGACGCCTGCTGATCTCGTACAGCCCGATCGCGACGAACGGGCCGATCAACGCAAAACCCGCGGCCAGCGGATAGGCCAGATAGACCATGCCGAGCGCCGTCAGGCACAGCAGGATCGCGTTGCCGCCGAGCATGTAGATGGCGCCGAACATCAAACCGTAGAGCGGGACTGCCTGGAAGTCGCGCAGCCCCTGGCCAAGCGCTTCCGCGATATCAGCCACGCGGATCCTGCGCACCACCGGATCGAACTTGCCAGAGACGGACATCAACCCTGCCGCGAATGATTGAGTGCACATCGATGCAGGTGATCGCGCGAGCCGCATTGACGCGGATCAATACTCCGACAGGTGCCGCGGGCTGCACCGCAGCACGGCCTGCGCCTTGATGGACCCGGGCGGATCGGATCGGGAAGCGCCGATCAGCCCCCGGGCGATGCGACTGAATCGCTACGCGAGCAGGAGGGCGACGACGAGATTGGCGACGAACAGAGTTGCGTCGATGACGAAGATCCGCAGCATCGGCCCCTTCAAGACTGGCCAGTAGGCGACCCCGACGCGTCCGCCGCGCATCACGACGGGCAGATTGTAGGCGAACTGGCTGAAGTGACACGCCGCGAAGAACAGGAACAAGGCAAGCTGTGCCTCCGCCGCTTGAAAGAACGGCGGCCTTGCCAGCAGCAAATACAGCGATAGCAGGCCGATCGGCAGGTTGATCCCGCCGAGAAACGCGACGCTGGCCGACAAAGTCGGCGCAATCGGATTTCCGCGCTCCTCGCGCGGGACCAGGATCTTCAGCGTGTTGCGCTGGGCGATGCTGAACTGGACGAATGCGGCGCAGAACCAGAGTGCATTGAGCAGCAGGACAAAACTCGAAAATCGCATCGGCTATTTTCCGTAGAAGGCTTCGCTGCGCACCACACGGCCGGCAGCGTCGAAATCCATGAACTCGCTGGCACGCGTGTCGCCCAATTGCCACCACACCGTCAGCCGCGCGATCGTTTCGTCCCAGCTCCAGTTCAGGATCTTGAGGTCGGCGCTCCCGATGCTTCCATAGGCCTTGCGCCAGTAGGCGCGGATGTTCTCGACCCCTGCGACCACAGGGGCGTCAGTCAATTTCAGCGCCAACGGGCTGCGCATCTCCGCATCCTCGGCAAAGTGCGCGACGACGGCGTCGATATCGACCTTGCACCAGTTGGCGCACCACGCCTCGACGAAACGTCCGGCCGCTTTACGATCCATGATCTGCTCGCCCATGCTGCACGCCCTCCCTGCGGCGTGACCGCAGGAAGATTGCCATGGCGCAATCCTCAGGTCAATTATGTTGACGTTAGGATGCCGCTAGTTGTTGTCGGCGATCGCTTCCATGACCGCCATCCACGCGGCGGCGCCGGGCGCGCCGACGCGATCGAAGGCGTCACGGAGGACTTTCCGCTCGTGGCTGGACGCGGTCTGTTCGATTTTTTGCCCTGCTGCCGTCAGGCGCAGCAATTTGGAACGATGCTGCTCGGGCGAACGCTTCGCCGCCACGAGCTTGCGCTCCAGCAATAATGCGAGCGGCCGGTTCAAGGCTTGCTTGGAGATGCCGAGCACCTCGATCAACGAGCCGATCGAGATGTCGGGCCGCCGGGCAACAACGTAGAGAATGCGATGGTGCGGACGCGACAGGCCAACCGTGTCGAGATATTGATCGGCCGATAGCGTCATCCCGCGCCAGCCGTAATACATCAGCTCCAGCGCCGCATCCAGTTCGTGGAGTTTCCTAAGCGAGGCGCGATGCAGGCCCGGGACCTGGGAGGCGGTTTTTTGCATGTATCTATCGTGACGAACTTGCCGGAAGGAATCTAGCCCAGCGCCCGCAGCTCGCGCCTCAGCACCTTGCCGGTGGCGGTCATCGGCAGGCTGTCGGCAAACTGCACGAAGCGCGGATATTCGTGGGCGGCGAGTTGCACCTTGACGAACTCCTGGATCTCGCGCGCCAGCGCGTCACTCGCGGCATAGCCCGGGCGTAGCACGATCCAGGCCTTGATCGATTCGGTGCGGATCGGATCGGGAATGCCGACCACCGCCGACATCGCGACCGCCGGATGCTTCATCAGCGTGTGCTCGATCTCGGACGGACCGACCCGATAGCCGGCCGTGGTGATGACATCGTCCTCGCGGCTGACGTACCAGAAATAGCCGTCCGCATCCTGCACGCCGAGATCGCCGGTCAACAGGAATTCGCCGGCATATTTCTTCGCGGTAGCCTCGGGATTGCGCCAGTATTCGATCATGGTGCAGGGGCACGGCTGGCGCACGCCGATGATGCCGCGCTGCCCGCGCGGTAATTCCTCGCCCTTGTCGTTGACGATCCGAACATCGAAGCCCGGCGTCGCGCGGCCCATCGAGCCCGGGCGGATCGGAAACAAATTGGAGTTAGAGCCGATCACGAGATTGCATTCGGTCTGGCCGAACACCTCATGGGCGTCGATGCCGAAGGTCTCGCGTACCCAGCCGAGCAATTCGCCGCCGAGCGACTCGCCGCCGGTGAAGATGCTGCGCAGCCTGACGCCGGAATTCTTCACGCCGGCCTGCCGCATCAGCTTCAGCGCGGTCGGCGGCAGGAACACGTTGCGGATACCGAGCTCGGCCATCATCTGCATCGCCGCCTGCGGCTCGAACTTGCGGGCGCGGTGACCGACCATCGGGATGCCGTGGTACCAGAACGCGAACAGGCCGTTGATCAGGCCGCCGATCCAGGCCCAGTCGGCGGGCGTCCACATCAGGTCGCCCGGCCTGGGCAGGAAGTTGTGGCACATCTCGACATTCGGCAGATGGCCGAGCACGACGCGCTGCGCATGCAGCGCGCCCTTCGGATTGCCCGTGGTGCCCGAGGTGTAGATGATCAGCGCGGGATCGTCGGCGGAGGTGTCGACCGTGGTGAATTCCGGCGACGCCGAAGTGATCGCGCTCCAGAACGATTTGGTTCCGGGCGGCGTTTCTTCGCCGACGATGTAGATGCTCTTCAGCTCGGGCAGACGATCGCGGATCTTTGCGATCTTCTCCCAGCCGGCCTGATCGGTGATCACGGCTTTCGCCGCCGAGTTCGACAGGCGGAATTCGAGCGCGTCCTCGCCGAACAACGCGAACAGCGGGATCGAAATCATCCCTGCCCGGAACGCGGCGAGATGCGCGACCGGCAATTCGAGCGATTGCGACAGGAACACCGCGACGCGATCGCCGCGCATCAGGCCGTCGGCGATCAGCACATTGGCGAAGCGGCGCGAGGCGTCCGCGACCTCGTCGAACGAGGTACGCGTGATAGCGCCATCCTCGTCGACATAGATCAGCGCCAGCCGGCCGGTGCCATCAGCATGACGATCGCAACACGCGGTCGCCATGTTGAAGCGCGCGGGGACGTCCCAGCGGAAGTTGCGATAGAGCTCGTCGTAGGTTTTGGCTTCCTGAAGCATGGCCGCAGATTAGAGCATTGCCGCCGGACCACAAACCCTTCCTTGAGGAGAAAGCGGTCAGGCCGCCTTCCGCTCCATTGCAACTTCGGCCTTGAGGCTGTCGAGGTCGCGATAGATCGACGCGACCGCCAGCACGCGCCCGCCGCGCTTGTAGCGGAGCACGCAATCCCTGCCGGCGATGCTGCCGTCCACCGCGATCTCGTCCCACTGCTCGGCGTGGCCGACATAGTTGATCGGCACGTCGTAATGCTGGCTCCAGAAGAACGGCACCGCATCGAAGACCTCGCGCTGGCCCAGCATATTCCGCGCGGCGGTCTGGCCCTGGCGCTCGGCGACCACCCAGTGCTCGACCCGGATGTTCTGGCCGCTGTGCGGATCGGGCCAGCGCGCGATATCGCCGGCCGCATAGACGCCGGGAGCGCTGGTCTCGAGATGGGCGTCCACCGTCACGCCACGATCGATCGCGAGCCCGGCCGCTTCCGCCAGCGCCAGCCGCGGCTTCACGCCGACACCGACCACGACGAGATCGGCATCGAGCACGGGCCCGCTCTTCAGCTGCGCGCGCTTGCCGTCGATCGCGGTCACCGTGTCGCCGAGGTGGAAGACGACGCCATGCTCCTCGTGCAGGGCGCGGACGAAATCGCCCATGGCGGGCCCGAGCACGCGCTCCATCGGCCGCGCTTCCAGCCCGACGACGTGAACCTCGATCTCCCGTGCGCGCAGCGACGCCGCGACCTCGAGCCCGATGAAGCTTGCACCGATCACGACTGCACGGCGCGCGCCGCTGGCCGAGGCGATGATCGCCCGGCAATCGTCGAGACTGCACAACACGTGAACGTGCGGCTGGTCGGCGCCCGGGATCGGCAGCCGCACCGGCTCCGCGCCGGTCGCCAGCAGCAGCCGGTCGTAGGCGAGCGTTTCGCCGCTGGCGAGCACGACGTCGCGGCGGCCGGTGTCGATCGACTTGACCTCGGTCGCAAGCTTCAGGTCGATCGCCGTGTCAGTATAGAAATCGTCCGGCTTCAGCGGCAGCCAGTCTTCCGGCGCGCTACCGGCGAGGAAGTCCTTTGACAGGTTCGGCCGGTCCACCGGCGGTGCGGTCTCGCTGCTGAGCATGACGATGCTGCCGCGGTAGTCCTGCCGTCGCAGCATCTCGGCGGCGGCAAAGCCTGCCGCGCCGCCGCCGACAATCACGATCCCGCCGGGCACATCGACCACGCCATTGATGCGGGGTTTCGGCTGCGCACGCTTCTCGCGCACGATGATGCGATCGCCCTCCCGCTCGACCTTCCAGATGGCGAGCGCATTGAACGCGGGCGCGGCGGTCGCTTCGCCGGTGCGAATGTCGAAGCAGGCGTGATGCCAGGGGCAATGGACGGTCTCGCCCTCCAACAGGCCGTCGGCGAGCGGTCCGTGGTAATGGCTGCAATGCGCGTCGATGGCGAAGATATCCGCCCCCGAGCGCACCAGCAGGACCGCCTCGTCGCCGACATGGCCGAGCAGCATCGCGCCCGGAAAGTCGGAGAGGCCCACGCCTTGTGTCAGATCCGGACCGGAAGGAGCTTGCTGGTCGGCCATGGCCTGTCTCCAGTTTATCCAGAACTTCGCAACGAGGCGCCGCTTTCACGGGGACTTTGTCGCTATCAGCTTCCCTGCATGTAGCGGACCGGGTTCTCCTGATCCGCCTTGAAGATATCGGCGGCCTCGGCGAACAGCGCCGCGACAGCGGGCGCCTTCAGATCAACAAACGCCTCGAAGCTGAAATTGTTGCCGCCCGCGCGCAATTCGCCGAGCTTGCCCGCGTAGCAGGACACCAGCGGCTTGCCGCCGCGGGTCACCGCGACGTAGATGCTGATGTAGTTCTTCTGCAGCGCCACCCCGATCACCGGCCAGGCCGCCGTCTTGCCGGACTTGATCGCGTAGCGAAACTGACCGTAGCCGATCATGTTCATGCGCATGCCGGCCTCGCCGGCCGGCGTGCCGGCATGAAAGTGCCGCTTCAGCGACGGCGCGGCCTTGCGCATCACCGCATGGACCTGCTCGAGGTCCGCGGTCCGCGCGGGATCAAAGGCGAGATAGGCTTCCAGGCTGTCCGCGGCGACACGAAACATCGGAAGCCTCCGTCGCTAACCCGCGAGTGCCGCCTTCACCAGGCCGCTGGCCTTGCCGAAATCCATCTGGCCGGCGTATTTCGCCTTCAAGGCGCCGATCACCTTGCCCATGTCCTTGATCCCGGCGGCACCGGTCTCGGCGATGATGGCCGAGATCGCGGCCTTCACATCGTCGTCGGACATCTGCTTCGGCAGATAGGCCGAGATCACCGCGATCTCCGCGCGCTCCTGGTCGGCGAGCTCGGCGCGGCCGCCCTTGTCATAGAGCTCGACCGATTCCTGGCGCTGCTTGATCATCTTCTGCAACAGGCCGAGCAGATCGGCATCGGAGAGTGGCGGCTTGCCCTGCCCGCGCGCGTCGATGTCGGCGTTCTTGATGGTCGAATTGACCATGCGCAGCGTGGAGAGCTTGCGCTCGTCCTTCGCCTTCATCGCTTCCTTGACCGCAGTGTTGATCTCGTCGCGCAGCATCTCTGTATCCTTGAACCAGTAATCCCCTCATGTAGGCAGTTTACGGTGGCAGAACAACCTAGTTCCGCAACCACTCAACCAGCGCATCGGCGCAGGCCTGCGGCTGCTCCAGCTGCAGCAGGTGACCGCAATTGGGGATCACGACGAGCTTGGCCCCGGGAATGCCGTTGGCCATCTCGTCCGACAGCGAATTCGGCACGGTGTTGTCGGTATCCGACGTCAGCACCAGGGTCGGGCACTTGATCCAGGCCATGCTCGGCCGCGAATCCGGCCGGCTGAGCACCGCATTCTGCTGGCGGATGAAGGCCTCCGCACCGACATCCTCGCTCATGTCATAAACAGTCCGGCGCAGGCCCGGATCGCCCTGCCGCGACGGATGCACGAAGCCCGGAAACAGCTCGTCGACCACGTCCCGATATTGCCCGCCCCGGGCGCGCTCGATCATGCCGCGGCGGCGCGCGGTCGCCTCCGGCGTGTCGGCCCGCGCCTGGGTGCTCATCAGCGCCAGCTTCGCGACCCGCTCGGGCGCCTGCCGCATGATCTCAAAGGCGATGTAGCCGCCCATCGAATGCCCGGCGAGGGCAAAGCGCGGCGGCGCTTCGGCCAGGATGCGGCGGGCGATCGCCCCCATACTGTCGTCCCTGACGTGGTTGGCGACCGTGACCGGCCCGCACCGCCACAGCGCCGGGATGACCGGGGTAAAGATCCGCGGTGAGCAGATGAGGCCCGGGACGAGCAGGATCGGCATCGTATTGTCCATGCGGGAGCTCCGGACCGGGTCATTTTCGGCAAGCAAACGGCCGCTTCAGGGAACTTTAGATTAAAAGGCCGTTCCGGCCTGTCAAATCGGCCGGGATTGCCGTGTGAATCCGCGCCCTTTCGCTTTGACGCCGCAGCGTGCGGCCTCTATTTAAAGGGCTCATGACAACATCCGAAAACGCTCCCGCCTGGCCGGACCACAAACCGACCGCGCTCCTTGTGCTCGCCGATGGTACCGTGCTGGAAGGCTTCGGTCTCGGCGCGGAAGGCCACGCCGTCGGCGAGGTCTGCTTCAACACGGCGATGACCGGCTATGAGGAGATCCTCACCGATCCGTCCTATGCCGGCCAGATAATCACCTTCACATTCCCGCATATCGGCAATGTCGGCACCAACGAGGAAGACATCGAGACGGTGAACATGGCCGCGACGCCCGGCGCGCGCGGCGTGATCCTGCGCTCGGCGATTACCGATCCCTCGAACTACCGGGCCACCCGCCACCTCGACCAGTGGTTGAAGGCGCGCGGCATCATCGGCCTGTCCGGGATCGACACCCGCGCGCTGACCGCGCTGATCCGCTCCAAGGGCATGCCCAATGCGGTGATCGCGCATTCCAAGACCGGCGAGTTCGACCTGCACGGCCTGAAGGAAGAGGCCCGCGAATGGCCCGGCCTCGAGGGCATGGACCTGGTGCCGATGGTCACCTCCGGCCAGCGCTTTACCTGGGACGAGACGCCGTGGGCGTGGGGCAAGGGTTTCGGCCAGCAGACCGCGCCGGAATTCAACGTGGTCGCGATCGACTACGGCATCAAGCGCAACATCCTGCGCCTGCTCGCCGGCGTCGGCGCCAAGGTGACCGTGGTGCCGGCAACGACGGCGGCCGAGGACATCCTGGCGATGAAGCCGGACGGCGTGTTCCTGTCGAACGGCCCCGGCGATCCCGCCGCGACCGGCAAATATGCCGTGCCCGTGATCCAGAAGGTGATCGCGTCGGGGACGCCGACCTTCGGCATCTGCCTCGGCCACCAGATGCTCGGCCTCGCCGTTGGCGCCAGGACCATGAAGATGCATCAGGGTCACCACGGCGCCAATCATCCGGTCAAGGACGAGACCACTGGCAAGGTCGAGATCACCTCGATGAACCACGGCTTTGCGGTCGACCAGGCGACGCTGCCCAAGGGCGCGACCCAGACCCATATCTCGCTGTTCGACGGCTCCAATTGCGGCATCGCGCTCGAAGGCAAGCCGGTGTTCTCGGTGCAGTATCACCCTGAGGCCTCGCCCGGCCCGCGCGACTCGCACTATTTGTTCCAGCGCTTTGCCGATCTGATGCGGCAGAAGAAGCAGGCCGCGTAACCCGCAGCCTTCGGCGCAGTCCTTCAAGAATACCCCATGCCCGGACCATCAGGTCCGGGCATGATCTTTTGTCACGCCTTGCCTGAGCGGACGCTGCCAAGCTACTCGTCATAAGATGACGATCATCACGCAGCAGGATTGCCCGACATGAGCGACAGCGCCACCCCGAAGCCCACCTACGGTGTCTCCTCGATGGAGGTGATGGCGTCGATGCCGGGGCTCGACTTCGTGCGCGGCATCTTCGCCCGTGCCCTGCCGGAACCGCCGATCATGGAGAACGTCGAACCGTTCGACTGCACCGCCGATCAGGGCCATGTGGTGATCCACAGCATCCCGGGCCTGCGCCACTACAATCCGATCGGGTCGGTGCATGGCGGCTACGCCGCGATCCTCTTGGATTCCGCGATGGGGCTTGCGGTGCAGACCACGCTGCCGCAGGGGTTCGGCTACACCACGCTGGAGTTCAAGATCTCCTTCGTCCGCGGCATGAGCCAGGACACCGGCACGATCCGCACCGAGGGCCAGGTGCTCAACGCCGGCCGCCGGGTTGCAACCGCCGAAGCCCGGATCAGCGACGGCAAGGGCAAGCTGATCGCGCATGCCACGACCACTTGCCTGGTGTTCGAGCTTCCCAAGAATACCTGAACGCAATCGCGTCTTCACGCATTGGAGGCATGACGAAGCGCGCTGGATCGCCGCCTGCACTCTGTGATTGAGTTTCCCTTATCCGAGATCAGGCAACATGATCCGGCATGGATAAGGGAAACCCCGATGAAATCAGCCAGTTCCGACATGACCATCCGCGACATCCGCGTGACGATGCTGCGGCTGCCCTGGGCCGACGATCCCTGGCTGAAGGGCGCAGCGCTCGGCGCGACGCGCGACATCCTGATCTGCGATGTCGAGACGTCAGGCGGCATCACCGGCATGGGCTATCTGTTCGTGTTCCGCCCGGCGATGCAGTCGATAGCGGCCTGCCTCGACGAGTGCATCATCCCGCGCGTCATCGGCAAGGACGCCAGCGCGATCGAGGCGATCTGGCGCGATCTGTGGACCGCGACGATGACCTATGGCCGCGGCGGCATCGCCGCGATGGCGATGTCGGCACTCGACATCGCGCTGTGGGATGCGCTGGGAAAACGCGCCGGCCTGCCGCTGCACCGGCTGTGGGGGCACTATCGCTCGGAAATCCCGGTCTATGGTTCCGGCTGCTTCCGTGGCGCCGGCGGCGACGGGATGATCGAGAAGGCGCTGCATTTCGTCAAGCAGGGCTACAAGGCGATCAAGATGCAGGTCGCGCACGTTCACACCCCGGCGCAGGACCTCGACAATGTGCGCCGCATGCGCGAGACGCTCGGGCCCGACATCGACATCATGATCGACGTCAACATGGGCTGGAGCGCCGATGTCGCGATCGAGATGGGGCGCAAGTTCGAGAAGTACGATATCTACTGGCTCGAGGAGCCGGTACCGGCCGATGATTTCGCCGGCTATCAGCGCATCGCGGCGGCGCTGGACATGCGCGTCGTCGGCGGCGAGACGCATTTCACGCGCTACGATCTGCGGCCGTTCTTCCTCAATCCCTGCCTGCCGATCCTGCAACCCGACCCGATGCGCGGCGGCATGACCGACCTGCGCAAGATCGCGACGCTGGCGGACACGTTCGGCATCACCATCGCGCCGCATCTGTTCCCCGAACTCAACGTGCATCTTCTCGCCTCGATCCCGAACGGCATCTGGTGCGAGAACATGGCGCTGATCGACGACCTCTGGGTCGATCCGCCGGAGATCGCCAACGGCACGATCACCGCGCCGGAGCGGCCGGGGCACGGGCTCAGATTCAAGGACGAGGTGTTGAAGTTCAAGATCTAGCGGGAACGGCTTCCGGGCCGACGGCTTGTCGGTCATGATATCGCCGCCGCGCGCAACGCTGGAGAGCCGCCATGCCGGTCGTGAGTCCCGATGCCGAGCCCCAGACCTTCGTCTTTCAGGACGACGGCCTGGTGCCGAACAATCCGATGCCGTTCCTGGTCTACAAAGGCGCGGTCGACGTCGGCAGCAATCCTGAGGCTACGATCGAGCAGTTGTTCGGCAGCAATGGCTGGGGCGCGATGTGGCGCAACGGCGTCTACGATTTCGCGCATTACCATGCCACCGTGCACGAGGTGCTGGGCGTCGCGCGCGGCAGCGCACGCGTGCAGTTCGGCGGCGCGCATGGCCGCGCGCTGGAGATCGCAGCCGGTGACGTCGCGATCCTGCCGGCCGGCACCGGGCATCAATGCCTGTCCGCGAGCAGCGATTTCAGCGTGGTCGGCGCCTATCCGCCGGGCCCGCCGATGGACCTGCAACGGCCGACGCCCGAGAGCCACGCGCGCGCACTGAGGACGATCCCGCTGGTCGCGGTGCCCGCGACCGACCCGGTGCTGGGCAGGGACGGGCCGCTGCTGCGGCTATGGAAACGCGCCTGACGTACGGATCAACGGGTTTCGCTCACGTGTAGGGCTGCATTCACCGCGCCGGAATGCGCGGCATTGCCACACAGCCCTGCAGCCAGCGATCGCCATATCTTGTCGCCGATCGCGAAATAAATTGGCGCCGCTTCGCGATCCGCTGCGACTGCCTCAGGCGATATCAGCAACGACTTGCTGCAGGAGGCCGCGAACCTTGTCGGCAACGGTGCCGAGCTTGCGGTTCTCGATCGCACTCATCGAAGCCACGGGATCGACCGCCGAAATCTCGACCTTGCCGCCTTCGTGCTGCTGGACCACCACGTTGCAGGGCAGCATGGTGCCGATCTTGTCCTCCAGCGTAAGCGCTTCGTAGGCGAGCTTCGGGTTGCACGCCCCCAGGATCAGATACGGGCGGAATTCGGCGCCGATCTTCTTGTTGAGGGTGTCCTTGACGTCGATCTGCGTGAGCACGCCGAAGCCGTTGTTCTTCAGCGCGGCCGTCGTGGCCGCAACGGCCGCATCGAACGGCATGTCGACCGTTTTCGAGAAGTGGTATGTCATCGCTCTCTCCGGAAGTTAGCTGAACGCGCATCCGCCGCGCAATCCTAGCCTCTTGAACACCATCGCCGCAGGGCAGAACCCGGTGAAAGACGCCTGGATCATGTTCAGCCCGGCAAAGGCCGTCAGCAGGTACCAATAGGCGTTGACGTAGGTGCCGAGCGCGAGGCCGAGCAGAACGACGCTCCCCGCGAAGGCTAGAACGGCCTTGTCGATATTCATGGCAAAACTCCTCTTCGGTTTCAGTGGCATCAGGAACGGCCGAGGCCGGCCTCGGTCCAGGCAACGATGCTGCGTGCATCCATCACCCCGGAATGACGTGCGATCTCGTGGCCGCGGCGCATCAGCAACAGCGTCGGAATTCCCGTGATGTTGAGGCGAGACGAGGTCGCGGCGGCGCGATCGGAGTTGAGCTTGAGCAGCCGTACCCTCGGCTCGAGCTGTTGAGCCGCCCGTTCGAACATCGGCGCCATGGCGCGGCACGGACCGCACCACGGAGCCCAGACGTCGACCAGCAGAGGAACGTCGCTGTTCGCCAGCTGACGCGTAAAGCCCTCCTCGTCGACCTCGATCGGATGGCCGGTGAACATCGGCTGATGGCAGGAGCCGCAGCGCGCGCCATCAGCGGCACGCCCGGCCGGCAGACGGTTGGTCCGCCCGCAATGTCCACATACGATCTGAGACGTCTCGCTCATGTCCCGGTACGGACCTCCTTGATCTTGGCGATGTTGAGCTTGTCGAGCACAAACCGCTCATAGAACGGCTCGCTCTCGCCGCGCCGCATCTTGCGGAGAAAGTATTTTTCGAATGCGACCTTGGCGTAGTGCACCCACTCGCCCTTCGAGGACCAGTTGACGTTGCGCGGCGGGATCTGCGGCTGCGCCAGGAAGGCGACGCCGGAATCGCCGAAGTCGGCGAGGCAGATCGCGTTCCAGGTCGGCTGTGTCGTCGGCGCCCTGCCCTTCAGCAGCGCGCCGATGTTCATCGCCGCCGCCGTCACCATCGACTCGATCATGAAGCCGGTCTTCGGCACGCCCACCGGCACGGCAGTCGTGCCGACCGGCGCGATCGCCACACAGACGCCGACCGCGAAGACGTTGGGGAAGGCTGGATTGCGCTGATGCTTGTCGACGATGACGAAGCCGCGCGGATTGGTCAGCTTGTCAATGCCGCGAACCGCCTCGACGCCGCGGAACGCCGGCAGCATCATCGAATAGGCAAACGGCAATTCGTGGGTCTTGCGAACCGAGCCGTCTTCAGCCACTTCCTCGACCAGCATTTTGCCGGCCTCGACCGCCTTGACCCGGGCATTGGTGATCCACTTGACGTGCTTCCCGCGCATCTCGCTCTCGAGCAGGCCCTTGGTATCGCCGACGCCGTCGAGGCCGAGATGGCCGATATAGGGCTCCGACGTGACGAAGGTCATCGGGACCTGGTCGCGCAGCTTGCGGCGCCGCAGCTCGGTCTCAAGAATGAACAGGAATTCGTAGGCTGGTCCGAAGCACGAGGCGCCCTGCACCGCGCCGATCACCACCGGTCCGGGATTGGCGGCCAGCCGCTCGAACGCCTCCCTTGCGTGCGACGCGTGGTCGACATGGCAGATCGACTGGGTGTTGCCTTGCGGCCCGAGCCCCGGAATTTCGTCGAAGGCAAGCTCCGGCCCGGTCGCGACCACGAGATAGTCATAGTTCACCGACGTACCGTCGCCGAGCTCGACGCGATTTTCCGCCGGATGAACGCGCTTCGCGCCTTGCGTCAGCAGGCGGATGTTCTTGCGCTTCATGATCTCCTCGAGATCGATCTCGATCTCCTCGCGCTTGCGCCAGCCGACCGCCACCCACGGGTTCGACGGGACGAAGTGATAGACGGCCCCCTGCGAGATCACACTGAGGCGATCGTCCCTGCCCAGCTGCGGCAATAATTCATAGGCCATCAGCGTGCCGCTGAGGCCGGCTCCGATCACGACAACTTCCGCCATGCGCACCTCCTCTGAACATCGCCGGCTGTCCCGGCCATTCGATAATGGTTGACTATATATTCATATATTCGTATATACGCAACTATGAATATCGATATCGACATCATGGAACGCGCGGCCGACCAGGCCGGCAATCTGCTGAAGGCGCTTTCCAACCGCCACAGGCTGCTGATCATCTGCCAGCTGATCGACGGCGAGCGATCGGTCGGCGAGCTCGCCGAATTTCTCGATCTGCGTGACTCCACGGTCTCTCAGCATCTTGCGCTCCTACGCAAGGATGGCCTGGTCTCCGCTCGCCGCGACGGACAGACGATCTTCTATTCGATCGCGAGCGAGCCCGCGCGGAAGGTCCTGCAGGCGCTCTATGAAGCCTACTGCGCTCCGGCGGGCATCAAACGAAAACGAACATTATGACCCCCGCGACCGTCATACGTTGAGCAGGATCAACGTCGCCGCGACGGCGCGAAGATAAGAAATGAGCCGCGCACCGCCGTGGCTTCAACCAGACGGATATTCCCGATGCGACTTGCGATCTTGTCGGCGGCCCTCGCTGCCTCTGTCCTTTCGTTGGCGCCGGCTCGCGCAGAGCTGCTCACGGTTGCGCAGCACCGCGTGGCCGACGAGAAGGCCGTATTCGCGACAGTCGAGAGCATCAGCGTGGCACCCGCCCGCGGGCGCATCAGCGGCACCGTGGTCGAGCTCAATGTCCGGGAGGGCGATCGCGTCGCGGCCGGCCAGGTCATCGCGACGATCGGCGACGAAAAGCTCGTGTTGCAGATGAAATCGCTCGACGCGCAGATCGAAGCGCTGCAGGCGCAGGCCAACCAGGCGCAGATCGATTTCACGCGCATCGAAGGGCTCGTCGAGCGCGGCACGCTGCCGCGCGTCAAGCTGGACGAGGCGCGGACCGCATTGAACGTCGCCGACAATGGGCTGCGCGCAAAGACGGCCGAGCGCGCGGTCGTCAACCAGCAGCTCAGCGAAGGCCGGGTGCTGGCTCCGTCCGATGGCCGGGTGTTGAAGAAGCTCGTGACCGTTGGTTCGGTGGTGCTGCCCGGCGATGCCGTCGTCACGGTCGCCCAGCAGCACTTCAAGCTGCGGCTGCGCGTGCCGGAGCGGCACGCCCGATTCATGAAGTCGGGCGACAAGATTCGTGTGGATGCAGCGGAACTTGGCGAGGAAGCTCCCCGGATCGGAGTCATCGACCTCGTGTACCCGCAGATCGAGGAAGGACGCGTGATCGCCGACGCCACCGTCGAGGGTCTCGGCGAATATTTCGTCGGCGACCGCCTGAGGGTGTGGATCTCCGCCGGAACGCGGCCGGCCTTCGTGATCCCCGCAAGTTATGTCAGGACGCGGTTCGGGATCGATTATGTCCAGCTTCGCCAGGGCGACCGAACCGTTGAAGTACCGGTGCAGCGTGGCCGCGATGTACCGACGCCCGCCCTTCCCGACGGCCTCGAAATCCTGTCGGGCCTGCGCGACGGCGATCAGCTGGTGCAGCCATGAACCTCGGGCTGTCCGGCCGGCTGACCAGGGCGACCCTGACGTCGCCGCTTACCTCGCTGTTCCTGCTTGCATCGCTCGCCGTCGGCCTGATTGCCGTCATGGTGATCCCGCGCGAGGAGGAACCGCAGATCAGCGTGCCGATGGTCGACATCCGCGTCAACGCCGACGGCCTGCGCGGCCCTGACGCGGTCGAGCTCGTCAGCAAGCCGCTCGAGGCCATCGTCAAGGGCATCGACGGCGTCGAGCATGTCTACAGCCAGACCGAGGATGACCGCGTGATGGTCACCGCGCGATTTCTGGTCGGCACCAAGTTCGAGGACGCGATCCTGCGCGTGCACGAGAAGGTCCGCGCCAATCTCGACCATATCCCGGTCGGCATCCCCGAGCCGCTGATCGTCGGCCGGGGCATCAACGACGTCGCGGTAACGGTCCTGACGCTGTCGCCGAAGCCGGAGGCGGCCGGGCGCTGGAGCGACAAGGATCTGTTCGAGCTTGCCGACAAGCTGCGCTCCGAACTCGTGAAGGTCGACAACATCGGGCTCACTTATGTGTCGGGCGGTTCCGCGCAGCAAATCAGGGTTGAGCCCGATCCGGAAAAACTGTCGCTGTTTGGCGTCACGCTTCAGCAGCTGGTCGCCAAGGTAAAGGAAGCCAACCGCTCGTTCGTGGCAGGGCAGGTCCGCGATGCCGGCGCCGTTCGCAACGTTGCCGCGGGCCAGACGCTATCGGGGATTCCCGACATCGGATTGCTTCTGATCGCGACCCGGGACGGACGGCCGATCTACGTCAAGGACGTCGCGTCCGTGGTGATCGGTCCGAACACGGTCGAACACCGCGTCTGGAACGACGCGCGCGATGCCGCCGGGCAATGGCAGCGCGTGCCGGCGGTCAGCCTCGCGCTCGCCAAGCGCGCCGGCGCCAACGCCGTGGTGGTGTCGACCGACATCGCCCGCCGGCTCGACGAACTGAAGGCGCACCTCATCCCCGACGATGTTCAGGTCACGATGACGCGGGACTACGGCGAGACCGCCAACGAAAAGGCCAACGAGCTGCTGTTCCACCTCGGGCTCGCGACCGTCTCGATCGTCGTGCTCATCGCGCTCGCGATCGGCTGGCGTGAAGCCGTCGTGACCCTCGTCGTCATCCCGACGACGATCCTGCTGACGATGTTCGCCGCCAACCTGATGGGCTACACCATCAACCGGGTCAGCCTGTTCGCGCTGATCTTCTCGATCGGCATCCTGGTCGACGATGCGATCGTGATCGTCGAGAACATCGCCCGCCACTGGGCGATGCATGACGGACGGTCGCGCCTGCAGGCAACAATCGAGGCGGTCGCCGAGGTTGGAAATCCCACCATCATCGCAACTCTCACGGTCGTCGCCGCCCTACTGCCGATGCTGTTCGTGTCCGGCCTCATGGGACCTTACATGGCCCCGATTCCGGCCAATGCATCGGCGGCCATGCTGTTCTCGTTCTTCGTTGCGGTGGTGATCGCACCCTGGCTGATGCTGAAGCTCGCGCCGAAAAACGATGTGGCCAGTGCGCATGCCACGCACCACGAAGGCCGGCTCGGCCGCCTGTACCGGCGCTTCGCGACGCCGGTGGTCCGGAGCAAGCGTGCGGCCTGGATCTTCCTGCTCGGCGTCGGACTGGCGACGCTGCTGTCGATGGCACTGTTCGCGACCAAGTCGGTGACCGTCAAGCTGCTTCCGTTCGACAACAAGTCCGAGATCGCGGTCATGGTCGATCTGCCCGAGGGCGCAAGCCTGGAAGCCACCGAGCGGACGCTGTTCGCCGCGGCCGACATCGCGAAACAATTGCCGGAGGCCACCTCGCTGCAATCCTACGCCGGCACCTCCGCGCCGTTCAATTTCAACGGACTGGTGCGGCATTACTATCTGCGCGAAAAGCCCGAACTGGGTGAGCTTCAGGTCAACCTGACCGCGCGTGGGGATCGCAAACGGGCGAGCCACGATATCGCGCTCGAACTGCGACAGCGGCTCAAGACGGTCGATGCGCCCAAGGGGACCAGCATCAAGGTCGTCGAGGTGCCGCCGGGGCCGCCGGTGCTGGCAACCCTGCTCGCCGAAATCTACGGTCCCGATGCCGCGACGCGCCGCGCAGTCACGGCTGAGTTGAAGCAGATCTTCGCCGAAGTGCCGTTCATCGTCGACATCGACGATTCGATCGGCGAGAAGCGCCCGCGGCTGCGGCTGTCGATCGACCAGGATCGGCTGGAATTCTTCGGCGTGGAGCAGCGCGACGTCTACGATACGATCCAAGCTCTGTTCGGCGGCACCTCGATCGGCTATTCGCACCGCGGCGAGGACCGCAACCCGATCGAGATCGCAGTGCGGCTGCCGAAACGCGGCCTGGCCTGGGACGAGGCGCTGGCCTCGACGCCTGTGCCGGCCAACACGCTGCCTGGCAGCAAGACGGTCGTCGAGCTTGGTCAGGTGGTGAAGGCTACGGTCGAGCAAGGGACGCCGGTGATCTTCCGCAGGGATGGCCGCTTCGCCGACATGGTGATGGCCGAGCTCGCCGGCCGCTTCGAGGCGCCGCTTTACGGCATGATGGAGGTCGCCAAGCGCGTCGATGCCCACGATTGGGGCAATCTGCCGAAGCCCGCGATCCGCCTGCACGGGCAGCCGACCGACGAGTCGCGCCCCACTTTGCTGTGGGATGGCGAATGGGAAATCACCTATGTGACGTTCCGCGACATGGGTGCCGCCTTCGGCGCGGCCATTCTCGGCATCTATGTGCTGGTCGTCGCGCAGTTCGGCAGCTTCCGGCTGCCGCTCGTGATCCTGACGCCGATCCCGCTGACGCTGATCGGCATCCTGATCGGGCACTGGCTGCTGGGTGCGCCGTTCACGGCGACATCGATGATCGGCTTCATCGCCCTGGCAGGCATCATCGTGCGAAACTCGATCCTCCTCGTCGACTTCATTCGCCATAGTAGCGGCAGTGGCATGTCGCTCCGCGAGGTGGTGCTCGAAGCCGGCGCGGTTCGCTTCAAGCCGATCCTGCTGACCGCACTCGCGGCCATGATCGGGGCCGCGACGATTCTGCTCGACCCCATCTTCCAGGGGCTCGCGATCTCGCTGCTGTTCGGCCTGGCGTCGTCGACCCTGCTGACGGTGCTCGTGATCCCGGCGATCTACACTGCACTGCGCTCGTAAGCCGGAACGCCCGCGAAAGCGGGCAATTCGGCCTAGAAGACCGCTTGCTTTCCGCTCGACCTCGCAAGGCGCGACTGTCGCTGCGGCAACGATGCCGTGCTAGGCCGCGTTGCTGCCTTCCTGGCGGCTGGCCTCGAACAGGAACCAGGTGCGGCGCTCGGTTTCATCGATGAAGGTTTCGAGCAGGCCGGCCGTGCCGGAATCCTCGTGGTCGTCGGCGAGCTTGTGCGCCTTGCGCATCGCAGCCGCGATGTGCTTGTTGTCCTCCATCAGTTCGCGCAGCATTTCGCGCGGCGGGACATAGTCCTCGTCATTGTCCTTGATGGTCTGGTGCTTGGCGACGTCGCCGATCGACTTCAGCGTCACGCCGCCGAGCTTGCGCACCCGTTCGGCGAGCTGGTCGGTGGTCGCGAAGATCGCGTCCGACTGCTCGTCCAGCAACAAATGGTAATCATGGAAATGCCGGCCGCTGACGTGCCAATGGAAATTCTTGGTCTTCAGGTAGAGCGCAAAGGCGTCGGCCAGAAGCGTGTTGAGCGAGGCCGAGATCGTGTCCACCGCAGCCTGCGGCAGGTCACTCGGCGTGTCGAGGTCGGGCGAGATCTTGTCAGTCCTGGTGTCACTCTTGGCTTTGCTCACGGTAAACCTTCCTGTTAGGAACCCCGTATTTCGGCGCATTGAACATTGGCCGCCGGACCGCTAACGCATCATCACTCCACCTGTTCCTGGACGTCAGGAACCCGTTTTGCCGGATACCAAGCGCGATGGATGATTGGATCGACTATTACGATTCCACACATACGATTTATGCGAGCCGACTACACCGCGACCTGCATTTCCAGGTCATCGCAAACGACATCATCGGATACATCACCTCGCCCGACGCCGTGGTGCTGGACTATGCCTGCGGTGAGGCGCTGTCGGCGGTGAAGGTCGCCAATGCCTGCGCGCAGCTCTATCTGGCGGAGCCTGCGCCCGGCGTGCGCGGCCGGCTGGTCGCACGCTTTGCCGCCGACACCAGGATCCGCGTCCGCTCGCTCGACGAGCTGAAGAACATGCAGGCTGACTCGATCGACCTCGTGGTGATGAACTCAGTGGCGCAATACATGACGCCGCAGGAGCTCGATTCCGCATTCGACGTGATCCACCGCCTGCTGAAGCCGTCGGGCCGTTTCGTGCTCGGCGATATCCTGCGGCCCGAAGTCGGCATGGCCAGGGACGTCATCGCGCTGCTGCGCTTTGCGGCAACCCACGGCTTCCTGCGCGATGCGCTGGTCGGGCTAGCCTCGACCGCGCTGTCGGATTACCGGCAGCTCCGCACCCGGATCGGGCTGCAGCGCTATCGCGAGGACGAGATGATCAAGAAGCTTGCCGCCGCGGGCTTCACCGGCAAGCGCACTTCGCGCAACATCGGGCACAATCCGTGGCGTATGACATTCGTGGCCCACCACTGATCAGAGGTTGTGGGAAAAATTAGGGTTAACCAAAAGTAAACATGGCGGCCGCCGAAATAATCAGCAATGATCCGCTCGGCCCGGTGGCGGAAGCGTCGACGCGGCAGTGGTGCAACACTGTTTATCCTGGTTCAAATCCAGGCCGGGCCTCCAGCCTTCGCTGCTCGCGCAGCTTCGGCTCGGCAACCCCTTTGGTAGCGAAGGCTGCCGCGGCGTAGCCCGTAGGGCGAAGCCGGGCCCTTACCGAGTATTCCCCTCCGCCCCGAGTACCCCCAACCGAGCATACGCCGAATGCGGATTTTCCCCCAGAATCGCAGTTGATTGGGCACTTTTGGGGGTTTCGCGGGTGCGGAAACTGGTCTAAAGACCACCCGCGCGCGAGGGATCGCGCTTCCGGCGCTGCAAAATGTAGCGCATGGCTCGAGGGACGCGCGGCAAGCGCGCCCTTTTTTTGTGCCCAAATTCCAGTCCGCGAGAGCTGATGCCCAAAAGAACCGACATCTCCACCATCCTGATCATCGGCGCCGGTCCCATCGTGATCGGCCAGGCCTGTGAATTCGACTATTCCGGCACGCAGGCGGTGAAGGCACTGAAGGAAGAGGGTTATCGCGTCGTCCTCGTCAATTCCAATCCGGCCACCATCATGACCGATCCGGAATTGGCGGACGCCACCTATATCGAACCGATCACACCCGAGATCGTCGGCAAGATCATCGAGAAGGAGCGCCACGTCATTTCGGGCGGCTTCGCGCTGCTGCCGACCATGGGCGGCCAGACCGCGCTGAATTGCGCGCTGTCGTTGCGCCGTCAGGGCACGCTCGACAAGTTCGACGTCGAGATGATCGGCGCCACCGCTGACGCCATCGACAAGGCCGAGGACCGCCAGCTGTTCCGCGAGGCGATGACCAAGATCGGGCTCGAGACGCCGAAATCGCGGCTCGCCAACGCCTCGGCACTGAAGAAAACCTACCGCGACAAATACCTCGCCGAGCGCGAGAAGCTGTCCGGTGAGGCGCTGGAAGAACTCGAGCGGCAGTGGACCCTCGGCGAGAACGACCGCCGCAAGCGCTACCAGGAGCACGCCTTCGGCGAGGCGCTGATGGCGCTGTCCGAGATCGGTCTGCCGGCGATCATCCGGCCCTCGTTCACCATGGGCGGCACCGGCGGCGGCATCGCCTACAACAAGGAAGAATTCCTCGACATCATCGAGCGCGGGCTCGATGCGTCTCCGACCAACGAGGTGCTGATCGAGGAAAGCGTGCTCGGCTGGAAAGAGTACGAGATGGAGGTGGTGCGCGATAAAAAGGACAATTGCATCATCATCTGCTCGATCGAGAATCTCGATCCGATGGGCGTGCATACCGGCGATTCCATCACCATCGCGCCGGCCCTGACCTTGACCGACAAGGAATACCAGGTGATGCGCGACGCCTCGCTGGCGGTGCTGCGCGAGATCGGGGTCGAGACCGGCGGCTCCAACGTCCAGTTCGGCATCAATCCCGTCGACGGCCGTATGGTCGTGATCGAGATGAATCCGCGCGTGTCGCGCTCGTCGGCGCTGGCCTCGAAAGCCACCGGCTTTCCGATCGCCAAGGTCGCAGCCAAGCTCGCGGTCGGCTACACGCTGGACGAGATCGCCAACGACATCACCGGCGGCGCCACCCCCGCCTCGTTCGAGCCGACCATCGATTACGTCGTCACCAAGATTCCGCGCTTCGCGTTCGAGAAGTTCCCCGGCGCCTCCTCCACGCTGACCACGTCGATGAAGTCGGTCGGCGAGGTGATGGCGATCGGCCGCACCTTCCAGGAAAGCCTGCAGAAGGCCCTGCGCGGGCTCGAGACCGGCCTGACCGGGCTCGACGAAATCGAGATCGAAGGACTCGGCCGCGGCGACGACAAGAACGCGATCCGCGCCGCGCTCGGCACGCCGACGCCGAACCGCATCCTGCAGGTCGCGCAGGCGATGCGGCTCGGCTGGACCGATGAGGAGATCTTCAACTCCTGCAAGATCGACCCCTGGTTCCTCGCGGAGATGCGCGCCATCGTCGAGATGGAGGACAAGGTCCGCAGCAACGGCCTGCCGCCGAATGCGTTCGGCATGCGGACGTTGAAGGCGATGGGCTTCTCCGATGCCCGCCTCGCCGTGCTCACCGAAACCACCGAAGCCGATGTCACCGCCAAGCGCCATGCGCTCGGGGTGCGCCCGGTGTTCAAGCGCATCGATACCTGCGCGGCCGAGTTCGCTTCGCCGACCGCCTACATGTATTCGACCTATGAGCGGCCGTTCGCCGGCGAGCCGGCCGACGAGAGCGCGCCGTCGGACCGCAAGAAGGTGATCATCCTCGGCGGTGGGCCGAATCGCATCGGCCAGGGCATCGAGTTCGACTATTGCTGCTGCCACGCCTGCTTCGCGCTCGAGGACGCCGGCTACGAGACCATCATGGTCAACTGCAATCCGGAGACGGTGTCGACCGACTACGATACCGCCAACCGGCTGTATTTCGAGCCGCTCACCGCCGAGGACGTGCTGGAGATCGTCGCGACCGAACGCAAGAACGGCACGCTGCACGGCGTGATCGTGCAGTTCGGCGGTCAGACTCCGCTTAAGCTTGCCCGCGCGCTAGAAGCCGCCGAAGTGCCGATCCTCGGCACCTCGCCCGACGCGATCGACCTCGCCGAGGACCGCGACCGCTTCAAGCGCGTGCTCGACAAGCTGCGTCTCAAGCAGCCGAAGAACGGCATCGCCTATTCGGTCGAGCAGGCCCGCCTGGTCGCCGCCGATCTCGACTTGCCGCTGGTGGTGCGTCCGTCCTACGTGCTCGGCGGCCGCGCGATGCAGATCATCCGCGAGGAGACCCAGCTCAACGACTACCTGCTGGGCACCCTGCCCGAGTTGGTGCCGGCCGACGTCAAGGCACGCTACCCGAACGACAAGACCGGGCAGATCAACACCGTGCTCGGCAAGAACCCGCTGCTGTTCGACCGCTATCTGTCCGATGCGACCGAGGTCGACGTCGACTGCCTCTCCGACGGCAAGGATACCTTCGTCGTCGGTATCATGGAGCACATCGAGGAGGCCGGCATCCACTCCGGCGACTCCGCGTGCTCGTTGCCGCCGCATTCGCTCGATGCCAGCACCATCGAGGAGCTGGAGCGGCAGACCCGCGAGCTCGCGCTCGGCCTCGACGTGGTCGGCCTGATGAACGTGCAATACGCCATCAAGGACGGCGAGATCTACGTGCTCGAGGTCAACCCGCGCGCATCCCGCACCGTGCCGTTCGTCGCCAAGGTGATCGGCACCCCGGTCGCCAAGATCGCGGCGCGGATCATGGCCGGCGAAAAGCTCGCCGACTTCAAGCTGAGGAAGAAGAAGCTCGGCCATGTCGGCGTGAAGGAATCGGTGTTCCCGTTCGCGCGCTTCCCCGGCGTCGACACCGTGCTCGGACCGGAGATGCGTTCGACCGGCGAAGTGATGGGCCTCGACCGCTCCTTCGAGGTCGCGTTCGCCAAGAGCCAGCTCGGCGGCGGCACGCGCGTGCCGCGGCAAGGCACCGTGTTCGTCTCGGTGCGCGGCGACGACAAGATGCGCATCGCGGATGCGGTGCGGCTGCTGCACTCACTCGGCTTCAAGGTGATGGCCACCTCGGGCACGCAGCGCTATCTCAGCGACAACGGCGTGCCGACGGAAAAGGTCAACAAGGTGCTCGAAGGCCGTCCGCACATCGTCGACGCCATCACCAATGGCGACGTCCAGCTGGTCTTCAATACCACCGAAGGTCCGCAGGCGCTGGCCGACAGCCGTTCGCTGCGGCGGGCTGCCCTCTTGCATAAAGTGCCATATTACACCACTCTTTCAGGCGCGGTGGCGGCCGCACGGGGGATCCGGGCCTATCGGGACGGGGACCTTGAGGTCCGCACGCTTCAGAGTTACTTTTCCGAAAGCTGACCGCTGCCCGGGCGAAAGGCCCGAAGCGGTCAATTAGCCGAATGGCTGGAACTCACCGCGCGATTGGATGTTGTCACGGCCCTTAGCGGGGCCGAAAATCACTGGGCTTCCGGGCGCGTTAGCGTCCTGATTCCTGCGTTAGCTGAACTGGATATTCGTGCACGACCGCCGGGCGCGCACGATGAAGGACGAAGATGATGGATAAGGTTCCGATGACCGCGGGCGGATACGCCGCGCTGACGGACGAGTTGAAGCGACGCCAGTCGGAGGATCGTCCGCGCATCATCGAACACATTGCGGAAGCGCGTTCGCACGGCGACCTCTCGGAGAACGCCGAGTATCACGCCGCCAAGGAAGAGCAGTCGCACAACGAGGGCCGCATCGCGGAGCTCGAGGACAAGCTCGCGCGCGCCGACATCATCGACATTTCGAAACTGTCCGGCGACACCATCAAGTTCGGCGCGACCGTGACGCTGATCGACGAGGACACCGAGAAGAAAGCGGTGTGGCAGATCGTCGGCGAGGTCGAGGCCGACGCCAAGAAGGGCCGCATCTCCATCACCTCGCCGCTCGCGCGCGCGCTGATCGGCAAGAAGAAGGGCACCACCGTCGAAGTGATGGCGCCCGGCGGCGCCAAGGCCTACGAGATCACCAAGGTCGAGTGGCGGTAGTTACTTCGATGTGACTGGTGCAAAAAAGCCGCGTATCGCACGCGGCTTTTTTTGTGCCTGCGTTTCACCCCCGTCTGACAGCAATGTGAGTGGAGAGCCGCGGCACGGCATACTAGTGAGGCCACGACATGTTTATGCAATATAATCATGTCGGGGGACTGCGGCTCGGCTGATGATTGCGTCGCAAAACGCATCGCAGCGCGCCACCGTGTCACTGGTGCGTTCTCTCGCAATCGCGCGAGGAATGATTCCAGACGCAAGGTGTTGACATCACACTCCGGTGACGAACACCGTGTGGTTCTGCATCGTGCAATGTTCCAGCGTGTCAATCAGGGGGTAAATGACAATGGACCAGATGTTTTCCAGGTTTCAACCGGTGGCGCTGAGCCTGTTTCGGTTCATCACAGGACTGCTGCTGTTTCAGTTTGGCGTCGCCAAGCTTCTCAAATTCCCTCCCGGGACGATGTTCGAGAAAGTCGAACTGTTCTCGTTGATCGGCGCGGCCGGCACGCTCGAACTGATCCTGGGCGGGCTGCTGATGATCGGCCTCTTTTCGCGGATCGTGGCCTTCATCCTGGCAGGCGAAATGGCCTTCGCCTACTTCATCGGCCATTTCCCCAAAGGCTTCTATCCGCTGCTCAACAACGGCAGTCTTGCAATCGCGCTCTGCTTTGCCTGCCTGTATCTCGCGACCTCGGGCCCGGGCCCGATCAGCGTCGATGCAGCGATGGGGAAGAGGTAGCAGCGCGATCTCACCTCCCCTTGCAAAGGGGAGGTCGGTTTGTGCTGAAAGCGCAAACCGGGTGGGGATCTGCTTCCACATCGGCGCTCTCGCCTGTGGCTTGACCCTACCCCGCCCTCCCCCTTTCAGGGGGAGGGAGAAAACGATCAATCAAAAAAACGTCGCCGGATTCGTTCGTCATTGCGAGGAGCGACAGCGACGAAGCAATCCATCTCTCCACAAATATGGACAGTTGGATTGCTTCGCTTCGCTCGCAATGATGATGAGCGTACGCGTCAGCTCGCCACCTTCACGCCCAGCGGCACCGCGGCCTCGTATTTCGAATTGTGCAGCACCAGCGACGTCCTGACGTTGCGCACATGCGGCGCGGCGGTCAGGTGGGTGACGAAATCCTGGAACGTCGCCATGTCGGGCGCGACGCATTTGAGGATGAAATCGACTTCGCCCGACAGCATCCAGCACTCCCGCACCAGCGGCTCGGCGCGCACGAAATTCTCGAAGGCGCGGAGATCAGCGTCAGCCTGACTCGACAGATGCACCGAGGCGAACACCGTGACGTCGTAGCCGAGGCGGCGCGGATCGAGCAGGCCGCGATATCCCTGGATGTAGCCTTCCTCCTCCAGCGCCCGGACCCTGCGCAGGCAGGGCGGCGGCGAGATCCCGACGCGTTTGGCGAGTTCCACATTGGTGATTCGGCCATCGGCCTGGATCTCGGCGAGGATTTTGAGGTCGATCTCGTCAAGGTTCTTCGACACGCGACTACGGTTCCCTGGAGTTTGGAAGGTTTGGCAGGTCTGCCGGCAACTCTCATAGCGCAGCCAGCCAGCATCGCGCAATTTTATTGCGCGTGCAGCGCATGATTTCGCGAATGTGACTTCAGTTCCGGGGAAAATTCGCTGCCATGGATTGCAAATCTTGCATAGCTACCCAGATATCCTAGACTTGGATTTGACACTTTTGGCGCCGCCGTGACGCGTTTCCGGGGCGCTTCCCGCACAAGTCCTTGATCAAAATCCCCAAAAGAGAGGGATCTCAAAATGCCCGCGCCTACCCATGCCAAGGTCGTCATCATCGGGTCCGGCCCCGCCGGTTACACCGCAGCGATCTACGCGGCGCGCGCGATGCTCGAACCGATCCTGATCCAGGGCATTCAGCCGGGCGGGCAGCTCACCATCACCACCGACGTCGAGAACTATCCCGGCTTTGCCGACGTGATCCAGGGCCCCTGGCTGATGGAGCAGATGGAGAAGCAGGCGGCGCATGTCGGCACCAAGATCGTCACCGATCTCGTCAACAGACTGGAACTCGGGCAACGGCCGTTCCGTCTGACCTGCGATTCCGGTGATGTGTATCTCGCCGAAACCGTCATCCTCGCCACCGGCGCCCAGGCGCGCTGGCTTGGGCTGCCGTCGGAAGAGAAATTCCAGGGCGGCGGCGTCTCGGCCTGCGCGACCTGCGACGGCTTCTTCTACCGCGGCAAGGAGGTCGTGGTGGTCGGCGGCGGCAACACCGCGGTCGAGGAAGCGCTGTACCTCACCAATCATGCCTCCCAGGTCACCATCGTGCACCGTCGCGATCACTTCCGCGCCGAGCGCATCCTGCAGGAACGGCTGTTCAAGCATCCCAAGATCAAGGTGGTGTGGGACTCCGCGATTGACGAGATCTGCGGCTCGGAGAACCCGAACAAGGTCACCCATGTACGGCTCAAGAACGTCAAGACCGGCGCGCTGACCGACCTCAAGACCGACGGCGTCTTCATCGCGATCGGCCATGCGCCGGCGACGGAGCTCGTCAAAGGCCAGATCAAGCTGAAACCGTCGGGCTATGTCGAGGTGGCGCCGAACTCCACGGCGACCTCGGTGCCCGGCCTGTTCGCCGCCGGCGACGTGGCGGACGAAACCTTCCGGCAGGCGGTCACCGCCGCCGGCCTCGGCTGCATGGCTGCGCTCGAGGCCGAACGCTTCCTGGCTCTTCGCGCGAGCGATCGCGCAGCGGCGGAATAATCATGGCACGATCTCGCGACGGATTTACGGATATGGATTGGGACAAGCTGAAGGTCTTTCACGCAGCGGCGGAAGCTGGCAGCTTCACGCATGCCGGCGAGCAGCTTGGCCTGTCGCAATCGGCGGTCTCCCGCCAGGTCAGCGCGCTGGAGCAGGAGCTCTCGGTCTCGCTGTTTCACCGCCATGCCCGAGGCCTGATCCTCACCGAGCAGGGCGACCTCCTGTTCCGCACCGCGCATGACGTGTTCATGCAGCTGCAGGCGGCGCGCGCCAAGCTCACCGACAGCCGCGAGCGGCCGAGCGGCGACCTCAAGATCACGACACCACCGGCGCTCGGCATCAACTGGCTGATCCCGCGGCTCGACGAGTTCACCGCGCTCTATCCGGACATCCGGATCTCGCTGATCGTCACCGACGAGGACCTCGATCTGTCGATGCGCGAGGCCGACGTTGCGATCCGCACCCGCAAGCCGACCCAGCCGGACCTGATCCAGCGTAAGCTGTTCTCGATCGGCTTCCATGCCTATTGCTCGCCGGAATACATCAAGCGCTTCGGCACGCCGCGGACGCTGGATGATCTCGACTCGCACCGCATCATCATGCTCGGCGACTCGCAGGTACCGCCGCATCTGCAGAACCGCAGCTGGCTGATCGACGCCGGCCGCAACGGCTCCGGTCCGCGCGAGCCCTACTTCAAGGTCAACAACATCCTGGGGTTGGTGCGCGCCTGCCAGCAAGGCCTCGGCATCGCCGCGTTGCCGGACTATCTGGTCGAACAGAACAACCTCGTGCAGCTGTTCGGCGAGTCCGACTCGATCGCGCTCGACACCTACTTCGTCTATCCGGAAGAGCTGAAGACAGTGGCCCGGGTGCAGGTGTTCCGCGACTTCGTGGTCAGCAAGGCGCAGCGCTGGCCGTCCTGATTAAGCCGGCCTTATGGGGCTGGTTTATAGGGATATCCGCGCTGCCCCCGGTCTCCGCATGACTGACATGCGGCCTGGATAGTTGCTGCATGCCGTCGATGGGGATCATAGTGTTGACATGCTGAGCGGTCGCGTCGCGCATATGTCCCCCTCCTCCAGTGGCGCGGAAGTTCAGTAATCCCTCTTGGAAGGTGATTGTGTCGGCCTCACGTGGCCAATACCTTAAGCCGGGCTCATCAGAGCCCGGCTTTTTTTCATAGCCATCGTGCCGCACGTCACGGTCAGCATGTGCATTGACAACAACCTCGCAGCGCAGCATCATTATCTAATGATCACGACTTCGTGCGCCGCTCTCTCGTCGAAAAAAGCTCCCCTCCCGGGGACACGAGATCGCGCGCGATAAGATCACCTTCGCATTCAACGATCCCGAAACCCCGCCGCTTGGACGGGGTTTTTTGTTGGTCCCGTCTCCGGCTTGTCCCCTGAGGAGATGGAACATGACTGAGCTACATCAGCAATTGCAGGGCCTCTGGCTGCCTTTGATCACGCCGTTCCGCGACGGCGAACTCGACGCCACGTCGCTGCGCCGCGTGGTGCGACACTATGCCGGCGGCCCCGTCGACGGCTTCATTCTCGGCGCAACCTCCGGTGAAGGCATGGCGCTCGGCACCGACGAGCTGGAGGGGCTGGTCAGTGTCGCGCTCGACGAGCTCGCTGCCAGCTCCCGCCATCTGCCAGTCGTGCTCGGGCTGTCCGGCGCTTCCACCGCCAGGATGAAGGAAGCGCTGGATGACACCGCCGACTGGCCGATCAACGGCTATCTGATCGCAAGCCCCTATTACATCAGGCCCTCGCAGCGCGGTCTCGTGCAGCATTTCAACGCACTCGCCGATCATGCGTCGTGGCCGATCGTGCTTTACAACATTCCCTATCGCACGGCGGTGAACCTCACCAACGAGACGCTGCTGGCGCTCGCGGAACATCCGAACATCGCCGGCATGAAGGATTGCTGCGCCGACCGAGCGCAGTCGATCGACTTCCTGAACCGGCGGCCAGCCGGCTTCCGCGTGCTGACCGGCGAGGATGCGCAGACATTCGATGCGCTCTCGGACGGCGCCGATGGCGCGATCCTGTTGTCCGCGCATCTGGAGACCGACACCTTTGCGTCGATCCGCACGCTGCTGCGGCAGGGCAAGCGCGACGCGGCACTGGCGGCCTGGCAGAGCGTGGTCGGCCTGACCCGGCTGCTGTTCGCGGAACCCAGCCCCGCGCCGGCCAAGCATTGGCTGTGGCGGCAGGGCCTGATCGACAGCCCCGAGGTGCGGCTGCCGATGGTCGAGGTGAGCGAGGATCTCGCAACCTGGCTCGATGCCGAGAGGGAGCGCCGCGCGCAGCTGCTGCTGCCGGCGTGAGCTTCCTTTTCTCCCTCTCCCCGTTCTTACGGGGAGAGGGTTCGGATGAGGGGCACTTCCGCGCACATGGTGAGAGACAGAGGCGCGGGAGTCCCCTCACCCGGCGCTACGCGCCGACCTCTCCGCGCACGCGGGGCGCGGTAAGAGGCTCAATCCAGCTTCACCCGCGACAGCCGCAGCGCGTTGCCGATCACGCTGACCGACGACAGCGCCATTGCGGCTGCGCCGAGCATCGGCGACAGCAGGATGCCGAACAGCGGATACAGCACGCCGGCTGCGATCGGCACGCCGGCGGCGTTGTAGGCGAACGCGAACGCCAGGTTCTGGCGGATGTTGCGCATGGTCGA
Organism: Bradyrhizobium sp. UFLA03-84; assembly: GCF_002289535.1. Lineage (NCBI taxonomy): Bacteria > Pseudomonadati > Pseudomonadota > Alphaproteobacteria > Hyphomicrobiales > Nitrobacteraceae > Bradyrhizobium > Bradyrhizobium sp. UFLA03-84. The sequence goes on along the minus strand of NZ_NSJY01000013.1, from coordinate 173,766 downwards.
GACCGACAATCGCCGCGCGCGGACCAGGCCCATCAGGTCACCGGTGAGCAGCGTGATGCCGGCGCTGTCGATCGCGACGTCGGTGCCGCCGCCCATCGCGATGCCGACATCGGCCGCGGCCAGCGCCGGCGCGTCGTTGACGCCGTCGCCGGCCATCGCGACGGCGCGGCCCTCGCCGCGCAGCCGCTGCACGACCTCGCTCTTGCGCTCCGGCAGCACGCCGGCCTCGACCTCGTCGATGCCGAGCGTTTTCGCTACCGCGCGCGCGGTGGTCTCATTGTCGCCGGTCAGCATTACGATGCGCAGGCCTTCTGCACGCAGCGCCTGCAATGCATTCGCAGCCGATGGCTTGACCGGATCGGCGATCGCGATCACGCCGGCAATGCTGCCATCGACCGCGAGATAGATCGCGGTAGCGCCGTCCCGCCGCGCGGCTTCGGCCGCCTGATCCAGCGTTGTCGTCGCGATCTTCAGTTCGGCCATCAGTACCGCATTGCCGAGCGCGACCTGCCTGCCTTCGACCGTGCCGGTCGCGCCCTTGCCGGAGGGCGAGGCAAAGTTGCTGACGGCCGACGATGCGAGCTTGCGCTCCTTGGCTGCCGCGATGATCGCCTGCGCCAGCGGATGCTCGCTGCCCTGCTCGACGCCGGCGGCAAGGCGCAGCAGGTCGCCCTCGTCAAACCCTTCGGCGGCAATGATGCGCACCACCTTCGGCTTGCCTTCGGTGAGCGTGCCGGTCTTGTCGATGACCAGCGTGTCGATCGCCTCCATCCGCTCCAGCGCCTGCGCGTCGCGGATCAGGATGCCGGAATGCGCGCCTCGGCCGACGCCGACCATGATCGACATCGGCGTCGCCAATCCGAGCGCACAGGGGCAGGCGATGATCAGCACCGTGACGGCTGCGACCAGCGCAAAGGTGAGGCGCGGTTCGGGCCCGAACACCGTCCAGGCGATGAAGGCGAGCACCGCCGCGGCGATCACCGCCGGCACGAACCAGCCGGCGACGCGATCGGCGAGCCGCTGGATCGGCGCGCGTGAGCGCTGCGCCTTCGCCACCATGTCGACGATGCGCGACAGCATGGTGTCGCGGCCGACCTTCTCGGCGCGCATCACGAGGCCGCCGCTCTGGTTGACGGTGCCGCCGATCACGCTGGCGCCTTCCGCCTTCGTGACCGGCATCGATTCACCCGTCACCATGGATTCGTCGATGACGGCGCGGCCCTCGACCACGACGCCATCGACCGGCACCTTCTCGCCGGGGCGTACCCGCAGGCGATCGCCGACCTTGATCGCATCGATGTCGATGTCCTCGTCGCCGTGATCGGTGATGCGCCGCGCGGTCTTCGGCGCCAGCCCAAGCAGCGCGCGGATCGCGCCCGAGGTCTGCGCGCGGGCGCGCAGCTCCAGGACCTGACCGAGCAGCACCAGTACCGTGATCACCGCCGCGGCCTCGAAATACACCGCGACCGCGCCATGCATGTCGCGGAACGCCGGCGGGAACAGCTGCGGCGCCAGCGTGGCGACCACGCTGTAGGCATAGGCGACGCCGGTGCCGATCGCGATCAGCGTGAACATGTTGAGATTGCGGGTGACCAGCGACTGCCAGCCGCGCGCGAAGAACGGCGCCCCCGCCCACAGCACGACCGGCGTCGCCAGCACGAACGAGATCCAGTTCGAAGTGGACTGCGGTACCAGATGCATCAGCCCGAGATGACTGCCCATCTCGAGCACGAACACCGGGAGCGTCAACGCCAAGCCGATCCAGAACCGGCGCGTCATATCGATCAATTCGGGATCGGGACCATCGTCGAGCGAGACCTGTTCGGGCTCCAGCGCCATGCCGCAGATCGGGCAGCTGCCGGGACCGACCTGGCGCACCTCGGGATGCATCGGGCAGGTGTAGATCGTGCCGGCCGGCATAGGCGGCTCCGGCTCGCGCGGCTTGAGATATTTCTCCGGCTCGGCCTCGAAGCGCTCGCGGCAGCGGCCGCTGCAGAACAGGTACTCTTCGCCATTGTAGCTGAAACGGTGCTTGGCGGTCGCCGGGTTGACCTTCATGCCGCAGACCGGATCGATCGCGAACGCCGCCTCGGTCGGCGCGGCGTCGTGCTCATGCTTGCCGCCGCAGCAGGAATGCGCGGCCGCGCCATGATGGTGATGATCTGCGTGCGAATGGTCGTGCTTTGCCTGTGCCACGAAACTCTTCCCGGCCGTATCCGGCCTCTTGATTTACATACCCTAGGGGGGTATATGAGGCGTATGAGAGACGAGGTCAAGACATCCTGTTTAAAACGGCTCAAACGGATCGAGGGTCAGATCCGCGGGCTCGCCACGATGGTCGAGGAAGATCGCTACTGCATCGACGTCGTGACGCAGATCGCCGCGGCGCGCGCGGCGCTGCGCCGCGTCGAGGAAGAGGTGCTGCGCGATCACGTGGCGCATTGCGTCGAACATGCGATCTCGTCCGGCGACAAGGCCGACCAGCGGCGCAAGATCGCCGAGCTGATGGATGTGATCGGCCGCGCGGATCGGTGACGCGTCAGAGCTACCGCATACTCGGTGTCGTCCCTGCGAAAGCAGGGACCCATAACTACCGGACGTTAGGATAGAGCGAGCTGGGGCCACAGGTCGCGCAAGAACTGTGCCCTGTGGTTATGGGTCCCGGGTCGCGCTTCGCTTGCCCGGGACGACGTGGGGAGAGAGCAGCGCCTCAGGTTCAGTGTCGTCCCGGCGAAGGCCGGGACAACACTGAGGAGAGATCGAGTTTAGGTATTGAACCTGAAATGCATCACGTCGCCGTCGGCGACGACGTAGTCCTTGCCTTCGAGCCGCAGCTTGCCGGCATCGCGGGCGCCGGCTTCGCCGTTGCCGGCGATGTAGTCGTCATACGCGATGGTCTCGGCGCGGATGAAGCCCTTCTCGAAATCGGTGTGGATCACGCCGGCGGCGGCGGGCGCCTTGGTGCCGCGATCGATGGTCCAGGCCCGCGCTTCCTTCGGACCGACGGTGAAATAGGTGATGAGGTCGAGCAGCTGGTAGCCGGCGCGGATCAGCCGGTCGAGCCCGGCCTCTTCGAGGCCCAGCGTCTCCAGGAATTCGGCGCGCTCGGCACGCGACAGCGTCGCGATCTCGGATTCGATCTTGGCGGAGATCACGACTGCGACCGCGCCCTCCTCCTTGGCACGCTCGAACACCGCCTTGGAGAAATTGTTGCCGTCCTTGGCCGAGCCTTCCTCGACATTGCAGACATAGAGCACGGGCTTCGAGGTCAGCAGGCCGAGCATGCGGAACGCACGCTCTTCCTCCGGCTTGCGCTCCATGCCGCGAGCCGGCTTGCCGTCACGCAGCAACGACAGCGCGCGGTTGACCAGCTCGAGCTGCTCCTTGGCGTCCTTGTCGTTGCCCTTGGCCTTCTTGGTGAGGTTGTCGATGCGCTTCTCGAGGCTGTCGAGATCCGACAGCATCAGCTCGGTCTCGATGGTCTCGATGTCGGCGAGCGGCGCGATCTTGCCTTCGACATGGGTGATGTCGGAATCCTCGAAGCAGCGCACCACATGGGCGATGGCATCGACCTCGCGGATGTTGGCGAGGAACTGGTTGCCGAGGCCTTCGCCCTGCGACGCGCCGCGGACGAGGCCTGCGATATCGACGAAGGTGAGCCGGGTCGGGATGATCTGCGCGGACTTCGCGATCGCCGCGAGTTTCTCCAGCCGCGGATCGGGCACCGCCACCTCGCCGACATTCGGCTCGATGGTGCAGAACGGATAGTTCGCCGCCTGGGCAGCAGCCGTCTCGGTCAGTGCATTGAACAGCGTCGACTTGCCGACGTTAGGCAGCCCGACGATCCCGCATTTGAATCCCATGTCTTCCTCTATCCATCTCGTCATGTCCGGCCTTGCGCCGGCATGACGACAAGGGGATCAGGCCGGCTTGTCGCCGCCGTACTCACCCTTGTCGAAAAATCCCTTGGCCTGCATCGTCAGATGCACCTTGTTCGCAAACGACGCATCGTGCCCCGCTGCGAGCAGTCCGGCATTGTCGGCGACGGCCTGGCACAAGGCCTCCACCCACGCTCGGTCGCTCTTGGCGAAGTCCGACAGCACGTGGCTGTGCACGAGCTCCTTGACGCCGGGATGACCGATGCCGAGCCGCACCCGCCGATATTCGTTACCGATATGCGCGGAGATCGAGCGCAGCCCGTTATGGCCGGCGATCCCGCCGCCGATCTTGACCCGCACCTTGGCCGGCGGCAATTCCAGCTCGTCCTGGAACACGGTGATGTCGGGGGGCGCGAGCTTGAAGAAGTTCGCCGCTTCCTGCACCGCGCGTCCGGACTCGTTCATGTAGGTGGTCGGCTTCAGCAGCACGACCTTCTCGCGATCCACGACGCCTTCCGAGGTCTCGCCCTGAAAGCGACGGCGCCATGGTCCGAAACCATGACGCCGTGCAATCTCGTCGACCGCCAGGAAACCGATATTGTGCCGGTTGCTGGCGTATTTCGCGCCTGGATTACCGAGACCAACAAAGAGGCGCATGGCACGGCATCCCGCATCGGCGCGCCATCAGATGATCGCGCGCCGACCTGATCGGTTACTTCTTCTTGTCGCCACCGCCGGCGGGAGCCTTGGCACCCGCGGCAGGAGCCGCAGCACCCGCAGCCGGAGCCGCAGCGGCCGGAGCCGCAGCACCCGCTGCCGGAGCAGCGCCACCGGCAGCCGCCGCAGCCGCGGCCTTCTGCTCTTCGGCGTAGCCGGACGGCGGCACGATGGTGACCAGGGTCGCGTCCTCGCGGGTCAGCGACTTCACGCCCTTGGGCAGCTTGACGTCGGTGAGATGCAGCGAGTGGCTGATCTCGAGGCTGCCGACATCCGCTTCGATGTATTGCGGAATGTTGTCGACCGCGCATTCGAGCTCGAGCGCGTGGGTGACGATGTTCACGGTGCCGCCGCGCTTGATGCCGGGGGCGGCTTCCGCGTTGATGACGTGCAGCGGCACGCTGACGCGGATGGTCGCGCCTTCGCCGAGCCGCAGGAAGTCGACATGGAGCGGGAAGTCCTTCACCGGGTCGAGGTGGTAGTCGCGCGGAATCACGCGGTGCTTCTTGCCCTCGAGTTCGATATCGAACAACGTGGTGAGGAACCGGCCCGCCAGGATGCGCTGGCGCAGTTCACGATCGTCCACCGAGATGGTGACGGGGGGCTGGTTGTCTCCGTAGATCACTCCGGGAACTCTCCCGGCGCGACGCTCTGCCCGGGCGGCCCCCTTGCCGCTCTTCGGACGCGCGGTCGCCTTCAATTCCTTGACGGTCGCCATAGCGTTAAGTCCTTGTATTTAAAAAGTTAAAGGCCGCAGCGCGGCCCATGCTCAAGTCCACAGCAAGCCTCCAGGGGTGCGGGGGCCGCGGACGTGGCGGGCTTTTAGCCCCAAAGGGCCGAAATGACAAGGAAATGAAGGGATTTTTCTCACCGTCCTTCACCCTCCCCTGGAGGGGGAGGGTCGGGCCGCATGCAGCGAAGCGGAATGCGGGCCGCGGTGGGGTGATCTCTCAACACGGGCAATGATCGGGTGGAGGGACTTTCACCCCAACCCGCCGCTCATTGCCTTCGCGACGACCCTCCCCCTCCAGGGGAGGGTGAAAGATCAGGTCGCTCCGCCGATGCCGAGCTTGGCTTCCAGCGCGGCGATCCGGGCCTTCAGCGCCTCGTTCTCCTCGCGGGCGAGGCGAGCCATGTCCTTGACCGCGTCGAACTCCTCGCGCTTGACCACGTCGAGGTCGCGCAGGATGCGTTCGGCCTGGTTGCGCATGACCGTGTCGACCTCGCGCTTGACGCCCTGGGCGGCGCCCGCGGCATCGTTCATCAGACGGCCGATCTCATCGAAAAACCGGTTGCTGGTCTGGGTCATCTGGCAAAACTCTCCGCGTTCACTGAATCGCGATTAGACAATGGCGATCCCCGCCATCCGGTTCAAGTCCGCCGCGAATGGCAGGCCTCCCGGGAGCTCGCCTTGTCATGCTCCGGTTTCCTTGCAATCGTATGAACCCACAACAGAAATCGCACACATAACGCGAGCAGAAGCGCCATGATCGAAGCGACCGTCGAGATCCCGACCAAGGACGGCAAGACCACCACCTTCATCACCCATCCCGAGCGCGGCGGCCCCTTCCCGGTCGTCATCTTCTACATGGACGCACCGGCGATCCGCGAGGAGCTGCGCGACATGGCGCGCCGGCTCGGCACCTCGGGCTATTACGTGATGCTGCCCAACATGTATTACCGCGCCGGCGTGATGGAGCTCGGCCCGATCAATCCCGATCCGGAATCGCCCGAGCGCAAGCGCATGTTCGAGCTGATGCACTCGCTCAACATCCCGCTGGTCATGGAAGACACCAGGGGCCTGCTCGCCTACGCCGAGACGCAGAAGGCCGCCAACACCAAGATCATCGGCACCGTCGGCTACTGCATGAGCGGCCGCTATGCGGTGAACGCGGCGACGCATTTCGGCGATCGGGTCAAGGCCGCCGCCTCGATCTACGGCACGCATCTGGCGACCGACCAGCCGGACAGTCCGCATCTTGCCGCGCAAAAGACCAAAGCCGAACTCTATTTCGCCTGCGCCGAGACCGATATCTACGCGCCTCAGGAAATCATCGAGCAGGTGAAGGCCGGCATGAAGGGATCGAACAACGAGGTCGAGATCTATCCCGGCACGCATCACGGCTTTGCGTTCCCCAAGCGCCCGGTCTATGACCGCGACGCCGCCGAACGCCATTGGGAGCGGCTGCTCGCGCTCTACCGGCGCAACCTCGTGAACTGAGTCTCAACCCGCACGATGCCGTTCCTGCTGATCGACTTTCCGGTGTTCAACCCCGTCGCGCTCGCGCTCGGGCCGATCGTAATCCGCTGGTATGCGCTGGCCTATATCGTCGGCATCGTGCTGGGCTGGATCTACGCCCGCTCGCTGATCAAGAAGGATCGGCTGTGGGGCGGCCCCGCGCCGATCACGCTGCCGCAGCTCGACGATTTCATCCTTTGGGTCACCATCGGCATCATCGTCGGCGGCCGCACCGGCTATGTGCTGTTCTACAATCTGCCGTTCTTCATGGCGCACCCGTCCGAGATCCTCGAACTGTGGAAGGGCGGCATGTCGTTCCACGGCGGTTTCCTCGGCTGCGTCGCCGCGGTGATGCTGTTTGCCCGCCGCAACGACATCCCGATCCTGTCGCTCGGCGACATCACCACCGCGGTCGCGCCGATCGGGCTGCTCCTCGGCCGGCTCGCCAACTTCATCAACAGCGAATTGTGGGGCCGGCACGCCGACCCCAGCCTGCCCTGGGCCATGATCTTCCCCAATGGCGGGCCGCTACCGCGCCATCCGAGCCAGCTCTATGAAGCCGGCCTCGAGGGCATCGTGCTGTTCACGGTGCTGGCGATCATGATCCGGATGGGTGCGCTGAAGCGGCCCGGCCTGATCCTCGGCAGCTTCATTGCGATCTACGGCATCGCCCGGATCATCGGCGAGCACTTCAGGGAGCCGGACCCGCAGCTCGGATTCCTGTGGGGCGGACTAACCATGGGGATGCTGCTGTCGGTACCAATGATTATCGTGGGCGCTATCATCATCACGGCCGCCGTTCGCCGCAGGGCAAACGGGCCGGCGCCGACAACTCCAACCTAGCGCAAGTTCATTCCAAGGAAGGCCGTGAGCGAACCCTCCCCGTTGCTGGATGAGATCAGGAAGCTGATCAAATTATCCGGGCCGATGCCGGTCTGGCGCTACATGGAATTGTGCCTGATGCATCCGCAGTACGGCTATTACCTGTCGCGCGATCCGCTCGGCCGCGAGGGCGACTTCACCACGGCGCCCGAGGTCAGTCAGATGTTCGGCGAGCTGCTGGGGCTGTGGAGCGCCTCGATCTGGCGCGCGATCGGCTCGCCCGAGACGTTCCGTCTGATCGAGCTCGGGCCCGGCCGCGGCACCATGATGGCCGACGCGCTGCGTGCGCTTCGCGTGCTGCCGCCGCTCTACCAGTCGCTCAGCATCCATCTCGTCGAGGTCAATCCGGTGCTGCGCGAGAAGCAGCAGGCGACGCTGACCGGCGTGCGCAACATCACCTGGCACGACAGCATCGACGATGTGCCCGAGGGACCGGCCGTCATCCTCGCCAACGAATATTTCGACGTGCTGCCGATCCACCAGATGGTCCGGCGCGAGACCGGCTGGCACGAGCGCACGGTCGGGATGGACGCCAACGGCAGCCTGTATTTCGCGCCCGCCCCCGAGCCGACGCCGCACTTCGAGGTGCTGCTGCCGCCGCTGGTGCGCGCCGCGCCGCTCGGCGCGGTGTTCGAATGGCGGCCCGACAACGAGATCATGAAGCTAGCGACGCGGGTGCGCGACCAGGACGGCGCCGCGCTGATCATCGACTACGGCCATCTGCGCAGCGACGCCGGCGACACCTTCCAGGCGATCGCGCGCCACAGCTTCGCCGACCCGCTGAAGAACCCCGGACAGGCCGACGTGACCGCGCATGTCGACTTCCAGGCGCTGGCGCGGGCCGCGGAGGACGTCGGCGCGCTCGTCCACGGGCCGGCGACGCAGGGCGACTTCCTCAAGCGCCTCGGGGTCGAGGCCCGCGCCGCAGGACTGATGGCGAAAGCCAGCCCAGAAATGTCCGCAGATATCGCCGGCGCACTGAAGCGGCTGACCGATTCCGGACGCGGCGGGATGGGCTCGATGTTCAAGGTCATGGCCATCTCCGACCCGCGCCTCACCTCGATCGCGGGCCTCAGCGATCAGCCTGACGAGACCGAACAATGACATTGGGATCACCGCTGCTGTCGGCCATTCCGGGCCTGCGCCACGCCTTCTTCTCGCGCGAGGGTGGCGTCTCCGAGGGCATCTATGCCGGCCTCAATGGCGGTCTCGGCTCGCACGACGATCCGGCCAATGTCACGGAGAACCGGCGGCGGATGGCCGAGCAGCTCGGCGTGCCGCTCGACCACCTGATCAGCGTGCATCAGGTCCACTCGCCCGACGTCGTGGCCGTGACCGGCCCGTGGAACGGCGCTGCACGGCCGAAGGCGGATGCGCTGGTCACGCGCATCGAAGGGCTTGCGATCTCGGTCACGACCGCCGACTGCGGCCCGATCCTGTTCGTCGATCCCGATGCGCGGGTGATCGGCGCGGCGCATGCCGGCTGGAAGGGCGCGCTGACCGGTGTGCTGGAATCGACCATCGATGCGATGGAGAAGCTCGGCGCCGAGCGCAGCGGCATCGTCGCCGCGATCGGGCCGCTGATCCGCAAGGAATCCTACGAGGTCGGCGGCGAGTTCGTCGAACGCTTCATCGAGGCCGATGCGGAAAACGGCATGTTTTTCATGCCCGCCGAACGCGACGGCCATGCGATGTTCGATCTCGCCGGCTTCATCCGCATGCGGCTGGAGAATGCCGGCGTGCTGATGATCGACGATCTCGGCATCGACACCTATTCCGACGAGCGCTGTTTCAGCTATCGCCGCTCGGTGCACCGCAAGGAAGCCGATTACGGCCGGCACGTTCACGCCATCGCGCTGGAAGGCTGACGCCGGACATCCTCACGATTTTTGTGCGACAAGCGGCTTGACTCTCCACCTGCTGGAGACCGGACAAGCGGCGCATGACACAACGCACCTACAGCATCGGCGAGGCGGCACGGCTCAGCGGAATTTCTGTCCGCAAGCTCCGCTTCTATTCGGACCAGGGCTTGCTGCCGCCGGCCGGCCGCACCGCGAGCGGCTATCGGGTCTTCACCGACGACGAACTGGTTCGCCTCGACCTGATCCGCTGCCTGCGCGATGCGGGGCTCGGTCTCGACGCCATCCGTGAGGTCCTGACCAAGGAGCTCTCGCTGGTCGAGGCGCTGAAGCTCCGCCTCGAGACGCTGGAAGCGGAGATCGCGGCGCAGCGCCGCGTCGCCTCGGCCCTGCGGGCTGCGTTGCGTTCACCGCAACTCACCGAAGCAGATTTGAGGAGATTCCTGACCATGACGCAGCTGTCCCGCACTGAACGCCGCAACGTCGTCGAACGCTTCTTCGAGAAAGTATCCGACGGCATCAACATCGACCGGAAATGGATCCGGCAGATGATCGAGACCAGCGTGCCCGAATTGCCCGACGAGCCGACGCCGGAACAATGCGATGCCTGGATCGAGCTGTCGCAGATGCTTAGCGATCCCACGCTTGTCGCCAACATGCGCGCCAACGCCGAAGACGTCTGGAATCATCACGTGCTGGACCTCGCCGCCTGGCAGCAGGGCAACGAGGCCGTGCTGGCGAGCGCCAAGGAGATCATCGCGCGTGGCCTCGGACCGAATTCGGAAGCCGGCCAGGCACTGGCGCGCGACTGGCTGGAGACGTCGGCGCGATTGCTGAAACGAGAACCCGATCTGGAATTCCGAACCTGGATTCGCGGCAAGTATGCGCTGCACGATGCCCGCGCGGCGCGCTACTGGGAGCTGGTCGCCATCATGCGCGGGCAGTCGCCGGACGCGAGCCCGAACCGCGAATGGGCCTGGATCACGGCAGCTATGCGGCACCATCTCTCTGACTGAGCAAGGAAATCCGAAACCTCGTGGCACGGCCACCGGATCGGTTAAGTGCTGTGGCCGTCCTGCCCTAGACGTTAAGCCGTTTTAACGATATCGCAGGACGCAATGAGGGAAGCGTCAAACCACCAGTTTCAAACTGGGACAGCGGTGCGTGCCGCGCTCGCGGCCACCTGGCTGGCGATCGCGTGTGCGCTCGGCGGCTGCGCGGCCGGCGGCAATGTCGCCGACTCCTATGCGATGGCCACCCCGGCGGGCAGCGGCGCAACCGTCGCGTTCGAATCGATCGACGGCCCGCCGCCCCAGGTGTTCGACCGCATGGTGGGTGTGCTCGACAGCGAATCCAAGCTGCGCAGCCTTTCGATCGTGTCGCGCGAAGGCGCTGCGGCCTATCGTGTGCGCAGCTATCTGTCGGCGCAGGTGGTGCGCGGCCGGACCATGATCGCGTGGGTCTGGGACGTCTACGACAGCAATCAGCAACGCGCGCTCCGGCTCTCGGGCGAGGAGCCCGCAGGCAAGGCCGGCCGCGACGCCTGGGCCGCCGCCGACGATCTGGTGCTGCGCAAGATCGCCCAGGCCGGCCTCAGTGGCCTCTCCAGCATGATCAATGGCGGCCCGGCTGATGGCCCGGCCCCAGCACCGGAGCTCCGCGGGCCGGCGATGGTCAGCGCCCCGGCCCCCGCCGAGACCGTGGCCCTCAGCTATTCCGCCAACTAACCCCCGGTATCTCCCGGGGAAATGCGTTTTTTGCCCAGGAAAACCGTGGCGAAGGCGACCTAATGGGTTGCCAGCGGAGCCGCCTGCCTGATATTCCCTCGCGCACCGAAAACCCGCCGGTTCTGTAAGGACTTGAGATGCTGAACGTCGTATCCAGCAAGGCGCGGGGGGAAGCATCGATGTCGGCAAAAAACGGATCCATCAAGCTCGTCGCCGGCAACTCCAATCCTGCGCTGGCGCAGGAAATCGCCAAGGGACTTGGCATCGAATTGACCAAGGCCGTGGTCCGGCGTTTCGCCGACATGGAGATCTTCGTCGAGATCCAGGAGAACATCCGCGGCTCGGACATGTTCATCCTGCAGTCGACGTCGTTTCCGGCCAACGACAATTTGATGGAGCTCCTGATCATCACCGACGCGCTGCGCCGTGCTTCCGCGCGCCGCATCACCGCGGTGGTGCCCTACTTCGGCTATGCCCGCCAGGACCGGAAATCCGGTTCGCGCACGCCGATCTCGGCCAAGCTCGTCGCCAACCTGATCTCCCGCGCCGGCGTCGACCGCGTCATGACGCTCGACCTGCATGCCGGCCAGATCCAGGGCTTCTTCGACATCCCGACCGACAATTTGTTCGCTGCGCCGCTGATGGTGCGCGACATCAGGGAAAAGTTCGACCTCGCCAAGGTGATGGTGGTGTCGCCCGACGTCGGCGGCGTGGCCCGTGCGCGCGGCCTCGCCAAGCGCATCAACACCCCGCTTGCGATCGTCGACAAGCGCCGCGAGCGTCCCGGTGAGTCCGAGGTGATGAACGTGATCGGCGACGTCGCCGGCTACAACTGTATCCTGGTCGACGACATCGTGGACTCCGGCGGCACGCTGGTGAACGCGGCCGAAGCCCTGATCGGGCACGGCGCCAAGGAAGTCTCGGCCTACATCACCCACGGCGTGCTGTCCGGCGGCGCCGCCGCGCGCATCGCCTCGTCGCGGCTGAAGGAACTGGTCATTACCGACTCGATCTTGCCGACCGAAGCCGTCAACAAGGCGCCGAACATCCGCCAGATCTCGATCGCGGGGCTGATCGCCGAAGCGATCGGCCGCACCGCGGCGGAAGAGTCGGTGTCGAGCCTGTTCGATTAGCACTCTGTCGTCCCGGCGAAAGCCGGGACCCATAACCACAGGGCTCCATTGTGGAACGCCGCTGTGGCCCCATCCTTCAACCAACAAACATTCGTGGCTATGGGTCCCGGCTCAAGGCCGGGACGACACTGAGTTTGCGGTAGCCGCCTCCTCAGAACCCCGGCCGCGGCACGTGGCTCATCAGCGTCCGCACGTAGCCGCCATCGACGATGATCTCTTCGCCATTGACATATGACGAGCGGTCGCTGGCCAGGAACAGCGTCGCGTCCGCCATGTCCTGCGGCGCGCCGATCCGGCGCATCGGCACCACGGCGGTGCGCCGCTCGGTGACCCCGGGGGTATCGTAGAAGGCCTGGCTCATCGGCGTGACGACCAGGCCCGGGCTGACCACATTGCTGCGAATGCCGTGCGGCCCCCATTCGGCGGCAAGCTGCTGCGAGAGCATCACGACGCCGGCCTTGCTGACGCTGTAGGCGCCGCTCTGGCCCTGCGCATTGCTGGCGGCGATCGAGGCGACGTGGATCAGGCTGCCGCGACCGGCCTTGCGCATCTGGCGGCCGAACGCCTGCGCGCAGATGAGATACCCGGTGAGATTGACCGCCAGCACCGCGTTCCATTCGGCAAGCGGCAGCGTATCGAGCCCGCCGGGACGCAGCACCGCCGCGGTGTTGACGAGGATGTCGCATGAACCAAGCGTGCGCGCGACGGCGTCGGCGACAGCAGCGACATTGTCCTCGCTGGTCGTGTCACAGCTTGCGACGAGATGGCCGTCGCCGAACTCGCGAAGCCTGGCCTTGGTCTCGGCCAGACCGCGTTCGTCGCGATCGAGTGCGGCGACTTTGACGCCGGCACGGGCGAAGCTGACCGCAGTGGCACGGCCGATGCCGCCGCCTCCGCCGGTGACAACGGCAACGCGACCCGACAGGCCGAGCCAGTCAGAGGAATGTTGTTCGGTCATGGGCGCCTCCCGCGCGTTCTGATTATGCCGGCAAGCATAACCGAACGCGCAGGCTACGAGAGCGATCCCGGCACGCATGCCGGAATCGCATCTTCGTCGGGCCTTAGGCTGTTGACGCGTTAGCCGGGTATCCCCGCCGCGACCTGGCCGCGCAGGCGTTCCAGGCTGAGCAGCGTGTTGGCGCAGGCTTCCGCGACCTCGATCCCCTTGATCACGAAGTGCTTGCGGAAGAAGTCGTAGTGCACCTCGGTCTCGTGGAACTGCTGCGGCGTCAGCACCGCCGAGAACACCGGCACTTCGGTGCGCAACTGCACATCCATCAGCGCCTTGATCACGGTGTCGGCAACGAATTCGTGGCGGTAGATGCCGCCATCGACGACGAGCCCGGCCGCAACGATTGCGGTGTAGCGGCGCGTCTTTGCCAGGAGTTGCGCATGCAGCGGGATCTCGAACGAGCCCGGCACCTCGAACACGTCGACATTGGTGATGTGACGGGCCTCGATCTCCTTCAGGAAGGAGATGCGGCATTCCTCCACCACATCGCGGTGCCAGGACGACTGCACGAAGGCAACGCGTTGCGGCTTTGCGAAGTGCGGATGCTCCGGCGCCGGCGGACCAGCCGGCGTGTCGGGAGCGCCTTCTGCTTGAGAGGTTTGGACTTCGGCGTTTTGAACTTCAGCGTCTTGCAACATCTGATTCATGGCTTTCCTCTTTCAGGACCAGAATCAGGGCATACGGACAACGACATTGACCCACGCGAAAACGCGAGGGCCGCCGCAACCGTTCTCTTTCATCCGGACTGTAACCGTCGGCTTCGGAATTGCACCGAATCTGCTGACCCTTCTTCCGGCTTCGCGGAACAAGGCGCTCGCGGGCTTGGGCTCATCACCCTTTACCGCCGGTGGGGATTTTCACCCCGCCCTGAGAACATCGGCACGCCCGGGATGGACGTACCTGACAGGAAATATGACCAAACCGCGACAGCCGGGCAAGGCCTTTGGCATGGGGAAACGGCATGTCCCCATGAGTGCGCCGCGGCTCTGGGAGAGCCGTCCAGAGCGCCCGAAGGCTGATTCATGTGTGCAGCAAGGCGCCTGCAAATGGTTAACAAATCGTTACTGGAATGCGGAGATTCCGATTTGTTCTCCAAATCACAAGTGTGGCGGAGATCAGCTGTGGACGATGCGCGCTTTGGCTGTGGACGGACTCGGCGTGCGGTTGCGCGGATTCCGCAAATCACATCACTTCATCGGCGTCAGGTCCAGGGGCATCCGGAAGCCCGGTCAAGGAGCTGTACTCGGCCACGACGCAGTATGTCGCAAGTGCCGGCTTCCGTGTGCGTATCAAGCGATCATAAGAACAAGGTCCGAGACGGCATGTCCCTCCTCGAAAGCACTATCGATTCCCGGAACAACCCGCTTGCGGTGGTCGAGGATATCGCCACCGACAACAACTGGGCGTTCGAGCGTTCCGGCGAAGACGAGGTGACGATCGTCTCCAAGGGAGACTGGATCGATTATCAGCTCTCCTTCACCTGGATGGGGGAGATCGAGGCGCTGCATCTCGCTTGCGCCTTCGACATGAAGATGCCGCAGGCGCGCCGCGCGGAAGTGCAGCGGCTGGTCGCTGCGATCAACGAACAATTGTGGGTCGGCCATTTCGATCTGTGGACCCACACCGGCATGGTGATGCATCGCCAGGCGCTGGTGCTGCCCGGCGGCCTCACCGCCTCGACCTCGCAATGCGAGGCCATGGTGGTCAACGCGATCCACGCCTGCGAGCGTTACTATCCGGCGTTCCAGTTCGTGGTGTGGGCCGGCAAGTCGACCGCCGAGGCGATGGCCGCCGCGATGTTCGATACCGAGGGCGAAGCGTAAGGGTTCGCGGCCTTTCCACACGTCTCGGTGTCGTCCCTGCGAACGCAGGGACCCATACCCCGCGGCCGCGGGGCTCACGCAAACTGCTTGTGGCTGACGTCACGCTTTACTAGAACCGCCTGTGGTTATGGGTCCCTGCGTTCGCAGGGACGACACAGAGTTTGCGGAGCCACCTGTGAGCACATCCAGCAGCGCACTGACGAATACGACCGGCGCCATCGCGCTTGCCGGCGCGGGCAAGATGGGCGGCGCGATGCTGACCGGCTGGCTCGCGCAGGGCCTTTCGCCGAAGCAGGTCGCGGTGATCGATCCGTATCTGTCGCCGGAGATCTCCGCACTCGCGGCAAAGGGCGCGCGGCTCAATCCGCAGGCGACCGAACTCGGCACGGTTGATACGCTTGTCGTCGCGGTGAAGCCGCAATCGTTCCGCGATGCCGGCGCTGCGTTGAAAGCATTGGTCGGCCCCTCGACGCTCGTGGTCTCGATCATGGCCGGCACGACCATCGCAGCGCTCGAAGAAGTCGTCGGCGGCGCGGTGGTGCGCGCGATGCCCAACACGCCGGCGGCGATCGGCCGCGGCATCACGGTGGCGGTGCCGTCAAAGCGCGTCACCACCGCGCAGCGCGCCATGACGGATGCGCTGCTGAAGGCGACCGGGCTGGTCGAATGGGTCGACGACGAAAGCCTGATGGACGCGGTGACCGCGGTCTCCGGCTCCGGCCCGGCCTATATCTTCCTGCTCGCCGAGGAGCTCGCCCGCGCCGGCGTCGCGGCCGGCCTGCCCGAGCAGCTCGCAACCACGCTGGCGCGCGCGACCGTCGCCGGCTCCGGCGAGCTGCTGCACCGCTCGGACCTGCCGTCGGCGACATTGCGGCAAAACGTCACCTCGCCCGGCGGCACCACCGCTGCGGCGCTGGAGGTGTTGATGGCGAGCGACGGCCTGCAGCCGCTGATGACCCGTGCGATTGCCGCCGCGACGCGACGCTCGAAGGAATTGGCGAAGTAGCTCTTCGCCTACTGCGCCTGACCTGACGTTGCGGCCAGCCGCTTGTTGAAGCTCTCGACATTGATCAGGCCGCGCGCGTGGCGGCCTTCGCCGAGCTTGCGGGTGCCTTCGAACGCCTCGACCTCGAAGCGGATCACGCGGCGCTCGACCGCGACCACTTTCGCGGTGGTCCGCACCGTGGCTCCGACGAGCGCGGCGGCAAGATGACGGATGTCGACCTCGGTCCCGACCGTAACCCAGCCGGGCTGCAACGCAGAGCGGATGGCATCACCCGATGCCATCTCCATCTCGAGGATCATCATCGGCGTCGCATAGACCATCGGCATATCAGGCACGAAATGCCCGACGGTGCGCTCCGGCGGCACCACCAGCATGCGTTCGGCGCTCATGCCGATCTTGATGAAGTCGCGTGCGTCCATTGGTGCCTCAAAAACACTATCGTCCCGGGCAAGCGAAGCGCGACCCGGGACCCATAACCACAAATATCAATTGATCGAAGGCTGGGGCCCCAGCGAGCACAACAACCGGCATCGGTGGTTATGGGTCCCTGCTTTCGCAGGGACGACGACGGTGAGTTACTTCTTCGCCGCAGCCGCGCGCTCGACGAACGACTTGCCGCCCTTCATCTTGTGATGCAGCGGCGCTTCGTTGATCTGGATCACGACCGCGTCGGCATCGACGCCGAGATTCTTCACCAGTGCCTGGGTGATGTCGCGCATCATGCCGAGCTTCTGCTCGTCGGTGCGGCCGGCGGCCATGCTCACGGTGATCTCAGGCATTGTTGCTCTCCCTCTTGTTGTCGCCATGGCCAGGCTGTTCCCGGCCATTCACGTCGGCGTGCATCAAACAAGAGGCGGATGCCCGGCACAAGGCCGGGCATCCCATCATGAGCGAATGGCTATCCCTATCTCAAGTCATGCCAGTTCAAAAGCTTCTGAACTTCCTCGACCAGAAAGTCCTCCGCGACCTTGACCTGCAGCAGAGCCTGCTTCTGCAAATACTCGTCCCGATCCTTCTCGATGGTCGCTAAGTGGGCTCCTAGAATCAGATTCTTGATGATGACTTGCGGCCCGGCGGGATCGTTCTTTTCATCTGAACCTTGAATAATTACGCAAGGCGCATTGCGACGATCTGCATATTTGAGCTGGTTGCCCATGTTTTTGGGATTGCCCAAATAGAGTTCGGCTCGGATGTTCGCGTCACGGAGCCTAGCGACCATCCTCTGGTAATCAGTGATACGCTCACGATCGAAAACGGTTACGACGACGGGCCCAAAATCTGGCCGCGCATCTTGATCGCCAAGCAAAGCGAGTGCTGCCTGCAAACGCGATACACCGATTGAAAAGCCGGTTGCCGGCACCGGCTCGCCACGGAAGCGTGAGACGAGACCATCATAGCGGCCGCCGCCGCCGACTGAGCCAAAGCGTACCGGTCTGCCCCTTTCATCCTTAGTTGGGAGCAACAACTCAACCTCGTAGACAGGCCCAGTGTAGTATTCGAGGCCACGAACGACGGAAGGATCGATACGGATACGGTCAGGCCCATAGCCAGCGGCACGTACCAACCTTCGGATCAATTCAATTTCGTGGAGGCCCTCCGTAACCAAGTCGGGAAGACTTCTTAACCCGAAAAATGACTTGAGGAACTGCTGGTACCTGCTTCGCGAGAATGGCTTCCGCCAAGATCGGTCGAAGAACTCGAGGAGCCGGTCGATGCGATCCCCTCTTTGTTCCCTAAGTCGAATATAGTCGAACGGCGCTATCGCTCTTACGACGGTATTTGCCTGGTCTGCACTTAACTGTGCACCTTTTGTAAAATCCCCACTTTCGTCTTTACGACCCTCGCCGAGGAGCTTTCTTATTTCAGCCAACGGAAATTTGTCGGCCTTATCAATTGCGCGCAGGACAGTCAGGCGTCGCGAAGCTTGGTCATCCCCTAGACCAATTGCATCGAGTAAACCGTCAAAAACCTTGCGGTTGTTCACCTTCACGACATAGGAGCCGCGGGGAATGCCGAGCGCTTCCATCGTGTCGGCCGCCATCATGCAGATCTCGGCATCGGCCGCCGGCGTCGCCGAGCCGACCGTGTCGGCGTCGAACTGCATGAACTGGCGGAAGCGGCCGGGACCGGGCTTCTCGTTGCGGAAGACATAGCCGAAACGATACGACCGGTACGGCTTCGGCAGCGCGTCGAAGTTTTCGGCGACATAGCGCGCCAGCGGCGCGGTCAGGTCGTAGCGCAGCGAGATCCACTGCTCGTCATCGTCCTGAAACGAGAACACGCCCTCGTTGGGCCGATCCTGGTCGGGCAGGAACTTGCCGAGCGCGTCGGTGTATTCCATCGCCGGCGTCTCCACCGGCTCGAAGCCGTAGAGCTCGTAGACGGCGCGGATCTTCTCGACCATCGCCCGCGTGGCATTGATCGCGGCCGGGCCGCGATCTTCCAGCCCGCGCGGCAAGCGCGCCTTCAGTTTCTGGGGTTTTTTGGGTTTCTCGGCCATTGGCGGCATTTATCAGTGGACGCGCAAGGCGGCAACCCGCTCTGCACCCCGCCGCGGCCAAAACGCCGGCTTTAAGGCTGCTCCATCCGCGCGCGAAGCGCGTCGGCGTCGGCCTTCGGCATCGATTTCAGCAGCGGCTTGATGGTCTCGCCGCCGACGATCTTGCCGTTACGCATGAACATCCAGTCCGAGATATCGGCCTGCTTGAACTCGACGAGGTCGCCGGCCTGCTTGCCCGGCAGGTCGCGCGGCTGGTTGGCGAACCGGCCGGAATAGCCGCCGTTCGGCAGTTTCTTCACCTCGCGCATCCAGATGTGCTCGCCTTCGTTGCGATGGGTCGGAAAGCGGACCTTCAGGGAGTGCTGGGTCTCCGACGGCTTTGGCGCCTCATAGGAGGCCCAGAATGCCGGGAGCGTCTCGCGCGCATGGGCGATCGCGGCATTCATCTCCGGGTCAGCCGTGCGAACATCGATCACGGGCGAGCGATCCTCCGCGCGCACGGTGCCCGTTCCGGAGAACGCGAACGCAGCCGTCATCAGCACGGCAGAAGTCAGACGTGTTACGAGAGTTTTGGTCATTTCATCACGCGCGTTGGGAATGTTTGAAGCGGAAGGCGAGACTTTGTCGCGCGCTCGCGGCAGCCCGTTCATGCGATGACGGCTGATAGCACGGAAAAATGACGACCGAAGCGAAGCGTCGGCGTGCTCGCTGGAGTTCCAAAGCACGAGCGCCCCTTCCTTGCACAGGAAGAGGCGCCAAAATGGATGCACGTCTGCGGTGGAACCGCAGTGTCAGGCGACGTTTCGGATCCAGTTATGCGGGTCGTTGGTGCGGCCATACTGGATGTCGACCAGCTTCTTGCGCAGCCCCATGGCGACCGGGCCGGCCACGCCGCCGCTGATCTGGAAATCGCCGCTTGCCGAGCACACCTTGCCGATCGGCGAGATCACGGCCGCGGTGCCGCAGGCGAACGCTTCCTTCAGCTTGCCGCTCGCGGCGTCGGCACGCCACTGCTGGATCGTGTAGGGCTCCTCGCGCACGCGCGTGCCGGCATCCTTGGCGAGCGCGATGATCGAGTCACGGGTGATGCCGGGCAGGATAGTGCCGAGCGGCGGCGTCAGCAGCGAGCCGTCGTCGAACGCGAAGAAGATGTTCATGCCGCCGAGCTCCTCGATGTAGCGGCGCTCGACCGCGTCGAGGAACACGACCTGATCGCAGCCACGCTCGATCGCTTCCGCCTGCGCGCGCAGGCTGGCGGCATAATTGCCGCCGCACTTGACCGCGCCGGTGCCGCCGATCGCGGCGCGCGTGTAATTCTCCGACACCCAGATCGACACCGGCGCGGGGCCGCCCTTGAAGTAAGAGCCGACCGGCGATGCGATCACCGAGAAGATGTATTCCGCCGACGGCTTGACGCCGAGGAAGACCTCGCTCGCGATCATGAACGGCCGCAGATAGAGACTGCCCTCGCCGCCCGGAATCCAGGCACGATCGATCCGCACCAGCTGCTCGACCGCCTCAATGAACACATCCTCGGGCAGCGGCGCCATCGCCATGCGCTCGGCCGAATCGTGGAAGCGGCGGGCATTGGCGTCGGGACGGAACAGGTTCACACCGCCATCATCGCGCCGGTAGGCCTTGAGACCTTCGAAGATCTCCTGGGCGTAGTGCAGCACCGCGCCGGCCGGATCGAGCGGGAAATTCGCGCGGGCCTCGACGCGGGCGCTGTGCCAGCCCTTGCCCTGGCTGTAGCGGACGATCGCCATGTGATCGGTGAAGACGCGGCCGAAGCCCGGGTCCACGAGCTTCGCTGCGCGGTCCTTGTCGGACGTCGCGTTCGGCGAAGGCTGGATGTCGAATTTCAAAGTCATTTTTCTTGCTTTCCGCTGTCGGAACCGGCGCGAGTTCGGGCGCCGGCCTGTTTCCCCCGGAGCCATCAGGCTCGGCTGGTCCGGACTTCACCACTTCCGACCGCAGGGCCGGTTTCCATCGCCAACATGCGGTTTAGACATGCTTTTGCGGAACGCTGAAGTCCAGTATGTTTGCCGAAATGCCGCTCGACAATCGCACGGTAGTCCAATTTGCGGCCCAAACCGCCACACAGGCTCTTTCAGGCCGCCTCAAACGCTGTCAGGGACAAAACGACCTAATGTTTCGTCGTGACAGGCAGTTTTGTAACATTGAACCCAAGATACGTCAATATGACTGACATAAATTTCTCAGGCATGGCTGCCAAGCCCGATTCGCAGGGAGATGATCATGCTCCTGCGGCGGGCGGACGCGACCTGCGCTGGGACATCATCGAGCTGCTGTTCTTTGCCTACCGCGACTTTGTCGGCGACGCCGACCAGGAGCTGGAGGCATTCGGTTTCGGCCGCGCCCACCACCGCGTCATCCACTTCGTCACCCGCTATCCCGGCCTGAAGGTCGCGGACCTGCTCGACGTCTTGCGCATCACCAAGCAATCGCTCGGGCGCGTGCTCAAGCAGCTCTTGGACGAAGGCTACATCGTGCAGAAGACCGGCAACAACGATCGCCGGCAGCGCCTGCTCTATGCGACGCCGAAGGGCGAGGCGCTGGTCGCCAAGCTCGCAGGGCTGCAGACCGACCGCATCAACCGCGCGATCGCCGGCATCGATCCGGCCGGCGTCGAGACGGTTCGCCAGTTCCTCCGCGCGATGATCGACCGCGACGATCCCGACAAGGTGCTCGAAGCGATCTTCGGCGGCGGCAAGAAACCAAGGGAGTGAACCCGGTGCAGGCTGCAACCATGATGCGCGCGCCGGTCGAGCCGGCCGACGACGCGCCGCACCTCCTGCTGGTCGACGACGACCGGCGTATTCGCGACCTGCTGTCGCGCTTTCTGTCCGGCGAAGGCTATCGCGTCACGACGGCGATGAGCGCCACCGACGCCCGCGCCAAGCTGCTCGGGCTGCATTTCGACTTGCTGATCCTCGACGTGATGATGCCCGGCGAGAACGGCTTCGACCTCGCCCGCTTCATCCGCACCTCCTCCACGGTGCCGATCATCATGCTGACCGCCCGCCATGAGGCGGAGGCCCGCATCGAGGGCCTGCAGATCGGCGCCGACGACTATGTCGCCAAGCCGTTCGAGCCGCGCGAGCTGGTGCTGCGCATCGGCAATATCCTCAAGCGCACCGCGCCGCCGCAGGTCGTGACCGTCGAGCAGATCGCGTTCGGCCCCTACATCTTCCACATCGAGCGCAGCGAGCTGCGCCAGGGCGAGGAGATCATCCATCTCACCGACCGCGAGCGCGAGATGCTGCGTATCCTCGCCAGCGCTCCCGGCGAGACCGTGCCGCGCGCCGAGCTGACCTCTGGCGGCACCGTCAACGAACGCGCGGTCGACGTGCAGATCAATCGCCTGCGGCGCAAGATCGAGCACGATCCCGCCAATCCGCTGTTCCTGCAGGCGGTCCGCGGCATCGGCTATCGCCTGGTCGCCTCGCCGTAAGATCCAGCCATGAGCACGCTCGACTCCGGCCTGACCCTGATCAAGAACGCCTCGCAGCGCGTCTCGAAGGCGAACGGCTGGATGGGCAACGCGTTCAAGAGCTGGATGCCGACCGGCCTCTACGCCCGCGCGCTGCTGATCATGATCGTGCCGATGGTGATCCTGCAGACCGTGGTGGCGTTCGTGTTCATGGAGCGGCACTGGAACACGGTGACGCGGCGCCTGTCTGCCGCCGTGGTGTCCGACATCGCCGCGCTGATCGACGTCTACAAGAATTATCCGCAGGACAAGGACCGCGCCCAGCTTCGCCACATCGCCCAGAAGCTGCAGCTGGTGGTCGACTTCCTCCCCGCCGGCGACATGCCGCCGCCGGGGCCGAAGCCGTTCTTCTCGCTGCTCGACCAGACCCTCTCGGTGCAGCTCGGTCGCCAGATCAGCCGTCCGTTCTGGATCGACACCGTCGGCAAGTCCAACCTGGTCGAGATCCGCGTGCAGCTCGACGATTCCGTAATGCGGATCTTCGCCCAGCGCAGCGCGGCCTACGCCTCGAATTCGGAGATCTTCATCTTCTGGATGCTCGGTACCTCGACCATCCTGTTGATCGTCGCCGTGCTGTTCCTGCGCAACCAGATCAAGCCGATCCTGCGGCTCGCCGACGCCGCCGAAAGTTTCGGCAAGGGCCGCGAGGCGCCGAACTTCCGACCGCGCGGCGCGCGTGAGGTCCGGCGTGCGGCGCAGGCCTTCATCGAGATGAAGGCGCGCGTCGAGCGCTCGATCGAGCAGCGCACCGCGATGCTCGCCGGCGTCTCGCACGATTTGCGCACCATCCTGACCCGCTTCAAGCTCGAGCTCGCCCTGATCGGCGAAGGTCCCGAGATCGACGCGATGCGCAAGGACGTCGACGAGATGTCGATGATGCTGGAAGACTATCTCGCCTTCGCACGCGGCGATTCCGGCGAGGTCGCGCAGCCGACCGACATGGCGATGGCGCTGGAGGAGCTGCGCAGCGACGCCGAGCGCCACGGCCACACCGCGACCGTCGCATTCCACGGCCTGCCCGTGGTCACGGTGAAGCCGGCCTCGTTCAAGCGCTGCCTTGCCAACCTCGTTTCCAATGCGGCGCGCCATGCCAACACGATCTCGATCACCGGCCAGCGCGACCATCGCTATCTCAACATCACGGTCGACGACGACGGCCCCGGCATCCCCCCCGCCATGCGCGAGGAAGTGTTCAAGCCGTTCCTGCGGCTCGACGATGCCCGCAACCAGGACGAAGGCGGCAGCGGGCTCGGGCTTGCGATCGCCCGCGACATCGCCCGCTCGCATGGCGGCGACATCATGCTCAGCGAAAGCCCGATGGGCGGCCTGCGGGCGCAGGTGCGGGTGCCGGTGTAGCTACCAGCGGTAAGACAAGGTGCCGATCACCTGCCGCCGTTCGCCGGCATAGCAGTAGCCGGCCTGGCAGGTCTGGTAGTGCGTGTCGAACAGATTGGTCGCGTTGACGCGCATGGTGGCGCCGAGGAAGCGCCGGTCGAGCCTGCCCAGATCATAGTCGATCACCGCATCGAACAACGTCGTCGCCGCATTCTGGAACGTGTTCTGGTCGTTGCCGAAGTTGGTCCCGATGTAGCGGACACCAAGACCAAGCCCGAGCCCTTCGACCGGCACGCCGGACTGGAAGGTGTATTTGCCGAACGCGGCGAAGGAATTGCGCGGAATGCCCGACAGCTCGTTGCCGGTGGTATCGGGATTGCCCTGCGTGATCACGACGTTGAGATGGGTGTAGGCCGCGGTGAGATCGAATCCCTGCGGGAGAGCCAGCTTCGCCTCGAGCTCCACGCCCTTGGATTCGACCTGCCCGGTTGCGGCCTGGAACGCCATGTTGCTGGGATCGGTGCGCAGCACGTTGTCCTGGGTGATGTCGAACACCGCGGCGGTCAGCAGCACCGGAAGCTGCGGCATCTGGTACTTGATGCCGATCTCCTTCTGCTCGCCGGTGGTCGGCTTGAACGGTGTCCCGGATAAGTCGACGCCGACCTGCGGGCTGAACGACGTCGCGTAGCTGACATAGGGCGCGATGCCGCTGTCGAAGACGTAAGCGAGGCCCGCCCGGCCGGTGAAGGCGGTCGCCTTCTGCGTTGACGGCACGCCGTCGAGACCGGCCGTCGTCGTCTGCGACACCCAGCTCTGGCGACCGTTGAGCGTCAGAACGAAGCCGCCGAGCTTGGCCTGCTCCTGCGCATAGAGGCCGACCTCGTCGGTCGACTGCTTGTTGAAGATCGAGAATGCCGGCGTCGCGATCGCCTGCGCGCCGTAGTTCATGGTCAGGAGATTGAGGTCCGGCGCCGCGCCGTAACCGATCTTGTCGTTGTAGTAGGAATGGCCGTAGTCGACGCCGAACAGCGCCGTGTTCTTGATCGCGCCGAGCATGAACTTGGCCTCGGCCTGGTTGTCGAGCGTCACGGTGTTGAAGCTGTCGAGAATCCGCCATGCGGACCGCGACGCGAGATTGGTGCTGCTGTCGATCGAATCGATCTGGGTGTATTTCGCGTCGGTGTCGACCTGATAGAAGCGGAAATTCTGCCGCACCGTCCAGACGTCGTCGACATTGCGCTCGAACGCGTAGCCGATGCGATACTGCTTCTGATCCATCGCGCTGAAAGCCGGATCATTCGAGTAGATGTTGGTCAATCGTCCGTCGGGCGTGCGGAAGTTGCCGATGCTGGCGGCGGTCCGGCTGCTCTGATATTCGCTCAGGATCGTGAATGACGTATCGGCATCCGGCCGCCAGGTCAGTGCCGGGGCGATATAGGTGCGATCATCGTCGTTGCCGGGATACCAGGTCTTTGCGTCACGGAGCAGACCGGTCAGCCGGTAGTATAGCTGATCGCTGCCGGGCACCGGACCACCGATATCGAAGCTGCCCTGGTAACGATCGTAGGTACCGCCTTGCAGCTGCACCTCGCCAAACGCCGTCAACGGCGGCCGCTTGGTGGTGACGTCGACGATGCCGCCGGGAGAACCAAGACCATAGAGGCCCGAGGCCGGGCCGCGCAGGATCGACACGCTGTCGAGACCATAGGGCTCGATCTTGGGAATCGCGAAGTTGCCGCCGCCCTGGCGCAGGCCGTCGCGATAGATCCCGGTATAGGTGGCATCGAAGCCGCGGATGTAGAAACTGTCGAACCGGGGGTCGTAACCGAACGCCGTGGTCGTGACGCCGGGCGTGTAGTTGACGGCGTCCTTCAGCGTCTGAACGTTGCGATCCCTGAGCTCCTTTTGCGTGACGACAGAGAGCGACTGCGGCGTCTCGATCAGCGCCGTGCCGGTCTTGGTGCCGGCCGTGCTGCCGGTTGCGACGTAACCGGTCGTCGTACCGATCGCGCCGGCGGCAGCCTGCGCGCGCGGAGCCTGGCTCTGCGCAGGCGCCGCGACAATGCGGCGTCGGCTCGCCGCGGCCGCGCGCGAAGCCCTGGTGTTCTGCGTTGAAGCGGCGGCACTTTGCTTCCTGGCAGCGCCGGATTGCTCCACCGTCACCGGCGGAAGCACGCTGACATCGTTTTGCGGAGAACTGGTTTGCGCCTGCGCACTGGCGACGTCTGCGCACACTGGCGCAAGCATGACCGAACCGAGAAACGCTGCGTTGATCGCAGCCGTCGATCCGAGCAAGCCACGCCTGCTCCGACACGAAACCATTCCCACCGAACAAATCCCCACACGCCCAGACTGATCATGATCGAGCCGCACGATCGTCATTGCGCAGGAATCGATTGGGGCGGATTTCTATCGGCGGGATCGGTGAAATTCCACACGCGCAAAATAGAATCGCTTGAAGCGCAACATTGGAGCGATTCAAAAACGGCATGTTGTCGCAGCAACCAATCAGCGCGCAGTGCAGGCAATCGGCACGAAGACGCGTGTCTTCACTGATTGCTCGCGCGCGTGATACCCAGCGATCTCTCGATGATGTTGATTGCATCCCGCAATGCTCTCGCGCGTTGCACGGTCACGCGCGACATCTGCGATCCGCATTCCACGTCATTGCATACTGACGGCTTGCGCGAACGAGCGGTGGGACCCGTCATCCCTGCGCAAGGGCTTCGCCTTTGTCGCTGGGGCGCGAGCCTTGCGGCGCAACTGCGCCGCTGGGCGAGCCTCGAAGGATGCGCGGCCACCAGCCGGGCCGTCGACCCTTCGAGACGCGCGTCGCGCACCTCAGGGTGACGGGGGACGGATCAGATGGATCGCGCGTCAGCTCACCGCAAGATTGCCTTCCACGCTCGTCGCGGGCCGCGCGCAACGATGATGGCCTAAAAGCATAACGGCCTCTCCGCATGGGAGAGGCCGTGCTCGAACGCGCGGGCAGCAATCGAATACGCAGCGCCTACTTCTGCTTGGGCAGCAGGCCCTTCAGCTTTTCCATGTCCTTGATGTTCATCTTCATGCCGCCGGGCATGATGATGTCACCGGGCTTCTGGTCGCTCTTGCAGGCGCCGAGCCATTTCGCCTCGATGGTCATGGTGGCGTCATGGGCGCCGGACGGGCCGCCCTCGGAATGCGAGGTGCTCTTCACCGTGTAGGCCGAATTGAAGTCGCCGATGATCTCGGCATGCGAGGTCACGTTGACGCCGGCGATGCCGCAAACGCTGTCGCTGACATAACCGGTCGCGGTCTTCTGGACGTCCTGCTTGGCGCAGACCTGCTTTGCCAACGGAGAGGCCGCGGTGCTCATCTCCTTGTCGGTGGTTTCGTCGGTGCAATGCTGCATGGTCACTTCGGGGATTTGCCCACCGGTGCGCACCATCTTCATTTCCCACAGACCGGCCTTGCGGATCGGCAGGTCGACGGCGCTTGCGGCGCCGGTGGACAGGACAAGGCAAACGGCAGAGCCAAGCAAGGCAAGCTGTCGGGTCATGCGGCGAGCTCCCGGCTGAACGATCGAAGGATTTTGAGGCACTCAGTAGAGCGTGCGCACCGGTCTCTGCGCGGAGCCATAGGGCACCCAGCGGCAGGCGAACGAGATGTAGCCGCCTGGGTAACGCTGAACGGCCAGGAACTTGACCACCTTGCCGTAGGAGGCGCAGTGGTCGACGGCGAGCTGCCGGGCGTCGGTCTGGGCTGCCAGTGAATAGGCGATGATACCGCCGGTATCATTGCCCTTGAACGGCGGCACCGGCTGCATCCAGTCGGCTTGCGCCGGACCCACGGCCAGCATCCCGCTAACGGCAACCAGGCACGCAGCCAATTTCCTTCGCATCGCAGACTCCATTTCGCTAGGACCCAACATAGAGTGCGCCGGCGACGGTGAAAAGAACGAGCCGGCAGCCGACGGTGGACTTCTCGACAGGTGTTGCCGCGCTGCACTTGACCTTGCCGGGGCTTCACGGCACCGTCCGCCGCATCGGACAATCGGGTGGATTCCCATGCGCAACCTGTTCAACTCCCGCAACAAACTCGGCCGCACGCTTGGCCTCGGCGCCGCACTCGTGGTCGGCACGCTGGCCTTCGGGGGCACGGCGCAGGCCGCCAATCCGTTCGAGCTGAATTTCTGGCTGTCGGGCCCGCGCTATGACGGCAATGTCGCCCCGTGCGAGAAGGCCCTGGCGGCCATCAGCGATCAATTCCATGAGAAGGAAGCCACCTTCTGGAATTCGCCGCTCGTCATCACCGGCTTCAGCCGGGTTCACGAAACCGCGTTCCGGCCTTGGCAGTCCGACAATATCCCGCGCCGCTATTGCTCGGGCGATGCGCTCTTGAGCGACGGCAAGGTGCGCAAGGTCCATTATTCGATCATCGAGGACGGCGGCTTTGCCGGCATCGACCAGGGCGTCGAATGGTGCGTCGCCGGGCTCGACCGCAACTGGGCCTACAACCCGTCCTGCAAGGCCGCCCGGCCCTGATATTCCAACCGGATTGCTGAATCGGAAGCCGCCGCCATCACTGCCGGCGGCTTTTGTTCTTGAAATGTTCCGTGAGCCTGCTAGGCTTCGTGGGGTCGTGAGGGGAGCGTTTGATGCCTCGGTTGGTCACAATTTCCCGATTCCTGATTTCCGCTGTCTTTGTTCTCTGCGGTGCGGTTGGCGCCTCGGCCCAGGATCGCCGCCAGAATGCGCCCGGCGAATTCGATTTCTACGTGCTGTCATTGTCCTGGTCGCCGTCGTTCTGCGAGGCGGCGAGCGAGCGCGGCAACAACGGCCGCGGCACGCAGGCGCAGTGCGGCGGACGGCCCTACTCCTTCGTGGTGCACGGCCTGTGGCCGCAATATGAGCGCGGCTTTCCGGAATACTGCCAACGGCCCTCGCCGCGGCTCGCCCGCAACATCATGACCTCGATGCTCGACCTGATGCCGGCGCCCGGGCTGATCTACAATGAGTGGGACAAGCACGGCACCTGCTCCGGCCTCGACGAGCGCGCCTATTTCGAAGCCATCCGCAAGGCCCGCGCCGCGGTGAAGATCCCCGAGGAATTCCTGCAATTGTCGGAGCCGAAAACGATCGCGCCCGACGAGCTCGAGACCACGTTCATCAAGGCCAATCCCGGGCTCAGCAACTCCGCGATCTCGGTGACCTGCAACAGCGGCCGGCTCAGCGAGGTGCGGATCTGCATGAGCAAGGACCTGCAATTCCGCGCCTGCGAGGAAATCGATCGCCGCGCTTGCCGGCGCGATCAGGTGGTAATGCCGCCGGTTCGCGGCGGCTGAAGCCTGCTCCACGTCATCGCCGGGCGGACGCGCGTCGGCGTGCGGAGCGTCCCGCTCGTCGATGCCGTCACGAAATCGGCGAGATGAGGCGCAGATGCCCTGGGACATGCCGGGCATGACGAAGTACAACATGCGCACCCTCGGGAGCGCAGCGCGATCACAGCATGAACTACCGTCACGCCTTTCACGCCGGCAGCTTTGCCGACGTCATCAAGCACATCGTGCTGGTGCGCATGCTCACCTATTTGCAGGAGAAGCAGGCGCCGTTCCGCGTCATCGACACCCATGCGGGCGCCGGCCTCTATGATCTGACGTCGGGCGAAGCGCAGCGCGGCGGTGAATGGCTCACCGGCATCGCGCGCCTGATGCAGGCGCGACTCTCCGACAAGGCACTGCCCTTGATCGGGCCCTATCTCGACATCGTCAGGGCATTCAATCCACGCGGCGAATTGAAAACCTATCCGGGGTCACCGCTGATCGCGCGGGCGCTGCTGCGTCCGCAAGATCGTCTGACGGCCTGCGAGATCGAGCCCGGCGCGCGCAAGCAGTTGATCGATGCATTGCGACGCGACGCGCAGGCGCGCGTCGTCGATCTCGATGGCTGGATGGCGCTGCCCGCATTCGTGCCACCGAACGAACGGCGCGGCCTGGTGCTGATCGACCCGCCGTTCGAAGCGAAGGACGAGTTCGAGCGGCTGGCCGGCGCGTTCACGACGGCGTTCGCGAAGTGGCCGACCGGCGCCTATCTTTTGTGGTACCCCGTAAAATCCCGGAGAGCCACCGACGAACTCGCGCGCAGCGTTGCCGTTGCAGCGGCAACCAGCAGGCCCGCCGGCAAATGCTTGCGTTTGGAATTCAGTGTGGCGCCGCAAGAAGCCGAAGCCGGCCTCGTTTCCACCGGCCTTTTGATCGTGAATCCGCCGTGGACGCTGGCGAACGAGCTGAAGATCATCCTGCCCGAACTCGAGAAGCCGCTTGGTCAGGGCGGCGCGGCACGCTTCAGACTCGAGACGCCTAAACCTTGATCTACAGCACCCACTGAAAAGTTCGATTTTGAGCATAGGCAACGCGCGCGGAACCGTATTATGCTCATCCTGTTACGACTGGCTTTACGTTCCGCTTCCGCGAATGGTTGCGGCGGAGTGACAAGGCCGAAATAAGATCCAGGCAGACCGGCGGCGTGACGCCGGCCTGTTCAGGTGGCCAAGCTTCCGACAAGCGAATGTCGGTCAACCGCTACGCGGCGTGCGCGTAGCGGTGGAGCAATACGGGGGAGGAGTTTCCCGATGGCCATGACTGGGACAGTCAAGTTCTTCAACGGAGAGCGTGGCTACGGCTTCATCAAGCCTGATGATGGCGGCCGCGATGTGTTCGTTCACATCACAGCTGTCGAACGTGCAGGGTTGAAGGACCTGACTGAAGGACAGCGCATTACGTTCGAGGTTGAGCCGGACAAGAAGGGCAAGGGCCCGAAAGCGGTCAACCTGGTGGTTTCATGACGAGCCCTCGCGATGCGCGGCTCGTCCTGAACGGCGAATGAAGCGTTGCGTGTGAGTTGACTGCCGAGCGCGTGGCTCGCGCTCGCTGCATGACAGCCTGCATGATGCGGACGCGACTGACGGTGCCGCATATCGGATGCGCGCGGCCGATCGGTTGGCTGCGCCGACGTCACGGCGTTGACGCCGCCGCGCGCGATGTCGCCGTGATCTACGCAAAGCGTGATATGCGCAAAGAAAAACCCGGCCGCGCGAGGCGCGGCCGGGAGTCGATCTCAGACGTTTTCTTGTTCTCAGAAGTGATAGTTGATGCCGGCGCGAACCAGGCTGAAGCTGTAGCCGTTCGACGCGCCGCCGGTGACCGTGAAGTTGCTGTTGGCGAGATCGACATAGAGATATTCGATCTTGGCGCTCCAGTTCGGGGCGAAGCCCATTTCGGCGCCGGCGCCGACGGTGAAGCCCGCGTTGGTGTGACTCTCCGTCATGCCGAAGGTCTCGCCGCGCAGTTCGCCGAAGGCGAGACCGCCGGTCGCGTAGAACAGCACGTTGTTGACCGCATAGCCGGCGCGGCCGCGCACCGTGCCGAACCACGGGTTGGAGAATTTCCAGGGCGCGAACCGGTCGTCGGCCGTGGTGCCCTGGATATCGGCCTCGATACCGAACACCCAGGGTGAGCCGTTCTGGAAATTGTAGCCCGCCTGCACGCCGCCGACGAAGCCGGACGGCTTGGTCGGGTTGTTCTCGACCGAACCCCAGCCATAACCGACATTGCCGCCGAGATAGGGCCCGGCCCAGCTATAGGCATTGAGCGGCTGATAGACGGTATAGGGCGAGCCGTAGTTGAGGTCGGCCGCCGCCGCCGAGGTCGTCCAGCCTGCGACGATCAGTGCCAGCGCACGCGCAACAAACCGGGTCATGGGTACTCTCCACACGCAACTGCCGCAGCCCGCGGGCCAAGGCCTGCGTGGTTACGGAATTCCACTTTTTTCGCTAAGGTTTATCGAGAGTTTTAAGTTAAAGGGCTGTTAAGCCCGGTTACCGGCCCGCTCATCAGTCTTAACAATGTGTTACCGCCCCGCCGCGGCAGCCGCGCGCAGCCGGTAACCTCCTGCAATCGAGGTTGTTTTCCTGCGCCGCCGACGCTGGCGAGCGGTCGTTCGAGCGCTTAATTTACGGCCCATGGTTCACGATTCTCCCGAACGTCCGACGCCCGCTGCCAAGGCCACCGCCAAGCCACGGCGCGGCTCAAGGTCCGACCTGCCGCAGGACGACCTGACACTCGACACCAGCGACGTCGATCCCGAGAGCTCCGCCGCCGAGGAGGAGGACGAGGCACGTCTGCCCGAGGCTTCGGAGGACAGCACCGAGACGGTCGCCGAGGGGACGCTCTCGGTCGGGCACGCCGCAATCGAGAACGCGGTGCGGCTCGCCCCGACCTCGCCCGGCGTCTACCGCATGCTCAACGCCGGCAACGACGTGCTCTATGTCGGCAAGGCGAAGAACGTCAAAAAACGGCTGTCGTCCTATGCGCGGGCCAACGCGCCGTTGCCGGCGCGCATCCTGCGCATGATCGCCGCGACCACGCATGTCGAGATCGTCTCGACCATGACCGAGACCGAGGCGCTGCTGCTCGAAGCCAACCTGATCAAGCAGCTCCGCCCGCGCTTCAACGTGCAGCTGCGCGATGACAAATCGTTTCCCTACATTCTGATCTCGGGCGATCACTGGGCGCCGCAGATCCTCAAGCATCGCGGCGCGCAGTCGCGGCCTGGCCGCTATTTCGGCCCGTTCGCCAATGCGGGCGCGGTCAACCGCACCATCACGGCGCTGCAACGCGCGTTCCTGATCCGCTCCTGCACCGACGGCTTCTTCGAAAGCCGCACCCGGCCCTGCCTGCTCTACCAGATCAAGCGCTGCGCAGGCCCCTGCACGCGCGAGATCGATTTTCCCGGCTATAGCGAGCTGGTGCGCGAGGCGACCGAATTCCTTTCCGGGCGCAGCCATGCCGTGAAGGAATTGCTCGCGGCCGAAATGGAGAAGGCCTCCGGCGAGCTCGAGTTCGAGACCGCGGCGCTGTACCGCGACCGTCTCGCGGCGCTGTCGGCGATACAATCGCAGCAGGGCATCAATCCGCGCACCGTGGAAGAAGCCGACGTGTTCGCGATCCACCAGGAGGGCGGCTATTCCTGCGTCGAGGTGTTCTTCTTCCGAACCGGCCAGAACTGGGGCAACCGCGCCTACTTCCCCAAGGCCGAGAAGAGCTTCACGCCCGAGGAGGTGCTGTCCTCGTTCCTCGCGCAATTCTACGACGACAAGCCGCCGCCGAAGCTGATCCTGCTGTCGCACGAGATCGAGGAAAGCGCGCTGCTCGCCGACGCGCTCTCGGTCAAGGCCGGATCCAAGGTCGAGGTCTCCGTGCCCAAGCGCGGTGAGAAGAAGGAGCTGATCGGCCACGCGCTCACCAATGCGCGCGAGGCGCTCGGCCGCAAGCTCGCCGATACCGCAACCCAGAGCCGGCTGCTGGAGGGCATGGTCACGACGCTCGGCCTGCCGCACACGCCAAAGCGCATCGAGGTCTACGACAACAGCCACATCCAGGGCACCAACGCGGTCGGCGCGATGATCGTGGCCGGGCCCGACGGGTTCATGAAGAACCAGTACCGCAAGTTCAACATCAAGTCCGAGGGACTGACGCCCGGCGACGACTACGGGATGATGCGCGAGGTGCTGGAGCGGCGCTTCAAGCGTCTCTTGAAGCCGCCTGAGGGCGAGACGGCCAAGGACGGCGCAAAGCCCAACGAAAGCGACAAGGCCGATGACGAGTCGTTTCCGCAATGGCCTGACCTCGTCATCATCGACGGCGGCCGCGGCCAGCTCAACGCGGTCAGGGAGATTTTCGGGAATCTCGGACTGAGCGGGGTCTCGCTGATGGCGGTCGCCAAGGGGCCGGAGCGCGATGCCGGCCGCGAGACCCTGTTCATGCCGGACCGCGAGGCCATCAAGCTGGAGCCGCGCGACCCGGTGCTCTATTTCATCCAGCGGCTGCGCGACGAGGCCCACCGCTTCGTGATCGGCTCGCACCGCAAGCTGCGCAAGAAGGACATCCGGGAGGCCGGCCTGCAGGAGATCCCCGGCATCGGCCCGTCGCGCAAACGTGCCTTGCTGCACCACTTCGGAACGCTCAAGGAGATCGAGCGGGCCTCGATCGCCGACCTCGGCAAGGTTCCCGGCGTCAGCGCCGAGAGCGCCCGCAAGATTTTCGAGTTTTTCCACGCCCAGCCGGGTTAAACCAAAGGCGAGTCATCAGGGCGTCGCCTGCAACAGGGCATCTAGGGCATGATGCGGCAAAGTGTGAGGCGGCTGTCCGAAAAGATCATGCTTAAACAACGAGCTAAAGCGCCATGACGATTCCGCGTAATGTTGCCGCGCTTTGGCGCCCGCACGGTTGACCTTCTCGCTTCAGCGGTATTGGTAGAACGGATGAACATCGCTACGACCCGGGGACAGACCAAGACCATGTCCCTCCCGAATATCCTGACCTACGCCCGGATCGCCGCCATTCCGGTGGTGATCGGCTGCGTCTACTGGCAGTCGATCTTGGACGGCCCGTTGTGGCTGCGCTGGGTGGCGCTTGCCGTGTTCATCGCAGCGGGGATCACCGACTATCT
The DNA here is from genome assembly GCF_002289535.1 of Bradyrhizobium sp. UFLA03-84. Lineage (NCBI taxonomy): Bacteria > Pseudomonadati > Pseudomonadota > Alphaproteobacteria > Hyphomicrobiales > Nitrobacteraceae > Bradyrhizobium > Bradyrhizobium sp. UFLA03-84. Next base: position 139,651 of record NZ_NSJY01000013.1, on the reverse strand, counting down.
CGACGGCTACTACGCCCGGATGTGGGACCAGCAATCCGCGTTCGGCCGGATGCTCGATCCGATCGCCGACAAGCTCCTGGTCGCCTCCAGCCTGCTGATGCTGGCCGCCGACAATTCGATCCACGGCTGGACGCTGTGGGCGGCGATCGTGATCCTGTGCCGCGAGATCCTGGTCTCGGGCCTGCGCGAATATCTCGCGGGGCTCAGGGTCAGCGTTCCCGTCACCAAGCTCGCGAAATGGAAGACGACGATCCAGCTGATCGCGATCGGCTTTCTGATCGCCGGCGAAGCGGGCGAACAGGTGTTCCCGGCAACCACCCTGATCGGCATCGTGCTGCTGTGGATGTCGGCGATCTTCACGATCTACACCGGCTGGGATTACTTCCGCGCCGGCATCCATCACCTCATCAAGGAGGATGAGGGATGAAGCTGAAATATTTTGCCTGGGTCCGCGAGCGCGTCGGCAAGGCCGAGGAGACCGTCGAGCCGCCGGCCGAGGTGCGGACCGTCGCCGACCTGATCGGCTGGCTCACCGCGCGCGACGATGCCTACGCCTATGCTTTCGAGAAGCCCACGGTGATCCGCGCCGCGATCGACCACGCCCATGTCAAGCAGGATGCCGCAATCCTCGGCGCCCGCGAGATCGCTTTCTTCCCGCCGATGACCGGCGGTTAAATCCAATCATGGCTGTTGCTGCGACCATCCGTATCCAGGAAGCCGACTTCGACGTCGCGCAGGAGATCGCTGCTCTCGGCAAGGGCCGCACCGATGTCGGCGCGGTCGTCAGCTTCAGCGGCATCTGCCGCGGCAGCGAACAGGGCGAGCCGATCGCAGCCCTGACGCTCGAACATTACCCGGAAATGGCGGAAGCCGAGATTGGACGTCACGCCGACGAGGCGCTGGCGCGCTGGCCGTTGCAGGGCCTCACCGTCATCCATCGCTTCGGCCGCATCGCGCCGGGCGAGAACATCGTGCTGGTCGTAACCGCCTCCGCGCACCGGCAGGCCGCGTTCGAGGCTGCCGAGTTTCTGATGGACTATCTGAAGACCAACGCGCCGTTCTGGAAGCGCGAGGAAAGCGCCCGCGGCACGAACTGGATCGAGGCGCGCGACCATGACGACGCCGCCGCCGCGCGCTGGACCAAATCCTGATGGCCAAGCGCAGCAAAGTGCCGGCAAAGCGCAGCCCAGCCGCGCCAAAGATGCCGAAGGTTGGGGCCGGCGAGCTTCACACCCTGTTCGATTTCCTGCGCTATGCGGTGAGCCGCTTCAACGCGGCAAAGCTCGTGTTCGCGCACGGCACCACCGATCCGGTGGCCGAGGCCGCGTTCCTGATCTCCGAGACGCTGCATCTGCATCCCGACCAGTTCGAAAATTTCGCGACTGCGCGTGTGACGCTTGCCGAAGGCAAGCAGATCCTCGATTTGATCGAGCGGCGGATCGCGACGCGCAAGCCCGCCGCCTATCTCGTCAACAAGGTCTACATGCGCGGCCTGCCGTTCTATGTCGACGAGCGCACCATCGTGCCGCGCTCCTTCATCGGCGAATTGCTGGATTCGCATTTCGGCGGCGACGAGGACGGCACCTCGCTGATCGGCGATCCCGCGGAGGTCGAAAGCGTGCTCGACCTCTGCACCGGCTCCGGCTGCCTTGCAATCCTCGCCGCCCGGCATTTCGTCAATGCCACCGTCGATGCCGTCGATATTTCAAGGGATGCGCTCGAGGTCGCCGCGCGCAACGTCGCCGATCATGGCCTCGACGACCGCCTGACGCTCCATCGCGGCGATCTGTTCAAGCCGCTCGGCGACAGGCGCTACGATCTCATCATCTCGAACCCGCCCTATGTCGATGCCGAAGGCATGGCTGCGCTGCCGCGCGAGTGCCGGGCAGAGCCGAAGATCGCGTTTGACGGCGGCCCTGACGGGCTCGACATCGTCCGCCGCCTGCTCGATCAGGCCAGGCAACATCTGACCCCGCAGGGCGGGCTGCTCTGCGAGATCGGCCGCGGTCGCGACAATCTCGAGGCCGCCTATCCCAGCCTGCCGCTGCTCTGGCTCGACACCGAGGACTCCGAGGGCGAGGTGTTCTGGATCGCCGCCGCCGACCTCTGAGCGGACCGGTGCGGCCGGTCCGGACTATTACGGAGCCCGGCTGCGGAGCCGAATCAAGCGAAGCGAAAATCGTGTGCAGTTCCAGCCGGTTCCGAAGATCGCAGACCCGTCGAATCAACAATGGTGCTAAGCTTGCGCGCCGGGGATGTTCGGACGGAGGGCGCGGGCGCGCGACATGATTCGCATTTCGACGATCTTCATCGCCATCTGCATGGTGCTGGTCGCAGCCTCGCTCGGCTTCGTCCTGTATTCGGTGGTGGGTATCAGCGGATCGGAATCGGCGATCGTGGCGCTCACCGCCCTCACTTGCCTGATCCTCTACAACGCCGTCTCGATGCGGTTGCGCGACCGCAGCGATGTCGGCGGCCAGATCGCGGATCTGTCGCGCGGCACCGCCGACCTCGCCCGCCAGGTCGCCGAATTCGGCCGCCGGCTGGCCGCGGTCGAGGGCCGTGTCGCCTCGGCCAATTCCACCGGCGCCGACCGGATGCAGGGCATGGCCGGCGAGATCAGCGAGCTTGGCGGACTGGTGCGGCAGCTTGCGGCATCCGTCGCCCATCATGAGGATCTGCTGGCGGCAGCTCCCGTGGCGCAGCCGGTCACTTCGCTGCGCGACGATCTGCTGCAGCCGGTGGCGCCGGCCCCGACCGTCGTGTTCGCACCCCCGCCGCCAGTCGCGCCGCCGCCGCCGATCTCGCGCAGCCAGGCCCAGCTCGTCGGCGCGATCAGGCATGCGATCGACGAGAACCGGCTCGACATCTACCTGCAGCCGATGGTGACGCTGCCGCAGCGCAAGGTGCGCTATTACGAGGCGGTGACGCGGCTGCGCGACGAGCGCGACGAGGTGCTTGCCGCCGACGATTTCATCGAGGCGGCCGAGGACGCCGGCCTGATCGGCCGTATCGATCACATGGTGATGCTTCGCTGCGTCCAGGTGCTGCGCCGCCTGATGATCCGCAGCAAGGATGTCGGCGTGTTCTGCAACGTCTCGGCGGCGACACTGGCCAGTCCCGCGTATTTCACCCAGTGCCTCGACTTCCTCGAGGCCAACCGCGCGCTGGCGCCGTCGTTCGTGCTCGAGTTCAAGCAGGCGACCTTCCGCAATCTCGGCCCGGTCGAAAGCGAGAACCTCGCGGCGCTGTCGCAGCGCGGCTACCGGTTTTCGATCGACCACGTCAGCGACCTCCGCCTCGAGCCGCGCGAGCTCGCCGATCGCGGTGTCCGCTTCATCAAGGTGCCGGCCGCATTGCTGCTCGACACCAGGCAGAGCGCGACGTCAGACATCCATCCGTCCGATCTGTCCGACCTGCTCGGCCGCTACGGCATCGACCTGATCGCCGAACGGATCGAGGGCGAGCGCTCGGTGGTCGACCTGCTCGACTATGATGTCCGGTTCGGCCAGGGCTTCCTGTTCGCACCGCCGCGACCGTTGCGGCCGGAAGGGGCATCTGCTACCGCCGAGGCTCCGCAGGCCAAACCCCAGGACCTCAATGGCGCCGGCACTTCAGCACCTGTCACCAGCCCAACAGCGCCGCCGCGCGCAACCGGCAGCGCCGCGCTGGCGCGCCGCGCCCTCGGTCCTAACTAGTCAACGGCTCGCATCATGACGTCATTGCGCTTCGTCGAGCAATTTCGCGACCTCGTCGGCGATGTCGACGTCGTGTTGTCGGACATCTGGGGCGTCGTGCACAACGGGCTCGAGTCCTTTCCCGAGGCCTGTGAGGCCCTGCACAATTTCCGCAAGCAGGGCGGCACGGTGATCCTGATCACCAACGCGCCGCGGCCGGCCGATTCCGTGCAGCGCCAGCTGCGCAAGCTCGACGTCGCGGATGAGACCTACGACGCGATCGTCTCCTCGGGCGACCTGACCCGCCACTTCGTGGCCGATCATCCCGGCCAGAAGATCTTCTGGATCGGCCCCGAGCGCGACAGCTCGATCCATCGCGGTCTCGACGCCACCATGGTGCCGCTGGAGCAGGCCGACTACATCATCTGCACCGGCCTGTTCGACGACGAGACCGAATCCGCCGAGGATTATCGCGACACGCTGCTCAAGGCGCTTGACCGCAAGCTGACGCTGGTCTGCGCCAATCCCGACATCGTGGTCGAGCGCGGCGACCGGCTGATCTATTGCGCCGGCGCGATCGCCGAACTCTATCGCGAGCTCGGCGGCGAGGTGATCTTCTACGGCAAGCCGCACCGGCCGATCTACGAGCGCGCCATGGCGCTGGCCACCGAGCGCCGCGGACATCCGACCGAACTCGGCCGCGTGCTCGCGATCGGCGATTCCGTGCGCACCGACCTGACCGGCGCCCATGGCTTCGGCATCGACCTGTTGTTCGTCACCCGCGGCATCCATTCCGAACAGTTCGAGGGCATCGAGCAGCTCGATGCGGCCTCGATCAAGGAACTGTTCGGCCACCCGCCGCGTGCACTGATGCGCGAGCTGAAGTGGTAGCGGCCAACTCCGCAACGGCGCGCTGCCAAAATATCGAAAACAACCCCATGCAAAGCGGCCCACGGCGCCGGGTGTTCGACCGGTCGCCTTGACACGTCGGGCAACTCAGGGGCATACTTCTAATATTCCGAAATTGCGGATGCGTTCGCTCGCCTTACCGTCAACCCAAGACGTCAATGCCCGGGACGAGCCCGGGCACGACGTGAATTTCAGTAGATGCGATGGACGAGCGTCTTACGCCGTCGCCATGTCCGGGAAGACCGCCTCGATCTTGGTCTTCAGCGTGGCCGCGTTGAACGGCTTGACGATGTAGTTGTTGACGCCAGCCTTCTTGGCCGCGATCACGTTCTCGGTCTTGGATTCCGCCGTGATCATGATGAAGGGCGTGGTCGCCAGATTGGGATCGGCGCGGACTTCCTTGAGCAGGTCGTAGCCGGTCATCGGCTCCATGTTCCAGTCGGAAATTACCAGGCCGTACTTCTTGCCGCGCATCTTGTTGAGCGCCGCGGAGCCGTCCGAGGCATCGTCGATGTTCTCGAATCCAAGCTGCTTGAGAAGATTCCGGATGATGCGGATCATGGTGCTGTAATCATCAACCACCAGAACCGGCATGGACAAATCAACCGCCATCTTTTCCCCCAAAACGCCTAACGCAACTTGGCTTCTGCACGAACGCAGCTTTCCGGCAACGAGTAACAGCTGGCGTTAAACAGCGCGTTAACCCGCTGAATCCGGATTGTTACGGATTTGACGCGATTTTCGCTACGCTTGACTTCCACGCCGCCGCCGCGTCACGGTCCGGCGCGCAACAATCATGCTTAAGAATCCTTGAAGAATACCTGACATGAGCACCGCCTTTACCGTTATCCGCGACAGCACCCCCGAAAGCGTCATCCCGAAGGGCAGCGTGGTCGCGATGGGAAATTTCGACGGCGTCCATCTCGGTCACCGCGCCGTGATCGGTGCGGCGCTGGCGATGGGCAAAGCGCACGGCGTGCCCGCGCTCGCCGTGACCTTCGAGCCGCATCCGCGCAGCTTCTTCAGCCCGAACACCCCGCAATTCCGCCTCACGGACGAGACCAACAAGCTGCGGCTGCTCGCAGCGACCGGGCTCGCCGGCGCCGTCGTCATGACCTTCGACAAGGCGCGTGCCGGGACGTCGGCGCAGGATTTCATTCACCATGACCTGATCCGCCGGCTCGGCATCAGCGGGATCGCGGTCGGCTACGACTTCCATTTCGGCAAGGGCCGGGTCGGCTCGCCGAGCCTGCTGGTCAGCGAAGCACCGCGGCTCGGCATCGAGGTCGATGTGCAGGCCCATGTCGACATCGCGGAGCGCCCGGTCTCCTCCAGCGCCATCCGCATGGCGCTCGCCGAAGGCGAGGTCACCGACGCCACCACCATGCTGGGCGGACCGTGGTTCGTCACCGGCAAGGTGATCCATGGCGAGAAGCGCGGCCGCGATCTCGGCTATCCCACAGCCAACATCCGGCTCGACAAGCATTGCGGCCTGAAGCACGGCATCTATGCGGTACGGGTCGGCAAGGGCGCGCAGCGGTTCGACGGTGTCGCAAGCTTCGGACGCCGTCCGACCTTCGACAATGGCGCGCCGCTGCTCGAAGTGTTCCTGTTCGACTTCAAGGGCGACCTGTACGACGCGGTCCTTGATGTCGCATTCATCGGTTTCATTCGCGAAGAGCTGAAATTCGACACCATCGAGGCTTTGATACGCCAGATGGATGACGACAGCGCCAAGGCGCGCGCGCACCTCGCCGCCGCGCCGAACGCGTTCCCGCAGCTCGGAGCGATTGATTGAACAAGACTGAAAAGCAAAAAATGCTGGCGGGCGAACTGTATCGTCCGGATGCGGAGATCGCCGCCGACCATACCGCGGCGGAACGCTGGATGGCACGCTACAATGCGTCGGGCGCGTCGTCCGCGGCCGAGTTGAACGCGCTGCTCGCCGAGCGCTTCCACAAGGTCGGCAAGGACGCCATGATCCGCCCGCCGTTCTTCTGCGATTACGGCAGCAATATCAGCCTCGGCGACGGCGTGTTCCTCAACTTCAACTGCGTCATCCTCGACGTCGTCGAGGTCGTGATCGGCGATCGCACCCAGATCGGGCCCGCGGTGCAGATTTATACCGCCGACCACCCGCGCGATGCCGAAACCCGCCGCGCCGGGCTGGAATTCGGCCGCCCGATCCGGATCGGGAGCGACGTCTGGATCGGTGGGGGCGCCATCATCCTGCCCGGCGTCACCATCGGCGACGGCGCCCTGGTCGGGGCCGGCAGCGTGGTGACGCGGGACGTCGCGGCCGGCACCATCGTGGCCGGAAATCCGGCCCGGCGCCGCCCCTAGGGCACCCCCGGCGGGGTCGGATTTACGGGTGCGGGGGCTTTGCGATTTGCCCGCTTGGCTGCTATGGAAACCCCATGTTTTCGCGGCGCATCATACGGATTAGCGGCCCGGCTTCCGCCTGAGCCTGAAGGCTCGGCGCAAGACCGGGACTTTCGCCGTTTTCACCCGCGATTGATCGCGTATCCGCGCCCGCACCTGCCAAATCAGAGCTTTCATGTCCGACAAGCCGCAAAAGACCGACGCCAACGACTATTCCAAGACCCTTTACCTGCCGCAGACGGAATTCCCGATGCGCGCCGGCCTGCCCCAGCGCGAGCCGGAAATCCTGAAATACTGGAACGAGATCGGCCTCTACGACAAGCTGCGCCGGGAAGCCGAGGGCCGCGCCAAGTTCGTGCTGCATGACGGCCCGCCCTACGCCAACGGCAACATCCATATCGGGCATGCGCTGAACAAGATCCTCAAGGACGTCGTGACCAAGAGCCAGCAGATGCTCGGCTTCGACTCCAATTACGTGCCGGGCTGGGACTGCCACGGCCTGCCGATCGAATGGAAGATCGAGGAGGAGAACTACCGCTCCAAGGGCAAGCAGAAGCCCGACTTCCGCGACTCCGCCGCGATGGTCGCGTTCCGCCGGGAATGCCGCGCCTATGCGACGCACTGGATCAACGTGCAGCGCGAGGAGTTCAAGCGGCTCGGCATCATCGGCGACTGGGATCATCCCTACCAGACGATGAGCTATCCGGCCGAGGCGCAGATCGCCCGCGAGCTGATGAAGTTCGCCGCCAACGGCACGCTCTATCGCGGCTCCAAGCCGGTGATGTGGAGCGTGGTCGAGAAGACTGCGCTCGCCGAAGCCGAGGTCGAATACGAGGACTACACCTCCGACATGGTGTGGGTGAAATTCCCGGTCACGTCGCCGGCGCATGGCGCGCTCGCCAATGCCTCGGTCGTGATCTGGACCACCACGCCGTGGACGCTGCCCGGCAACCGCGCGATCTCCTTCTCGCCGAAGATCGCTTACGGCCTCTACAAGGTGACGGATGCGCCCGCGGACAATTGGGCCAAGACCGGCGACCTCCTGATCCTGGCCGATGCGCTCGCCGCGGAGGTGTTCAAGCAGGCGCGTGTCACCTCCTATGAGAAGGTCCGCGACATCCCCGGCGACACGCTGGACGCCGTGGAATGCGCGCATCCGCTGAAGGGCTTCGGCGGCGGCTACGAATTCATCGTGCCGTTGCTCGCCGGAGAGCATGTCACCGACGACACCGGCACCGGCTTCGTGCACACCGCGCCGAGCCACGGCCGCGAGGACTTCGACGTCTGGACCGCCAACACCCGCGAGCTCGATGCACGCGGCATCCCGACCGCGATCCCCTACACCGTCGATGAGAACGGCGCCTACACGGCGCAGGCGCCGGGCTTCACCGGCAAGCGCGTGCTCAACGACAAGGGCGAGAAGGGCGACGCCAACGAGGCTGTCATCAAGGCGCTGATCGAAGCCGGCAAGCTGCTCGCGCGCGGCCGGCTCAAGCATCAGTATCCGCACTCCTGGCGCTCCAAGAAGCCGGTGATCTTCCGCAACACCCCGCAATGGTTCATCGCGATGGACAAGCCCATCGCGGAGAACGGCCATACCAAGAAGGGCGACACGCTGCGCGCCCGCGCGCTGCACGCGATCTCGGTCACGCAATGGGTGCCGCCGGCTGGCGAGAACCGCATCAACGGCATGATCGCCAACCGTCCGGACTGGGTGATCTCGCGGCAGCGCGCCTGGGGCGTGCCGATCGCCGTGTTCGTGCGCGAGAACGCCGACGGCTCGGCCGAGATCCTGCAGGACGAGGTGGTCAACCAGCGCATCGCCGAGGCGTTCATGGAGGAGGGCGCCGACGCCTGGTACATGGACGGCGCCCGCGAGCGCTTCCTCGGCAGCCGCGCGTCCGAGAACTGGAAGAAGGTCGACGACATCTGCGACGTCTGGTTCGATTCCGGCTCCACCCACGCCTTCGTGCTGGAGGACCGCCAGAACTTCCCGCAGCTCGGCAACATCGTCCGCAAGATCGATGGCGGCGACGACACCGTGATGTATCTGGAAGGCTCGGACCAGCATCGCGGCTGGTTCCACTCGTCGCTGCTGGAAAGCGCCGGCACGCGCGGGCGCGCGCCCTACGACATCGTGCTGACCCACGGCTTCACGCTCGACGAGAACGGCCGCAAGATGTCGAAGTCGCTCGGCAACACGGTCGAGCCGCAGAAGGTGATCAAGGATTCCGGTGCGGATATCCTGCGCCTGTGGGTCTGCGCCACCGACTATGCCGACGACCAGCGCATCGGTCCGGAGATCCTGAAGAACACCATCGAGACGTATCGCAAGCTGCGCAACTCGATCCGCTGGATGCTCGGCACGCTGCATCACTTCAAGCAGGCCGAAAAGGTCGCGTTTGGCGAGATGCCCGAGCTCGAGCGGCTGATGCTGCACGAGCTGGCCGGCCACACCGAGACCATCCGCAAGGCCTATGCGGCGTTCGACTACAAGACCGTGGTCGCAACGCTCGCCGCCTTCATGAACTCCGAGCTGTCGGCGTTCTACTTCGATATCCGCAAGGACACGCTGTATTGCGACCCGCCGTCCTCGGTGGCGCGCAAGGCGGCGCTGACCACGATCGACCTGCTGTGCGACGCGATCCTGAAATGGCTGGCGCCGATCCTGAGCTTCACCACTGACGAAGCCTGGCGGATGTACCGGCCGAATGCCGAGCCTTCGGTGCATCTCACGCTGTTCCCCGAAGGCCTCGAGCAGTTCCGCAACGACGCCCTCGCCGCGAAGTGGGAGACGATCCGCAACGTCCGCCGCGTCGTCACCGGCGCGCTCGAGCTGGAGCGCAAGGACAAGACCATCGGCTCGTCGCTGGAGGCATCGCCGGTGATCTACGTTGCCGACCGCGACACGCTGGCCACGCTGTTCGACATCGATCTCGCCGAGGTCTGCATCACCTCGAACTACGAGGTGCGCGAGGGCGAGGCGCCGGCCAACGCCTTCCGCCTCGATGCGGTGCCCGGCGTCGCGGTCGTGGTCGAGAAGGCTGTCGGCAAGAAATGCGCGCGCTCGTGGAAGATCCTGCCCACGGTCGGCGAGGACCCTGAGTATCCCGACGTCTCGCCGCGCGACGCGCAGGCGCTGCGCGAATGGAAGGCGCTGGGGGTCACGGCTTGAACTCGCCCGTTCGCGCCGGTGTGCTGGCGGCGGTCATTACCCTGATCGCCGACCAGGCCTCCAAGCTCTGGCTGCTCCATGTCCTCGACATCGCGCGCCACGCCCCGGTGACGGTGACGCCGTTCTTCGACCTGGTGCTGGCCTGGAATCCCGGCATCAGCTTCGGCTGGTTCCAGAGCGAGACCCCGGCCGCCCAGATCCTGCTGATGGCGATCAAGGCCGCCGCCGTGATCGCGCTGGCGATCTGGATGGCGCGGTCGCGGACCTGGCTTGCGACAGTTTCGCTCGGCCTGATCATCGGCGGCGCCATCGGCAACGGCATCGACCGGTTCGCCTATGGCGCCGTGGTCGATTTTGCCCTGTTTCACATCGAGATCGCCGGAAAAACCTATAATTGGTACATCTTCAACCTCGCCGACGTGGCGATCGTTGCTGGCGTGGCGGCCCTATTGTATGATTCCGTCATGGGGACCCCCGCCGTAAAAGCGCCCTGATCCCGGCCGATACGAGCCGGTCGGCGGCCGACCTGTACCCAGCGGAACTGAGCGCTAAGCCAGTGATCGCTTTGGCGAATTTTGAAATGGGGGAAGCGCGATGCGCAACACCGAAGCCCGCGGAAATCTGATCGAGACCTCGCTGCTGCGCGGCCTGCGCCTGGCGTTCGTCGCGGCCGGAATCGGCCTTGTCATGGCGGCCGGCCCGGTACGTGCCGGCGACGACGACGATGACGGCGATGATGGCCTGACCTTCGAAGAGCGGATCATCGACAATCTGATGACCGGGCTCGGTGCCAAGAGCGCCGCCAGCAAGGGCATCGACTACCGCGAGCGCTCGCCGCTGGTGGTGCCGCCGAAGCTCGACCTGCCCCCGCCGTCCTCGACTGCCCAGGTCAACGCGCCGAACTGGCCGAAGGACCCTGATATCGCCGCCCGCAAGGCCGCGATCGCGGCGCGCAAGAAGGAAGTCAAGAAGGAGCCGTGGCAGTCGGCGGTGGCGCTGACGCCTGCTGAGATCGAGGCGGGCCGCAAGCAGCAGACGGCCACCGAAGGCCGCAGGGAGCCGCTCGAGCCCGGTGCGACCACCAATCCGTCCCTGATGCCGAGCCAGCTCGGCTACAATGGTGGCCTGCTCGGCATCTTCAAGGGCAACAGCAGCGAGTCCAGGCCGTTCAAGGGTGAGCCGACGCGCGACTCGCTGACAGAGCCGCCTCCGGGCTACCAGACGCCGTCCTCGGGCTTTGCCTATGGCACTGGACCGATGCAGCCGATGGCGAAGGAAGGCCAGTACGACGTCATGACCGGAAAACCGGTGCAGTGATCGCTTGGCCTCGGCGAACGAAGGCTGACATGGGCAAAGCTTAATGCGGGGTGACGTGTGTCTCTCCGCTTCGTGACGACGGGCACGGGCACGACCGTGTACGATGGCTTGCTTTCGCGCCCCGGCCGCATGTCTGGGCTTTCATAAGGACCGTGATGCGCTCTCGCCGATCGATTGCCCTGTTCGCTGCCGCATTTGTTTCAATCATCCCGCTGTCGGGCGCCAGCCTCCGCGCCCAGACCACCGTCACCTCGGAACGCCCTGCGAGCTTCACGCTCGACAACGGCCTGCAGGTCGTGGTGATCCCGGATCACCGCACGCCGGTCGTGACGCAGATGATCTGGTACAAGGTCGGCTCCGCTGACGAGACGCCCGGCAAATCGGGCCTCGCGCATTTCCTCGAGCATCTGATGTTCAAGGGCACCGCCAAGCACCCGGCCGGCGAGTTCTCGCAGACCGTGCTGCGCATCGGCGGCAACGAGAACGCCTTCACCTCCAACGACTACACCGGCTACTTCCAGCGCGTGCCGCGCGAGCAGCTGCCCACCATGATGGAATTCGAGGCCGACCGCATGACCGGCCTGATCCTGAAGGACGAGAATGTGCTGCCCGAGCGCGACGTCGTGCTCGAGGAGTTCAACATGCGGGTCGCCAACAACCCGGATGCAAGGCTCACCGAGCAGATCATGGCTGCGCTCTATCTCAACCATCCCTACGGCCGGCCGGTGATCGGCTGGCACCAGGAGATCGAGAAGCTCGATCGCGAGGATGCACTCGCCTTCTACCGCCGCTTCTACGCGCCGAACAACGCGATCCTGGTCATCGCAGGCGACGTCGACGTCAAGGATGTCCGCCCGCTGGTCGAGAAGAATTTCGGCCCGATCCCGGCGCAGCATGCGATCCCCGAGAAGCGCGTCCGGCCGCAGGAGCCGACGCCGGCCGCGCCGCGCACCGTGACGCTGTCGGATCCGCGGGTCGAGCAGCCGAGCCTGCGCCGCTACTACCTGGTGCCGTCGGCAACGACGGCGGCGGCCGGCGAGAGCCAGGCGCTCGACGTGCTGGCGCAATTGATGGGCGGCGGCGCCAACTCCTACCTCTATCGCGCGCTGGTGATCGACAAGGGCCTCGCGATCTCGGCCGGCGCCGGCTATCAGGGCACCGCGCTCGACCCGTCGCAATTCTCGATCGCGGTGACGCCGAAGCCCGGCGTCGAGTTCGCGCAGATCGAGGATGCGATCGACAAGGTGATCGCCGACCTCGCGCAGAACCCGGCGCGCGCCGAGGATCTCGAACGGGTCAAGACCCAGCTCATCGCCGAGGCGATCTACGCCCAGGACAACCAGGCGACGCTGGCGCGCTGGTATGGCGGCGCGCTGACCACCGGCCTCAGCATCGACGACATCCGCAGCTGGCCGGATCGCATTCGTGCCGTCACCGCCGAGCAGGTGCGCAGCGCTGCCGCGACCTGGCTCGACAAGAAGCGGTCGGTGACCGGCTATCTGATCAAGGATACTGCGCCGAAACGCGAGGAGAAGCGCTCGTGACCTATGCCCTCACCCGCCGCGCGGCGCTGATCGGCGGCGCCTGCGCCGCGATGCTGGCGCTGACGTCAGCGCCCTCGCAGGCCGCGGCCAAGATCCAGCGGCTGGTATCTCCCGGCGGCATCGAGGCCTGGTTCGTGCAGGACGCGACGGTGCCGCTGATCGCGATGGAATATTCGTTCGGCGGCGGCGCCAGCCAGGATCCGGCAGGCAAGCCCGGCGTCGGCAACCTGGTCGCCGACCTGCTCGACGAGGGCTCCGGCGACCTCGATTCCAAGACCTATCATGAGCGGCTCGAGCGCCGCGCCATCGAGCTCAGCTTCGCGTCGAACCGCGACCAGTTCCGCGGCTCGTTGCGCATGCTCAAGGACAACAAGGACGAAGCCTACGACCTGCTGCGGATGGCGCTGACCTCGCCGCGGTTCGAGCCGAAGGACGTCGAACGCATCCGCGCCCAGGTGATCTCGAACCTGCGCCGCGAATCGACCAATCCGTCCTCGCTGTCCGGCCGCAAGTTCCTCGAGCTCGCTTTCGGCGATCATCCCTATGGCAGGACGGCGACCGGCACGCTCGAGAGCGTGCCGACCATCGAGATCTCCGACCTCAAGGAGTATGTCCGCCGCATCATCGCCAAGGATACGCTGCGGATCGCCGTGGTCGGCGACGTCGACCCCGACACGCTCGGCAAGCTGCTCGACAAGACCTTCGGCGACCTGCCGGCCAAGGCCGAATTGACGCCGATCCCTGACGTCGTGGCGACCAAGCCGCCGCAGCGCGCCTTTGTCCCGCTCGATGTGCCGCAGACCATCGTCACCTTCGGCGGTCCCGGCATCAACCGGCACGACCCGGATTTCATGGCCGCCTATGTGGTGAACCACATTCTCGGCGGCGGCGGGCTGTCGTCGCGGCTTTACAAGGAAGTGCGCGAGAAGCGCGGGCTGGCCTATTCGATCTATGAGGCGCTGCTCTGGATGGACCACTCCGCGCTGTTCCTCGGCAACACCGGCACCCGCGCCGACCGCGCCGGCGAGACCATCGATGCGATCGAAGCGGAGATCCGCCGCATCGCCGAGCAGGGTCCGACGCAGCAGGAGCTCGACGAGGCGAAGTCCTATCTGAAGGGCTCGCAGATGCTGGCGCTCGACACCTCCTCCAAGCTCGCGCAGGCGATGCTGCAATACCAGCTCGACAAGCTGCCGATCGACTACATCGAGAAGCGCAGCGCCATCGTCGATGCGGTGACGCTCGACGACGTCAAGCGGGTCTCCAAGCGGCTGTGGGGCAACGGCCTGCTCACCGTGGTCGTCGGCCGCGCCCCGCAAGCCGCCGCGCAGCCGGTGTCGGCGCCGCCGAAGGCGAACTGAGGCGCTTCGGCGCGCTCCTTCTTCACACACCATCGTCGTGGCTACCCCTCTCCCCACCCTCCCCCGCAAGGGGGGAGGGAGCCTGAGGGGCGTGCTCACCTCACGGCGCGTCACGACTGGCGCTTCGATCGGCGCAACGCTTCAATCTGCGTAACGTTTCGATCGTTAGGGACGCGCAGGCGGTAGGGCTCCCTCCCCTCTTGCGGGGGAGGGTTGGGGAGAGGGGAAGCCGCGGGCTCTGACCGCAGATGCCGCAAGCGCGGCATCCACGCACCCCAAGCACACGCAACGCAAACCAGCTATCCTGCGGCCGCCGATTCTTCCCTGCACCGGGTGATGTCATGCTGCGGGTGTCCCGCGACCTTACGATCGACGAGAACGATATTGAGATCGTGTTTGTCCGCGCCTCCGGTCCGGGCGGGCAGAATGTCAACAAGGTCTCGACCGCCGCGCAGCTCCGCTTCGACACGACGAAGATCGCGCTGCCGCCGGATGCCGCGCAGCGGCTGGCGCGGCTTGCTGGCAGCCGCATGACCAAGGACGGCGTGATCGTGATCCAGGCGTTCCGCTTCCGCACCCAGGAGCGCAATCGCGCGGACGCAATCGAACGATTGCTCGAGATGCTGAAGGAAGCGATGGTGCGGCCGACGCCGCGGCGGCCGACCAGGCCGACGCTCGGCTCCAAGCAGCGCCGCCTCGAAGGCAAGAAGCGCCGCAGCGACATCAAGGCCGGCCGCGGCACCCGCCGTTTCGACGACTAGAGCGTTTTCGCGCGAAGTGGATGCAGCGCAGGCACGGCGCTGCATCCGGGATCAGAATACTCAGTGCTTCTTGGTCGCGGGCGCCATCTCCGAGCCGCCGCTCGACTTCGGCGCAGCGTGACCGCTGCTGCTGCCGACCGTTCCCTTGCTGCCTGACTTGGCGCTGGTCCCGCTCTTCTGCGTCGGCGCGGTCGGCTGCGCCGCCATTTCCTCATCGCCGCTGCCGGACATGCCGCCGCCCTGCTGCATCGTTCCAGCGCCCGTTGCACCGCCGCGAAGCTGGGTATTGGGTGTCGCCGCTCCCTGTGCCAGGACGGGGCCGGCCATCGCGGCCGAGATGGCAAGGGCGAGCACGCTGGTTTTTGCAAACGTCATCCATTTCTCCTGGACTTTGATTGGCGATGGAAAGAGCGGCGCAGGTGTGCGCCGTTTGCAGCGCCGACCCTGAACCCCATCGCGCGAGACTGAATTTCCGCAAACGGCGCACACCCAATGCAAGCTGCGTCGTGTGGTGATCGTGCAGGGATTTCGCGGTCATTTTGCGGATTTGTCGTCCGCATATGCGGCAGCGACCGGTTCCGCGCCAGGTCACGGCCCAGCTTTGTTCTGCCGTGAAACAGCCCGCTACTACCAACGGCGGATTTCAGCCTCCTACAGTCACTGCACAGAGGCGGTGATGTATATGACAAAGCTGCACGCAAGCTGGGCTGCAAGACGGACGTTGGCGCTGGGATTTTGCAGCGCAATGCTCGCAGTGCAAATGGCCAGCGCGCAGATGCCTTTGCCTGCCGCCAAGCCGCCCGATGGAGCGACGCTGTTCAAGCAGCAATGCGCGACCTGCCACACGACCAACACGACAGATCCGGTCCGGCAGGGACCGTCGCTCTACAAGGTCGTCGGCCGCCATGCCGGCCAGGCCGACGGCTTCAAATATTCCGCGGGCTTCGCCAAGGCCGATTTCGTCTGGGACGACGCCAGGCTCGATGCCTGGCTGACCAATCCGCAAGCGGTGATCCCGGGCGCCGTGATGGCCTATCGGCAGGCCAAGCCGGAGACCCGCGCCATGATCATCGCCTATCTGAAGGAGCTGAACTGAATGGCGAAACCCGTGCATTCGATGATCCGCGTGTTCGACGAGGCCAGGGCGCTCGACTTCTATCATCGCGCATTCGGGCTCGAGATCGCGGACAATCTGCGATTTCCCGATTTCGCGCTGATCTATCTGCGCCATCCGTCCTCGCCGTTCGAGGTCGAGCTCACGGTCAATTTCGATCGCAAGGAGCCCTACGCGCTCGGCGACGGCTACGGCCACCTTGCCGTCGTCGTCGACGACGTCGATGCCGAGCACGCCCGCTTCGAGCAGGAGAGGCTGTCGCCTGGACCGCTGCGTGACTTCAAGCATGACGGCAAGACGCTGGCGCGCTTCTTCTTCGTCTCCGATCCCGACGGCTACAAGATCGAAGTGATCCAGCGCGGCGGGCGCTTCGGCTAATCCAGTTGCAGATCCAAACAGAAAATAAACTTCGGAGGAACCCATGAGAGAAATCGATCGACGCAGCAAATATGACCGGCGTGTCTTTCTCAAGGGCGCGGCCGTCACCGCACCCGCCGTCGCGATCGCGACATCGACCGGGCTCGGCATCACCGATGCATGGGCCGAAGAGGCCTCGACGCTGGCGCCGGCCACGATGAAGACGTTGTTGAAGGTCGCGCGCGACATCTATCCGCACGATTTCCTCGGCGACAGCTACTACATCACGGCGGTCAAGCCATGGGATGCCAAGGCGGCCAAGGATCCGGCGGTCAAATCGCTGATCAATGACGGCGTTGCCCGGCTCGATCAGGCGGCCAACGACCGCCACAAGATGCCGTATGCCCAGCTCGCCTGGGAAAACGATCGCGTCGCGCTGCTGCAGCAGATCGAGCAGAGCGCGTTCTTCCAGCAGGTCCGCGGCGACCTCATCGTCTCGCTCTACAACAACAAGGAGGTGTGGCCGCGGTTCGGCTACGAGGGTTCCTCCGCCGAGCATGGCGGCTACATCAAGCGCGGCTTCGCCGACATCGACTGGCTGCCCAAGGCATAGCGTCGGAAACGGTCAGGAGGACACAATGGCAAAATTCGATCTGAATGACAGCGGCGTTGTCGTGATCGTCGGCTCCGGTGCCGGCGGCGGAACGCTCGGCAATGAACTGGCGCAGAAGGGCATCAAGGTCGTGATCCTGGAAGCCGGCCCGCGCATCGAGAACCAGGACTTCATCAACGATGAATGGGACAGCTTCACCCAGCTCGCCTGGTCCGACGCGCGCTCTACCTCGGGCAGCTGGCGCGTGCACCAGGACTTTCCGGGCCTGCCGGCCTGGATCGTCAAGGCAGTCGGCGGCTCGACCACGCACTGGGCCGGCGCCTCGCTGCGCTTCGACGAGCACGAGTTCAAGATCAAGTCGGCGTACGGCGGCATCCCCGGCGCCAATCTACTGGACTGGCCGATCACGCTCGCCGAAATGGAGCCCTATTACGCCAAGGCCGAGGACAAGATGGGCGTGACCCGCACCAACGGCATCCCTGGCCTACCCGGCAACAACAACTTCAAGGTCATGGAAGCCGGCGCCAAGAAGCTCGGCTACAAGGAGGTCCATACCGGGCGGATGGCGATCAACAGCGAGCCGCGCGACGGCCGCGGCTCGTGCCAGCAGATCGGCTTCTGCTTCCAGGGCTGCAAGTCGGGCGCCAAATGGTCGACTCTCTACACCGAGATTCCGAAGGGCGAAGCCACCGGCAATCTCGAAGTGCGCCCCGGCAGCGTGGTGATCAAGATCGAGCACGACCAGTCCGGCAAGGTCACCGGCGTGGTCTATGCCGATTCAACCGGCGCGATGCAGCGCCAGAAGGCCCGCGTGGTCGCGGTCGCCGGCAACTCGATCGAGAGCCCGCGACTGTTGCTCAACAGCGCCTCGAGCATGTTCCCGGACGGGCTCGCCAATTCATCCGGCCAGGTCGGCCGCAACTACATGCGGCACATGACCGGCAGCGTGTATGCGAGCTTCGAGAAGTCGGTGCACATGTATCGCGGCACCACGATGGCCGGCATCATCCGCGACGAGGCCAAGAACAATCCGAGCCGCGGCTTCGTCGGCGGCTACGAGATGGAGACGCTGTCGCTCGGCCTGCCCTTCATGGCCGCGTTCCTCAATCCCGGCGCCTGGGGCCGCAGCTTCACCAGCGCGATCGAGGGCTATCCGCGGATGGCCGGCATGTGGCTGGTCGGCGAGGACATGCCGCAGGAGACCAACCGCATCACGCTGGATCCGAAGATCAAGGACAAGTTCGGCATGCCGGTCGCGAGCGTGCATTTCGACGACCATCCGAACGATGTCGCAATGCGCGACCACGCCTACAAGCAGGGCGCCGCGGTCTATGAGGCGGTCGGCGCCACCGTGACCTATCCGACGCCGCCCTATCCCTCGACCCACAACATGGGCACCAACCGGATGAGCGAGAAGCCGCGCGACGGCGTGGTCAACAAGTTCGGCCAGAGCCACGACATCAAGAACCTGTTCGTCTCAGACGGCAGCCAGTTCACGAGCGGTGCCGCCTGCAATCCGACGCTGACGATCGTGTCGCTGGCGATCCGCCAGGCCGACAGCATCGCCGGCGCGATGCAGCGCAAGGAGATCTAGCAAGAAACTACAGTTCCCCTCTCACTGAAGCGGCCTTGCCCAACAGGACAAGGCCGCTTTTCTTGCGCGATGAATCCGTAAGCCTATTCGGCAGCGTCCAGGATGGGCTGGCTCTGAAACTCGGAGACAGGCGTGGTGCTCTGCGAGCGATAGATCAAACAGCAGCACCGCAGCAGCGATGCGAAATTATTGACTTCGCCATGGTGATTGAGGACTTCGCCATACAGCGTGGTGACGAACTTGGCGACGCTCATCCCCTCCTTGGCGGCGATCTCCTCCAGCGTGTCCCAGAACGACATCTCCAGCCGGATCGAGGTGCAGTGACCGCCGATTCGCAGCGACCGGGTCTGCGACTCATAATTGCGCTGCGGCTGGTGCGAGAACAAATGGCACATGGCTATCCTCCCGATCGGATTATAATTTTTCTAAACGATATACCCGCGCGTGAGGCCCCACAATCGCCACGTAGGGCGTAGCCGGAGCACACGCGAAGGTGAGCGTCTTCAAGGCGATAGGCCGGCTCCATCCCCAGCAAAAGGCAGCCATTCGCGGACCGGCCCATGCATTTGGCGGGCAGGCTGACTAGAATGCCGTCAACCTCGAATCCTTGTCCGATCGCGCAATCCATGCCCGTCCGCCAGCTTCCCGAACAGCTCGTCAACCGCATCGCCGCCGGCGAAGTGGTCGAACGCCCTGCGAGCGTAGTCAAGGAACTGGTCGAGAACGCGATCGACGCCGGCGCGAGCCGGATCGACGTGTTCACCGATGGCGGCGGGCGGCGCCGGATCGGCATCACCGATGACGGCGGCGGCATGACGCGGTCGGATCTCGCGCTCGCGGTCGACCGCCACGCCACCTCCAAGCTCGACGACGAAGACCTGCTGCGCATCCGCACGCTCGGGTTCCGCGGCGAGGCGCTGCCGTCGATCGGCGCGGTCGCCAAGCTCGGCATTACCACGCGTCATGCCAGCGAGTCGCATGCCTGGTCGCTGTCGGTCGAGGGCGGCGAGAAATCGGAGATCATGCCGGCCGCGCTCGGCCAAGGCACCCGCGTCGAGGTCAACGAGCTGTTCTATGCGACGCCGGCGCGGCTGAAATTCCTCAAGACCGACCGCACCGAGGCGGAGGCGATCCGCGAGGTGGTGCGGCGGCTCGGCATGGCGCGCCCCGACATCGCCTTCACGCTGGCCGGCGAAGAGCGTGCTCCGGTCACCTGGGCCGCCGCGCTGCCCGGGGCGGCCGGCCGGCTGACGCGGCTTGGCGATATCCTCGGCGCGGACTTTCGCGCCAGCGCGATCGAAGTCCGATCCGAACGCGAGGGCGTCGTAGTCGAGGGCTTTGCCGCCGCGCCGTCGCTGACCCGCGCCAACGCGCTCGGGCAATATCTGTTCGTCAACGGCCGCCCGGTGCGCGACAAGCTGATCCTCGGCGCGGTGCGCGCGGCCTATTCCGACTATCTGCCGCGCGACCGCCATCCCGTGGTGGCGCTGTTCGTGACCTGCGACCCGCAAGAGGTCGACGCCAATGTCCATCCGGCCAAGACCGAGGTGCGCTTCCGCAACGCCGGCCTGGTGCGCGCGCTGATCGTGCACGCGCTGAAGGACGGCCTGGCGCGCGAAGGCCGGCGCACCGCGGCCAACACCGCCGACGGCGCGACGTTGCAGGCGTTCCGCCCGGCCTTCACGCCGCCGCGGCCAGGCAATTGGGACTGGCGCAGCTCGCCGTCCTATCCAACTGGTCCAACGCGCGGATTCGAAAGCGCTGCGGCAGCCGCCTTCGCCGAACCGGGACAGGCCGCCTTCGACGTCGGCGCGCCGACCGCCGATGTGCGCTTCGAGGCCGCACCCGCGCCCGACCTGCTGGACCGTCCGCTTGGCGCCGCGCGCACCCAGATCCACGAGACCTACATCGTCTCGCAGACCCGCGATGGCCTCATCGTGGTCGACCAGCACGCGGCGCATGAGCGCATCGTCTACGAGAGGCTGAAGGCCTCGCTGGCGAAGAACGGCGTGCAGCGCCAGATCCTGCTGATCCCCGAGATCGTCGAGCTCGATGAGGCGACCGTCGAGAAACTGCTCGATCGCGCCGAGGAGCTGTGTTCGTTCGGGCTCGCGATCGAATCCTTCGGCCCCGGCGCGGTTGCCGTGCGCGAGACGCCATCGCTGCTCGGCAAGGCCAACGCGGCCGGCCTGCTCCGCGACCTTGCCGAACACATGGCCGAGTGGGACGAGGCGCTGCCGCTGGAACGCCGGCTGATGCATGTCGCCGCCACCATGGCCTGCCACGGCTCGGTGCGCGCCGGCAGACGCCTCAAGCCGGAAGAGATGAACGCGCTGCTGCGCGAGATGGAAGACACGCCGAACTCCGGGCAGTGCAACCACGGCCGGCCGACCTATGTCGAATTGAAGCTGAGCGATATCGAGAAGCTGTTCGGGCGGCGGTAGGTACCACACACTCCGTCGTCCCGGGCAAGCGAAGCGCGACCCGGGACCCATAACCACAGGGCGTCGTTGTTGTGTGACGATGTGGCTCCAGCGAACTCCATCACACAGTTCGGTGGTTATGGGTCCCTGCTTTCGCAGGGACGACACTATCCGGTAGGATGGGTGGAACGCAGCGATACACGCTTGTCGCACCATGATGGGTTTGCGCTCTACCCATCCTACAAGTTCTTACCGCGTGAAGACCTCCAGCGCGGTGCGCAGTTGCGCGATCCATTCGTCGCCGTGCTCGAACCCGCCTGCTGCGATCCGCTCGCAGACCTGATCGAGACCTTCGTCGCGGGATGACGTTTGATCCCCGGCCAATTGCCGCGCGATCGCGACATAGCCGTCCGTCAGCAGCACCAGGCCCGGTGCGCGCGCGGCGGCATAGTTCTGGCGTGCACCGCGAAAGATGTCGATCGCCTCGTCATAGCGGCCAAGCGCCAGATCAAAGGCCCCGACCAGCCAGGCACCCGTTCCGAGCCGGGCCGGCCCAAGCTCCAGCTCCTGCACAAGATCCAGCGAGTGCTCGGCAAGGTCGCGCGCGGCCAGCAGGTGAGCCGGATCGATCGGCTTGTCCGAAACGGCCCAGCCCGGCCAGCAATCGGCCGCGGCGTTGAACGTCATCCGCTGAATCATTCCGAGCGCTTCGTGCGCGTCAGCATCGAGCGCGCCGCGACGACGCCCGATCTGGTCGGCGGCGTCACGCGCGGCCGCCAGCAGCGCTGCGTCATCGCCCGCGCCGCGCAACGCCTTGACGCGCGTCTCCAGCTGAACTGCGAGCCCGGCGAGAGTGTCGGCCATGGTTCACGCTCCGAAAGCGAAGATTGGTCCGTCGTATGGTGGAATAGCCCAACGAGTCCGAGCCCGATGACAGGCTCCACCATGGCGCAGCATAAGGTCGATAGAGGCCGGTGCGCCCTACACTTTTTCGCGAAGGAAGACGAATTCCGTGTCGTCATAGGCCCGCCGCTCGAGCTCCTCGAAGCCGTCAGGCGCCGCGAACGCCGCGGCCTTGGCCTCCTCCACCACGAGCAGTGCGCCCGGCGCCAGCCAGCCGCCGTCGCGCAGCGAGGCCAGCGCCTTGTCGGCGAGGCCCTTGCCATAGGGCGGATCGAGAAACACCAGCGAGAACGGCTCGACCGGATGCGCCGGCCCGAGGTCGGTGGCATCGCGGCGATAGACCTTGGTGGTCCCGCCGAGGCCGAGCGACTCGACATTGTTGCGCAGCAGCGCCCGCGCCTCGGCGCCATTGTCGACGAACAGCGTGAATTTCGCGCCGCGCGAGGCCGCCTCGATGCCGAGCGCGCCGGTGCCGGCAAACAGATCGAGCACGCGGGCGTCCTCGATCGGGTTGTCGTAGGCGTGGACCAGGATGTTGAACACGGACTCGCGCAAACGGTCCGCGGTCGGGCGGATCTCGCGGCCCGAGGGCGAAGCGAGATTGCGGCCCTTCAGCCTGCCCCCGACGACACGCATCGACCGTTACTCGTCCTGCGGCTTGAGATCGCGCTTGCCGTGATAGCCGCGCTTGGCACGGCGCGGCGGGCCGTAGCCGTTGGCCTCGTCCTCGTTGCGGGCGCGTGCCTCCTCGCTGCCGGTACGCTGCACCAGCACGCGGCGACCCTTGCGGTCGTTGATGGTCTCGCGCTTGGCTTTCGGCTTCTTCGCGGGTGCATCGTCGCCGGCGTCACGCTGCTCCGGCCGCGTGAAGTCGGCACCGGCGATCTTGGCGATCTTCTCGCCGAGCTGCTCGCGCAGCACCCGCGTCTTGACCTCCTCGACCTTGCCCTCCTCGAGCTCGGCAAGCTGGAACGGGCCGTAGGAGATCCGGATCAGGCGGTTCACCTCGAGCCCGAGATGCGCCATCACGTTGCGCACCTCGCGGTTCTTGCCCTCGCGGATCGCGAACACCACCCAGACGTTGGAGCTCTGGTCGCGCTCCAGCGTCGCATCGATCGGTCCGTATTTGACGCCGTCGACCTCGACGCCGTCCTTGAGTTGATCGAGCTGGGCCTGCGTCACCTCGCCATGCGCGCGCACGCGATAGCGGCGCAGCCATCCGGTGTCGGGATGCTCCAGCGTCCGCGCCAAGCCGCCGTCATTGGTCAGCAGCAGCAGGCCCTCGGTGTTGAAGTCGAGCCGGCCGATCGAGATCAACCGCGGCAGGCCTTCGGGCAGATTGTCGAACACCGTCGGCCGCCCCTCGGGATCGGCATGCGTCGTCATCAGGCCGCGCGGCTTGTGATACATGAACAGCCGCGTCCGCTCGCGCGGCGGCAACGGCTTGCCGTCGACCGCCACGACGTCGTTGTCGGTGATATCGAGCGCCGGCGAGTTGATCACCCGTCCGTTGACGGTGACGCGGCCCTGGGTGACGATCTCCTCGGCATCGCGGCGCGAGGCGAGACCGGCGCGGGCCAGCACCTTGGCGATGCGCTCGCCGGATTTCTTCGGCTTCGGCTCGGGGCGTTCGCGGCGGTCATCTGAGGCGCGTTCGCGATAGGCGCCGCGGCCGCCGAAGGCCGGGCGCTTTGCGAAGATCCTGCTGTCATCCTCGTTGTCGCGGCGTGGACGATCGCCGAAGCGGCCCTCGCTGCGCGGATGCTCCTGCCAGTCGGTGCGGCCTTCGGGGCGTTCACGACGACGGCTGTCACGGCGATCACCGCCGTCTTCATCCTGTTTCCAGCGCGGCCGGCTGAACTTCGGGCGATCGCCCTGCTCGCGATCGTCGCGGGACCGGGAGAACCGCGGACGCTCATCGCCGCCGCGATCGTCGCGCGGCCTGTCGAACTTGCGCGGGCCGTCACGGAACGGACGCGAGCCACGCTCGGGACGATCGGAGCCGCCCTCGCGCTTCTGCCACGGCTTGGATTCGCCGCGCGGCGGACGATCACCGAAATCCTTGCGCGGGCCACGATCACGATCTCCCCCGCGATCGCGATCGCCGCCGCGCGAAAACTTCCGCTCGCCGCCGAATTTCCGCTCGGGCCGATCACCGTCGCGCGACGGACGGTCGCCAAAGGATCGCTCACCGCGCGGCGTGTACGGCCGCTTCTCGCCATCGCGATCCCGCGGTGCGTAGGGCTTCCTGTCGCCGAATTTGCGGTCGGAAGATCGTCCCGCCGGGCGGGCGTCGTCGCGATCGCGGCGCGGCCCACGGTCGTCGCGGCTAAAGTTCGGGCGATCACCGCGCGGCTTGAACGAACGCTTGTCACCATCGCTGTCACGATCAAACCGGGGTCGGTCGCCACGCGGTTTGAACGTGCGCTTCTCGCCATCGCCGTCACGATCAAACCTCGGCCGGTCGCTACGCGGCTTGAACGCGCGCTTCTCACCATCGCCACGCGGACGATCGTCGCGGTTGAACCGGGGCCGGTCGCCGAAATCGCGGCGCGGCGCATCGCCGTCCTCGCGGCGACGATACGGCCGCTTCTCACCATCGCCCTTGCCGCCAAAGTCCTTGCCGGCAAAGCCGCGCTTGGCGAATTTCTTGTCCGGCCCACGGGCAGCCCCGGAGCGGCCCTTGCCGCCGCCGGGCCGATCACGCCGGCCGCGGGAATCGTTGTGTTTGTCGCTATCGCGGGGCATGAATGTTCTCGCCTGGGCGTTCAATTGGGGTGCAAGGGCCAACCGGTCGTGCACGCCCCGTTGGCAGCGCGCTTGACGCAAAACCGGCATCCACTTTTGCTGAAGGCGAAGCTACTAGCAGGTTTCTTCGGATGATACGAGGCATGTCGGCCCCTTCTTTCATGGATTTGGCGCTGAAATCGGCCGAAAATGCCGGAAAATCGGGCGAAGTTCCGATCGGATGCGTCATTGTGCGGGGCTCAGAGGTGGTCGCCACCGCCGGCAACCGGACGCTGACCGACCGCGACCCCACCGCGCACGCCGAGATTCTGGCGATCCGGCGGGCGGCCGAGGCCATCGGCAGTGAGCGGCTGGTCGACTGCGACCTCTACGTGACCTTGGAGCCCTGCACCATGTGCGCCGGCGCGATCTCCTTTGCGCGCATCCGGCGGCTGTATTACGGCGCCGCCGACCCCAAGGGCGGCGCGGTCGAGTCAGGCGTGCGGTTCTTCGCGCAGCCGACCTGCCACCACGTGCCGGAGGTCTACGGCGCGGTCGGCGAGAGCGAGGCGGCGCGCATGTTGCGCGAGTTCTTCAGGGAACGGCGGTAGGCGACCCGAAAAGTAGACCCGTCACCCCGTCGTCCTGGCGAAAGCCAGGACCCATAACCACCGAATTTAATCGTGTGCGGGATCGTGGCCCCAGCATCGCGCAACAACGAGCGGCTGGGGTAATGGGTCCTGGCTTTCGCCAGGACGACACTGAACGTTTGGCGCCGCTTGTGAACCGTACATTCACATTCTCTCAGGATGACGATGCAGGATGGAGTCATCCCGCCAGGAAGAACTCCCGCAGCAGCTTCGCCGTCGCGTCGGGCGCCTCCTCGGGCAGGAAATGCCCTGACGCCACCGGCGCGCCGCTGACATTGGTGGCCCAATTCTTCCAGGTGTCGAGCGGGGTCGTCGCCGCGCTGGCAACACCGGCATCGCCCCACAGCGCCAGCATCGGGATCGTGATCTTCCTGCCGGCGTCGACATCGGCCTTGTCGATCTCGAAATCTGCGTAGGCGCCGGCGCGATAGTCCTCGCACATCGCGTGGATGCGGGCGGGATCGCGGAACGGCGCAAGGTAATGTTCGAGTGCGCGCGGATCGATCGCCTCCAGCGTCTTGGTCCTGGTCTGGCTCGCCATCTTCTCCTTGAGGAAGAATTCGCCATTGTTGGAGATCAGCGTCTCCGGCAGCGGATAGGGCTGCGCCAGGAACGCCCAATGGTAGATCTTCAGCGCCGACAGGCGATTGAGCTTTTGCCAGTAATCATAGGTCGGCGCGATATCGAGCACCGCGAGCTTCGACAGCCGGCCGGGATGATCGAGCGCCAAGCGATACGACACCCGGCCGCCGCGGTCGTGACCGGCGAGTGCGAAATGCACATGCCCGAGCTGCTCCATGACTTCGACCATGGTCTTCGCCCAGGCGCGCTTGGTGTAGGGCGTATGGTCCTTGTCGCTGTCCGGCATGTCGGACCAGCCATAGCCCGGCAAGTCGGCGATGATCAGCGTGAACCTGTCGTCGAGCTTCGGCGCAACCGTGTGCCACATCACATGCGTCGAGGAGAAGCCGTGCAGCAACAGCAGCGGCGGCCCCTTGCCGCCGACGCGGGCGAAGATGCGGCCCTGCGATGTGTTGATCCATTTCGATTCATAGCCGGGAAAAAGATCAGCGAGATCAGGCATCGGTGGCTCCTTCCCTGGCGCGGCCGCGCTGCTTCAAACTTTGTTCGGCGTTGCCGCTGGCTCGGGCGAGGTTTATGCCATCCGGAAGCCCAACCAACAACAACATGAAACGAGGAAGTGCCATGTCGATCGACTTCGAGATTCCCGCCGAGGCCAAGGCGATCCGCGAGAAGGTCCGCAAATTCGTGCACGACGAGTGCATTCCGGCGGAAAAGGAACTCGACACCAAGCCGCTTGCCGAGGTGCTCGGACCGCTGCGGAAGAAGGCCCGCGCGCAGGGCCTGTGGTGCCCGTTCGTGCCGAAGGAGTATGGCGGTATGGGCCTCGGCCCGCTGGCGAACGCGCTGGTGCAGATGGAGCTCGGCGAGAGCATGCTCGGCGCGCTCTCGATGAACACCCAGGGCCCGGACGACGCCTCGATGATGACGATCCTGGCGCACGGCACCGAATACCAGAAGGAAAAATTCCTCAAGCCGCTCCTGAACGGCGAGAAGCGGATCTGCTTCTCGATGACGGAAAAGGCCTCCGGCGCCGACGCCACCGGCATGCAGACCACGGCGGTGAAGGACGGCAACGAGAACTACATCCTCAACGGCGAAAAGTGGTTCTCATCGTCGGCGAGCGTCGCCGACCTCGCGCTGGTGATGGCCAAGACCGATCCGAACGCGCCGCGCCACAAGCAATATTCGACCTTCATCGTCGAACTGCCCAACCCCGGCTACAAGATCAAGCGCAACGTCGCCAACATGGCGATCGAAGGCCCGCATGACGACGTGATCCATGGCGGCCACTCCGAGATCGAGATCAAGGATCTGAAGGTGCCGGCCGACAATCTGCTCGGCGGCGAGGGCAACGGCTTCAACATGGGCCAGCACCGTCTCGCCTACGGCCGGCTGCGCCACGGCATGCACAACGTTGCCAAGGCGCAGCGCGCGCTCGACATGGCGGCCGCCCACGTCACCAAGCGCTCGACCTTCGGCCAGCTGCTGGCCGACCGCCAGGCGGTGCAGTTCATGCTCGCCGACTGCGCCAGCGAGCTCTATATCGGCCGGCTGATGCTGCTGCACATCGCCTACAAGGCCGAGAAGGGCCTCGACATCCGCCAGGAGAACTCGATCGCCAAGATCTTCCACGCCCACATGGTGCACAAGGTGATCGACACCGCGATCCAGCTGCACGGCGCGCTCGGCTTCAGCCAGGATACGCCGCTGGCGAAATGGTACACCCAGGTGCGCTCGCAGCGGCTGGTCGACGGCCCCGACGAGGTGCACAAGTGGAAGATCGGCAAGAACGTCATCAAGGCGTTCCGCGAGCACGGCACCACGGCAAGCGCGGCGGGCGGGGATCTGCTGTAGTCTCGCCGTCATCCCGGGGTGGCGCAACGCGCCGAACCTCAGATGCGCAATTGCGCATCGGGGAATCTCGAGTTGACCTGACAAGCTGCCTACAAGATCGCGTTTCCGGATCGACGCGCGAGGCGCGTCGTCCGGAACGACGCGGTGAATGCCCTAGCCACTCGCTGCGAACAGCTCCCATTTCCCGGGCAACCCCTTCAGCTCGAACGCACCGCGCTCGGCGAATTTCAGCCCGGCGCCGGCGACGAGATCGGTGACGACGCGCGACACCAGCACCTCGTTCGAGGCGCACCTCGACATCACGCGCGCCGCGGCATGCACCGCGATTCCGCCGATGTCGGCCCCCCTCACCTCGATCTCGCCGGTGTGCAGGCCTGCGCGTACCGGCAGGCCGATCTGCTGGGTCGCGGAGCCGAATGCCAAGGCGCAGCGCACGGCGCGTCCCGGACCATCGAACGTCGCCAGAATGCCGTCGCCGGTGCTCTTGACCAGACGCCCGCGATGCCGGTCGACGATCTGCTGGGCGAGTTGATCGTGATCATCGAGCAGGCGCCGCCAGCGCTGATCGCCCATCGCTGCCGCGCTGCGGGTGGATTCGACAATGTCGGTGAACAGCACGGTCGCGAGCACGCGCTCCAGTTCAGTTTCCCCACTATCACGATGGCCGGTGACGAATTCCTCGATATCGCCGAGCAGCGCCTCGGTCTCACCGACCCAGAAATAGTGATCGCCGCCCGGATATTCCACATACTTCGCGCCAGGGATCGCGCGTGCGACATCGCGGCCGAGCGCCACGGGAACGCGACCATCGCCGGTCCGGTGCAGGACGAGCGTCGGGACCTGGAGCGTCGGCAAGATCGTCGTGATGTCGATCGCGCGATTGAGAACGAGCAGCGTTCGCAGCGCACCCGGACTGCTCGACAGCCGCTCGAACTTCGCAATCTGAGCGATGACCTCTGGATTCGCGGCCTGGCTCGGCGCGACGGTCTTGACGGTGTCGCCCGAGCCCCAGTTCTGCACGACCTCGTCGCAGCGCTGTTGCCACTCCTCCTCGGGCAGACGATCCTTCGAGCGGGCAAAGCTACCGAGCAGGACAAGACGCGAGACGCGGTCCGGATAAGTTGCTGCAAACAGCACGCTCATCGGACAGCCCTCGGAGAAGCCGAACAGCACCGCGCGGGCGGAGCCGATGGCATCCATGATCGCCCGGACGTCGTCCATGCGCTGCTCGAGCGAGGGCGCGCCGGTCATCCGATCCGACAATCCCTGTCCGCGTTTGTCGAAGGTCACGACCCGGGCGAAACGCGACAGGCGGCGCAGCACGGCGGTGTAGCCGGCCATCTCGTGCATGAACTCGATATGCGAAAACAGGCCAGGGACGAGGATGATGTCGACGGGACCGTCGCCCATCACCTGATAGGCGATGCTGGCGTCGCCGCTCTGCGCGTAATGTGTCTCGGGCAGTCTGAAATCGGTCATTCGAAGGCCCCCGGGCGCGTCATTGTCGCCGCTGGGGCCGGATCGATCAACCCCGCTCCGCCTCCACCGCCTGCCAGGCAATGTCGCGGCGGCAGAATCCCTCCGGCCATTTGATGCGGTCGACCGCCTGATAGGCGCGGTCGCGCGCCTCGGTGACGGTCTTGCCCATCGCGGAGACGTTCAGCACCCGCCCGCCATTGGCCAGCACTGCGCCGTCCTTCGCCACCGTGCCGGCGTGGAAGATCTCGACGCCTTCGACCTTGGCGGCGTCATCGAGGCCGTCGATCTGCGTGCCCTTGATGTAGTCGCCGGGATAGCCCTTGGCCGCCATCACGACGGTCAGCGCCGGGTCCGGGTACCAGCGCAGGTCGAAGTTCTTCAGTTGCCCGTCGATCGAGGCGAGCAGCGCCGGCACGATGTCGGACATCATCCGCAGCATCAGCACCTGGCACTCGGGATCGCCGAAGCGGACGTTGTACTCGAACAGTTTTGGGCCCTGCGCGGTCAGCATCACGCCGGCATAGAGCACGCCCTTGAACGGGATGCCGCGGCTCTTCATCCCGGCGACCGTCGGCAGGATGATGCGGGCCATGATCTGATCGTGGATTTCAGGCGTCACGAACGGCGTCGGCGAATAGGCGCCCATGCCACCGGTGTTCGGCCCCTTGTCGTGATCGAACACCCGCTTGTGGTCCTGTGCGGTCGCGAGCGGGATCGCGGTCTCGCCGTCGCACAGTGCGAAGAAGCTGATCTCGCGGCCAGAGAGGAATTCCTCGATCACGACCTCGGCGCCGGCCGAGCCGAACGCACCCTCGAACATCATCGCGATGGCTGCCTCGGCCTCGTGCAGCGTCTGCGCCACCACGACGCCCTTGCCGGCGGCAAGCCCGTCGGCCTTGACCACGATCGGCGCGCCCTGGGCGCGGACATAGGCCACGGCGTCCTTCGCATTGTCGAAACGGCGATAGGCGCCGGTCGGAATGTCAAACTCGCTGCAGAGGTCCTTGGTGAACCCCTTGGAGCCCTCGAGCTGCGCGGCCTGCCTGCTCGGCCCGAACGCCTTGATGCCGGCAGCGGCGAGATCGTCGACAATGCCGGCGGCGAGCGGCGTCTCCGGACCGACCACCACCAGATCGACCGCGTTGCGTCGACAGAACTCGATCACAGCGGCATGGTCGGCGAGATCGAGCTCGACGCACTCGGCCTCGCGCGCGATCCCGGCATTGCCCGGCGCGCACCAGAGTTTCGTCACCAGCGGAGATGCGGCGATCTTCCACGCCAGCGCATGTTCGCGGCCGCCGGAACCGAGCAGGAGGATGTTCATCAGGTACAGGCTCAAATGGGTGCAAGAGCTGTGTCGGTCGCACGAATCCCCGCCGGCCCGCAAGGGGCGACGGGGCCAATTCCCCGTCATTCCGGCTCACGGCTGCTTGCCGGCGATGATCTCCTGCAGGGTCGCGACATGACGGGCAAAAGCGCCGCGGCCGGCCGCGGTCGCGGTCACCGTGGTCTGCGGCTTCTTGCCGACGAAGGCCTTGTCGACCGCGACATAGCCGGCCCGGGCCAGCGTCTCGATATGGGCGCCGAGATTGCCGTCCGTGGCGCCCGTCAGCTTCTTCAGCCGGGCGAATTCGAGCCCGGTCGAAACCGGCAGCGCATTGAGCGCCGCCATGATCCGGAGCCGCAGCGGCTGGTGGATGATCTCGTCGAGCTCGGCCATCGCTCAGATCCGGCGCATCCAGAGCCCGCCGAGGATGAGCGCGCCGCCATGCACGACAGCCATCCACAACAGCAGCGCCGGACCGGAGTAAAAGTAGGCGGTCACGATCAAGGCGCTGCTGCCGAGCGCGATCACGATGAAGGCGTAGCCGAACCACAGGCCGGCGAGCGCATAGAACAGCATCGTGAAGAGCGGCCAGAACACCAGCATCTGGCGCGGCCCGAAATGGCCCAGCACCATCGAACAGAACACGCCGAACACGATGAACAGCAGGAACGCCATCAGCAAGCGGACCGCGAAGGCGCCCGCCCCCGGACCGACACCGCTGAACGCGGCAATTGCGATCGAGCCCGCGATTCCGATGAGATCGACGACGGCCCAGATCGTATAGCCCTGTGGCGGCCATGTGTAGTTGGCGATGTAGCCGACAAGCACCAATGCGCCCCACATGGTGATGATCAGACTGGCGGTCTGATAAATTCGCGACTGGCGGACGCGATGCACGATATCGTTGATGTCGTTCAGCGCCGCGCTGGCCTGCTGGCTGTCGATCATGACGGCACTCCACTCCGCCCGGCGAGCTCGGCGGCAAGCGGCGTCGTTTCCGCCGGTGGCCGATACTTTCCAATCAGGACGAAGGCGATCGTCATGGTCACCGCCGACAGGACCAGAGCGATCAGCCCGACCTGTCCGCGCGTCGTCAGCGGCAGCACGCGCGCCGCGATTTCGGTGGCCGCCGCCGACATCAGCGACACGTAGGACCAAGAGATCAAGTAGTAGTGCTGCAGTCGCCAGTTCGTCGGCCGAGGGCCGCGCAGCAGCGGAACAATCGCCGCCACGATGCAGGCGAAGTTCACGATCGCGCCGAGGTGGAACAGGTTGAACGCACCGGTGAAGCGATAGACCAGCATCGCGGTCCCGTCGGCGACCAGCATGGCGTAGACGTAGAAATAACCGCGCGCCCGGTGGCCGGCGCCGCGCTTTGGCCGCAGGAACTGGATCAGCCCGACACCGATGCAGAGTATCGCCACGACGGCGTGGACCGCGCCCGCCGCGGAATGGACCAAACCTGCCAACGTCGCCTGCGGGATCATCGATCAGCCCTCCAACCCGGCTGCGTTCCCATTTACAGAGAACTCTGTATCACAGAGTAGATGCACAAGCAAGCCCGCGCATTGGCGACGGCGGGCAAAAGTCCCTACGTTGCGGTGAAGCCCACGAACAGCCGAATCACCTGCAAATGACCGCTGCCGCGCCGAATCTCGTCAACGCGCCCGAATTCACCGTCTCGGAACTCTCCTCCGCCCTGAAACGGACGGTGGAAGACCGCTTCGGCCATGTCCGCGTCCGCGGCGAGATTTCCGGCTTTCGCGGGCCGCACTCTTCCGGCCATTGCTATTTCGCGCTGAAGGACGAGAACGCCAAGATCGAGGCGGTGATCTGGAAGTTCGCCCACGCAAGGATGCGCTTCAAGCCGCAGGAAGGGCTCGAGGTCATCGCCACCGGCAAGCTGACCACCTATCCGAACTCGTCGAAGTACCAGATCGTCATCGACTCGCTGGAGCCGGCCGGCGTCGGCGCGCTGATGGCGCTGATGGAGGAGCGCAAGAAGAAGCTTGCGGCCGAAGGGCTGTTCGACGAGGCGCGCAAGCAGCTGCTGCCCTGGCTGCCGGAAGTGATCGGCGTCGTCACCTCGCCGACCGGCGCTGTCATCCGCGACATCCTGCATCGCCTCGAGGACCGCTTTCCGCGCCGGGTGCTGGTCTGGCCGGTCAAGGTGCAGGGCGACGGCTCGGCCGAGCAGGTCGCGGCCGCGATCCGCGGCTTCAACGCTCTGCCGGAGGGCGGCCGGATTCCGCGGCCTGACCTGTTGATTGTCGCGCGCGGCGGCGGCTCGCTGGAAGACCTGTGGTCGTTCAACGAGGAGATCGTGGTCCGCGCCGCGGCCGAGAGCCACATCCCGCTGATCTCGGCGGTCGGCCACGAGACCGACATCACGCTGATCGACTTCGTCGCCGACAAGCGCGCGCCGACGCCGACCGCGGCCGCCGAGATGGCGGTGCCGGTGCGCAGCGAGCTGTTCGTCGAGGTCCAGGCGCTGGCCCGCCGCACCATGGTGTGCTGGCAGCGCGCCCAGGAGGCTCGCCGCAACGAGCTGCGCGCCGCAGCGCGCGCGCTGCCGGCGGCGAACGAATTGCTGGCGATCCCGCGGCAACGGCTCGATCATCTCGCGGCCGGGTTGCCGCGCGGACTGAAGGCCAACACGCATGCGCATTTCCGCCGCTTTGCCGCGTCGAGCTCGCGGCTCACCATCGGTGTGCTGCGCGGCCAGGTCGCGCATGCAAGGCAGCGGCTCACCGCATCCGGCGAGCGCATCACGCTGTCGGCGCGCGCGCTGCTGCATCGCAGGCGCGAGCGTTTCAGCGGGCTCGAGATCCGGCTCAAGGCTTCGAAGCTCGCCAATGCCAAGGCGCAGCGCACCGCGATCGCCCGCGATCTGGAGCGCACCCACCGCCTCGCCGAGCGCGCCCGCCGCGCGCTGCTGACGACGCTGCAGCGGCTCGAGGCGCGCGTCGCCCACCGCGGACAGCTGCTGTCGGCGCTGTCCTATCGCGGCGTGCTGGCACGCGGCTTTGCGCTGGTGCGCGACGCGCAGGGCCACGCGATCCATTCCGCGGCGGCGGTCGGCCCGAACTCAGGCCTGTCGATCGAGTTCGCCGATGGCCGCGTCGCCGCCACCACGAATGCCGATCAGCCCGCGGCGACGGCAACGCCCGAGAGCCAGCCGAAGCCTCAGCGCGAAGCGAAACCGGCGGCGCCGAAGCGCGCCGTCAAGCCGGAAGACCAAGGCAGTCTGTTCTGATTTTTCCTGGCGCATGATCTCCGCGCAAACGCTCCGCGTTTGTCGCGAGGGAAAACCGCCGTGCGCCTTACGGATCGCGCTCTAGCGCGACAGCCACTCGGCGACCTGCTTCTGCGCGTCCTTGCGCGCATTCGCATCGGTGCCGATATGGCCGCGCTCGGCGATCTCGGCGTCGGAGGCCGCGACCGCATGCAGGGGCAAATTGGCCCGGTCGAAGTCGTGATACGCCTCGGGATAGACCACGATCCGCGCCAGCGCGCTGCGGCCGCGTGCGCCGTCGACCATCTGGTGGCAGGCCGATGACGACGTCACATCGTCGCGCGCGCCGATCAGAACCAGCGTCGGCACCCGCGCGCTCCAGCCGAGGCCGAACGAGGTGCGACAATCCGGATAGAACGCGACCGCCGAGCGGAAGTCGGGCTCGCCATTGCGCGACCACATCTGCGGCCGCACCGCCCACAGCAGAGCGGCTGCGCCATTGCCCCAGCCGATCAGGCTGATGCGGCTCTTCGCCACCCATTTCTGCTGCACCAGCCACTGCCGCGCGGCATTGATGTCGGCAACCCGCGCACGGCGGGTCTGGACCTGATGCTCCCTGATGCGGCACTGCGGGCCGAGCTCGCGCGAGCCGTAGCTGTCCGGCAGCAGCACCGCATGCCCTGACGTGAGCAGTTGCTCGGCCCAATCGCGGTAGCGCGGCAAGACGGCCTCGGAGTGGCCGGCGAGACCACCGCAGCCATGCAGCGCGATCACCGTCGGGAACGGGCCATCGCCATCGGGCCGGTAGAGCTGCGCGTGCAGCGTGACATTGCCTTCGGCAATCTCGACCTGGCGAGGCGCCGGAAGCGGCGCCGCCGCGGCCGCAGCCGGCACGGCAAGCATCGCGAGGCAGATGAAAACTGACTTGAGGCGCATCCGATCCGGCCGGCTCGTTATGGCGCTGCCAACACAGCGGACCACATCCGCAACGCTACCATGCGCTTTCGCCGCCAAATCATCACAAGTCGGTGGTTTAACGGGCGGACATGACCCCCTATCTGTGATAGACGGCTTCATGAACATTTAAGGCTGCCTCGTCAGAGGCAAGGTGGAGAGCTCAAACGTGCTGAACAAGTTCGGTCCCTCGGGCCATGGCGAAGCGCAGGTGCAATATCTCGACGGCGATTTCCGCGTGATCTCGCCCGGCACCTTTGTGCGTTGTGCCATCACCGACGTCCGGATTCCGCTCGACGAGCTGAAGTACTGGAGCGTCGACCTGCAGGAAGCCTACGCCACGCCGACCGCCGTGCTGCAGCGCCACTATCCCGGCGTGCTCAAGCCGCAGGCCTGAGCTCAAGACTGGGCTCATCCGCGCAGCCTCCTGTCCCGCGCCTTGAACAACTGATCGGTCACGAAGCGCCGCAGCGCAGCCGCATCGTCGAATTGCATCGTCACTGCGAACGGCACGATCGCCTGTGCCGAGGCCGGCCTCCCCAGCGGATCGCGCAGCCGCGCCAGATCCTTTTCCGTCGTCACCAGCGTCAAGGCGTCAGCGCGCGCGTCGGCGACGAGTTGTTCGATCTCGTCCGCCGTGAAGGCGTGGTGATCGCCGAACGCCCTGCTGCGCACGATGTCGATGCCGCTCGAGCGCAGCGTGTTGAAGAAGCGCTCGGGATCGCCGATGCCGGCAAAAGCGAGCACCCGCGCGCCGCTCAGCGCCGCCAGCGAAGCCTGGTCGGGCTTCAGACGTGCAGACAAGACCGGCTTGCCGCGCGACCCGAGATCGGCCGCGATCTTTGCTGCCGCGCTCCCCTCGCCGACCACGATCAGCGCGTCGGTCCGCGCGAGTTGCGGCGACAGAGGTGCACGCAACGGGCCGGCCGGAATGACGCGGCCGTTGCCGACGCCGCGCGTGGCGTCGATCACGATCAGGCTGGCGTCCTTGGCTACGGATGGATTCTGGAAGCCGTCATCCATCAGGATCACGGTCGCATCCTGCGCGCGCGCCAGTGCGAGGCCCGCGGCGCGGTCGCGCGACACCACCACCGGCAAGGCGGCCGCCATCATCAGCGGTTCGTCACCGACATCGGCTGCGGTGTGGCGCTCGCGATCGACCTTGACCGGGCCACCGAGACGGCCGCCATAGCCGCGGCTGAGCACCACCGGCCGTTCGTCGAGCTCGCGCAGCAGTTTCGCCAGCGCCAGCACCGTCGGCGTCTTGCCGGCGCCGCCAACATGATAGTTGCCGATGCAAAACACCGGGATGCCGGCATCGGCGCCGGAGGGCCGCATCCGCCGCGCGGCGACCGCGCCGTATAGCGCGGCAAGAGGGCTCAACAGAGATGCGATCCAAGACGACGGCCGGTGCCAGAAGGCCGGCTCACGCATTGGCGGCTCCCATCTCGAGCCGCAACTGCAACAGATAGGGCTCGAGAGCGGTCACCGTGCGTTCCAGCGCACCACCGAGTTGCTCGACGACGCGTTCGGAGGCGGCCAGCGACGCATCACGCGATGCGGGATCGGCGAGGAACTGGCCGAGCTGCTTGACCAGTGCGTCCCGGTCATCGGCGCGCCGCGCGCCGCCGCTACGATCGAGCGCCTCATAGACGTCGGTGAAATTGAACACGTGCGGGCCGTGCACGATCGCAGCGCCAAGCTTGATCGCCTCGATCGGATTCTGGCCGCCATGCGGGACCAGCGAGCCGCCCATGAACACGATCGGCGCGAGGCGATAGAACAGGCCGAGCTCCCCCATGGTGTCGGCGACGTAGATATCTGTCGTCGCGACCGGCAGGTCCTCGTGCGAGCGCAGACCGGGGCGCAGGCCGGCAGCCGTCACGAGCTGTGCGACCGCCTCACCGCGATGGGCGTGCCGCGGCACGATCACCGTGAGCAGCCCGGGGAAGAATTTGGCGAGCGATTTGTGCGCCTCGATCAGGATCTCTTCCTCGCCGGGATGTGTCGACGCGGCGACCACGATCGCGCGTCCGCGCGTCACCGACATCAGCCGCTCCAGCTTGGCGGGATCGGCCGGCGGCGCCGCGACGTCGAGCTTGAGGTTGCCGGTGACGACCACATTGTGGCTGCCGAGCGCGGCAAAGCGTTCGGCGTCGGTGCTCGACTGCGCGAGGCAGATGTCGAACCGTCCGAGCAGCGCCTCGATGGTGTTGGAGAGCCGGCGCCAGCGCGGGAACGAACGCTGCGACATCCGCCCGTTGATCAGGACCATCGGCAGCCGCCGCGCGGCGCTCGACAGGATCAGGTTCGGCCACAAATCGGACTCGATGAACAGCGCCAGCGACGGACGCCAGTGATCGAGAAAACGCGCGACATAGCGCGGCGAGTCATACGGCACGTATTGATGGATCACGTCGGGCGGGAAGCGCTTGGCGACGATCGCCGCCGAGGTCACCGTGCCCGAGGTGAGCAGGATGCGCAAATTGAGCGCGCGCAGCCGCTCGATCAGCCCGACCGCCGCCAGCACCTCGCCGACGCTGGCGCCGTGGATCCACACCAGCGGCCCCTGCGGCCTGGTATCGGCGCTCATGCCGCGCCGCTCGCCGACGCGTTCGGGATCTTCCTTGCCGAGCTTGAGCCGCCGCTTGATCAAGGCAGGCACGACCGGCACCATCGCGGACGACAGCTTGCGGTAGACACGCAACGTCATCGGTAGCGAGCTAGCCAAGCATTGCCTCCGGCCGCCCGACCGCTGCATAGGCGCGCCGGGTCGCTTCGTTGAGCAGGTTCTCCACGTGCTGCCGAAGCTTTTCCATCGTCGCGGCGTCGGCATCCGGCGGCACGTAGACCGGCTCAATACCTACCACTGCGCCGCGCCCGAATGGTAAATTGATGGTGGTCGAATCCCAGTTTTTCAACCGAATGAATCGGCTGGTGACCATCGCAAAGGGGATAATCGGCCGGCCGGTTTCCCGCGCCAGCATGATGGCCCCGAGACCTGCTACCCGCGCCCGCTTCGGCACGTCGGCCGTGGTGGCCATGTTGCAGCCGTCTTCCAGCGTCCGCACCATCTCCAGGAAGGCGCCGACGCCGCCCTTGCGATGGAACGCGCCGGAGTGGTCGCCGGAACCTCTGATGGTGCCGATGCCGAGTCGCTCTACCGCGAGGGCGTTGAACTCGCCGTCGCGGTGACGGGAGATCAGGACCTTGGCGCGGTAGCTCGCCTTGGTCTTGATGAACGGCGTCATGAAGTGCTGGCCGTGCCAGAACACGAAGATCGCCGGCATCAGGGGCTCGACGATCTCGTAGACGTCAGACGGCTGATAGATGAAGCGGTTGGTGTACCAGACCAGCCGCAGATATTCGGCCGCAAGCACACCCAGCGCGCGCTGCACGAAGCCGCTGCGCAGCAGATCGCGAAGAAGTCGTTTCAATGGGAATGCTTTGTGTCCTGCTCGGGATCGAGCAACCGGTGGAGGTGAACGACGAAATAGCGCATCTGGGCGTTGTCCACGGTCGCCTGCGCCTTCGCCTTCCAGGCCGCATAGGCCGTCGCGTAGTTCGGGTAGACGCCGACGATCTCGACTTCGTCCAGATTCTTGAAGGTGTTGTGCTCGAGATCGGTCAACTCGCCGCCGATAACGAGATGAAGCAGCTGCGGCTGGGCATTGTCTGACATGATGGTGGTTTTCCTAACGAGATGCCCGGCAAAGCACTGAAGTCGTGGTCGTTACAGGTCGTGTCGTCACAAGTCTGATCGTCACAGGTCTGTCGTACGTCTGGTCGTCACAAACGGAAGCGCGGAGCGGATCGGCGAAGCCTTACGGCAATGGACGGCTGCGAAAATGCTCGACAATGCGTGCATGACGTTCGCGTCCTGCTGCCACCAGCACCCCATGCGTCACCTCCCGGCGATTGTATTCAATCGCATCCCCCGAGAGTGCGGTCATCTTACCACCCGCTTCCTGCACGATCAAATTCGCCGCGGCAAGATCCCAGTCGCGGCTTTGCCCGCCCGCAAAGGCCGCGTCAAGTCGACCTTGTGCTACACGGCACAGCCGCAAGGCCAGCGATCCGATTCGCGGAAACAGCGTGATCTCGTCCGGCGACGGGCTGAGCCGCTGCACCAGCGGTTTCGGTCCGGCCATGCGGGGAAAATTGAAGTCGGTGCCTGCGGTCGCATGCACGGCGGCGTCGTTCAGAGTGGCGCCCTGCCCACGGGCGGCAAAGAAGATTTCCTCGCTCACCGGCGCGTACACCGCCGCGAGCACCGGAGATGCATTTTCAACCAGCGCCACACTGACGCACCAATCCTCGCGTCCGGCGAGATAGGCGCGGGTGCCGTCGATCGGATCGACGATCCAGGTGAAGCGCTTGTCGAGCCGCGTCGCGTTATCGGCGCTCTCCTCCGACAACCAGCCATAGCCGGGCGTCGCCGAACGCAGCTGCTGCTCCAGGAGATCGTTGACCGCGATGTCGGCCTCGGAGACCGGCGAGGACGCACCCTTGATCCAGTTCTTCAATTCGGTGCGGAACAGCGACAATGCGAGCCGGCCCGCCTCCTGCACCGATCTGGTCAGCAAGGCGGCATCGCGCGCCTTGGTCCAGTCGTCCGTATCAGCGTCCGCCAAGCGTCAGGCCCTCGATGCGCAGCGTCGGCGAATTGACGCCGTAGCGGAACTCCAGATCGTTGGCTGCGACCAGCGACTTGAACATCGGCAGCAGATGGCCGGCGATGGTCACCTCGCTGACCGGATAGGTGATCTCGCCATTCTCGATCCAGAAACCCGACGCGCCGCGGCTGTAATCGCCGGTCACGCCGTTGACGCCGGAGCCGATCAGGTCGGTGACGTAGAAGCCCTGCTTGATGTCGGAGATCAGCTCCTTCGGCGTCATCGCACCGGGCTCGAGATGCAGATTATACGTTCCGGGCGACGGCGACGACGACACGCCGCGATGCGCATGCCCTGTCGTGACCAGGCCGAGCTCGCGCGCGGTCGCGGAGTCGAGCACCCAGGTAGTCAGCACGCCTTCGTCAATCAGCGCGATCTTCTTCACCTTGACGCCCTCGGCATCGAAAGTCTGCGAGCGCAGGCCGCGCACGCGCAAGGGATCGTCGATGATGCGGATGTCCTTGGAGAACAACTGCTCGCCGAGCTTGTCCTTCAGGAAGCTGGTCTTGCGCGCGATCGAGGCGCCGTTGATGGCGCCGACCAGATGGCCGATGATCGAGCCGGCAACCCGCGGATCGAACACGACCGGCACCTTGCAGGTCTCGACCTTGCGCGGATTGAACCGCGCCACCGCGCGCTCGCCGGCCTTGCGGCCGACGGTCGTGGGTGAATCGAGATCGGAGGCGTGCGGCGCGCTGGTGAAGTCGTAGTCGCGCTCCATGCCGGTGCCCTCGCCGGAGATCGCCGTCGTCGAGATGCCGTGGCTGGAGCGCAGATAAGAACCGTGGAAGCCGGTCGAGGTCACCAGCACCATGCCGCCGATCCCGGTCGAGGCCGACGCCCCGCCAGACTTGGTGACACCCTTGACCGCGAGCGCCGCAGCCTCCGCCGCGATGGCGCGCTGCTCGAGCTCGGCCGTGCTCGGGACGTTGCGATCGAGCAGATCGAGATCGGGGAAATCATGCGCAAGCAGCGCGGGATCGGCCAGGCCGACATATTTGTCGTCCGGCGCCACGCGCGCCATCGCGACGGCGCGCTCGGCGAGCTTTGCGATCCCGTCGCCGGTGACGTCGTTGGTCGACACCACAGCCTGGCGCTGCCCGACGAACACCCGCAGGCCGACGTCGTCGCCCTCGGAGCGCTCGGTTTCCTCGACGCGGCCATCGCGCACCTCGACGCCCTGCGAGACGCCGCGCACAGCGATGGCATCGGCGGCATCGGCGCCGGCGCGCCTGGCGGCATCGACCAGGCGCTGCGCGAGGTCGCTGAGCGCGGATTGGTCGAACAGATCGGAGGTATCACCGTGTCGCGATGCAGATGGTGAAGAGTTCACGAACGAATTCCTGCGGATTGAGGGGGGCCCGGAACGAAGTCGACAGACCCACCAGATGTGCCGGATTCACTGGGATTTCAAGCACTTTGCACCGGCGGGCAACAAAGATTTGAGTGATCGGCGCAAGGCTTCGTCAATCATGCGGGCCAACCTCTTGTCAATCATGGCGCCAGGTGAGGAGCGATTAACCAGGCTTTTTAAGCTGAAATGGCCATCGGTCGGCTAGGCTCCCACACATCGACCGGGAACATAATCCCGGCGGGGAGACTAGAGCTTTGAGGCGTCAAACACCAACAAGCGGAATCAATTCCGCCGGGTCGAGCTGCGCAATGCGGCTCGACCCACTTTCCCTTCCGCTCAGCTTCCACGCGCAGGATGCGCGCGCGGACGGCGGCATGCGGCAGGTCGAGCTTCATCGCGAACATGTCGTGCTGCGCCGCGCCGTCCTCGGCATGCGGATGGCGGTCAATGTTCGCGTCAGCGATTTCCTCGGCGTCGCGGTGCGCGGCATCGACGACGCGCAGATGCTGGTGCTGGTGCACCGCGATCCCGCGCTCTCCATTCCGCTCGGCTCCAGTTCGGATGCCGACGAAATCACCTCCGCCTGGCAGATGTGGAGCGACATCTTCCACCTGCCGCAACTGACCGAGCCGCCGCCGCGGATGGCTTCTCCGCGCCGCCGCCGCCGCAACGCGATCCGCGCCCGTCGCCCGAAATTCCTGGTCCGCCGCCGCGCCGGTTTCCGCCTCAACGAAGCCAGCGTCCATCGCGACGAGCGTGAGATCATCGCGCGGGATTAGTTTCGTCGCACGCGCTCGCCTCACAACCGCCGTCGTCCCTGCGAAAGCAGGGACCCATACTCCGCGGCGGATGTTGTTGAAGGGGCTCGTCGTTCCAACATCGCTTACCAATAACCTTCGTGGTTATGGGTCCCTGCTTTCGCAGGGACGACACTGAGTATGTTGCCCCGTCTGCGGATCACACATCTGCATTCTCGCGACATGAGTTGCCCGTCGGGCTGTTTGTCGCACCTCTCTCCGTCATTCCCCCGGCGAGCAATTGCGCACCGGGGAATGACGAGGGAAGGAATCACGCCGCCCGCAGCACCGCGTCGACGACCAGGCTTGCGAACAGGATGAAGCCCGCGTCGCGGTTGGATTTGAAGATGCGCAGGCAGAGCGCGGGGTCGCTGGTGTCGAGCCGCCGGACCTGCCAGCCGAGATGCAACGCGAACGCCGCAAGGCCGATCCAGGCCGGCCAGCGCGCGCCTGCCAGCGCGAACGCTGTGCCGATCAGGAGCACGGCGAGACCATAGAAGATCACCAACGCCCGATGGGTACGCGCGCCGAACAGGCGCGCGGTGGATTTGACGCCGATCAGCGCATCATCCTCGGCGTCCTGATGGG
The DNA here is from genome assembly GCF_002289535.1 of Bradyrhizobium sp. UFLA03-84. Taxonomy (NCBI): domain Bacteria; kingdom Pseudomonadati; phylum Pseudomonadota; class Alphaproteobacteria; order Hyphomicrobiales; family Nitrobacteraceae; genus Bradyrhizobium; species Bradyrhizobium sp. UFLA03-84. The sequence continues at coordinate 97,295 of NZ_NSJY01000013.1, read as the reverse complement.
CGTAGATGGTGTCGTAGGCGATCACCCAGGCGATCGATCCGGCGTAGAGCGCGATCGCGGTCAGATCGATGCGTTCAAGCGTCACCGCAAATCCCATCAGGGCGCCGTAGGAAAAGGCGAGGCCGAGCACGACCTGCGGCCACCAGGTGATCCGCTTCATGAACGGATAGATCGCGACGATCACGAGCGAAGCGATGCCGGTCATGACCGCAAAGCGGTTGAACTGCAGCAGCACGAGGAGGCCGATCAGCGCCTGCAGCACCATGAAGACCACGGCCTGCGTCACCGTCACCTGCCCGGCCGGGATCGGCCGCGACCGCGTGCGCTCGACCTTGGCGTCGAGATCGCGGTCGGTGATGTCGTTCCAGGTGCAGCCCGCGCCGCGCATCACGAAGGCGCCGATGAAGAACAGCAGGACTGTGAGCGGGAGCGAGCGAACGTCATGCGCGACGCCGGCGGCGAGCGCCGCCGACCACCAGCACGGCATCAGCAGCAGCCAGGAGCCGATCGGACGATCGTAGCGTGCAAGCCGCAGATAGGGCCGCGACCAGACCGGCGCATGGGTATCCACCCAGTTGCCCGTGGAGTCGGCAACGCGGGCGGAGACATCGCTCATGGATGATCCATCAACGGGTGAGAACGTTGCCGTTCAGGGTGTCGAAGGTGCTGCCGCCCTTCTTGGTCGGGGTCGCTTCCGGCAGCGAGGCGGACGAGCCGAGCACGTCGCTGAGCGACGGCCCCGCGGGCCCGCGCGGCTGCGCCGCCGCCTGCTCTGCGACGTTGCAGACCTTCTTCAGCAGCGCTTCGGTATTCTTGTGACCGGTCCTGAGCTGCTCGGAGATCTGCGGCGGGATCCCGCACTTCTGCGCGTTGGTGTCGACGTATTTGATCATCCTGACTTCAGCCTGGCTGTAATTGCCGATCAGCTTGCAGGCCTCCTGCGGGCTGGCGTGCCGGTCGCTCGCCGCCTTGATCGCCTTGCCACGCTTCTCGGTCTCCTCGCGCAGCGGCACGAAATCCTTCATGCAGGCATCGCCGGGCCCCCCGCCACCACCGGCCCCCGGGGGAGGCGGTGGGGATGACAGACCGCCACCGGCGATCGGAGCCGCACCATTGGTCGGAAATGCCGAGGGGGTGGCGCCGACCCTGGCCGCCGGCGCGCCGTTGACCGGCGGGAACGCTGGATCGGGAGCGGTCGCGGCCCTGGCCGGACGCGCGCCGTTCACCGGCGGAAACGCGGGGTCGTTGACGGTGCCGGCCTGTCCAGGCAGCGGAGCCGGAAAAGCGCTCTGCGCAGCAGCCTGCCCCGCAGACAGGGCGGTCGCGGCAAGGGTCAGCACGATCAGTCGGCGGATCATCGAGGGTGTTTCTCCGGCAAAAGGTCCAGGCAACCCCAGCGCAACAAAACGAAGCAACGAATTTTGGGGGCGTTTTACGATTCCTGTGAGCCCTTAACAACCCGTGGATTTGGGCGACAGCGCGGCGTAGGGCCACACCGGCCACATTAAATTGTTCCCGGATTCTAAGCCTTTAGGCTACGAACGGCGGTAAAATCGAGCTTCAAATCTGCCTGAACAGGATTTTCGGTCATGCCTCGATCTGGATTTGCAGCCCTGCAGGCCGACCGAACAACAAAAGGGGCCGCGTGCAAGCGACCCCTCGGACTTCAATATGACTTGGTGACAGAAGCAATGTATCGACGCTTTCTTCCTACCCGGCCCACGAATTCATGGCGAGTCCGCGGGATTACGGTGTCGTTCAGTTTGGTAAATTTGTCGGGCAGCAGTGAAGCCACCGTAGCGCTGGCGAACGATGCCCGTCATGGAATTTGAAGATCCTCCCCGAACATGCCCGAACACGATTTTCACAGCCCCCGTCTGTTCGTCGATGCGCCGCTCGGTGCCGGTGCGACCGTTTCGCTCGAACGCGACCAGAGCAATTATCTCGGCAACGTGCTGCGGCTCGGCGCCGGTGACACCGTACTGGTGTTCAACGGGCGCGACGGCGAGTGGCGCGCAGCGATTTCCGGCCGCAAGCGCGCCGACACGCTGACGATCACGGCACAGACCCGCGCGCAGGATCGCCTGCCCGACGTCACCTATGTGTTCGCGCCGCTGAAGCATGCGCGGCTCGACTACATGGTGCAGAAGGCGGTCGAGATGGGCGCCGCGCGACTGGTTCCGGTGCTGACCCGCTTCACCCAGGTGTCGCGGGTCAATGGTGAACGGATGCGCGCCAATGTGGTCGAGGCCGCCGAGCAATGCGGCATCATCTCGCTTGCCGAGGTCGCCGATCCGCTGCCGCTCGAGCGTTACCTCGCCGGCCGCGACCCGGCGCGGCTATTGGTGTTCTGCGACGAGGCGGCCGAGGTCGCGAACCCGATGCAGGCGTTGCAGGCTGCCACAACAGCAAACAGCGGGATCGACGTCCTGGTCGGCCCCGAGGGCGGCTTTGCCGAGGAGGAGCGCGCGCTGTTGCTGCGCCAGCCCAACATCCTCCGCCTCGCACTCGGCCCGCGCATCCTGCGCGCCGACACCGCCGCCGTCGCCGCGCTGACGCTGGTGCAGGCAGCGCTGGGCGATTGGGGCGGCAGTGATGGACACACCAGCGCAAGGGTTCCCTCCCCCCTTGCGGGGGAGGGAGCCTGACAGGCGTGCTCACCTCACTCGCAAGTCGGCGTGCCCGGCCCCTAGCCAAGCCGTCGCAAAATCGTTAACGAACCCAATCATTAAGCCACTTGGCTGATCCCTGTCGAAACCATGGATCGGCCATGCTAAGGGCTCCGCCAGCACCACCTATGGAACCGGCCTCGAAACGCGATTTCGGGGCGAATTGGACCTCGAGATGACCGAAGCTGCCGCACCACGATCCGCCGCCGGATCCGCCATCTGGGCGGATGCGCTGCTGGCCTCGTTCGCGCAGGCGGGTTACGTCAGGTCCGAACCCGCGGTCCTGCAGCCGGCCGAGCCGTTCCTCGACCTCTCCGGCGAAGACATCCGCAAGAGCTTGTACCTGACGACCGACCCGAGCGGCGAAGAGCTCTGCCTGCGCCCGGACCTCACGATCCCGGTGGCGCGCGACTACCTCGCCTCGCCTCGCGCCGGCCAGCCGGCCGGCTTCAGCTATCTCGGCCCGGTGTTCCGCTATCGCGGCGGCGCGCCGAGCCAGTTCCTGCAGGCCGGCATCGAATCCTTCGGACGGCAGGACCGTGCCGCGGCCGACGCCGAGATGCTGGCACTGGCGCTGGAGGCGACCACCGCGTTCGGGCTGAAGGACGTCGAGATCCGCACCGGCGACGTCGCGCTGTTCAACGCGCTGATCGATGCGCTCGAGCTCTACCCGGTGTGGCGGCGCCGCCTGATCAAGGATTTCAACCGCAAGGTCTCGCTGACCGACGACATCGAGCAGCTGACGCTTTCGACCGCGCCGGGCCGCAACGAATATGAGGGCGTGCTCGCGGCCCTCGCCGGCTCCGACCGCAAGGCGGCGCTGGCGCTGGTCACCGATTTGATGTCGATCGCCGGCACCACCAATGTCGGCGGACGCACGGTCGCCGAGATCGCCGACCGCTTCCTCGAGCAATCGACCTTGAAGGGCGGCGCGCTGCCGCGCGACGCGGTCGCCACCATCAAGCGCTTCCTCGCCATCTCGGGCGATCCGGACGACGCGGTCGCGCAGCTGCGCACGCTGGCCAGTGACGCCAAGCTCAACCTTGCTGCCGCGATCGACCAGTTCGAGAGCCGGGTCGGCTTCATGGCGGCGCGCGGCATCGACATCAGGAAGACGCGGTTCTCGACCGCGTTCGGCCGCGGCCTCGACTACTACACCGGCTTCGAATTCGAGTTGCACGCCAAGGGCAACGGCAGCGAGCCGCTGGTCGCGGGCGGCCGCTATGACGGGCTGATGTCGCAGCTCGGATCGGCCAATCCGATCCCCGCGGTCGGCTTCTCGGTCTGGATCGAGGCGATGACCCGGCACGGCAAGGCCCTGCGCGGAGACGCCCGATGAGCACGCCCTTCGTCGTCGCCGTTCCGTCCAAGGGGCGCCTGCAAGAGAACGCGGAGAGCTTCTTCGCCCGTGCCGGGCTGACCTTGTCGAAGGCCGGCGGCGCGCGCGACTATCGCGGCACCATCGCCGGCGTCGACAATGTCGAGATCGCCTATCTCTCGGCGAGCGAGATCGCGGCCAATCTGGCGCGCGGCGCCGTGCATCTCGGCGTCACCGGCGAGGACCTGGTGCGCGAGAGCATTCCGGATCCCGACAAGCGCGTGCTGATGATCGAGGGCCTCGGCTTCGGCTATGCCAATGTCGTGGTCGCGGTGCCCCAGGCCTGGATCGACGTCCGCACCATGGCCGATCTCGACGACGTCGCGAGCGGCTTCCGCGAGCAGCACAATCACCGCATGCGGGTTGCGACCAAATACATCAACCTGACGCGCGGCTTCTTCGCCCGGCACGGCGTCGGCGACTACCGCATCGTCGAGAGCGCCGGCGCCACCGAAGGCGCGCCCGCGGCCGGTACCGCCGAACTGATCGTCGACATCACCACGACAGGCGCGACGCTCGCCGCCAACGGGCTCAAGGTGCTCGACGACGGCGTGATGCTGCGCAGCCAGGCCAATCTGGTGGCCTCGAAGGATGCCGACTGGTCGAACGGCGCCCGCGAGACCGCGCGCGTGATCCTCGACCACATCGCCGCGCGGGCCCGCGCCAGCAAGTACCGCGAGGTCCGCACCCGCTTCGCCGGCTGTAACGACGCGCTGCTGTCCGAGGCGCATCAGCGCTTCGGCGTGGTCGCTCCGTTCGGCGGCCCGACCTCGTCGGGGATGCTTACGCTGCACTGCCCACCGGGCAAGCTCTACGCGCTCGGCAGCTTCCTGCGCGAGCACGGCGCCGAGACCGTGTCGGTGGTGTCGCTGGACTACGTGTTCGACCGCGAGAATCCGCTGTTCGCCAAGCTCGAGGCGTTCCTGCGACAATGAGCCGGCCGCGCCGTTCATCTTGGCGACAGGCGGCCGTCAGTACCATATTGTGTTCGTGATCTGTCGTTGTGACGCGTTTTCCTCACGCGAACCGGACGTCCCTTCGCCCGAAAACGCTCTAGTTCTGGAACCTGACCGATGATGCTGGGCTCTGACGTTTCCAGCCTGACCACGACCGCCAAGACCGCCGCCGCGCAGGGTCTGTCCATCGTCGTGCCCGTCTACAACGAGGCCGCCGGGCTCAGTGCGCTGCACCAACGGCTGATCGACCTCGCGAGATCGCTGCGCGCCCGTTACGGGCTTGCCTGCGAGGTGATCTATGTCGACGACGGCAGCGCCGACGATACGCTCGCAATCGCGCGCGGTCTGGCCGCCGATGGGCTCGACCTGCAGGTGGTGTCGCTGTCGCGCAATTTCGGCAAGGAGGCGGCGCTGATGGCCGGCCTCGACCATGCCCGCCGCGGCGCGGTCCTGTTCATGGATGGCGACGGCCAGCATCCGCCGACGCTGGTGGAGCAACTGGTCGCACACTGGATCGATGACGGCTACGACGTGGTCTACACGGCGAAGGCGCATCGCGACAATGAATCGGCGGCGCGGCGGCTTGCTGTCCGCGGCTTCTACGCGCTGATCAACTGGGGCGCGCGGCAGCAGATCCCCGAGGATGCGGGCGACTTCCGCCTGCTGTCGCCGCGCGCGGCAGCGGCCTTGCGGCAATTGCCGGAGCGCAACCGCTTCTTCAAGGGCCTCGCCAGCTGGATCGGCTTCAAGCAGATCCGCGTCGACTACGAGCCGGCGCCGCGCGCACACGGCGTCACCACCTTCAATGCCGGCCGGCTGATCGGTCTCTCGATCGAGGGCCTGACCTCGTTCTCGGTGGCGCCGCTGCGCTTCGCCAGCCTGCTCGGCGCGCTGCTCGCGGGCGTCGCCTTCCTGTTCGGCCTCTCGATCCTGTGGGAAGTCTTGACCACCGGCAAGCAGGTGCCCGGCTATCCGTCGCTGATGATCGGCATGATGACGATCGGCGGCGTGCAGCTGATCATGATCGGCATCGTCGGCGAATATATCGGCAAGATCCTCTCCGAATTGAAGGCGCGGCCGATCTACTTCGTCGCCGAGCATACCGAGAAGCACGCCGACGGCGGCGCGGCGCAAAATGCCTCCGAGCGGACCGCCGCCGAATGAGCGAAGCACCGCCGCGCCGGATCTGGCTGTGTGCTGACGATTATGGCTTGAGCGACGGCGTCAACCGCGCGATCCGCGATCTGATCGAGCGCTGCCGTCTCAATGCGACCTCGGTGATGATGGTGACGCCGGCGATCGGCCGCGAGGCTGCCGCTGCATTGCAGGAATCGGTGGCGAAAAGCCCGCGCTGCGCGATCGGGCTGCATGTGACGCTGACCGCGCCGTTCCGGCCGCTGACCATGCATTTCCGCCCGCTCGACGGCGATATGTTCCTGCCGTTCCCGAGGTTGTTGCGCGCCGGGCTGATGCATCGGCTCGACGCCGAGCTGGTCCATGCCGAGGTGCTGGCGCAGCTCGACGCCTTCCACGAGCTGTTCGGCCGCGCGCCCGATTTCGTCGACGGCCACCAGCACGCGCAGCTGTTCCCGCAGGTGCGCGACGGCTTCCTGCGCGCCGTGAAGGAGCGCGCACCGGACGCCTGGGTGCGGCAGTGCGGACGCGAAGGTCCGCTGGCGCGCCAGTTCGCGGCGCCGAAGGCGCTGGTGCTGAACGTGCTCAGCACCCAATTCCGCATCAAGGCGCAGCGAGCCGGCCTACGCTTCAACCCGGCCTTCGCCGGCGCCTATGATTTTACGCGCGAGAACGATTTCGCGGCACTGATGCGCGGCTTTCTGGACGGCATGCCGGAAGATGGCCTCGTGATGTGCCACCCCGGTTTCGTCGATGAAACCCTGAAGAGTCTCGACCCGCTGACGACGCAGCGCGAGACCGAGCATGCCTATCTGGCGGGCAACGCTTTCCCCGCGCTCCTGGCCCTGAATAAAGTTACACTCGAATAAAGTTACACCTGCCTGACACTTGTTTTGGCGCGTCTTCCCCACGCGAACCGGGTATCCGCTTCGCTCGAAACGCTTCAGGTTCACAGGTCGTATTGTCGCATACGGAAATTTAATTCACGCCCCCACTCCTTGCGCCACAAAGCCCATCCTACATCTCGGGCGCGCCGATTCGATCGACGCGATGGAGAACGCCATGACACCGCAAGAACGCCAATTGATCGACGATCTCTTCGACCGGCTCGCCAAGCTGGAGAATGCCCCGCGCGACAGCGAGGCCATGTCCGCGATCATGCAGGGCCTGCGCAACGCGCCGAATGCGGTCTACGCACTGGTGCAGACCGCGCTGGTGCAGGACGAGGCGCTGAAGCGCGCCCATGACCGGATCCAGGAACTCGAGGCCACGGCCGGCCAGCAGCAGCCAGCCCCGCAGCAAGGTGGTTTCCTCGATTCGATGCGCGATGCGATCTTCGGGCAGGGACAAGGCCAGCCGCACGGCTCGGTGCCGCCGGTGCGCGCGCCTGACATGGGCGGCCGCCCGGTCTGGAACTCGGGCCAAGCGATGCAGCAGGCCGGCGGCTATGGCCAGCCCTACGGCCAGCCGCCGCAGCAATACGGACAACCGCAATTCGGCCAGCCCCCGGCTTTCGGCGGCGGCGCGCCCGGCGGCGGGGGCGGCTCGTTCCTCGGCACCGCGGCTGCGGCCGCGGCCGGCGTGGTCGGCGGCGGACTGCTGCTCTCCAGCATCCGCGGCATGATGGGCGGCGGCGGCCACCAGTCGCTGGCGGATGCCGGCAGCCTCACTGGTGGCTCGCGTCCCTGGGGCGGCGACCAGTCGTCGAGCGATCTCGCGCGTGACGCCGGGGTCAACGACATCGGCTCGAACCGCGACAGCGGCTCGCGCGCCGGCCTGTTCGACCAGGCCTCGAACAACAACAACGACGACAACTACAACACCGACCACGATTCCGACGGCTTCGACAATGACGACGACGGTTTCGACGGCGGCGGAGACAATGACAGCGATTATGCGTAAGCGCGTGCGCATCGCCTGAACGACAAACGGCCGCTCGGATCGAGCGGCCGTTTTTGATTCACGCGTTGGCCGTGATCACATCACGACGACCTTGGCGCCGACATTGACGCGGCCGTAGAGATCGATCACGTCCTCGTTGCGCATCCGGATGCAGCCGGACGAGACGTTGGTGCCGATCGTCCACGGCTCGTTGGAGCCGTGGATGCGATAGAGCGAGGAGCCGAGATACATCGCACGCGCCCCGAGCGGATTCTCCGGGCCGCCTTCCATGTGCCGCGGCAGATCGGGACGGCGCGCCAGCATTTCCGGCGGCGGCGTCCAGGCCGGCCACTCCTTCTTCGCCGAGATCGTCTTGGTGCCGGCCCAGGTGAAGCCGGGCCGCCCGACGCCGATGCCGTAGCGCAGCGCGCGGCCGTCGCCCTGCACCAGATAGAGGAATTTGTTCGGCGTATCGACGACGATGGTGCCGGCGCCTTCCTTGCCGTGATAGTCGACCAGCTGCTTTTCATATTGCGGATCGAACGGACGCTGCGTCGGATCGCCCGCCGCCTCTTGCTGCTGACGGATCATCTGCTGCTGCGGATCCATCGGCGGCAGCCCCTGGCGATTGCCGTAATAGGCCGGCTGCTGCTGATACATCGGCTGCGGCGCATAACCCTGCGACGACGGCGCATCGCCGAACAGGAATTCGATGAAGCCGCCGCCCATGTTGGAGCGTTGCGGCTGCACATAGGCGGTGCGCATCGGCGGCTGCGGCGCGCCCTGGTTGGCGTAGATCACGGTGGGCTCGGGCGGAGCCGACGCGTCGATCGCCATGGCATGGTGGGGAACGGCAATAAGAGAAGACGCGCCGGCGAGCAGCGCAAGCGTGGTTTTCCTGAACATCGACGTACTCTGTACTGGTTTCGTCGTGACGTGATGCGCGAGGGCGCCGACTTGCGCCGTTGCACGTGGTCAATAAGCAATGAAAACCGCATCGGTTTGGTAAACGGATCGGCCGTTTCGATTCACCACGTCGGCAATGCGGCGCGGTTTTGCCCGGTAGCGTTTATTTTGCGTGAACGCCGCGGCAACATGGTTAATCGCCGGTAGCGCCGCGATTGCACGCACTCGGCGCAAACTGCTCCGGCGTGAACCTGACGTTAAATCCGCGCTGTCTAGAACGGACGGCAGTAAAGGGGCGGGAATGAAAATCATGTCAGTGAAGCGCAAGCGTTTTCGTGTCGAGCAGGCGATGGGTGAGGTGGTGATGCCGGAGCCGGAAGCGGCCGGCGGCGCCGACCTCGGTCCGATGCATCGCGAGATCATGGCCGAGCTTCGCTCGATCCGCGCCCAGATGGCCGCAACGCCGGCGCAGCGCAGCGGCGACAGCGTCGATGCCGCGGTCGCTCGCGAAGTCGCCGAGACCCACGCGCTGCTCGAGACCTACCGCGCACAGGTCGAACAGTGCGAGAAGCTCAAGGTCGAGCTCGACCTGATCCACGACGCGATCAGCCGCACCAAGCGCGAGATCGCCGTGCTGCACGGCAAGAGCTTCAACGGCGAGGAGATGGCCAAGGTCAATGGCGAGCTTGGCGCCGTGGTCGGCGGCACCGAACAGGCCACCCAGCAGATCCTCGAAGCGGTCGAGGCGATCGACCAGGCCGCGACGGCGCTGGCGAACAACGTCACGCCCGACCAGCAGAAGCGGCTCAGCGAAGACATTCAGGAGCGCGTGGTCTCGATCTTCGAGGCCTGCAACTTCCAGGACCTCACCGGCCAGCGCATCAGCAAGGTGATGCAGACGATGAAGTTCATCGAACAGCACATCAACGAGATGATGAACATCTGGGGCGGTGTCGACGCGATCAAGACCCACTCCCCGCCGATCGTTGACACCCGCGAGGGCGATGCCCGCCTGCTCAACGGCCCGAAGCTCGACGGCGACGCCGGCCACGCCTCGCAGGACGACATCGACGCGATGTTCAACTGAGATTTGTCGGATCCAAGACGGAAAACGCCGGCCCTTGAGCCGGCGTTTTCATTTTAGAGGGCACGGATCGACACGGCGCCGAGCCGTACATCATCCGCAACACTGCTTTCTTGGGCACGTGATCGGTACCGAAAACTTCATGTCCTTGACATAAGTCAACGGCATCGCGCCGCAAATCAGTCAAAGCTTCTGCTTCGACGACATCCAATCTGCTGGCAGATTCGCCGCAGAGGGGAAGCATATTGTCGCGCGAAGGAAATGATCATGCAGTTGCCGGAAGCCAGTATTGGGTGCCGGTCGCACGGGGCTTCCGGGTTCATTCCGATTGCCCACACAAGGTGTTTACGTTCACTCAACACAAAGTTGAGAATACGCGGCGCGCTCATTCGACGCGCAGAGCTTCATGCTGAAACATGGCGCATGCTGTTCAGACGCGCGATTGAGCTCCCAGTCAGACGAGCTTCGCGCCGGCTTATCTTGGACTTGCAGCGCGAGGCTGTCTTTCGGGCCGCGGCGATCGGCGGCGGGTTCTTGCATTCGCTGATCGCGTGGGCCTTGTTGCCGGATCACTGATTGGGGCGGAGCCACTGGAGTACTCAAAGCTGGAGATCGAACATGACGCAAGGAATTGTGCGGAATACTGCAATTGCACTTTCGACGTTCGCCTGCGCGACACTGTTCTCCATCACCTGGTCCGAACAGAGCGGCGTCTCGGCGTCGGTCGAAAGCGCCCAGGCGCGTGTCGGCCGACCGCTGACGCCGATGAGCGCCGCAGGCGTTGCGCGTCGTCACACCCGGCGCGCCGCTTACGGATACGGCTACGGATATCGGCATTACGGGGTCGGTGCGGGCATCGCCGCCACGGCAGCGGTCGCTACGGCCGCAGCGACTGCGCCGGCCTATGCCGGCTGGGGCACAAACAATTGGACCAATGCATATGCCGCCCAGACCGATACCTATTTTGGCCAGCCTTACTATCCGGCCCGGGCCTATCACGGGGTTAGCCCGTACTACGGCTATACCGGATGGGCGGACTACAAGGCCGCGAATGGCATCGGCTGCGAGCCCGGCACGATGACAAAGATGTCTGACGGCAACATGTACGTCTGTCAGTGAAGTCGCTGCAAACATCACTGAATGAGGGAGGGCTCGGTGAGCCACCCTCATTCTTGGCAGGGCAAATCGACCTCACGGGCCGACGCGCCGGCCGTTGATTTACGTCAACACCACCAATCTCATGGCTGGCCGATGATGGCTTGGACCGCATCTCAAGCGGCTCCAGCACCTTTCGGTTCGCGTGCGATGAGGGAGGATTGCCATGCGTGTGACGAACATTCTTTCGATCAAGGCTGCGACGTTTGCGGGAATTGCAGCCAGCCTCATGTTGGGGTTTGCAACCGTCGCGTTCACTCCGGCGCCGGCCAACGCCGTCGTTTATTGCACCTATGTCGGTTATCCGAGCGGCTGCGTGGCGCGGGCGGGTGTCGTGCTCAGGCCCCGTCCGGTGGCGCGCGCTGCAGTCCGGCATAACGCGGGCGGCAATATGAACGGCGGCGTCAATCGCGTCGGGGTGCGGCGGTAGGGCGATCGTTTGTGTGTCACGGTCTTGGTTGCAAACGGCAAGCCGGATTCGTGTCCCCGTCGTTCAGAGAGGTACAAAACCGTCGGGATCGGCGGTTTTATCTGATTGAGTCAAAGAACCCCTTTCCTTCTCCCTGGTGGAAGAAGGTGGCGCGGATGCAATCCGACCTCTCCCACAAGGGGAGAGGTGTACTGCCGATGCGGCTCCAGGATGAACGGAAGGACTAGCCTTGCCCTTACGCCCGCGGGGCGCAGCGGACGTAGACCATGTTGCCGTAGCGGGTGGCGGCGTCCTTGTCGACGAAGCGGGTGATCAGGACCCTTCCGTCGAACGAGATGATCTCGCGGTCCTGCTCGCCGGGCACCGGTCCGGGCGGGCCGATATAGTTCTTGCCGCTCGGGGAACCCTTCAGCCGCAGCTCCTGCGGGGTGGCCTGGTCGGCCAGATGCATGATGACGCCGCCGTTCTGGCCGGCGCCGATCACGTAAGGCTGCTTGCACTGGCCGCGCGCGGCCGCCTCGGTGCGGGCGCGGTCGGCGGGATTCTGGAACGAGGCGAGACCCCAGCGGCCGACGATCTCGTCGGGGCGGATCGACGCGGGCATTTCCGGGGCGACCCCCGGTTCGGAAGGCGCCGGCTCGGGGTTCGACGACAACGACGGCAGGCTCATGCTGCCGCACGCTCCCAAGAGTGTCGTCAGCGCCGAAACAGCCGCGAACCGTGCGACCAATCGCGCGTTGAGTGACATGATCATATGTATCCCCCGACTATGTCCCGGCCGCACCCGTCATGCAGCCAAGCGTAAAACTTAAGACGGAGCAATGACGTCTGACAAAATTACGTCATCGCTACGATTTGGTTTCTGGTCCACCATCCTATATTGGCCTCACCAAGGCCTTAACCCGTTTGCTTGACAGAAACTGCGCCAAGCCATATTTCCCGGCCCACAATTAGCACTCTTGCACCACGATTGCTAAATGCGCCGGGCGTCCTGCCCTGCGCCGACCGGGCCGGCATTCAACCCCGGTCTCGATGAACCGGACCTGAAACCGAGCCTCCAAGAGGACCTTAAGAGGGAACGTCATGGCTAAATCCACCTTCCGCCCCCTGCATGACCGCGTCGTGGTCAAGCGCATCGATGCCGAGGAGAAGTCCAAGGGCGGCATCATCATTCCGGACTCGGCCAAGGAGAAGCCGTCGCAGGGCGAGATCGTCGCCGTTGGCCCGGGTGGCCGCGACGAGGCCGGCAAGCTGATCCCGATCGACCTCAAGGTCGGCGACCGCGTGCTGTTCGGCAAGTGGTCGGGCACCGAGGTCAAGCTCGACAACCAGGAGCTCCTGATCATGAAGGAGTCCGACATCATGGGCGTGCTGGCGTAAGCCCACGGACTCCGAGGGCCGCCGCGCCCTCCCCAGTCATGCCCGGGGCAAAAGCGCGATCGCGCCGGACGACCCGGGCATCCATCACACTTCTAGAGAATCCTGCCAGGGCGATGGATCGCCGGGTCACGACGTACGAAGACGCACTTCGTGCCCCGACCCGGCGATGACGAGCATCAACCCAGCGGCAAGCAATTCACAGACACATTCCAGGAGTTCAAATCAATGGCTGCCAAGGACGTAAAATTCGCCGGAGACGCCCGCGATCGCATGCTGCGCGGTGTCGACGTGCTCGCCAACGCCGTGAAGGTGACGCTCGGCCCGAAGGGTCGCAACGTCGTGATCGAGAAGAGCTTCGGCGCGCCCCGCATCACCAAGGACGGCGTCACCGTCGCCAAGGAGATCGAGCTCGACGACAAGTTCGAGAACATGGGCGCGCAGATGCTGCGCGAGGTCGCTTCCAAGACCAACGACACCGCCGGTGACGGCACCACCACCGCGACCGTGCTGGCCCAGGCCATCGTCCGCGAGGGCGCCAAGTCGGTCGCGGCCGGCATGAACCCGATGGACCTCAAGCGCGGCATCGACACCGCGGTCGCCGCTGTCATCAAGGACATCGAGAAGCGCGCCAAGCCGGTCGCGTCCTCGTCGGAAGTCGCCCAGGTCGGCACCATCTCGGCCAATGGCGATGCCGCGATCGGCAAGATGATCGCGCAGGCGATGCAGAAGGTCGGCAACGAGGGCGTCATCACCGTCGAGGAGAACAAGTCGCTCGAGACCGAGGTCGACATCGTCGAGGGCATGAAGTTCGACCGCGGCTATCTCTCGCCCTACTTCATCACCAACGCCGAGAAGATGACCGCCGAGCTCGAGGATGCCTACATCCTGCTGCACGAGAAGAAGCTGTCCGGCCTGCAGTCGATGCTGCCGGTGCTGGAAGCCGTGGTGCAGTCCGGCCGTCCGCTGCTGATCCTCGCCGAGGACGTCGAGGGCGAGGCGCTGGCGACCCTGGTGGTCAACCGCCTGCGTGGCGGCCTCAAGGTCGCCGCCGTCAAGGCGCCGGGCTTCGGTGATCGCCGCAAGGCGATGCTGGAGGACATCGCGATCCTGACCGGCGGTCAGCTGATCTCCGACGACCTCGGCATGAAGCTCGAGAACGTCACGGTCAACATGCTCGGCCGCGCCGGCAAGATCGTGATCGACAAGGAGAACACCACGATCGTCAAGGGCGCCGGCAAGAAGAAGGACATCGACGCCCGCGTTGGCCAGATCAAGGCGCAGATCGAGGAAACCACCTCGGACTACGACCGTGAGAAGCTGCAGGAGCGCCTTGCCAAGCTCGCCGGCGGCGTTGCCGTGATCAAGGTCGGCGGCGCGACCGAGGTCGAGGTCAAGGAGAAGAAGGACCGTGTCGAGGACGCGCTGAACGCGACCCGCGCCGCGGTGCAGGAAGGCATCGTGCCGGGCGGCGGCGTCGCGCTGCTGCGCGCCAAGAAGGCGGTCGGCCGTCTCACCAACCCGAATGCCGACGTCCAGGCCGGCATCAACATCGTGCTCAAGGCGCTCGAGGCTCCGGTCCGCCAGATCTCGGAGAACGCCGGTGTCGAGGGCTCGATCGTGGTCGGCAAGATCCTCGAGAACAAGTCGGAGACGTTCGGCTTCGACGCCCAGACCGAGGACTATGTCGACATGGTCGACAAGGGCATCATCGACCCCGCCAAGGTGGTGCGCACCGCGCTGCAGGACGCCTCCTCGGTGGCCGGCCTGCTGGTGACCACCGAAGCCATGGTCGCCGAAGTGCCGAAGGACGCGGCGCCGGCGATGCCGGGCGGCGGCATGGGTGGAATGGGCGGCATGGGCGGCTTCTAAGCCCCCGCTGCACCTCCGCATCAACATCGAAGGCCGCCTCCGGGCGGCCTTCTTTTTTTGCGATTTGCTTACGATGCAGTTGTAGGGATCATCCGATGTCCCGCGACGCCAAATCACTGACGACAACGCTGGCACTGTTCTACGCGATCGGCGCGGTGCTCGCATTGGGCGCCTATGTCCAAGACGGCGGCGATGACTTGGCGGTCATCGTGACATTCTGGTTCAAGCAGACGGTGACGTTTGTCGTTCTCGGTGCGGGCTATGGCCTTTATTGCGTCATTTCCGGTTCGATCGGTCACCGTCCAAAAGCGCCGCTGCGATTTCTGGACATCGCCTTCCTGACCGGGGTCGCCACGCTCGCTGTTCTCATGGCGATCCACGGTTGAGCGATCTTTGACGCAGCCGTAGCAACCATCAAGTCACGATGGTTGCTACTTGATGTTGCCGCGCTCTAGGCGACGCAGATGTCCGGCACCGCGACCTTCTGGAACAGATGCGGCGATGCCAGCGCCGAGGCGGGATAGGCCGACAGCTTGGCCCTGAACTCCGGGTTCATGAACGCGGCACGGAAGGCAGCGGTGGATTCCCAGACCGCGTAATTCAGATAGGCCGGGCTGTCGCCGAGCGCGCGGTGCAGCTGGGTCGAGATGAACCCGGGCAGCCGCTTCATGATGGCGGCGTCGTCCTGCCAAGCCCTGAGGAAGGTGTCCTCGTCGGCCGCATCGAGCGTGAAGAGGTTGACGAGCACGACGTTGGTGGCCTCGACCGCGAGCTGGCGGTCGATCGGGAATGCGGGGTCCAGGGGGCGCATATGCGGCATGGCTTGCTCCGTTGATATGGTGCTATGATGTCATTTCGATCTGATGGATACATATCCATTTGACATTATGATGTCAATATACCCCTATGGTGACAAATGCCCCAGACCAAGCGAACGCCGGCGGGTGAAGCCCTGAGCGGCCTGATCCTCGACCTGTTCAGGCTCAACAGCCTGCTGTTCACGTCGGGCGACCGGCTGGTGGCGGGGCTCGGGCTGACCAGCGCCCGCTGGCAGATCCTCGGCGCCATCGTCACCGCCGAGCGCCCGCAACCGGTGGCGTGGCTGGCGCGCGACCTCGGCGCTGCCCGTCAGAACGTGCAGCGGATCGTCAACGACCTCGAAAGGGACGGGCTCGTCACATTCGAGACCAATCCGCATCACCGCCGCGCCCAGCTCGTGGTGCTGACCGACAAGGGCCGGCAAGCGTTCGAGGCGGCGATGCGCCTGCAACTGCCCTGGGTGAACCGCCTTTCCGACGGACTGTCCGTGAAGGACATCGAAACCGTGGGCCGCGTCGTGACGACGCTGCGCGGCAGGCTGGAGAACGGTGAGGAACCTGGCGAGCGCGCATGACGCACAACCCGTCTCCATTCGTCCTGCCCGCCGTCCTGCGGACGGCCGTGTGCGGCCAGGACAGTGCCGGAAGTCACTTCGTTCCAGGTGCGGCAGCCGCCGTCACGCGGCCTTCTTTTTTGCGCAATGACGCGGAGGTTTGCTAGTTACGACGGAACCGATTCTGCCCTTCGAGGACTTATCGTATGCGCGCGCTCCCGCTCCTGCTGCTCGGTCTTGCCGTCGCCTCGGCGCCTGCTCTCGCCCAGATGAAGCTGCAAACGAAGCCGGCAGCCGGTGGCGGCCCCGAGACGCGCTATTTCACCGCGATCGACGGCCTGATGGACGGCAATGCCGACGTCGTGCTGAAGGAAACCCGCCAGGGTAAGACCGTGACCGCGGCGGTGCTCGATGTCTGCTATCCTGCCGACAGGAGCTCCGACCGCAAGGATCGCTTCGTCGCCAACCTCACCGTCAACGGCCAGACGCTCTCCGGCAGCACCCAGAGCGTCGCCGACAAGCAGCCGGTCACGATCAAGCTGAACCGCAAGCAGACCGGCGACAGCTTTGAGTTCCGCGGCCAGATCACGATCGGCCAGACCGTGACCGAGGTCGCCTCGACGGATAATTCCGATCTCAGCGAGAAGGAATTCCAGGACAACCAGGCCACCGAGGACGGCATCACGCCGCAGCCGAAGGACTTCACCGACGTCTCGCCGGAATCGATCGGCGTGCGGGTGAAGCTCGATGCGGCATCCGACTTCCTCAAGAGCCTGAAGGGCGAGGCCGTCGAGATCGGCACCTCCAGCCTGTCGGTGACCTGCGATGCGATGCGCTCCGGCGAGCAGACCATCAACCTCACCGTCGATCCGGAGCGCGCCGGCGCGCTGCTCGCCAAGGCGAAGGCGGCGCCCGGCGTCACGGCGGCCGGCTGGACCAGCGGCGTGGTCGAGATGGACCGCACCATCCGCTTCGCCGCCGCCGACTGGCGCGACGGCGACAAGATCAACAAGGACAAGCTCGCAACCGCGATCGCGGGCGTGCTGGCGAAGACGCTTGCCGCAAAACCGGCCTCCGCGACCTGGAATGCGAACACCGGCAAGCTCAAGCTGGTGCTGAAGCGCCCCAGCGCGGTCTACCCTGCGCTCGGCCTCACCCAGAACTACGAGGTCACTGCCCTCGTCTCGCCCGACAAGCCCGGCGGCTCCGACAAACTGATGCTGTGGGTGTCGAGCCCCACCGTCTCGACATCGGACGACAGCGCCGGCGCCAAGCTGAATCTGTCCGACGATTCCAGCAGCGACGAGGAAGGCAGCGAAGCCAGGGACGACAACGGCGCGATCGACGCGCTGCTCAAGGAGTTCAAGGGCCAGCGCTGGGACGCCGACAAGTCAGTGTGGCGCTGATCCACCCGCTTCCCGATTGCTCGACGGAGTTCGGGAAGCAGCGCCAAACGCCATATCGATACAGCGGAATTTCTCCTGAGGTCTGACAGCACATCCGATCCGGAATCGGGTGGTCCGACACACGTCTCAAATTGCCTAATGCGCGCATCGAGAAAGCGCCGGTCGCGATACCGGCAACGCGCAAATGGAGACGAAGAGATGTCAGAGGAAAACAAGAACGTCGTCGGCCGGTGGTTCAAGGAATTCTGGGGCAATCCCTGGAATCCGCGCATCATCAACGAGCTCGCGACGGCCGACATTGTCGTGCACTACCCGATGCACGAACCGAAGAAGGGCCGCGCCGCGGTGACCAAGTTCATGACCGAGTTTCGCGAGGCGTTTCCGGATCTCAACTTCTGGGGCGTTGGCGATCTCGTCGCGGAAGGCGACCTCGTCGTCGGCCGTTGGGAAGGCGGCGGCACCCACACCGGACCCGCGTTCAGCGACTTCCGCCTCGGCTCGCTGCCCGCGGCGTCCGGCCGCAAGATGACGTTCGCCGGCACGACCGTGCTGCGCGTGCAGGACGGACGGATCGCCGAGGAGCTCGGACAGGAAGATGCGATCACCGCCATGCTGCAGCTCGGCCTCATTCGCTTGCCCGAGCAGAGTGGCTACGTGGGTTGAACGACGCTTCGTCGATCAAACACGCTCCAACGCTACTGGCCGGCATCGCATCTCCGGGTGCGGTTCCGGCTCAGTCTATCCAGGTATTCCGCATCAAGCCGGAAAGATCAGGCACGTCGTCGTGCCATGCGCGAGCAGCCGTCCCTTCGCGTCGGTGACCCTGCCTTCGGCGGTGCCGACGCGGCGTCCGCAATTGAGCACGTGGCCCTCGGCGCGGATCGGGCCGGTGTCCGGCGTGATCGGACGCAGCAGCGAGATCTTGAATTCGAGCGTGGTCTGGCTGGTGCCGGCGTCGAGCGTCGACTGCACGGCAAGCCCCATGCAGCTGTCGAGCAGCGTCGCGGTGAGGCCGCCATGCACGGTGCCGGCCGGATTGAGATGCGCGTCGGTCGGCAGCAGCGTGACGACGACGCGGCCGCGCTCGGCCTCGGTGACGTCATAGCCAAGGGTCCGCGCGATCGTGTTGAGCGGCAGTGCGCCGCTGGCGAGCCCCTGGACGAAGTCGAGACCGCTCATCTGCTGCTTCTCTTCCGCACTGACAGTGCCGTAGCTTTTCGCCATTTGCTCGCCTCCGTTGAGGTCTACTGCATCGTGCCGGCCGGCCGCCGTTTTCGTCGCAACGAGAAGGGAGAACGACCGTATAGTTTTGCAAACGCGGCGTTCATGCGCCGCGCGCTCGAGAAGCCGGCGCGCTGCGCCACCACAGACAGCGGAGCATCGCTGCCGTCGATCAGCCGCTTGGCGCGCTGCACGCGCAGCGAGAGCGCGACCTGGAGCGGCGAGGCATCGAGATGCGCGGCGAACAGCCGCGACAGATGCCGCGCGCCGATGCCGAGCCGATCGGCCAATGCGTCGACATTGCCGCGGTCGAGTGCGCCATCCTCGATCAGCGCCAGTGCGCGCTCGACGGTCGTCCTGGTGCCCTTCCATGCCGGACAGAACGGCGCCGCCTCCGGGCGGCAGCGCAGGCAGGGCCGGAAGCCGGCGCGCTCGGCGGAGGCGGCGCTGCCATAGAAGCGCACATTGCGGGCGAGCGGCGTGCGCGCGCGGCACACCGGGCGGCAATACACGCCCGTGGTCTTGACCGCGACGAACACGACACCGTCCCAGGCCGGGTCGCGGCGTTGAAAGGCTGCATATTGTGCGGCGAAGTCGAGCATGCGACCGCTATAGCCGTGCCCGCACGCCGAAACGACCCGGTTTGCGGAGACGACGTCCGGAAACGACCACTGCGCGACGAGATCAGAGGCGCCTGGTCAGGAACAGGCTGAGCGGATCGGGCGCGTAGCCGGCGAACGGCGGGCATTCCTGATAGCCGGCGGCGCGATAGAGCCCGATCGCCTCCACCTGAAGGATACCGGTCTCCAGGCTGATACGCGCGATCTGCCGGCGCCGCGCCGCGTCTTCCAGCGCCTCGAGCAGGCGGCGGCCGAGCCCGTGGCCGCGCGCATCGGCCCGCACGAACATCCGCTTCATCTCGGCATGACCGGGCGCGATGAGACGGAAGGCGATCGACCCGATCGCCTCGCCGTCGCGGCGCGCGACCAGGAAGACCGTGTCCGGGGCGGCGAGTGTCTCGGCGGCGGCGAGGTGATTGCTGTCGGGTGGATACAGCGCCTGCATGTAGGCGTCCGACAGGTCGATCAGCCGCCGCACTTCCGGCTGCCGCGGGTCTTCGGGAGCGATGCTGATTCGAGGCGCTTGCATCTTGGGCCGCAGTGCTGGGGCGCAGTTGCGATTGTCGACCGCCCTCGCCGTCCCGTCAATTTACGGGGCCTGCGACCAAAAGACTTCGTGCCGCCGCAGTTCGGTCACCGAAAATTAAGGCTCGATTTAGTTTCGAGGATCATCCTTTGCGTCACCGAACACAGGTCACGCCATGCAAGACCGCGAGCCGATCAATCCTGAGAGCATCTGGCCGTCAGATGCGACGGAGGGTCATTCGCCGGCGCAGACGGCGGACCTCTGGGATGTCTCAAACGAGAATCACGACGCCGCCCTGTTGCTGCGGGAGCCGTTTGCCGACCGCGTCGGCACCGCGCTGCTGGCTGCCACCGCGCTCGCCGCAAGCTTCGTGCTGGGTTGGGCCGGCGGCGCCAACTGGCACGACTTCACAAGCCCCGCGCCGCTCCCGGTGGCCCAGAAGGACGCGCCGGCCCCGCACGTTGCGGAGGCGCCGCCGAGCCGAAAGAGCGAACCGCGCCGGACCGCGTCCAATGCCGAGCCATCGGTCACCGGCAGCATTCCGAAGACCCTCCCCGCCAATCCGCGCCCGCAAGTGCTGGGGGCCGCGCCGACGACGCTCGGCGCGCAAGCCGCCATGCTCGGATCGAAGCCGCAGCTTTCAACGGGACCGGAGACGCGGCCGAGCACGATTCCCGGATGGTCGGTGGTCGAGGTCCGCGACGGCACCGCCGTGCTCGAGGGGCCGGAGGGCGTCAAGATGGCCGCGCGCGGCGACGTCGTCCCGGGCCTCGGGCGGGTCGATTCCATCGTGCGCTGGGGCAACCGCTGGATCGTCGCTACCGCAAGCGGATTGGTTGCAACGCCCTGAGCAGCCGGCTAACGCCGCCGCTCTTTGTTTGACGCGAACGCGAACCGGCGTCCGCCTCGCTCGAAAACGCTGTCAGTTGCTGTTGATCACGAAGCGCAGCTGCTTGCTGCCGATGAACGTGACCTGATCACCCTGCCGCCGCCAGCTCGTCATGTCGCCGAGCGCCCCCAGCAGATCCTTGTCGGCTTGCGCACGGTCCGGCGTGCAGGTGCGGTTCTCCATCGCGCCGGGGACGAAGACGATGGTGTTGCCGGCAACCGAGAACTGACCCTTGCCACCGTCGCACCACAGCTCGAGGATCACCTCACCATTGTCACCGACCTCGATCGAGGGGATCCGCTTGGAGCCCGGCATGCGCGCGGCATCGAGCGTCATCACGAAGCCGAACGGGAATCCTTCCTGCGCCTTGGCCGGAACCCCGGCAAGAGCCGCAACAGCCAGCACCAATGCGGCCGCGCCGCCGTTCAGAATCCGCTTCATCGACATCATTCCCACCAATTGCGACGCCGCCCTTCTATGGGACGAGGCTGCGATTGGCCAGCTTGGCCGCGCCAGAAAAACCGCTTGAAAAGCAAAATCCCCGCGGGCTCGCACCCGCGGGGATCCTGGTTTGGGCGACGCCTCGCCTCGTTATTTCAAGACCATTGCGGTGAACGGGTAGACATAGGCCTGCAGGGTCACGAACAGACCGACCAAGCATGCCAGCACGATCGAATGCAGGAACACATAGCGCAGGATCGAGCCCTCGTGGCCGTACCAGTTGGTCGCGGTCGAGGCGACCACGATCGATTGCGCGTCGATCATCTTGCCCATCACGCCGCCCGACGAGTTCGCCGCCGCCATCAGGATCGGCGACAGGCCGAGCTGCTCGGAGGTGATCTTCTGCAGATTGCCGAACAGGATGTTGGACGAGGTGTCCGATCCGGTCAGCGCCACGCCGAGCCAGCCAAGCAGTGTGCCGAAGAACGGGTAGAGCACGCCGGTCGCCGCGAAGGCGAGGCCGAGCGTGGCATCGACGCCGGACAGCCGGGTCAGCGTGCCGATCGCCAGCATCGCCGAGATCGTGATCAGCGAGATCGCGCAGAGGCGGATGGTGCGGCCATATTCGGCGATCAGCTTGAGCGGCGAGAACCCCATCAACAGACCCGAGATGATCGCGGCGATCAGCAAGCCGGTGCCGGTGAACGACAAATAGGTGAAGCCGAACACCGCGCCTTCCGCCGTCGGCTTGGGCACCACCGGCGGCACCTTGAAGATCAGCTTGTCGAGGTCAGGGACCGGATAGTTCCAGACGAAGTTCGCATTGGCCCAGGCCTTGAAGGCGCCGTTGCCCCAGATCAGCATCAGGATGCAGACGATGATCCACGGCAGCAGCGCGCTCCACAACTCGCTTTGGGTCAGCGGCGTCTTGTCGAGCGGCGGGGTGGAGGCCATCGTCGCCGCCGATTCATCGCGGCCGCGCAGTTTCGGCGACAGCCAGAGATGCTCCGGCTGCCAGACCTTCAGGAACAGGATCAGCGCGCCCATCGAGATCAGCGAGGCGCCGATGTCGACGATCCAGGGATTGATGTAGTTCGAGATCACGAATTGCGGGACCGCAAACGACACGCCGGTGACCAGGATCGCCGGCCACACTTCCTTCATGCCGCGCCAGCCCGCGAACGCCCACACCACCCAGAACGGCACGATCAGCGAGAACAGCGGCAGCTGGCGGCCGACCATGGCGCCGAGGATGTAGGGATCGAGCCCGGTGACCGAGGCGAGGCCCTGGATCGGCGTGCCCAGCGCACCGAACGCGACCGGGGCGGTGTTGGCGATCAGCGACAGGCCGGAGGCTGCGAGCGGCGAGAAGCCGAGCCCGATCAGCACCGCGCCAGTGATCGCGACCGGCGTGCCGAACCCCGACGCGCCCTCGAAGAAGGCGCCGAACGAGAACGCGATCAGCAAGAGCTGCAACCGGCGATCCTCGGTGACGCCACCGACCGCGCGCTTGAGCAGCTCGAACTTCCCGCATCTCACCGTGACCTGGTAGAGGAAGATGACGTTGAGCACGATCCAGCCGATCGGGAAGAACCCGGTGACGATGCCAAGGATCGACGCGCGGATCGACATGCCGGCCGGCATCGTGAAGACGAAGATGGTGATCAGGTTGGTCACGATCACGGCGATGATAGCGGCGATATGCGCCTTCACCCTGCCGCTCGCGATCAGGACCAGCAGCGTGACCACGGGAACGGCAGCGGCGATCGTCGACAGCCCCGCATTGCCGAGCGGATTGTAGATTTGATTCCAGGTGTTCATCTCGGGATCCTTCCCACATTTCTTGTGCAGCGCGCCGGCATCGGTGCGGCAGGCGCGCTGGCGCGATTGCGGGAGTCCGTCGGAAAAGTCTGTAGCCCCGGCTCGCGAATGAACGATCGGTAAGGATCGCTCACATCCTCGCGAAAAATCGAAGGTCCCCCGCCCCTCGCCGTTGTCGTCATGCTAGGGTTGACTCGATCGCCGGGACAAGCCAACGCTTGCATGCCAGACCTACGACTTTAGTCGAGGATCGCTCTGATTGTCCCGATTCTTCAGGCCTTTGCGGCCCCTTCCCCGGAGACGATAATCTGTGAAAAACATTCGCTCGACGCTCGCGACGGTGTGGCGCATCGCCTCGCCCTACTTCAACTCCGATGACAAATGGGCAGGCCGGGGACTGTTGGCCGCGGTGATCGTCATCGAGCTTGCCAGCGTCTTTCTCACCGTGCTGTTCAACCGCTGGAACAATGTTTTCTACAATGCGCTGCAGGAGCGCGATCAGGCGGTCTTCACCTATCAGATCGGCTATTTCTGCGTGCTCGCGGCGTTCTGGATCGCCTTGAAAGTCTACCAGCTCTACCTCAATCAATGGCTGCAGATCCGCTGGCGGCGCTGGATGACCACGCGTTATCTCGGCGGCTGGCTGCACGATGCCAACCACTACCGCATGCAGTTGCTCGGCGATGCCGCCGACAACCCGGACCAGCGTATCGCCGACGACACCCAGCGCTTCGTCGAGCAGACCCTGACGCTCGGGATCGGACTGTTGAGCTCCGTGGTCACGCTTGCGTCCTTCGTGGTGATCCTGTGGGGCCTTTCCAATCAGGCGCCGCTGCATCTGTTCGGCAACGACATCGCGTTTCCCGGCTATCTGGTCTGGGGCGCCTTGATCTACGCGATCCTCGGCACAACCTTGACCCATCTGATCGGCCGCCCGCTGGTCGACCTCAACTTCCGGCAGCAACGGTTCGAGGCCGATTTCCGCTTCAACCTGGTGCGGACCCGCGAGAACGCCGAGCAGATCGCGCTGCTCGAGGGTGAGCCGGCCGAGCGCACCCGGTTGCTCGATCGTTTCGGATTCGTGGTCGGGAACTGGCTCGACATCATGCAGCGAACCAAGAAGCTGACCGCCTTCACCGCGACCTATTCGCAAGCCGCCGTGATCTTCCCCTACGTGCTGATCGCGCCGGCCTATTTCGCCAACAAGATCCAGCTCGGCGGCATGATGCAGACCGCGTCTGCATTCAGCAGCGTGCAGGATTCACTGTCCTTCTTCATCACGGCCTACCGGACGCTGGCCGAATGGCAATCGGTGGTCGCACGACTTGACGGCTTCGAGAGTTCGATCCGCGGCGGCGACGCGCTCGCACGGCGGCAGGACATCATCCGCGTCAAGCCCGCCGGCGACAGCGGCATCGAACTCGACGATCTCGTGGTCACCCTGCCCGACGGCAAGCCGCTGCTCGCGGCTGACGGCTTCAGCCTTCCCGGCAACGCACGCACCCTAGTCACCGGCCCCTCGGGCGCCGGCAAGTCGACGCTGTTCCGCGCCATCGCCGGCATCTGGCCGTTCGGCAAGGGCGCGATCAATGTCCCGGCCAACGCCAGCCTGATGATGCTGCCGCAGCGTCCCTATCTGCCGATCGGGTCGCTGCATGAAGCCGTGGTCTATCCGGGTGAGGCTGCGAAATTCGACGCGGGGCGGGTGCGCGAGGTCCTCACCGCCGTCGGACTGCCGCAGCTCGCGGCGCGGCTCGGGGAAGAGGCGCACTGGAACCGGATGTTGTCGCTCGGCGAGCAGCAGCGGCTCGGCATCGCCCGGGCGCTGCTGCATGCACCGCAATTCCTGTTCCTGGACGAGGCGACCGCCTCGCTCGACGAGCCGTCGGAAGCCGCGCTCTACCGACTCATCGCCGAGAGGCTGCCCGGCACTACGGTGGTGTCGATCGGCCATCGCTCGACGCTCGATGCCTTCCACCAGCGCAACGTCGCGCTGGTCCGCGACGGCGAGCGCTTCACCTTGCGCGACAGGGTCGAGGCTCCCGCGTCATAGGCGAGCGGATCTGGCTGCGAATCCGTTACGCGCCATCAATTCGGACTGTCCCCAGCCCCCTCTCCCGCTTGCGGGGGAGGATTTGGGTGGGGGCTCTCTCCGCCAGTCGCATTGTGGAGAGAGCTCCCACCCGGATCGCATGTTCGATGCGATCCGACCTCCCCCGCAAGCGGGAGTGGTGCAGCCAGAGTGCCGCCCCAAGCCAATCGTCGTCAGCACAATTGTCCAAGCAAAAGGGGCGGCAGATTGCTCTGCCGCCCCTTTGATCCTCGGAAGAGGAAATTACTTCAGGCTGGATGCCGCCGTCAGGTCGACCGAAAGCTTGGCGATGCCGGCCGCGCCGCACCAGTTGGAGCCGGTGCCGAGCGGGTTGATCGGGGTGACGTTGGTGGTTCCGCCTGCGGTGAAGTCGCTGGTGAAGGCGCTGCAATTGCCCTTCGACAGATCCGTGTCGGAGTAGCGCAGATCGAGCGTGAACACCTTGTAGGTGAAGCCGATGCCGATGTTCCAGGTGTTGTAATCGGCGTACTTGATGCCGTTCGGGAACGCCGGAACGCCGTAGAAGCTGTCCGAGGTGCCGAGCCACTGCCGACCGAACTCACCCGACACATACATGCCGACGCCGCTGGTGCCGAACACAGTGCTCGGGGCGGTGTACTTGCCGATGATCGAGGAGTAGTTGCCCCAGGCGCCGGTGTTGAGGAAGTTCGGCGAGTAGTACTCGTTCAGGGTGAACGCCCAGTTGTCGTTGATGGTGTAGGTCACCTTGCCGTAGACTTCGAAGAACGAGACGTCCTTCTTCATCACGTTGCCGTTCGGCAGGAAGTTGGCGGCGCACTGCGGGCTGAGCGGGTTGCCGGCGGTGTCGGCGGCGGCGCCGAAGTAGCAGGTTCCACCCGGATACAGGTAGCCCCAGACACCGATGTCGAAGGCGAAGGCGCCGAAGGTCGGGCGGATACCGCCGTAGACGTCGACTTCCGCTGCAGCGCGGTTGGCGAAGGAGATGCTTTCGGTCGAGGTGCCGATGTAGAGCTGCAGGTCCTTGTTGACGTTGTAGCGCGGCTCAAAATAGGCGGTGACCGACGGATTGTGGTTGGACTGGGTGACACCACGGAAGATGTAGTCGTTCATGATGCCTGCGCCGAAGGCGATGTCCCAGGGATCGAACGGAGCCGGCGGCGGCGCCTTGACGGCCTTCACCGCCATGTCAGCTGCCATCGCCGAGCTCGAAATCATTGCTAGCGCCGTTGCTAACAAGGCCAGTTTCTTCATGACGATCCCCATCTACTTTTCCAAACAGCCCAGCTCCGGTGGCCCCCCAGGGCGCGCGATAACGGACTGCAACTAAATCGAGTGGGATCAATTTGAATTGCGTGCACGGTACCGTGAAGCCAAAAAGACATGCAGCTGCCGCCTTTTTAGGCGTTCTAGCCATTACGCCGCATGTTGGTCGACGGGTGTTGCATTTGCACCACAAGATTGACGCTCCCGTAGCGGTGGAGCGGGGCACCCGACGTGGGCGGCGAGCAACAACTGGCCTTGTGCGAAAGTGCCGAGGCGAATCGCCGTGCCCGTAAAACCACGGGCTGTGTGCTGAGACGGAAAAAGCCGCAGCGGCGTCCGCTGCGGCTTCGATCAGGTGAACCGGTACAGGTTCGGTCAGTGGTGCTCGCCGTCGGAGGTGCCCCAGCTCGGCGCCGACTCGTGGCTCGGCGTGGCCCAGCTCGGGGCCGGCTGCGGCGCAGGCTCGGGCGCCGGGGGAGCTGCGACCGGGGCAGCCGGCTTCGGCGCGGCGGCCTTCTTCGGAGCGCTCTTCTTGGCAGCTTTCTTCGCAGCCTTCTTGGGCGCGGCCTTCTTGGGAGCAGCCTTCTTTGCGGCTTTCTTGGCAGTCTTCTTTGCAGCCTTCTTGGCTGACTTCTTCGCTGACTTCTTCGCCGACTTCTTTGCAGATTTCTTCGCGGCCTTCTTGGCCGACTTCTTCTTGGCCGCTACCGCCTTCTTGGCCTTTTTGGCCTTCTTGCTTTTCTTCGCCTTCTTCGACTTCGCCATCGTGGTCCTCCTGTTGCCGCTATGTGAGTCCACCGGGCGTATTGAAGTGATCGCTTGCCGGACAGCAGCTGCCTCGGGAGAGGCATCCTCCACCTCGCTTGTCGGGCATGATGGCCGCGCGATCGCTTCGCGTCTGTGGCAGGGAAGCGCCGGTCGTTCACATTGCTTCAGACACAGCGCGTCAGAGACGTTGCGTCAGGGCAAGGCTGAGGTCCGGATCATGCTCGAGTGGCAGTCGATCAATTCAATCCTGGCCGGGGACCTCCTGTCGCCCAATCGAGAAGCTCAATCGTGTGCACCACAGGAACTGACGTACCGCCGGCAATCTGAACCATGCACCCAATATTGCCCGCGGCAATCATGTCCGGTTTGACAAGCGCAATATTGGCGACCTTGCGATCGCGCAATCTGCTCGCAATGTCGGGCTGGAGAATGTTGTAGGTCCCCGCCGAACCGCAACACAAATGGCTCTCAGGCACATCTTTCACCACGAATCCATTCTTGGAAAGCAATTCTTTCGGAAGTTGAGTGATTTTCTGTCCATGCTGCAACGAACACGCCGAGTGATAGGCGACGGTGACGTCGCCTTTCTGCGTTGAAGGCGCGAGCTCGAGGCCAGCGAGATACTCGGTGATATCCTTCGCCAGCGCCGAGATTCGCTGCGCCGGCTCCGCGAATGTTTTGTCCTCGCGCAGCAGGTAGCCGTAGTCTTTGACAACTGTCCCACAGCCCGAGGTCGTCACCAGAATGGCGTCCAGCCCGTTCTGGTCCGCTTCCCTTTGCCACACCGTGATGTTGGCCCGCGCGCGCGACAGCGCGTCGGCGTCCTGTCCCATGTGATGGGTCAACGCGCCGCAGCATTGCTCGTCCCTGACCAGCACCACCTCGACGCCGTGCCGGGTCAGCACGTTGATGGCGGCCTGATTGATGCGCGGCGCCAGCACCTGCTGGGCGCAGCCCTGCAGCAGCGCGACCCTGCCGCGCCGCCGGCCGATCGGTGCAAACACGGTTCCCGCTGCCGGTCCCGGCTGCGGCAGGCCGCGCGGCGCGAGCGCCAGCATCGCCTTGATCCGCCGCAGCAGGCCGGGGCTCGCCGCGCCGACCGACGGCGTCGGAAGCAGAGCTGCGAACGGCCGGGCGAGCCCGGCCAGGATCATGCTGGTCCGGAACAGGCCGGGACGCGGCAGCACGAAAGCGAGCACCGACCGCAACAGCCGCTCGGTCAGCGGCCGCTGATAGTCGCGCTCGATCCTGACCCGGGCCTGGTCGACGAGGTGCATGTAGTTCACGCCCGACGGACAGGTGGTCATGCAGGCGAGGCACGACAGGCAGCGGTCGATATGCTTGACCACCTCAGCCGTCGGCGGCTTGTCTTTCTCCAGCATCTCCTTGATCAGGTAGATGCGGCCGCGCGGGCTATCGAGCTCGTCGCCGAGCAGCACATAGGTCGGGCAGGTCGCGGTGCAGAAGCCGCAATGCACGCAGGCGCGCAGGATCTTGTCGGCTTCCTGGATGTCGGGATCGGCAAGCTGCGCCAGGGTAAACTCGGTCTTCATGCAGCCCCGCCTCTAAAGCGCGATGAGATGAGGTAGAATCGTCATCGCGCTTCAGCTCCTTGTTTGGGCATGATCTCCGCGCAAACGCGTTCCGCGTTTGTCGCGAGGGAAAACCGCTTCGCACTTTTCCGGATCATGTCTTGTTTCCACATGATCTTTCCGGAAAACCGCTTCGCACTTTTCCGGATCATGTCTTGGTCATCCGGCCGCGGTTGAGGACCGACCGCGGATCGAAGCTCGCCCGCACCCGCTCGCCGAGCGCGGCAAGCCCGGCCGGTTGCGGCTGGAACACGTCGACCGCACGGCGCACGTCCTCGGTGGCCCGGATCAGGGTGGCGTGCCCGCCGATCGCCTCGACCTGACCGCGGACCAGGGATGCCTGCGCGTCTGCGCTCGGCGGCACCGCGGCCCAGATCAGCCCGCCGCCCCAGTCATAGATGACGTCGCCGCCGGTTGAGCGCGCCAGCGCCTGCCCCAGCGCACCGCCCGAAGCCGGCGGGCATACGATGCGCCACACCGGCCAGGCCCCGAGCGCACCGTTCGCGGCGAACGGCGCCACGTCGCGCAGCGCGCTCCAGATCGCAACCGAGGCGTCGTCAGCAAGGCTGTCGACCGCTCCATAGGACGAAAGTGTCCGGCTCAGCGACGCGGCCCGGTGTGCCGCCGATGCCGATATCCCCTCGAGCCGGACCAGGGTGACCGGCTGGCCGGAGGCCGCGAGTCCGGCGAGCGCCCCGGTGGCGGACCGCAGCACTGAGCCGGGCAGGTGCGCCGCGCCCGAGACGTCGAAGGGCGAGCCCAGCGCCGCCGTCATCGCCTTGTTGGCGGTGACGTCGTCGAGGGAGCGCAGCACCAGCGTGCGTTCCGCTTCCGGCTTCGGCATGACCTTGAGCGTCACCTCGGTCATGACCGCGAGCGTGCCCCAGGACCCGGTCAGCAGCTTGCAGAGGTCGTAGCCGGTGACGTTCTTCACCACCCGCCCGCCGGTCTTGAAGCTGTCGCCGAACCCGGACACGGCGTGGGCGCCGAGCAGATGATCCCTGACGCCACCGGCCTTGATGCGGCGCGGACCGGCAAGGCCGGCGCCGATCATGCCGCCGATCGTGCCGGCGCCCGCGCTGCCAAGCAGCACGGAGGTATCCATCGGCTCGAAGGCGAATTGCTGGTTCTTGGCGTCGATCAGGGATTGCACGTCTGCGAGCGGCGCACCGGCCTCGACGGTGATGATCAGCTCGTTCGGCTCGTAGGACGTGACCGCGTTCAGGACCGAGACGTCGAGCACCGCATTGGTCGCCATCGGATGGCCGATGGCGCGCTTCGATCCATGGCCGATGACCTCAAGCGGCTGCTCGCTGGCGATAGCCGCGCGCACCACATCTTCGACGTCCTTGCTGTCTCTGACTTTGAGCGTTTCCACCCGCTAGGCGGTAACGAAATTTGGCCCCGAAATCAAATGCGCGCGCCAAACAGGTCCCTGAATGCGACGAGCCCGGCCTCCGTGATCTCGACCGAACGGCCCTGCGGCCGGCGCCGGATCCAGTCGCGCTGCAACGCGAGGTCGGCAACCGCGGCCCCTGCCCGCCCGGCCAGATGCGGACGCCGCTCGCTCCAGTCGAGACAGGGCCGGCACAGCAGCCGCCGGCTTCGTGCCGGCGATCGCAGGTCGATGCCGAGATCACGGAGAAATGCGCGGCCCGACGTGGTCAGCTCGCCGGCTTCCTGGTCGAGGCGGAGGTGGCCGTGTTCCCGCATCGCGTCGGTGACGGCGACGCCGAGCTCGCCGGCAAGGTGGTCGTAGCAGGTCCGGGCGCGGCGCATTTCCGCGTCGATCCACGGCGGCGGCCGTGACGGATGCGGATCGATCGCCGCAACCGTCATCATCCCCTCGAGCATCTGCGCAACCAGCGGGGTGGCCAGCCGGTAGAGGCGCCGCGGACCGCGCCGCTCGACCTTGAGCAGCGCACGCTCGACCAGCCGCGCCAGATGCCAGCTCGCGGTCTGCGGCGTCACGCCCGCGACCCGCGCCAGCTCGCTCGCAGTCTGCGCGCGTCCGTCCATCAGGCGCGACAGGATGCCGGCGCGGCCGGGATCGGCGATCAGGGCGGCGAGGTCCGCAAGCTCGGGGGCGATGGTCTGCATGGCCGGCTCCGGCGTCGGTCGAAGTCATCCATTTGTCGCACGCCGCGCCGCCGCAACGCTTCGATCATGGTCGAAATGTTCACGACATCGACACTTCGATCGCCGCCTAACCGAGCCCACAGAGCGATCCACTATCTCTCGCCTTGCGGTTGGCCGGCACGACGGTTGGCGCAAATCATCTGGAGGCGATCATGCAACGTTCGGAACTTCCCACCACGACGATGATGCTCACCCGACGATCGGCCATCGGTTCGTTCGCCGCGATCATGACGATCGCCGGTGTCTCGCCCTGGGCCGGATCGCAAGCGCGATCGGAGCAAAGCAACGGAGGACTACCAATGAAGCACTATGCGATGAGCACGAGAACCATCAGCGATGCGATCAACACATCTGGCCTTCTGGTCGTGGCGCAGTGGGAAGCCAAGGAGGGCCAGGCCGACAAGGTCGCGGCAATCCTCGACAGCTTCCTGCCCGAGGCGCAGAAGGACCCCGGCACCAAGCTGTTCCTGATCGGCCGCGGCAAGGACAATCCGGCGCAGTTCCTGTTCTACGAACTGTTCCAGGACGAAGCGGCGTTCAAGGCGCATGCGGAGAGCGCCTATTTCAAGACCTATATCGCGGAGCAGGCGCTGCCGCTGCTGGCCAAGCGCGAGCGGACGCAATACGCGCTGCTGTGAGCTGTGGCGCCGCGGGGAGGATGCAAATCCTTCCCGCGAGCACGGATCAGATCGATGCGCTGCTGTTGCCGAGGGATGCGTGCAGTTCGACCCGTTCCGGCGGCCTGCGCCAGAAGCCGACGATCGCGATCCGCGACAGCACCGCGGCCTCGAACGTCTCGACATGGCCCCGGAGCCGAAGCGCATGTTTCTCGACGAGATGCCAGGACGCGATGGCGACACCGAAGGCGAGCGGCAGGCTGATCAGGATGTTCAGGTACCAGTGCTGGACGGGCGGCCCGAACGAGGCAACGCATTGCTGGATGACGAAGCCGTAGAGATAGAGCCCGTAGGAGTAATCGCCTGACGACACGATCCAGCTCCGCCGTGGATTCATCAGCCCGAGATAGCACGCGACATAGGCGGCCGGCACCGGTGCCAGCGCGTCGCCACGCCCGTTCGCCATGCCGGCGGCGCAGGCCACCAGCGCCAGCAGGCAGATGGTGCGGTTGAACGGCACCTTGTCGCGCCAGAGGTAGAAGCCGACGCCGGCAAGGAAGCAGAACACCAGAAGATGCGGGCGAAGCTGGATCGGCACTTCCTCCCAGCGATAGACGTCGTAGCTCACCAGCGCGACCTGAACGATCACCAGGAACACAAGGTAAGCGACCCGATTGAAGCAGATCGTGGTCACCGCGAGCAGCGCCAGCACGACGTAGCACCACAATTCGTACGGCACCGTCCAAAGCTGGGCATTCACCACGTCCGGCAGCGGATTGTGCAGGAAGACGCCCGGCAGCTCGTAATGGATGTCGCCGACGATATTGAGGAAATAGGCATGGAATTTCGGGTCGGCGACATACTGCGCCAACGGCAGTTCGGTGAAGACCGAACCGATGATGATGGCCGACAGCGTGGTCTCGACCGCGAGCGCGGGCCCGATCCGAAGCACGCGCAGCCCGAGGAAGGAAATCAGGCTCTTGCAGCGCTGCAGGCTCGCCGTCACCAGGAAGCCGCTCAGGGAGAAGAACAGCGCCAGGATCATCGCGATGCCGATGCGAAGCGTGCTCTGGATCTCCAGCGCCCGGCCGAGCCCGAGCGTCACGTTCGCACCGTGCAGGCAAATGATCGTCGTCGCCAGCGCGATCCGCATGTAGTCGAAACCTGCGGGCCGATTGCGCGAAAGCGCCAGCTGATCGGCCAGGCTGGGCATCGATGTGTTCCCGAAGACATGCATCTTGGGAAAATACCGGGGAACAGCTGAAGGCCGTGTAAATGGTGCAGGCCGCAAACTGCACGACGCGCAGCGGTGGCCCTGACGGCCGTCGCGGCAAGCATCGGTTAAGGTTATCGGTTGGTGAGCACAATCCGTCGAAATGTATCGTTCGGCGACCGGTGATTTTGGTCGCGGCGCGACCGCCGCAGGGAGAACCGCCCAGTGAACATCAAACTGATGGCCGTCGCGCTGCTCTCGATGATGGTAGCAGGACAGGCGCGTGCTGCAATTCTCACGGACGCCGAGGCAACGTTCGTCGAACAGCTCGCCACTGCGGCTGCCGTGCTCGAACAACGCTGCACCGGCTATGAGGCCGATGGCGCCGGCGGCGTTCAACTCGGCGCAAGGGCGCTCGGCAGCCCTGATGCCGCGATGGCAATGATCAACGCCTTTGACGCGGCCATCAAGGCCCACGACGGCAATGACTACGATCCGGATAAATTCCGCCCCGAAGTGTCCGAAGCGGCCGGAAAGACCTTCAAGCGCGTCCGAGCGGAATTGATCGAAGACCCGAAAAGAGCCTGCACGACATATGGCGACAGCGGCGCGGCGGTCGGCCTGCTGAGACGGTACTAGAACCGCGGGATATCCGGGAACGCCAGCTTGCCGGCGTGGACGTGGACGCGGCCGAGCTCGGCGCAGCGATGCAGCGTCGGGAACACCTTGCCGGGGTTGAGCAGGCCCTCGGCATCGAAGGCGCATTTCAGCCGCTGCTGCTGGTTGAGGTCGATCTCGGTGAACATCTCCGGCATCAAATCGCGCTTCTCGATGCCGACGCCGTGCTCGCCGGTCAGCACGCCGCCGAGCTCGACGCAGCAGCGCAGGATGTCGGCGCCGAACGCCTCGGCCTTCTCGATCTCGCCCGGCTTGTTGGCATCATAGAGGATCAGGGGGTGCAGATTGCCGTCGCCGGCGTGGAACACATTGGCGACGCCTAGGCCGTATTTCTCCGAGAGGTCGCGGATCCGCGCCAGCGCCTTCGGCAACGCGCCGCGCGGGATGGTGCCGTCCATGCAGAGATAGTCCGGCGAGATGCGCCCGACCGCGGGGAATGCGGCCTTGCGGCCGGCCCAGAACAGGTTGCGCTCGGCTTCCGAATTGGAAATCTGCAGCGTCACGGAGCCGCAGCCCTTGGCAATGATCTCGACCCGCGTGATCAGCTCGTCGACCTCGATCTGGGGGCCGTCGAGCTCGATGATCAGCAGCGCCTCGACGTCGAGCGGGTAGCCGGCATGAACGAAGGCCTCCGCAGCGTGGATCGCGGGCTTGTCCATCATCTCCATGCCGCCCGGGATGATGCCGGCGCCGATGATCCGCGCCACGCATTCGCCGGCCGCCTCGACCTCGGCGAAGCCGACCATCAGCGCACGCGCCGTCTCCGGCTTCTGCAGGATGCGCACCGTGATCTCGGTGATGACGCCGAGCAGGCCCTCCGAGCCGGTGATGATGCCCATCAGATCATAGCCGGCATTCTCGGCGGACTTGCCGCCGATGCGCAGGATCTCGCCGTTCATCAGCACGATCTCGCAGCCCAGCACGTTGTTGGTGGTCATGCCGTATTTCAGGCAATGCACGCCGCCGGAATTCTCCGCGACGTTGCCGCCGATCGAGCAGGCGATCTGCGACGACGGATCGGGTGCATAGTAGAAGCCGGCATGGGCGACCGCCTGGCTGATCGCGAGGTTGGTGACGCCGGGCTCGGTGACAACGACACGGTTGTCGAAGTCAATCTCGCGGATCCGCTTGAACTTGCCGAGGCCCAGCAGCACGCCGTCGGCGAGCGGCAGTGCGCCGCCGGACAGCGAGGTGCCGGAGCCGCGCGGCACCACCTTGATGCCCTGCCCCTGGCAGTATTTGAGGACCTTCGCGACCTGCTCGGTGGTATCGGGCAGCACCACGACCATCGGCGGCTGCCGATAGGCGGTCAGGCCGTCGGATTCATAGGCCAGCATCTCGGCGGCGCTATCGATCACACCCTCGCCCGGAACGATGGTGCGCAGGGCGGCCACGATCTCGGCGCGGCGTGAAAGCACGGCCTGGTCGGCCGCCGGCATCATGATGGACATCAGTGTTCCCTCGGCGGGCTTTTGCCCTTTGCCGATTTGTTACGACAAATCAATCACGTCTGCACCTGTTTCAGTCGCCCGGCCGAAGGTCGGATTGCCCCGCGCCGCAAGGGCGAGTTCTCTCTCGGACAAGCGGGCGGTCATGAAACCTGTCAAAGTTTCGTGGCTTGTCCTGTCCAAGCTGGACATGCCACAAAAGATCACTACCTCCCGGGACGAAACGAAGAGAACCCCATGAACCTAAAGACCTTGAGCGCGCTGGCGGTCGTCACATCGCTGGCCACAGCATCCTCCGCGCTGGCGCAGGATGCCGCCGCCGGCAAGACCTCGTTCAACAAATGCCTCGCCTGTCACGCGATCGGCGAGGGCGCCAAGAACAAGGTCGGCCCCGAGCTCAACGGCCTCGACGGCCGCCACTCCGGCACCGCGCCGGACTACAACTATTCCGATGCCAACAAGAATTCCGGCATCACCTGGAACAAGGATCAGTTCCTCGAATACATCAAGGATCCGAAAGCCAAGATCCCCGGCACCAAGATGGCGTTCGCCGGCATCAAGAACGAGACCGAGGCCCAGAACGTTTGGGCCTACATTTCGTCCTTCGACAAGGACGGCAAGCAGAAGCAGTAATCGGCGGTATCACCGAACATCGCGCCGCCCAACTTTGCGGCGCGATGTACGGGCGGCCACTCAAGGCGAGAAGTCCGCTGATCTTCACCTCACCGGTCTGAATGCAGGCAGCGAGCGGAGGATCAACTGATCCGTGAGGTCGCGGGCCCGCAAGGCGCCTCCGCCCGGCACAGCGACGAAGCTGGGCTGCCCTCGCAGAGCCGCTCCCACGGCCGGCTTCTTCACGATGACGCCCGGCGCGAATGATATCACAAGCTCATTTGTATCTATGCGTTCGGCACCAAAGAAGCCGCCCGGCCCCGTGAAATGCGTCAGAGTCCACATGGGACCCACACCACTGACGTTTTTCGTGAGAACGAACTGGATCGTCTGTCCGAATGCCTTGTCCTTATCGAACCTCGCTGGATCTCCCTCCTTGATCGAGCCAAGCCCAAGATTGACAGCTTCTTCGATACCTAAATTGCCCGACAGATCGAAAGTGTCAGGCTGTTGTTTGCACGACGGCCGCGGTTTCATTGACGCTATTTCGAGGTCCAGAGTTTCGACGTAGATCCGCTGCCGGGCGCCCTTCAAGGTACCCGCCGCGCCAAAGGAAAACGATGCGGAGGGATCGACATACGCAACTGTCGGCGTGAGGCCAACGCTGTCGTCAACCTGTAATGTCAAATTGACCGACACTGCCCAGTTCTCGGTCCTTAGCCTTGGATGGTCTCTCACCGCGGCCAGGACCTCGCACTGGACCTCCTCGACGATCTTCGACACCGCGACCGGTCCGGCGACGTCCAGCTTGGGAATTCCCGTGCACGCAGCCAACGTACCTAGGATACCTATCGACGCGACTATCCTGTAGAACATTGCAATACCCCCCAATAAGAATCCACGCGCCCAAAGCTTCACGCGGTACGAGCAAATTGGCACCACGTGATCGTTGCGGATCGCCCACGCCGTCCCCACGGCGCGACCGAGCCCGAACATCTTTCCGATCGGCATCGCGATCTGCGCTCACATCACGACAGTTCGGACGCTGCCGGCATGTCCCGCTGTCCCAAATGACCCGACGACAGCGCCGCAAAGTGGACTAGTATGACTTTGCAATCTAGAGTTTTAGTATCAAAGCCCAGCAAGTCTCGGATTTCAAGGCTGAGCGGCAAGAATCTACGATCGGTTGACCACGCGCGACACGGCCCGGCGACCAATCATCGAGCCGTGCCGATCGGCGGCTGGCCCGATCGAGATCCAATCCGGAAAAATTCGAGGGCCCGCCGCGGCGATCAGCGCGGCAGGAGATTGGTCTTGGCGAGATCGACCACCTCGTCGCCGCGGCCGCTCATCACGGCGCGCAGCACCCATAGGCTGAAGCCCTTCACCTGCTCCAGCGTAATGGTCGGCGGCATCGACAATTCCTGCGTCGCGGTCACGACGTCGAGCACGGCCGGGCCGTCATGCGTGAAGACGTTGCGGATCGCGCCCTCGAGCTCGCCGGGATCCTCCACCCTGACGCCGTGAATACCCATCGCGCGGGCCATCGCCGCGAAATCCGGATTCTTCAGGTCGACCCCGGTCTCGATGAAGCCGGCGGCCTTCATCTCGAGCGCGACGAAGCCGAGCACGCTGTTATTGAAGATCACGACCTTCACCGGCAGCTTGGCCTGGGTCAGCGTGATCAGATCGCCCATCAGCATGGCGAAGCCGCCGTCGCCGGACATCGACACCACCTGCCGGGTGGGTTGCGTCGCCTGCGCGCCGATCGCATGCGCCATCGCATTGGCCATCGAGCCGTGCACCCAGGAGCCGACCAGCCGGCGGCGGCCGTTCATCTTCAAATAGCGCGCGGCCCAGATCGTCGGCGTGCCGACATCGGCGGTGAACACCGCATCTTCGCTGGCCTGCTCGCTGAGCAGCCGCGCTAGGTATTGCGGATGGATCGGCTTTTGCCCCGGCTTGCCGCGGGCGAGATCGTCGAGCCCGGCACGGGCGTCCTTGTAATGCGCGAGGCTGGCGTCGAGAAACTTGCGGTCGGTCTTCGGGGTGAGCTTCGGCAACAGCGCGGCGATGGTCTCGCCGACATCGCCGACGATGCCGAGATCGAGCTTGCAGCGACGGCCGAGATTTTCGGGACGGAGGTCGACCTGGGCGATGCTGATGCCGGTCGGGAAGAACTGCTTGTAGGGGAAGTCGGTGCCGAGCATCAGCAGCACGTCGCAGCCATGCATCGCGGCATAGCCGGAGGAGAACCCGATGAAGCCGGTCATGCCGACGTCGTAGGGGTTGTCGTATTCGACATATTCCTTGCCGCCGAGCGCATGCACGATCGGACTCTTCAGCGTCTCGGCGAGCTTGAGCAAGCCGTCATGCGCCCCAGCGCAGCCGCGGCCGCAGAACAGCGTGACGCGCTTCGCGCCGTTGAGCAGCGCGGCCAGCGCGTTCAGCTCGGCATCCGCCGGACGCACCACCGGCACCGGCGGCAGCAGGCCGGCATTCGGCGCGATGTCGCGCTTCGGCGCCGGCCGCATCGCGACGTCGCCCGGCAGCACCAGCACCGCGACGCCGCGCTTGCCGACCGCGGCGCGGATCGCGTTCTCCAGCATGTAGGGCAGCTGCGCCGGATCCGACACCAGCTCGCAATAATGGCTGCATTCGCGGAACAGGTCCTGCGGATGGGTCTCCTGGAAATAGCCGCCGCCGATCTCGGCCGACGGTATCTGCGCCGCCAGTGCCAGCACCGGCGTACGGCTGCGATGCGCGTCGAACAGGCCGTTGATGAGATGCAGATTGCCCGGCCCGCAGGAACCTGCGCACACCGCAAGATCGCCCGTGATCTGGGATTCGGCGGCGGCGGCGAACGCTGCCACCTCTTCGTTGCGCACATGCAGCCAGTCGATCGTGCCGCGCTTGCGCAGAGCCTCGGTCAAGCCGTTGAGACTGTCGCCGACGACACCGTAGATGCGCTTCACGCCGGCCTGGGCAAGGGTTTCGGCGATGAGGTCGGCGATGTTGTCGATCCGCATGAGAGACGTCCTTTGATGAAACCGGAAAACCGCGCGTGACATGATGTTCGGCGCCACACGGCGGCGCAAGTCTTGCCGGATCACATTCGCGCGGCGACCAGGCGGCGGCTATTGCGCCGTCACAATGTCCCGCGTCATCCGGTCGGCCATCGTCTCGATCCCGGAGGCCACCAGATCGGACGCGGCGTACTGCACCATGTGGCCGACGCCGGGCAGCACGATGAGCTTTGCGTGCGGCACTGTGGCTGCGAGCAGCCGCGAATGGATGCCGGTCGTGACCGTCTTGTCGACGTCGCCCGACAGGATCGACAGCGGCGCCTTGATTTCCGCATAGCGCGGCGCCTGTTCA
The DNA here is from genome assembly GCF_002289535.1 of Bradyrhizobium sp. UFLA03-84. Lineage (NCBI taxonomy): Bacteria > Pseudomonadati > Pseudomonadota > Alphaproteobacteria > Hyphomicrobiales > Nitrobacteraceae > Bradyrhizobium > Bradyrhizobium sp. UFLA03-84. The sequence goes on along the minus strand of NZ_NSJY01000013.1, from coordinate 58,375 downwards.
ACGACAGCGGCTTTCAACGTGACGAGGTCGCGCGCATTGGCGGTGAATTCGCGCGGGCGCAGCAACAGCAATGTCGCGCTGTCGCGGACGAAATCGTCCGGCATCGGCTGCGGCGCGAACACACCGCTCGCGCCTGAATTGGCGACGAGATAGCCGAGCGGCAGCGTGACCGTGTGTGCAAGCAACGGCCCGATCAGCGGCGTCGAGATCACATCATTATAGCGGCCGGCGCCACCTCGCCAGGGATAGGCGACCGGGGCGAGCAGCACGAGGCCTGCAACGCGCTCCGGATGATCGAGCGCCATGCGCAGCGCAAGCGCGCCGGCCCAGGAATGCGCCACCACGATCGCGCTGCTGACGCCGATCTTGTTCAGCGCCTCCACGATCATCCGGCCCTGGATTTCGGGCATCGAATCCGCGACGCGCTCGCGCGTGCTCCAGCCGTGCCCCGGCCGGTCGACCAGGATCACCCGGCGCGTCCCGGCAATGCGCTCGCCGAGCGGCTGCATCGCGCGGAGATTTGAGCTTGCGCCATGCAGCATCACGATGGGCGGCCCCGCGGCATCGCGCGGTCCGAGCTCGACCACATGCAACCGCGCGCCGGCCACATCGACCATGCGGCCCTGCGGCGGAAAGGCGCGCTGGATCAACGCCACGCCGATTTGCGTCGCCAAGGTCAGCAACAAGGTCAGCGCCAGCCCGGCGGCCGCCAGTGCGATGATCGCGGTCAACATCGAGGGGATCCGGAGGCTGTTGGGGAGTTGAAGGGTCTGGAAATTACGGGGTAGCCGAAATCAGGTTTCGCACGGCACCGGACTTGGCGCCCGCCCGGGCCCGCTCTGGTTCGCAAGGCCAATGCCGATTTTCCGGGTCCGCGCCGGGCACTGAGTTGTCCACAATGCGCCCAGCCTGTGGATAGCGGGTTCATACCCTCGTCATTAGTAATTTCATAGATTGAAGGTGGCAATTTCGCCATCAGACGCGAGGCTACATCCAGTCCGGGACGCTACCGGAACGCTTCTTGGCCTATCCACAAGGTTCACGGGAACCCGCGTCCGCACGACGAGTTCAACGGGAAGTAATCGGAGGAGTACCATGATTTCCGACCCTAGCGATGCGGCCATCGACCAGATCGTGGCGAGTTGCAATGGCGACCTGCGCGGCGCCCTGAAGGCGTTGTTGCTCGTGAATGAGCACCTGGAGGCGGAGCTTCAGCAATTCTATGCTGCCATCGCCCAGGACAGCGCGTCCCGCGGCAAGTTCCTGCATTAGTCTCCTGCGCCGGACCGTACCGCGAGCAGGCATCAAGCTCGCGCTAACGTGCCCATTCGCGTCCATCGGACCGCGATCGCGATCAATCGTAGGCAAATCAGATGTCGCGGCCTTCGACCTTCTCGGTCAGCTGCTTGACGATCTGCGGCACCTTCTCGAGGTAGGGGTCGACCGCTAGCGCCTTGCGGAAGGCGTCCAGCGCGCGCTTGTCGTCGCCCATGTCCTGCATGATCATGCCGACACCCGCCAGCGCGCCGAAATGGCGGGGCTCACGGGTCAGCACCTGCTGCAGATCTCCCAGCGAACGAACGTAGTCGTTCTTCAGGTAGTAGATCGTCGCACGCCGGTTCCAGGCCTCGACATAATCGGGCCGCAGCTTGATCACCGCGTCCAGCAGCTTCAGCGCGACATCGACATTCTGGGCGTCGAGCGCAGCCTTGGCGCGCACCATCAGCAACGCCGCGGTATCGCTCGGGGTTTGCAGCCACAGCGCCCAGATCCGCGCCTCGACGTGGCGGGCGCTATCTTCATCGGGCGCAGCCTTCAGGGCGCCGAACAGGAAATCCAGTCCGCGAGTACGGTCGGCCGGAACCTTCGGCAGCTTGGTCGGAGCTTCGGGTAGCTTCTTCTGAGCTTTCGGCGGCGGGATCACCCGCGGATCGTCCTGCGCGGCGGCGGCGACAGGCATGGCCAGCAGCGCGGCGATCAGGATCGCCAGCCGGCGGTTGGTCGGGCCAAAGAAGTTTAATCCCATGGCCGAAGTCTAGACGCACAAAGCCGCACTGCAAAGCAGCGCGGCATCAAAGACCTGTGAAAGAGACGTATTGGGACTGGGACCGGCGCAACACGCCGATCCGCGTGCAATCAACCCTGGCGCGCTTTGAAGCGGCGCTGGACCTTGTTGATCACGTAGACGCGGCCCTTGCGGCGGACCAGACGGTTGTTGCGATGGCGGCCGCGCAGCGACTTCAGCGAGTTACGGACCTTCATGGGACAATCCTGTTACTTCGAAAGGCCCGTGTTGGAGGCCGTACCTGATCAATGCCAACACTCGGGCAAGCCATACCAGGCTAGCCAAAAGTTGGCCAAATGGGATTTATCCCGACAAGCGGCCTGCCGCGCGGGACGGCCGGGTTCTAAGCCATCGGACCGTTAAATGTCAACCGAGATGGGCCGATTTTCGGCCCTATCCCGGCCTAGACCCCACCTCCGCCACTCGTCCATACCATTGAGATCGCTTCGGAAACGGCGACCGCAGCGATTGTCGCGCCGCGGCTTGTCCCGCCCGCACACCCTGACGGCGGCCGCAAGACCGGCGAATCGGGCCTGCGCGCGGGCCCGGACCGATCCCTGTATGCTTCCCATCCGAACCAGGAGCCGTCGGCAACCTCGCGCCCATCAACCAGACCGCTTGCGAAAATCGTTATATCATATAATTATTTTCCATCACCAACAAACGCGCCGCCGGGGAAGCCGAATGCCCAAGCTCAAACTGCCCGACATCGAAAAGGTCACAGCGATCGACATCCACACCCATGCCGAGGAGCCGTGCGGCATGCATGGCGACGACGGCTATGACGACTTCCAGGCGCAGATGGCCGACTACTTCAAGTCGCCGCACAAGCATCCGCCGACCGTGCCGGAGACCGCGGCCTATTACCGCGCCAAGAACATCGCCGCGGTGATCTTCCCGGTCGATGCCGAACGCGAGACCGGCTTCCGCCGCTACAACAATCTCGAAATGCTCGAGGTCGCATCCGATCATCTCGACGTCCTGATCCCGTTCGTCTCGATCGACCCGCACAAGGGCAAGCTCGGCGTCCGCGAGGCGCGCAGGCTGATCGAGGACTACGGCGTTCGCGGCTTCAAATTCCACCCGACCATGCAGGGCTTCTACGCCAACGACCGGATGGCCTATCCGCTCTACGAAGCGATCAATGACGGCGGCGCGATCGCGCTGTTTCATACCGGCCAGACCGGCGTCGGATCCGGCATGCCGGGCGGCATGGGGATGCGGCTGAAATATTCCAACCCGATGTACATGGACGACGTCGCGGCGGATTTTCCCGACCTCAAGATCATCCTCGCGCATCCCTCCTTCCCCTGGCAGGAAGAGGCGCTGTCGGTCGCGACCCACAAGCCGAACGTCTATATCGACCTCTCCGGCTGGTCGCCGAAATATTTCCCGCCGATCCTGGTGCGCTACATCAACTCGATCCTGCAGGACAAGATGCTGTTCGGCTCCGACTGGCCTGTCATCACGCCGGACCGCTGGCTCGCCGATTTTGCAAAGCTCGACATTCGCGAGGAGATCCGGCCGAAGGTTTTGAAGGCCAACGCGCGGAAGATTTTGGGGATCTAAGCACGGTCCAACTGCGAAGCGGGTTTCCCCCGCGACAAGCGCGAAGCGTCTGCGCGGAGACCATGGTCAAACAAAAAGAGATGAGATCATGATGCGATTCCGTAGAAGCGCGTCATGATCTGACGGAGTATCATCGTCGGCAAGCTTCGGAGGTGGTTCATGACCAGCTTCACCGGACTTGCCCTCGCCGCACTCATCCTCTGGAGCTTCGGCTCGCTCGCTGCGCGGGCGGCCGATCATGCGCCGCGCCTCGTCGAATTCGAAAGCCCGCTGGCGGGACCCCAGGCATTGCAGGGCTTTCTGCGCGTGCCCGATGGTCCGGGTCCCTCGCCCGCAGTCGTGCTGATGCACGGCTGCGGCGGCGGTTGGTGGGGGGTCGACGAGCGCTGGGGCAAGCGGCTCGCCGAATGGGGCTATGTCGCCCTGACGATCGACCGCTTCGGAACGCGCGGCATCACGAGCGCGTGCACCGGCGGACTGCCGCCGTCGACATTGTATGATGCGTACCGCGCGCTCGACTATCTTGTCGGACAGCCGTCGGTCGACCCGAGCCGGGTGGCCGTGCTGGGATTTTCCCAGGGCGCGACACTGGCGCTGCTCGCGGTGGAGCGCGGCCAGATCGAAAGCTCATCGAAGGACAAATTTCGCGCTGCGATCGGCTTCTATCCGCTATGCGGTGGGGTCAAGGGCAACATGACGGTGCCGACGCTGATCCTGGTCGGCGAGCTCGACGACTGGGCGCCCGCGATCGCGTGCCGCAACCTTGCCGAGGGCCGTGACGACTGGGGCATGGCGCGCGAGAAGGACAAGGGAATCCCGATCGCGATCACCGTCTATCCCGGCGCCCATCATGATTTCGACGTCCCGCGCTACAGCACTCCCGCGCAGCAGCTCGGTCATCACCTCGAATTCAACGAGGCGGCCCGCGACCAATCCGTCGACGCCTTGCGGAAATTCCTGTATTCGACGATCGGCGGGCAAGAGAGACCACAATGACAATCAAAGCAATCGTCTTCGACGCCTACGGTACGCTCTACGACGTGCAGTCGGTGGCCGATGTCACCGAGGATGCATTCCCCGGTTATGGCGACATCATCACGCAGGTCTGGCGCCTCAAGCAGCTCGAATATTCCTGGCTGCGCACGCTGATGCGGCGCTACCAGGACTTTGCCACGGCGACCCGCGACTCCCTCGCCTACACGCTGCGCTGCCTCGGCCTGCAATATGACGAGGCGACCTTTGGGCGCATCATCGACAAGTATCAGCATCTGGCGCTGTATCCGGATGCCGTCGCGGCGCTCGAGGCGATGAAGGACAAGAAGCTCGCGATCCTCTCCAACGGCAGCCCTGACATGCTGAACGCGCTGGTGCGCAATTCGGGGCTCGACCGTCTGCTCGATGCGACCATCAGCGTCGATGCCCACAAGGTGTTCAAGCCGGCGCCGGAGGCCTACACGCTGATCGAGGAGGTGTTGAAAGTGCCGCCCGCGGAGGTGCTGTTCATCTCCTCCAATCCGTGGGACGCCTGCGGCGCCAAGGCGTTTGGACTCAGTGTCGCCTGGATCGAGCGGGTAACACCGGAAGCGATGGCGCTGGCCTGCGTCGAGAGCGAGACGGTTGCCCCATTGACGATGTTCAAGGCGCTGCGTACCCAGATGGACGAGCTCGGCGTCATGCCCGATCACCGGATCCATGGTCTCTCCGAGCTTCCTGCCCTGGTGTCTGCCAAATCCTGACTAGCAAGAGTCCTGAACTTCATGAGCATCGAGTCCGTCCGTGCCTTCTTCGCCGAGAAGGCGCCCGATATCTCCGTGATCGAATCCACCACAAGCTCCGCGACCGTCGTGCTGGCGGCGGAGGCCTATGGCGTCGAGCCGGCGCGGATCGCCAAGACGCTGAGCCTGCGGATCGGCGACCGCGTGGTGCTGATCGTCGCCGCAGGAACGTCGCGGATGGACAACAAGAAGGTGAAGGCAGCGTTCGGCGGCAAGCCGAAGATGCTCGGCCTCGACGAAGTCGCCGAGATCACCGGCCACGAGGTCGGCGGTGTCTGCCCGTTCGGGCTGAAGACGCCGCTGCCGGTCTATTGCGATGTGTCGCTCAAGGCATTCGACATCGTGGTGCCGGCCGCGGGTTCGACCCACAGCGCGGTCCGCATCACGCCCGACAGGATGGCGGAGCTGACCGCGGCCGAGTGGGTCGATGTCTGCGAAGTCAGGCCCTGAGGGTTAATCCTCATCATCGGGCGCCGGCCGCGGCGGTGCGACCGGGGCCGGCTGGATCTGCTGCGGCGCGCGCGGCCGTTGCTGCATCTCGTGGTGCTGCAATGCGCGCCCCTGGGTTTGCGGCTGCTGCGCGCTGGCATTGGACTCGAATACCGCTCGGCAGCCGCTGGAAAGTTGCGGTGTGTTCTGCCGCAGGCAGGCGACAATCCGGTTGGTGTCGGGAATCTGGTCGCCGCAGAGTCGCCACACATCCGGCGTGCACGCCATCTGCTGTTCCCAGGTTCCGCGATACTCCTGCGACAGCGCAGGAGCTGCGGCAGCGAGGCCGCCGATCGCGATCGCTATGCTCAGAACAATCCGCTGCGTCTGCATGCCCGGTGCCCTTGTTCGATTTGAGTTCGATTCGATCCGCGCAACCGCGGGGTTCCGCGCGGCGATTTGCTTCAGGCTGGCAAATGAATGCGGCCAAGGATCGTTGCAAGGAACGAGGTTGCGGACAACTAAATGTGAAGGCACACGGCTCAGGTTCCCTACTCGACCTGCCGATCTTCTTCACCGCCGCGATCAACCGCGCGCTGTCGTCTGCAACAAATTTTGAAAACTCCGGCACAGCCGCATGACTGCGAACGAACTGCGGCGTCGAAGGTCTCGATCACCTTCGACGCCGCTACGACCTCGGCCGTCGCTACGCGCAGATCCTAATGCTTGCGCGACGGCTTGTGTGTCTTTGCGACCGACCGCTTCCTGGCTGCACCGCGCTTGGTCGCGGTTTTCTTGCTGGCGGCCGCGCGGCGGAGCGGAGTGGCCGCAGCCGGACGTTTGCGCGCGACGGCCTTCTTTGGCGCTCTCCTGGCCGTACTCTCGGCCGTATTCTTGGCCTTATTCCTGGTCGTGCTCTTAGCCGCCTTTTTGGCTGCCTTGTTTGCGGCTGGCGGGCGCGCGCCGCGTGCGATTGTCGCACTCCGGCGCCGCGCTCCGCTTCCGCCGGCCGGCACGATGTGGTCGTCGGCGTCCAGCGTGAGCTGCTGAAGCTGATACGCCGGCAGGAAGCTCGGATCGTTGTAGAGCTTGCTCAGGCTGCCCTGATCGAACTTGCCGCCCTGCCCGCGATCTTCACCCGAGCCGGCGCGCCATGCCGCTTCCCAGACTCTCGCAAGTGTCTTGGCACCGTCCTGCATGCAGGCCGCGGTGGCATCCTTCAGCTTCGACCACATCACGTCGACCTGGCCGCTTCCCATGTGCGAGTTGAACAGGTTGACGATCGTCATCGGCGGCAGCCGCTTCACCGTGCGCTGCATCAGCGCGACCACGGCGACTGCGGCATCGCGGCCGGTCGGGGTTGCGCCCGGCGCGATCTCCGCGACGTCGCTGGTCTTGGCGTCAGGGATCATCTTGATGAGATCCTTGCCGTGACGGCCGATCATCGTGGTCTCGTACACGCTGTGCACCTTGGCGTGCTTCTTGTCGTTCGGATCGAGACCGTGGTGGAATTGCGAAATGTGCAGCGGCTGGCAGGCATCGCCGATGTAATGCGCGACGATGCCCGCGGCGCAGACGAACTCCAGCTTCTTGTTGGCGACGGCGTACCCGACCATCTCGTCGAAGATCTGCCAGACCCGGAACGGCAGCGCGCCGCGCCGGTCCTCGCCGATCCCGTCGTAATAGTCGTTCCAGACTTTCGGATCGACGTTGCGCGTCGATTCGGTACAGAGATCGAGCAGCGTCTTGCCGTCCTTGCCCGGCTTGTCCATGTCGGCGAAATGGTTGCTTTCGTCGGTGTGCCGGGTGAAGCGCCAGACCAGGTCGGCAACGTCGGCGAGCGGCGCGAACGTGCCGTGCTGATACGGCTTGAGGTCGGCAAGCAGCTTGTCGTCGAGGCCGATATTGTCGGAATTGGCGTCCATCATGGCCGAGAGCTTGGGAAGCTTCGCATCGATCAGGGCGGTCGCGTAGGCGCCGATCTTGACGTGTCCCCATTCGCCCCAATACTCGGTGTGGCCGGCGTTCCAGTCGCCGATCAGCTCGACATCGAGCTCGCGACACAGCGTCGCCATGCAGATGCCGAGCGCAACCTGCATCGGGACCTTGCCGCCTGACCCGAACAATTCCTGGCCGCCCCATTCGAGCGCCAGCGGGCTGAGGATGCGCGCACCGCTGGCGTTCCTCTTCGCGTCCGGGTCGTCGAGAAACCAGACCGTGCCGGAATCGCCGGGATAATTGTTGAGCGGCGTGTCGCCGTCGCGCGGGCCGATTACGAAGTCGCTGACATATTCCATGCCGCCGACGGTCTTGTAGCGATAGAACAGGCCGATGATCTTGCCCTTCATCAGTCCGCTGGTCGCGCCGAAGGCGATCAGCGGCTGGTTGATGATCTCGAGGCGGAAGGTGCCGACGTTGAGATCGACGACGTCACCGACCTGGCCGACACCATAGACCTGCGCGGTCCAGCCCTTGATGTCGTCGACGCGGATCAGTCCCGCATCGAGATTGGCCACCACCCGCGAACCGGGCCAACCGGGATAGACGTCGCTGAAGGCGCGCTTGCCGAGTTGCAGCGCATCGCTGACGCCGAGGCGCCGGTTGGTGTTCTTGAAGCCGGCGAAGATCTCGCGCCCGGCCGCGCCGACCACGTGGCGGTTGGAGAGTGCGAACACGGTCTCGCCATTGGTGACGAGGCAGCCGATCGAGCCGCGATGGATCTTGCCCTGGATCATGGTCTGGACCGGGAAGCCGCCGCCAACCAGATCGCTCTTGAATATCGGCGGATCGACGACGCCGGGGCTGCCCTCGTTCGGATCGACCTTGACGACGCAGGTCGGCACGACGCGACCATCAGGCAGATACAGGAACGGCGGCACCAGCTGGTCCTGCTTTTCTGGATGGTTCTTCAGCTCGGAGCGCTTCATCCAGTCGCGGACGAAGACGAGGATGCAGGGCCACGACCAGTCCTTGACCGACGAGTTGAACAGCGTGCGCGGTCCGAGCGCCTGCGGCTTGGAATGATGCCGCCGCTCCGTCGCGTTGCGGTCGTTGTCGCGGATCAGATAACGGCCGATCGCCGTGGCGTAGACCGATTGCAGATGGGCCAGATGCACGTGATAGGCCTCGCGGGCATCGAGCAGATCCTTCACCGACAATGACGTGAAATCATGCTTGGTCAGATCAATCATCTGGTTCCTCCGAAAATGTGCTTTGCGGCAACAGGTTCGGGATGAAGAGATAGACGATCGCGCCTGCCCACGATCATGGGTTAGTTCACACAATCTATACAATTTAAAAGGGATGACACGAATGTGACGGCTCACGCAGCGTTGAGCCATCGCGCGGGATTCCGTGGTCTCCGCCGAGCGCGGCCGTTGCGCTGCACGCGGCCCGCTATTTGCGCTGCGCGTGGCTCTCTACTTGCGCTGCGCGCGGCCCTTGGCGAAATGCTTGGCGAGGAAATCCGCCAACACCTCGACGCGGGCGGGCCGCGGGCCACCGGGCGGCGTGACGAGATGCACGGCGCCCTCGGGCTGCTTCCAGCCCTTCAGGATCACCTCGACCTCGCCGCGCGCGATCGCATCGCCGACGATGAAGTCGGGCAGATCGGCGATGCCGAGACCGGCGAGCAGCGCGGGTATCACGGCCTCACCATTGTTGACGCGCAGCTGGCCGGCCGGACGCACGCTCGCCTGCTCGCCCGATGCGTTGGTGTAGTGCCAGACGCCCTGGGTCGAGAGATAGGCGTAACCGAAGCATTTGTGCTCGGCGAGGTGCATCGGATGGGTCGGCCGCCCATAGCGCTTCAGGTAGGACGGCGCCGCCACGGTGTAGCGCGGCATGCCGCACAGCCGCCGCGCGATCAGCGAGGAGTCAGGCAGCCGCGCGATGCGCAGTCCCGCATCAAAGCCTTCACCGATCAGGTCGACGGTGGCGTCGCTCAGATGCAGGTCGATCGCGACCTCCGGATAGGCCTCCATGAATTCCGGCAGCAGCGGCGCCACGGTCTTGATGCCGAAGCTCATCGGCACCGCGAGCCGCACCAGGCCGCGCGGCGTGGTCGATTGCGCCAGCGCCTCGTTCTCCGCGGCTTCGCCATCGGCCAGCAGCCGCGCGGCGCGCTCGGACAATTTCTGCCCGGCATCGGTCAGCGCCAGCCGCCGCGAGGTGCGGTTGAACAGCCGCGCGCCGAGCCGCTCCTCGAGCCGGCTGACTGCCTTCGACACCGTCGCCTTGGACAGCGAGAGTTCGGTCGCGGCGGCCGCAAACGACCGCAATTCCACGACTTTTGCGAAGATCGCGAGCGCCTCGAAGTCCGGCAGTTTCGACATGGCATCGGTCCATTTTGGAAACAATGAGTTTCAATAGTTTCTATTTCTATACCACAGCCGGCGGCATATCCAAGAGGCCAACGAGATCGAAACCAACGCATCGAACGGAGTACACCATGATCGAACTGAAACCATTCGCGAAGCTGGGCGGTGCCGACCACGGCTGGCTGAAGGCCAAGCACCACTTCTCGTTCGCGAGCTACTACGATCCCGCCAATGTCAGCCACGGCGCCTTGCGGGTGTGGAACGACGACGAGATCGCGCCCAATTCCGGCTTCCCGGCGCATCCGCATGCCAACATGGAGATCATCACCTATGTTCGCGAAGGCGCGATCACGCATCAGGACTCGCTCGGCAACAAGGGACGCACCGAAGCCGGCGACGTGCAGGTAATGAGCGCCGGCAGCGGCATCCGTCACTCCGAATACAATCTGGAGCCCTCCAAGACCAAGATCTTCCAGATCTGGATCGAGCCGACGACGCAAGGCGGTCAGCCGACCTGGGGTTCGAAGCCGTTCCCGAAGGCGAACCGCTCCGGCAAGCTCGTCACCATCGCCTCCGGTATCGACGGCGACGAAGATGCACTGCCGATCCGGGCCAATGCGCGGGTGCTCGCCACCACGCTGAAGGCCGGTGAGAGCGCTGAATATTCCGCCGACAAGGCCCGTCACCTCTATCTGGTGCCTGCGGCCGGCAGCGTCGAGGTCAACGGCGTGCGCGTCAATACGCGCGACGGTGCCGCGATCCGCGACGAGGCCACGCTGAGAATCACCGCGCTCGAGGACGCCGAGCTCGTGCTGGTCGACGCGGCGTAATCACCCCTCATCCTGCATGCGCGGACAGACGTCCGCGCATGCACCTCCCCCAATCATCTCCCCACACTCAGCCCCAAAAGGAGGCCATCATGGCCAAGGTTCTCGTTCTCTATTACTCCGCCTACGGTCACATCGAAGCAATGGCGAATGCCGTCGCGGAAGGCGCACGCGAAGCCGGCGCCAGCGTCGACATCAAGCGCGTGCCCGAGCTGGTGCCGGCCGAGGTCGCGAAGGCGTCGTACTACAAGCTCGACCAGGCCGCGCCGATCGCCACGATCGACGACCTCGCCAATTACGATGCTGTGATCGTCGGCACCGGCACCCGCTTCGGCCGCATGGCCTCGCAGATGGCCAACTTCCTCGACCAGGCCGGCGGGCTCTGGGCCAGGGGCGCACTGAACGGCAAGGTCGGGGGCGCCTTCACTTCGAGCGCGACCCAGCATGGGGGGCAAGAGACCACGCTGTTCTCGATCATCACCAACCTGCTGCATTTCGGCATGACCGTGGTCGGCCTCAACTATGGCTTTGCTGGCCAGATGAAGCTCGACGAGGTTACCGGCGGTGCGCCGTATGGCGCGACCACGATCACCGGCGGCGACGGCAGTCGCCAGCCGAGCGAAAACGAACTTGCCGGCGCCCGCTATCAGGGCCGCGCGATCGCGGAGACTGCGAAGAAGCTGCACGGCTGAGCCTTACGTTGGGTTTCGCACCCGACCGAATGACGATGCGATAGGGCGGCACTCCCTGACGACTGCCGCCCTATATGCTCCGACGCGACGGTTCCCGAGATCATCGGCGCCATTTTCGTGATATGCCGCAGGGCTCCTGTCGGCACAGCCCTGAGGTTTGCCATGACCAACGCACAGAAGACCCGCTGGCCGGAGCTGCCGACCGCGGCGTGGCGCGACAGCTGCGCCACGCTCCAGCTCTTCACCCAGATCGCCGGCAAGATCAGGCTGGCGAAGTCGCCATGGCTCAATCACTCCTGGCACGTCACGCTCTATGTCACGGCGCGCGGGCTGACGACCTCGCCGATCCCCGACGGCGACCGCACGTTCCAGATCGACTTCGACTTTGCCGATCACATGCTCCGCATCTCGACCAGCGACGGCACCGAACGGCAATTCGCGCTGGCGGGACAATCGGTCGCGAGCTTCTATGCGGCGATCATGACCAATCTGAACGAACTCGGAATCGACGTCACCATTGACGAGATACCGAACGAAGTCGCCGACCCGATCCCGTTCTCGAAGGACACGCAGCACGCCTCATACGACGCGGATGCCGTGCGCCGGTTTCACCAGATCCTGGTGAACTGCGATCGCGTGTTCAAGCAGTTCCGAACCGGATTTCTCGGCAAGGCGAGCCCGGTGCATTTTTTCTGGGGCAGCTTTGATCTCGCGGTGACGCGCTTCTCCGGCAGGACGGGACCGCGACATCCCGGCGGCGTGCCCCATTTGCCCGACGAAGTGGCGCACGAGGCCTATTCGCACGAGGTCAGCAGCGCCGGCTTCTGGCCGGGCGGCGGCGCGATCGATTATCCCGCATTCTATTCCTACGCCTATCCGGAACCCGCGGGCTATCGCAGCACGCCGGTGCGGCCCGATGCTGCATTCTTCAGCGAGGCACTCGGTGAATTCATCCTGCCCTACGACGCGGTGCGGCTGGCCGCAGACCCGGACAAGGCGCTGCTCGAATTCCTGCAATCGAGCTATGAGGCAGCCGCCATCAACGCGAACTGGGACCGTGCCGCGCTGGAATGCACACCGGGCGAGCCGGGTGTCGTCCGGGCGATCTAGCGCCGGTTTCTCAACCGCTGTCGTCAAGACCGTCATTCCAGCACCTGCAACCGGCAAGTTCGCTTACGCCGCCTCGAGCGCCGCCTTGGGCGGGTCTTTGGGCAGGTCGACGATCTTGCCGAGATTGCTCTCGTCGAGGCGGAAGTCGATGGTCCGCCGCACGGCGCGCTCGCGCTTCACCCATTTGCCGTCGCGCAGCAGCTTCTGCATGACCTGCTTGGCGAAGAAGACCGGGCCGCGGATGCTTCGGCTGCGCGGCGTGTAGCCGAAGCGATGACGCAGCGTGCCGTTGGCGCGATGCAGGATCCGGGCGCGGCGGATGTCGTCGTTCACATAGGAGATCGTCATCGAGATGTTGACCGTGTCGAGGTTCTCGACGCGATGCGGCGCATTGAGCGGCCAGTTCAGCATCTGGCCTGGCGCGAGATCGATCACCTGCGCATGCCAGTCGTACCAGGGCTCGTACGGGATATCGACCTCGACGTCGAACAACGCGATGTTCTCCAGATGCTCCGGCCGGATGAACGGCTGCGTGCCGGGATAGATGTAGACCCGCTTGCGGCCGGCGATCTGCACCAGGCCCTGCCCCGGCAGATCCGCGTGGTAATGGACCTGCGCATCGGCCGACGAGATCAGGATGCCGGCCTGATGGGTCGGCGCATCGAAGCCGGGCACCCTGGCTGCAATCTCGCCGAACATCCGATCGATCATGTCGCGGTAGCGCCGGTCGATCGCAGTGACGTTGCGCAGGTTCAGCCACAGGCCGCCGCGCGAGACCGCCTCAACCACCTGATGGCCGCGCAGCCCGCCGATCTCGCCCTCGCGCCAGACCCGGCTCGATCCCGTGGCGCTGGTCTTGACCAGGCTGTAATGCTCGCGCGGATAGTGCTCGATCAGCTTCGCGAGCTCGTCCATCGAGAACGCCGGCTGCCGGTGCATGGTGTGCTCGAGCCGGATCGGCCGACGGCTCCAGAGCCTGGAATGGTTGTCATCCCAATTCGTGAAGATCCTGCCTGTCGTCATGGTCGCGCTCCTGGCTGCGCCATTTCGCTTCAACCGATGTCCCGTTCCGGGACGAGCGGGCTGCTCTTGAGCAGGGATTGGCAAGAACGATGCCGTCGCGTATGCGCGCGGGGTTACGCAACGCTAATGTCTCGCCGATAAGGCTAACCGCGACGTTTCCGCAGCCGGCCACCATGGCCGACAGGACCGAATGACCAAACCACGTCGCCGCTGCAACATGACCGCGAGTTGATCGTCCAATGACCCGGCTATCGATCCCCGCCATTATCGCCGCCGGATCCATTCTGCTGTCGGTCGCCGCGCGGGCCTGCCCTGCCTTGATCGAAGGCGTTCCCGCGGACCGGCTCGCGGCCTTGTCGCGCGGCGTCAATGCCGACGGCTGGATCGCCTTTCCGGAGGCGGCGCCGCCGCGCAGCCTGCTGCTCGACCTGCGCAAGGCCGGCCTGACCCACATCCGGTTGCCGGTGCCGGCCGACTTCGTGATGCCGCGCTTCGCTACCAAGGCGGAGATCGACGCCCGTCTGCAAACCGTCGATAGCGCGCTGAAGACCCTGCTCGGGCTCGGCTATTCCGTGTCGATCGACCTGCATTCGGGCCGGTACTTCAACGCGCTGCACAAGGACGATCCGCCCGGCGCGATGACCGAAATGAAAAGCGCCTGGACCGCGCTGGCGCGGGTCATGCAGCGCTACCCGTCCGATCGCGTCTTTGCGGAACTGCTGAACGAGCCGGAGGTCGATGCCGCGCAATGGCAAGGCGAAGCCCGGGAGCTGGCCGGCTTCATTCGCCAATTGCTGCCGCAGACCACGCTGATCACGGGTCCGGTCAATTGGCAGCGCGCGGACTCGCTGCCCGGCTTCACGCCGCTCGACGATCCGAATGTCGTCTATGCCATCCACTTCTACGATCCGATGGTGTTCACCCATCAGGGCCATTGGGATCCGAACGAGCCGCTCCACGACGTCGTCGGATTGCCCTATCCGGCCCGCGCCGACGATCCCAGGGTTCAACAACTGCGGGAACAACTGACCGCGCTGAACAGGCCGAAGGCGCTTGCGATGGTCGATCGCGCCATCCCCGACCGTGGCATCGACAAATGGCTCGAACCTGCGGCCGCCTGGCAGCGGCAGTACTCACGCCCGATCATCATCAACGAGTTCGGGGTGCTCAAGGCCGGCGCGCCGCGCGACAGCCGGTTGCGCTGGCTCGCCGGCGTCACGGCCTACGCCCGGCAGCAATGCTGGGGCTGGACCCATTGGGAGATGTCGCAGGGCTTTGGCCTGGCCGACGCCGTCACCGGCAAGGCCGACCAAGGGGTGCTCAAGGCGCTGCTCGGAACCCGCTAGCGCCGTCTGGTTAACCCGTTTTTACACAATGCGCGGCTAGATCGACGATGCGGTGTGGCGTGGCCACACGTCCGGTCATCTTAGGTCAGAGCCCGTGCAAGCAGAGACAGCCCCGCGGCCGCTGTTGGCCGGCGACTTGCTTCCGGCACTCGGCATCGCCGTGGCATCGATCGCCTTCGCGCCGATCATGCAGGCGGCCAATGCGGGGCTTGCGATCGTCGTCGAAAGCCTGATCGGCTGCGCCATCGTGCTCGCGGCGCCGGCCTACGCGCCGTCGATCGCAGTCTTCATCATCTTCTTCCAGAACCTGTTCGTCTCGATCCTGTCATCCTACATGACGACCGAACAGGAGATGGATTTCGTCAAGGGCTACAATTTCCTCATCTGCGCCGTCATGTGGCTGGTGACGCTGGCGCTGTATGTGCTGCGCGAGCGCAAGCATTCCCCCGATGTCGACCGGATCATGACATGGGGGCTGATGACCCTCGCGGTCGTGACGGGGTATTTTCTGCTCGGTGCCACGCAGGATTCGCATGCGGCGCTCGTCTATCTGCGCAACATTGCGTTTCCGATCTTTCTGTTTCAGCTGTCGCTGCTGACCGCCGCAAGCTTCGAGATCCGCGTCACGCCGTTCCTGGTGGCCGTCGCCGCGCTGCTGATCGTCTGCGGATATGTCGAACTGATGTTCCGCGATTTCTGGCTCACCATCACCAATGGCTACACGTTCTGGCACTTCGACGAGCTCAAGGCGACCCGCTCCGGAGCCTGGGAAGCCGAGATGCGTCAAACCGGCAACGTCCCGGTGGATCTGATCGACCGCTTCCGCTTCAGTTTTCTCAACAGCCCGCTGTTCGAGGACCTCGGTCTTTCGTCGATGATGCGCATCTTCGGACCGAACATGAGCCCGATCAGCTTCGCCTACGGGATCGGCTTCTCGATCCTGTTCCTGTTCGCGGTCGGGTATCGCTGGTTGGCGCTGGCCGCGATCCCGCTGCTGATCTGCTGCAGCGTAAAGGGCGCGCTCATCCTGGTGATCTTCGTTGCCCTGGCCTGGACCTCGACCTGGCTGTTCGGCGCGACCGTCACGCTGGCCGTCGCGCTCGTCGGACTCGTGGGTTACGCCATCGTTGCGATCTATATCGGACTCCAGATCGGCGACTTCCACGTGATCGGCTTCATGGGCGGATGGGATGGCTTTCGGCAGAACCCGATCGGCCGCGGGCTCGGCGTCGGCGGCAATCTGTCCGAAGGCTACTTCTCGATCGACTGGAACGCCGCGCAGGCGGCCGGCACGATGGACGGCGCGGTGGAAAGCGCGGTCGGCGTGCTGCTCTACCAGATGGGCATCGGCGCACTGGTGCCGCTCGGCTTCTTCCTTGCGATGGCGCTGAAGGCCTGGCGCCTCTACGCCTCGTCCGGAATCCTGATCCAGGGGCTCGCCGCGTTCGGCACGATGGTCGTGCTGGTGAACGGCATTTTCCAGGAGGAGGCGCTGTTTGCCCCGCCGGCGCTCGGCCTGTTGCTCTGCCTGACCGGGCTCGTGATCGGCCATCATTTGCGTACGCAAGGCGCCGATCCGAAGTCCGCCGGCCGATAGCCCACGCCACGCCGCAAAGCCCGGCCGCGACGCGGCCGGGCTCCTCTCGACCTTGCGCGGTCAGAGCGGCTTGATCTGCACCTTGCGGAACTTGACCACGCCCGAACCATACTGGAGCGCGACGTAGCCGCTGGCATGCTTGGAGTCCTGCGCATCGACGGTCTTCTGGCCGTTCAGCGTCACGACGAAATGCGGCCCCAGCGCGGTGATCTCGTAGACGTTCCACTTGCCGGCCGCCTTCGGCATCGGATCGACCTTGCCGACATCGACGATCGCGCCGGTGCCGTAGGTCGGGTCCGGCCGCTTGTCGAAGATGTTGACTTCGTAGCAGACCTTGGAATCGATCGTCTTGTTGCCTTCGCAGCGAATGAAGACGCCGCTATTGGCCTCCTCGTCGGTCCAGAACTCGGCACGGATCTGGAAATCCTTGTATTGGGTCTTGCTGACGAGATAGGAGAGATCCTTCCCGTCGAGCTTGTCGGCGACCAGCGCGCCGTCCTTCATCGCCCAATTGGCCTTGCCAACCTCGTCCCAGTCGCCCTTCTTGGTGCTGTCGAGCAGCGTGACCCAGCCGTCGTCCCCCGATGCAGTGGTGGAGAATTGCAGCGCGGCCCCACCGATCACAAGTCCCGCCGTCAGTATCGACAGATGCTTCTTCAAGGTTATCCTCCCGTCTTTTGGTTGGCGCGCAACCTATCATTGTCTGCAGCGGCGTAAATCCGTTTTTGATATTGCAACTGCGTTGTGTCACGCGCCGCTGACGCAATCTTGAGGTCAGACATGCGTGGACGCGTCTTGTCCTGCGGAAGCGGGAGCGACTAGCATCATGCGACATACGGGCGCAGCCGAATGCCCGAACGAATTAAACTCGGAGGATGCGATGGCGGCCTCGAACCGGTCCTGGCGATACCTGATGATGCCGCTGGTGTTTGCCGGCACGCTGAGCGTCAGCTCCGCGGCCGAGCTCAATCCGGCCGCCGTCACCTACAAATTGCCGGACCAGATTCCCTGGAGCCCCGTCGACGCGCGCGGCGCGCAGAATGCCGTCGTGGTCGGCGATCCCTCGAAGCCCGGCTTCTACATGGTCTACACCAAATGGACCAAGGGCAATCACTTCAGCCGGCCGCACTTCCATCCCAACGACCGCTACATCGTCGTCTTGAAGGGCACCTGGTGGGTGGGCTCGGGTCCGAAATTCGACCCCGATCACGGCACCGTGGCGATGCCGGCCGGAAGCTTCGTCACCCATTTCGGCAAGCAGGTGCACTGGGACGGCGCCAAGGACGAGGATGCCGTGTTGCTGATCATGGGCGAAGGTCCGGCCACCGCGACAGAAGTCGAGCAGAAATAGCCGATAGCAACCTTCGTCTCCACACGGCGTTTCATCCCCTCATCATCATGACGAGGAGATAACGCATGGCAACAGCAGCCGACATTCGGGAACATATGGACGTGATCTCGTCGGACAAGAAGACGGTCGGCAAGGTCGACCACATGGAAGGCACCGACAAGATCAAGCTGACCAAGCAAAGCTCGCCCGACGGTCAGCACCACCATTTCATTCCGCTGTCCTGGGTCGATCATGTCGACCAGCACGTCCACCTCAACAAATCGGGCTCCGACGTCACGGCGCATTGGCAGCACGGCCGCCAATAGCCACGTTGCACGAGGTCCGTGCGATGCTATCATCTCGGCTCAACGAAGGGCCTCCGATGCATCCCGCCGCCAAGCTGCAATTTGCCCGCATCGCCGACGAGTTCGCGCGCTGGCGCGCCATCCCGGAGCCGGAACGGCCGCCGGCGCCGGCGTGGTGGTGGGGACCGGCGTTCGAGCTGCGCGATGCCGTCGGCCCGCTGCCATCGAACTGGTGCCGTCAGCTCCGCCTGCCTGACGGCGCGAGCTTTGCCGACGGCACCCGCGTGCTGCGCCAGACGCTGGCCGGCCAGACCATGCTGCCCTGGCCCTACGATTTCTCACGCAAGGTCGCATCCACCGATTCCGACGTGCGCGACCTGCCGGTGCAGCCGTCAGACGACAGCGCGTTTCCGCCCTAGATCCAGTCCGGTCTCGCTGATCGCCTCACCGTCCAGCGACGGCTGCAACGGCGGTGACATCAGCACCGGCGATGTCTTCAACAGCTCGGCGAGGTCGCGCGGCGGCAGCGGCCGGCTGAACAGGAAGCCCTGCATCTCGTCACAGGCATGCGCGCGCAGGAACTCCTGCTGCTCGGAGGTCTCGACGCCCTCGGCCACGATGGTCATGCCCAGCGCCTTGCCCATCGAGATGATCGCCTGCGCGATCGCGACGTCCTCGGAATCATCCGGCAGATCGCGCACGAAGGAACGATCGATCTTGATGGTGTCGATCGGGAACTGCTTCATCAGCGACATCGACGAATAGCCGGTGCCAAAATCGTCGATCGCGAGGCGTATGCCGCGATTCTGGATCGCATCGAGCACCCGGACCGCGCGCGTCACGTTGCGCATCACCATGCTCTCGGTGACCTCGAGCTGCAGCAGTGCCGGCGACATGCCACTCGCCGCCAGCGCCTCGTCGATATCGTCGAGCAGGCGCGGATCGCCGAACTGCCGCGGCGAAAGGTTGACCGCCATGGTCACCGCCTTGAGGCCGCGGTGCTGCCACGCCATGTTCTGCGCGCAGGCTTCCTTCAGCACCCAGCGGCCGATCGGCACGATCAGCCCGATCTCCTCGGCGAGCGGAATGAACTGCCCCGGCGACACCTTGCCGAGCTCGGGATGGGTCCAGCGCAGCAGCGCCTCGACGCCGCTGATCTCGCCGCTCGCCATGTCGACCTTGGGCTGATAGTCGAGCGAGAACTGCTCGCGCTCCAGCGCACGGCGCAGCGCGCTCTCCATGGTCAGGCGCTCGATCGACTGCGCCCTGACCTCGTTGGAGAAGAAGCGGAAGCCGTTCTTGCCGTCTTCCTTGGCAAGATACATCGCCATGTCGGCGTTCTTGGTCAGTGTCTGCACGTCGGAGCCGTCGATCGGATACATCGCGATGCCGATCGACGCCGTGGTGTGGCACTCGTGCCCGCTGATCGTCAGCGGCTGGCTGAGCGAGATCAGGAGATCCCCGGCGATGCGCTCGACGTCGCCTCGCTCGGCGGTTTCCTCCAGGATGACCACGAACTCGTCGCCACCGAGCCGCGCGACCACGTCGCTCGCGCGCAACGACCCGCGCAGCCGCTCGGCGATCGCCACCAGCAGCATGTCGCCGGCGTCGTGACCGAGCGAGTCGTTGATGATCTTGAAGCGATCGAGATCGATGAACAGCACCGCGAGCTGCCGGCGATGGCGATCCGCCGCCGAAATCGCGTGACGCAGCATCTCATTGAACGTCTCGCGGTTCGGCAGATTGGTCAGGCTGTCGTGCGAGGCAAGATATTCGATGCGCTCGTCGGCCTTGTGCTTCTCGTCGGCGCGGTCGAAGCTTTCGAGCGCGAATGCCAGATTGTCGGCGAGCCGCTGCAACAGCTCGGCGAACTCCGGCGTGAACGTGTCCTTCTCGATCGCGACGAAGATCATGACGCCGACCACCCGCCCGCTGACGATCAGCGGAAACGACGCACCGGACTTGGTTCCGTCGAGGCGGGCCCGCTCGTGGAAAGCTGTGGTCTCGGCATCGGCAAAATAGTCGTTGATGATGCAGGCCTTGCCTGAGCGGAACGCCCTGCCGCAGGCGCCGCGGCCCTCCGGGTGCGCCTCGTTGACCGAGAGCGTCACCTGGCTCGCGCCCTCGGCTGCCGGGCCTGCGATGGCGACGATCCGCAGATAATCGCTGCCGGGCCGCGCCAGCGCGATGGTGGTCGAGGTGAATTTGCCGCCGGTCGCTGCCGCCTCGGAGACCAATTGATAGAGCTCGGCGCGGGACTTCGCCCGCATGATCGCCTCATTGGTCGCGCTCAGCGCCGCGAACATCCGCGACAGCCGCTCCTTCTGCTCGTCGGCCCTCGCCTTTTCATCGGCCCGGTCGAAATTGGCGAGCGCAAACGACACGTTCTCGGCGAGCCGCTGCAACAGCGCCATCATCTCCGGACTGAAGGTGCCGAATTCGCTGGACAGGAACACCAGCGCGCCGATCGCCTCGCCGTTCTTGAGCAACGGCAGCGCCGCGCCGGACTTGCTGCCGCTGTCGCGAACGACCGGATAGACATGCGATTCAGGGCCGAAGTCGCTGAGATAATCGTTGCTGATGCAGGGCCTGCGGGTACGGATCGCAACGCCGGTCAGCGTCTGTCCCTCCGGGCGCGTCGCATCGGCCGACAACTGGACCTCGCGGGCGCGGACCCGGTCAGGGCCGGAGGCCGCCACGTTCTCCAGGAAGGCCTCGCCGGGACGTACCAGGCGGATCGTCGCCGAGATGAACTGGCCGCCGACCGCCGCAGCATCGCAAACCAGATCGAACAGCTCGCTGCGGGACTTCGCCCGCATGATCGCTTCGTTGGTCGCGCTCAGAGCCGCGAACATGCGCCGCAGCCGTTCCTTCTGCTCCTCGGTACGCGCCTTCTCGTCGGCGCGATCGAAGCTGCCGAGCGCGTAGGAGACGTTGTCGGCGAGCCGTTGCAGCAGCTCGGCGAATTCCGCGGAGAAGGTGTTGCGCTTGGCGGAGATGAACAGCATCACGCCGACCGGCTCGTCGTCGACGATCAACGGAAATGCCGCGCCCGACCGTGCGTCCTCGCGGTCGATGACGTCGCGGAACGGGCTGTTGGCGACATCGCCCATGAAATCGTTGTTGATGCAGGCGCGCCGCGAGCGGAACGCCCTGCCGCAGACGCCGCGCCCTTCGGCCCGCGCCTCGCTGCGCGAGACGTTGAGGCGGCGTGCATTCTCGGCAGTCGGACCTGCGACCGCCATCATCTCCATGAAATCGTCGCCGGGCTTCGCGATCAGGATGCTGGTGGAGTTGAACCCGCCGCCATGCGCCGCCGCGGCGCAGACCAGCTCGAACATCTCGAGCCGCGACCGCGCCCGCATGATCGCCTCGTTGGTCGCGCTCAGCGCCGCGAACATCCGCGACAGCCGCTCGCGTTCGGCGTCGGCCCTGGCCTTCTCGGTGGCGCGGCCGAAATTGTCGAGCGCAACAGAAACGTTCTCGGCGATCCCCGCCAGCAGCGCGATGATCTCCTCGTCGCGCGCCCAGGAATTGCCGGTGAAGAAGATCAGGACGCCGATGCTGTTGCCGAACCGGGTGAGCGGCAGCGCCACGCAAGCCATCAAGCCGCTGCCGCGCATCGGTGTCTGCGACGGGCTCGTCGATATCGGAATGTCGTGCTCGACGCACGGCCGCTGAGTCCGGAACGCCTCGCCGCAGATGCCCTTGCCGTAGACGTTGTCCGGATCGGTCGAGAAACGCGTCTGCGTGATCAGCTCGATCGCCTCGCCGGTGCCGGCGACGGGCTCGAGCCAATGTGTGTCGGGCTCGGCCAGCAGCACCACCGTGGCGAAAGATTTGCCGCTGAACACCGCGGCATCGCACACCCGCTGATAGAGATCGTGCTCGGTCTTGGCGCGAAGGATCGCCTCGTTGGTCGCGCTGATCGCACCGAACATGCGGTTGAGCCGGCGCATCGCCCGCTCGCCGCTCTTGCGCGACGCCTCATGGTCGAAATTGTCGAGCGCGTAGGACACGTTCGCCGCCATGCGTTCCAGCAGCGACACGATCTCCTCGCCGAGCGAGTCGACCTCGCACCTGGTTACCATGAAGACGCCGACGCTGCGCCCGCCACAGACCAGCGGCATCGCCGCCGCCGCGCCGACGCCGGCCGCCGCGAGGCCGCTGCGCCAGGCCGCCGAACGGGCGTCGTTGATATAGTCGTTGCTGACGCAGGCGTTCTGGTCGCGAAACGCCTGCCCGGCGACGCCCTCGCCTTCCGGCAGATTGGCGATTGTGGAAATGGTGATGCTGCGCAGGCGCGCGACATCGTCGCCGCAGCCGGCTGCGAATGTCAGCAGACCGGTATCCGGCTCCAGCAAGAAGACGGTCGCGGCCAGGAAGCTCCCGCTCGAGAACGCGGCTTCGCAGACCTTTCCGTACAGTTCTTCTGGTGATTTTGCGTACAGGATCGCTTCGTTGGTGGCATTCAATGCCGCGAATGTACGCCCGATGCTCGACTGCACGATTCCTGAAGGCCCCGCGGCCACCCCCTTCAATCCGGGACGGAACATTGCCCGCGATAGGCCTAAGTGGTGGTTAGCGTATCCGGCAAGTTGCACGACAAAGTAAACGGCTGACGAACGCGGACGGCCGTTTTCCGGGATATTACGGACGCCGGTGTGCCAGCCTGAGGCGGAGGATTGCGGGGCCCGGATCCCGGGCCTGCCTGGGCCGTCCGAGCCGCCAAATTCCGCATCGCGACCGCGCCCGTTCCACTCGGTGAAATCTCGGCCCGGAGCACCCAGCTGGCGGTATGGCGGACCGGATTTTCTGCGCTTGCTCGCACCTCGGCGCTTTGAGAGCATGCGGCTGACAACAGCAAGCAAGACCCGCTCATCATGCGGGCGGACCGCGAGGAAAATCCCATGCCGATCGTCCAGGCCGACCGTCTCACGCGCATCGGCGCGGCGCTGCTGAAGGGCGCCGGCGCATCGGAGGAGGAGGCGAGCGCAGTCGCCTCCGGCTGCGTCAACGCCAACCTCGCCGGCCATGACTCCCACGGCGTGATCGCAATCCCGACCTATATCGACCGGATCAAGGCCGGCCACATCGTGCCTGGCGCGAAATGGACCGTGGTGCAGGAGACGCCGACAACCACCGTGATCGACGGTCATTGGGGCTTCGGCTTCCACGTCAATGCCAAGGCGATGGAGATGACCATCAACAAGGCAAAGACCGCCAATGTCGCCGCCTGCACCGTGTTCCGGCAGAGCCATGTCGGGCGGCTGGCGCACTATCCGCTGATGGCGATGCGCGAGGGCATGATCGGGATTGCGGCCGCCGATTCCGGCCGCTCGCCGAAACATGTCGCGCCGTTCGGCGGCCGCGAGGCCCGGCTCGGCACCAACCCGCTCTCGATCGCGGTGCCCTCCGATCTCGAGGCGCCGTTCTATCTGGACATGGCGACCTCGGCGGTCGCAGCCGGCAAGATCCAGCTCGCGGTGGCGCGCGGCGAGCAGATCCCGAAGGGCTGGATCATCGATGCCGAGGGGCGCGACACCACCGACCCCAGGGATTATCGCAAGGGCGGCGCGCTGCTGCCGCTCGGCGGCAGCGAGGGCTACAAGGGAAGCGGCCTTGCCGCGATGGTCGAGGTGCTGTGCGGCCTGTTGACCGGCCTCGGCTTTGGTGTCGAGCCGACCGGCCGGCACAACGACGGCTGCTTCATGGCGGCGTTCAACGTCGCTGCGTTCCGGCCGCTCAAGGATTTCAAGAAGGAAGTCGCCGACTTCGCCCGCTATTTGAAATCGACGCCGCCCTCGGAAGGGAGCCGCGGCGTGTTCTATCCGGGCGAGATCGAACATCTGCGCGAGCAACAGCGGCGCAAGGACGGCATCGAGATCGAGGATGCGACCTGGGACAAGCTGAAGGCGCTCGCCGCCGACTACAAGCTGACCGACCAGCTCGATCTTCGCTGAACCATCCGAGCACAGGAGAACGACATGACACGGCAAATGGCGCTGGTTGGCTTTTTGCAGGCGCAGAACTGCACCAACCTGCCGAGCTCCTGGCGCCACCCGGACTCGCGCGATGACTCGATGTCCGCCGACTATTACCAGGAAATCGCGCGCATCCTGGAGCGCGGCAAGTTCCACATGGCGTTCTTCGACGACCGCCTCGCAATGCCCGACCGCTATGGCAACGATCACGCCCATACCGTCGAATACGGCATCCGCTGCGTGAAGATGGACCCGATCGTGGTGCTGACAACGATGGGCATGGTCACCACCAAGCTCGGCCTGGCCTCGACCGCATCCACCACCTATTTCGAGCCGTTCGACGTCGCCCGTCGCTTCGCTACGCTCGATTTGATGACAGGTGGCCGCGCCGCCTGGAACGTGGTGACGTCGGTCAATGACGGCGAAGCGCTCAACATGGGCCGCGAGCAACATCTCGAGCACGATCTCCGCTACGACCGCGCCGACGAGTTCATGGAGGTAGTGCTCGGCCACTGGGACGCCTGGGAAGACGGCTCGCTGGTGATCGACAAGACAAGCGGCCGCTTCGCCGATCCGACCAAGGTGAAACGGCTCGACCACAAGGGGCAGTTCTTCACCTCACGCGGGCCGTTCACGGTGCCGCGCTCGGCGCAGGGCCATCCCGTCGTGATCCAGGCCGGCGCTTCCGGCCGCGGCCAGCGCTTTGCCGGGCGCTGGGGCGAGGTGATCTTCACCGCGGCGCGCAACCTCGCCAACGCCAAGCAGGGCTATGACGCGATCCGGGGCGAAGCTGCCAAGGCCGGCCGCGATCCCGACCAGATGTTCCTCTGCAACCTGATCACGCCGGTCACCGGCGCGACCAAGGCCGAGGCCGAGGACCGGATGGCGGTGATCCAGAAGCTGCCGCTCGAGATCGACGCGCTGTCGCTGCTCGCCGAAGGCCTCAACTTCGATTTCGGTGCCAAGGGGATCGACGAGCCGCTGACAACAGAGGAATTGCAGGGCATGCAGGGCATGCTCGGAATCCGCGACGGCGTGCTGCGCACCTCCGGCAAGACCAATCCATCGACCCGCGACTTCATCACCTTCTCCGGCCGCGGTCAGGTGCAGGACGCGATGGTCGGCGGCCCCAAGGAGATCGCTGACCGGCTCGAGGAAATGTTCGAGGGCCGCGGCTGCGACGGCTTCGTCGTCGCAGCGAGCTACGTGCCGGGCTCCTACGCCGACTTCGTCGATCACGTGGTGCCGGAGCTGCAGAAGCGCGGCCTGTTCCACAAGGACTACGCCGGCACGACGCTGCGGGAAAATCTCGGGCTCAAGCGCCCCGCCGCGGGCGCCTGGAAGACGCGCGCACAGGCCGCGGAATAGAGGATATCATCATGCGTTGGCTGAAATTCACCGCCGCGGGCAATACCGCAAGCACTGCTTCTTGGGGCCTCGTCGAGGGCGACACCGTCACCACAGTCAACGGCGATCCGTTCGGCGAATGGAGCAAGACGGCAAAGACCCACGCCCTGAAGGACGTTAAGATCGAGCTGCCGCTGATCCCACGCACCTTCTACTGCGTCGGGCTGAACTACCTGAAGCACCTCAAGGAGGCCGCCGACAAGGCCGGCACGGTGCCGAACGTGCCCGATCGTCCCGAGATCGGCTATCGCGCGCAGAACGCGCTGATCGCCCACGACGAGAACGTCGTGATCCCGGCCAGCGCGACCGAGAAGATTCATTACGAGGGCGAGCTCGTCGTCGTGATCGGCAAGACCGCCAAGCATCTCACCGAAGCCAATGCGATGGACTGCGTGTTCGGTTACACGATCGGCAACGACGTATCCGAGCGCAACTGGCAGAAGGCCGATCGCGGGCTATGGCGGTCGAAGAATGCCGACACCTTCAAGCCGATGGGCCCGTGGATCGAGACCGACGTCGATCTCGACCGGATGGAGACCGCGATCCGCGTCAACGGCAAGGAGACCGGCCGCTTCCGCACCAACGAGATGATCTTCGGCATCGTGCCCTTCCTGGTCGAGCTGACCAAATACTTCACGCTGTCGCCCGGCGACGTGATCTGGATGGGCACCGACGGCGCCTCGCCTGATTTGAAGGACGGCGATGTGGTGGAGATCGACATCACCGGCATCGGAACGTTGCGGAACAGGTTCGTGAAGGAGAAGATGTGAGGCGGGCGGCTCCTCGTTATTGCTGACGCGCGTGCTCCATACCCGGTGTCGTCCCTGCGAAAGCAGGGACCCATACGCCACGGCAGACCTTGTTAAAGGGACTCGCCGTTCCAACATCGCGCATCAATAACCCTTCGTGGTTATGGGTCCCTGCTTTCGCAGGGACGACAACGAATATGTGGTTCGGTGTCATCACCCGCGAAGGCGCATGCGGTGATCCAGTATTCCAGAGACAGTCGCGCTTGAGCGGAGAAGCCGCGGCGTACTGGATCGCCCGGTCGAGCCGGACGATGACAAGCGTAGGTAGGAACGCAGCGAAACCCGTCCCAGATTCGAGCTAGCGCACCGCCCCCGGCCGGCTCTTCACGTGATCGATGAAGGCGCGCAGCTTCGGCAGTATCTGGCGGTGGCCGGGATAGTAGAGAAACACGCCCGGCGTCGTCGTCGCGAATGCGTCGAGCACGCGGACCAGCTTCTTCTCCTTTACCGCGCCTGATATCAGCGGCGCGGGCACCTGAGCCAGTCCGACGCCTTCGATGGCCGCGCCGACCAGCGTCGGGAAATCGTGGCCGATGAAGGATCCGGATACGGCAAGTTCGATCGAGCGGCCATTGTCGTTCAGCGACCATGGCGCCAGCCCGCCGTTCGAGCGCCGCAACCGCAGGCAGGCGTGATTGCGCAAATCGTCCGGACGCTTCGGCCGGCCGCGGCGCGCGAGATAGTCCGGGCTGCCGACGATGGCGAACGGGAACGGCTTGGTCAGGCGCACCGCGACCATGTCCGGGTTGATGAACTGGCCCATCCGGATGCCGGCATCGAAACCTCCGGCGGCGAGGTCGATCAGCTCTTCGCTGGCGGCGAGCTCGACCTCGATCTCGGGATAGGCCTTGCAGAACGAGGCGATCAGCGGCTCCAGCAGGATCGGCACCACCGAGCGCGGCACGGTGAGGCGCAGCAGCCCGGCCGGCTTCTGGCCGAGCTCGCGCGCGGCCCCGCTTGCGGCAACCAGCTCCTCGAACGCCGGCCGCGCGCGCGCCAGGAAGCGCTCGCCGGCCTCGGTGAGGCCGACGCTGCGGGTGGTGCGGATGAACAGCACCGCGCCGAGGCGCGCCTCGAGCGCGCGCACCGCCTGGCTGATCGCCGACGGTGTGACCGCGAGCTCGGTCGCCGCGCGGCGAAAGCTGCGGTGCTGGGCGACGCTGAGAAACGCCTCCACGCCGTCGAGCGCGCCCTGCCGGACTGTGAAGTTCTGCTTCATGGCCCGTCAACATTATCGCGAATAGTCCTCCGCGGAAAGCCGCCCTAGATCGGAAGCGACAGCGCGACGCGCGCTGATCGACGCGACATCACGACCTCAGTCGTGAACGGAGACATGCGACCGATGAAAGCAATCCGTCACACAATCTTCGCCCTCACCCTCACTCTGACAGGCGCCACCTCCATGACCGCTCCATCCCCCGCCCAAGCACAGGCTCAAGGACAAGCACAAGCCATTTCCACCATCACCACCGGCGTGATGGTCATCCTGACCGTCAAGCCGGGCGTCACCCGCGAGCAAGTGATGGCCGTGATGCCGGATGAAATCCGCCAGACCGTGCAGCTCTATCTCAACGGCAAGGTTCGCGAATGGTATTCGCGGTCCGACGGGCGCGGCGTCGTCTTCCTGCTCGATGCCAAGGACACTTCCGAGGCGCACGCGATCATGGAGGGCCTGCCATTGTCCAAGCTTGATATCATGGACCACGACTACATCGCGGTCGGCCCGCTGCTGCCGCTCCGCCTGCTGGTCGGCAAGCCCTGAGCACCGCGCAGAGGCCGGACCCGATCGACGGGTTCGACCTCTCTCTCCGGATCGACCAACAGAGGACGCCGGCCGTGCCGATCAGTCTCAACATTCCATTCCTGCTCAGCGTCGCCGGAGCGCTTCTGGCGAGCGCCGTGGTGGCCTCAACCTATGTCTGGCCGGCGCTCCGCACGATGCCGCGCCAAGAGGCGCTCCGGCTGCTCGCGGCTTTCCATGCCTTCCGGTTTCTCGGGATGAACTTCCTGGTCACCGGCTTCGTGTCGCCGCAGGTGAATCCGGTGTTTGCCGGCGCGGTCGGCTGGGGCGATCTGACCGCTGCCGTTCTCGCGCTGCTCGCGATGGCAGCCCTGTCGTGGCGCTGGCCGATCGCCATCCCGATCGTCTGGCTCTTCAATATCTGGGGCACGCTGGATCTGCTCAACGCCTATTACATGGGCGCGACGAAGAACGCGGATCCCGGCCTGTTCGGCGCCGGCATCTATATTCCGGCACTGTATGTGCCGTTGCTGCTGGTCAGCCACGTGATGGTGTTCATGCTGCTGATGCGGGCCGAGAAGGCAGAGGCGTAGTGCGGAGCGCAACGCTCCATCAACATCGTCCGGGCGCAGGCCGGGACCCATACTCCGCGGCCGATGTCGTGGTCGGGATTCGTCGTTCCGGTTCTGCTCAACAACACGCATTCGTGGTTATGGGTCCCGGCCCCCGTGCGCAATTGCGCACTAGGCCGGGACGACGGCGCGCTTGTGGCACGGCTAGCGGCACCAACCTCAAAACGGCAGCGCCACGCCGGTCTTGATCTCCTTCAGGATCACGTTGGTGCGGACGTGGCGGATGCCGGGGATGCGGAACATGAATTCGTCCAGGAATCTATTGTAGGCGTCCATGTCGCGCACGACGACGCGCAGATGATAGTCGGCGTCGCCTGTTGTCGCGAAGCATTCGAGCACCTCGCGGCGCTGCATCACCCGCGCAACGAACTCGTCGACGAATTTGACGTCGTGCCGCTCGAGCGAGACGTGCAGGATCGCCGAGGTCGCAAAGCCGGCGCGCTCGCGCGCCACCAGCGCCGAATAGCCTGAAATAACGCCGGACTCTTCCAGCGCACGGACCCGGCGCCAGCACGCCGAGGTCGACATCCCGACAGTTTCCGCGAGTTGCTGGTTGGTGGCGCGGCCGTCCTTTTGCAGTTCGGCGAGAATTCGCTCGTCTTGCTCTTCGACCATCGATAAGCTCCATTTCGGTAAAATCTACCAAATCATGACGTCTTGGACAATCTTCTACCGAATTTGAGCCTGATGGAGAACGGATAGGTAAGACCTACCAGACGTCAGGGCATAGCCTTGTCCGATCAGACATTTCGATTCCCGAAAGGGTCACCCATGGGACAGATGCCGCTGCTCGACGCTTACCAGTTGTCCGAGCGCTACAGCAGGGAACGCGGCCGGGTCTTCCTGACCGGCACGCAGGCGATCGTCCGCGTCGCGCTCGATCAGATCAGGCGCGACCGCGCGAGCGGACTGAACACTGCGGGCTTCATCTCCGGCTATCGCGGCTCGCCGCTCGGCGGCGTCGATCTCGAACTGTGGAAGATCAAACAACTGCTCGAGGACAGCCGCATCGAGTTCCTGCCCGCGGTGAATGAGGACCTCGCCGCGACCGCGGTGCTCGGTTCGCAGCAGGTCGAGACCCAGAGGGACCGCGAGGTCGATGGCGTGTTCGGGCTGTGGTACGGCAAGGGCCCCGGCGTCGATCGCTCGGGCGATGCACTGAAGCACGGCAATGCCTATGGCTCCTCGCCGCACGGCGGCGTGCTGGTCGTCGCCGGCGACGATCATGGCTGCGTATCGTCCTCGATGCCGCACCAGTCCGATGTCGCCTTCATGAGCTGGTTCATGCCGACGCTGCACCCGGCCGATGTCGGCGAATATCTCGCGTTCGGCGAGTACGGCTACGCGCTGAGCCGGTTCTCCGGCATGTGGGTCGGCTTCAAGGCGATCTCGGAGATCGTCGAGTCCGGCGCCTCGGTTGAGCTGCCTGCACCGCGCCGCTTCATACGGCCGGATTTCGTGCCGCCGCCGGGCGGCCTGCATTATCGCTGGCCGGATCTGCCGGGCCCGCAGATCGAGGAGCGGCTGGAGGCGAAGAAGCACGCGGTCTACGCGTTTGCAAAAGCCAATCCGATCGACCGTCGCATCTACGACATCAAGGGCGCGACCTACGGCATCGTCACCACAGGCAAGGCGCATCTCGATTTGATGGAGGCGCTGCGGCTGGTCGGCCTCGACGAGGCCGCATGCCGCCGCTTCGGCATCGACATCTACAAGGTCGGCATGGTGTGGCCGCTGGCGCTGCACGATGCGATGGAGTTCGTGACGGGCAAGCGCGAGATATTGGTGGTCGAGGAGAAGCGCGGCATCATCGAGAGCCAGTTCAAGGAATATTTCTACGACTATCCCGGCGCCAAGCCGGAGCGGATGGTCGGCAAGCATGACGAGCGTGGCGCACGGCTGATCTCCTGGACCGGCGAGTTGTCGCCGCGGATGCTGGCCGATGTGCTGGCGCGGCGGCTCGATCCGATGTTTCCCGAACTTCAGCTCGCGCGCCGCGCCGCTGCGCTGGTGCCGGAACCGGATCGGAGCATCGCGGTGCCGGGCGCGACGCGCACGCCGTATTTCTGCTCGGGCTGCCCGCACAATACGTCGACGAAAGTGCCCGAGGGCTCGAAAGCGCTGGCCGGCATCGGCTGCCACTTCATGGCGAGTTGGATGGACCGGGAAACCTCGTCGCTGATCCAGATGGGCGGCGAAGGCGTCAACTGGGCGGCGTCGTCGAAATTCACCGGCAACAGCCACGTATTCCAGAATCTCGGCGAAGGCACCTATTATCACTCGGGCTCGATGGCGATCCGGCAGGCGATCGCGGCCAAAGCCAACATCACCTACAAGATCCTGTTCAACGACGCGGTGGCGATGACCGGCGGCCAACCGGTGGACGGGCCGGTCAGCGTGCAGGCGATCGCGCACTCCGTCCGCGCCGAGGGTGTGTCGCGAATCGCGCTGGTGTCGGATGATCCCGCGCATTTTTCGCCGGCGGACCTGCCGGTTGGCGTCACGATTCATCCGCGAGAGGAGATGGACGCCGTGCAGCGCGAGCTGCGCGAAATTTCCGGCGTCACCGTACTGATCTATCAGCAGACCTGCGCCACCGAGAAGCGCCGCCGCCGCAAGCGTGGCACGATCGCCGATCCCCAACGCTTCGCCTATATCAACGACCTCGTCTGCGAAGGCTGCGGCGACTGCTCGGTGGAATCCAACTGCCTCAGCGTCGAGCCGAAGGAGACGCCGTTCGGCCGCAAGCGCAAGATCAACCTCTCGACCTGCAACAAGGACTTTTCCTGCCTCAACGGCTTCTGCCCGAGCTTCGTCACCATCGAGGGCGGCAAGCGGCGGGCCAAGAGTGCGAGCGCAATCGATCCGCTGGCGCGCGCCGCAATGCTGCCGGCGCCGGAGTTCGCGGCGCTCGACAAGCCCTATGATCTTCTCGTCACCGGCGTCGGCGGCACCGGCGTCATCACGGTCGGCGCGCTGATCGCGATGGCCGCGCATCTCGAGCGGCGCGGCGTCTCGGTGCTCGACTTCACCGGCTTTGCGCAGAAGTTCGGTCCGGTGCTGAGCTTCCTGCGGCTTGCGGCCACGCCCGGCGCGCTGCATCAGGTGCGGATCGACCAGGGCGCAGCCGACGCGCTGGTCGGCTGCGATCTCGTGGTGAGCTCGTCGGCCAAGGCGTCCGGCACCTACCGCAAGGGCATGCGCGCTGCGGTCAACACCGCGGAGATGCCGACCGGCGACGTGGTGCGCTTCCGCGATGCCGACCTCGCCTCGCCTGTTCGCTTGCGCGCCATCGAGCGGGTGATCGGCTCCGGCAACCTCACCACCATCGACGCGAATGCTCTGGCCGAACGACTGCTCGGCGACAGCGTGTTCGCCAACATCATGATGCTCGGCTTCGCCTGGCAACAGGGCCTGGTGCCGGTGTCGCTGGACGCGGTGACGCGCGCGATCGAGCTGAACGGCGTCGCCGTCGAGCGCAACAAGCAGGCGCTGGCCTGGGGACGGCTCGCGCTTGCCGATCCCGACTTCCTGCCGAAGCCAGACGATGTTGCGGCCAATGTCCCTGAGACGCTGGAGCAGATGATCGCGCGCCGCGCCGATTTCCTGCGCGATTACCAGGACGACGCGTATGCCGCGCGCTACCGCGCAAAGGTCGATCGCGTGCGCCGCGCCGAGGCGTCGTTCGGGAGCGACACTCTCGCCGACGCCGTTGCCCGCTCGCTGTTCAAGCTGATGGCCTACAAGGACGAATATGAGGTGGCGCGGCTCCATATGCAGACCGGCTTCCTCGACGAGCTCAAGCATAAGTTCGACGGCGACTTCACGGTGCAATACCACCTTGCGCCGCCGTTGCTGCCGGCGCGGCGCGACGCGCGCGGACGGCCGAGGAAGCGCGCGTTCGGGCAGTGGATCCAGACGCCGTTGCGGCTGCTCGCGCGACTGAAGGTGCTGCGCGGCACGCCGTTCGACGTATTCGGCTACACCGCGGAGCGCCGCGCCGAGCGTGAGCTGATCACGTGGTACGAGGCGCTGATCGAAACACTGCTCGGCAAGCTCGATGCGGCGCGCCTGCCCGACCTGGTCGCAATCGCAAAGGCGCCGATGGAGATCCGCGGCTATGGGCCGGTGAAGGACGCCGCGATCGACAAGACCAGGGCGGAGGTGGCGCGGCTCACCGCGCTTCTTGCCTCCGCCCCGTCAGATACGCACGATGGCTCAGGCCGCCGCGCCGCGCTTGGCGGGTGAGATCAACCCGGCCAGGACGGTCGCGATCACCGCCACCACGATGTTGAGCAAGAGCGCGCCGAGCCCGACATAGAAGGTATAGCTGGTATCGCCGAGCGAGATGCTGGCCAGCGGCTTCAGCCCGTTGCTCCACGCCGTGTAGGTGCCCCAGCCGATGCCGACCGCCCAGCCGAGCAGCAGGCCCTCGGCGCGGAACCAGACGGTGAACAGGCCGAACACCAGCGCCGGCAGTGTCTGCACGATCCAGAGGCCGCCGAGCAGTTGCAGGTCGAGTGCATATTGCGTCGGCAGGAACAGGATGAAGGCGAGCGCGCCGACCTTCACCACCAGCGAGGTGATCTTCGCCACCGACGCCTCACCGGCATGCGAGATGCCGGGATTGACATAGTGCTTCCAGACATTGCGGGTGAACAGGTTGGCGGCGCCGATGCTCATCACCGCGGCCGGCACCAGCGCGCCGATCGCGATCGCCGAGAACGCGAAGCCTGCGAACCATTCCGGGAACAACGTCTTGAACAGCGTCGGCACCACGTCGTTCGGCGACGTCACCTTGATCCCTGCGGCATAGGCCATGTAGCCGAGCAGCGCGATCAGGCCGAGCAGCAGTGTATAGGCCGGCAGCAGGATCGCGTTCTTGCGGATGGTATCCGCCGACTTCGAAGCGAAGATGCCGGTCAGCGTGTGCGGATACATGAAGGCGGCCAGCGCCGAGCCGAGCGCCAGCGTCGCATAGGGCAGATATTGCGCGCCCTTCAGCGTCAAGCCAGTGGCGCCGCCCTTGGCTGTGAAGGCGTCGTTGGCGGCCGAGAACACCGCGCCATAGCCGCCGAGCTTCGAGGGCACCACCACCACCGCCGTCAGCACCACGATGTAGATCATGATGTCCTTGACGAAGGCGATCAGCGCCGGTGCACGCAGGCCGGAACTGTAGGTATAGAGCGCGAGGATCACGAAGGCGGCGATGATCGGCAACTCGCCGGTCAGGCCCATCGCCTTGATCACGACCTCCATGCCGATCAGCTGCAACGCGATATAGGGCATGGTCGCGACCAGGCCGGTCAGCGCCACCGCGAGCTCGAGCGCACGCGAACCGTAGGCGCCGTGGACCACATCCGCGGCGGTGACATAGCCGTTGGCATGCGCCTTCTTCCACAGCACCGGCATCACGGCGAACACGAAGGGATACACGATGATGGTGTAGGGCAGCGCGAAGAAGCCGTAGGCGCCGACCGCATAGACCAGCGCCGGCACCGCGATCACGGTGTAGGCGGTGTAGAAATCGCCGCCGACCAGGAACCAGGTGATCCAGGTGCCGAACTGGCGGCCGCCGAGGCCCCATTCGTCGAGATGCTCGTTCACCGGGCCGGATTTCCAGCGCGCGGCGAAGAAGCCCATCACGGTGACGAGCGCGAAGAAGAAGATGAAGACGGAAAGCGCCACCCAGGCGATATGATCGGTCATGGCTGCCCCCTCACCGCTGCTCGTCGGCATCGGGCCGGCGGCTGCGATAGACCAGCCAGATCAAGAGCGAGGAGATCGGCACCCAGGCGAGCTGGTACCAGTAGAAGAAGGGAAAGCCGAACAGCGACGGCTCGGCAAAATTATAGAACGGCACCCATAGCAAGCCGATGAACGGCAGCAGCAACAGAATCCACATGGTTCACTCCCCAGCCCGAGGCCTGATCCAAACCGGCGGTGTTGCCGGCGTCCCGTCATCAACGACCCCAGGAACCATTCGTTGCGTCTAGAATCACGGTTGCGGCATGGCGATGCAAAAAGATGTGATCGGCGTCCCGGGCGGGCAGTCTAGTCAGCCTTGATACCGGCGTCCTCAATCACCTTTCGCCAGCGCACCTCCTCGCCAGCAAAATAGCGGTCGAGGTCTGCGGGCGGTGCAGCGACCATCACAAGGCCCTCATTGACGCTGAGCTTCCTGAAGGCCGCCGCCTGCACCGCCCTGGCGGCTGATTTGTTGAGGCGGTCGATGATGTCGGGAGGCGTGTTCGCAGGTGCGTAAAGGCCGTACCAGGATTCCGCCGCGTAGCCGGGTACACCGGCTTCCGACACGGTCGGCAATTTCGGGAACGACGGCGAGCGCTCGGTCGAGGTCACGGCGATCGCGCGCAGCTGCCCGGCCTCGACCAGCGACGCGCAGCTTGCGACGGTCGTGAACATCACCTGGATCTGGCCGCCCAACAGGTCGGTGATCCCTGGCGCGGCGCCCTTGTAGGGCACGGTGGTCAGGTTGACGCCGGCCATGTGCTTGAACAACTCACCGGCGAGATGCGCCGAGGTGCCGGTGCCGTAGGTTCCGTAGGACAGCTTTTCCGGATCGGCCTTGGCGGCTGCGATCAGGTCCGCGATCGACTTGATCGGCGAGGACGGATTGACCACCACGACGTTGAACGAGCGCGCCACCAGCGCCACCGGCGCAAGGTCCTTGTGCGGATCATAGGGCAGCTTGCGGTAGAGACTCGGGTTGACCGCGTTGGCGAAGGTCGCCATCAGCAGCGTGTAGCCGTCGGGTGGGCTCGCGGCGACGCTCTGCGTGCCGATGATGGTGCCCGCGCCCGGCTTGTTCTCGATGATGACCGTGACGCCGAGATCCTTCTGCATTTCCTGCGCCAGCGTGCGCGCCACGACGTCGGTGCCGCCGCCCGGCGCGAACGGCACCACGATCTTGACGACGTGGTCGGGATAGGCGGCGCGTGCAGGCGTGTGCAGCAGCACGGATGCTGCGAGCGCGAACAGAAACGATGCGAGGAGACGAAGCGGCATGGCAGGCCCCGGCGGCAGACGGTGCATTCTTGATACACGCACATGCCATGCAAGGGATGCCGGGCGGTCATGACCAGCGGATGAGCGGTGCCCCGCTAGACCCGTCATCCTGCGGAGCAAGCTCTTGCGAGCCTCGAAGGATGACGGGGAGAGATCGGAGTACGTCCTTCGCACAAAGACGGTTACACCGTCTCACGAATACGGATTGATCAGCTTCTGCTGCTCGGTCGCGTGGCGCACCAGGAGATCGATGAAGGTGCGCACCTTGGCCGAGAGATGATGGCGATGCGGATAGATCGCGTTCATGGTGAGCTCGACCGGCCGGTACTCGGGCAGCAGCCGCACCAATTGTCCGGACTCCAGCTCGTCGCGGACCAGGAAGCCAGCCGCGAGGAAGACACCGACGCCGGCGAGCGCAGCGAGCTTCAGCGTCTCGCCGCTGTTGGAGACGAGGTTTCCCGTAACCCGCACCGCAGCCGGTGTGCCCCTGCGATCGGTGAAGTGCCAGTCGTCGCCATAGGGGTAGTTGGCATGGCGCATGCAGTTGCGCGCCGCGAGATCGGCGAGCTGGTCGGGCTTGCCGTGTTGCGCGATATAGCCGTGCGACGCGCACAGCACGTGGCGCCAGGTCGCGATGGTGCGCACGATCAGGCTGGAGTCCGGCGGCGGGGTCATGCGCACCGCGAGGTCGTAATTCTCGTCGATCAGGTCGGCATTCCGCTCGCCGATCGTGAGATCGACCTTGACCTCGGGATAGGTCGCGAGGAACTCGGCCACCGCGGGTGACAGGAACTGGACCAGATGGGTGTTGGTGAAGATCCGCAGCGTGCCGCGCGGCACCGATTGCTGCGCGCCGGCGACCTCGTCGGCCTGTTCGATGTCGGCGAGGATCTGGATGCAGCGGTCGTAATAGGCCTGGCCGACCTCGGTCAGGCTGACCTTGCGCGTGGTGCGGTTGAGCAGCCGGGCGCCGAGCCGGTCCTCCAGCGACTGCACGTGGTTGCTCACCATCGTGGTGGACATGTTGAGCTTGCGGCCGGCCGCGGAAAAGCCGCCGGAATCCACGACCCGGACGAACGCGGTCAAACTGGTCAGGCGATCCATGCGGCAGGGTCCGGATTATCAGCGCTGGCTTGATAATGCTTCCAGTTTTATCGGGATTATCACAGCGGGGAGGACATTGCATCTAAGGCCGTAACCGGCGCCCTTTCTGGAAGGACGCAAGATGTTCGGCCAGGAGACGACCATGTCGACCACCACCTATCCCCCTGAAGAAGCAACCAAAATCGGTCTCCGCCCGTCGCGGCAGACGGTCAAGCGGGTGAGCCTCGGACTCGCCGCCCTGCTCGGCATCGCCGTCGCCAGTGACTTCGGCTACGACTACTTCACCACCGGCCGCTATCTGGAGTCTACCGACGACGCCTATGTGAAGGCGGACTCCACCATCATCGCGCCGAAGGTGTCGGGCTACATCGCCCAGGTGCTGGTCACCGACAACCAGCCGGTGAAGGCCGGCCAGCTGCTGGCTCAAATCGACGACCGCGACTACCGCACCGCGCTCGGCCAGGCCAAGGCCGACGTGAACGCCGCGGAAGCCGCGGTGCGCAACCTCGATGCGCAGCTCGAATTGCAGCAGCCGATCATCGACCAGGGCACCGCCGACGTCACCGCCGCCGAGGCCAATCTGAAATTCGCCCAGGAGGAGCAAACCCGCTACGACGGGCTGATGAAATCCGGCTCCGGCACCATTCAACGCGCGCAGCAGACCGACGCGGCGTTGCGCGCCAACACGGCGCAATTGCAGCATGCGAAGTCGGCGCTGTCGGCGGCGCAGCGCAAGGTCGACGTGCTGACCACGCAGCGTGCTCAGGCGGTGGCGCAGGTCGACCGCGCCCGTGCGGTCAAGCAGCAGGCCGAGTTGAACCTGTCCTACGCGGGGATCACCGCGCCGGTCGACGGCACGGTCGGCGCCCGCACGCTGCGCGTCGGA
Source organism: Bradyrhizobium sp. UFLA03-84 (assembly GCF_002289535.1). NCBI lineage: Bacteria > Pseudomonadati > Pseudomonadota > Alphaproteobacteria > Hyphomicrobiales > Nitrobacteraceae > Bradyrhizobium > Bradyrhizobium sp. UFLA03-84. The sequence continues at coordinate 20,399 of NZ_NSJY01000013.1, read as the reverse complement.
CAATATGTGCAGGCCGGCACCCAGCTGATGGCGGTGGTGCCGCTGGATGCGGTCTATGTAGTCGCCAATTTCAAGGAGACGCAGCTGACCCATGTGCGCAACGGCCAGCCGGTCGAGCTCACCGTCGACAGTTTCCACGGCACCACGCTGAAGGGCCATGTCGACAGCCTGTCGCCGGCGAGCGGCCTCGAATTCGCGCTGCTGCCGCCCGACAACGCCACCGGCAACTTCACCAAGATCGTGCAGCGCGTGCCGGTCAAGATCGTGCTCGACGATCACAGCCTGACCGGCCTGCTGCGGCCGGGCATGTCGGCGATCCCGACCGTCAACACCAAGGCGACGGTGCTGGCCGAGCGCGAGGAGAAGCGGCGGCTGGCGTCGGCGATGCGGGCAAACGGCGGTTAGCGCAAAGCACTTCTTCAACTAGCTTGACGCGATCGATCACCGCAACGGTGGTCGATCGCGTTTTTGTGTTCTCCATCCTGCTCGCTTCTCCTTCGTGCCGCAGCCGCCGACGGCAGGGCTCCCTCCCCCTTCCGGAGGAGGGAGCCAATCCAGCGTGCTCACCTCACCTATCGACAGGGCTGAGATCAGCCATCGTGTCGAGCTGCTGGCCGCCACGAATGCCGGAGGCGCTAGGCATCCCGATTATCAACCTCTGCCGGACAATCCTTCCACTCCTTCCCGGATTATCGAAACCGGCCGCCTAATACATGTTGTGGGGGCCAGTAAGGACGACCCCGATGACCACACTTCAGCCCACAGCTAACGCCGTCCCCATTCCCAACCCCGCCGCGCCTGCAACACCGGCGGTCCCGACCAGGACCTGGATCGCGGTGATCGGCGCCACGCTCGGGGCGTTCATGGCGGTGCTCAACATCCAGATCGTCAACGCCTCGCTCGCCGACATTCAGGGCGGCATCGGCGCCGGCATCGACGATGGCGGCTGGATCTCGACCTCCTATCTGATCGCCGAGATCGTGGTGATCCCGCTCTCCGGCTGGCTCGCGCGGGTGTTCTCGGTGCGCATCTATCTGCTCACCAACGCGTTCCTGTTCCTGGTGTTCTCGGCGGCCTGCGCGCTGGCGCAGGACCTGCCGCAGATGATCGCGCTGCGGGCCGTGCAGGGCTTCACCGGCGGCGTGCTGATCCCGATGGCGTTCACGCTGATCATCACGCTGCTGCCAAAGGCAAAACAGCCGATCGGCCTCGCGCTGTTCGCGCTGTCGGCGACGTTCGCTCCCGCGATCGGCCCGACCATCGGCGGCTATCTCACCGAGAACTGGGGCTGGCAGTACATCTTCTACGTCAACCTGGTGCCCGGCGCCGTGATGATCGCGATGCTGTTCGTCTCGCTCGAGCCGAGCCCGATGAAACTGTCGTTGCTGCGCCAGGGCGACTGGCTCGGCATCATCACCATGGCGATCGGACTCGCCGCGCTGCAGACCGTGCTGGAAGAAGGCAACAAGGACGACTGGTTCGGCTCGCCCTTCATCGTCCGCCTGTCTGTCATCGCAGCCGTCGCGCTGGTCGCCTTCCTGATCGTCGAATTCACCGTCGAGAAGCCGCTGCTCAATCTGCGCCTGCTCGCCCGCCGCAATTTCGGCTTCGGCATGCTGGCGAACTTCCTGATGGGCATTGCGCTGTATGGCTCGGTGTTCATCCTGCCGCAGTATCTGGCGCGCATCCAGGGCTACAACTCCGAGCAGATCGGCATGGTGCTGGCCTGGACCGGCCTGCCGCAGCTCGTGCTGATCCCGCTGGTGCCGAAACTGATGCAGCGCTTCGATCCCCGCATCGTCATCGGTGTCGGATTTGCACTGTTCGCCGGCTCCAACTTCATGAACATCTACATGACCAACGACTATGCCGCCGATCAGCTGCTTTGGCCGAACGTCGTCCGTGCCGTCGGTCAGGCGCTTGCCTTCGCTCCGCTGTCGGCGGTTGCAACGGCCGGAATCGAAGCGGAGAACGCCGGATCGGCGTCGGCGCTGTTCAACATGATGCGCAACCTCGGCGGCGCGATCGGCATCGCCGCGCTGCAGACACTGCTGACCAAGCGCGAGCAGTATCATTCCAACGTGCTGATGCAGTCGGTCTCGCTGCTGGAGGAGGCAACCCGCAGCCGGATCGCGCAGCTGACGCAGTATTTCATGAACCACGGCGTCGCCGACCAGGCCGAAGCCGCTCATCGCGCGACCGCCGCGATCGGCAAGGTCGTGCAGAAGCAGGCCTACATCCTGGCCTTCAGCGACACCTTCTATCTGCTCGGCGTGGCGCTGATCATCGCGCTGGTCGCGACCCTGGTCCTGAAGAAACCGGGCCAGTTCGCTGGCGGCGGCGGCGCACACTAGCAATCCCAGACCCAACCAAGGAGAACGACCATGAAACCCCGGATGAACTTCTATCAGGCTGCCCCCGAGACGATCAAAGCGCTGGTAGCCGTGGAGAGCCAGATCAGCGCGAGCGGCCTCGAGCAGTCGCTGATCGAGCTGGTCAAGACCCGCGCCTCCCAGATCAACGGCTGCGCCTACTGCATCAACATGCACACCGAGGACGCCCGCAAGCATGGCGAGACCGAGCAGCGGCTCTATCTGCTCAACGCCTGGCGCGAGTCGCCGCTCTACTCCGAGCGCGAGCGCGCGGCGCTGGCCTGGACCGAGGCATTGACGCTGGTGTCGGAAACGCACGCACCTGACGCCGACTACGAGGCGGTGCGTGCCGAGTTTTCGGATAGCGAGCTGGTCAACCTGACCACGCTGATCGGCGCCATCAACGCGTGGAACCGGATCGCGATCGGCTTCCGCGCAGTGCACCCGGTGAAGGTGAAAGTGGCGGCGTAGATTCCTCCCGCCGTCATTCCGAGCTCGCGCCAAGCGGCGCGCCCCGGAATGACAAGCGGAGGGTCCCGCGCTAAACCGCGGTCGCCTTCGCGAACTCGACGTAGATCTCGCGCAGGCGGTCGGTGATCGGGCCGACCTTGCCGCTGCCGACGGTCTTGCCGTCGATCGCGACCACGCCCTGCACGAACACCGAGGCGCTGGTGATGAAGGCTTCCTTGGCGGCAAGCGCTTCCGCGACCGTGAAGGCGCGCTCCTCGATGCGGAGCTGGCGCTCCTCGGCGAGCTTGACCACCGCCTTGCGGGTGCAGCCGGGCAGGATCTCGTTGCCGTTGTGACGGGTCACGATGACATCGTCCTGGGTGACGATGAAGGACGAGGACGAACCGCCCTCGGTGACCTTGCCGTCTTCGATCATCCAGGCTTCGCCGGCGCCGGCCGCAGCCGCGGCCTGCTTGGCCAGCACCTGCGCCAACAGCGCCACGCTCTTGATGTCGCGCCGCTCCCAACGGATGTCGGGCACCGTGATGACGTTGATGCCGGTCTTGGCCGAGGGCGCGTTGATGATGTCCTTTTCCGAGATGAACATCACGAGGGTCGGCTTGACGTTCGCCTCCGCCTTCGGGAAGGCGAAGTCACGTCCCGTGTCGGCGCCGCGGGTGACCTCGAGATAGACCATGCCGTTGACGAGGTCGTTGCGCTTGACCAGTTCCTTCTGGATCTCCTCGATCCGCTCCAGCGTCTCCGGCAGCGCCAGCTGGATCTCGCCAACCGAGCGCTTCAGCCGGGCCAGATGCGAGGCGTTGTCGATCAACTTGCCCTCGAGCACCGCCGCCACCTCGTAGATCCCGTCGGCGAACAGGAATCCGCGGTCGAACACCGAGACCTTGGCCTCGGAATGCGGCACGTACGAGCCGTTGACGTAAGCGATCTTTTCCACGCGAGTTCTCCTGCGGACGGAAGGCGAAGTTTCAGGCCTTCCTATACGCAAATTGTTAACGGGGGAAAACCCTTCCGCGCCGTCATTCCGGGGCGCGCCACTTGGCGCGAGCCCCGGAATGACGAGGGGAAAGGTCCGGCCCTAATGCTGCAGGATCTTCGACAGGAACTTCTGCGCCCGGTCGCTGCGCGGCGTGCCGAAGAAGTCGGCCTTCTTGGCGTCCTCGACGATCTCGCCGCGGTCCATGAAGATGACGCGGTCGGCGACCTTGTTGGCGAAGCCCATTTCGTGGGTCACCACCATCATGGTCATGCCCTCGCGGGCGAGGTCGACCATGACGTCGAGCACCTCGCTGATCATCTCGGGATCGAGCGCCGAGGTCGGCTCGTCGAACAGCATCGCGATCGGGTCCATCGCCAGCGCCCGGGCGATCGCGACGCGCTGCTGCTGACCGCCTGACAGCTCGGCGGGATACTTCTTGGCATGATCCTTCAGCCCGACGCGCTCCAAAAGCTTCATGCCCTTGGCCATGGCGTCGCCATGCTTGCGGCCCAAGACCTTCTCCTGCGCGAGGCAGAGATTGTCGATGATCCGCAGATGCGGGAACAGTTCGAAGTGCTGAAACACCATGCCGACGCGCGAGCGCAGCTTCGGCAGGTCGGTCTTGGGATCGTTGACCTTGACGCCGTCGAGCGTGATGTCGCCCCCCTGGATCGGCTCCAGCGCGTTGACGCATTTGATCAGCGTCGACTTGCCCGAGCCGGACGGGCCGCAGACCACCACCACCTCGCCCTTGGCGACGCTGGTGGTGCAGTCCTTCAGCACCTGGAAGGTCGGCCCGTACCATTTATTGACGTGATTGATCTCGATCATGATGGCTCAGCTTTTTGTTTAGGCATGACCTTATCGGAAAACCGGTTCCCACTTTTCCGGGTCGTGCCTTAGCGAATAATGGCAATGCGCGACTGCAGGCGGCGGACGCCGAACGACGCGACACAGGAAATGACGAAGTAGACCAGCGCGGCGAACAGGTACATTTCGACCAGACGGCCGTCGCGCTGCGCGACCTTGCTGGCGGCGCCGAGGAAGTCCGGGATCGACAGCACGTAGACCAGCGAGGTGTCCTGGAACAGCACGATGGTTTGCGTCAGCAGCACCGGCAGCATGTTGCGGAACGCCTGCGGCAGCACGACGTAGCGCATCGACTGCGCGTAGGTCAGGCCAAGCGCGCTGGCCGCGGCCGGCTGGCCCTTCGAGATCGACTGGATGCCGGCGCGCATGATCTCGGAGAAATAGGCCGCCTCGAATGCGATGAAGGTGATCAGCGAGGAGGCGAAGGCGCCGACTGTGATCGGCCGCGACGCGCCGGTCAGCCACTGTCCGATATAGGGCACCAGAAAGTAGAACCAGAAGATCACCAGCACCAGCGGCAGCGAGCGGATGAAGTCGACATAGAAGCCGGCGATGCGCCCGAGCCACTTGTAGCTCGACAACCGCATCAAGGCGATCAGGGTGCCGAACACCAGGCCGCCGAACGCGGCGAGCGCCGTCAGGGTCAACGTGAAGCGCATGCCCTCGAAGAAAAGATAGGGCAGCGCGCGGCGGATGACGTCGAAATCGAAATTGCCGAGCATCGTTATTTGCCCGTGATGTAGCCGGGGATCGCGACATAGCGCTCGAGGAAGCGCATCGCGGTGACCACGACGAAATTGAGGAGGAGATAGAGCACGGTCGCCGCCGTGAAGGCCTCGAACACCTGGAACGAGAACTCCTGCATCGAGCGCGCCTCGCCCGTCAGCTCGATCAAGCCGATGGTGATGGCGACCGCGCTGTTCTTGATGGTGTTGAGGAATTCGGAAGTCAGCGGCGGCAAGATGATGCGGAACGCCATCGGCAGCAGCACATAGCGATAGGTCTGCACCGTGGTGAGGCCGAGCGCGGTCGAGGCCTGCTTCTGGCCGCGCGGCAGCGAGGTGATGCCGGCCTGCAATTGCACGGCGACGCGCGCCGACATGAACAGGCCGACGCCGATCGCGGCGGTCCAGAACGGCGCGTTCGGCAATTGCTTCAGCCACAGCCCGGCGGACCTCGGCAGCAGCTCGGGCAGCACGAAGAACCACAGGAACAGCTGCACCAGCAGCGGCATGTTGCGGAAGAACTCGACCCAGCAGAAGCCGACCCATGACGCCGTCCGCGACGGCAGCGTGCGCAGCACGCCGATCACCGAGCCGGACGCCAGCGCGATGATCCAGGCGAGCACCGACACCTTGATGGTGACCACCAGTCCCGACAGCAACAGGTCGAGATAGGTGCCGGTCCCCATCGGGTTCGGCTCGAGAAAGATGTGCCAGTTCCAATTATAGTTCACGGGTCCCCCACGCGGCCGCGCCGGTCACGCTCAACGGCAACGTCTGCGCATCCAAACGCGATGCGCCGACGATATGCAAATGTCCGGCCATTCTCCTCCAAAAATGGCCGGACACGCTTGGTTCTTTGGTCCACCTGGCGGGGCGGCGCTTTGCGCCGCCTCGAACCATGAGGTCTCGGCAGCTTACTTGTACGAATCCGGATCCGGCGAGTCCGACGGCTTGGCGAACTCGTGCTTCAGCTCCGGCCCGAGCTCGACATTGAGGGTCAGGCCCTTCGGCGGAATCTTCTGCATGAACCACTTGTCGTAGATCTTCTCGCCTTCGCCGCTGGTGTAGAGCGCCGCGGTGGCGGCGTCGACGACCTTCTTGAACGGCGCGTCATCCTTGCGCAGCATGATGCCGTAGGGTTCCGGCTTGGAGAACGCATCCTTGGAGATGACGTAGTCGCCCGGCGACTTCGAACCGGCGACGAGGCTGGCGAGCAGGATGTCGTCCATCACGAAAGCGACCGCGCGGTCGGTCTCGACCATCAGGAAGGCTTCGGCGTGATCCTTGGCCGGAATGATGTTGGCGCCGAGGCCGCGCGCGACATTGGCTTCGGTGAGCTGCTTGATGTTGGTGGTACCGGCGGTCGAGACCACCGACTTGCCCTTCAGGTCGTCGATCGACTTCAGCCCGCTCGACTTCTTGAAGACGTAGCGGCTGGCGGTCAGGAAGTGGGTGTTGGTGAACCAGACTTGCTTCTGGCGCTCGGCATTGTTGGTGGTCGAGCCGCATTCGAGGTCGACGGTGCCGTTGGCCATCAGCGGAATGCGCGTCGCCGAGGTGACCGGGTTGAGCTTGACCTCGAGCTTGTCGAGCTTCAGCTCCTTCTTGATCGCATCGACGATCTTGTAGCAGATGTCCATGGCGTAGCCGACGGGCTTCTGGTTGTCGTCGAGGTAGGAGAACGGAATCGAGGAATCGCGGTAGCCGAGCGTGATCGCGCCGGTGTCCTTGATGTTCTTCAGCGTTCCGGTCAGCTCCTCGGCCTGCGCCTGGCTCGCGCCGAGCGCGGCGGCGAGCGCGGCGGCGAGCGCGAAGCCGATGAGATATTTGCGTGTCATACGTCTACTCCTTGCGTGAAAACGGTCGATTTACTGCGTGAGAATGTCGGCGAGGACGGGTGCGATGTAGCGGCGAAACTGTCCGGGATTCTCGCTCATTGGAAAATGACCGAGATGCTCCATGATCGTGACGCTGGCGCCCCCTATAGCCGCTGCCGTCCGCCTCGTGTCCTCAGGCGTGCAGGAGAAATCATACTCGCCCGTGAGCAGATAGAGCTTGCATACTTTAGTATCGATTGACGCGACGCGGCCGCGCAGGTCGCCATCGACACGGTAGAAATACAGGTCGCCCCTTGAACACGCCGGGGCCGCCCTGCTTGTAGCCCCACAGCGTTTCCATCCGCGCCGCTTCGGGGCTCTGTGGCGCAATCAGCCCCGACACCAGCGCCGCGCAGACTTCGCCGCCATGGACGTCCGGACGATTGAGCCAGTCGGTGTCATACCACGGCGCCTGGAAATCGGCGGCCTCGAGCCCGATCAATGCGCGGAACTCGGCGGCATGTTCGATCGCAAGGTTGAGAACGATGCGGCCGCCGATCGAGCAGCCCATCACGACCGGCTTCTCCAACCGCAGCGCGCGGCAGAAGGCGCGGATCGTTTCGGTATAGCGCGCGGTGGTGAGTTGGTATTCATCGCCGGTCCAGCTCATCGGCGGATTCGACTTGCCATGCCAGGGCATATCGAAGGCAATGATGCGGAAATTTTCGGCAAATTGCGCGTCCGCGAGCAGATGCCGCCACTGCCGCGCGTCGGATCCCGCGGTGTGCAGGCAGACCAGCGGGATGCCCGTGCCGTTCTCCTCGAAATAAATGCGGTGCAGCTCGCCGCCGATCTCGACGTGAACGTAGCGGCCGACCATCGGCTCGATGTAGCCGTTCATGAGGCGGTCGCCGCGAAATGCTGCCGCGGCAGCGCCAGCAGGTCCTTGAAGTATTGCAGATGCGCCATGAAGGGATGCAGGTCACCCTCCAGCACAGCCTCGCCGCGCTTGGTCAGCGCCAGCAGGTCGTGCCAGCCGGGTTTCGGCTCGGCCTGCCAGTAGGCGGCCCAGGCCTGCGGCGTCGCGCGATAGGCGAAACGCCACGAGCGCATCAGGACTGGCGCAGGCACCAGCTCGACGATGCGCCCAGCGCGGATCACGGCATGAGATGGCCGCGCCATCGGGCCGATCAGGCAGTCGCAATCGAGCAGCCGCCCGCGCGAGACCAGCCGAGGCGCCCGGTCGAGCAATGCGGGAAGGCCGGCAAACGCCGTCGTCACAGCGTCGTCGGTGGCGTCAGGCGATAGCGTCATGTTGTTGGGCAGGTTTCCTCGGCGAGCGCGGCCATGATGACGGCAACCGCCCGTTCTCGCAAGCCGCTGACACCCTTGGGTTCCTCAGATTAATCGCTTGATTAAACCGACCCGCCCGGTCAGTGCGCAGGCTGGAACAGCCGAATTCCTGCTGCCAGGAACTGCCAAATCCCGACTCCCGATCCGGTCAGCTCGTGACCTTTGCGGACCGCCCGTTCTTCGGCGCCTGTGCCATCGCGCGGGCAAGCACCTGGGCTTCCTTCTTCAGCATGTCGGCGAGTTCGCCCTCGCGGCGGCGGATGCGGTCGGTGGCGGCGCCGATCGACAGCGCAGCGACCACCTCGCCGGCATCATCGCGGACCGGAACGCCGACACCGCCCATGCCGGGGAACGCAGCGTCGAGCAGCACGGTGTGGCCGGCCTTGCGCGCCACCGCGATCCGCTCGCGCAGGAATTTTGGCGTGATGCGCGGCGATTTCGCCAGCCGCGGCACGATCACCTCGATCACGGCCTCGATCTCGGCGTCCGGCAGCCAGACCAGCAGCGCCAGCGCGCCGGCGCCGACACCGAGCGGACGGCGGCTGCCGATCTGCAGATAATTCGGCTGCAACGGGTGGCTGCCGACCGAGCGCGCCAGATACAGCGCCTCGACGCCGGATCGTACCGACAACAGCGCCGTGTCCGCCGAGCGCTCCGACAGCCGCAACAGGCTCGGCTGCGCCAGCTCCGCGATGTCGACCGAGCGGCGCGCGCCGACCGCCATCACCCGCGCCTCCTGGCCGAGCTCATAGGTCTTGGCACCGGTGACCCTGGAGACAAAACCTTCCTCGATCAGCGAATTGAGGATGCGCAGCGCGGTCGCCTTGTTGAGCGAGGTGGTGTCGGCGATGTCGGTCAGCCGCAACGGCGAGCGCTGCGCGAGCACGCGCAGGATCGCGCAGACCTTCTGGATTGCGTTGAACTTGTCGGGTTGGCCCGGATCCGGTGATGGCCTCTTGCGGCTGGTCCGTGCGGTCGCAGTCGTGGAGGCGTTCATGCCCTGGCCTTCCTTGCCTTCAATTCCAAGATCGTGAAGCGGGCACGATGAAGCAACGCGCCCGGCGGCGGCATCCTAAGACGGATGACGCGCGCCGCACACCGTATACTTTCGTCAGATGAAACTTTGATTTCGACTATCTACGCTGCTTTGCAACAATCTGGATATTCGAATTTCGTTTCACGAAATCAGGTACGGTTTGCGCATGATCATCTCGAAAAGCCGCTTCGCACTTTTCCGGATCATGCGAGCCGCAGCCTGCGGATCGTGAAGAGTGCAGCAAGGCTGAGGATGCAGACCGCGGTGAGATAATAGCCCGGCGCAAGCTCGCCGATCAGCGCAAAGCTTCCCATCCAGGTCATGATCGCCGGCCCCATGCCGCCGAACAGCGTGACGCCGATATTGTAGCTCAGGCCGAGGCCGGTCGCGCGCGTCGCCGGCGGAAACAGCTCCGACATCAGCGCGGCCAGCGGCCCGTAATACAGCGCCTTGAGCACGCCGAGCCAGAGCACGCCGAGCAGGATGATCGCAGGCGTCGGCTTGCCCGTGAGCAGCAGGAAGGCCGGGAAGATCGACACCAGCAGCAGCAGCGCAAACAGGATCATGTGCGTGGTGCGTCCGATCTTGTCGGAGACGAAGCCTGCGATCGGCGCCAGCAGCGCGACCGCGGTCTGCGCAGCGAATGCGGCGGTGAAGCCGATCGATGGCGCGAGGTTGAGCGTCTTCACCACATAGGTCGGCATGTAGACGATCAGATAGTTGACGGCGGTCGAGACCGCGAGCGCGCCGATCGCAAGGATCGTGGGGAGCATCTGCCGCGCGAACACTTCCTTGACCGGCGAGTCCTGTTGCCCCGCCGCAGGCGGCGGGGTGGCATCGTCGACATGGTTGCGGATATAGATGCCGACCGGGCCGATCAGCACGCCGAACAGGAACGGCAGCCGCCAGCCCCAGGATTGCAGGTCCTCCGGGCTCATCAGCGAGGTCAGGAGCGCACCAAACCCCGCGCCGAGCAGGCCGCTGACGCCTTGGCTCGCGAACTGCCAGCTGGCGACAAAACCGCGCCGCTCCGGCATGTGCTCGACGAGGAACGCGGTCGAGGAGCCGAACTCGCCGCCGGCGGAAAAGCCCTGCACCAGCCGCGCCAGCATCACCGCGATCGGCGCCAGGATGCCGATGGTCTCAAAGGTCGGCATCAGCGCCAGCACCAGCGTGCCGAACGTCATCAACACGATCGACAGCATCAGCGAGGCCTTGCGGCCGTGACGGTCGGCATAGGCGCCGAGCACGACGCCGCCGATCGGGCGGATCAGGAACGACAGGCCGAAGCTGCCGAAGGTCAGCAGCAGCGAGGTGGTCGGATCATTGGCCGGGAAGAACGCCTTGGAGAGGTAGACCGCGAAATAGGCGTAGACCGAGATGTCGTACCATTCGAGCGCATTGCCAATCGAGGTCGCGACGATCAGGCGGGTGATGTTTTTCTTGGTCGTCACGTCGGCCTGAGAGTTAATCGGCGTCGATAGCGTCATCTAGATTCCTTGGCGAACTCAGGCTTTCTCGCTGCTTCTCTTCTCCTCTCCCCGCAAGCGCGGGGTGAGGGAGCCATCCAGTCGTGCGTCACTTGCGCGGCGTCTCGCCGAGGTCCCAGAACAGGCCGGCCATGATGGTCAGCGCCTCCTCGGTCACCGGCAGCAGGATGTGCTCGTCCGGCGCGTGCTGCGAGCAGCCCGGGTAGGAATGCGGCACCCAGATCGTCGGCAGGCCGAGGCCTTCGGAGAACACGTCGTTCGGCAGCGAGCCGCCGAAGTTCGGCAGCACCGCCGGCGCCTTGCCTGTCGTGGCGCGGATCGAGTTCGCGGCCCAGTCGATCCATGGGCTGTCCATGTCGGTGCGCGAGGCGCCGAAACGCTGCGCGCCGGACACCTCGACCATCGGGAAGCCGTTCTTGTGCAGATAGTCGCGGACTCCATCGATCACTTCGAGATATTTCGTGCCGACCACGAAGCGGAGTTGCAGCACCGCATTCGCCCTGCCGGGAATCGCGTTGGCGGGCTTGTCGATATTGCCCGCCGACATCGCCAGCACTTCGAGCGTGTTCCAGGCATAGAGCCGCTCGGCTGCGGTCAGGCCCTCCTCGCCCCAATCTTCCGCAAGCTGAGGCTCGTCCGCCGTCGGCTTGATCTCGACGTCGGCGAGCGCGGCGCGGACGCGGTTCGAGATCGGCGGCGGTTTGAGGATATCGAGCTTCATGCGGCCCTTGCCGTCGACCAGACTCGCGATCGCATTGGCCAGGATAGTCGCGGGATTGGCCAGCACGCCGCCCCAATTGCCGGAATGGTTGCCGCCTTCGCGCAGATTGACGTCGAGATGGATGCGGTTGCCGCCGCGGCAGCCGAGGAAGATGGTGGGACGTTCCACCGACAGCCGTGGCCCGTCGGAAGCAATGAAAAGATCGGCCTTCAGCTCCTCGCGATGCGCCTCGCAGACCTCGCGCAGGTCGGGCGAGCCGATCTCCTCGCCGGTCTCGATGATGAACTTGGCGTTGAAGCCGAGCTTGCCGCCGCGCGCCTGCTTCACCGCACGGAGCGCGGCCATGTTGATCGAATGCTGGCCCTTGTTGTCGGCGGTACCGCGGCCATAGGCGCGATCACCCTTGACCGTGATCTGCCAGGGATTGAGCCCGTCGCGCCATTCGCCGACCATGCCGTCGACGACGTCGCCATGGCCGTAGGTCAGCACGGTCGGCCGCGCGGCATCTTCCTGGTAGTCGGCAATCAGATAGGGGCCGCGGCCGGTCGGCGATTCGATCAGCCTGGTCTTGAAATCGAGCTCGGCGAAGGCCGGCTGCAAATTCTCCACCAGATAGGCGCGCAACGCGTCAGCCTTGTCGGCATTCAGGCTCTCGGTCTGGTAGCCGACCCTGCGATCCAGCTCCTTCAGGAACTGTCCCGATTGAAAATGCTCTCGCACGTTTGCGATTGCGTCTTCCCGTGTCGCCATGATTGTTCCTTCGTCCGGTCGCGTCTTGGCATGATCCCGTCGGATCGCTGCGTCGCACATCCGGATCATGCTTCTGGAGGCCGGCAACCTATCGGGATCGGCCCGCCACCGGAAGGGTGTGAATCGCGAAGGGGCCTTGCCAAAACGTGGGAAGTCGCACCAATTTGATGCGGGACGCCCAACCGGGCAGCAATCGAAGCGGCGCTCAAGGTTTCGACCAAGGTTTTCGACAATGACAAAACAAATCCGGCTCAACGCCTTTGCCATGAACTGCGTGGCGCATCAGTCGCCGGGGCTATGGACCCATCCGCGCGACCGCACCAAGGACTACAACAAGCTGTCCTACTGGACCGACCTGGCGAAAACGCTGGAGCGCGGCCGGTTCGACGGCCTGTTCCTCGCTGATGTGCTCGGGGTCTATGACGTGTATGCGGGCAATCCGGATGCGGCGCTGCGCAACGCGGCGCAGACCCCGGCCAACGAGCCGTTGATGCTGATCCCCGCGATGGCCGCGGTGACTGAAAATCTCGGCTTCGGCGTCACCAGCAATCTCTCGTTCGAGCCGCCCTACCCGTTCGCGCGGCGGATGTCGACGCTCGACCACCTGACCAACGGCCGGGTCGGCTGGAACGTGGTGACCGGCTATCTCGATTCGGCGGCGCGCGGCGCCGGCAAGGACAAGCAGACCGCGCATGACGACCGCTACGAGCTCGCTGACGAATATATGGAGCTGGTCTACAAGCTCTGGGAAGGCAGCTGGGAGGACGACGCTGCGATCCGCGACGTCGCGCGCGGCATCTTCACGGATCCGTCGAAGGTGCATCGGGTGCAGCACGAGGGCGCCAACTACCGGCTCAACGCGATCCATCTGTCGGAGCCGTCGCCGCAGCGCACGCCGGTGCTCTATCAGGCCGGCACCTCGCCACGCGGCCGGCAATTCGCCGCCGAGCACGCCGAATGCGTGTTCATGTCGGGCCCGTCAGCCAAGGTGATCGGCCCGCGGGTGTCGGCGATCCGCGAACTCGCGGCAGCGAAGGGCCGCAACGCAGCCGAGATCCTGATGTTCTCGATGATGTGCATCGTGGTGGCGCCGACCGAGGCCGAGGCCAAGGCGAAGTACGCGGAGTACCGCAGCCATATCAGCCACGAAGGCGCGCTGGCGCTGATGTCGGGTTGGACCGGGGTGGACTTCTCGACCTATTCGCTCGACCAGGAGGTGCGGCACGTGCAGAACGATGCCGGCCGCTCGGCGATGGACAATGTCACCCGCGCCGATCCCGACCGGGTCTGGACCGTGCGCGAGGTCGCCGAGCATGTCGGCATCGGCGGCGCTGGCCCCGTGGTCGTCGGAACGCCCGAGCAGGTCGCCGACAAGATCGAGCAATGGTTCGAGGACACCGATGTCGATGGCCTCAATGTCGCGTTCGCGATCTCGCCCGGTGACTTCGAAGACATCGCCGACATGCTGGTGCCGGAGCTGGTCAAGCGCGGGCGCTACAAGCAGGACTATGCCAAGGGCACCTTGCGCGAGAAGCTGTTCGGCGCCGGGCGCGCCAAGGTCGACGACACGCATCCGGCGAGCCGGTATCGCGTGAAGCGGAGCGCTGCGGCGGGGTAGACGCCGTCATTCCGGGCGGTCCGCAGGACCGACCCCGGAAATGACGTCCCAACTAATTCACCGAGTTGCTAACCACCACTTCGATCAGCTTCGCACCCGGGCGGCTGAACGCGGATTTCAGCGTGGCCTTCAGCTCCCGCGGATCCGTCACCTTGATCGCCTCGAGCCCGAGCGAGCGCGCGATGCCGGTGAAATCGACGGGCGGATCGATGAAGTCCATGCCGACGTAGTTGTCGTCGCCATGGAAGGCGAGCAGGCGCTGTTTGATGATGCGATAGCCGCCATTGTTCACGATGACGAAGTTGAGCGGCAGCTTGTGGTTGGCTGCGGTCCACAACGACTGGATCGAATACATCGACGAGCCGTCGCCGGAATAGCACACTACCGGGCGCTGCGGATTGGCGAGGCTGGCGCCGACCGCGGCCGGCAGACCCCAGCCGATACCACCGGAAGCCAGCGCGTGATAACCATAGCGGTCGCGATGCGCGCGCAGCGCGATGATCTGGCGCGACGAGGTCAGGCCCTCGTCGACCAGGATCGCATTGTCGGGCATCGCTTCCACGACCTGCAACGCGAGCCAGTCCGGATCGATCGGCGAAGTCTGGCTCACCTTGGAGATCTGCTCGACCAGCGCCCTGCGCTTCGCCGCCCAGTTCTTCGATGCGAGCGCCGCAAGCCCCTGCTTCGCGCGCGTCTCCAGCGCGCTGCCGCCGAGCTCCTTCAATGCCGGGACCAGCGCACGCAGCGTTTCCTTGACGTCGGCCTTGACCGCGATCTCGGCGCCATAGTTGCGGGCGAGGTCGCTGTCGACCAGCCCGACCTGCACGATCGAGAGCCCGTCCGGCAGCGGATCGACCTCGCTGTAGACCGACATCCGCAAGGGATCGCCGCCGAGCGCGATCAAAAGATCATGCGGCGCCAGCACGTCGCGCGCGACCTTCTGCAGCCGCGCGATCGCGCCCATGAAGCTCGGGCTTTCCGACAGGAAATGCGCGCCATAGGGCGTCGACGATTGCCAGGCCGGGCAGCCCAGCGTCTCGGCGAGGTCGGCGGCTTCGCGCAGCGCATCGCTCTTGACGATCTCGTCGCCGACGACGATCACCGGACGCTCCGCCTTGAGGATGCGCGCGGCCAGTGCTTTCAGCGAATCCTCCGACGGCCGGACGCGGGTGTCGACCCGGGTAGAGCGGCCGAGCTCGATGCCGGCTTCAGCGTTGAGGATGTCGCCGGGCAGCGAGATGAACACCGGACCGGTGGGCGGCGTGGTCGCGATCTTGGCGGCGCGGCGCACGATGCGCGGCAGATCTTCCAGCCGCGTCACCTCGACCGCCCATTTCACCAGGGGAGTGGCCATCTGCACCAGCGGACCGAACAGCACCGGCTCGGTCAAGCCGTGGCCCTGCTCCTGCTGGCCGGCGGTGAGGATCAGCGGCGTACCGGTGAAGCTCGCGTTGTAGAGCGAGCCCATCGCATTGCCGAGGCCGGGCGCGACATGGACGTTGCAGGCAACGAGCTTGCCGGAGGCGCGGCTGAAGCCATCGGCCATCGCGACGACCAGGCTCTCCTGCATCGCCATCACATAGGTGAGATCGGGATGGTCCTTGAGCGCATGCATGATCGGCAGCTCGGTGGTGCCGGGATTGCCGAACAGATGGGTGACGCCTTCATCCTTCAGCAATGCCAAGAATGCCGAGCGGCCGGTGATGCGATTCTTCATGTTCCCTCCAGGCCTGCCAGCACGTTGGCCGACGGCACCGAAAGAGATGACCAAACTTGCGCTTTGGGAGCAATCGAGCGGCCGGTCATGGCCGCATTCCGCAGGCGCGCGCCTGGCGTACCCATGCGAGCACCATGATGATCGCGAGTTCCGGGAAACTCCCTCGGCGGGCAGCGTCGAATTGCGCCGCCGAGATTAACGCTACTTTAGCGAGAGTGTCCTAAAGCGGCGGTTGTTTGTCTCCACCAGGCAGGCCGAAAGCCCGCAGGCCCCGCTTCGATCGCAGGACTGATTCATGGACGCGCTGGCGGCTTGGAACGGCACCAAGCTTGAGAGAGGACCAGGAACGATCAAGCTCGCGAAGCCGGGAATCTATCTCTTCGTGATCGCGTTCTCATCGGTGTACTACCTGGCAAACGGGCCGCTTCTGCTTGGCCACCTCGACCTCGGATGGCACCTCGCCGCCGGAGACTTGATCAGAGAACGCGGCAGCGTCCCGTTCCAGGATCCGTGGTCATTCACCCTCGGCAACAGGCAATGGTACAATCTCTCCTGGCTTTGGGACGTGATCGCCAGCGTGGTGTTTCAATACACGGGATACACCGGCCTCACATTGGCAGTCGTTGCATGTGGCGCGGTGATCGCCGGATATCTCACATCGATCTGCCTCGGCAGCGGCGCCTCGGCGCTCGCGGTCGGCATTTCCGTTCTGACCGCCTGCGTGCTTTACCCGGCCTTTGCGACAGCCCCGAACTCCTATCTCTCGGCGTCGCCAAACACCCCCACCATGGTGTTCTGCGTCATCTTCTACGCGGAGTGCTTGAAACGAACCCGATGGTTCCTGCTGCCCGTGATGATGGTGCTTTGGGCCAATCTGCATGGCGGCTTCATGCTCGGGCTACTCCTCATCGGTTTTTTCGGCGCGGTGTCCGTGCTCAAGCGAGACTGGGCAGGCCTTAGGATCTACAGCTTCGCAGCGGCCGGCTGCCTCGTCGCCATCCTCGTCAATCCTCTCGGCTGGCACATCTACAACGGCGTCGCGACCACGCTGGGCCATTTTGCACAGGCGCATATCACCGAGTGGTGGTCTTATGCTGCGAACTTCACCATGCCGGGAAGCGTTCCCGGTATCGTCTATATCGCCATGTTCGTTGCGTTCGAGCTCCGCCATCCGGCGGCTTCGACCGCTCCTCTGGAGTCGCGACTGCTGGCCTGGCTGTTCCTGCTGTTGGGATTCTATCAATACAGATACATGTCGTTCTTCTTCATGTTCGCGGCGGTGCCGCTGGCGCTGCACCTGGACCGGCTGCTGCCCAAGCAGCTGAATGAGCTCAAGGTGCAGAGCTCGTTGCTGGTGGCCGGCATCGTTGGAATGTGCGCTCTGCCGCTGACCCTGATATACGTCAAACCGGCGCTCGCGCTTCCACAGCTGCTGTCGGAACAGGATGCGCGCTATCTTCAAACGCATTTTCCGCATGCACGGCTCCTGAACCACTGGAACGTCGGCGGACTCCTGATCTTCTACACGCGCGGTACGGTGCCCGTGTTCATCGACGGCCGGTCGGCCACCGCCTATCCCGACGAGCTCTTGCGCGACTATTTCAGCCTGATCAAATGGGAGATCGACGAGCCCGCCTGGGATGCCGTGCTCGACAAGTACAAGATCGATACGGTGCTCTGGGTGAAGGCGCATGAACCTCTGAAGCGATTCCTCGTCGACAAGAGGGGATGGACCGAGGAATACGCCGGAACGGACGAGGTCATCTACGTGAAGCACTGACGCGGCGTTGGTGCGACCGCCCCGCCCGGAAGCTGACGAGCGCTGTTCGCGTCGCTTGTTTGTGCATGATCTTTTCGGAAAACCGCTTCGCACTTTTCCGGATCATGCATCAGAACATCCCCTCGCGCTCACTGCGCTTCTTCTTTTTCGACCGCTGCCAGACCACGCCGGGATAGCCCTTCAGCGGCACCAGCGGCTCGCCGGTGTAGGCCCATTCCTGCAATTCCTCGATCGCAATGTGGTAGAGCGGCTGCCGGCCGGTGCGCCCCGAGAACAGCGCGCGCGGGATGTTGACCATGTGCGGCGACCGCGCGCGCTCATAGATGATCGGCGTGCCGCAATTGGCGCAGAAGCTGCGCGCGGTCTTGCTCTTCGCATCCTCGTAACGCGACAGCTCGCTTTCGCCCTGCGTGATGCGGAAGCGCTTCTTCCAGCTGCCGACATAGGTCGCATAGACCGCGCCATGCGCACGGCGGCTGGCGGCAGTGTGATCGTGCCAGGCCCAGCGCGCCGGCACGTCGATCTCGAACCGCACCTTGCCGCACAAACATTGCCCCGCCGCGGGCTTCGCCGGCGCCACGGGCTTTGGCTTCTTGGTCGGCTCGAATTCGTCGTCCGGAAACATCAGGAGCGCTCCATTGCTCGGCGTCATTGCGAAGTGACGACGCAATCCATCTCTCCGCATATCGGAGATATGGATTGCTTCGCTTCGCTCGCAATGACGAAGATGGAGGCATTGTAGCCCGGATGCAGTGCAGCGAAATCCGGGCTACGAGGCCTGCTAAAGACTTACGCCTGCGCCAGCTCGTCGTGCACGGGATAGTCCGTGTAGCCCTTTTCCTCGCCGGCATAGAAGGTGGCGCGGTTGTACTTGGTCAGCGGATAGCCGCGTTGCAGGCGGCGCGGCAGATCCGGGTTGGAGATGAAATAGCGGCCGAACGCGATCGCATCGGCATGGCCCTCGGCAAGTGCGCGCTCTGCGCTGTCGCCGACGAAATTGCCGGCGGTGATGAGCACGCCGCTCCACATCGGCCGGTACAGCACCATCGCGGACGGCACGTTCTGCCAGTCGACGTCGGCGCGGCCGGTGCCCGAGGCGCGCGGCTCGATGAAATGCAGATAGGCGAGCCCGAACTTGTCCAGCGCCTTGATGGCGTGGCTGTAGAGCGGCATCGGATCGGCCTCGCCGCTGCCATTGGCAATGCCGTAGGGCGAAAGCCGCACGCCGACACGGTTGGCGCCCCACACCTCGGTCACCGCCTGCGTCACCTCCAGCAGGAAGCGGACGCGGTTCTCGATGGAGCCGCCATACTGATCGGTCCGCACATTGCTCTTCGATTGCAGGAACTGCTCGATCAGATAGCCATTGGCGCCATGGATCTCGACGCCGTCGAAGCCGGCGGCGAGCGCGTTCTTCGCGCCCTGCCTGTAAGCCTCCACCATCAGTGCGACCTCGGCGGTCTCGAGCGCACGCGGCGTCTCGTACTCGACGACCTTGCCGTCCGCCGTCATGCACTTGAACTCGGCGGAGATCGCGACGGCCGACGGCGCCACGGGCAGCGCACCGTCAGGCTGGAACGAGGAATGCGAGACGCGGCCGACGTGCCAGAGTTGCAGGAAGATCAAGCCGCCCTTGGCGTGCACGGCATCGACCACCTCGCGCCAACCCGCGATCTGGGCCTCGCTGTAGATGCCGGGAACGCCGGGATTGCCGAAGCCGGTGGCGACGACGGGCGAGGCTTCCGCGATCAGCAGGCCGCCCGGCGTCGCGCGCTGCGCATAATATTCCGCGTTCATCGGCCGCGGCGCGAGGCTCGGCCGCGCCGCCCGCATCCGCGTCAGCGGCGCCATCACGACACGGTGCTTCAGCTCATAGGGACCGACCTTGAGCGGTGAAAACAGCGATGAAGAAGTCATGCCTACCCCAAATATTCTTTTGCGATTTCCCGTTATGTAACGGGTTCATCTTGTTCATGAAAGGAGGTAGTGGCAATCTGTTGCCGAGAGAAGGTCTCCCATGTCGAAATCGAGCGCCTCATCGCTCCCCTCCCTGAGCGTCCGCATCGACCTCGATGCCGAGGACCGGATCGGGCCGGGCAAGATCCTGCTGCTGGAAAACATCAGGGAATGCGGCTCGATCTCGGCCGCCGGCCGCGCCATGGACATGAGCTACAAACGCGCCTGGGACCTGGTCGACGAGATCAACCGCATCTGCCGGCAGGCGGCGGTGGAGCGGCAGACCGGCGGCAAGAACGGCGGCGGCGCGGTGCTGACCCCGTTCGGTCTCTCCCTGGTGGCGCGCTACCGCAAGATCGAACGCGACGCGGCGAGTGCCGTGCGCAAGGAGCTCGAGGCCCTGCGCAGCGACATCGGCAAGCCGAGGAAGGCCGCGGGGCGGTAGACGCAAGGCTGTCGCAGGGACGCGTTACGAAAATATCGAAAACAACCCCATGCAAAGGAGCCGGCGGGGCCGGCGTTCGACACGGCAGCTTGACGTGTCGGGCAAATCAGGGGTATATTTCTAATATTCCGAAATATCACAAAAGCGTCCCTTCACCCGCAGGGGCAGCGCTATTGCATATGAATTCGAGTTGCATCGGCGGTCGGCTCCCTCTCCCGCTTGCGGGGGAGGGTTGGGGTGGGGGCTCTCTCCACGTTCCACACTCCCAGGCCCCGGGGCGGGCGTCTATTTAGTCGAGC